>NZ_JBXVVT010000001.1:0-1296589 GCF_057219935.1 Tabrizicola sp. T74 | reverse complement strand
AGACAGTGAAGCTGACACTCACATCATCGGGCCGAAACCCTAGTGAGCCGATATGCAAACGTCTGACGCCGATGCGCCCAAACCGCCCGCATATCCCTTCATCTTCCAGCAATGTCAAAGAGCCATCGTCAGACAAAAACCGTGCGATCCGCCAACTTCTTGGCGTATCCCTTCGCGCCTTGCCTTCAGATTTTCCGAACCGTCGCTGCCGTTTCCGTCCGCTTCCGTCCGTCACCGTCGCGTCTCTGCTTCGGTGGAGGGGTATTTACGGATGCGCCGCGATGCCCGCAAGAGCAAAAAACACCTTTCGGACAAAATTTTTGTGGGTAACAGAAAACACCGCAAAATCTGGTGGTTGACGCAATCAAAGCCACTATCGACGCTGCTTTGCGGCAACTTTCTTGCGCCTGCAGCATCACAGCAAGGCGGTCAGACGGCGGGACTGGTCCGTCGCGCCTTCGGCAGCAGGCGCACCGCCAGCAGGCCCAGGGCCAGTGCTACATAAACCAGCGTCTCGACCGTCCAGACCTTCACCAGAAGCGCCAGATGCAGCACTCCCGCCAGAATCGCCACATAGGCCAGCCGGTGCAGCCGATTCCACGCGACCGCCCCCATGCGCCGGATCGCGCCGTTCCACGAGGTTGCGGCCAGCGGCAGCATCACCAGGAAACCCACCATGCCGATGATGATGTAGGGCCGCTTGGTCAGGTCGGCCGCCATCTCGGCCCAGCGCAGGCCCATGTCCAGCCAGACCCAGGCCGTCAGGTGCAGCGCAACGTAGCCGAACGCCAGCAACCCCAGGGCCCGGCGGAACCGAAGAAGGTTCAGCCCCACCCGCCTGAGCGGCGTGATCGCCAGCGAGGCCAGCAGGAACTGCAACCCCCGCTCGCCCAAGCCGCGTTCGATCGCCTTCACCGGGTCCGCACCCAAGGTATCGGCTACCGCCCCCCAGACCAGGAAAGCCAGCGGCACCAGCCCCAGAAGATAGACCACCCAGGTCGGCACCCGGCGGGCAAGGGCGTTCACGCGGTCCATCAGTAGTTCACCGCCAGGTCCATGCCCGCGTACAGTGACGCCACCTCGGCCTCATAGCCGTTGAACATCAGCGTGTCCTGCCGCCCGCCAAAGAGGCCCGAGCCGATCACGCGCTCGGACGCCTGGCTCCAGCGCGGATGGTCGACGTTCGGGTTCACGTTGGAATAGAAGCCGTACTCCTGCGGCTGCAGCATGTTCCAGGTCGTGGGCGGCATCTTGTCGACCAGGCTGATCCGCACGATCGACTTGATCGACTTGAACCCGTACTTCCACGGCACCACAAGCCGGATCGGCGCTCCGTTCTGCTTGGGCATCGGCTCTCCGTACAGGCCCGTGGCCAGGATCGTCAGCGGATGCATCGCCTCGTCCAGGCGCAACCCCTCACGATAGGGCCATTCGATGAAGGGGGACGCCACACCCGGCATCTCCTCGGGGCGGACCAGCGTTTCAAACGCCACGAACTTCGCGGAAGGCTGGACGCCCACCCGGTTCAACAGGCCCGCCAGCTCGAACCCGATCCAGGGGACGACCATCGCCCAGGCCTCGACGCAGCGAAAGCGGTAGATGCGCTCCTCCAGCGGCTGGTCCTTCATCACGTCGGCCAGGTCATAGGTCCCCGGCTTGTCCACCAGCCCATCAATCAGCACCGACCAGGGATCAGTCGTCAGCGCGCCCGCGTATTCCGCCGGGTCGCCCTTGCCGGTGCCGAACTCGTAAAAGTTGTTGTAGCTGGTGATGTCCTCGAAGCTCGTGGGTTCAAGGTCCGTCGAATACTTGCTCGGCGCCGCTTCGATCCGGGCCAGCGCCGGTGCTGCCGTCAGGGCCGCTGCCCCCGCAATCAGCTGGCGGCGGTTCAGCCACAGGGGCTGCGGGGTCACGTCAGACCAGGTCAGGCGGCGCATCTCGGACTCCATCATGGGTTCTGGTGGGCTGTTCGTTGGCATACACCAAACGTTACGCAAACAGCGTCACGTGTCCGCCAAGCCGATGAAATAATGCTTCAGACCGGTCACAGGGACTGAACTTTTTTCACAGAGCTTTTACTGGAAATCGCAAGGCGCTGCGGCTTAGCGCGCCTTCGCCCCCAGTCAAGCGCTCCTCACGCAGATGTCGCACTGATCCGATGTCGCATCCCGGCCCTATCAACCTTCGCCAATGACGGCATTCCGATCATAACGGGAGTGACACCACATGATCCGCAGAACTTTCCTGGCTCTGACCGCCGCCACCGCCTTTGCGATGCCTGCCTTCGCGCAGGACAAGGACATCGTTGATACCGCTGTCGCCGCCGGCTCGTTCAACACGCTGGCCGCCGCGCTGACCGCCGCGGGCCTCGTGGAGACGCTGAAGGGCGAAGGCCCGTTCACCGTCTTCGCGCCGACCGACGCTGCCTTCGCCGCGCTGCCGGCGGGCACCGTCGAGGACCTCCTCAAGCCGGAAAACAAGGACAAGCTGACCGCGATCCTCACCTACCACGTGGTGCCGGGCAAGGTCATGTCGACCGACCTGACCGAAGGCATGAAGGCCGCCACCGTGCAGGGCGCGGAAGTGACCATCACGCTCGACGGCGGGCCGAAAGTGAACGGGGCCGTGATCTCGGGCCCGGACGTTGCCGCCTCGAACGGCGTGATCCATGTCATCGACGCCGTCATCCTGCCGCCGGAAGGCTAAGGGACCACAAAGGGGGCGCATGAGGCGCCCCCTTCTTCTTTCTCATCCAACAGGGACAATGAACATGAACCGCCGTAGCCTTTTCCGCCTTGCCGGAGCCGTCTCGCTCGCCTCGCTGATCGCCGCCTGCGTTCCCGCCGAGACCGAGCCCGATATCGTCGACATCGCCTCGTCGAACGAGGACTTCTCCACCCTGGTCGCCGCGGTCAGCGCCGCAGGCCTCGTCGACACGCTGAAGGGTGATGGCCCCTTCACCGTCTTCGCCCCCACCAACGAGGCTTTCGCCGCCCTGCCCGCAGGCACGGTCGAGAACCTGCTGAAGCCGGAAAACAAGGATCAGCTGATCAAGATCCTGACCTATCACGTCGTGCCGGGCGCCGTGACCTCGGACCAGCTGGCCGGCCAGCGGCTGGATGTCGCCACCGTGCAGGGCCAGACCGTCCACATCGACGGCCGCAAGGGCGTGAAGGTCAACAAGTCGCGGGTGACCACCGCCGATATCATGGCCTCGAACGGGGTGATCCACGTGATCGACAAGGTTCTTCTTCCGAAGTGACCGGAAAACTGTCCACGGTGGACAATCGCGGCAATGCCTGAAGACTCAATGGCTTGGTCGCGGACGTTAGGGGTTTGTTAACACCGCCCCACCATCGCCGGACGCAAGAAAAAGGGGGCCGCAAGGCCCCCTTTCGCGTGTTAGTGCACGACCGCCGACTGAGGCCGTTCGCGGCGGCTTTGTACCACCCGGTCGCCGATGATCAGGCCCTCCGGCCCCGTGGTGACCGTGATGACCGACCCGTCGAGGATTTCCCCCGCCAGCAACATCTCGGCCAGCGGGTCCTGCAGCTGCCGCTGGATCACCCGCTTCAGCGGTCGCGCGCCGAAGACCGGATCATAGCCCTCCTCGGCCAGCCAGGCCTTTGCCGTGTCGTCCAGCTCAAGCGTGATCTTCCGCGCTTGCAGGCGAGCCTCCAGCCGGTGCAGCTGGATCTCGACGATCCCCGACATATCCGCCCGGTTCAGCCGGTCGAAGATGATCTGCTCGTCCAGGCGGTTCAGGAACTCCGGCCGGAAGTGCTGCCGGACGGCCTCCATCACCTCGGCCTTCGCGCCACTGGCATCGACACCCTCCGGCAGCTCCGACAAGGCCCGCGCCCCGAGGTTCGAGGTCAGGATGATCAGCGTCTGCTTGAAGTCCACCGTCCGGCCCTGACCATCGGTCAGCCGACCATCGTCCAGCACCTGGAGGAGCACGTTGAACACGTCCGGATGCGCCTTCTCGACCTCGTCGAAGAGAACCACCTGATAGGGCCGGCGCCGCACCGCTTCGGTCAGCACGCCGCCCTCGTCATAGCCGACATAGCCGGGGGGTGCGCCGATCAGACGGGCGACGGAATGCTTCTCCATGAACTCCGACATGTCGATGCGGACCATCGCCTGGTCGTCGTCAAAGAGATACGCCGCCAGCGCCTTGGTCAGTTCCGTCTTCCCAACGCCGGTTGGCCCCAGGAACAGGAAGCTGCCCAGCGGCCGGTTCTCATCCGACAGCCCGGCCCGCGAGCGCCGCACAGCCCGCGACACGGCTTCCACCGCCGCCCGCTGCCCGACAACGCGCTTGCCCAGCTCCTCTTCCATCTTGAGGAGCTTCTCCTTCTCGCCTTCCAGCATCTTCGTGGTCGGAATGCCGGTCCAGCGTTCCACCACCTCGGCGATCTGCTCCGGCCGCACGGCCTCGGCGACCAGAGCTTGCCCTTCCTTGGCTTCCGCCTCGGCCAGGTCCTTCTCCAGCGCCGGGATACGGCCATACTGCAGCTCTCCGGCCTTTGCGAAGTTGCCCTCTCGCTTGGCCTGATCGAGTTCAGCCCGCGCGTGGTCCAGCTGTTCCTTCAGCGTCCGCGCAGCTTCCAGGCTCGCCCGCTCCGCCTGCCACTTCGCCGTCACTTCCGCCGATTTCTGCTGCAGGTCGGCAAGCTCCCGCTCCAGCTTCTCCAGCCGGTCCTTCGACGCCGCGTCGTCTTCCTTCTTCAGGGCCTCGGCCTCGATCTGGAACTGCAGGATCTGCCGGTCCAGAGCGTCCAGCTCCTCGGGCTTCGAATCCACCTCCATCCGCAACCGGCTGGCGGCCTCGTCCATCAGGTCGATGGCCTTGTCCGGCAGGAAACGGTCGGTGATGTAGCGATGGCTGAGGGTCGCCGCCGCGACCAGCGCCGCGTCGGTGATCCGCACGCCGTGGTGCAGCTCATACTTCTCCTTGATGCCCCGGAGGATGGAGATCGAGTCCTCTACCGTCGGCTCCTCGACAAACACCGGCTGGAAGCGACGGGCGAGTGCCGCGTCCTTCTCCACGTGCTTCCGATACTCGTCCAAGGTCGTGGCACCCACGCAATGCAACTCACCCCGCGCCAGCGCCGGCTTGATCAGGTTCGCCGCATCCATCGCGCCTTCGGATTTCCCGGCACCGACCAAGGTATGCATCTCGTCGATGAAGAGGATGATCTCCCCCGCCGCCGCCTCGATCTCCTTCAGGATCGCTTTCAGACGCTCTTCGAACTCACCACGGTACTTCGCCCCGGCGATCAGGGACCCCATGTCCAGCGCCATCAGCTTCTTGTTCTTCAGGCTCTCCGGCACGTCGCCGTTGACGATGCGCAGGGCCAGGCCTTCCGCAATCGCGGTCTTGCCGACGCCGGGCTCACCGATGAGCACCGGGTTGTTCTTCGTCCGCCGCGACAGCACCTGCATTGCGCGGCGGATTTCCTCGTCCCGGCCAATGATCGGGTCGATCTTGCCGTCCCGCGCGGCCTCGGTCAGGTCGCGCGCATATTTCTTCAGCGCCTCCATCGTGTCTTCCGACGAGGCGCTGTCCGCCGTCCGCCCCTTGCGGACCTCATTGATCGCCGAGTTCAGCCCCTGGGCCGTCACTGCCCCCGCCGTCAGCGCATCCTTGGCGCGCGTGTTCACCAGCGCCAAAGCCGTCAGCAGGCGTTCGACGGGAACAAAGCTGTCGCCAGCCTTCTTGGCAACAGCCTCCGCCTCGTCCAGCACCCGCACCAATTGCGGATCGACATAGGTCTGCGCATCGCCGCCCGTGACCTTCGGCAGCTTGGCAATCGCGGCATTCACCGCCGCATTGACCTGCTCGGGCGAGCCGCCCGCCTTGCGGATCAGGTTCGCCGCCAGGCCCTGGTCGTCATCCATCAAAGCCTTCAGCAAGTGATCGGGCAGCACGCGCTGGTGGCTTTCCCGCATCGCGATGGTCTGTGCGGCCTGAAGGAAACCGCGCGACCGTTCCGTGAATTTCTCCAAATTCATCGGCCATACTCCTCTCGTGAAGCGCCCCGCTTGCGATGCCCGGAAACCCAGCCCATCGCGTGAAGGCCTTGGCTTTCATCTGGGCAGACCGGGAAAGCATTGCAATCCCCGTTTGCGTAAAAACCACAGTGCCGGAAAACCTGTCGCAGGTCGGGCCGGTCGGCCTTTCTTCGCCGATAGGGACGAAGGCCATCGGCGGTATCGGGCTTGCCGGTCAAATTGGCGACAAGCTTTCCTTGCGCATGCCGCCCCAGGGTCCACATCCTCGGTACTTCCGAACAAGAGGCCGGGCCATGAGCGACACCAAACTTCCCCTGATCCACAAGGCCCCGGTCGAGGGCCTGGCGATCCATGTCGCCCGCGCCGGCCTTGCCATCGGCGACAGCGCCCGGCTGGATCGCCTGTCCGACGGTCGCATTGGTGTCTTTGCCCGCCTGAAGAAGCCGATCCTCGGCCTGATCCCGCACCACCGCGACGGGCTGGTCGGCCACCTGGGGCCCGTGGCCGAGGAAATCCTTGCTCCCTCGCTGGCGCATGGCGATGACCTGCGCGTGCGGATCATTGACCTGACGCCGGAACACCTGGCCAATGGCTATCCGCCCGAGGTCTATATATCGGTCTGGGGCGACCCGCGCCACCTGCAGCCGATCCTGACGACGGTCGATATTCCGCCCCAGCTGCCCGAGCCGAAACCAAGGGCGCCGAAGGGGCTTAGCGGGTTGCGCACGGCCTAGGGTTCATAGCGCACATAGGCGAAGGCACTGGAGTCCGGCGCCCAGCAGGGGACGTTTATCGAGCCCTGACCGCCCGTGAACTCCCGCACCCGGCGCCGGTTGCCGCCATCGGGATCGCACAGGACCAGCGCCACCTCCAGGTCTGCCGGATGCCCCGTGGTGCCGGGCGGATAGGCGAGATATAGAAGCTGCCGCCCGTCCGGCGATGGATGCGGGAACCAGTTGACGAACACGTCCTTGAACAGTTGTCGCTGCCCCGACCCATCCGCCGCCATCACCCAGATCTGCGCATGACCTGTCCGGTCGCAGTTGTAGTAGATGCGCGTGCCGTCGGGGGAGAAGTCCGGCCCATCGCAATGCCCCTCGCCAAAGGTCAGCCGCTTCTCCTCTGCGCCCGGAATCAACGTGTAGACATCGATCACCCGGCTGCCGCCCCGCGCTGCGACATAGGTCAGGGTCTTGCCGTCGGGCGAGATGCCATGCCACCAGCTGGGGCTGTCGGGCGACACCTTCACCGGCTCACCCCCTTCGACCGGCATCAGATATATCTGCGACCCCGCGCCTTCGTGATGCGAGGACAGGATGATCGTCGCACCGTCCGGGCTAATCCCGTGGTCGTTGTTGCAGCGCACCGCCGCACCCGAAGGCAATTCGACCAGCGAGGGCTTGTCCAGCGGCACCCGGTAGAGGCGCCCCTCGCCATTCACCAGAAGCCAATCCCCGGGCGGCGCCCAGTTCGGCGCCTCGATCCGGCCCTCCACCGCCAGCACCTCGGTCACTCGTCCCGAGCTTACTTCATAAGTCTCAATGATGCTGCGCATGGCCCAAACCCTTCCAATTCAATTCAAATTCGCGCTTGCTCTTTTCAGAAATACTCCACGGGGGTCCGGGGGTGTGAAACCCCCGGGGCCAGCCAAAGGCACTACCCCCGGTCCTTCGCGACCAGCAGCTTCTTCGGCCGCAACGCCTCCGCCGCCTTGAACAGCGAAAACGTCTGGTTCACGTAGTTCACCACGCCCGAGATGCTCTCCAGATAGGTCTGCAATTCCGCCGTCCGCTCGGCCTCGACCAGCTGCACCGGGCGCGAAGGGTCCACCCCTTCGAACTGGACATAGAACAGCGGCTCTCCCCGGCGGAGGATCAGGTCCTTCTGCGGCTCGTGCCATTCGAAGGCCCACATCAGCGGGCGCGGCCAGATCGAGATCGGGAACCGCCCGCCGAAGATCGTCCCGGGCAGGGGATCGGGCCGGTAATGCGCAAAGGCCGACAGCTGGCTCATGTAGACCATTTCGTCGGCGATGAAGTAGTAGGGCAGGTGCAGCTGCACCGTGGGCCGGTCGGGAAACCGCCATTCGGTTTCCGAGACAAGCGTCAGAACCTCGTTCAGCTTCGATGACCGGATCGGACTGGCCGCCCCCGCCCGGTTCACCAACACCGGCTTGCCCTTGTCGTCGCGCTGAAAGCCGATGTGCAGATCGAACGGGCATTTCACCGTGAAATACCGGCTTTCCAGCTGGATCACCGCCGGGCAGCGGCTGGCTGATTTCGCATGCGCCTTGTTCGGCGGGCGGATCATCACCCGCTCGGGCGGGTCATACAGCACCGCGCCCTTGTCCGAGGCCAGGAACCAGCCGACTGTCAGGGGGCCTGCCTCCGGACCATCCTCGGGGCGCTCGAAAGAAAGGTTGATGTCCATCGCCCGCTCCTACTCCAACGCCTTCAGCAAGGCGCGCACCGCATCCGCTTGGGTCTGCCGCCATACCGCAGGGGCAAACCCCATCTCCACCACCCGGCCCGTGACCGGGGCCGTCCCCGAACATGACGCGTGAAGCTCGGTTATGCCAAGCCCCTTCAGCATCGCGGCATTCCCCGGGGTCACCCCCGACCCCGGCATCACCGTGATCCGGCCCGCCGCCTGGGCCACCAGCGCCGCGATCCGCGCCGCCCCGGCTTCCGCCGTCACTGCGCCGCCCGAGGTCAGGATACGGTCGAACCCCAGCGCCACCGCCTCTTCCAGCGCCGCGCCCATGTCGGGGGTTAGGTCTATGCACCGGTGTAGCACAAGGTCCAGACCCACCGCCGCATCCACCAGCCGCCGCAGGACCGGCACGTCAAGGCGACCGTCCGGCAGCGACGCCCCCAATACGATCCCTGCCAAACCGGCATCACGCACCGCTGCGATCTCGGCCTCCATCATCTCGACTTCGGCCTCGGACCAGACGAAATCCCCCGCGCGGGGCCGGATCATCGCGACCACCGGCACGCCGCAGCCCGCCGCCAGCGCGATCAGCCCGGCTGAAGGCGTCAGCCCGCCCAGCGCCAAAGCCGCACAGAGCTCGATCCGGTCCGCCCCGCCCGCGACGGCCTCGGCCAGCCCCGCGGCACTGTCGACGCAGACCTCCAGCATCACCCCCATGCCGCGACCCCCGCCATCGCCGCACCCAGAAGCCCCGCATCCGCCCCGCATTCCGCCGGCACGACCAGCGGCCCCTTCGTCCGACGCAGGATGCGCACCCGCACTGCCTCGTCCAGATAGGCCACCAGCCCCGGGGCGCGGGACAAGCCGCCACCCACCGGCACCACGTCGGCCCCCACGACGTTCACCACCATCGCCAGGGGACCCGCGACCAGGTCGCGCCAAAGTGCCATCGTCTCGCCGGCCTCGGCCTCACCCGCCATCCAGCCCGCGATGATCGCCTCGGACCCCAGAAGTTCCGCCGTGCGCTTGCGATGCAGCCGCTCCAACCCCCGCGCCGAGCCAACCGTGTCCAGGCATCCGACCTGCCCGCAACCGCACTGGAACGCATACTCACCCCGGATCAGCGGCCCATGCCCCCATTCCCCGGCATAGCCCCCCGCGCCCGTGACGACCCGACCGCCGATCACCAGCCCGCCACCGACGCCCGAGCCCAGGATCACCCCGAACACCGTGCCATGCCCGCGCCCCGCGCCCTGCGACGCCTCAGCCAGCGCAAAGCAGTCGGCGTCGTTCAGCACTTGCACTGGCAGGCCCGTTGCCGCCTCGACCTCGGGACCAAGCGCCAACCCGTCAATGGCCGGGATGTTCGCCACCTTCCCCACGCCCGTCGCCGGATCGACCACCCCGGCGATAGAGATCGCGATGCCCTTCTCTTTCCCGGTAACGAAACCCTTCACCGCTGCCGTGAACGCCGCCTTGTCGCCCAGCGGTGTCACCACCTCGCCCAGAGGCCGCAGCCCGCCATCCCAGGCCGCCGCCTTGATCCGGCTGCCGCCGATGTCGAATGCCAGGATCATCCCCATCCCCGTCTCGGGCCCCACTTTTTCCGCCAGTCTTGACAGCCCTGCCCCGCCCCGTCAAACCGCCCCGAAACCGCCGGAGGCCCCATGCCCGCAGATGACCGCCTGATCGTCGCTTTGGACGTGCCGAACGTTGTGCAGGGCCTGGACCTTGTCGCCCGCATCGGGGACGCCGCCAGCTTCTACAAGATCGGCCTCGGGATGCTGACCGGCGGGGGCCTGGCGCTTGCGAATGAGCTTAAGCACGAACAGGGCAAGCGCATCTTCCTGGACATGAAGCTCTTCGACATCGGCGCCACGATCGAGGCCGCCGTTCGGGGCCTGGCGCAATACGATCTCGACTTCCTGACCGTCCACGGAGACCCGCAGGTGGTCAGCGCCGCCGCCACCGGCAAGGGCGGGACGGACCTCAAGATCCTGGCCGTGACCATCCTCACCTCGCTGGACCGCGCCGACCTTGACGCAAACCTCATCAAACCCGGCGACATCCACGACATCACGCTGGAACGCGCTGCCCGCGCGCTTGCCGCCGGGGCCGACGGCGTCATCGCCTCGCCGCAAGAGGCCGCAATGATCCGCGCCCTGCCCGAAGCGCAGGGCAAGCTGATCGTCACACCCGGCGTCCGCCCCGCCGGAGCCGCGACCGGAGACCAGAAGCGCATCGCCACGCCGCATCAGGCCATCGCCGACGGCGCCGACCATATCGTCGTCGGGCGTCCCATCTGGCAGGCGAAGGACCCCGCAGCCGCCGCCCGCGCCGTGATCGCCGAACTCCCCTGATTTCTCGCAGAAAAATCGTGAGAAGCTTTCCCAAGTAAAAGAATCGGGTTTACAAGACCTACTAAATTAGTCAGACATTCGGCAAACAGCCGAAAGTCGACCCATGCGCCTCCTGTCCGTCCTCTTCCTGACCGCAACCCCCACCCTCGCCGCCACGCCAGAGGAGGTCACGACCCATTACGCCGACCTCGCGCTCGCCACCTACCAGGACAGCCTGACCACCGCACGGGCACTGCAGGCCGCAGTTGACGCCCTGGTCACTGCCCCCTCCGACGCCACCCTGAAAACCGCCCGCGAGGCCTGGCTGGCCGCCCGCGTCCCCTACCAGCAGTCCGAGGCCTTCCGCTTCGGCAACCCCATCGTCGACGACTGGGAGGGCCGGGTGAACGCCTGGCCCTTGGACGAGGGCTTGATCGACTACGTCAGCACCGACTACGGCAACGAGGAAAACCAGCTCGCCACCCTGAACGTCATCGCCACGCCGAAATTCACCCTCTCCGGCACCGAGATCGATGCCACCGCCATCACCCCCACCCTCATCTCCACAACCCTGCACGAAGCCGACGGGATCGAGGCCAACGTCGCTTCGGGCTACCATGCCATCGAGTTCCTCCTCTGGGGTCAGGACCTGAACGGCACCAACCCGGGCGCGGGCAACCGTCCCTACACCGACTTCCTGCCGGGTGCAGAGTGCACCAACGGCAACTGTGACCGCCGCGCCGCCTATCTGCAGGCCGCGACCGACCTCCTCGTCGCCGATCTGGGCGAGATGGTCGACAACTGGGAAGGCGACGGCCTTGCCCGCGCCGCCGTCATCGCCGAGCCCGAGGCTGGACTACTGGCGATCCTGACCGGCATGGGCAGCCTCTCTTACGGCGAACTCGCGGGCGAACGCATCAAGCTTGGCCTCATGCTGAACGACCCCGAGGAAGAGCATGACTGCTTTTCCGACAACACCCACAACAGCCACTTCTACGACGGTGTCGGCATCCGCAACGTCTACCTCGGTACCTATACCCGGACGGACGGCAGCACCCTGACCGGCCCCTCCATCGCCGACCTCGTCGCCGCTGCCGACCCCGCCGTTGACACGCAACTCAAGTCCGAACTCGACGCCTCCGTCACGGCCCTGCAGGCGATGAAGGACGCAGGCGATGCCGGGCAGACCTTCGACACCCTCATCGCTCCCGGCAACGCGGAAGGCGAGGCGATCATCATGGCCGCTGTCAACGCACTGGTCACCCAGACCGCGTCCATCGACCGGGCCGTGACGGCGCTTGGCCTCTCCAAGGTGGATTTCGAAGGCTCCGACAGCCTCGACAGCCCCGAGGCGGTGTTCCAGTGATCATCTGCCACTGCCAGTCGATCTCGGACCACGACATCCGCGCGGCGGTGGACTGGATGCGCGCCGCTGACCCGCAGACGCTCATCACACCCGGCAAGGTCTACCGCGCGCTCGGCAAGCGGGCCGACTGCGGCGGCTGCCTGCCCCTCTTCCTCGACACATTGCGGCAGACCCCTGCCTTCCGCATCCCCGATCCCCCGGCCCCCGCACGACCGACCCGGCGCAAGACCGCGTAACTGACCCACCCCCGCACCCCGCCGTTGTCCGGCACAAGGCACGCAGAAGGAGACATCATGAAAGGCGACGCAAAGGTCATCGACTACCTCAACGCGGCACTCCGGTCGGAACTCACAGCCGTCAGCCAGTATTGGCTGCACTATCGCCTGCAAGAGGACTGGGGCCTCGGCCACCTCGCCGACAAGTCCCGGGCGGAATCAATCGAAGAGATGCACCACGCCGACCGGCTGATCGCCCGGATCATCTTCCTGGAAGGCCACCCGAACCTGCAAAAGCTCGACCCGCTGCGCATTGGCCAGACCGTGCGCGAGACGCTGGAGGCTGATCTTGCCGCCGAACACGACGCCCGCACGCTTTACATCGAGGCCCGCCGCCACTGCGATGCCGTCGGCGACTTCGTTACGCGCAGCCTTTTCGACGAGCTGATCGCGGACGAGGAAGGCCATATCGACTTCCTCGAAACCCAGATCGGCCTGTTCGACAAGCTGGGGGCCGAACGCTATGGCCTCTTGAACGCCAAGCCCGCAAGTTCCGCCGAGTAAGCTCCGGCTTCTCGCCCATACCGCCGCCCGCCACGTGGGCAGGCACATTTGTGTTTGTCGCGGACCAGGCTGACCATATGGTTGCTGGCCGGAAGTGGCGCACGGGATAGTGTCGGAAACAGAAGGTGTCCGAAGTGGAAGGCCATGGACGGAAGGGGTCTCATCCGAGACCGACGCTCAAGACGATTGCCGACCTTTGCGGACTTGGGGTGCCGTCGGTCAGTCGTGCGCTGAACGATTCTCCCGAGATCGGCGAAGAGACCAAGCGCCGGGTGCGCCAGATCGCGCAAGAGGTGGGCTATGTGCCCGACCGGGCCGGCCAGCGGCTGCGCACCGGACAGACCTTCATGATCAGCCTGGTCTTCCGCATCTCGCCCGATGACCAGATGAGCCGCCTGATCCCTTCGATTGCCCGGGCGCTGTTGTCGACACGCTTCCAGATTTCGATCATCCCGGCCTTGTCGCACGAGGACGGATTGCAGGCCATCAAGCAGGTGGTCGAGGGCCGGATGGCCGATGCGGTGATCTTCAACGAGACCCTGATCGACGATCCGCGCACCGCCTACCTGCTTGAGAGCGGCTTCCCCTTTGCCACCCACGGTCGCAGCAGCCTTTCACATCTTCACCCGTACTACGACTTCGACAACGGTGCCTTTGCAAGGTTGGCTGTAGATCTGATGCGGCGGCGCAAACGAACGTCGCTGACGCTGGTTGGTCCCCCGCGTGAACGACACTACGGGCGCGATACCATCATGAATGCGTCACAGGCGGCTGCGGACCTTGGGCTTGCCTTCAGGGAAATAGACCGGGCAAACATCGGTGGCTCGCTTTCCGACCTGCAGGCCGCCGCCCGAGACCACGTAGCCAGTCATCCGGACTGTGACGGCTACATCTGCTCTTCGGACCCCGCCGCCCTGGCCGTGACGTCGGCGCTGACCAAAGCCGGTCGGGTGATCGGCCAGGATGTCGACGTGATCGCCAAGGGGTCAGGTCGCCTGCTTGGGATGGCGAACCCGGCCATCATCGCCATTGACGAGGACACCCAGCGCGCTGCCGACTTTCTGGCCCGTGCGGTGCTGCAAGCGATCCGCGCCCCCGATGCGGCGCCGATGCAGGAAGTCGAACAGCCCGACTTTTCCGGTTTTCTCTAGCTTCGGGCTGGATGGTCCGACCGCCGTCAGCGGCCGGACCCAGGTGCTAGGCATTACCAGGGAACTCGCTACGCGCACCGTACTGACACCCCCTTTTGCACTTGGACATCACTTTGCGCAATCGTTTTCGTAACATGTGCCAGCAACTCCCCACCGCACTGCGACAAGGTGTGGCAGAATGCGGGCTTTGTCTCCGTCTGCGCACCCGAAGCGACAGCCTCCGACGCAATCCTTGGCCTTGTCCAAGCGACTCATCCGCGCGCGGCAGCCCTCTCGGTGCGCCTTGGCAGGCGCTGCTATTTTCCGATTGATTTGCTCAACTAATCGGGGGTATCCCTCCCGCAAAGGAGGCCACCATGCGCCTTGCCCTCGCCCTTTGCCTCGCCGCGACCCCAGCCTTCGCCCAATCGCTTGACGACCGCCACCTCCCCGTCATCCCCCGCACGACCGAGGATCAGGCCAAGATCGCCGCCGTCCTTGCGCCCCCGACCGACTTCTCGAAACCCGAACCGTTTGAGGCCAAGCCTGCCGGGGCCGCCACCGTCCGTGCCACCGAAACGGCAGACGCCTTCAGCCTGCCGTCTGCCAACATGCCGTTTCAGCTCGAGATGGACTTCAAGCTCGGCAATGCCCTTTTCCGCAAGCTCTGGGTCGCAGCGCCCGTGTCGACCAAAGCCTCTGACGGCCTCGGCCCGCTCTACAACGCCCGTGCCTGCCAGGACTGCCACCTGAAGGACGGCCGCGGCCACACGCCCGACTCCGCTGAGGATTCAAGGGTTTCCATGTTCCTCCGCCTGTCGGTCCCCGGCGGACCCTCGCCCGAAGGCATCGCCGACTGGATCGCCACCTCGCCCGACCCCACCTACGGCGGCCAGCTGCAGGACCTCGCCGCCCCCGGCCACCCCGCCGAAGGCCGGATGGACATCACCTGGGAAGAAACCCCCGTCACCCTTGCCGACGGCACCACGGTCAGCCTCCGCACGCCCACCTACAGCCTCAGTGACCCCGCCTACGGTGCCCCATCGCCGGACCTGATGATCTCGCCAAGGGTCGCCCCCCAGATGATCGGCCTCGGCCTTCTGGAGGCGATCCCCGCCGCCGACATCCTCGCCCTCGCCGACCCCAACGACGCCGACGGCGACGGCATCTCCGGCCGCCCGCAGATCGTGCCCTCCGTCGAATTCCGCATCCCCATGCTCGGCCGCTTCGGCCTCAAGGCAGGCGCCCCCACCGTGCGCGAACAATCCGCCGGGGCCTTCGCCGGCGACATGGGCCTTTCCACGCCCCTTCACCCCGATCCCTGGGGAGACTGCACCCAAGTCCAGCCGGCCTGCCTCGAAGCCCCCCACGGCCAGGAACCGGGCATCCGCGACGGCCTCGAAGTCGACCAGCAATCCCTCGACCTCGTCACCTTCTACTCCCGCAACCTCGGCGTGCCGGAACGCCGCGCCATCGACGACCCCCAGGTCCTGAAAGGGAAAGAGGTCTTCCACACCACCGGCTGCCAGTCCTGTCATACGCCGAAACACGTCACCAACCGGCTGGAGGGCCAACCAGAGCAAAGCTTCCAGCTGATCTGGCCCTACACCGACCTCCTCCTCCACGACATGGGCCCGGGCCTCGCCGACAACCGCCCCGAGGGCCGCGCAAGCGGGTCGGAATGGAAGACCCCACCCCTCTGGGGCATCGGCCTGACCGAACAGGTCTCCGGTCACACCCAGTACCTGCACGACGGTCGCGCCCGCAGCCTCTTGGAGGCTATCCTCTGGCACGGCGGTGAGGCACAATCGCACCGCGACAAAGTCGCCGCGATGACGACCGAAGACCGCGAGGCCCTCCTCGCCTTCCTGGGAAGCCTCTGATGCGCGCCATCTTCCTTGCCCTCGCCCTCACCTCCCCCGCCGTTGCCGACACCGCGTCCGTGGTGCAGGACCACATCCGCTCCGGCTTCACCGCCTTTGCCAATGCCACCCGGGCGCTGGCGGATATCGACAGCTGCGACCCCGACATCCTGCGCGCCGCCTTCCAGGGCGTCTACGACAGCTGGATGCCCGTGGCCCACCTGACCCTCGGCCCCGCCGAGGAAGACGGGCGCGGCCTTGCCGTCCTGTTCTGGCCCGACCCCAAGGGCTCCGGCTGGAAGGCCCAGCGCGCGCTGCTCGCTGCACTCCCAACCGCCGAAGAGATGGCCCAGCAATCCGTCGCCGCCCGCGGCCTGCCCGCCCTGGAACGCCTGCTGTTCCCGACCGAACCCGTTGAGAATGCCTGTCCCCTGATTCAGGTCACCGCCGACGACCTCTCCGCCACCGCAGCCGCCCTTGCCGCCGGTTGGGGCCCCTACGGCGACCTGATGCTGACCGCCGGACAGCCCGGGAACGACCGCTTCCTGAAACCGGAAGAGGCGACCCAGGCGCTTTTCACCCAGCTGGCGACCGGCCTTGAGTCCCTCGCCGACCGCCGCATCGGGCGGCCCCTCGGCACCTTCGACAAACCCCGCCCAGACCTGGCCGAGGCCCATGCCTCCGCCCGCTCGGTCCGCAACATCATCCTGTCGCTCAAGGCGCTGAAAGACCTCGCGCTGACACTGAACGCCGACAGCCCGAAGACGCTGGCCACCTTCGACCATGCCATCGGCCTCGCCGAAGCACTGGACCCCGACATCGACCGCATCACCGACCCGCAGGACTGGCTGAAGCTGGAGATCCTGCAGCAGGCCGTGCGGGCCACCCGCGACACCGCGATTGCCGAACTTGCTCCGGCCCTGGGTGTGGAGCTTGGCTTCAACTCGGCGGACGGCGACTGATGCAGCGGCGGACCTTCCTTGCCACGCTTGCCGCCGCGATGGCTCCCCGCCTGACCTGGGCCGACATCGGTGCCCCCGCATACCTCGCCGCCGGGAAGCGGAGCGAGGACTTCTTCCTCCACGGTCTTGGCGCCACCGGCACCAGCCTCTTCCAGATCGCCCTCCCCGGACGCGGCCACGCCGCCGCCGCCCACCCGACCCGCGCCGAGGCCGTCGCCTTCGCCCGCCGCCCCGGAACCTTCGCGCTGGTGATCGATTGCGCCACCGGCGAGACCCGGCACCGCCTGACCCCACCCGAGGGGATGCAGTTCAACGGCCACGGCGCCTATTCGGCGGACGGCTCCCTCTTGATGACCTCCGAAGCCATCGCCGAAAGTTCGAAAGGCCGCATCGGTCTTTGGGACACCCGCAGCTACACGCGCCTGACCGACTGGCCCAGCCACGGCATCGGCCCGCACGACATCAAGCGCCTTGCAGATGGTCGCCTTGCCGTGGCGAACGGCGGCATCCAGACCGACCCGGTCGACCGGACGAAGCTCAACATTCCCGACATGCGCCCGAACCTGACGCTCCTCGCAGAGGACGGGAAACTCCTCGACCAGATCGACCTCCCCGACCTCCACCAGAACTCAATCCGCCACCTGGCGCTCATGGGCGACGCCATCGCCTTCGCCATGCAGTGGGAAGGCGACCCCGCCGAGCCCGTCCCGCAGCTTGGCCTCTGGACTCCCGGCAATGCCCCCGTCCTCTGCGCCCCACCCGAGGCCGAGGCCTTCACCCTGCAAGGCTACGCCGGCTCCATCGCCGCGACCGGCGACCGCATCCTCATCACCTCCCCCAAAGGCGGCGCGCTGATGCTGTTCGACGCGAGCGGCCACCACATCGCCACCCACCACCGCCCCGACCTTTGCGGTGCGGCTGCCTTGGGCGGGCGCTTCACCGTGACCGACGGCCTGGGGGCGATCTGGTCTGCCAGCGACAAAGGCCTCACTCCGCTCGCCAGCGACGAAACCCAATGGGACAACCATCTCGTCGCGCTCGGCTGATCCGCCTGGAAGGCCTTGGACTTGCCCATTCCCAAATACTCTCGGGGGGTTTGGGGGGCGAAGCGCCCCCAATGACCGAGGAGGAGGCGCAGGCCGACGACGAGACAAAAGGCGCGCGCGCCAGCGCTCAATCGGAAAACCGCCCCAAACTGTACGATAAGCGGAAGTTACGAAACCCCTAACGCCCGCGACCAAGTCATTGCTTTCATTGACGTTACCGAGTTTGTCCACCGTGGACACTCTCAGGCCCGCAGCCGGTCCCCGTCCACACCAGAGACCCGAACCTCCAGGATCGTCCCCTCCGGCTGGTCCTCCCCGAAGGCAACCTCGGCGAATCCCTCGGTCCGGCCCAGACGCGGCCCCTCGGTCAGCACCCGATGCACCCGCCCGACCTGAGCCGCCAGATGCTCCCCCAGAACCCGGTCGCCCAAGGCCCGCAGCCGCGCCGCCCGTTCCTTGATCTCCGGCCCCCGAACCTGCGGCATCCGTGCCGCGGGGGTGCCCTTGCGGGGGGAGAACGGGAAGACATGCAGGAAGGTCAGCCCGCATTCCTGAACCAGATCCAGCGAGCGCTGGAACATCGCCTCGGTCTCGGTCGGGAAGCCTGCGATGATGTCGGCCCCGAAGACCATCTCCGGCCGGGAAGTGCGGACCTCCTGACAGAACCGGATCGCATCGTCCCGCAGATGCCGCCGCTTCATCCGTTTCAGGATCAGATCGTCCCCCGCCTGCAGCGACAGGTGCAGGTGCGGCATCAGCCGCGCCTCCGTCGCGATGGCCTCGATCAGCGCGGGGTCCGCCTCGATGGAATCGATCGACGAGATCCGCAGGCGCGGCACCGAGGTCAGCTTCAGAATCCGCCGCACCAGATCACCCAGCCGCGGCTCCCCGGGCAGATCGGCCCCCCAAGACGTCAGGTCCACCCCCGTCAGCACCACTTCGTTGAACCCGCGATCCACCAGACGGTTGATCTGTTCGACCACCACCCCCGCCGGGACCGACCGGGAATTCCCGCGCCCGAACGGAATGATGCAGAAGGTGCAGCGATGGTCGCAGCCGTTCTGGACCTGGACATAGGCCCGGTGCCGCCCGAAGCCGTCGATCAAGTGACCGGCCGTCTCGCGCACCGACATGATGTCGTCGACCTGCACCTTCTCGGTCACGCCGATCAGGTCCGGGGCTGCGATGCCCTGCCAGGTCTCGGCCTGCATCTTTTCGTGGTTGCCCACAACCCGCGCGACTTCGGACATCGCGGCAAAGGTCTCGGGTTCCGTCTGCGCCGCGCAGCCCGTCACGATGATCGTCGCGCCGGGGTTTTCCCGCGACAGCCGCCGGATCTCCTGCTTGGCTTTCCGCACCGCCTCACCGGTCACGGCGCAGGTGTTCACCACCACCGCGCCGGACAGACCCGCGGCCGCCGCAAGCTCCTTCATCGCCTCGGTCTCGTAGGCGTTCAGGCGGCAGCCAAGCGTCGCGAAGACCGGAGGCTTCTGCGGGACGTTCATCGATGCGCGGCCAGGTAGTCGGCCGACAGCACCCCGTCGAAGACCCGCGCCACCGGACCGGTCAGCCAGACGCCATCGTCGCGCCAGTCGACTTCCAGCATCCCGCCATCGACCTCCAGCGCCACGCGAGGCCCGGTCATCCCTCGCAGATGCGCAGCAACCGCGGTCGCGCAAGCACCCGAGCCGCAGGCGAGCGTGATCCCGGTCCCGCGCTCCCACACCCGCATGCGGATACGGCAAGGGGAAATCAGGTGGGCAAATTCGACATTCGTCCGCTGTGGAAACAAGGGATCATGTTCAATCGTCGGACCAAGGGTAGACAGGTCAACGCTGTTCACATCCGGCACGAAATGGACGCAATGCGGGTTGCCCATGCCGACCGCAACCGGATCACCCGGCAATGGGAGATGCAGCTGATCAACCTCGCCGGCCAGCGGAATCGTAGCCCAGTCCAGCTGCGGCTGGCCCATGTTCACCCAGATTCGGCCGTCAGCAGCGCGTTCCGCCTGCAGCAGCCCGCGGGCAGTGACCAGCGAAACCGCATCGGCCTGCAAAGACTGCATCATGTAGTCCGACACACAGCGGGTCGCGTTGCCACAGGCCCCCGCCTGCGTGCCGTCAGAGTTCCAGAACACCAGGCCAAAGTCGGCATCAGTGTAATCGGTGATCTCGGCCAGCTGGTCAAAGCCCACGCCGCGATTGCGATCCCCCAGCGCCTCGGCCAGCGCAGCCGTCATCACCGCCCCGCGCCCGCGCGAGTCGATCACTACGAAGTCATTGCCCGCACCGTGCATTTTCATGAACGGCAGGCCGGTCTGCGCCAGGCTGTCCATCATTCGAATGCATATAAGCCGGGGCCTCAAGATTCGCCAGTGCCCCACGTTTTTGCCCTTGACCCCCGCCAGCGGCTTGCCTAATCAGCCGCTTCGTGGGGCCGGTAGCTCAGTTGGTAGAGCAGCTGACTTTTAATCAGCGGGTCACAGGTTCGAATCCTGTCCGGCTCACCACTTTCAACGACAGCTTTCTACACACGCCCATCCGGATCGCCGGTTAGGTGCGTGTATGACCGCAAGGCTTTCCCTTGTGGCAGTCCCACATCGGGGCATATCGCCCATGTTGCCGATCCAGCGGCCTTGAGCACCGGACTGCCGTCTTGCCAAGATGCGGGGATTGCGACGTTCCTGGAGTCTCACTTTGCCCGGTGCCGACATCTGTTTTCTTGCAACCAGCAAGTCCGGACTGGGCCATCTGCGCCGGTCCGTCACGATCGCCATGTGTCTGCGGGCCATGGCACCAGGGCGAAAGCTGCATCTCATCAGCAACGCCGCTCCGGATGGGATGCTTGGCGATGAACTTCGGTCCTTCGACACGGTGCAGGTTCGGGATCGGGACCAGATGGCGGCGGCAGCGGTTGAAACGCGGTCCGGCATACTGGTCCTGGACACGATGACCGTTCCCGGGATCGAGGGCGTGGGACTTCCGAAGGTTCTGGTGCTGCGGGAAGCCCCGCACAACCAGCTTACGCGTTTTCGCCTGGCTGGGGACAAGCCCTGGGACCTTGTCCTGATCGCCAACCCGGAAGCGCACTGGATGCCAAGGCCAGGGGATCTGGCCGCCCGCCAGATGGTGGCGACCGGCTGGATCTATCGTGCGACCCGGTCTTCTGCCCTTGCCGAAAGAGCCTTGCCCAGGGTCTTGGTCGCCACCGGTGGCGGCGGCACGGCCGAGACCGCAGAATGGCTGTACAGAACGGTTGACGCTGTTCTGGGGGCGGCCCGGAAGACGGGCCCGCGGTTCGAAGTGGTGCAGGCAATTGGTCCGCGGGCACGACACTTTGGGCGGATCGGTCAGGCGGATCGCACGATGGACCCGGGCGGCGCGCTGAACGAGCTCTTTCTTGACGCTGATGCGGTGATCTCGACAGCCGGGTACAATTCGGTGCTGGAGCTTGCGGCAACCGATACGCCTGCCCTCTTGGTCCCGATCCCGCGCAGCATTGATGACCAGGAAGCGCGGGCACGGTCCTGGGCACCTGCGCTGGGGGCTTGGCTGAACGCGGACAGCCCCGGCGAAGCGGCCGAATGGCTGCAGCGGACCCTGATTAAGCCGCAGCGGCGTCTGCCGGTCGACCTTGGCCCCAGCGGCGAGGACAAGGCGGCCCGCGCGATCCTGGACCTGGCATGACCGCGGGGCCGCTACCGGACAACGCGGTGGTGTTCGAGAAGCGTTACCCTTCGGCGGCACGTGCGGAGCTCGCTCTGCGGCGCAGTCTGGTTGCGCGAATGGCCGGCGTCCCGACACCGGCGGTCCGGCGGGGCAACGCCGTGACGTGTCTGTTGTTCGAACGGATCGAGACCGATGCGCCACCGACGCTTCCGCGCCTGATCGAAACGGTCGGGCTGCTTAGGCGGATGTCGACGGATGGGCTGGACCGGTTCGACCCGTTCCTGCGCATCCGCCCCCGCCTTGCGTCGGCGCCTTCGGCCATATGCGATCTGCATGCCGAGCTTGTCGCCCGAGACGCGGCACTCGGCTGGCCGGCGGCAACCGTGATCCATGGCGACTTCCATCCCGGCCAGTGCCTGCAAGACAGGTCGGGCAAGGTCTGGCTGGTCGATCTTGACGACATCGCCCTTGGACCGATCGAGGCCGACCTTGGCAATCTTGCGGCCTGGATCGCAACCTGCCGCACCGGCGACCTGGCGGCCCAGACCCACAGCGCACTTGTAGAGGTTCAGGCGCTGGCTCGGCAGACCAACCCGTTGCTCATCGCGCATTTCTGCCGGATCGCAAAGTTGCGCCGTGCCCTGAAGCTGGCCGGGAAGGGCCAGCCCTGGGCGCTGGCCCAACTGTCGTCAAGTCTCTGATATGTTGTACTTTTCGATACGGTAGCGCAGGGTGTCGCGACTGATGCCCAACAGGGCGGCGGCGCGGGTCTTGTTGCCATGCGTCGCAGCCAGCGCCTTCGACAGGGCCATCTCTTCCATCTGCGGCAGGTTGGGCACGTCCGAGGCCGGATCCGCCGACAGGATGCGGATATCCTCGGCCGAGATCGGGGCGTTTCTCGCGCCTAGCATCGCCCGTTCCATGCAGTTCTGCAGTTCGGTCAGGTTTCCGGGCCAGTCATGGTCCACCAGTCGGACCCGTGCCTCGCCAGACAGGCGCGGGCGGTCCAGGCCATGGCGCTGGGCGGACTGCCGCGCGAAGACTTCGGCGATCGGCAGGATGTCCGAGTTCCGTTCCGCCAAAGCCGGAACCTCGATCCAGCCGACCTGGATGCGATAGAGAAGGTCGGCCCGGAAGGCCCCCTCCCGTTCCAGCCTTGGCAGGCTTGCGCTTGTGGTGGCCAGCACCCAGGGGGCGTCGGGTGCGGACATCCGGGCGATCAGGCGTTCCTGCAAGGCCAGGGAAAGCCGGTCGACATGGCGCAACAGAAGCGCACCGCCGGACTGGCAAAAGGCCGCCTCGCGAAACGCATCGTCAAGGCTGCAGTCGATGTCGGCCAAGGGCCCGTGATTGCCTTTGGCGGTTTCGAAGATGGCACGGGCCACTGTCGCCTTGCCCGAGCCACGGGGGCCGGTGACAAGAACGGCAGCGGGCTGAGACGCCTCGGTCTGGGGCGCCAGACGGCGGACCTGGGCGCGAAGGTCGACGGCGGCCGAGGAGCGGCCCAGGATACGCTCCACCCCCCGCGCTTCGCCTGGTCGGGCCACATCGTTCAGCATCAGGTTTCCGGCGATTCCGGCGATGGTGGCCAGGGGCGCAGGCTTGGTCAGGAAATCGCGCGCGCCCCGTTTCATCGCATCCACGGCGATGCCGATCTCGCCATGACCGGTCATCACGACGATCTGGGTTTCCGGCGCCTTGGCCTGGAACCAGCCGAGAAGGTCAAGCCCGTTGTCCCGCCCAAGCCGGACGTCCAGAAGGACAAGCCGCGGCGTATCGCGTTCAGCCATCGCCTTGGCGCCCCGCGTGTCCACGGCATAGCCGGCGGAAAATCCCCGGCGCTCCATGAACGACACGATGGACCGCGCCAGCACCTCTTCGTCGTCGACAACCAGGATATCAGACATCACACACTCCCCCCCTTAAACCATTGCCGGCAGACGCAAGGTCACCACTGCGCCATGCAAGGCCCCGTTCGCCAGATCCAGTGACCCGCCCATGCGTTCGGCAATGCGCCGCCCCAGGGCCAGACCGACCCCGAGGCCCGCCGCCTTGCCGGTCTGGAACGGCTCGAACACCTTGTGCAGCATGTCGTTCGGAATGCCGGGCCCGGTATCGGTGACCCGCACTTCGACCATTCCGTCCGCCCGGTTGAACCAGCTTACGCCCAGGACTCCGCCGTCCTCCATCGCCTCGATCCCGTTCGAGATGATCGTGTTCAGCACCTGCTCCAGTTCAGCGGGACGACCCAGCACCATCGGGCTGCCGCTGCCCGGCGTGACCGCAACGCTGATCCCACGCCGGCTGAGTTGCGGCTGGAAGCCGTCAACGCATTGCGCGATGACCTGGTCGATCTGCGCCTGGTCCGACAGGCTGCCCGGGTCGCGGCGGCTGCGGATCAGGAACGACCGGATCCAGCCCTCAAGCCGGTCGACCTGGTCAGTAATGTCGGTCAGCGTCTCGCGGGTCGTGTCGGGGACGTCATCGTCCAAGGCCAGTTCGGCACAGGACCGGATCGAGGCCAGCGGGTTGCGCAAGCCATGCGCCACTGCCGAGGCCATTTCACCGACGACCGCAAGGCGTTCGGTCTCGACCGTCCGCGCCTCCTGCCGGATCAGGACCCGGCTGGCATAGGTGACCACCACCGCCAGCCCGCCGAACAGCGCCGCTGCCGCAGCCAGGGCGCCCATCCAGGCATAGCTGCGCACCCGTTGCATCGACACCAGCAACGCGCCCGGGGCCTTGTAGACCTCGACCGCGCCCACGACCGACATGCCGTCATGCGCACGGATCGGGATGTAGTATTCGATGAATTCGGTGATGCCCGGCGGAAAGCCCACGTGCTCGTCCTTTTCGCCGCGGTCGACGACATTCAACTCGGGATCCAGTTCGCCGCGCATGGCGCCGGCCAGTTCCTCGTTGTCCGGGAAGCTTTTCCCGATCATCTCGGCATCGCTGGACCACAGGATCGTGCCGTCCCCAGAATAGACATTCGCGCGGAACACGTCGGGCAGGCGGCCAACATGGACGAGCAGCTCTTCGATGTCCTGGTCGGTCGAGGGCGGCATGGTGTGCTCGAAGTAGCCGGTTGCATTCTCGACATGCACGACCGAGTTGAGGAAGTCGGCGGACACCGTGGCATCCCGCAACATCATCTGGGCAACGATGTAGCGCGACAGGGTCGTGGACAGCACCAGAGCGGTGGTGAACAGCAGCACGAAGCTGATCGACAGGAACGCGATCACCATTCTGAGATGGTGGGGCGAATCGCGCAGCTGCATGGTTCTTGGAAGAAAGGTCATTGGCCCGCTCACTGGCTACGGTGACTGGACCCATCCTCGGACAGCGACCCCATAAGCGCATATTGACCAAAAGTTTATGGGCCTCGGTCGCAGGTTAGAAATACGGCGGAATTGCGGCAGACTGGGCGATATCCCCCAGTTTCGCCCGGCGCGGCCATCGGAAATCCGCTTGGTCCACGGCACCACTGTCTGGTCCGGATCGGCAGTTCGATTCGGGCTGGCCATGCCGGAGGACTCCATGTCGGGCATCCTGCTTCTGGAAGACGAGCCGATCATCGCCCGCAACATCTGCCGTGCCCTCGGGCGGGGCGGACACAGGGTGACACATGCCGCATCGGCCCTCGAGGGCCGCAAGCAGCTGGAATCGGCGCGCTATGATCTGGTGCTGGCCGACATCAACCTGGGCGACGGCGACGGGATCAGCCTTTTGACGGCCGCCTCGGCATCGATCCAGGATGTCCCGATCGTCATCATGTCGGGCCAGGACACGGTGGCCAATCGGTTGCGAGCAGAAGGCCTGGCAGTCTCGGCCTTCCTGTCCAAGCCCTTTGCGATGTCGCGGCTGGCAGAGCTGACCGGTGCCCTGCTGGCCGAAACGGGCAAGCACGCAGGCCAGCGGCGCGGGCCTTCGGTGATGATGTATTCCCACGACACCATCGGCCTTGGCCACATGCGGCGCAACACGGCCATCGCGCGGGAACTGGTCGAGCGGGTTCCCGGTGCGTCGATCCTGATGCTGGTCGGCTGCCCCGCCGGAATGGTCTTCGAGCCGCATCCCGGGATCGACTACATCAAGCTTCCCTCGCTGACCAAGCTGGGGCGCGGGCGTTGGCAGGCGGGCAGCCTGCGGATCGACGCCGCGACCACGCGCGCCCTGCGGTCGGGCATCCTGGAGCGCGCCATCGAGACCTTTGCCCCCGATGTCCTGCTGGTCGACCACGAACCGGCAGGCGTCTGGGAGGAACTGGTCCAGCCGATCCGGGCGCTGAAGGCAAAGGGGCGCACCCGCGTCGTCCTGGGCCTGCGCGACATCCTGGACGACCCGGACCGCGTCGCGCAGGCCTGGGAAGGCTCTGGCACCAACCGGATCGTATCAGAGCTTTACGACGACATCCTCGTCTACGGCAGCGAAGGCTTCTATCCGTCAAGCACCGCCTACGGGCTGGAATCCCTGCTGCCGGGGCAGGTCCGCTATTGTGGCGCGGTGACCGCCGCCCGTCCGTCTGATCGCACCCGCTGGGACGGACCGCCGCGTCGGGTGCTGGTCTCGGGCGGGGGCGGGCGCGATGCCTTTGTGCTGCTCGACACGGTGCTGGCCGGGTTCGAGACTCTGGCATCGCATCGCCGGCCGGAACTGACGCTGGTCGCAGGCCCGCTGATGGATGCCGAATTGGCCGAAGCGCTCAGGCACCGTGCCGCCGTGGCGGGGGCGATCTTCCTGGACACGACGCCCGATCTGCCTGACCACCTCGCGCGGTCCGATCTCTTCATTACCATGGGCGGCTACAACTCGGTCGCCGAAGCCATGGTCACCGCCTGCCCCGCCGTCGTCGTGCCACGGGTCGGCCCGTCAGGCGAACAGCGCATCCGTGCCGAGCGGCTGGCAGCGCTGGGAATGGCAACGGTCGTCTGGCGGCCGGACCTGACGCCCGCACGGATGGCAAAGGCGCTGACCGCACGCCCGCCACGACCCCCCGCAATGTTGGGACTGACCTTCGACGGCGCCGTCCGCGCCGCCGATCACATCGCCGCGATCCTGACCGACGCGGCCCCTGCCCCTGCCGAGGTATCCGCGAATGGCTAAGGTATCACCCGTCCGAGTCGGCTATGTGCTGAAACGCTTTCCGCGGTTTTCGGAAACCTTCATCCTGAACGAGCTTCTGGCGCTGCAGGCGCTGGGGATCGAATGCCACATCTTCTCGCTGCTTGCCCCGCCGGACGAACCGCGCCACGCCCGGCTGGCCGAGCTCCGCGCCCCGGTGACCTACCTTTCCAAGGCCAATGGTCCCATGCTTGTCGCCGATCCGAAGGATGCGGTGCTGTTCGCGGGCAACGACCCACGAAGCGTGACCACGCTGCAATGGAAGGCGGCAGAGGTGGCCCGGCTGGCGCGCGCGGCGGGCATCACCCACCTTCACGCGCATTTCGGGTCGGATCCGACGACCGTGGCCTTGTTGGCCGCGCGAGAGATTGGCGGGACGTTTTCCTACACGGCTCATGCCCGCGACATCTACCACACCTATGTCTCGCCCGAGATCGACGCCGCAAAGCGCCAGGCCAAGCTGAACGAGGCGGCCTTTACCGTGACGGTCTCGGATTGCAATGCAGGCCACCTGACCTCGCTGTGCCCCGCAGCGGCGGACCGCATCCACCGCGTCTACAACGGCATCGACCTGTCGCTGTTCAGGCCGACCGGGGAGTCCATGCCGGGGCGTATCCTTGCCGTCGGCAGGCTGGTGGAGAAGAAGGGCTTTGCCGTGCTGGTCGATGCCTGTGCCATCCTGCGGGACCGGGGGCTGGACTTCGACTGCCGGATCATCGGCGACGGCCCGCTGCAGGGGGCGCTGCAGGGGCAGGTCGAGGCGTTGAACCTGACCGGGCGGGTGACGCTGGCCGGTCCGATGCCGCAGGAAAAGCTGGCGACGGAACTTGGCACCGCCGCTATCGCCGTGCTGCCCTGTGTGATCACCCCCGACGGCGACCGGGACGGTCTTCCCACGGTGCTGCTGGAGGCGATGGGCAAGGCCATTCCCGTCGTGACCACGACCGTCACTGGCGGGCCCGAGATTGTTGCCGAGGGCGAGACCGGCCTCCTCTGCGACCCAGGCGATCCGGTTGGCCTGGCCGATGCGCTGGAGGTCCTGCTTCTGGACCCGGACCGCGCCCGCGCCATGGGGCTGGCTGGTCGCCGCCGGGCCGAGCGGTTGTTTGATCTCACGACCAACGTCACCCAGCTGTCCGGCCATTTCACCCAGGTCACGCCGTCCGGATCATCGCGAGGGGCAGCGTGATGCGGATAGCCTATGTCTGCGCCGATGGCGGCATCGCGGTGTTTGGCGAGAAGGGTGCTTCGGTCCACATCAACGCCATGGCCGACGCCTTCTGCCGCACGGGTCACGAGGTTCGGGTTCTTTGCGCCAAGCGCGGTACCGGAATGGCGGGCTATGAGGTCGAACAGGTCTCGGCCGACTGCGGGCCGCCCGGGAGCCGTGCGGAAAAGGAACGAGGCCACCTGGCGACCGCCGCCGCCATCGAGGACAGGCTGGTGCGCCTGCACCGCAGCTGGCCCTTCGACCTGATCTACGAACGCTATTCGCTATGGTCTACCGCCGGTGTCCGCGCCGCCCGGCGCCTGAAGGTCCCGGTGGTGATCGAGGTGAACGCCCCTCTCGTCGCCGAACAGGCCGAATTCCGCAGCCTGGTCCTGGCCGACGAGGCCCGCGCTGTCGAGGCCGAGGTCTTCCACACCGCCGATGCCCTGGCCGTCGTCTCCGACGAACTGGTCTCCTACGTCACCGCCCGCGGCGCGGTGCTGGGACGGGTGCATGTGATCCCGAACGCAGTGGACACCCGCCGCTTCCAGCCCGGCGTTGCAAAGGCCGCGATCCCGGGGGTCCCGGACGACGCTTTCGTTGTGGGTTTTTCCGGCTCGCTCAAGGCCTGGCACGGGCTCGACACGCTGCTCCCTGCCTTCCGCGCGCTGCGTGACCGCCTGCCCAGGGCGCACCTCTTGATCGTCGGCGAAGGCCCCCGCAAGGCCTGGGTCGAAGGCTATGCCGCCGGGGCCGGGCTGGGGGATGCCGTGACACTGACCGGCTGGGTCCGGCATGAGGACTTGCCCAGCCTGATCGCCCGGATGGACGTGGCAACCGCCCCCTACCCTGCCTCGGACGGGCACTACTTTTCGCCGCTTAAGCTGTACGAATACCTCGCCGTGGGAAGGCCCGTCGTTGCCAGCCGGATCGGCCAGACCGAACGGGTCTTGCGCGGAACCGGGGCCGCCCTAATGGTCACGCCCGGCGATGTGGATGCCCTGGCCGAAGCCCTTTTCCGCTTCGCCACTGACGCCCCTCTCGCCTCGCGTCTTGCGGCAAGCGCCGCCCTCACAGGGCGACGCCATGATTGGACCGACAACGCCCGCCAGGTGGTGGCGCTTGTCCGCGAACGGGTGGCGGCATGAGCGAGGCCAGGATTGAACCCCGCGCGCTTTGGCGGCTGTTCCGCCGGATGGGCCCGCATGCCCGCCCGCATCGCAACAAGCTCATCATGGGCTCGCTGGCCATGCTGGTCGTCGCCCTGGCCGAGATCATCCGCCCCTGGCCGCTGAAAGTGGTCTTCGACGGCATCCTGATCCCGCAGGAAAAGCCTGATGCGGTGATGTCGGTCCTGCTGGCCTGGTTCGGATCAGGTGACGGGCTTCTGGCGGCGGCGGCGCTGACGATCCTGGGCGTCGCGGTGATCGGCGGGGTGATGGCCTATGTCCAGGCCACGATGATCGCCACCGTCGGTCAGAAGGTGGTGGCCGACATCCGGCTGGACCTTTACCGCCATGTCCAGCGCCTGTCGCATTCCTTCCATGACACCGTCTCCAGCGCCGACATCGTCTCGCGCCTGACGGGGGACGTGCGGATGATGCGCGACCTTCTGATCGACGCTGCTGTGTTCTTTGCCGCGCGCAGCGTCGTCATGCTCGGCACCGTCGCCATCATGTTCCTGATGGACTGGCGCCTGACCCTTGCCGCGCTGATGGTGCTGCCGGGACTGGTCTGGGTCTCGCAGGCCTATGCCACCAGAATCCGCGACGCCGCCCGCAGGCAACGCCGCAAGGAAGGCAAGATCGCCGTGGTGATGACCGAAGGCATCTCGGCCATCTCGGTCGTCAAGGGCTTTGCCCGCGAGGCACATGAAGAGGACCGGTTCGCCCGGCAGAACAGCTCATCCGCCGAAGCGGGCGTCGTCTCCACCCGCCTTGCCGCGCAGATGGACCGCGTCGTTCAGGTACTTCTGGCGCTGGGGACCTGCATCGTCCTTTGGTACGGTGTCGCGCGGGTCCGCAGCGGCGCGGTCAGCCCCGGCGACCTGCTGATCTTCACGGCCTACCTCACGACGCTCTACAAGCCGATCCGGAAGATGAGCGCGATGACCTCGCGCATCGCGAAGGCCACCGCAAGCGGCGAACGGCTGTTGGAGATCTTCGAGATCCGGCCTGACATCGCGGACCGGCCCGGACGGATCACGCCCCATGCGGTGAAGGGCGAGCTTGCCCTTGAGGCCGTGACCTTCGCCTATCCGGGCCAGCCGCCGGTCCTGAAGGATGCATCGCTTCAGGTCCGTCCCGGAGAAGTGGTTGCCCTGATCGGCGAAAGCGGGGCCGGCAAGTCGTCGGTCGGTAAGCTGCTCCTGCGGTTCTACGATCCACAGGGCGGGCGCGTGACCCTTGATGGCCATGACCTGCGCAATCTCTCGCTGGCCTCCTTGCGCGACCAGATCTCGGTCGTCCTGCAGGACTCGGTCCTGTTTGCGACCTCGATCCGCGAGAACATTGCCTACGGACGCCTTGATGCCACCGAGGACGAAATCCTCGCCGCCGCCCGCGCCGCCGGGGCCGACAGCTTCATCCGCCGCCTGCCCGACGGCTTTGACACGGTCGTCGGCGAACGCGGGGAAAGCCTGTCCGGCGGGCAAAGGCAGCGCATCGCCATCGCACGTGCCATCCTGCGCGACGCGCCGATCCTGATCCTGGACGAGCCGCTGACCGGCCTCGACGACGCGACCGCACGCGAGCTGGCCGTCACTCTCCGCGCCGTCGCCCGCGGCCGCACGACCCTGCTGATCGCGCATGACGCTGTGTCGCTGACCCTCGCCGACCGGGTGGTGCACCTAAGGTCCGGCCAGTTCGAACCGGTCCAATCCGCAAGACAGGAGCAACGGGCATGACAAAAATGGACCTCTCGGTGCAACTCTGGCCCGACCCGCAGACCCTGCGCGCCCTGATTGCCGAAGGGCCGTCGCCGGCGGCCACCGCAGCGCTTTCTCCGGGCCGCGCCCCGGTCAATGCCCAGGTCGTCCGGGTCCATTTCCCGGCAGCGAAACCGATGCAGGTCATGCTGCGGACGGAAGGCGACCCGGGCATGCTGATCGGCGAATGGGTGGGACCCTCGGCCGCGGCCCGTGCCCTGGCCGAAAGCGCCCGCCTGGCGAAACCAAGGCGCGGGCAGTCGGACGGCGGATTGGCGCCTGCGGTGACCGCCGACCCCTGCAGCGGCCTTGTCCTGCGCCGCCCCGGGTTCGATGCGAAACTGCCGGGCCTTCGCCTGCTGCATGATCCCGCCTGGGCGGCAGAACAGCTTGGGGCTGTAGGGCTCGACCCCGCCTCGGAGATCGGGCTTGTGAGCCACCGCCTGGGCAAGCGCGCAGTCCTGCGGATCAGTGGCCGGTCAGGTACGCAGTACGCACGCCTCAGGCCCGTGACCTCGGGGTCGGGCGAGGCGGCGTACCAGCGGCACCTTGACCTCTGGGCCGCGCTAGAGGGTACGACCGGGCTTGCCATCCCGCGCCCGCTGGGCTTTGTCGCCGCGACGGGGATCGCGCTGTTCTCTGCCCTGCCGGGCGCGCCCCCGGTATTCCGGGGTGTGCCGGGCTACCGCGCCACCCGGGATGTCGTTCGGGCGCTGCGCGTCCTGCAAGGCCTTGCCGTAACGGCCGACCAGCACAGCGCGACGGACGAACTCGCGATCCTGCAAACCTGGGCCGACCGGACCAAATGCGTCTTCCCCGAATTGGCCCGCCGGTTGCGGGACCCTCTGGCCCGCCTGGCCGAAGAGCTGATGGCCCTGACGGTGCTTGATCCGGTCCCGTGTCACCGGGACCTGCACGAAGGCCAGATCCTTCTGCACGACAACTGCGCCGGGCTGCTGGATTTCGATACCCTGCGGCTTGGCGATCCGGCACTTGATGTCGGAAACCTGCAGGCGCACCTCGTCCTGTCCGGACTGCTGGGCGGGCGGTCCAACCAGGCTTTCCTAACGGCCATGGAAACGCCGCTGCGGCAGCTGTCGTCCCGACGGATCGGCATCTGGCGCCGGGCGGCCCTGTTGCGGTTGGCGATGATCTACGCCTTCAGCACCACGCCCGCCAACGTGATCGCCGCCCTGATCGATGAGGCGACGTGATGCTTGACCACAAGCGCGATGCGGTCCTGCCTTCCTACGCCGACCTCGCTCAGATGGACCTGAGCCGGATCACCGGGCGTCCCGGCACCCGGCTTTTGCGGCTGCGCTACCAGCCTGACGCACGCGCCATCCTGCATGTCGCGCTTGGCACCGCCGCCGATGCGCCCGAGGGGTCAATCTGGTTCTTCGCGGGTCACAAGGCCGAAACGCTGGCCCTGCGGCAGTCGCACGCGACCTTCGACCCACAGACCGGCGCCCTGTTCCAGGCCTTTCCGCATGACCACCGCCTGCCGGCCCTGGCCGCCTTTGTGGCTGCGGCGCAGGACCATGCGATCCGGCTGATCGGGGGGCCCGCAAAATCCGCCCCGGTCCTGGTGCGGTACCGGCCCGGGCTTTCCGCCACCTTTCGCTGGACCCGGGCGGACGGGACGACTTTCTTCGTGAAACACGCCCCGGAAACCGGAGTCACCACCCAGGCGCAGACTCTGCGCAATCTGGCCGATGCGGCGCGCGGTCTGGGCCTCGGGTTTCCCGACGTCGCAGGCATGCTGCCCGAGCTTGGGACAATTGCCTTCACCGCCATTCCCGGCGTGGCGCTTTCGGCCACGCTCTGCGACCGGGACGTGGCCCAGGTCCTGGGCGCGCTCCGGACCCTCTGGACCCTGCCCGTGGTGCCCGGGACCATGCTTGACCGCGCCGCGCATCTGGCCCAGGCGGCACGGCAACAGTGCCTGATCGCGCTATTCGATGAGGAGGCGGGGCGACTTGCCGCCGACCTTCTGGCGCGCCTTGAAGTCTGGCATGTGCCCGTCCACTTGCGGCCGATCCATGCGGACATGAAGCCGGAGCACGCCGTTCTTTCGGGTCGAAAGACCTATCTGATCGACATGGACAACCTGGCACTTGGCGACCCGAATTACGACCTTGCCGCGCTGGATGCCCGGATCACTCTGGCACGGCTGGTCGGTTTGGTCGGCGATGCTGATGCCGAAGGCGCAATTCACCAGGTCCGACAACTGGCCAGCCCAAGCTACATGTGGTTCCTGGCCTGCGCCCGCCTGAAATGCGCGACATTCCTCGCGACGCGCCTTGACCAGCAGAACATCCCCATTCTGCGCCGGATACTTGCCGACCCGTAAGGCTCGGACTTACGGCGATGCCCCTTGCCTCCAACACCGTGGGACGGCCGCTCAGGCCGAAGCCAGACCCGAGCGGATCATGGTCGCCGTGCGCAGGTAGTGGTCACGCAAGAGCTGTTCGGCCAGCGCGGTATCGCGGGCGAGAGTGGCGTCGGCAATCGCCCCGTGTTCGGCGTCGATGTCGCGCTTTTGCGGGCCGGCGGCGGTGAGGGCGGGGATGCGGTAGCGCTCGGTTGCGGCGTAGAGGCGTTCGAAGAAGTCGAGAAGCCAGTCTGACCCGCAAGCCGCGAGAAGCGCGCGGTGGAAAGCATGGTGGCGGGTCTTGAGTTCATCCACGTCGCCGTCCGCGCGTCCGGCCTGGCGGCGGAGGGCGTAGAGGGCGGCGACGACGGAGGCCTCCCAGGTATCATCGCCGCGGGCAATGGAGAGGCGGAGGGCCTCGGTCTCCACCAGGAGGCGGGCGTGGAGCGCGTCCTCGAATTCCGCCAGGGACCGGGCCGAGACGCGGAAGCCGCGGAGGGATTCGGCGGTGACCAGGCGTTCGGCCTGCAGGCGGTTCAGCGCCTCACGCAGGGGCGAGAAGCCCATGCCATAGCGTTCCGACAAGTCGGCGAGACGCAGGGGACTATCGGGGGCGAAGCAGCCCTCGACGATGTCCCGACGCAGGGAAACATAGGCTTTTTCGGCCAGGGTCATGGTGGCATCCTTGTCTGGCGGGCAGCTTAGCCAGACGCGTCTGATCGTGCAATTCGATAATTTTCGAAAATCCTGATTGCCATCGAAAATACTCGCTGGCATACTCCGGGCAGCGCTGTCGCAGGAGGAGGGACCCATGGCCAAGGGACGCGAGAACCACCGCGAGGATGTGATCGGGCGGGCCAATGTCGAGGATACGCCGGAGCTTCTGGCCTATTACGACGAGCTGGATCGGTTCCACGCGGGCGCCCTGTGGACGGTGGCGAACAAGATTGAGCCGTGGCAGCCCAAAAGCCGATCGGTGCCGGTGGTCTGGCGGTACAAGGACCTGCGGGACCATGTGATCCGCTCGGTCGACCTGGTGACGCCGGAAAAGGCGGGGCGGCGGGTGATCTATCTGAACAATCCAGGGCGGCAGGACGTGGCGGCGGCGGTGGGCTGGATCTATGCCGGGCTGCAGGTGATGAACCCGGGCGAGGTGGCTTCGGCGCACCGCCATTCGGCCAGCGCGATCCGGTTCATCATGGAGGGGCGCGGGGCCTACACGGTGGTCGATGGCCACAAGATGACGCTCGGTGCGAATGATTTCGTGCTGACCCCGAACGGGACCTGGCATGAGCATGGTGTTAGCGCGGACGGGTCGCTGTGCCTGTGGCAGGACGGGCTGGACATTCCCTTTGTCAACGCGATGGAGGCGAATTTCTACGAGGTGCATCCGGACCTGAACCAGGTGGTGGGGCATGCAGTGGACGACATGACCAAGACCTGGGGCAATCCGGGGCTGACGCCCTATGGGGAAAGCTGGCGCAAGGGCTATAGCCCGATGTTCAAGTACGAATGGGCGCCGACGTATGAGGCCTTGTCGAAGTATGCGGGGTGCACCGAGGGCAGCCCGTTCGACGGGGTGATGATGGAATATGTGAACCCGGTGACGAACGGCCCGGTGATGCAGACCTTGGGGGCGAGCATGCAGATGCTGCGGCCCGGCGAACGCACCAAGGCCCACCGGCATACCGGCAGCTACCTCTACCATGTGGCCAAGGGTCGGGGGCATTCGATCATCAACGGCAAGCGGTTCGACTGGGCGGAACGGGACATCTTCTGCGTGCCGTCCTGGGCCTGGCATGAGCATGTCAACGGCTCGGACCGGGATGACGCCTGCCTGTTCTGCCTGAACGACCTGCCGGTGATGCGGGCGCTGGGGCTGTACCGGGAAGAGGCCTTTGGGGAAAACGGCGGGCAGCAGCCGCTTTTGTAGGGAAAGACCATGAAACTGGTGACGTATCGCGCGTCCGTCGAGGGCGCGGCGCGGCTTGGGGTGATCGAGGGCGACCTGGTCGTGGATGTGGAACGGCTGGCGGCGGCGCAGGGGGAAGCCTTGCCAGCGTCGATGCTGGGGCTGATCGACTTGGGGCGGCCGGGGCTGGACTGCCTTCGCGCCTGTCTGGAGGCGACCGGGGGGCGGCACAAGCCGGGGACAGCGACGGCCTTGGCCAATGTGCGCCTGCTGGCGCCGATCCCGCGGCCGCGGAAGAACATCTTCGGCATCGGGCTGAACTACGTCGAACATGTCGCGGAAAGCGCGGCGTCGCTGGACACCTCGAAGGACCTGCCGAAGCAGCCGGTGGTGTTTTCGAAGCCCCCGACCACGGTGATCGGGCCGGGCGATGCCATCGAGCACAATGCGAAGATGACCAAGCAGCTGGACTGGGAGGTGGAACTGGCGGTCATCATCGGCACGACGGCGCGGCGGGTCGCGCGGGCGGAGGCGCTGGCCCATGTCTTCGGCTATTCGGTGCTGATCGACGTCTCGGCCCGTGACAACCGGCGGGCGGGGCAGTGGATCTTTTCCAAGGGGATGGACAGCTATGCGCCTTTCGGTCCCTGCATCGTGACGGCGGACGAGATCCCGGACCCGCAGGTGCTGGACCTTTGGCTGACGGTGAACGGGGTCGAAAAGCAGCGGTCGAACACGCGGCACATGCTGTTCAAGGTGGACGAGCTGATTTCGGACATCTCGACCGGGATCACGCTTGAACCCGGAGACATCATCGCCAGCGGCACGCCGGAAGGGGTGGGCGCGGGGCGGACCCCTCAGGAATGGCTGAAGCCGGGCGACGTGGTGGTGGGCCATGTGCAGGGGATCGGCACGTTGCGCAATCCGGTGGTAGACTCGACGCCCGAGGGCTGAAGGGGGTGAACATGCAAGGCTTCACGGCGGCGGTGGTGCAGATGGCCTCGGTTCCCGCGGACCCGATGGCCACGGCGGAGAAGGCGGCGGCACGGCTGCGCGAGGCGGCGGGCAAGGGCGCGCGGCTGGTGGTGTTCCCCGAGGCGCTGATCGGCGGCTATCCGAAGGGGGCGAGTTTTGGCGCCCCTATCGGGATGCGGAAGCCCGAGGGACGCGAGGCCTTCGCGCGCTATCACGCGGCGGCCATCGACCTGGACGGGCCCGAGGTCGCCTGCCTGGTGGAGGCTTGTGCCGAGACCGGGGTCTTTGCCGTGGTGGGCGTGATCGAGCGGGACGGGGCGACGTTGTACTGCACCGTCCTCTATCTGGATGGCGACAAGGGGCTGGTCGGCAAGCACCGCAAGCTGATGCCCACGGCCGGGGAGCGGCTGATCTGGGGCTTTGGCGACGGGTCCACGATGCCCGCGTTCAAGACCGAGCTTGGCACCATCGGCGCGGTGATCTGCTGGGAAAACTACATGCCCGCCCTCCGGATGCACATGTATCACCAGGGGGTGACACTTTACTGCGCGCCGACGGCGGATGATCGGGACACTTGGTTGCCGACGATGCAGCACATCGCGCTGGAGGGGCGGTGTTTCGTGCTGACCGCCTGCCAGCATATCACGCGCGGGGCCTATGGGGCGGACCACGAAAGCGCGCTTGGGGATGAGCCGGACCGGGTAATGATGCGGGGCGGGTCGGCGATTGTCTCTCCGCTGGGGAAGGTGCTGGCGGGGCCGGATTTCAGCGGCGAGACGGTGCTGTATGCCGAGATCGACCCGGCGGAGGTGATGCGGGCGAAGTTCGATTTCGACGTGACCGGGCATTATGCGCGGCCTGACGTGTTCCAGCTGGTGGTGGATACCCGCGCGAAACCGGCAGTGCGCGAGGTCTGATGCGCTACGACCTCGACCAGGTGCCCGAACCGATTGCCTACAAGCTTTTGGCGGCGACGGTGATCCCGCGGCCCATCGCCTGGGTGGTGACCAAGGGGACGCAGGGGGTGAACGCGGCGCCCTATTCGTTCTTCAACGTGATGGGATCGGCCCCGCCGACCATCGCGCTCGGCCTGATGGCGGCCCCCGACCGGGGCTTCAAGGACACCGCGCTGAACATCCTGGAGACGGGGGAGTTCGTGGTGAACCTGGTGCCGGAGCGGCTGGTGCAGGCGATGAACCTGACCTCGGCCGATGCGCCGCGCGGGGTGGATGAGCTGGCGCTGGCGGGGTTGGCAACGGTGCCGAGTGAGCATGTGACCCCGCCAAGGATCGCCGACAGTCCGGTGGCGTTCGAGTGTCGGTCGTTGTCATCTGTCGTCACCGGGCCGTGCCAGACGGTAGTGATCGGGCGCGTGCTGGCGGTGCATATCGAGGACCGCTACCTGAAGAACCCCGACCGCGCGCATGTCGATACCGATGCGCTGGACCTGGTCGCGCGCAGTTTCGGGTCGGAATACATCCGGAGCCACGACCGCTTTGACCTGCCGCGCCCGACCTGGGCGGGGTTGCAGGCGGCGGGAAAGGTCTGATCGCTCAAGCCTTTATCGAAAGTCGCAGGATTTTCGAAAATTCTGTTGACAGATTGTCGCAGCCTGACGAAGCTTTACTGGCAAGTAAAGAAATTCGCAAAGCCGCGAATCGTCAACAGGGAAAGCGCGATGCTGCAGGAACGCGTCGAAGGCAAATGGCTGGCGGCATTCCGTCGGGTGCTGGCGCTGAACGGGATCGGCAAGGGCACACCCATCGCCATCCTGTCGGAAACCCAGTCGCGGCCCGTGCTGGTGCATCTGTGCGAGTTGGCGGCCTATGACCTGGGGGCCGAGTTCTGCATGATCCAGATGCCGACCCCGCCGCAGGTGGCTCCGGTGCCCGTGAAGTCGACCGGCACCAGCTGGGCGATCCAGGGCAACCGCGCGGTGATCGAGGCGCTTAAGCTTGTAGATGTCATCGTCGACTGCACGGTGGAGGGGCTGATCCACGCCCCGGAATGGCCCGAGATCGAGGCGGCGGGGCGCACGCGGCTTCTGGTCATCACCAATGAGCACCCGGAAATCCTGGAACGGACGGAGCCGAAGGCGGAACACGGGCCGAAGGTGCAACTCGGCATCCAGATGCTGCGCGAGGCGGCGGAGATGCGGGTGACCTCGGCCCTGGGAACCGACCTGACGGTCGACCTGCGCGGCGCGCCTTGCGGAGGAACGGCGGGGTTCGGGACCACGCCCGGGTCGGTCGCGCATTGGCCGGGCGGGCTGTGCCTGGCCTTCCCGGGTCAGAACGCTGTCAACGGGCGGATCGTGATGGGTGTCGGGGACATGAACCTGACCTTCAAGACGTACCTGACCAGCCAGATCGACTTCACCATCGAGAACGACTTCGTCACCGCGATCAAGGGCGACGGGATCGATGCGCTGCACTTCCGCGAATACATGGAGGCCTGGGGCGACCGGAACGCCTATGGGATGTCCCACGTCGGCTGGGGGATGCACCCGGGCGCGCGCTGGGTGTCGGCGGCGATGTACGACAAGCGCGACATGCAGGCGGTGGAGTTCCGGGCGCTGGCCGGGTCGTTCCTCTGGTCCACGGGCGCGAACCAATATGCGGGGCGCTACACGCTGGGCCATTTCGACCTGCCGATGAGGAATTGCACCATCGCCCTCGACGGGCGCGTCGTCGTGAAGGACGGCGTTCTGCAAGGAGAGCTTGCCCTATGACCATCCAGACCCCCATCGCCGTGTTGCCGATGAGCGAGCCCGCCGACTATTACGACATGTCCCGCGTCCGGCCCGAGGTGGCGGCGGCGATGGCGAAGATCAACGAGATGGGACCGGTCTTCGCCTCGCGCGCCAAGGCGGTGGATGACGAGGCGTCGTTCCCGACGGCGAATTACCGCGATCTGGCCGATGCCGGGTTCCTGGGCCTGTCGATCCCGCAGGAGTTCGGCGGCTGGGGCTTCTCGATGGGCGAATACGCCATGGTCGGGGCCGAGATCGCCAAGTACTGCGGGGCGACGGCGCTGACCTTCAACATGCACAACTCGTCGATGGCCTGGTCGCGGTTCATGTATGACATGCCGAACCTTTCGGACGCGGAACGGGCCGAGTTTGCGCCCCTGCGCGCGCGGCAGTTCACCCGGGCGATGAAGGAACGCGCGATCTATTCGCAGCCGATCTCCGAGGGCGGGCAGAACTGGACGTCGAAGCCGAACCAGACCCAGTGCCGTGCGGTGGAAGGCGGCTGGAAGATCAACGGGTTCAAGAAGTTCGCTTCGCTCGCGGGGTATTGCGACTACTACACCATCGTCTGCACCGAGGTGTTCGAGGGCGTGGAACCTCGGCACGAGGACACGATGCTGTTTGTGGTGCACAAGGATGCGCCGGGCCTGACGGTGAAGGGCGACTGGGATCCCTTGGGGATGCGGGGGACGAACAGCCGCGACCTGATCCTGAAAGACGTTTTCGTCACCAAGGATGACTTGTTGATGCCGCGGGGGATCTTCGGGAAGACGCTGCCGAACTGGCCGCACATGATGGCGACCTTGTCGCCGACCTATATGGGGGTGGCTCAGGGGGCCTATGACTTCACCATCGCTTACCTCAAGGGCCGGGTCCCCGGCCAGCCGCCGATCGACCGGCGGATGTATGCGACGAAGCGGGTGGCGGTCAGCAAGATGTACGCGCGGCTGGCGAACATGCGGGCGCTGTGGTGGCAGGCGTTTTCCGAGGCGAAGGGAATGCCGTCGAAGGCCGAGGTGATGCGGATGTACGCGGCCCAGTACAACGTGATGGAGGGCGCGCAGGAGATGACCGCGCTGGCGATCCGCACCTGTGGCGGGCAGTCGATGCTGAAGTCGCTGCCGCTGGAGCGCATGTATCGCGACAGCCGCTGCGGGGCGCTGATGCTGCCCTATACCAGCGAGATAATGGAGGATTACATCGGGGTCCTCGCGCTGTACGAGATGAGCGAACTGGACTCGGCGCCCGGGGATGAGGGTGGCGCGCGGAACTCGTTGTGGCGGGGGGATAGCGGTTCCCTGAAAGGTTTGCGCTGATGGGGCGTGACGTCGTCCAGGTCCACGGCCATGTGGCACGTGCGCCGGATGACGTCTGGCGGGTGGTCCGCGATTTCTGCGGGGCCTGGCATCCCTGGGTGGCCACGGTGCGCGAGGAGCGGGGGCCGAAAGACGCGCGGGTCCGGGCCTTCACGGTGACGGGGGAGGATACGGTCTATCGGGAGCAGCAGACCTACTTCTCGGACAGCGACCGCGTTCTGGGATATACGCATCTGGAGGGTATCCGCGACTGCGAGGCCTATGACGCTCGGGTGACGGTGTCGCCGGCTGAGGCGGGTGGGTCGGTGGTCAGCTGGACCGCGACAGTCAGGGCTCCGGCCGCGCGGCTGGGGGCGATCTGCGAGGGGACGAAAGCGGTTTTCGAAGCGGGGATCGCGGTGCTGGCGGTGGCGAAGGTACCGGAGGCGGGGACCGGGCTATCCCGGCCGCTTGCCCCGGTCGAAACGCTGGTCTTCGACGACCTGCCCCGGCTGGCCCTGTCGGTGACGCCGGACCTGGGCGACGGGCGGCTGTGCCTGTTACTGCACGGGATCGGCGGTGGGCGGTCGAATTGGGTAGACCAACTGAGGGCCGTGGGCGGGGTGATGCGCGCGGCGGCGCTGGATTTGCGGGGGTATGGCGACAGCACGCTCGGGCCGCAGCAGTCGACGGTTGACGCCTACTGCGCCGATATCCTGCGGGTGGCGGAACGGCTTGGCGCGCGGCGGCTGGTGCTGGTGGGGCTGTCCTACGGGTCGTGGATTGCGACCTCTTTCGCCATGCGGCACCCGGAGATGCTGGACGCCTTGGTCCTGTCCGGAGGCTGCACCGGCATGTCCGAGGCCGGGCCGGAGGAGCGTGAGGCGTTCCGGGTCAGCCGCGAGGTGCCGCTGAACGCGGGCCAGACCCCGGCGGGTTTTGCCCCGGCGGTGGTGAAGGTGCTGGCGGGGCCAGAAGCCAGCGACGCCACGCGCAAGGCGCTTTTGGACAGCATGGCGGCGATCCCGGCGGCGACCTATCGGGACGCGCTGACCTGCTTTACCAACCCCTTGGAGCGGTTCGACTTTTCGCGGCTGACGATGCCGGTGTTGCTGATGACCGGCGAGCATGACCGGTTGGCGCCTCCATCAGAAATCCGGGGGGTGGCGGGGCGGATCTGGGACAGTGCCCCGCGCCCGGATGTGCGGTTCGAGATGATCGCGGGGGCGGGCCATGTCTGCAACGTCGAGGCACCGGGGGCCTACAACGCTCCGCTGTTGGACCTTCTGGGGCGGTTGGAATGACGCTCCCCCGCCGCCAGCAGAACCGGCTAAACCGGGAGCGCGCGATCCTGGATGCGGCGCTGAAGGTCTTTGCGGCGCAGGGCTATACGGGCGCGTCGATGGATGCGGTGGCGGCGGAGGCGGGGGTGACGAAGCCGACGCTCTATTCCTACTTCCCGTCGAAGGAATCGCTCTTCCAGGCGATGATGCTGGGCAAGCGCGACGCGATGCTGGACGTCTTCGAGCATCCCTCGGATCAGGGGATGGTCGCGGACCTCTTGGTCTTTGCCTGGGCCTATGCCGACACGGTGATGCGGCCCGAAATGCTGGCGCTGGCGCGGCTGATCATCGGCGAGGTGCAGAGGTTCCCGGAGATCGGGCGGGCGTACCAGGCGAGCGGTCCTGACCACCTGCTGCGCGGGATCATGCGGTATCTCGATGGCCAGCGGCGGGCCGGGCGGCTGGATTTCGAGGATGCGGAACTGGCGGCGCAGGACCTGTGGGGCCTGATCCTGTCGGCCCCAAGGACCCAGGCGCTGTACATGCCGGATTCCCAGCCCGACCGGGCCACCCTTCAGCGGTATATCCTGAACGGGCTGCGGGTGTTCCTGAAGGCTTACTCGACCGCCCCCGGGCCGGACCTGAACCAACTTGAAGCGCTGACAGGCGCCCCTTCCCGACAGGTGAACCATGACGCTTGACGACTACCTTGCCGACCCCGGCAGCCGCTTTGCCACGGTGGCGATGACGGACACCAACGGCCTGTTGCGCGGGCAGATGGTGTCGGTCGGCAACCTGCGCGGGATTGCCAAGGCCGGGATGGGCATGGCCCCGGCGCAACTGGCGCTGGACCCGACGGATGTGCACCTGAACCTGCCGGGCGTGAATGACGATGCGGGCGACTTCCATGACGACCCGCTGGTGATCGACCCCGCCAGCGTGCGTCGGTTGCCCTGGTCGAAGCCGGGACACGACCTGCTGGTCCTGTCGAACTTCACCGGCGCTTCGGCGGAGCTTTGCCCGAGGTCGATCCTGACCAAGGTCCTGGCGCGGGCGGCTGAGGCGGGCCTGTTCCCGAAATACGGGATGGAGCTGGAATACACCCTGTTCGACGAGACGCCGGAAAGCGCCAAGGCCAAGGGTTACCGCAACCTGAAGCCCGCGACGCAGCATGCGAGCCACGACCTGATCCTGTACCAGGCGGTGCAGACGGAGTGGTACGAGGCGCTGTCGGGGATCTGCGAGCCGTTGAAGGTCGACCTCGCCAAGATGCACGAGGAAATCGGTGCGGGGTTCATGGAATGCTGCATCGCCGCCGGGGGCGGGCTGGAGCCTGCGGACCAGCTGGTGATCCTGAAGAACTTCCTGCGGGCCCTGGCGCTGCGGCAGGGCAAGTCGGTAACCTTCATGCCGCGCTGGAACGAGGCGGCGGACAGCCAGTCGATCCACCTGCACATCAGCCTGAAGGACAAGGCGGGGGTGCCGGTGTTCTGGGACGCCAGCCAGAAGAATGGTGTCAGCCAGACCTTCCGCCATTTTCTGGGCGGGTTGCAGGCCTATATCGGCGAAATGACCCTGATCTTCCAGCCCACGGTGAACAGCTATCGCCGCTTCGCTCCGGGCACCTTTGCGCCGCCGGGCCTGACCTGGGGCTATGAGAATCGGACAACCTGCTTCCGGCTGGTCGGCCATGACCCGGGCAGCCTACGGGTGGAAAACCGCCTGCCGGGGGCGGACACGAACCCCTACCTCACCACGGCGGCGACGCTAGCGGCGGGGATCGCGGGAATCGTCAACAAGATCGAGCCGGACCCGGAGGTCATCGGCTCGGGCTACAGCCAGGAACCGACCCGCGACTTCGCCCGGTCGATGCCCGAGGCGATTGAACGGCTGCGGGAGTCGGACTTTGCCCGCGACTGGCTGGGCGATCGTTTCGTTGACGGCTTTACTGCAACGCGCGAGTCTCAGCATGACGAGTTCCGCCGGAAGGTTCCGGACGTGGAATTGGAGAGGTTCTTTGACCTTGGATAAAGCGATGACCGAAGCTGCCGACCTGCGTGCTGCCTTTGTCGAGGGGATGAGCCGCGCCGCGACTTTCGTGGCGGTGGCCACCACCGATGGCGAAGGTGGACGGGACGGGGTGACGGTGTCGTCGCTGACCTCGGTCTCGGCGGATGGCGAGCAGCCGTCGCTGCTGGTCTGCATCAACCGGCAGTCCCCGGCGGCAACGGCGATACTTCAAAACCGGGCCTTCTGCGCCAACCTTCTGTCGGAAGACCAGCAGGATCTGGCCAACCTTTTCGCCGGGCGCAGCGGGACCGAACGAAAGGACCGTTTCGACCGCATCGCCTGGGAGGCCGGGGCATTGGGCCAGCCGATCCTGTCGGGTGCCACGGCGGTCTTCGAGTGCCGCCTGGCCACGGCGCTGCTCTGGGAGACGCACCACATCATCGTCGGGCGCGTCGCGGCGGTGCGGCTGCACGGGTCGGGCTCGGCCCTGCTGTACGGCCAGCGGGCCTATCGAAAGGCTATACATCTCAGCGGAGATAGTTAAACTGTTAAGTATTCTGCGGAGCACCCGCAGCATCGGCTGACCCAGGCGGACAAGACCCGGGCGGCGCGCAACACGGAGGGAACAATGTCTGACTTTACCGAAATCGGGCCGAACCGGCTCCGGCGGAATACGCTGGGGCTGGTGGCCGTCACCTTCATGGTGGTGTCCGCTGCTGCACCCCTGACCGGCGTCGCGGGGGCAATGCCCATCGCATTCCTGGCCGGGAATGGCGCGGGCATCCCCGCGACTTTCGTCTTCATCACGCTTGTGATGCTGGCATTTTCGGTCGGCTACGTCGCGATGTCGCGCCATGTCGCCAATGCCGGGGCCTTCTACGCCTATGCCGCGCGCGGGCTGGGCGGGGGCGCAGGCGGGGCGGTATCGATGATTGCCATCGTTGCCTACAACGCGATGCAGGTCGGCCTTCTGGGCCTTCTGGGTGGCGTTGCCTCGGGCGTCTTCGGCGAGATGGGGATCGCGCTGCCCTGGTGGGGCTGGAGCCTGATCGCCATCGCGCTGGTCGCGGTGCTGGGGTACCGGCAGGTCGACCTGTCGGCCAAGGTGCTGATCGTGCTGGTGGGCCTGGAATACCTGATCGTGCTGATCGTCGCCTTCGCCATCCTGTTCCAGGGCGGCGCTGCGGGGCTGTCGATCCCGTTCTTCGACTGGCCGACGATCACCTCGGGGTCGGTCACACTGGCCGTCCTTCTGGTTCTGGGGTCCTTCATCGGGTTCGAGGCAACGACGATCTATTCGGAAGAGGCCCGCGACCCCGAACGCACCATCCCGCGCGCGACCTACCTGTCGGTGCTGATGATCGGGGTGTTCTTCGTCTTCGTGACCTGGCTGCTGATTGCCGGGGCCGGGGTGGCCGAGCTGCAGTCCGGCATCGCAGCCCTTCCCGATCCGACCTTCTTCTTCTTCGATCTTGCGGGTCGCTATGTCGGCGGGCCGATCCCTGCCATCGCCGGGGTGCTGCTGGTGTCGAGCATCTTTGCGGCCGTCAGCGCCTTTCACAACTACATCGCGCGCTATTCCTATGTCGCGGGGCGCGAGGGGCTGCTGCCTGCCGCCTTTGGCCGCACGCATGACCAGCACCAAAGCCCGCACATCGGGTCGGTGATGCAGACCATCACCGCGCTGATCGTGGTCGGCATCTTCGCCTGGCTGGGACTGGACCCGGTCCTGAACCTGTTCACCTGGGTCAGCCAGCTTGGCACGCTGGGGGTGCTGGCGATGATGGCGATCACCTCGCTGTCGATCATCGCCTTCTTCCGGTCGGGCCAGGCTTCGGCGTCACCGCTGGCGGCGCTGATCCTGCCTGCGCTGTCGGGCCTGATCATGGCCGGGCTGTTCGTCTATATCTACCTGAACTTCGGCGACCTGACCGGGACCACCGGGGGTTCCTTGGGCTGGATCCTGCCCAGCCTGGTGCCGCTGGCCGGGATCGTCGGCTACCTGATGGCCTCGCGCCTGAAGTCGGCCGATCCCGCGCGCTATGCGAAGATGGGCCAGAACCAGGCCTGACAAACGGGCCGGGGCGGGCGCGGTACGCCTGCCCCGGTCAACCCGATCAATAGCCGAGTTGAAGCGCCACGAGCGCCGCGCCGCCGACGATGATCCGCCACCAGCCGAAGAGCGCATAGCCATTGCGGCTGATGAAGTTCAGCACCCAGCGCACCACGGCAACCGCGGTCACGAAGGCCACGGCGAAGCCGACGGCAATCTCCCACATTGCGCCGAAATCCAGCACGTCGCGGTTCTTGTACAGATCGTAGACCACCGCCGCGCCCATGGTGGGCAACGACAGAAGGAACGAAAACTCGGCCGCCGCGCGCTTTTCGACGCCCATCAGCAAGGCGCCTACAATGGTGGCGCCCGACCGCGATACGCCGGGGATCATCGCGATGCACTGGCAGAAGCCGATGGCGAGCGACTTGCCGAAAGGCAGCGCCAGGGCATCGCTGTGGACCGGGGGCGGGGCGATGCGGTCGATGACCAAGAGCACTATGCCGCCCAGGATCAGCATCACAGCGATCAGCCTGGGCGTTTCAAAGAGGACGGTCTTGACGAAGTCATGCGCCAGGACGCCGACCACGACGGCGGGAAGGAAAGCGAGAAGGATTGAGACGAGCGCCCGCCGGGCGGCGTCCTCATGCCGGGCGCGCAGGAAAAGGCGGGTCAAAAGCGCGGCGTAGACCGAGAAAAGCGCAAGGATGGCGCCAAGCTGGATCACCACCTCGAAGGTGCGGCCTTTGGATTCGAAGCCGAGGAAATGGCCTGCCAGCAAGAGGTGCCCGGTCGAGGACACCGGCAGGAACTCGGTCAGCCCTTCCAGTAGACCCAGAATGGCCGCCGTCAGCGTCGTGTCCACCGGATCAGGCCTTCTTCAGGTTCTTCGCCGAATCCTTGATCGCAGCGAACTGGCCAGCCTTGCGGTAGCGCCAGAGATATTCGGGCAGGACCGCCTCCATCGCCGTGGGGGTGATCCCCAGATCGGCGAGGCTCTTCGCGCCCGGGGTCACGACGTTGTCGCGGGCAAGGTTGCGGACCTGGTCGCGGGTCAGCATCTTGTTCTCGATCAGGCCCAGGGTCACGGCCTGCACCATGTCAAAGCCGAAACCCATGATCTTGGCGACAAAGAACGGGACGCCGATGACGGCGCGGCGGCGCTGGATGACCTTGAGCATCCGGCCCATGAGGCCGCGGAAGCTGTCGACCTCGGGCCCGCCGAGTTCATGGACACCCGGGGCAGCCTGTCCGAGCACGCCTTTGACAGCAGCCTTGGCCACGTCGTCGACATGGACCGGCTGGAATTTCGTCGCTGCGCCGACGACCGGCAGGATCGGCGCAAGGCGGGCCATTCCGGCGAAGCGGTTGAAGAAGCCGTCTTCGGTCCCGAAAATGATCGAGGGGCGCAGGATGACGGCATTCGGGAAAGCGGCCATGACGGCAGCCTCGCCTTCGCCCTTGGTGCGGGCATAGTCGCTGTCCGAATTCACATCGGCACCGATGGCCGAGACATGGACCAGCGTGCCGACGCCCTCTGCAGCCGCGATCCGGGCGATGCGCCCTGCCCCTTCGGCCTGGACGGCGTCAAAGGTGTTCCTGCCGATCCCGTTCAGGATGCCGACGCAGTTCACCACCGCATCCGCGCCCCGGATCATCGCGCGGACCGAGGCATCGTCGCGGATGTTGCAGGCCAGCGGTTCGACCTGGCCCGGCGTTCCGTAGGGCTTGACGAACAGGGCCTCGTTCGGACGGCGGCAGGCGACGCGGACGCGCCAGCCTTCCTTGGCCATGCGGCGGGCGATGTAGCGTCCGACAAAGCCCGAACCGCCAAAGATGGTGACCAGCTTGCTCATCCGCGCAATCTCCAAATGGCACCTTGGGGCACCGGAATCCTGGCGGATGAATATCCGCGCGGGGCAAGCCGGGCAAGGCCAAAGCGGACATTAGAATTTTCGTGGCGGGGCCGTTGACTCTGCCAAATGCCGCCGTTACATCGCCCATCAGTGCCCAGATGGCGGAATTGGTAGACGCACTGGTTTCAGGTACCAGCGCTGCAAGGCGTGGAGGTTCGAGTCCTCTTCTGGGCACCATTCCTCAAAAAGCCCGCAACCGTAACAGGTTGCGGGCTTTTTGCTGTCTGGCCCCTTCGCCTTAGCGCGGAAACGAAGAAACCCGGCCGCAGGGCGACCGGGTTCCGGAAGGGGTAGCGATCCTAGGGATCAGCGACGGCGGTCCTCTTCGTCCTCGTCGTCGTCGTGGCTGTCGGCGGGAAGATTGAAGAAGCTGTCGGCGTCCGAGAAATCCGAAGCCGGGCTGTCGTCCTTTTCCTCGTCGCCGAAGACCTCGAGCCCCGAGAGGCCCGAAGGCATCCGCGCCTCGGGCGCCATGCCGAGCGACTGTTCGGTCGAGACCAGCTTGCGGCGTTCGTCGTCGGACATCACGCTGCCCTCGGCGGCCTTCTTGCGGGCAGCAGCCTGGACGGCAGCGTCAAGTTCGGACTGCTTGCAGAGGCCGAGGGCGACGGGGTCGATGGGCTGGATCTGGCCGATGTTCCAGTGGGTGCGTTCGCGGATCGACTGGATGGTGGGCTTGGTCGTGCCCACGAGCTTGCCGATGGCGCCGTCGCTGAGTTCGGGGTGGAACTTCACCAGCCACAGGATTGCGGCGGGACGGTCCTGGCGTTTGGACAGCGGGGTGTAGCGCGGGCCGCGGCGCTTTTCCTCGCCCACGGCGGCGGCGTTGTATTTCAGCTTCATCCGGTACAGCGGATCAGCCTGGGCGCGGGTGATCTCGATCGGGTCAAGCTGGTTGTTGGCGATCGGGTCGAAACCCTTGACCCCGGTGGCCACGTCGCCGTCGGCAATGCCCTGCACTTCCAGCTCATGCATCCCGCAGAAATCGGCGATCTGCGCAAAGCTGAGCGTCGTGTTGTCCACCAGCCAGACGGCAGTGGCCTTGGCCATAAGCGGTTTCGACATCGGATCTCTCCTTTACAAACCTGTCCCGTGCCGGGAAAACGGCTGCGGGCCTGGCCCGCGAGTTCCACGATTTCGGGGAATTCAGGCGCCCATATAGGGTGGAATCGCGCAAAGGGGAAGCGAAAATGCGGGCGTTCCTGTTGGCCATCGCGGCCTTGTGCTGGGCCGGGGCGGCACGGGCCGAAGGCGAGCGGGCCGGGGACTTCGACTATTATGTGCTGGCGCTGTCGTGGTCGGCGGCTTGGTGCGCGCTGGAGGGGGATGACCGCGACGATCCGCAATGCGCCGACGGGCGCGGGTTTACCTTTGTGCTGCATGGGCTTTGGCCGCAGTATGAGGACGGCTGGCCGTCGTTCTGCCGGACTGGAGAGCGCGATCCGTCACGGGCAGACACCGCAGCGATGGCGGATATCATGGGCGGGTCGGGGACGGCCTTCTATCAGTGGAAGAAGCACGGGCGTTGTTCCGGCCTGTCCGCGCCCGTGTTCTTTCAAACGGCGCGCGACGCCTATGGCCGCGTCGCCATTCCGGAGCTGTTCGAAGAGGTGTCTCGCCCGCTGACGCTGCCTGCAAGCGTGATCGAGGACGCGTTCCTGGAGGCCAATCCGGACCTTCAGCGCGATCAGATCACGATCACCTGCAAGGAGGGCCTGATCCAGGAGGCGCGGGTCTGCCTGACGAAGGACCTGGCGTTCCGCCGCTGCGGCGATGACGTCATCCGCGACTGCCGCCTAAAGGATGCGGTGCTGGAGCCGGTGCGGTAGCTGGAAGGGGTGGCGGGACCGGCAATCTGAAAAGCAACCGTTGAGGGGAAACTTTGGGGAAAAGTGCTTTGTCAAATGTTCGGTGCCTTTGGGCGTCTGGGGAAGCGCCTGCAGGCTTTGAGTTGTGGATCGAAACCTCCGATCCCGCCTGAGACTGGTTTACCAAACGTCACTCTGTCTTGCGCGTTAAGAAAGCGTCAAAGCGCCCCGCTTGCCACGAAGGTAGGGAAATCCTTACGTCCCCGGCCCCAGAGTCTGTCCGACGCTGATAGAAGCGCCGAACAGCCTCTAGGCTTTTCGTGGCCGCCTGTCTTTCGACAAAACCGGATTCAACTTTTGTCGGACAGGCCCTACGGCGCCACCTTCAGGACGATCTTGCCGACATGACCGCCGGATTCCAGCCGCCAATGCGCGGCGGCGGCCTGGGTCAGCTCATGTTCGCTGTCCATCACCACCTTGACCGCGCCGCGTTCGATCAGCGGCCAGACCTCGGCTTCGACTGCGCGGGCGATCTTGGCCTTGGCGAGGTCGGATTGCGGGCGCAGGGTCGAGCCGGTCAGCGTCAGGCGGCGCGTCATCATCTCGGCCAGGTTCAGGGTGACCTTGGCGCCCTGCAGGAAGGCGATCTGCACCAGCCGCCCGCCATCGGCCAGCGCCTTGATGTTGCGTTCGATATAGGGACCGCCGACCATGTCGAGGATCAGGTTGGCCCCGCCCGCGGCTTTCATCACCTCGACGAAATCCTCGGTCCGATAGTTCACCGCAACCTCGGCGCCAAGCTCACGGCAGGCTTCGCACTTCTGGTCGGTGCCGGCGGTAGTGAAGACCCGCGCGCCAAGGGCACGGGCGATCTGGATCGCGGTGGTGCCGATGCCGCTGCCGCCGCCGTGGACGAGGAAACGTTCGCCCGCGCGCAGCCCGCCACGGGTGACCACGTTGGACCAGACGGTAAAGCAGGTTTCCGGCAGGCAGGCGGCTTCCCGCAGCGTGAGGCCCTTGGGGATCGGCAGGGCGTGCGCTTCGGGCGTCACGGCATATTCGGCATAGCCCCCGCCGGGCAGCAACGCGCAGACCTGATCGCCGATCTGCCAGCGGGTCACACCAGGCCCGACCTCGACCACCGTACCGGAGCATTCCAGCCCCGGCAGCGGCGAGGCCGAGGGCGGCGGGGCGTACATCCCGGCCCGTTGCAGCGCATCGGGGCGGTTCACCCCGGCATAGGCGATGCGGATGATGATCTGGCCATGGCCCGGCACCGGAACCGGCACCGCAGCGGGCAAAAGCACGTCAGGCCCCCCCGGCGAGGAGATTTCGATGGCAAGCATGCTGTGGGACAAGGTCATGTGCGTCTTAGCCTTGATGGTGGCCCGGAAGGTCTTCTGTCCTTCTTGGCGCACGAATGCTTGCGAAAAGCTTTCCAGGTCCGGCCAGGAAGGCCTTTCCCAGCGGATTTTCCCGGAATGAGGCCTTCAGCTTCTCGACCTGCATCACCTGGTCGATGCGGCGGTCGAGAAAATCCCAGGTCGCCTGGTGCCCGGCCGAATCATCGCCGAGCCAGTAGAGCACCGTTGCACCGTAGACGGCCGACAGCGTCGCGCGCTTGCTGTACCAGTTCAGGTCGTCCGAGGTGTCGCCGAGCGCAGTCCAGATCGCATCCGCCGTGCCCCAGACCGCGCGGGCGCCGTCGGCGGCATGCGGGGGCAGCGAGAACAGCGTGCTGCCGCGCCGCACCAGCTCGCGGTCGGCCAGTTCCAGCCGCAGCTGGACGGCCCGAGCGATCCGGTCGCGGAAGCGCAGGGCCGAGAGATCGGTCTGCGCCAGCTGGTCAACCATCGCCGCATCCCCGCGCCGGTGGTAGGCGAGCGCCAGGTCGACACCGCCGCGCGGAAACATCGACCGGGCAAGGCCCAGGGGAATACCCGCATCGGCCGCGGCGGCCGCGAGGGTCCGGTCCGACCAGCCGTCAAAGGGCACATGCCCAAGGGCGGCATCCAGAAGCTGCGCCTTCACCTGATCTTCGGCCATTTCCGTCCCCTTTCGTCCATCGGTGGACAAGCCACCCGGTGTTTGATATAGGCCGCCAGCCTGCACAAGTCAGTGCAACTCTAGCTTAGGAAGGTGGTGACAACCACATGCAGGTCAGCGTCCGCGACAACAACGTCGAACAGGCTCTCCGTGCTCTGAAGAAGAAACTTCAGCGTGAAGGGGTGTTTCGGGAAATGAAGCTCAAGCAGCATTTCGAGAAGCCCTCGGTCAAGAAGGCACGCGAACAGGCCGAAGCGGTCCGCCGCGCAAGGAAACTTGCCCGGAAGAAGCTTCAGCGTGAGGGCGGTCTGTAAGACACCGCGACTCTGGGGAAGCGATTCCCGCCCGATCAACCCCCGTGCCCCGCGCCCGGGGGTTTTTCATTGCCAGGTCCCGCTCCTGATCCAGTGTCTGGTCGGCATTTTGCAACCTCAGATTGTATGGCAAAATCATGGCGGCCCTGTGGTGCAACTTGGGCGGGCGTCAACAGATTATTTCCAATTTGTGCCATATTTTGTTGTTTGCCAGTCGCCAAAGCCGCCGTAGGTCTGGGTCATGATCCAGCTTCGCAAACATCCCCGCCAGAACCGCTCTCGTGCCAAAGTCGAGGGCATCCTTGCCGCTGCCGCCGACATCATGTCGGGCCAGGGTCTGGAAGCGGTCACGACCAACGCGGTTGCGGCCCAGGCCGGGGTGTCGATCGGGTCGCTGTACCAGTACTTCCCGGGCAAGACCGCGTTACTGGCGGCGCTGATCCGGGACGAGCGGGCGAACCTTCTGGAAGCGGTAGAGCGGATCGTCAGCTCGGACGCCGCGCACAACCTGTCGGACCTGGTGGATGAGCTGATCGAGGCGACCGTCGCGCATTACCTGGCGCGCCCGGCGCTGTCGCGGACGCTGAACCTGGCGCAGACCCATCTGCCGCCGGACCCGGCCGCGTCCGAGTTTTCCGACCGGATCACTGTGCTGATCGCGGCGCGGCTGGACGAACTGGAAATCCCGCGCCCCGAGACGACGGCGCTGGACATCCTGGCGATCCTGCGCGGGATGATCGATGCCGCGAGCGGCACCGAAGTTGGCGACCGTTCCGCCCTGACCAACCGCACCCGCCGCGCGGTGATGGGCTATCTGCAGGCCGCCTAGACCGCCAGCGCGGTCGTCCTGACCACCGTCCGCAGCGCGAAGGACGACTGCATCTGCCGCACGCCCGGCAGGCGTGACAGGAACTGGCGATGGATACGGGCGAAGTCCTCGGTATCCTCGGCCATCAGCTTCAGCAGATAATCCGCCGTCCCGGCCATCAGGTGGCATTCCAAGAGGTCCGGCACCTTGGCCACCTCACGCTCGAACGCGTCTAGCAAGTCTTCGGCCTGGCTTTGCAGGGTGATTTCCACGAAGACCGTCGTCATCCGCCCCATGCGGCGGGCATCGAGCAGGGCGACATACCCGGCGATGTAGCCCTCTTCCTCCAACCGCTGGACGCGACGGTGGCAGGCCGATGGGGAGAGATTCACCGCCTCGGACAGTTCGGCATTGGTGATGCGGCCGTTCTTCTGCAAGACGGTCAGGATGCGGCGGTCGGTGGCGTCAAGATCGGGTGTCATGCAAGATTCTGCGGTCTGGGGGCCAAAGCTTCGAAGAAGCTACGCTGATGGGGGCCTGAGGCCAACCAGAATTCAAAGCATCGCCAGAAAATCGGTTCAGGATGATCGCATGGGGACCAGGTCCCACCAGGGAGGAACACATGAAGATCGGATGTCCGAAAGAGATCAAGCCGCAGGAATTTCGGGTCGGCATGACCCCGGATGCGGCGCGGGAAGCGGTGGCGCATGGCCACAAGGTCATGGTCGAGAAGAATGCCGGGGTCGGCGCGGGCTTTACGGATGCCGACTACAAGGCGGCAGGGGCCAAGATCGTCGACACGGCGGAAGAGGTCTTTGAAAAGGCCGACATGATCGTCAAGGTCAAGGAACCGCAGGCGGTCGAACGCAAGCGGCTGCGCGAGGGACAGGTGCTGTTCACCTATCTGCATCTGGCCCCCGATCCGGACCAGACCAAGGACCTGCTGAAATCCGGCGCGACCTGCATCGCCTATGAGACGGTGACCGATGACCGGGGCGGCCTGCCGCTCCTGGCGCCGATGTCCGAGGTTGCTGGTCGTCTGGCCCCGCAAGTCGGCGCCTGGACGCTGCAGAAGGCCAATGGCGGACGCGGCGTTCTGCTGGGCGGCGTACCAGGGGTGTCGCCGGCCAAGGTGCTGGTGATCGGCGGGGGCGTCGTCGGCACCCACGCGGCCAAGGTTGCCGCCGGGATGGGCGCGGATGTCACCGTGCTCGACCGGTCGATCAACCGGCTGCGCTATCTGGACGATGTATTTGGCGGCACGTTCAAGAACGCTTATGCCAGCGCCGGCACTACCATCGCGCTGGCCCGCGAGGCCGACCTGATCATCGGCGCGGTGCTGATCCCCGGCGCGGCGGCGCCGAAGCTGATCTCGAAGGCGCAGCTGAAGGAGCTGAAACCCGGCGCGGCGCTGGTGGATGTGGCCATCGACCAGGGCGGCTGCTTTGAGACTTCGCACGCCACCACCCACCAGGACCCGATCTACGAGGTCGACGGGATCATGCACTACTGCGTGGCGAACATGCCGGGCGCGGTCGCGCGGACCTCGACCCAGGCGCTGGGCAACGCGACGATGCCCTTCATGCTGGCCCTGGCCGACAAGGGCTGGAAGAAGGCCTGCGCCGAGGACAAGCACCTTCTGAACGGCTTGAACGTTCATGCGGGCAAGTTGACCTATGAAGCTGTGGGCCTGGCTCTGGGCCTGCCGACGATTCCAGCCGCCGAGGCGCTGAAGCACTGACGCGACGGAACTGCTGCACTGCAGCGTACATGGGGCACCAGACAACAGGTGCCCCATGACATTTCTCGGCTACAAACCCTCGACCCTTCTGCTTTGGGTCGTCTTGTCCTTGCCCGGCCTGCCCCTGATCCCCGCGCTTCTAGGCGACGATGCGCAGGCTTTTCACCACCTCTTGCATCCGACCGGGGAATGGGCCGCGCGATTCATGATCGTCGGCATGATGGCCTCGGGCCTGATGCTGCTGTTCAAGGGCCGCCACTGGCCGCGCTGGCTGGTCCATCACCGCCGCGACATTGAGGTTGCGGCCTTTGTCTATGCCGCCCTGCACACCTTCGTCTACGTCGTCGACCGGGGGACCCTGGACCGCATCGTCGAGGCCCTGCCCCATACCGAGATCTGGACGGGGTGGCTGGGGATGGCACTGTTCGTGCCGCTGGCCGTCACCTCGAACGACGCGGCGCAGAGATGGCTGCATGCGGGCTGGAAGACGCTGCAGCGCCTGGCCTATCCGGCGGCCGTTCTGATCCTGATCCACTGGGCCGCCCTGCATGACTGGGGCAGCTGGCCGCCTGCGGCCGTTCACTTCGGCCCACTGATCGCGCTCTGGGTCTATCGCCTGTGGTACTGGTACCTGCGCCCGCGCGCGCCGCTGCCCGCCTGAAACGAAACGGCCCGCAGGATCGCTCCTGCGGGCCGTCTTGTTTCCGGGCGTCGGGGTTACTTCTTCAGCGCCGCAAGGATTTCCTTCAGGAGGTCATTGTCCGACGGTCCAGCCGGAGCGGTCGGAGCCTCTTCCTTCTTCGGCATCAACCGGTTCACACCTTTCACGATCAGGAACACCACCCAGGCGATGATCACGAACTTGATGATCGCCGTGATGAAGTTGCCGTACATGAACTGGGCATCGCCGACGCCGACGCTCAGCCCGCTGAAGTCGACGCCGCCCACGATCAGACCAATCAGCGGATTGATCAGGTCGTCGACCAGCGACGTGACGATTGCAGTGAAGGCGGCGCCGATGACGACACCGACAGCAAGATCGAGCACGTTGCCGCGCGCGATGAAGGCTTTGAATTCGTTAAGCATTTCCACGGTTCCCTTGTGTCCGCCTGCCTTTCATGCGGCAGGTGTTGTGACTCAGGCTCTCTGGCCCGGGCCGACTATGCCACAGGAATGCCATATTCTTAACGGGGAAAATCTTCGTTGAATGAGCAAATCTGCGGGTTGCGGCTTGCGGATGACACAGCAGGCTTGGCGCGCCTAGCTGCGTGGGGCGGCGGCGCGGCGCAGGCGGTCGTTGATCGCGCGGCCAAGCCCGGTCTCCGGGACCGGGGCAAAGGCGATGCGGCCGCCGGGTCCGGCCAGCCGGTCGGCCTCGCGCAGGGTCTGGAACAGGCGGGCGGCGGCCTCGACCAGATCGCCGGTGGCTGACAGGCTCAGCGCGCCCGGGACCGGGCCGAAGCCAACCAGCACTTCGTCCCCCTCTGCCCGGGTGGCATTCAGCCGGACCCCGGCCTCGGGCGCGTAATGCGAGGCGAGCTGGCCGGGCGCGGTGGGCTTGTCGACCGAGCCTCCGGTGGCCAGTGGGGTGCCAAGGGCGGCCTCCAGCGCCTCGACCGGCAGGCCGCCGGGGCGCAGAAGGACCGGGTCGGGGTCGGGAAGGACGATGGTCGATTCAAGTCCCACGGCACAGGGGCCGCCGTCCAGAACCGCCGCGATCTTGCCGGCAAGGCCGTCCAGCACATGGTCGGGCCGGGTCGGGGAGACGCGGCCCGAGGGGTTGGCCGAAGGGGCCGCGACCGGCCCGCCAAATGCTCGCAGCAGGCGCTGCGCCAGCGGATGCTCCGGCACGCGGATCGCGACGGTGGGCAGGCCTGCGGTGACCAGGGGCGAGATGCCGGCGTCGTCGCGAAGGGGCAGGACCAGGGTCAGCGGGCCAGGCCAGAAGGCCGCCGCCAGCCCGCGCGCGTTCGGGCCGACGTGGGCAATCGCCTCGGCTGCGGCAAGGTCGGGTAGGTGCACGATCAGCGGGTTGAAGCTGGGCCGCCCCTTGGCCGCGAAGATGCCCGCGACGGCCCGGTCAGACCGTGCATCACCACCCAAGCCGTAGACCGTCTCGGTCGGGAAGGCCAACAGCTCGCCCTGCCGCAGCAGACCGGCGGCCCGGGCGATGCCCGCGTCATCGGGGGAAAGCAGAAGGGTCATGGGCTTCTGACGCAGCGTCCAGCTTGAAGGGTTGTGCGAAACGAATAGCGTTTGATCGGGGCCTCCCCTTACGGCAGGGCCCCGGTTTTGCCAAGGCTTTGCAAGGGAGAGGTCCATGCCCTATCGCGCCCCGGTCAGGGATATCCGGTTCATCCTGGACAATGTGGTGGGCTTTGCCGATGTGGCGGCGACCCCTCGGTTTGCCGGGGCGACGGTCGATCTCGTCGAGGCGATCCTGACGGAGGCCGGGCGGCTGGGCACGGATGTGCTGGCGCCCTTGAACCGGGTGGGCGACCTGACCCCGGCGCGGCTGGAGAATGGCGCGGTGGTGTCGAGCCCAGGCTATGCCGAGGCCTATCGCGCGCTTGCCGAAGGCGGCTGGGTCGGGATGGCGGCCAGCCCGGACCATGGCGGGATGGGGTTGCCGATTTCGCTGGCGCTGGCGGTGGACGAGATGATGTCGGGCTCCTGTCTGGGTCTGCACCTGAAGCCGCTGTTGACCAAGGGCCAGATCGAGGCGCTGGAGCATCATGGGTCGGCCGAGTTGCAGGCCTTGTACCTGCCGAAGCTGACCTCGGGCGAATGGTCGGGGACGATGAACCTGACCGAGCCGCATGCCGGGACGGATGTGGGGTCGCTGCGGTCGAAGGCGGTGCCGAACGGCGATGGGACCTATGCGGTGACCGGGCAGAAGATCTTCATCACCTGGGGCGACAGCGACCTGGTGTCGAACGTCTGCCACCTGGTGCTGGCCCGGTTGCCGGACGGGGTGGCGGGGACCAAGGGGATCAGCCTGTTCATGGTGCCGAAGTTCATCCCCGATGCGGCGGGCAATCCGGGGCGGCGGAACAGCCTACGGGTGGTCAGCCTGGAGCACAAGCTGGGCATCCATGGCAGCCCGACCTGCGTGATGCAGTTCGACGAAGCGACCGGTTGGTTGGTGGGAGAACCGCACAACGGGATGGCGGCGATGTTCACGATGATGAACAACGCCCGGCTGTCGGTGGCGGCGCAAGGCGTGGGCGTGGCCGAGGCGGCGCTGCAGCATGCGCTGGCCTATGCCGAGGGGCGGAGGCAGGGGGTGACTCCGCTGTCGAAGGACGGGACGATCATCGAACACGCTGACGTCCGCCGGATGCTGGCCCGGATGCGGGCCGAGGTCTTTGCGGCACGGTCCATCGCCCTGTCCTGCGCGGTGGCGATCGACATGGCAACGGCGACGGGCGCGGCGGAGTGGAAGGCGCGGGCGGCGTTCCTGACGCCGATCGCCAAGGCCTACTGCACCGACATCGCCTGCGAGGTGGCGCATCAGGGGGTGCAGGTCCACGGGGGCATGGGGTTCATCGAGGAGACGGGCGCGGCGCAGTACCTGCGGGACGCGCGGATCCTGCCGATCTATGAGGGGACGAACGGCATCCAGGCGATGGACCTGGTGGGCCGCAAGATGGCCGATGGCGGCGAGGCGGCGTTCCGGCTGATCGACGAGGTCCAGCGCGGGGCCGAGGCGGCGCGGGGGCGTCTGCCGGACCTGGCGGGCGAGGTCTGGGCGGCCTCTGAGGCGCTGCGCGAGGGGACCGAGGCCTTGCTGGCGATGGAATTGAACGACCGGTTCGCCGGGGCGGTGGCCTATCTGCGGGCCTTCGCCCAGGTCCTGGGGGCCCAGGCCCACCTGAAGGCCGCCCTGGCTGACCCCGGGCGCGAGACCCTGGCCCGGGTGATGATCCGCCGGGTCCTGCCGGGGCATGCGGCCCTTCTGGCCGAGGCCCGCGAAGGCGCGGCGGGGCTGTACGCGGTGGGGTCGGACGACCTGGCCGCCTGATCTGTCCACGGTGGACAAACTCTGATCGACCAATGATTTTAATATCTTGGTCGCGGACGTTAGGGATTTGGTAAGGTTTGCTTCTGGTCCCGCTCGTCGGGGACTTTGTCCCTCCTCGCTGAGGGCGGGAAGCCTTGAAGGCGGTCTGGAGAAGCGCGCATGGCAAAGCTCGTCGGGGACTTCGTCCCTCCTCGCTGATGGGCGGTTTGGGCTCGTCGGGGACTTCGTCCCTCCTCGCCGGAGAACTTCCCGACGAGGAGCCGAAGGCGAACGAGGAGGCGGGCGGTCAGTCTGCGGTGAAGCCTGCGGCCTTGTGGCTGCCGTCGCAGTAGGGCTTGTTCTTCGACGCGCCGCAGCGGCAGAGGAAGGTCTTCACCACCTTGTCGGTCGTCCGCCCGGTGCCCGAGACCACCTCAAGGTTTCCCGTCACCATCAGCGGGCCGTCCTTCAGGGGCTGGACGTTCAGCGGGCCGTTGCGGACCTCAAGTGCTGCGAACTCCTTGGCGGCGGGTTCGCCCGTGGCGGTGAAACCGGCGGCGGCATGGGCACCGTCGCAGTAGGGCTTGTTCGCCGACTGGCCGCAGCGGCAGAGCGTCGCGCGGGGGGTGGCTTGCGCCTCTCCGCCGATCTGCAGCTCGGCCTCGAAAGCCAGGGGGCCGTTTTCGCGGATGCGGACCGTATTCACCACCGGCGCAGTGTCCGAGGACGCCGAGCCGTCATTGCGCGACACCCGGATCGCGCCCGAGGGGCAGGCGAGTGCCGTGTGCATCACCACCTCGGCGCTGGCGGCGTCGGGGTGGATCCATTCGCCCTTGACGTTCGGGACATAAACCTCGGGGTGGCCGAGGACGCAGGTGCGCGAATGGATGCAGCGGCTGGCGTCGAAGCGGATGGTGACGTCGCGGCCTTTGACGACTTCCTCGGTCATGGGAGCTCCGGTGGCTGTGGGTGGATCGCGTCAGCAGAGCCGAGAAACGCCCGTCAAGCAAGGATGACGGCTGTGCAGTCGGGACAGACATGGTGCGCTGTAGCGCACCCTATTCCGTTTCCCGCGCCTCGCTGACCAGCATCACCGGGATACCGTCGCGGATCGGAAAGGCGAGATGCGCGGCCTTCGACACCAGTTCCTGGCGTTCGGCGTCATAGGTCAAGACGGCATGGGTGACCGGGCAGACCAGCGCCTCCAACATCCGGCGGTCGGCGGGTTCGGTCATTGCAGGGTCTCCACCTCGCCGCTGCCGCGCAGGGCAAATTCGATCAGCGTGACAATGGTTTCGCGCCGGGTGACCAGCGTGGGGGTTTCAAGAAGGGCCTGCTTGTCCTCAGGGCTGAAGGGGCAGAGCATGGAGAGCGAATTGATGAGCAGTTCCGGCTCGGCCTCTTTCAGGCTGTTCCAGTCGGTCGACAGTTCCAGCTTGGTGAAATAGCGCGCGAGCAGCCCCATGAAATCCTCGCGGCGGAAGCCGGGATCGTCTTCGCTGGGGCCAAGATCGCGCGAAAAGTCGGACCAGTCCACGAGACAGCGGCGATAGGGGGTGAAGCCCTGGACTTCCTCTTTCACCCGATAGCGCGAGATGCCCGAGAGGGTGATCATGTAGCGGCCGTCTTCGGTTTCGGAGAAGCCGGTCAGCCGCCCGGCGCAGCCGATGGCCTGCAGACGCTTTTCGCCGCTGCGCTTTTCGCTGGCGGGCGTCTCGCGCGGCTGGATCATGCCGATCAGGCGGTGCTTGGTCTTCATGCAATCCTCGATCATCGCCAGATAGCGCGGTTCGAAGATGTGCAGCGGAAGCCTGGCCCGGGGGAGCATCAGCGCCCCGGGCAGGGGGAAGACCGGAATGGTGTCCGGCAGGTCGGCGGCTGTGAACATGGTCACCTAGCTAGCCCGCGAACGGGATCAGGCAAATATCATCGACGACAGTTTGCGGCGTCCGGCGAGAACGATCGGGTCTTGCGGCTTCAGCGCCTCGAAGATGGTGAAGAGCTGGGTCTTGGCCGCCCCGCCGTTCCATTCCCGGTCGCGGCGGAAAAGCTCGAGGAGTTCATCGACGGCAGCCTTCGGATCGCCCGCAGCCAGCAGGGCGGCGGCGAGGTCAAAGCGGGCCTGGTGGTCGTTGGGGTTCGCTTCGACCGCGGCGCGAAGCTCAGCCTCGGGCCCCGCATTGGCGGCCTGTTTCGCCAGTTCCAGCTGCGCGCGGGCGGCGTCCAGTTCCTTGGACTTGGCGACGGTGGGCGGCGCGGCGGCGATCAGCCCTTCGGCCTGGTCGAGATTGTTCAACGCCAGGTGGGCGCGGATCAGGCCGCCGTAGGCAGCAGCGTTTTCGGCGTCTTCGCCCAGGATCGCGGCGAAGGTTTCGGCGGCATCGACGGCGGCGCCTTCGGTCAGCATGTCCTCGGCCGCCTGGATCGCCTCGGCAAGGCCGCCGTCCCCGGCCAGAGCCGAGACGCGCTCGATGAAGGCCTTGAGTTCCGAGGCCGGGACCGCGCCCTGGAAGCCGTCGACCGGCTGGCCCTGCCAGAAGGCGTAGACGGTGGGGATCGACTGGATGCGAAGCTGGCCCGCGATGCGCTGGTTCTTGTCGACATCGACCTTGGCCATCCTGACCTTGCCACCGGCGGCGGTGACCGCGGCCTCAAGCATGGGGCCGAGCGTCTTGCAGGGGCCGCACCAGGTGGCCCAGAAGTCGACAATGACCGGAACCTCGCGGCTGGCCTCGATCACGTCGGCCATGAAGGTGGCTTCGGACACGTCCTTGATCAGATCGGTTGCAGCTTGCGGCTTTTCGCCCAGACCCAGCATGGCGGCCTCCTCGTAGACTGTTTGCGCATATATGGCGGCTGGGGTCGCAAAGGCCAAGGGGAGATCAGGGGGCCGGGTTGCGCCAGGCGCAGGTGGCGAGGTGGTCGTTGACCATGCCGGAGGCCTGCATGAAGGCATAGGTGATGGTGGGGCCGACGAAGTTGAAGCCGTGGGCCTTGAGCGCCTTGGACATGGCCTGGGACTGTGGGGTTTGGGCGGGGACCTCGGCCAGGGTTTTCGGATGGTTGATGCGGGGCTGGCCGCCGGTGAAGGACCAGAGGAAGGGGGAAAAGCCCTGTGCCGCCTCGATCCGCTGGAAGGCCCGGGCGCCGCGAATGGCGCCTTCGATCTTGCCGCGGTGGCGGACGATCCCGGGGTCTTGCAGGAGGCGGGCAACCTCGGGCTCACCCCAGGTGGCGATGTGGTCGGGGTCGAAGCCCTGGAAGGCCGCGCGGAAGCCGTCGCGCTTGCGCAGGATGGTGATCCAGGACAGCCCGGCCTGGAAGCTTTCGAGGATGAGGAGCTCGAACAGTCGCCGGGGATCGCGTTCGGGGCGGCCCCACTCATGGTCATGGTAGGCCTGGTACAGCGGATCGGTCCCGCACCAGGGGCAACGTGAAGAATTTTCAGCACTTTGCATGGGAAAACCCGCGGATTCCGTGTGGGCAAAATTAGAACAAAATGCGAAGTTTGACGATGCATTTACCCCGAGAGGTCTAGGGTGTCGACAAGGAATTGACCGGCCGGGGGCTATGCATGAGCTATATGAAGGAACCAAGGGCGTCGAAGTACGATCGCGACCCTGCCACATCAAGCCCGTTGAATGTTGCGATCTCGGCCCAGGACCGCGAGACCGTCGCGATGGTCACGCAGGCGCTGAAGGACCGACGGATGCGGCTGGCGTTCCAGCCGGTGGTCTATGCCGCCGACCCGTCGCTGATCGGGTTCTTCGAGGGGTTCATCCGGCTGTTGAACCTGCGCGACCAGGTGATCCCGGCGCGCGACTTCATGCCGGTGGTGGAACAGCGCCAGCTGGGCCGCGACATCGACTGCGCGGCGCTGCAGCTGGGCCTGATGGCGATGCAGCGCAATCCGCAGATCCGGGTGTCGATCAACATGTCGGCGCGGTCGGTCGGCTATCAGCCCTGGATGAACATCCTGCAGCGCGCCCTGCAGGACAGCCCGCGCCTGGGGTCGAACCTGATCCTGGAAATCAACGAGAACTCGGCGCTGCAGGTCCCCGATGTGCTGAAGCCGTTCATGGCCGAAATGCGGGACCGCGGCATCGTCTTTGCGCTGGATGATTTCGGTGCGGGAACCACTTCGCTTCGGGTGCTGGAGGAGCTGGATTTCGAGATCGCGAAGATTGACGGCGTCCTGGTCAAGAACGTGGACCGCACCCCGGCGGCCAAGTCGGCAGCGCGGGCGGCGATCGCCATGGCGCAGGAACTGGGCATGTATGTCGTGGCCGAGTCGGTCGAGACCGAGGAAGAGGCGAACTGGCTGCGCAACGCCGGCGTGGGCTGCATGCAGGGCTATCTGTTCGGACCGCCCACCGTCACTCCGGACTTCCGCGCCTTCCGGCATGGGCGTCCGAACATCGCGGTGGGATAGGCGGCGGTCTGGCGGGGTGAGCGGGCCCCGGGCAAGGGCTGCGGACCTGACTTGGGCAACGTCGAACTTCGGCCCTTGCCATTTCCTTCGCGGTCGTCGTGGCGGTTGCGGCGAGTGCTGCTCTCACCGTCGCCGTGCCGGTACTGGCAGCGGGTTGGGTGGCCGGACGGCCAATCGGGTTCTGCCGTCATGCCCCCGGAAAAGGCGCGAGGCCTGCGCAGGCGGGGCGGCGTGCGACCAGAGTACAGACGCGGACGCAGTGACACCGGCACGTGTCTTCCGGCAAGGCCACCCGGGGCTTGATCAGGCTGCCGGCAAGCCGACCCCGCTCTTGACCGGTATCCTCTACCCGATGCAACGCGGGCATGCGCGTCCCGCCAGGGCTGCGGTAAATCGCCCCCAACCACCATCTGTCTTGCGCTTGCAGCAATCTGCCCTTAGGGCATGACTGAAGCGGCGCGTGCCCTTTGGCCGCGGCGGCACAGCTTGGCGCTTAGGGAGAGGATCCGGAAATGACCAATGTCGTAATCGTGTCGGCGGGCCGCACCGCCGTAGGCAGCTTCAACGGCTCGTTCGCCAACACGCCGGCGCATGACCTGGGCGCAGCGGTGATCGAGGCGGTCGTCGCCCGTGCTGGCATTGACAAGGCCGAAGTCGAGGAGACGATCCTCGGCCAGGTGCTGACCGCGGGCCAGGGCCAGAACCCGGCGCGGCAAGCACATATCAAGGCGGGTCTGGCGAAGGAATCCAGCGCCTGGTCGCTGAACCAGGTCTGCGGTTCGGGCCTTCGCGCCGTGGCACTGGGGGCGCAGCATGTGCAGCTGGGCGATGCACGGATCGTCGTCGCGGGCGGGCAGGAATCGATGTCGCTGTCGCCCCATGTGGCGCACCTGCGCGCCGGACAGAAGATGGGCGATCTGAACTTCATCGACTCGATGATAAAGGACGGGCTCTGGGACGCCTTCAACGGGTATCACATGGGCCAGACGGCGGAAAACGTCGCCAACCAGTGGCAGATCAGCCGCGACATGCAGGACGAATTCGCACTGGCCAGCCAGAACAAGGCCGAGGCCGCGCAGAAGGCCGGCAAGTTCAAGGACGAGATCGTGCCCTTCACGGTGAAGACCCGGAAGGGCGACATCGTGGTCGATGCGGACGAATACATCCGTCACGGCGCGACCATCGACGCGATGCAGAAGCTGAAGCCCGCCTTCACCAAGGACGGCTCGGTCACGGCGGCGAATGCAAGCGGCCTGAACGACGGCGCGGCGGCGGTGGTGCTGATGACGGCCGAGGAAGCCGCCAAGCGTGGACTGAAGCCCCTGGCGCGGATTGCCTCCTATGCGACCGCCGGACTTGACCCGTCGATCATGGGCGTGGGCCCGATCCATGCCAGCCGCAAGGCGCTGCAGAAGGCGGGCTGGAAGGTCGGTGATCTGGACCTGGTCGAGGCGAACGAGGCCTTTGCCGCCCAGGCCTGCGCAGTGAACAAAGACATGGGCTGGGACCCGTCGATCGTGAACGTGAACGGTGGCGCCATCGCCATCGGCCACCCGATCGGCGCGAGCGGAGCGCGCATCCTGAACACGCTGCTGTTCGAGATGGCACGTCGCGGGGCGAACAAGGGCCTGGCGACGCTCTGCATCGGCGGCGGCATGGGAGTCGCCATGTGCCTGGAACGGGCCTGACCCCAGTGTTGCTGCGGCGCAGCAAATCGCCGCAATAGCGAAACGGGCGCGCAATAATGTTGCGCGCCCGATTTCGTTTCGGTAACAGGATTTCAACGGCATACGGTAGCATACCCCAAGGGAGGAGAATCACGATGGCACGGGTTGCATTGGTCACGGGCGGGTCGCGCGGCATTGGCGCGGCGATCTCGGTCGCGCTGAAGGCGGCGGGCTACAAGGTCGCGGCGAACTATGCCGGCAACGACGAGGCGGCGGCGGCCTTCACCAAGGAGACCGGCATCCCGACCTACAAGTGGTCCGTGGCGGATTACGACGCCTGTGCGGCGGGGATCGCCAAGGTCGAGGCCGAGGTCGGCCCGGTGGACGTGCTGGTGAACAACGCCGGGATCACCCGGGACGCGATGTTCCACAAGATGACGCCGCAGCAGTGGAAAGAGGTGATCGACACCAACCTGACGGGTCTTTTCAACATGACGCATCCGCTGTGGTCAGGCATGCGGGACCGCAAGTTCGGGCGGGTGATCAACATCAGCTCGATCAACGGCCAGAAGGGTCAGGCGGGCCAGGCCAACTATTCGGCGGCCAAGTCGGGCGACCTGGGGTTCACCAAGGCGCTGGCGCAGGAAGGCGCGCGGGCCGGGATCACCGTGAACGCAATCTGCCCGGGCTATATCGCGACGGAGATGGTGAAGGCCATCGACGAAAAGGTGCTGAACGAACGCATCATTCCGCTGATCCCGGTGGGCCGCCTGGGCGAGCCGGAAGAGATCGCGCGGATCTGCGTGTTCCTGGCGTCCGAGGATGCCGGGTTCATCACGGGATCGACGATCAGCGCGAACGGCGGGCAGTTTTTCGTCTGACGCCTCCTCGTTCGACTGCGTCTCCTCGTCGGAGGGCCTGCGAGGAGCGACGAAGTCGAACGACGAGCATTCCGGGGCCGTCCTTCGGGGCGGCCTTTTCCTTTGCGGCGCGGGCGGTTATGCAACAGCGACGGAGGGACCATGACCAAGGCTCGCGCAACGCTGATCGGGTTCACCGCCGTCCTCATGTGGTCGCTGCTGGCCCTGTTCACCATCGGCAGTGCTCCGGTCCCGCCCTTATTGCTGAACGCGATCTGTTTCGGGATCGGCGGGCTGATCGGGCTGGTCTGGACCGCGCGTCAAGGATTCGGGGTGCTAAGGGGCGTCAGCTGGAAGGTCTATGCCTTCGGGACCATTGGCCTTTTCGGCTATCACTTCCTGTATTTCACCGCGTTCCGGCTGTCGCCTAGCGCAGAGACCGGGTTGATCGCCTATCTGTGGCCGCTGTTCATCGTGCTGATGTCGGGCCTCTTGCCCGGTGAGCGGTTGCGCGCGCCGCATGTCATCGGGGCGCTGATCGCCTTTGCAGGGGCGGCGGTGATTGTCCTCGGGCGTGGGGGAGAGGGCGATGGCTCGGCCCTGGGGCTGGCGCTGGCGTTCGGCTGCGCGCTGACCTGGGCGGGGTATTCGGTCCTGTCGCGGCGGTTGGGCGAGGTGCCCACCGAAAGCGTGACGGTGTTCTGCCTGGCAACTGCGGCCCTGTCGGTCGTGGCGCATCTGTCGCTGGAGACGACAGTCTGGCCTGAGGGGGCGCTTGGCTGGGCTGCGGTGCTGGCGCTGGGGATCGGTCCAGTGGGCGCGGCCTTCTTCACCTGGGACATCGGGATGAAGCGGGGGGACATCCAGCTGTTGGGCGTGGCAAGCTATGCGGCGCCGCTGTTGTCGACCCTGGCCCTGGTTCTGACGGGGATTGCCAAGCCGTCCTGGACCATCGCCGTTGCGGCGGTGCTGATTGCGGCGGGTGCGGCGCTGGCCGCCCGGGCCAGCGCCAAAAAGACTTAGTGCCGGACGGGCTTAGTGGCTAAGCCGCTCGATCTCCTCTTTCAGGCGCAGCTTCTGCTTCTTGAGTTCCGCGATCTTCAGGGCATCCGTTGCGGGGCTGCGCTGGGCTTGCTCGACCATTTCGGAGAGTGCTTCGTGCTTCCTGCGCAGTTCCACCAGATGCGATGCGATCGTCATGGTCGTCCTCCTGTAAAAGCTACCCACGGGGGAAGTGCAGCACGAAACCCGAGTCGTGTCATCCCCCGTTGACATCGTGCTACAGAATGATGCGTCGAATTCAGCGGAATGCCGCGAGGAGGTCAGCCCCGTCGCGCAGGACGGCGTTGGCGGCGGGGGTGTAACTTTCGCGGTCGCCGTCATGGGCGGCGCCGGCGTGGATGACGAAGGGCGCAAGGAGGCGGAAAGGCGCGCGGCCACCCTTTCGGGCCTGGACGATGACGCGGAGCGCGGGCCGGCCTTCGCGCGGGGCAAGCGGCAGGACGGCGGCGGAACCGAGCTTGGGCGGCAGGGCGGCCAGCACCTCAGGCAGGCCATCGGCGCCGCAGATCAGGGTCAGCCAGCCCCCGGGGCGCAGGCGCCGGGTGGCGGCGGCGACCCAGGTGGACAGGGGCGTCTCAACCTGCATCGCGCGTGCCCGGGCGGCGATGGGCGAGGGGCTGCCGCCGGCGGGGTAGTAGGGTGGGTTCGCGATGACATGGTCGAAGTCGCGGCGGAGGGCGGAGGGCATGCGGGTCAGGTCGCCCTCATGCACCTCGACCGCGATGCCGTTGCGGTCCGCGTTACGGCGGGCGAGGTCGGCATAGGCGGCTTGCAGTTCCAGGCCAGCCAGCGCAAGGCCCTGCACCCGATGCCCGAGACAGAGGGCGGCGGCCCCTGCCCCGCAGCCGAGGTCAAGGACGCTGTGTCCCGGTTCGGCCGGACAGGCGGCGGCCAAGAGGACCGGGTCGGTCGCGGCACGGTAGCCCTTTAACGGTTGCAGAAGGCGCAGGCGGCCGCAGAGGAACTTGTCGTCGGACAGTTCATCCTCGGCGAACATCAGGGGACCGTCTCGATGTTGTTGTCGCGCAGGATCGCCCGGGCGAGGAACAGGTCCCGGTCGGCCACCATCAGGCGCTGCGGCAAAACGCCAAGGCTGCCGTCAAGGACGCTCATGTGGACGTCCAACGGAAACGCGGCTATACCCTCGCCCTCAAGAAGGACCGTGGCAAAGGCGATCACCGTGGGGTCGGTCGTGCGGAGAAGTTCCTTCATCACATCGGGTTACAACCGCAGGTCGGGCGGGGCAAGGGCGGCAGGGATATGGACGGGGCTGGCGAAGGGCAGAAGGCGGTGAGCCCGCAGGACAGGCTGAGCGCCCTTCTGGCTGACGACATGGCGGCGGTGAACGCGCTGATCCGGGAACGGATGGCCAGTGAACACGCCCCGCGCATCCCGGAAGTGACGGCGCATCTGGTCGAGGCAGGCGGTAAGCGGCTGCGGCCGCTGCTGACGCTGGCCTCGGCCAGGATGATGGGCTACGGCGGCGGCGACCACGTCAAGCTGGCGGCAACGGTCGAGTTCATCCACACGGCGACGCTCTTGCATGACGACGTGGTCGACGAAAGCCAGCGCCGGCGCGGGCGGCCGACGGCGAACCTGTTATGGGACAACAAGTCGAGCGTGCTGGTCGGCGACTACCTGTTTTCCCGCAGCTTCCAGCTGATGGTCGAAACCGGAAACCTGCGAGTGCTGGACATCCTGGCCAATGCCAGTGCGACGATTGCCGAAGGCGAAGTGCTGCAGCTGACCGCGGCGCAGGACTTGGCGACGGACGAGCGGATCTATCTGCAGGTGATCCGGGGCAAGACGGCGGCGCTGTTTGCCGCTGCGACCGAGGTCGGCGGGGTGATCGCGGGGGCGGATGAGGCCGAAGTCACGGCGTTGCGCGACTATGGCGACGCCTTGGGGATCGCCTTCCAGATCGTCGACGACATCCTGGATTACGGTGGGTCGGACGCGGTGATCGGCAAGAACACCGGGGACGATTTCCGCGAACGCAAGCTGACGCTGCCGGTCATCAAGGCCGTGGCGCAGGCCGATGCCGAAGAGCGCGCCTTCTGGACCCGGGTGATCGAGAAGGGCGACCAGCGCGAGGGCGACCTGGCGCAGGCGATGCTGATTCTGCGCCGTCATGATGCAATTTCGGCCAGCCGCTCCGCGGCGCTGGACTGGGCGGCACGCGCCAAGTCGGCACTGAACAACCTACCCGAGCATTCACTCCGCGACATTCTGTCTGAACTTGCAGATTTCGTGGTCCGTCGCCTATTCTGAACCGAATGTAGACTATGATCCGCGAAATGACCGAATTCGGATCATTTTTTGGACAAAGTCTCTGCGTAACAGAAAAGGTGTGTGTGCGAGGTGTTCGGCGTCGACGGGGTTCAGGCAAAGGTGATGCGGCGGGTCGCGTTTCTGGCCTCCGCAGGGTCGTTGAGACCTTGGTAACTTTGCACTGAGAAGATGGAATTGCCCGGGGTCAGTCCCGGGATGGAGTGGGAAGATGAAGTTTTTCGGCTGGCTTTTTGGTCGGAAGGCCAAGGCATCGCGCGCAGGCCGCTTCAACGGCAGTGAGGCAGAGGAGATTCAGGCCACGAAGGCCGCAATCGACTCCGTGGCGCGCGGCAATGGTCCGGCTGCCGGACGCTTCCCCAAGCTTGCTGATGGCGCCCCCGAGGTCCTGACCCAGACGGCGAACAGCGCTGTCGTCGCCAAGGAAGGTCCGAAACCCGCGGTGAACATCTGGGAGATGGAGGAGGAGGCCGCAGCCCCTGCCTCGGTGCCCGTCCCGACCCCGGCGCGCGAGATTGCCGCCGATGCGGGTGCGCGCCGGCGTGCGACCCGGACCAAGACCCGCGTCCTTGGGTTCGAGCCGCAGCCCGCCGCAGTCGTGCCGCTGTTCGACGAAGGGCGGATGGAAGAATCGATCGAGCCCGGCGACAAGTCGGGCGTGGTGATGTACCCGACCGGCTGGCTGGTCATCAAATCCGGCCCGGGCCGCGGCGCAGCTTTCCCGGTGATGCGGGGCGTGTCGCAGATCGGGCGCGGCGCAGACCAGACCATCGCGCTGGATTTCGGCGACATGGCGATCTCGCGCCAGCATCATGCAGCAATCGCCTATGACCCGATGACGCACCAGTTCCATCTGGGGCATGGCGGAAAGTCCAACCTGGTGCGCCTGAATGGCAAACCCCTTCTGTCGACGTCCGTGGTGGGCGATGGCGACGAGATCCAGATCGGCGAGACGACACTGGTGCTGAAAGCGCTGTGTTCGGCCGAGTTCAACTGGTCGGCAGTAGACTCCGAGGGGGATGCGGATGATATGGCGATCGCGTGAGCCACGCTATGACGTAGCCTCCGGGATCAGCCAGGGCGCGCGAGACTATCAGGAAGACGCGATCACCGCGGACTTCCCGGTTGGTGCCGAGGCCGGATTTGTCGTCCTGGCCGATGGCATGGGCGGCCATGCCGCGGGCGACGTGGCCTCGAAAGTCGTCCTGACCGAGGTTTTCAGCGAGCTGAAGTTCCACTTTGCCGATGTGCAATCGTTCGAGGCGCGGGCGCCCGAAATCCTGCGCAGCGTGGCGGATTTTGCCAACGAAACCCTGCGCCAGCACACCCGCAGCCACCCCGAGACCGAGGGGATGGGATCGACGCTGGTTGTGCCGGCGCTGATCGAGAACCGGCTGTGGTGGATCTCGATCGGGGATTCACCGCTGTTCCTGTTCCGCGGGGGCAAGCTGACCCAGTTGAACGAGGACCACTCGATGGCGCCGCAGATCGACTTCATGGTGAAGTCGGGCCTGATGGACCCCGAGGTGGGAGCCAACCATCCCGACCGAAACTGCCTGATCTCGGTGCTGATGGGCACGCGGATCCCGAAGATCGACTGCCCGAACCGGCCCCATGAGCTGCAGGAAGGTGACATCGTGCTGTGCGCCTCGGACGGGGTGCAGTTCCTGACCAATGCGCAGATCGAAAAGGTGCTGAACAAGTACCGCAAGGCGCGGTCGACCGAGATTGCCGAGCGCCTGCTGGAAGAGCTGGCCCGGCTTGACGACCCGGACCAGGACAACATCAGTTTCACGATCATCAAGGTGAACAACGCCTCGGTGCGAGCGAAGGAAGCGCGCCCGGCCGGACCCTCGGCCACGGTTGCACGCCCGCGTCGCCTGACAACGATCGCGCCCGACCAGCTGTCGGTGCCGGCGCGCAAGGCCACGGCGGCTGCGCAGCCTGCTCAAGGTATCGCGCCTTTGCCGCCGCAGGACCCGAACCCGATGCCCCTGCCGGAAGCGAAAGTCGCTCCGACCCCGCGCCGGGTTGTCCAGACCCTGTCGGAAAGCACGCCGGGGCCACAGGTCGAGGATTTGTCACCAGTGCGGTTGCGGCCAAAGCGAGTCACCGTCATAAAGTAAGACATGGCAAACTCCGATGAGGAACTGACAGTCGCCCAGCGGCTTGGCCGCGCGCTTGACCGCGGGCTCTTGCCTGCAGGCGGTCCGGCAGAGGCTGCAGAGCGCCTGATCGAACGGCTGGAGCGTCCCGCCCGCATCGCGCTGTTAGGCCTGCCGGGCTCGGGCAAATCCTCGATCCTGAACTTGCTTGTCGGCACTATCGTCGTGCCGGAAACGCTGCGCCTGCCGACGATTGTCGTGCAACACGGCGACAGCGCCCGGATGATCTGCACGCTGACCGATGGCAGCACCAAGATCCTGGCCGGCAGCGATCTGGCCGAAGTGCTGCCGCTCGCCCCCGCGCTGGTCACGCTGGAGATGAACCTGCCCGCGCTGAAGGTGATCAGCCTTCTGGAAGTGTCGGTCGGCCCGATGGAGGCCGAGCAGAAGCGCGCGGCGAACTGGGCCAGCAAGCGCGCGGACATCGTGATCTGGTGCACGACCTCCTACCTGCCGAAAGAGCAGCTGGTCTGGGAAAGCCTGCCCGATTCGGTCAAGGACAACAGCTTCATGTTCCTGACCAAGGTGGACCTCCTGGGCAGCCGGCAGTCGGCGGCGGCCATGCACGAACGCGTCGAGCTGCGCGCGGGCGAGGAGTTCCGGCAGATCCTGTCGATCTCGGCCAAGGAAGCGCGGGCCGCGGTGCCCCCCGGTGGTCCGGTCAACCGCGAACTGTTCCGCGACAGCGGCGCGGCCGCAGTGATCGCGGCGATCAAGACGCGGGTCCAGTCGGGCCGGCGCGCGGACATGGACACGGCAGAACTGCTGCTGGCCCGGCATGTCGAGGCGGGCGAACTGGTCGCGCGCCGCTTTGCCGAGCCGGGGGAAACGGACGCGGCCGAGGGCTGGACCCCGCCGCCCGAGCCGGCGGAGTTTGGGTCGGCGACCGAACCCGCAGCGGACCTGCCCGAGGCAGAAGAAACGGAAGCGGCAGTCGAGGAGGAATGGGCTGAGCCCGCCGAAGCGGAGGAGGATGAAGTCGCCGTCGCGGAGCCGGAGCCCGAGTCTGAGCCTGAGCCCGAGCCTGAGCCCGAACCAGTGGTCGAGGTGTCGCTCGACCCCGAACCCGAGCCCGAGCCGGTGCAGCCAGCGCCTCCGCCTGTCGTGGAGGAGGAGCCGAAGCCCGAAACCCGTCGGCGCTTTGCCGACCGGATCAAGCGCGTGGCGGGCGAAGGCGATCCGGTAGCCGCCCCGCTGGTTCCCTTGCGGACAACCTGGAAGTCCAAGGCCGAAATGGCTGCCGCGCCCGAACCGGAACCCGAACCTGCGCCCCGTCCGCCGGAACCGGTGCGGCGGCCAAGGCCCACCTCGCAACCGGTGGCGGAAGAGACCCCGGTGGTCGCACCGCCGGACATCCCGGAAGAGCCCGAGGAGGTTCCGCCCGAAGTCGTCGCGGAAGAGCCGGTTCGGCCCCGGGAGCGGGTGCCCCGCGCGATAACCCCGCGTCCGGAACGGGCGATCGAGGTGCCGTCGGACGAAGAACCGGAGCCCCGGCGGCGCGAACCTTTGGACGCAGAGCGGGAGGCGCCCGGGACCGAACGGCGCACCCTGTTTGGCGCAGCTCGTCCGGCACCGTCAGGCCTGACCCGCGGATCGCCCCTGCCCGACCTGTCCGCCCTGCGCGCCCGCCCCGAAGAGATCGCGGCGGATGACGACGGCACCCTGCCGGACCTGGAGGATGTGGACGAGGACGACGTTCCGGAGATTGCCGATTACCTGGACGCCGAAACCGGGGACCTTGTGGAAGAGGTCGCCGAGGCGGCAGAACCCGAGTTCGTCGCGGAAGACGAACCGGAGCCGGAACCTGAGCCTGAGCCAGAGCCTGAGCCGGATCCCGCGCCCCGGCTGGACCCGATGCCCGCACCCGCCACTCCGGTCGAGCGTCCCAGCCTGTTCAAGCGGGACCCGCGTCCGCGCCCGACCGAACCGGCGGCCCCGCCGCGCGAGGAGCGTGTGCCGCCGATGGAGCGCAGGCCGCGCGAGGCCCCGGTCCAGCGGCTGCCGGCCTCGGCCCGGGCGGCAGTGGCTCCGGCTGCGCCCGCCGCACCGGCGATGGATGAGGCCATGTTCTCGCCCATGGCGATCATGCGACGGGATCAGCAGGCGGCAGCCGACCAGCCCGCCCCGCGCCGGGAACGCCCTCGGATCGCGGCACGCGCCGTCCCGACCAGCCCTGCCCCAGCCGCTGCCCCGGCCATCGACATCGGGGCGGATGGCGGTCTTGCCGACCAGGCGATTGCGATGATAAAGGCACGCGCGGCGGCACTGGAAAGCGAGATCGATTTCGACGCGAAGGTGCCGGTTGATCTGATTCTGGAGCACACGCGCGAGACGGGCGAACAGGTGATGGCAGTGGTCTCGCAGGGTCGGTCCGACGCGATGCGCCGAATCAACAGCGACCTTGGTGAGGTACTGGACCACATCATGTTGATGCAGTTGGAAAAAGGTCACGCCCCCGCTGACGACGCGCTGACCATGATCTTGCAACTTAGGCGCGAACTGGAAACATTGCGCGCGGTGTAAGGTCATTGTGAGCGTAGAATCGTCAAGAATGTGCCTAATTGGGACCACTTTCCCAACTTATGACACGATTGCGGGGACTTGTGTCGCACGGCGCTCGAACTAGGCGGAACTCGCCCGCGATTATGAGGTGAACATGGGACTCGGTGCGGTTGCAGAGAACGAGGACGATCGGGACGGCATGGTTGCCGCAGAGCCGGAAGTTGCCCTGAAGCGCAACTTCCCTGGGCTGGCCCGTATCGCGGATTCGATCAAGCAGTTCGAGGACGTGCTGCGCGACTTTGTCACGATGGCCGACCCGGACACGTCGAAGAAGGTCACCCGGATCATGGGCCAGGTGCGCGAGGTTGAGCCCTCGGTCACCGTGATTGGCCAGATCAAGGCGGGGAAGACCTCGCTTTTGAACGCGATGATCGGTGCGCCGGGGCTGTTGCCGACGGACGTGAACCCGTGGACTTCGGTCGTCACCTCGCTGCACATCAACACGCCCTCGCCCGAGCTGAACGTGCGGGCGAAGTTCAAGTTCTTCGACAATGCCGAATGGGAAAAGCTCGTGTCGAACGGCGGCCGGATCGGTCAGCTGGCGGCGCGCGCGGGCGCGGACGAAGAGCTTGAGAAGCTGCGCCTGCAGGTCGTGCAGATGCGCGACAAGGCGCAGGCGCGCCTGGGCCGCAAGTTCGAGATGCTGCTGGGTACCGAGCACCGCTATGGCACGGTCGATGACGCGCTGTTAAGGCGGTATGTCTGCGTCGGCGACGAGGAATCCGGCGGCGCCGAGGCAGGCCGGTTCACCGACATCACCAAGTCGGCCGACCTGTACATCGAGCGCGAAGATTTCCCGATCATGATGTGCATCCGGGACACCCCCGGCGTGAACGACACGTTCATGATGCGCGAGCAGATCACGATCAACGCGGTCCGCGACAGCCGGTCCTGTATCGTCGTGTTGTCGGCCCACCAGGCGCTGACCACGATGGACATGGCGCTGATCCGCCTGATCGCGCACCGGCAAAGCCGCGAGATCATCATCTTCGTGAACCGGATCGACGAACTGCCCGATCCCGCGACCCAGGTGCCGGAGATCCACCGCGCGATCCTGGAGACGCTGGAAAAGAACAACGCGCCGCCGGACGTCGACATCATCTATGGCTCTGCCCATTGGGCGAACGCGGTCCTGGAAGGCAAGATCGACGAGATGACCGACGACTCGACCGAGTCGGCGATCAACTGGACCCGCGCGGCCTTTGCCGACAAGATGTCGGAATGGACGGCGGAACAGCTGGTCTGGCATGCCTCGGGCGTGCCGGCGCTTCTGGATGCGCTGGGCCAGCGGATGTACGAAGGCCCGGTCCGTGAAGCGCTGCAGAAGTCGTCGCGCCAGGCGCTGAACCTGGCCCAGTCGCTGGACGTGGTGGACCAGGTCCGCATCCTGGAATCGGACGGCCAGCTGAACCGGACGATGACACCGCAGCAGCTGGACGCCGAACTGCGCAAGATCGAGCAGGCGGCGGTCGAGAAGCTGACGCACCTGACGAACAACGTCTGCAAGGATTTCACCAACCGCATCGACCAGAGCTATGAACGCTTCCTGGACCGCGCGACGAACAGCCTGATCGAGCATCTGCAGACCAATGGCGAGGATGCGACCTGGCACTACAGCCCGCTGGGGCTGCGGATGCTTCTGTCGTCCAGCTATCAGGTCGTCTTGAAGAAGATGCACGCCATCGCGGCCGAAGTGAACAACGAGACGGCGCTGCATATCGCTGATCTCTATGGCAAGACCTTCTCGATCACCGTCGAAGGCTTCAAGATCGAGACGCCGGTCGTGTCCTACATCCCGCCGCCGATCAACCTGGGCCAGACCATCGCGCTGGACCTGCAGGTCGGCTGGTGGAAGGGCTGGTGGCAGCGCCGCCGGGGCTACAAGGCCTTTGCGCAGGACTTCAACAAGCTGATCCGGGCGGAAACCGACCCGATCATCAACGACCTGAAGACAATCCAGATCGGCCTGTTCCGCGAACGCACCCAGACCACCCTGCGAGACTTCTTGCAGGAACAGCGCGAACTTCTGATGAGCGCGCTGGCCTCTTCCGAGATTTCGATGGAAGAGATGAAGGAGTTGTTCGGCGTGAACGCCTGGGAAGACCGGCAGGAATGCCTGGCCTCGATCATGGACGAGCTTGCGATCTATGCTGACTGAGTAGCGTAAAGGGTTACGAAAGGACCTGAGTTATGCCACTGACCCGCAAACCGCGCATCGCCATCATGGGCGAATTCAGCTCGGGGAAAAGCACGCTCTGCAACGTGCTGATGGGGGCGCGGCCCCTGCTTGAGAAGGTGACGGCAACCCAGCTTCCGCCGGTCTGGCTGAGCTATGGCCCGGATGACGCCTACACCCAAGGGTTGGACGGACACGCCTACGACCTGGACCTGGCCGAGCTGGAGCAGGTCAGCCTGGAGACGACCGAGCACGTCCGCATCTTCATGAAAAGCGATATCCTGCGGTACTGCGACCTGATCGACATGCCGGGGATTTCCGACCCGTCGATGTCCTCGGAAGTCTGGGAGCGGATGGCCTATCTTGCCGATGGTGTGCTGTGGTGCACCCATGCGACGCAGGCCTGGCGGCAGTCGGAATCGGGCGTCTGGTCGACCTTCCCGCAGGAAATGCGCCGCAACAGCCTGCTTCTGATCACCCGGTTCGACAAGATCGTCGGCGAGAAGGACCGCGCCAAGGTGCTGAAGCGCGTTCAGCAGGAAACCGAAGGCCTGTTTGCCGAAGTCTATCCGGTGTCGCTGTTGCAGGCGATGCGGGCCGGTGAAGACGAAGGCATGTGGATGGAAAGCGGGGCCGACGCCTTCACCAAGGCATTGTTCGAGATCGTCCACCGGATCATCGACGAGGGCCACCCGGAGCCGGGCGAAGAGGGCAAGCCTGCCATCAAGCCGGACCCCGCCGAAGAAACCGAAGTTGGCCAGAGCCTGATCGCCGAGGCCTTCGAGCGCCTTACGGTGATCCGCAACACTCCGGTCATCAAGATCCAGCCGCGCCGGGTCGAGGCGAAGACCGAACGGTTGCTGCGCACCGAACGGCCGACGGCCGAATCCGGCCCGACGCTGGTGACTTTTGCCGACAACATCGTCGGCACGGGCGATGCGCTGCCGTTGGGACGGCTCAAGACCTCGTAACGCGGAAAGGACGCCGGATTGGGTGTGACTGAAGGCCTTGGGGCGGTTGTGAAGGCCTTTCCGCAGGCCCGTCTTGTGGCATTTGCCGACCTGTCCTCGCGCATGATCCTGACCAGTGCGGGGCCGATGGTGACCACGCAGGAACACCTGGACCAGCTGTGCAACCAGGCCCGTGCCTGTTTCGATGACCCCCTCTTTTCCCTGTCGGTCGAAGCCTTTGGCGAGCCGCACACGGCGCTGGTGCTGGGGCCTGCCAACCTGCGGCTGTTCATGCGGTCCGAGACCGAGCCGGCCGATGCCCTGTGCTGCGTCTGCGATCGTGGCATTGACCTTCCCGCGTTTGTGGCCAAAATCCGCGAGACGCTCGAAGGCATTTCCCATGGCGGGTGATGCGCGTGGGTGACTGGGGTCGAAGAAACCGTTGAACAAGGGCAGCGTTCCAATCCTTGCTCGTCTGCGCAGCTTGCAGGCGGATGTTCTGGCGCATCCCGGCGGAGTGCGGATCATTGCCCAGTCGAATGACCGCAACCCCCTGGCCCAGCTGTTGCGCACGATGAACGAAACGATGTTGGGTCGGTCGCTGGAATTCCGGTCGTCGTCGGGGGCCTCGATCACCCTTGACGTTGCCGGTCGCCGGGTGCTGCGTCTAACTGGCAGCCTGGGCGTGCAAGGGGCAGAGGCGTGCCTGAGTGCCCCGGCACTGGAGGACGAACACAAGGACGACCTGATCAAGCTGATGCAGGCGGTGGCTGCGCCCCGGCAAGAGCTGCGCGTCATCTCGGGGCCTATCGGGCGCGGCGACGATGAGATCAGCGTTGGTCTGCCGGTCGCGCTTTTGGCCGACCTTCTGCTTGTCGAACTGAACGAGACCGAGGTCGAAGACCCCCTGCCCGAGGAAGTGGCCGAGCCGGTCGTGGTCTACGAAGCGCAGAGGGTCCAGCTGGCCGGCAAGGGCATCCGCGACTTTGCTGACGGGGTCGGCCCGACGCTGATCGCCTGGCTGGTGCGGGGGGGCGAGCAGGACGGCATGAGCTTTGGCCCCGAAGAGATGGTGTCGCACCTGCAGGGCTTTCTGGATGACGAGACCCAGTCCGTGGTGCAGCAGCTTGACCTCTTGTCGGCCCAGCCGGGCGATCCGATCTGCCTGATGCTGGGTGCCACTCTGATCGAGGGCCACAGCATCGTGTGTGCCCGCGTGCAGGACGCCCTTCTGTTGGGCGTGACCGAAGGGGATGGCACCGCCTCGGCACTGGCGGCCTGGAACGCCCTCTTACACTGACCGCGCCGGGGCAGACAGGCTTGCCCGTCCAAATGTGACCGAATCGCGGAAGTTCCCTAAAACCCAATCGGTTAACAGGACGTAAGGCCTGATGCTGCTATGAATGACCTTGGGTGTTAGATTTGGGTGATGTTGGATGGCAGCGCAGGGTAATGCGGCGCCAGTCATCATCAAGCGGAAGAAGGTTGTTGCCGGCGGGGGTCACCATGGTGGGGCCTGGAAAGTGGCCTACGCCGACTTCGTGACCGCCATGATGGCGTTCTTCCTCTTGATGTGGCTGCTGAACGCGACGACGGAAAAGCAACGGAAGGGGATCTCGGATTACTTCAATCCGACGATTCCGGTGAACCGCATCTCGGGCGGCGGAGACGGGGTCTTTGGCGGCGACAGCGTCTTTTCGGAAGAGACGATGGCCAATACCGGCACCGGGGCGATGGAGAACAAGTCGTCCGCTGCTTCGGCCGAGAATGAGGGCGAGAATGCGGGCCAGGGCGCCGCTGGCGAAGGCCGCGCGCAGTCCGAGCTTGAGGACGTCGAGAAGGCGCTTCTGGCCCGCGGCGGTGAAAGCAACACGATGGAGCAGCTTCTGCGCCATGTCGTGACCAAGGTCACCGACGAAGGCCTGGTGATCGAGCTGTTCGATCTGCCCGGCGCGCCATTGTTTGTCGATGACACCGAGAAGCCCTCGCCCGTCGCGCTGGCGTTGGCCGATCTTCTGGCCGAGGTCTTGAACCTGACCACCAACGAGATCGCGGTCAGCGGGCATCTGCGCGCCCTCCCGGTGACACTGATCGACAACCCGGTGTGGGAACTGTCGGCGCTGCGGGCGCAGGAAACCCGCAAGTTGCTGGAGACCGCCGGGATCGACCCGGACCGGGTGCAGCGGATTTCCGGCTTTGCCGACCGCAAGCCCGCGGTGGCCGACCCGGCGGCGGAACGCAACAACCGGATCGAGATCATCCTTTTGCGCCGCAACAGATAATCCTTCGACTTTTAGCCGTTAGGGCGCTGTTAAGCGGACCGGGTGCAGCTTTGCCGGAACGAAGGGCGAAGCAGCAGAAAGGCGCTTTCCATGACGATTTCCTCCTCGCTAAGCGCGGGTGTGGCCGGGCTGAACGCGAATGCCACCCGTCTGGCCTCGATCTCCGACAACATCGCCAACTCCAGCACCTACGGCTACAAGCGCGCCTCGACCGACTTCACCAGTATGGTGATCACGTCGTCGCGGGGGGCTGGCACCTATTCGGCCGGGGGGGTCCGGGCCTCGACCGTCCGGCTGATCGACGAACGCGGCGACCTGGTGGGTACCGGCAACCCCCTGGACCTGGCGATCGCTGGCCGCGGCATGCTGCCGGTGATCAACGAGGTGACGCTGGGCAACGCGATGTCCGACACGCCACTGCTGATGACGCGGACCGGCAGCTTCCGCACCGATGCCGACGGTGTCCTGAAGACCGACTCGGGCCTGGTGCTCTTGGGCTGGGCCGCGAACGCCGACGGCACCATCCCGTCGAACGCACGCGACACGATCTCGGGTCTGGTGCCGATCGTGATCAACACCAACCAGACGGCGGGCGACCCGACCACCATGATGAACCTGGGCGTCAACCTGCCCGCGACCTACACCAATGCCGGCTCCACTGCCGTGCCGCCGCCCCTGTCGGTGGAATACTTCGGCAACCTCGGCACGTCAGAAGCGCTGGAGATCACCTTTGTCCCGGTCGTGCCGGCAACAGGGTCCTCGAACGCGTGGTCCATGCAGATCCGCGACAGCGCCGGGGGCGGCACGCTGATCGGCGAATACGACCTTGTCTTCGACGACAGCCGTGGCGCGGGCGGTACGCTCGCTTCGGTGACCGTGGTGTCGGGCGGGGCCTACAACCCGGCCGACGGCACGCTGGCGCTGACCGTTGCGGGTGGCCCGATGACGGTGGGCATCGGCCGTTTGGGTGACCCGAACGGGCTGACCCAGCTGTCGGACAACTTCGCCCCGGTGTCGATCACCAAGAACGGCTCGCCTGTCGGCAACCTGACCACGGTCGAGGTTGACGAAAAGGGCTATGTCAACGCGACCTACGACACCGGCTTTACCCGGCGGCTGTACCAGATTCCGCTGGTCGACGTGCCGAACCCGAACGGGCTTCTGTCCCTGTCGAACCAGACCTACCAGGTCTCGCCGGAATCGGGGTCGTTCTTCCTGTGGGACGCGGGCTCGGGCCCGACCGGGTCGATCCAGGGCTATTCCCGCGAAGGGTCGAAGACCGACGTCGCCGCCGAACTGACCAACCTGATCCAGACCCAGCGCGCCTACTCCTCGAACGCCAAGGTCATCCAGACGGTGGACGAGATGCTGCAGGAAACCACCAACATCAAGCGGTGATAGACGATGAGCATCACCTCTGCCCTGGCCGGAGCCCTGACGGGCCTGTCGGCCACCTCGCGGCAGGCGGAAATCCTGTCGTCGAACGTGGCCAACGCCACGACGCCCGGCTATGCCCGGCGCGAGGTGGGGCTCAGCTCGGCGGTCCTCGCGGGGACCGGGCAGGGCGTGCAGATCATCGGCGTGACCCGCGATGTCGACCGCCACCTTCTGGGCGAACGCCGGATCGCCGAGGCCGGAAGCGGCGACCGCGATGTCCGGGCGGGGTTCATGACCCGGCTGGAACAGGCGATTGGCACGCCGGACAACCCGGGCTCGATCGCCGCGCGGCTGGCAGCCTTTGACAGCGCGCTGATCGAATCCGCCGGGCGCCCGGAATCGCAGACCCGGCTCCTCTCAGTGGCCACCACGGCCCGGTCGCTGATCGACGGGCTGGCGGCGGTCTCGGACGACATCCAGGCGGCCCGCGCCACGGCCGACCGCCAGATCGGCGAGGAGGTCGTCAAGCTGAACGCAACGCTGGGCCAGCTGCACGAGCTGAACGTCGAGCTGCGGTCGTTCACCGGTGCCGGGCGCGATGTCTCGGCGCTTCTGGACGAACGCCAGCGGCTGATCGATCAGGTCGCGGCAATCGTCCCGGTGCGCGAGATCCCGCGCGACCTGAACCAGATTGCCCTCTTCACCGTCGGTGGCGCGCCGCTTCTGGAAGGCTCGGCGGCGGTCATCGGCTTTTCGCCGACCCATACCATCACCCCCGAGATGACCCAGGCGCTGGGCGGTCTGTCGGGAATCACGATCAACGGCCGCACCTATGACACCGCCGGTTCGGCCAGCCCGATCCTTGGCGGTACGCTCGGCGCGCTGTTTGCCGTGCGGGACGATCTGGCCGTCTCGGCACAAGGCAAGCTTGACGCCGTCGCGCGCGACCTGGTGGAGCGTTTCTCGGCCGCGGGTGTCGACCCGACGCTCGCCCCCGGCGCGCCGGGCCTGTTCACTGATGCGGGCCTGCCCTTCGACCCGCTGGACGAAATCGGCCTGTCCTCGCGCCTGCGGCTGAACGCGCTGGCCGATCCGACACAGGGCGGGGCGCTCTATCGTCTGCGCGACGGTCTGGGCGCCGTGACCGAGGGACCGCCCGGCAACGGTACGATCCTCCGGGCGTTGCACGATGCGCTGACCGGCTCGCGCGCCCTGTCCTCGACTGCCTTCACCGCCGGAAACCGCAGCTTTGCCACGCTGACCGGGGACCTTCTGTCCGACGCCTCGGCCCGCCGGCTTTCGGCCCAGTCGGAACAGAGCTTCGCCGCCGCCAAGCTGACCGCGCTGAGCGATCTTGAAGCGCAGAACGGCATCGATACCGACCGCGAGATGCAGGAGCTACTGGTGATCGAGAAAAACTATGCAGCCAATGCCAAGGTCATTCAGGCGGCGGCCGACATGATCGACATTCTGATCAGGCTGGATCGCTGATGCGGATGTCGGTCGGTGACGCCAGTCTGACGAACATCCTCGCCCGGCAGGGTGCGGACCTGCGCGCGCAGGTGAACCGCGCCTCGCAAGAGGTGGCCTCGGGCAAGCACGCCGACCTGGGCCAGGCCGTGCGCGGGGATTTCTCGCCGCTTCTGGCGATCGACGCCAGCCTTGCCCGACTTTCGGCCTTCAAGTCCACCGCAACCGATGCGGCGTTTCAGACGGCGGCGCAGCAGTCGGCGGTCAGCGGGTTGTCAAGCCTTGCACGCGGGATCTCCACCATGCTCCTCGGCGCGCGCGATACTTCGACCTCGGCGCAGATCGACACGCTGGCCTCGGATGCCAGGGGCAGGCTCGAATCGGCTTTCGGCCTCTTGAACACGCAGGCCTCGGGCCGCGCGGTGTTTTCCGGGCAGGCCACGGACACCCTGCCGCTGGGCGATGTGGATGACATGCTGACCGCGCTGGAAACCGCCGCGGCGGGTGCGCTTACGGCCGGCGACGTCGTCAGTGCCGTGACGACGTGGTTCGCCGATCCCCTGGGCTACGGAACCTTCTACCAGGGCACAGCCGGCCTGACCGCGGCCCCGATCGCCCCGGGCGAGGAGGCGGACCTGTCCACCACAGCGCTGGACCCGGCCATCCGCGACACGCTGGCGGCCCTGTCGATGGCGGCGCTTCTGGATCGCGGCATGTTAGCGGGCCAGCCGGTGGACCGAGCCCAGCTTGCCGCGACCGCCGGACGGGAACTGATCCGCAGCGAAGACGCGCGGATCACGCTTTCGGCCCGCATCGGCACGGTCGAGGCGCAGATCGAGGCCGCCCGCACCCGGAACGCCGCCGAGGAGACCTCGCTGGGCATCCTGCGCTCGGACATCGGTTCGGTCGACCCCTACGAGGCTGCGACCCGACTGGAAACCGCCCGGGCGCAGCTTGAATCGCTCTACCTCGTCACCGCCCGCGTCTCGCGCCTCAGCCTTACGGAGTTCATCCGATGATCCGCCTGTTCCTGGCCCTCATGTTCCTTGCCACCTCTGTCTCAGCCGAGCAGATCCGGATCAAGGACCTGGTCGAGTTCGACGGGGTGCGCGGCAACGACCTGGTGGGCTACGGCCTGGTGGTCGGTCTGAACGGCACCGGCGACGGCTTGCGCAACGCGCCCTTCACCGAAGAGATCATGGCCAACCTCCTGGAGCGGCTGGGGGCCAATGTCACGGGCGAGGAGTTCCGACCGAAGAACGTCGCGGCGGTTTTCGTGACGGCGCAACTGCCGCCCTTTGCCCGGGCCGGGGGGCGGATCGACGTGACGGTCTCGGCGATTGGCGATGCGAAAAGCCTGCTTGGCGGGACGCTGGTGATGACGCCCCTGAACGGGGCGGACGGGCAGATCTATGCGGTGGCGCAAGGGACGATCATTGCGGGCGGCGTGACGGCCGAGGGCGATGCCGCGAAGGTGACGCAAGGCGTGCCGACGGCCGGGGTGATCCCCTCGGGCGCGCGGGTGGAACGCGAGGTGGAATTCGACTTTGCCGGACTGCCGGTCCTGCGACTGGCGCTGAAATCGGCCGATTTCACCACGGCGGAGCGGATCGAGCGTGCCGTGAATGCCGAATTCGGGGCGCGGGTCGCGCTTATGCTGGACGCGGGCACGGTCTCGGTCGATATCGGCGCGACCGGCATGGGCTCGCCCGCGCATGTGCTGGCGCGGCTGGAGGGGATCCTCGTAGAGCCCGAAACCCGGGCGCGTGTGGTGGTCGACCAGCGATCCGGGACAATCGTGATGGGGGCCGACGTGCGGATCAGCCGGGTCGCGGTGGCGCAGGGCAACCTGACCCTGCGGGTCGAGGAAAGCCCTCTGGTCGTGCAACCCAACCCCTTTGCCGAGGGCGAGACCGTGGTGGTGCCGCGGTCGGCCGCCGAGATTGCCAAGGACGGGACGGGGCTGGCCGAGATCCGCGGCGGGACCGACCTGGCCGAGGTGGTGGCCGGGCTGAACGCGCTGGGGGTCGCCCCGCATGACATGATCGACATCCTGAAAAGCATCAACGCCGCCGGGGCCCTGCATGCAGAGTTCGTGGTGAACTGACGGGGCCGTCCTGCGTGGACAGGATTCGGCACCCAGTGAAAACAATGGCTTGCCCGTGGACATTGGGAGTTTCTTTACCGTGATGCGGTGGCCCCTCACCCTGACCCTCTTCCCCCCCGGGAGAGGGGACGCAGGGTGAAAAGCGGAGGCGCCTGATCCCGAAGCCTAAGCGGCAGACCGGGACAGGCAGCAGCATCCGGCGCGGGAGAGCTTTGGAACAGCAATGGTCGGCATCCCGCAACCCGGGCCTGCCATGAACCGCCAAGGAACCCGCCTTTGGCGGGGACGGACGCACTCCCTGCAACCGCAGCCACAGACGCCCACGCAGCGAGGAGGAAACGCAGTGCCCCGACGAGCGGTCCGGTGCGGGGACTGGCGGGCCGCAGTTGACCCTTGGGGGCCGGGGGCGTAATCCGGGGAGAACCCAGGAAAGAGCACCGCATTGACCATCCATCTGCACCGATCCGACCTTCCCGACGGGCTGTCCCTTGGCCCTGTCGTCGCCATCGACACCGAGACGATGGGCCTCGACCCGCGCCGCGACCGGCTTTGCTTGGTGCAGCTGTCCGATGGCAACGGCGACGCGCATCTGGTGCAGATCGCCAAGGGCCAGACCCGCGCGCCGAACCTTGAACGCCTGCTCACCGACCCGGCCACGCTGAAGCTGTTCCATTTCGGCCGCTTCGACATCGCCGCGCTGAAACAGGCCTTTGGCGTCACCACCGCGCCGGTCTGGTGCACCAAGATCGCCTCGAAGCTGATCCGCACCTTCACCGACCGGCACGGGCTGAAATACCTGCTGGCCGATCTGGTTGGCGTCGATGTCTCGAAACAGCAGCAGACCAGTGACTGGGGCGCCGTCGAGCTGACCGAGGCGCAGAAGGAATATGCGGCGTCGGACGTGTTGTACCTGCACCAGCTGAAGGCCGAACTGGAGGCCCGCCTGATCCGCGAGGACCGGCTGGAGCTGGCAGAGCGCCTGTTCGCCTTCCTGCCGACCCGGGCGGAACTGGACCTGATGGGCTGGGAAGACGCCAATGACATCTTCCTCCACTGATCTTCTGGCCACCGGCCGCCGGGTGATCCGCCGCGAGGCGGGGGCGCTCGACATCCTGGCCGGGGCGCTGGATGACAGCTTTGCCCGCGCGGTCAGCCTGCTGATGGCGGCCAGGGGGCGGGTCATCGTCTCGGGCATGGGCAAGTCGGGGCATATCGCGCGGAAGATCGCCGCGACCTTTGCCAGTACCGGCACGCCCGCGCATTTCGTCCACCCCGCCGAGGCCAGCCACGGCGATCTGGGCATGGTGGCCGAAGGCGACGTGCTGATCGTGCTGTCGAACTCGGGCGAGACGCCGGAACTGGCGGACCTTTTGGCCCATGCCAAACGCTTCGGCATTCCGCTGATCGGAATCAGCAGCCGCGACGGATCGACCCTGATGCGACAGGCGACGGTGGGGCTGGTGCTACCCGATGTGCCCGAGGCCTGCGAAAAGGGGATCGTGCCCACCACCTCGACCACGATGACGCTGGCGCTCGGCGATGCGCTGGCCATCGCGCTGATGGAACATCGCGCCTTTACGCCCGAGCATTTCCGCATGTTCCACCCCGGCGGCAAGCTGGGCGCGCGACTGCTGAAGGTGCGCGACCTGATGCATGACGACCCGCCCCTGGTCGACGCGGGCCTGGCGATGGGTGAAGTGCTGGTCGAAATCACCAAGCGCGGCTTTGGCGTCGTCGGGGTGACCGATGGCAAGGGCGATCTGACGGGGATCATCACCGACGGCGACCTGCGGCGGCATCTGGAAGGCCTGATGCTGCACAAGGCGGGCGAGGTGATGACCGCGAACCCGCGCACCATTGGTCCGGATGCACTGGCGGGCGAGGCGCTGGCCCTGATGAACGACCGCAAGATCACCTGTCTGCTGGTCACCGCCCCGGACAGCCGCAAGGCGATCGGCATCCTGCATGTGCATGACTGCCTGCGCGCGGGCGTCGCATGACCATGACCCGGGCCGACACGCATACCCGGGTGGTCGGCTGGCTGAAGGTCGCCCTGCCGCTGGCGGCGCTGGCGATCCTGTCGACCCTGTTCCTGGTCGCGCGCCGCATCGACCCCGAAGCCGCCCTGCCCTATGCCGAAGTGGATGTTCAGGACCTGGCGCGCGAGCCGCGGATGACGGCGCCGACCTATGCCGGCACAACCTCGGATGGGGCGGCGCTGACGCTCTCGGCCGACGAAGCGCGACCGGCCTCGGATGATGCCCCGGCTGTGGCGGTGGCGCTTCGGCTGGACCTTGCCACCCCGGACGGCGGCCAGACCGAACTGGTTGCAGCCGAAGCGCGGATGGACAACACCGCGCGACAGGTGGTGCTTTCGGGTGGGGTGACAGTGTCGACCTCGACCGGCTACCGGCTGGAGACGGCAGAAATCACGGCGCGGCTGGACCGCACCGGGCTGGAAAGCCGATCCCCGGTCACGGCAATGGGTCCGGCGGGCGAAATCACTGCCGACGGCATGAGCTTAAGTCAGGACAACCGGACCCCCGGGGGTTATGTTCTGGTTTTCAAGGGCAGCGTCCGGCTGATATACCAGCCGGGCAGCTGAGACGGCTGCAGAGGTTCGACGCATGGCTTTTCGGCTTGGTTTTCTGGTCCTGACCTTGACGCTGCTGGCGACTGGCGCCGGGGCACAGCAGAAGATCGCCTTTGGCGAGCTGACCCAGGACACGAGCCTGCCGGTGCAGGTGACGGCGGACCAGCTGGCGGTGAACAATGCCGACGGGACGGCGGTGTTCAGCGGCAATGTGCTGGTCGTCCAGGGCGAGATGAAGCTGGCCGCTGGTGAAGTGCGCGTCAGCTATGGGACCGAGCAGAACGACATTCGTGAGCTTGTCGCCTCGGGCGGCGTGACGGTGACCAACCTTGGCGATGCGGCCGAGGCGAAAGAGGCGGTCTATACCATCGACAGCGGGGTGATCGTGCTGTCGGGTGATGTACTGTTGACGCAGGGGCCCTCGGCGATGGCGGGGCAGAAGCTGACGATCAATCTCAAGGACGGGACCGGGGTGATGGAGGGTCGGGTGACCACGACCTTCCAGCCGGGCGGCAACTGATGGCGGTGGCGGCATCCCAACGGCCAGACCTGACCGTGACCGACGGCAGCGCCGGGCTGGTGATCCGCAGCTTGCGGAAAAGCTACAAGAAGCGGCCAGTGATCCGCGACGTCAGCATGGAACTGCGCCGGGGCGAGGTGGTGGCTTTGCTGGGGCCGAACGGGTCGGGCAAGACGACCTGTTTCTATTCGATCGCGGGCCTGGTGATGCCCGAGGGCGGTCAGGTGCTGATCGACGGCAAGGACGTAACCGCCCTGCCGATGTACCGCCGGGCGCGCCTCGGGATCGGCTACCTGCCGCAGGAGGTGTCGATCTTCCGGGGCCTGTCGGCGGAAGACAACATCCTGGCGGTGCTGGAGATCGTGCAGCCCGACCGGCACAAGCGGCGGGAACGGCTGGAGGAATTGCTGAGCGAGTTTTCCATCACCCACCTGCGGCGGACCCCGGCGCTGGCGCTGTCGGGTGGTGAGAGGCGGCGGGTGGAGATCGCGCGCTGCCTGGCGGCCGACCCGAAATACCTGCTCTTGGACGAGCCTTTCGCGGGGGTGGACCCCATCGCGGTCGGGGAAATCCGCCACCTGGTGCATGACCTGAAGGTGCGGGGGATCGGGGTTCTCATCACCGACCACAACGTCCGCGAGACGCTGGAAATCGTGGATCGCGCCTATATCCTGCATGATGGCAAGGTGCTGATGTCGGGCACCACGGACGAGGTCGTGCGCGACGAAACCGTGCGGCGGGTCTACCTGGGCGAGAACTTCCGCATCGTCTAGGCGCCTGCCCGATCTGCGGCAATCGATTCGGTTGACAACTCGCCTTCAGGTGGCGCCAAATGGCTGCAATGAGCGCGTTTCATGCCCATTCGCCCGGCTGGCTTTCTGCGGTGGCTCCACCCGGCAGAGGCAAAGTGACGCGACGTTTTTTCTGCCCGATACCGAAACGACAGACGCGCCGGGGCTGAGGCCCGGGGGCGCCCGTCAGCATGCGAAGAGGAGAGATCATGCGTTACCAGATCAGCGGAAAACAGATCGACGTTGGTGAGGCTCTTCAGACCCATGTGAAGGCGGAACTGGGCGAAGTGGTTGAGAAGTATGCCCAACGTCCGACCGAGTGTGTCGTGGTCTTTTCCCGGGTCGCGCATGAGTATGTCTGCGAGGCGGTGATCCACCTGTCGACCGGGCTGACGGCACAGGCCAAGGGCCATGCCTCCGAGATCTATGCGGCGTTCGAAAGCTGCCGCGAAAAGATGGACAAGCAGCTGCGGCGCTACAAGCGGCGGATCCGCAACCATCACAATCACCGTGCGGGACCGGTTGAATTTGGCGGTGCGGCCTCGTATATCCTCGCCGCAACCGAGGACGCCGAGGAAGCTGAGCCCGAGAGCCTGCAGCCCGTGGTCATCGCCGAGATGGAGACGAAGATCCCTTCGATCACCGTGGGCGAGGCCGTGATGCAGATGGAGCTGGCGGGTCAGAAGATGCTGGTGTTCCGGAACGAAGGCCATGGGGGCGTGAATGTGGTGTATCGTCGGGATGACGGGAACATCGGCTGGATCGACCCTCGCAACAGCAAATAACGCGTCCGCGTGACGCAGGAACAACGCCGATCCATGGAACTTTCCAAGCTAGTTGTGCCGGGTGCGGTCCGCGTCGTCGGGCAGTTCACCTCGAAGAAGCGGCTGTTTCAGGAGCTGGGCGAGATCGCGGCGCAGGCCTACGGGCTGAACGGTGCGGCAGCCATTGACGGGCTGCAGGAGCGCGAGACGCTGGGTCCGACCGGCGTGGGACATGGCATCGCCCTGCCCCACGCGCGGCTGGAGGACCTGAAGGGGATCATCGGGGTCTTCGTACGGCTGGAAAAGCCCCTGGACTATGACAGCGTCGACCGCCAGCCGGTGGACCTGGTCTTTGGCCTGTTCGCGCCGAAGGATTCCGGGGTGGACCACCTGAAGGCGCTGGCCCTGGTCAGCCGGACGATGCGGGACCAGGGTGTGGTGGCGAAGCTGCGGGCGAATTCGGACCCGGCGAAGCTGTATGCGATCCTGACCGAGGCACGGGCGCCGCAGGCAGCGTGATCCTGTCCACGGTGGACAGTCGCTGATCCTTCCGTGAAATCAACAGGTTGGTCGCGGGTGTTAGGGGTTTCTTTACCTGCGCGTTTGGGGCGGCTCGTCGTGCGCTTCGCTTCTCCTCGCTAGCGACGAGGAGACGAAGTCGAACCAGGAGCGGTCACTTGCGCCAGCGTGTGAAGCCGAAGCCCATGTAGTCGCGCTGGTAGGCCTCGGCGGCGGCGGTTTCCAGGGTTTCGTCCCAGATCGAGAGGAGCCCGGCTTCGGCGGGGTCTGCGCTGACCACCGGCGGTGCGACACCCGCCTCGGTGGCAAGGGCGGCGAGGCCTTCGGCAAGGCGGTCTTCGCGCAGCAGGTGGTCAAGCGGCTGGAACCCTGCCATCCCCTGCACCAGCGCGGTTTGGCTGGCGAGGCTGGGGTCGACGCGGGTGCCGGTCTGGCCACCGATGGCGAGGCGGCAGTAGTTCAGGAACACGAGGAAGGCGGCGCGTTCGGCCTGGGGCGTCGTAAAGGGCTCACCCGGCGGCTGCAGCTCGGCCAGGAAGCCGTTGATCAGGATGCGACGGAGGTCCGGTGCTTCGGCCAGGACGATCTTGCGGCGGAAGGCGGCATGGGCGCGCAGCAGGGGATGGCGCAGGACGGTGAAGCTGCGGTGACCGGGGTGCTTGCGCTTCCACTGGCGGAGCGTTTTCTGTTCGAACCCTTCGCTCACCTCGCCAAGGGACGCAAACCAGTCGCGGATCGCGTCCTCGGGGCCGGAGCGGATGGGGAAGAACAGAAGGCCAGCCTCGGACGCGACGGCGTTCGGCACCCCGGCCGCGCGGCGGGGTTCGAAACTGGGGGTGCGGCCAAGACCGAAGACATCCACCGCCGCAGTGGCTTCGGCCAGCGCCTCAGGGGTTTCCAGCTTGTCCTCCAAGGGCCCCGGGTTCTGCTTTTTCAGCGTGTCGTCCAGCGCCTTGAGCCGCGCCTCGACGCCGAGGAAGGCGGCAAGGCCATTGATGACGTCGACCGAGCCGAGGTCTTCGTAATCCAGGTAGAAGGCCGTCTGCCCGGTGGTCTGCAGCGCGTTGAGTATGAGGAGCTGGAAGGCCTGGATGTCCTGCAGGTGCTTGAGGAACTCGGCCACGTCAAAGCGGACCTTTGCGGTCCTCAGCCGCTTGGGGTTGGTCAGCTTCCACTGGTCGGTCGCCTGGGCGATCTTCCAGGAGACGTAGCTTTCCAACGGGTTGCGGGTCAGGATGATCTTGGCGCAGGTCGGGTCGGGCAGCACGTCATCCAGAATGCGCAGGTCGTGGTCGTGGAAAAAGCGAAAGCCCGGCAAGCCTTCGGTTTCCTCGCGCAGTTTGCGCAACAGGGGCCGGGGGTCGCGGTCACGCTCTTCCATCGTGATGCCAAAGAGCTCGGTCCGGTCCTTCTTGCCCATGATGTAGCGGTTGAAGACCTCGCCGTGGCTGTGGACGCCCGGCAGGGTGTTCAGGTTCGCCTCGAGCAGGTTCGACCCGGTGCGCATCTCGGCGAAGACGACGAAGGAGGTGAAGCGCGGCATCTAGCGGACGATCCGGGGGCGGGCGAAGCTTTGTTCGGGCTGGGCCAGTTCGGCATCCGTGGGGAAGTCGCCCATCAGGACCGGGGCCATGCCCTGGTTGCGCAGGTCCTGCAGGAAGCTGCCGAAGCCCTGCAGCTGCACAAGCTGCGGCAGGTCGGCAGCCCGATGCGCGGCGCGGGGGTTCAGAAGGTCGACCAGCTGTTCCAGCGGCTCGGCGGGGTTTTCGATGAATTCGGTCAGCGACCAGATCCGCACCCGGGCGCGGGTTTCGGGGCCGTTCAGTTCCTGGATGAACTCGGTTTCGACGGCTTGCAGGCGGGCGGCTTCGGCCCGGACCTCGGCAGCGCTTTGGCCCGAGCGCCAGAGCGGCACGGCGAAGGCGCCAGAGATCAGGAAGATCGTGGCATTGGGGTCGCTGGCGATGAAAGGGCCGATGTCCTGTTCGTCGGCGGGGCCGAACTGGAAGCACTGGGTCTCGCCCCGGGTGTTCCAGATGAGGTTCGCGAGGAAGCTTTTCGGGTTGTAGTCGCGCAAGGTCGGGCTGTCGGAGAGGCCGCCCTTGAACACGCTTTCCCCGTCGGCGAATTCGACGCGGTCGAAGGCGAAGAGGTGGCCGTGGACCCGGGCGTCGAGCGCGCGGGCGAGCCAGGGCTGGAAGTCGTGGAAGAGCTCGGCAAAGCCCGAGAAGACGCCGTAGGGCGCGGCGGACTGCGTGCCGCCACGGGCGCGGATCGGGAAGCGGCTTTGCATGTAAAGGCCGGGGCGGCCCTTGACGCGGCGCTCGACTGCCTTGGCAAAGAGGCGGTTGATCTTGCCGGGGTTCGGTTCCGCAGCGAGGGCGCGGTCGCCGTCCGGGGTCAGGAAGGTGCGGTAGAGGAGGTCGGCCTGCGGCCAGATCTTGCGGGCGAGGAAGGCGTCGGTCTGGCGCAGAAGGTGCAGGTGGTCGTCGTAGAAGGTGTAGGGCCGGCCCTGGTAGTCGAACTTCGACAGCGTCAGGGAGCGGCTTTCGATCCGGGTGGAGACCTGGCGGACCAGGCTTTGGAAGTAGCTTTCGTCGGGTATCCAGGCGCGCTTGAAGTAGCGGTCGAGCGCGGGGCGGTCGGGGTGTTCCAGGATCGCCTGCAGGGTGGGCCGTGTCAGGCACCACCACTGGCTGCCAAGGTGGGGGACGAGGCCCTTGGGGATCCGGCGGCGAAAGCGGAGAAGGCGCTGCAGGGTGACGTAGCCGTCGAAGAGCCTCCGCTGGCGTTTCCAGGCGAAGGGGAAGCGCAGGGTGAAGCGTTCCTCGTTCAACCCGCCCACGGTCCAGCCGACATCGGCGGTGGTGACGCTTTCGATGAAGTCGGTGTCAGGGTGCTGCTCCAGGTGGGCTTGCAGCGCACGGACCGGGCGGATCGGCAGGCAGGAGCCGGAGGCGAGGAGGATGTGGGAGACAGCGGGGAAGTCAGCGAGCATCCGGGTGCTGGCGTCGATCGTGGCCTGGACGATCCCGAAGGTGCCCCATTCGCAGGGGCTGCGGCGGGAAAAGCGGATGTCGGGCAGGTCGGCGAGGGCGGCGGACAGGGTGTCGAACTCGGCCTGGGGGGTGCGGGCATCGACATGGATCACCACGGGGCAGCCGTGCGAGGCCCAGTGCCGGGCCAGCTGCTCCGCACGGTCCAAGGCGGCGTGGCACAGCATGACGACCCCTAAAGTCACGCCCAGTTTCCTTTCGACATCAGGCCCAGAACCTCTAGCTGACGCCAGTTGACATACTTCTCGCTCCAATTGCACCAGAGATCGCGTTCGCGGGCGATGCCTTCGCGGTAGGCGCGGTATTCGTGGCTTTGAGCGTAGTGTTCCCCGCGCGCGAGTTCTTCGGCGGCCTTGGCAGCGAAGGTATCCAGGAACTTGGCGTGGAGAAGGACGCCCGAGGGGCGTTCGCCGCCCTGGTCGTCGTAGGTGAGGTTCAGGCCGCGCGGCAGAAGCATGTGGGTCGAGGAGACATAGGCGTAGGAGCGGTGCCATTTGACGAGGGGCGTCTTGTTCATCGCGGGCGCGTGTTTCGGGCGGTCGGCGAAGAACAGGCGCGCGCGGGGGCCGCCCTGGATCCAGAGGTTGCGGTACATCGGATTGCGGCTGATGACGTAGTTGCCGCTGTCGAAATACTGGGCGATTTCAAAGGGGTTCTGCCCCTCGCGATAGGGCTGTTCGTGCATCGCGCCCTTGGGGTACATGTCCAGCATCATGGCGCCGAAGCTTTGGGTTTCGGAGCTGTCGAGCCAGTCGGTCAGCGCTCGCAAAGGCCTTGTCTCGCAGAACGGGTAGACAAGGAATTCGTCGATATCGACGGTCAGGCACCAGCGCCCGTGGCCGTGGCTGCGCAGAAGGTGCATCAGCCAGTCCATCCCGAAGCGCGAGCGTTTGTAGCTGTGCTGGGTGGTCCAGACCGAGACGTCGGGCTGTTCGGCCAGGTATTCGCGGCTGCCGTCGTCCGAGCCGTTGTCGACGATCAGGAAGTGGTCGATGCCAAGGCGGCGGTAGTAGGTCAGGAAATACGGCAGCCGGACGCGTTCGTTGCGGACGGTGGAGAAGAGGAGGATCGGCTGCGCGGGCAGGCTGGCGGTGCGGTCGGCGACGGGCGACAGCTGGCGGCGGCGGCGGAAGGCGCGGGCAATCAGGTACTGCCGCCGGGTGCGCAACCGCAGAAGGGTCATCAGCCCCATCCCGCACCTCTGCAGCTGGCGTAACGTCCTGTCATATCCAGCCGCCCCGTGACATCAGGCCCAGTGCCTCCATCTGCCGCCAGCCGGTGTAGCGGGTCGATGCCCGCGTATGCAAGACCGGGTCGGCGGTCAGGCGGTCGTAGTAGGCGGCATACTGGCTGGCATCGGCGAAATGTTCGCCACGGGCCTTTTCCTCGGCCGAGCGGTCGGTGATTTCCGGCAGGAACTTGGTGTGGAGGAGGAGGCCGGAGGTCAGCTCTCCGCCATCCGTGGCGTAGACCTGGTTCAGGCGCGGCGGGAGGAGGGCGTGGGTGGAGTTCACATAGGCGTAGCGCCAGTGCCAGCGGACGAGGGGCGTCTTGTTCAGCGTCGGCGCGCGGCGGGGGTTTTCGGCAAAGAAGGCCCGCGCCCGGGCCCCGCCCTGGATCCAGAGGTTGCGCATCCGGGGCTGTACCTGCACCTGGTAGTTGCCGGCGTCAAACCAGGCGAGATGGTCGATGGGGTTGTCGTCGGGTGGGACTGCGCCCTGCGAGACGGGGCCTTCGGGATACATGTCGACGGTCAGCGCCCCCAGGCTGTCGCGGCCTTGGCCATCCAGCCAGCCGGTCAGCGCGGACAGGGGGCGGGTCTGCCAATAGGGGTAGATGAACAGCTCATCCGCATCCAAGGTCAGGCACCAGTGCCCGTGCCCATGCCGCAGCATCAGCCAGGTCAGCCAGTCCATGCCAAAGCGCGAGGCCTTGTAGCTGGCCCCGGTCTGCCACAGCGAAATATCAGGCTGATCGGCCAGCAAGTCCCCCGATCCATCGGTGCTGGCATTGTCGACGGCCAGGAAGTGCCGCACGCCCAGCGCGCGGTGATGGGCCAGGAAATGCGGCAGGCGGGAGCTTTCGTTCCGCAGGCAGAGGAAGCACAGGATGTCATCCGGGGCGATCTGTGCGGTCCGGTCCACCACGGGCTGTAGCTGGCGGCGCTTGCGGAAGGCGCGCAAGAGCAGCCGTTGGCGGCGGCTGCGCAGTTTCAGCGCCAGAAGCGCCCCGGCAAGGCCGGCGGGTGGATCGACAAGGTCGCCGATGGGACAGGCGTGGGGCAGGCCCCCGGAATGCGGGACCTGGGTCGCCAAGCCTATTGCGCGGCCTTCTGCATCGCGGTCAGGTCGTGCAGGAAGCCTGCGAATTCTTCCCCGAACTCGGGGCGCGACAGGCCGAACGCCACGGTCGCCTGCAGGAAACCGATCTTCGAGCCGCAGTCATAGCGCTGGCCGGCAAAGCGCAGGCCGTAGACGCCGCCCTTCTTTTTCGTTTCCTGCGCGATCGCGTCGGTCAGCTGGATTTCCCCGCCCGCGCCCTGCTTGATCTTGTTCAGGTTGGTCAGCACCTGCGGCGTCAGGATATAGCGGCCGATCACCGCCAGGTTCGACGGCGCGTCGCCCTGCTTGGGCTTCTCGACCATGCCCTTGACCTTGACGATCTGGCCCGCGTCCTCGGCAATGTCGAGAATGCCGTAGCTGGAGGTCTTCTTCGGCGCGACCTCCATGGCGGCGACCATGCAGCCGCCAGTTTCGGCATGCGCCTCGACCATCTGCTGCAGGCAGGGCTTTTCAGCGGCGATCACGTCATCGGGCAGGAGGACCGCGAAGGGTTCGTTGCCGATCAAGCGGCGGGCGCACCAGACGGCGTGGCCAAGGCCCATGGGCCGGTTCTGACGGACATAGGCGATGGCGCCCGAGTCCATGTTGGTGTCTTTCAGAATCTCCAGGAGGTCGGTCTTGTTCTTCTTCTTCAGCTCGGCCTCAAGTTCCGGGGCGTGGTCGAAGTAGTCCTCAAGCGCGGATTTGCCGCGCGAGGTCACGAAGATGAATTCCTTGATGCCGGCCGCCCGCGCCTCGTCGATGGCGTACTGGATCAGCGGGCGGTCGACGAGCGTCATGATCTCTTTCGGGATCGACTTGGTGGCAGGCAGGAACCGCGTGCCGAGCCCGGCGACCGGGAAGACTGCCTTGGTGATCTTCTTGGTTCTCATCTGACGTGTCCTTACCCTGCCGGGTCTTGTGCAATGTTTCGCCAAAAATGGGTTTCGCAGCCGATTCTGACCTTAAACGGGCAGCGCCGCGGCAATATTCGTAAACTGCACCAGTCTTGCGGCTTTCGCACCAAAAAACGACAACCTGAAGACAATCCATACCCCGGCTTGCCCGTTCAGGCTGCATTTCCGGCCAGCATCGACTCGATGATCGGCACGTCGGAGGGGTTGTTCAGCTCCCAGAACTGGCGGCCCTTGGCCTGCACCTCGACACAGAGGACGGGGCGGCCCTGTTCCAGGAAGCGAAGCTGTTCCAGGCCTTCCAGGGTTTCCAGGGGGCCGATGGGCCAGGTGGGATAGGTCTGCAGCGCGGCCGGGCGGTAGGCGTAGACGCCGACATGGTGGAAGACGGGGGTGGGTTCGTCCTGGGCGTAGTCGCGCCCGGTGTAGGGGATGACTTCCTTGGAGAAGTAGAGCGCGCGGCCACCCGCGCCGAAGACGGCGGTGGTGCCACCGACGCGGCCATGGCGGCGGTCGTTCAGGAAGCCCGCGACGGCGCGACCATCACAGCGCAGGACCGGGGTGGCGATGTCGGCCTGGGGGTCTTGGGCGAGGCCTGCGACGAGGTGTTCGACGAACCAGGCGGGGGTCAGCGGCGCGTCGCCCTGCAGGTTCACGATGACGTCGTAGCCGGGGAGCTCTTGGGCCACCTCGGCGCAGCGTTCGGTGCCGTTCCGGGCTTCGGAGGAGGTCATCACGACCTCGGCCCCGAAGGATTGGGCATGGTCGGCGATGCGGGCGTCATCGGTGGCGACGACAACGCGGTCGATCCCCTGGACGGCGGTGGCGGCCTCCCAGCTGCGGCGGATCAGGGTTTTTTCGCCGTCCGGCCCGCGCAGGGTGACAAGCGGTTTGCCGGGGTAGCGGGTGGAGGCGTAGCGGGCGGGGATGGCGATCAGGGTCTTCATTTAAGCGCCACTCCGGGGGCGTAGGCGATGAAGAAGGGGTTGTCCCAGCCGGGCTTGCCATAGGCCAAGGGCTTGTGGTCGTCGAACCGGACGACATGCCCGCCCGCGCCACGCAGGACGGCGTCCCCGGCGGCGGTGTCCCATTCCATCGTGCGGCCAAGGCGGGGGTAGAGGTCGGCCTCGCCCGTGGCGACCAGGCAGAACTTGAGGCTGGAGCCGGCGCTGGTCATGTCGCGGACGGCGAAGCGGGCGATGTAGTCGTCGGTCGCCTGGTCGCGGTGGGATTTGGAGGCCACGACCATCAGCGCGGTGTTGTCGGGGGTGGAGACCTTCAGCGGCGAAAGCGGGCCGGGTGTGGGGCCGAAGGGGCCGGTTTCCTCGACCGACTGGCCGTCGGGCAGGGTGTAGAACAGGCGGTCCTTGGCCGGGGCGTAGACCACACCGCGCAGGGGCACGCCGTCCCGGACATAGGCGATGTTCACGGTGAAATCGCCGCGGCGCTGGACGAATTCCTTGGTGCCGTCCAGCGGATCGACAATGAAGAAGGTGGAGGCGGTCAGGGCATGGCTGGCGGCCTGTTCCTCGGTGATCAGCGGCACGTCGGGGAAGGCCGCGCGGAGGCCCGCAGAGATCACGGCATCGGCGGCCTCGTCGGCCTCGGTCACCGGCGAGGCGTCTGACTTGGCGCGGACCTCAAGCTCGGGGCGGCGGTAGACTTGGAGAATCCGGTCGCCGGCCTGCAAGGCCAACTGGCGCAAAAGCGGCATCAGTTCCGCAAAATCCATGTCCGCTCCTGTGACGATTGATCATCGCTTTGCGCGCCCTTATCCTTCGTCGTCAACGGAACGGCAAGAATTCCTGTTGCAGGATGCCGCACCGAACGAGAGTGAACCGCATGTTCCGCGCCAAGAAGATCGAGCGATCATGGATAAGCCTGGGGTTTGAGACCCTGGAGCTGATCTACCATGCCGGCGTGCGCAAGATGCGCAAGACGCATCACAATGCGGTCCTGGGGCTGTTCATGGCCATCGTCCAGGCGCTGCTGATGCTTCTGGTGATGTACTTCATGATGAGCCTGTTCGGCATGCGCAAGGTCGCGGTGCGCGGCGACTTCATGCTGTACGTGATGTCGGGCGTCTTCATGTTCATGACGCATATCAAGGCGATCGGGGCGGTTTCCGGGGCCGACGGGCCGACCTCGCCGATGATGATGCATGCGCCGATGAACCCGATCATCTCGATCATGGGGGCGGCGCTGGGGTCGTTGTACCAGCAGACACTGGCCGCGGCAGTCATCCTGTTCTTCTATCACACGCTGTGGAACCCGATCACCATCGACCAGCCCGTCGGGATGCTGGGAATGTTCTTGCTGTCGTGGTTCGCTGGCATCGGGATCGGCATGGTGTTCCTGTCGGCGATGCCCTGGCAGCCCGAAGCCATCGGGATCATCCGGACGCTGTATCAGCGCGCCAACGTGATCGCCTCGGGCAAGATGGTGCTGGCCAACAATCTGGCACCGGAACGGCGCAATTGGTTCGACTGGAACCCGCTGTTCCACACCATCGACCAGGGCCGGGGGTTCATCTTCCTGAACTACACGCCGCGCTATACCCACATCGACTACGCGATCTATTTCGCGCTGGTCTGCATGATGATCGGGCTGATGGCAGAATACTTCACCCGCCAATACGCTTCGGCCAGTTGGAACAAGCGGCACTGATACGGGCCGGAAGGGGCATGGGCCCAGCCATAGCCCTGACCACGGCTTTTCCCCACGGAATGGTGTCCCGGCGATACCCCGACTGCGTCGCTATGGTTTCAAGAGTTCGGCCATCCGCGCGGCGGCCTCATCCTGGTCGCCCCGTTCTACCGCGGCGACGAGCGCCTCGTAGTCCGGCGTCCGCGCGGTGCCCAGCCCTTCGTCCGGGGCGTTCAGGTCGGGCGTGAGCTGACCCTTCACGCTGAGGGCGATGCCGAATTCCGGAATGGCCGAAGAGGCGCGGAGAAACGGGTTGCCCGACGCCTCGGCAATCACGCGATGGATCTCGAATTCGGCCAGCGCAAAGGGTTCGGGCTGGTGCAGCATCACGCTGCGCTGGTTAAGCCAGTAGTACAGCAGGCGCACATGCTCGGCCTCGCGGTGGATGGCCGCCTGGCGGGCCGCTTGCAGCTCCAGGCTTTCGCGGACCAGCCGGAAGGCGGCAAGGAAGGCGGGCGAGGGGCCGCTTTCCAGCTTCCAGGTCAGGATCTGCCGGTCGAACAGGTTCCAGCGCGACTGCGGCAACACGCGGGTGCCGACCTTGGCGCGGGCCTCGACCAGGCCCTTGGCCTCCAGCGTCTTCAGCGCCTCACGCAAGACGGTACGCGACACATCAAAGCGGGCCATCATCTCGGCATCGCCCGGCAGGCTGGAGCCGACCGGCATCGCGCCCGAGACGATGGCGCGGCCGACCTCGTTGATGACGTAGGAATGGTAGTTCCGCGCCGCTGGTCGCCCGGAGAGCGTTCGGATCAGGCTCCCGGGTTCGCTCATTGCACCTGGTCCAAGAGATTACGTTCGGCCGTGTCTAGGTTCTTCGAGGCCCGGCCCGGAAGACCAGGCGCTGCAGCACGATGAACATAAACAAAAGCACGCCGACGACAATCTTGGTCCACCAGCTGGAGAGCGTACCGTCGAAGACGATGTAGGTTTGCACCAGCCCCTGCAGCATGACCCCGATGAAGGTGCCCGCGACAAAGCCGTAGCCACCTGTCAGAAGCGTGCCGCCGATGACGACGGCGGCGATGGCGTCAAGCTCTACCCCCAGCGCGTTCAGCGAGTAGCCGGCCGAGGTATAAAGCGAGAAGACCACCCCGGCGAGACCGGCCAGGAAGCCCGACAGCGCGTAGATCAGGATCGTGGTGCGGGCGACAGGAACGCCCATCAGCGCGGCAGAGGTCTCGGAGCCGCCCAAGGCGTAGACGTTCGAGCCAAAGCGGGTGCGGTGGGCCAGAAGGATCGCCAGCGCGAAGACGACCAGCATGATGATGCCCACGACCGTCAGGCGGCCCCCGCCCGGCATCAGGATGTAGCTTTTCTGCACAGCGGTGTAGAAGGAATGTTCGATCCCGATGCTGTCCGGCGACAACACGGAGGCCCCGCCCCGCGCGAGGAACATGCCCGCGAGCGTGACGATGAAGCTTGGCACCTTCAGATAGTGGATCGCCGCCCCCATCAGCGCGCCGAAGGCGGAGGAGACGGTGAGGGCGATGGCGAAGGCGACCAGCGGGTGCAGGTTCAGCCACATGATGAGGACGGCGATCAGCACGGTGGTAAAGCCGATGACCGCGCCGACCGACAGGTCGATGCCGCCCGACAGGATCACGAAGGTCATCCCGACCGCGGCGATGCCGAGGAAGGCGTTGTCGGTCAGGAAGTTACCGAGGACGCGCGTGGACAGCATGTTCGGGTGCTGCAGGACCGCCAGCATGTAGGCGAAGAGGAAAATCAGGGCGGTCGCCAGAAGCGGGCGCAGGCTGCGGTTCATTTTTGCGCTCCGGGAAGGCGGCGGAAGAGGCGGGCAGAGAGGGGCGATTGCAGGACGAGGATCACGATGATGACGGCGGATTTGACCACGAGGTTGAATTCGGGGGAGAAGCCCGAGATCAGGATGCCGGTGTTCATCGCCTGGATGATCATCGCGCCAAGGACGGCCATGGGGATCGAGAAGCGCCCGCCCATCAGGGAGGTGCCACCGATGACGACGGCGAGGATCGCGTCAAGCTCCAGCCAGAGGCCGGCGTTGTTGGCGTCGGCTCCGCGGATGTCGCCCGCGACAATCAGGCCGGAGACAGCGGCGCAGAAGCCCGCGAAGGTGTAGACGATCAGGAGAAGCGCACCCGCCGACAGCCCCGCGAAGCGCGCGGCGGAGCGGTTGACCCCCACGGCCTCGATCAGAAGGCCAAGGGCGGTACGGCGGACGATCAGGGTGGCGGCGATCATCAGGACGGCGGCGATGACGACGGGCATCGGCAGGCCGAGGAAGGACCCGGTGCCGATGAAGATCAGCAGGGGATCGGAGAAGGTGACGATGTAGCCCTCGGTGATCAGCTGGGCGAGACCGCGCCCTGCGACCATCAGGACCAGGGTGGCGATGATCGGCTGGATCTCCAGCACGGTGACAAGGATGCCGTTCCAGAGGCCCGCGACCAGCCCCGCGCCAAGGGCGGCAAGGACGGCGAGCCAGGCCGGATAGCCCGAAGTGACCATGACGGCGGCGACAGCTCCGCTGATTGCCATCACCGCGCCGACGGACAGGTCGACGCCCTTGGTCGCGATGACCATGGTCATGCCGATGGCCAGGATCGCGACGGGCGCGCCGCGGTTCAAGACGTCGATCAGGCTGCCGAAGAAGCGGCCGTCCTGCCAGGTGATGGTGAAGAAGCCGGGGAAGAGAAGCCAGTTGACCATAAGGACAGCGGCCAGCGCGATGACCTGGGGGCGGGTGATGAAGTCCGTCAGCGGGCGCGAGGGCGGCAGCGGCGGTTGGCTGGTGGGCCGGATATCTGCGGGCGGGCGGGTCACGGGCGGGCCTCTTGTGGGGTTCCGGCGATGGCTTGCACGATGGCGTCGGGCGCGATCCGGTCGCCATCCAGTTCCGCCACCATCTCGCGGTCGCGCATCACGACGACGCGGTTGGAATAGGCGACGACTTCGTCGAGCTCGGAGGAGATGACGAAGAGGGCGAGGCCTTCCTCGCGCAGGCGGTTGATGGTGCGGACGATCTCGGCATGGGCGCCCACGTCGATGCCGCGGGTGGGTTCGTCGAGGATCAGGAAGGTCGGGTCGATGGCCAGCCAGCGGGCGAGGATCACCTTCTGCTGGTTGCCCCCCGACAGAAGCTTGACCGGCATGTCGTGGTCGGCGGCGCGGATGTCGAGAGCTTCGGCATAGCGACCGGCGAGTTCCACCTGGTCCTCGCGGTTCAGCGCCTTGAACCAGCCGAGCTTGGCTTGCAGCGCGATGATGATGTTTTCGCGGACAGAGAGGTCGCCGAAGATGCCGTCAAGCTTGCGGTCCTCGGGGCAGAAGCCGAAGCCGGCAGCGACGGCCTGGGCGGGGTTGCGGATGGTGACGGGCTGGCCGTCGACGATGACCTGCCCGCCATCCGAGCCGTCGACGCCGAACATCAGGCGGGCGACTTCGGTACGGCCCGAACCGAGGAGACCCGCGACGCCCACGACCTCACCTTCGTGGACGGAGAGGTCGAAGGGGGCCATGCCCTTGCGGCCGATGCCCTGGAACTGGACGCGGACCTGGCCCTTTGGCCCTCCGGCAAGGGCGGTGGGGTGGTGGTCGAAGGCCACGTCCTTGCCCAGCATCATGCGGACGACGTCGGTGGTGTTCAGCGTGTTCAGCGGTTGGCTCGCGACCTTCTTCCCGTTCCGCAGGATGGTGACGCGGTCGGCAAGGTCGAACACCTGGTCGAGGAAGTGGGTGATGAAGATGACGGCGAGGCCCTTGGCCTTGAGGCTGCGGACGACGTCGAACAGGCGTTGCACCTCGTTCCGGTCGAGGCTGGCGGTGGGTTCGTCCAGGACGAGGACCTTGCCCGACAGCTCCACCGCGCGGGCGATGGCGACGATCTGCTGGACGGCGACGGAGTATTCGGACAGCTCGGCACGGACGTCGATGTCCAGGCCATAGCGCGCCAGAAGTTCGCGCGCCTGGGCGTCGATCTTCTTGCGGTCGACCAGGCCGAAGCGGGTCGGCTGGCGGCCTAGGAACAGGTTTTCCGCGACCGAGCGATTGGGGAGAAGGTTGACCTCCTGATACACGGTGCCGATGCCGTAGCTCTGCCCGTGCAGCGGGTCGCGCAAGTGGATCGGCTGGCCGTCCAGCAAGAGCTCACCCGCATCGGGCTGGTAGGCCCCGGTCAGGATCTTGATCAGGGTCGACTTGCCCGCACCATTCTCCCCCAGAAGCGCGTGGACCTCGCCGGCGTTGGCGGTGAAGTCCACATTGTCCAGCGCGCGGTGCTGGCCGAAGACCTTGACGATCCCCCGCGCCTCAAGCACCGGCGTTGCGGCTGCTTCAGACATTCCCGCCTCCCCCTTCGTTCGGATAACTGTCCGCTTATCCCGCGGATAATGCAATTCCGCCGGGCAAAGCCCCTCAGCTTTGCCCGGCGGCACCTCGGCGAGGAAACCTAGTAACCGAGGCCTTTGCGGCGGTCGTATTCGCCCTGCGGATCGTCGGCGGGGGTGTACAGCTTCGATTCCGTGATGATGAACTTTTCGGGCACGGTGCCCGCGTTCAGGTAGGCGTCGAGCGCGGCGAAGGCCGGGCCTGCCATGTTGGGCGTCAGTTCGACGGTGGCGTTGGCTTCACCGGCGACCATGGCAGCAAAGATGTCGGGTACAGCGTCGATTGACACGACCAGGATGTCCGAGCCCGGCTTCAGGCCGGCGTCCTTGATCGCCTGGATCGCGCCGACGGCCATGTCGTCGTTGTGGGCATAGACCGCGCAGATGTTCTTGCCGCCGTCTTCGGCCTTGATGAAGCCTTCCATGACTTCCTTGCCCTTGGACCGGGTGAAGTCGCCGGTCTGGCTGCGGGTGATGACGAGGTTGGCCTTGCCGGCCAGCGCCTCTTCGAAGCCCTGCTTGCGGTTGATCGCGGGCGAGGAGCCCACGGTGCCCTGCAGTTCGACGATGTTGCACGGCTTGTCGCCGACGGTGCCCGCCAGCCATTCCCCGGCGACACGGCCTTCCTTCACCTGGTCGGACGCAACCGAGGTCAGATACAGGTCTTCCGGCCCTTCGATGCCGCGGTCCAGCAGGACGACGGGGATGTTGGCCTCCTTGGCTTCGGTCAGCACTTCTTCCCAGCCGGTGGCCACGACCGGAGCAACCAGGATCGCGTCGACGCCCTGGGCGATGAAGCCGCGGATCGCCTTGATCTGGTTTTCCTGCTTCTGCTGGGCGTCTGCGAATTTGAGGTCGATCCCCAGTTCGGCGGCAACGGCCTTGGTCACCGAGGTCTCGGCGGCACGCCAGCCGGACTCGGACCCGATCTGCGAAAAGCCGATGACCTTGCCCTGGAGACCTTCGGCATAGGCGACCGAAAGCAACAGCCCGCCCAGTCCCGCGCCAAGCGCGAGAGTCCTGATAAGCTTCATAATTTTCCTCCCGATGGAACTTGGGCCACCTCTCCTCAGGGTGGCTGCGGCGACGTTAGCAAAAGTATTACTATATGCAATAGAATTGTTCCGAGGCGCCTCGAAGAGCCCTGTGACTGGCGACAGGCAATGGCCTGTCCGGTATTCCGCAAGCGATTCCATGGACATGGGAATACCGGGTTTTCGACCGCTGCGCTGCGGCATCAGACGGTACGGCCCCGACCTGGCCGCGAGGGGCGGTTCCGGTTCCAGTGCCAACCCGGGAAAACGAGCAAACCTTCGGCCCGTAGATTTCTGCCACAGTCCCCCGGGATTGCAGAAGATTCGCGGCAATGGCCCTGCGGCAAGAGTTGCAGGCCGGAAAGCGCCCTCCTATATACGCCACACACGGGCGCCAGGCCGCCAGACCTGACGTCTTTAACATGGCAGGGATGCCTTCCAATCCAGGGTCCCCGCCGGAACATCGCCTGAAGTAAAGGGATACACATATGGCCAAAGTCATCGGTATTGACCTCGGGACCACGAACTCCTGCGTCGCCATCATGGACGGCTCGCAGCCCCGCGTCATCGAGAACTCGGAAGGCGCGCGCACGACGCCCTCCATCGTCGGCTTCACGGAAAGCGAACGCCTGGTCGGCCAGCCCGCCAAGCGCCAGGCCGTGACCAACCCCACGAACACCGTCTTCGCCGTCAAGCGCCTGATCGGCCGTCGCCTGGGCGACGCCGAGGTGGAGAAGGACAAGAAGCTTGTCCCCTACAAGATCGTCGACGGCGGCAACGGCGACGCCTGGGTCGAAGTGCGTGGCGACAAGTATTCGCCGTCGCAGGTGTCGGCCTTCATCCTGCAGAAGATGAAGGAAACGGCTGAGTCCTATCTGGGCGAGACCGTCACCCAGGCTGTCATCACCGTCCCCGCCTATTTCAACGACGCCCAGCGCCAGGCCACGAAGGACGCAGGCAAGATCGCCGGCCTCGAGGTGCTGCGCATCATCAACGAACCGACGGCGGCGGCGCTGGCCTATGGCCTGGACAAGAAGGATTCGAAGACCATCGCGGTCTATGACCTTGGCGGCGGTACTTTCGACATCACCATTCTGGAAATCGACGACGGCCTCTTTGAGGTGAAGTCCACGAACGGCGACACGTTCCTCGGCGGTGAAGACTTCGACATGCGCATCGTCCAGTACCTGGCGGACGAGTTCAAGAAAGAGCATGGCGTTGACCTGACGCTCGACAAGATGGCGCTGCAGCGTCTGAAGGAGGCCTCGGAAAAGGCCAAGATCGAGCTGTCGTCGTCCCAGCAGACCGAGATCAACCAGCCGTTCATCAGCATGGACAAGAACACCGGGCAGCCCCTGCACCTGGTGGTCAAGCTGACCCGTTCGAAGCTGGAAAGCCTGGTCGAGGACCTGATCAAGAAGTCGATCAAGCCCTGCATGGCCGCGCTGAAGGATGCCGGTGTCTCGAAGGACGACATCGACGAGGTCGTGCTGGTCGGCGGTATGACCCGCATGCCGCGCGTCGTGGAAGAAGTGACCAAGTTCTTCGGGAAAGAGCCCCACAAGGGCGTGAACCCCGATGAAGTCGTGGCGCTGGGCGCGGCCATCCAGGCCGGCGTTCTGCAGGGCGACGTCAAGGACGTGGTGCTTCTGGACGTGACCCCGCTGTCTCTGGGCATCGAGACGCTGGGTGGTGTCTTCACCCGCCTGATCGACCGCAACACGACGATCCCGACCAAGAAGTCTCAGGTCTTCTCGACCGCCGAGGACAACCAGAACGCGGTGACGATCCGCGTGTTCCAGGGCGAGCGCGAGATGGCCGCCGACAACAAGATGCTGGGCCAGTTCAACCTGGAACAGATCCCGCCCGCCCCGCGTGGCGTGCCGCAGATCGAGGTGACCTTCGACATCGACGCCAATGGCATCGTGTCGGTGAAAGCCAAGGACAAGGGCACGAACAAAGAGCAGGCGATCACCATCCAGGCCTCAGGTGGTCTGTCCGATGCCGACATCGAACAGATGATCAAGGACGCCGAGGCGAATGCCGAAGCCGACAAGGCCCGGAAGGAGCTGGTCGAGACCAAGAACCAGGGCGAAAGCCTGCTCCACTCGACCAAGAAGTCGCTGGCTGAGCATGGCGACAAGGTCGACCCGTCCACCGTCGAGGCGATCGAGCTGGCGATGAGCCCGCTGGAAGACGCGCTGAAGGGCGAGGATGCGGGCAAGATCAAGGGCGCGATCCAGAACCTGACCGAAGCCGCGATGAAGCTGGGCGAGGCGATCTACAAGGCCAGCCAAGCCGAGGGCGGCGACAAGGACGATGAGCCGCGGCCGGTGGATGACGACGACATCGTCGACGCCGACTTCGAGGACCTGGGCAACAACAAGCGGAAGTAAGCCGCGGGAATTCGGGAAAGGGGCGGTCTGGCAACGGACCGCCCCTCCTGAGTTCCATATGGGGATTTTGCCGTGGCAAAGCGCGACTACTACGAAGTGCTCGGGGTCAAGAAGGGTGCGTCGGCCGAAGAGCTGAAGAAGGCTTACCGGACGAAGGCCAAGGAGCTGCACCCCGACCGGAATTCCGACAACCCGCAGGCCGAGGCCCAGTTCAAGGAAGTGAACGAGGCCTATGACTGCCTGAAGGACGAACAGAAGAAGGCGGCCTATGACCGCTTCGGCCATGCCGCGTTTGAGAACGGCATGGGCGGGGGTCCGCGGCCCGGGGCCTATGGCCAGCAGGGCGATTTCGCCAGCGCATTTTCCGACGTGTTCGAGGACCTGTTCGGCGATTTCATGGGCCGGGGTGGCGGTGGTGGCGGGCGGTCCCGTACCCAGCGCGGGTCGGACCTGCGCTACAACCTGCGGGTTTCGCTGGAAGAGGCCTTCACCGGCGTCCAAAAGACGATCCAGGTGCCGACGTCGGTCACCTGCGACACCTGCCATGGCTCGGGGGCGGAAGGCGGGGCAGAGCCCGTCACCTGCCCGACATGCAACGGCATGGGCAAGGTCCGGGCGCAGCAGGGCTTCTTCACCATCGAGCGCACCTGCCACCAGTGCAACGGCATGGGCCAGATCATCAAGAACCCCTGCCGCACCTGTGGCGGCCAGGGTCGGATGCAGAAGGAAAAGCAGCTCTCCGTGAACATCCCGCAGGGGGTGGAGACGGGCACGCGGATCCGCTTGGCCGGTGAGGGCGAAGCGGGCCTCCGCGGCGGGCCGAATGGCGACCTTTACATCTTCATTGAGGTCCGGGAGCACGCGCTCTTCCAGCGCGACGGTATCCACCTGTTCTGCCGGGTACCGGTCAGCATGCCCATCGCGGCCTTGGGCGGTGAGATCGAGGTGCCCACAATCGACGGTGGCAAGGCGCGGGTGAAGGTCCCGGCCGGGGCGCAGTCGGGCAAGCAGATGCGGCTGCGGATGAAGGGGATGCCGGCGCTGCGGTCGTCGAACACCGGCGACATGGTGATCGAACTGGCGGTGGAAACCCCGGTCAACCTGACGACGCGGCAGCGGGAGCTTCTGCGCGAGTTCGAGAAGCTGAGCGAGGAGAACAACCCCGAAAGCTCCAGCTTTTTCAGCAAGGTCAAGGGCTTCTGGGACGGGATGAAGGGCTGACGGGACCGCTCGTCGAAGCCTTCGGCACTCCTCGCTGGGGCCAGTCCGACGAGAAGACGAAGTCGCACGAGGAGGCGTCCGCGCCAGTGCGCGTTAACGCTTCTTCAACCATGACGTGCGCATGATGCCCGCATGGTCAGGTCCTTCAACGAGCCCTTTCTGCCGTTGGTCGCGCCTGCGGGGGATGCCGATGAGGCGGAACCGCAGGCGCTGACCGGGCGGTTGCCGTCCTACATCGCCGACCACCGCCAACGCCTGCGCGACCGCTTCACCCAGGCGGGTGGGGCAGCGCTTCCGGACTACGAGCTTCTTGAGCTGGTCCTTTTCCGCGCGATTCCCCGCCAGGACGTGAAGCCCTTGGCCCGGCTCCTCCTCGACACGTTCGGGGATTTCAACCGGGTCATCACCGCCTCCCCCGCCCGCCTCCAAATGGTCAAGGGCGCAGGCCCCGCGGTCGTGCTGGAGCTGAAGCTGGTCGAAGCCGCCGCACAAAGGATGATGCGGGCGCGGGTGATCCAGAAACCGGTGCTGTCCAGCTGGGACGCGCTGCTCGACTACTGCCACACCACCATGGCGCACCGGGAGACGGAGCAGTTCCGTGTCCTGTTCCTGGACCGAAAGAACGTGCTGATCGCGGATGAGGAACAGGCCAAGGGCACGGTCGACCACGTCCCCGTCTACCCGCGCGAGATCGTCAAGCGGGCCTTGGAACTTAACGCCAGCGCGCTGATCCTCGTCCACAACCACCCCTCGGGCGACCCCACGCCCTCGGATGCCGACCTTTCCATGACCCATCAGGTCAAGGACGCCTGCGAGGCGCTGGGCCTGACGCTTCACGACCACCTGATCATCGGCAAGAGCCGCGAGTTGAGCTTTCGCTCACAGGGCTACCTTTAGCTCACAGGTTGCGCTACGGATTGGCGCATGAGCGAATTCGACCTTGTCATCTTCGACTGCGACGGCGTGCTGATCGACAGCGAGATCATCAGCGCGCGGATGCTCGTGGCCGAGCTTTCGCGCCTTGGCCTGACCATCGACCTGGCTTACGTCGAACGCCACTTCCTGGGCCGGAGCTACCCCGTGGTGATGGAGACGATCCGCCGCGAATTCGGCCTGGACCTGCCGCCCGAGTTCGAGGCGCAGTACCGCGAGGCGCTGCTGGCCGCCTTCCAGCAGGATTTGAAGGTCGTCCCGCATGTCCATGACGTGCTGCAACGGATCGCCGTGCCGTTCTGCGTCGCCACCTCGTCCAGCCCTCGCCGGGTGGAGATGTCGCTGCAACTGGTGGGGCTGACCGATCTGGTGGGCGACCGGGTCTTCACCTCGACGATGGTCGCCCGCGGCAAGCCCGCGCCGGACCTGTTCCTTTTTGCGGCGGAGAGGATGGGGGCCGCGCCGGCGCGGACGCTGGTGATCGAGGACAGCCTGACTGGCCTGCGCGCTGGCCTTGCGGCGGGGATGACGGTCTGGCGCTTTGTCGGCGGCAGCCATCTTGGACCAGAGGCCCCGGAGGAGCCTGAGGACGCCCGCCCGCACCGGAGGCTTGCGAGCTTCGCCGAGTTTTTCCAGATTGTGCCCGGTTTGGGCAGGCGGGCGGCATGAGCGCAGAGCCGACATTGCAGGACGAAGCGGCGCGCGCCGGTTGGTTGTATTACGTGGCCGGGATGACCCAGGACCAGATCGCTGCCGAACTGGGGGTCAGTCGGCAACGGGCGCAACGGCTGGTCAGCCGGGCAATGGCCGAGGGGCTGATCCATGTCCGCTTGAACCACCGGATCGGCGCCTGCCTCGATCTTGAGGCCGCACTGCGCGACCGATTCGGCCTGGACCGGGTGCGCGTCGCGCCGGGGCTTGGGCCCGGGGCCGACCCGGTGCGCGCGCTGGCACCTGCGGCGGCGGCGGAGCTGGAGCGCTTCCTGCGGATGCCGGAGCCGTTGGTCATCGCGCTGGGGACGGGCCGCGCCATGCGGGGCATGGTCGACGCGATGGTCGAGATGGAGGCCCAGCAGCACCGGCTTGTCTCACTTATCGGGAACATCGCGCCGGACGGTTCCGCCAGTTTCTTCGACGTGGTCATGCGGATTGCCGACAAGGTCCGCGCACCGCATTACCCGATGCCCGTTCCTGTCATCAGCCCGACGCCCGAGGAGAACGAGGCCTTCCACCGCCTGCCCCCGGTGCGGAAAGTGGTGGAGTTGGCGAAGGCCGCCGATGTGGTCTTTGTCGGCGTCGGCCAGATGTCGAACGACGCGCCGCTCTTGGCCGATGGTTTCGTCAGCCGCGACGAACTGGATGAGATGCAGGCCGCAGGGGCCGCAGGCGAAGTGGCGGGCTGGGTCTTCGATTCGGATGGGCGCTACCTGGACCTGGGGACGAACCGCCGCACGGGCGGGGTTCGTGTCTCGCAAGGTCTTGATCGGCCATCGATCGGCGTTGCTGCGGGCGCATCCAAGGTTCCGGCGATCCACGGAGCGCTTAAATCTCGTATCATCAATGGGTTGGTCACAGACGAACCCACCGCAAGGGCGCTTTTGGCCCGGCCCTGACCTTCGCAGGTGCGGCGGAAGAGGGGGCTTGACGACTCGTGGCAAGGTGTGAGCATTTACCCACTAGGCGATGATTTGCTCATACGCTGATCAGGGAGGATTACATGACCAAGACGCTGCGCGCCCTTTTGGGTGCAACGGCCCTTGTCACGCTTGCGGGCGTGGCCTCGGCCGAGACCACCATTACCGTCGCTACCGTGAACAATGGCGACATGGTCCGGATGCAGGGCCTGATGGACGACTTCAACGCCAAGCACCCCGACATCAAGGTGGAATGGGTGACGCTGGAAGAGAATGTCCTGCGCCAGAACGTCACGACCGACATCGCCACCGGCGGCGGTCAGTATGACGTCATCACCATCGGCACCTACGAGGTTCCGATCTGGGGCAAGCAGGGCTGGCTGGAAAGCCTGAACGACCTGCCGGCCGACTATGACGTCGACGACCTGCTTCCGGCAATCCGCGGCGGTCTGACCGTGGACGGCAACCTCTACGCCTCGCCCTTCTACGGCGAATCGTCGATGGTAATGTACCGCAAGGACCTGATGGAAGCGGCAGGGCTGACCATGCCCGACGCGCCGACCTGGGCGGACATCGAGGCGGCCGCCAAGGCGATGACCAACAAGGACGCGGAACAGTACGGCATCTGCCTGCGCGGCAAGGCCGGCTGGGGCGAGAACATGGCCTTCCTGACCGCCATGTCCAACTCGTTCGGTGCGCGCTGGTTCGACGAGGCCTGGGTGCCCCAGTTCGACCAGCCGGAGTGGAAGGCCACGCTCGACTTCTACCTGAACCTGATGAACAACTACGGCCCGCCGGGCGCGTCGAACAACGGCTTCAACGAAAACCTGACGCTGTTCCAGCAGGGCAAGTGCGGGATGTGGATCGACGCCACCGTCGCCGCGTCCTTCGTGACCGGCAAGGATTCGACCGTCGCGGACAAGGTTGGCTTCGCGCTGGCCCCGGACAATGGCCTCGGCAAGCGCGGCAACTGGCTCTGGGCGTGGAGCCTGGCGGTTCCGGCGTCGTCGGATGCCAAGGATGCGGCCAAGACCTTCATCAACTGGGCGACCAACAAGGACTACCTCGCGCTCGTCGCGTCGAAGGAAGGCTGGGCGAACGTTCCTCCGGGCACGCGGACCTCGCTCTACTCGAACCCCGAGTATGCGGGCATCCCCTTCGCCAAGATGACGATCGACTCGATCAACGCGGCTGACCCGAATGCGCCGACCGTGAAGCCGGTCCCGTATGTGGGCGTCCAGTTCGTGGCCATCCCGGAATTCCAGGGCCTGGGCACCACGGTGGGCGAGATCTTCTCGGCGGCGCTGGCTGGCCAGAAGACGGCTGACGAGGCGCTGGCCGAGGCGCAGGCCGCGGTTACCGAAGAGATGAAGGCCGCGGGCTACATCCAGTAACAACGAGCCCGGGGGCCAAGGCCTCCGGGATCACCTTCGGCTTGCGGCCCCGGACGGGTCGCAAGCCACCCTTTCACAAGCGAAACCCGTATCAGTGCTTGCGCGGCCCCCGTCGGGACCGCACCCTTTCGTCATCGGAAGCCCGGGGAGGCCGACCATGTCCACGCAATCGAGCCGCCTGGCCGCCCGCATGATGGTGGCGCCTTCGGTGGTCCTCCTGCTGATCTGGATGATCGTGCCGCTGGCGATGACGCTGTACTATTCGTTCCGGCTGTACCGTTTGCTGTCGCCAGACCGGACAGGCTGGGTCGGGTTCAACAACTATCTGTGGTTCTTCAACTCGCCCGACTTCTGGCTGGCACTGTTCAACACGCTGGCGCTGGTGGGCGGCGTGCTGGTCATCACCGTGGTGCTGGGCATCCTGATCGCATTGCTGATCGACCAGCCGGTGAAGGGTCAGGGCATCCTGCGGATCCTCGTGATCGCACCCTTCTTCGTGATGCCGCCCGTGGCCGCGTCGATCTGGGAGAACCTGTTCATGCATCCGCAGAACGGGTTGTTCGCGGCCGTTGCGCGGGGCTTCGGGATGCAGCCGATCCTGTTCCTGGAGCAGTATCCGATGTGGTCGGTCATCGGGATCGTCAGCTGGGAGTGGCTACCGTTCGCAACGCTGATCCTCTTGACCGCACTGCAGTCCCTGTCGTCAGAGCAGCTGGAGGCCGCCGAAATGGACGGAGCCGGCCCCTTCAGCCGCTTTCGCTATATCACCCTGCCGCACCTGACGCGGGCGATCACCGTCGTGATCCTGATCCAGACGATCTTCTTGCTGGGGATCTTCGGCGAGATCTTCACCACCACCCAAGGGGGGCCGGGGTCGGCGTCCACTACACTCCCCTACATGATCTTCAAGCAGGCCATTGCCGCCAAGGACATCGGGCGCGCCGCAGCCGGGGGGATCATCGCGGTGATCCTGGCGAACATCGTGGCCTATTTCCTGATGCGCGGCCTTGGCCGGAACCTGGAGAACTGAGATGGCCCGCGCACTCTCCCCCCGCCGCATGTGGATCACCACCGCCGCCGCCTGGTTCGTGGCGCTGCTGATCTTCTTCCCGGTCCTGTGGATGATCCTGACCAGTTTCAAGACCGAACCCAGCGCCGTCGCCATGCCGCCGCAGTTCCTGTCGGCCGACTGGACGCTGGAGAACTATGCCGAGGTCTGGGCTCGGTCGGACTATCCGCGGTTCTTCTGGAACTCGGTCGTGATCTCGGTTGGCTCCACTCTGCTGGGCCTTCTGATCGCCATCCCCGCCGCCTGGGCGATGGCCTTCGTGCCGGGGAAGAAGACCAAGGACCTTCTGATGTGGATGCTGTCGACCAAGATGATGCCCGCCGTGGCGGTCATGATCCCGCTGTACCTCTTGTTCCAGAGGATGGGCCTGATCGACACCAAGATCGGCCTGGTCGTAGCACTTATGCTGATGAACCTGCCGATCATCATCTGGATGCTCTACACCTACTTCAAGGAAATCCCTGGGGAAATCCTGGAGGCGTCCCGCATGGACGGGGCCACGCTCTGGGGCGAGATCATCTATGTCCTGACGCCGATGGCGCTGCCCGGCATCGCCTCGACCATGCTCCTCAACATCATCCTCGCCTGGAACGAGGCGTTCTGGACCATCGTTCTGACCACCACCAAGGCGGCCCCTCTGTCGGCCTTCATCGCCAGCTTCTCGGCGCCGCAGGGCTTGTTCTACGCGAAACTTTCGGCGGCCAGCGCGATGGCGATCCTGCCGATCCTGATCCTGGGCTGGTTCAGCCAGAAGCAACTCGTCCGCGGCCTGACCTTTGGCGCGGTGAAGTGAGGACATCATGGGCAAGATCCAACTGACCAAGGTGCGGAAGGCGTTCGGCGAGGTCGACGTCATCCCCGGCATCGACCTGACCATCGAGGATGGCGAGTTCGTCGTCTTCGTCGGGCCATCAGGTTGCGGGAAATCCACCCTCCTGCGCCTGATCGCGGGGCTCGAGGACACGACCAGCGGGGTGATCGACATCGACGGCAAGGACGCGACGAACCTGCCGCCCGCCAAGCGCGGTCTGGCTATGGTGTTCCAGAGCTATGCCTTGTACCCGCACATGACGGTCCGGAAGAACATCGCATTCCCGCTGAAGATGGCGGGGATGTCGCACGAAGAGCAGGACAAGCGCGTGGAACGGGCGGCGAAGGTCCTGAACCTGTCGAACTACCTGGACCGTCGTCCGGGGCAGTTGTCGGGTGGGCAAAGGCAGCGGGTGGCCATCGGGCGTGCCATCGTGCGGGAACCGGCGGCCTTCCTGTTCGATGAGCCCTTGTCGAACCTTGACGCCGCCCTGCGGGTGGGGATGCGGCAGGAGATTTCGGAGCTGCACCAAAGCCTGAAGACCACGATGATCTACGTGACCCACGACCAGGTCGAAGCCATGACAATGGCCGACAAGATCGTGGTCCTGAATGCCGGTCGGATCGAGCAGGTCGGCGCTCCGCTTGAACTCTACAACCATCCGCGCAACCTGTTCGTGGCGGGCTTCATCGGCAGCCCCAAGATGAACTTCATCGAAGGGGCCGAGGCCGCGAAGCACAATGCCCATACCATCGGCGTGCGGCCCGAGCATATCTCGGTCGGCGACGGGCCGTGGGAAGGGGTCGTGGGCCTGTCGGAGCACCTCGGCTCGGACAGCTTCCTCAAGGTCGCGGTCGAGGGGATCGGCACGCTGACCGTCCGCGCGCCGGGGGAAATCAACGCCCACCACGGCGACCGGGTGCGGCTGGCCCCGGCCGGGAAGATTCACCGCTTTGACACGAATGGACTGGCACTATGAGACTTGCAGGGAAAACGGCGCTTGTAACGGGCGGCGCACGGGGCATCGGGTTGGCCTTCGTCGAGGCCTACCTGCGCGAAGGGGCGCGGGTGGTGATCGCCGACGTTGGCGGCGCTGGGGCAGCTGCGGCGAAGCTGGGCGAAAAGGCGCTGGGGATCACGATGGACGTGACCGACCAGGCGTCGATCGATGCGGGCGTGAAGGCGGCGGCGGACTGGGGCGGGGGGATCGACATTCTGCTGAACAACGCGGCGATCTTTGATCTGGCACCCATCGTCGACATCACGCGGGAAAGCTATGACAAGGTCTTTGCGGTCAACGTCGCGGGGACGCTGTTTCCGCTGCAGGCGGTGGCCAAGGTGATGATCGCGCAAGGTCGGGGCGGCAAGATCATCAACATGGCCTCACAGGCGGGCCGCCGGGGTGAGGCGCTGGTGGGGGTCTATTGCGCCTCGAAGGCTGCGATCATCAGCCTGACGCAGTCGGCAGGGCTGGACCTGATCAAGCACAAGATCAACGTGAATGGCATCGCCCCTGGCGTGGTCGACACCCCGATGTGGGACGCGGTCGACGCGTTGTTCGCGAAATATGAGGGGAAACCCCTGGGACAGAAGAAGAAAGAGGTCGGCCTTGCCGTGCCCTATGGCCGCATGGGCCGGCCCGAGGACATGACCGGGGCGGCCGTGTTCCTCGCGTCCTCGGATGCCGATTACATCGTCGCCCAGACGTTGAACGTCGACGGCGGCAACTGGATGAGTTGAGGGGAGCGACGGAGCCACGCCATGTATCTAGCCCGATTTCGACTTGACGGAGAGACGGCCCTCGTCACCGGAGCGGGACGGGGTATTGGCCTGGCCTGCGCCGAGGCCTTGGGAGAAGCGGGCGCGCGGGTGATCGTGCTGGAGCCCTCGCTTGCAACGGCAGAGGCGGCAGCCGAGATCTTGGGCGCAAAGGGCATCGATGCACAGGCCGTGAGCGGAGACGTGACGGATGCCGCCGGGCTGACTGCGCTGGCCGACCGGCTGGCGTCCGACAGGCCGGTTTCGATCCTGGTCAACAACGCCGGCATCGCGAATTCCGGCATCTCGGCAGAGGATTTCACCGACGCCGACTGGGCGCGGATGCAGGGGGTGAACCTCGACGGCGTGTTCTATGCCTCGCGGGCCTTTGGGCGGCACATGATACAGGCCGGGCGCGGGTCGATCGTGAACCTGGGGTCGATGTCGGGAACGATCATCAACCGGCATCAGCCGCAGACGGCCTACAACGTCTCCAAGGCAGCGGTTCACCACCTGACGCGCTCGCTTGCCACCGAATGGGCGGCGCATGGGGTGCGCGTGAATGCCGTGGCGCCCACCTACATCGAGTCCGACATGACCCTGGCCAATCCGGCGAACCTGCCCCGCGTTCCCGCCTGGATCGCCGACACGCCGATGGGCCGTCTGGGGCGCCCCGACGAAGTGGCAAGCGTCGTGCTTTTCCTTGCTTCACCTGCGGCCAGCCTGATGACCGGCGCGATCATTCCGGTCGATGGCGGCTTCACGTGCTGGTAGTGCATCCGAGAACGGAGTCCGAGATGATGTCCAAGCCAATGGCCGCGGTCGAAGGTCCCGCCTATGACCGTTCGAAACTCACCCCCGGCATCGTTCATATCGGGTTGGGCAACTTCCACCGGGCGCATATGGCCGTCTACCTGGACGACCTTTTCGGCATGGGCCTGAACCACGACTGGGCGATCCTCGGGGCCGGGGTGCGCGAGGGCGATGCCCGGATGCGTGAGGCGCTGAAGGCGCAGGACTGCCTGTCGACGGTGATCGAGCTGGACCCTGCGGGCAAGTCCGCCCGGCGGGTGGGGTCGATGATCGACTTCCTGCCGGTGGAGGCTGATAACGCGGCGCTGATCGCAGCGATGGCGCGGCCGGAAATCCGGATCGTCAGCCTGACGGTGACCGAGGGCGGCTACTTCATCAATCCTGCGACGGGGCAGTTTGACCCCTCGCACCCCGAGATCGTGGCGGACGCGGAGAACCCGCACCGGACGGCCTTTGGCGCGATCATCGCGGCGTTGAAGGCTCGGCGTGCGGCGGGGGTGGCTCCGTTCACGGTGATGTCCTGCGACAACCTGCCGGGGAACGGGCATGTGACGAAGGCGGCGGTGGTGGGGCTGGCAGGGATCAAGGACCCGGCGCTGGCCGACTGGATCGCGGCGAATGTGGCTTTCCCGAACGGGATGGTGGACCGCATCACTCCGGCCACGGGTCCGCGCGAACGGGCGATGGCGGCGGCCTTTGGACTGGGGGATGACCCGGTCCCGGTGACCTGCGAGCCGTTCCGGCAGTGGGTGCTGGAGGACAATTTTCCGGCCGGCCGCCCGGCGTGGGAGAAGGTGGGGGTCACGCTGACGCCCCACGTCCACAATTTCGAGATGATGAAGATCCGCATCCTGAACGGCGGGCACGCGACGATTGCCTATCCGGGCGGGCTGATGGACATCGAATACGTCCACGAGGCGATGGCGAACCCGCTGATCCGGGGGCTTCTCGACAAGGTCGAGGTGAACGAGATCATCCCCTATATCCCGCCCGTCCCCGACACCAACCTGGGCGACTACTACCGGCTGATCGTAGAGCGGTTCAGCAATCCCGAAGTCGCGGATACCGAGCGGCGGCTGTGTCTGGATGGGTCAAACCGGCAGCCGAAGTTCATCGTGCCCTCGATCCGCGATGCGCTGGCGGCGGGCGGGTCGGTGGAGGGGCTGGCCTTGGTGTCCGCGATGTGGTGCCGGTATTGCTATGGCGAGACGGACAGCGGCACGGTGATCCCGCCGAACGACCCGGACTGGGATGCCCTCGTGGCCCGGTCGAAGGCCGCGAAGGCGCGTCCGGCGGCCTGGCTGGAGATGACGACGGTCTATGGCGACCTGGGGCAGGATGCCCGCTTTGCCGGGGCGTTCGAGCGCTGGTTGAACCGGCTGTGGGCGGTGGGGACGCGGCAGACCCTGACCGAATACCTCGCCTAAGGCTGGGGTTCGGGCGCGAGGGTCGGAGAGGTTCCGGGCGGCGCGAAGTCGGGGACGACCCATAGTTCTACCCGGCGGTTCAGCTGACGACCGATGGCGGTTTCGTCGCAGGCCATCGGCAGCGCCTCGCCAAAGCCTTCCACCACCGGCATCTGCGCAGGCGACAGGTCGGGGGCAACAACCGCCAGTTCCTGCGCCACCTTGGCCGCGCGTTCGACCGACAGCGCGAGGTTCGCATCAGCCGCCCCCGAACCATCGGAGAACCCGGCCAGCACCAGCTTTTCATCGCGGAACTGACCGGAGGCGATCAGCTGGGCCAGGTCCTCCAGACTGTCCTGCGACACTGCGTCCAGCGTGGACGAGCCGTCCTCGAACCGGAAGGTGAAGGACAGCCGGTCCGCCCCATCCATGATTCCCGCCAGCCGCTTGAGGTCTTCCAGCGTCACATCCTCGCCCGCGCCCTGGATCGCATTCAGGAGCCGCAGCCCGTCGGCCGTCATCGGCTGGCGCGAGGCTGAACGGTCGATGAACCCGGCCGTCGCCACCGCTTCGCCCGAGGCCGGGGTGCGCAGGAAGGCGATGAATTCCCGCGTCAACAAGGGCAGCCGCCGCTTTGCCGCCAGAAGCGACACCGGCAGAGACAGCGGATAGTCCCCGGCCTTGATCGCCAGCGTGTTCGGCAACAGCGGAAAGCCGCAGCTGTCGGTCAGGGGCATTCGCCGCGCTGGAACAATCGCCGACCGACCGGTAAGCGCGATGGCCCAGGGGTCCTTGGCCACTGCCTCGGCCAGGCTGGCAAGGTCAGGGTGCACCACATCGGCCGCACCGATCTGACCCAGCCGGTCCGCCAGCGCCTGCTGCAGGTCAGTCCCCGGATCAAGCGCGTGCACGACCAGCGGCATGTCCGGGCCACCGATCTGAGCCCAGCTGTCGACCTCTCCGGCCAGGACGCGGGCCAGATCGACGGTCGAGATTTCCGGCGTCGGATTGTCCGGAGCGACGATGACGACCATTGCATCCATCGCCAGGGAATGCGCGCGCAGGTCCGGCTCGCTGCGGAAGGACAGCTTCAGGTCGGCGTCCCCGGCCTGCACCGCCGCGGTCGCGGCCTCCGGGTCCATCGGCTGGAACGAGACATCGGCCAGGTCCTGCCGGGTGGCCGGGTCCAGGATGCGGGCTGCGTACCCGTCACCCGGCACGGGTTCGTAGATCAGGCCGCGCGCGTCGGCGAAGGCCTGGATCATCGGCGGCAACAGCGCCGCGGCATCCGGCGCGCCGACCACGCGGATCACCGCCTTGGGCGCGACCAGATCGGGACAGGCCGGGCCTTCGCAGATCACACCCTCGCCATCGACGGTGAGAAGGCCATAGCTGGTGTCGATCCGGTAGAATTCGCCGTCATAGCCCTGCAGGGTTCCGGTCAGCACGATGCCGCCTTCACGCGCCACCAGGGTGATATCCTGGGCGGCAGCGGACTCACCTACGAACGCGGCAACGCACAGCGCCGCCAGCCCTGCCTTCACACCCATCTACTGCCGTTCCGGACCTTACTTCGGAGCGGCGAGTTTCAGGGCAGGCGCAAGATTCTTCAACATGAGAATGTCGCCGACGGTGCCGCACAGCGGAACCGCGACCATTTGTTCCTGCACGGTGACCTGTCCGGCTGCAGAATAGATCGTGCCAAGGCGCAGGGTCTGGCCGCAGGAGGCCGGGGTGATGCGCAATTCGCCGGTCAGGTCGACCGCGCCCAGGTCCTTGCCCGGGACGGAGTAGACGCTGGCCATGACCGGCGACTGGACGTCGGAGACGCCTAGCGAGATCACCTGCCGGGTTCCGTTCGTGAACGAGGCCGGGGTGCCGACCAGCACCATGTCGCCGTCCGTCGCGCGCAGTTGCAGTTCGGTCGGCCATTCCCAGGCGATGGCATAGCGGGTGTAATCGGCAACCTCGGGCACCCGGATCTTGCCCAGGACCAGGCGGGCATCGGCCAGATAGACCGCCACCATCGCATCGGCCTTCAGGGCGGGAAGCAGAACGCGAGCGCTGCCGCTGGGTTCGGTGCGGGCGGTGAAGGACAGGCCGGAATGCCGGACGATGATCCGTTCGTTCCGGTTGCAGGGTGCCGACAGCGACATGAGGATCATTGCCCCCGGCGCGGTGGTCAGGTCCATCCGGGGCCGGCAGTGATCGCCACCACTGGGCTGGGTGGTGGCCGCAACAGGGGTGATGCTGACCACGTCGCCAATCGCATGGCCCGAATGACCTGCCAGCGATGCAGACTTCGGCACCATGCCAGTGCCCGCCATGACAACCGTCGTATCGGACGATTCGGGAAGCCCGCTCTCGACCATAAGCAGGGGTTGCTGCGCCGACTGCCCCTTGCGGCTTTCAGCCGTATGCGCAGCAGCGAAGGCAACCGCTGCAGCGGCCACGATACGTAGAACCTTTTTGCCCCAAAGCATGGCAGTGCCCCGGTACGAGAATCGCACCGTTTACGGCTAGGGGGCAATCAGGGCGGAGAAATGGCATTAATTGGGTCGCCTTGGGGTTTGCTTGGAAAAGGACATGAAAACGCCGCGTCAATCGACGCGGCGCCAGAATCTTGTCCTGCTTTATGATGCTTACGCGATGCGTCCGTGACAGTGCTTGAACTTCTCGCCCGAGCCGCAGGGGCAGGGATCGTTGCGGCCCGGATTGCCCCAAGTGGAGGGATCGGCCTCGTCAAAGCCGGCAAACCGGGTGCCTGCTGTCGCTGCCGGGGCTGCCACCAGGGTTGCGGCGGCGGCTGCAGGTGCGGCCGACTTTTCGGCGGCGGCCTCTTGCGCGGCCAGCATCTGCCGCATCACCGCTTCCTGCTCTTCCTTGGTCACCGGACGGATGCGCGACAACTGCTGGGTGGTCTGCTCTCGCAGCGAGTTCAGAAGACCTTCGAACAGCTGGAAGGCTTCGGTCTTGTACTCGTTCAGCGGGTCGCGCTGCGCATAGCCGCGGAAGTTCACCACGGACCGCAGGTGTTCCAGCCTAAGCAGGTGTTCGCGCCACTTGCTGTCGATGGACTGGAGGAGCACCTGCTTTTCGATGGTCTGCATGGTCGAGGCGCCGAACTGTTCGGCCTTTTCGGCCATCATCTTGTCGGAGGCTTCGATGATCCGGTCCAGGATCACCGCCTGATCCACGCCTTCCTCGGCGGCCCAGGCGGCGATGGGCAGGTCCATGTTCAGCATGTCGCGGACGGAAGCCGTCAGCGCGTCAGTATCCCAGGCGTCCGGGTAGGACTTGGGCGGCATCGCAAGGTCGACGAGGTCCTCGACCAGCTGGTGGCGCATATCGGCGGCGACGTCGCCGACGTGGTCGGCCTGCATGATTTCCATCCGCTGCGAGAAGATCGCCTTGCGCTGGTCGTTCATCACGTCGTCGAACTTCAAGAGCTGCTTGCGGATGTCGAAGTTGCGGCCTTCGACCTTGGCCTGCGCCTTTTCCAGCGACTTGTTGACCCAAGGGTGGACGATGGATTCGCCTTCCTTCATGCCCAGCGTCGACAGGATCTTGTCCAGCCGGTCCGAGCCGAAGATGCGCATCAGGTCGTCTTCGAGGCTAAGGAAGAACGCCGACCGCCCCGGGTCACCCTGGCGGCCCGAACGGCCGCGCAGCTGGTTGTCGATCCGGCGGCTTTCGTGGCGCTCGGTCCCCAGGACGAACAGACCCCCGGCCTGCTTGACGGCCTCTTCCTCGTCCTTGTGTTCAGCCTCGATCCGGGCACGCAGGGCGACGTGGTCGCCCTCGGGGTCCGCCGCGATGGCCTCCATGATCTTGAACTCGACGTTGCCGCCCAGTTTGATGTCGGTGCCGCGGCCCGCCATGTTGGTGGCGATGGTCACCGCGCCCAGCTTGCCCGCGTCGGCGACGATCTTGGCTTCCTGTTCGTGCTGGCGCGCGTTCAGGACGGAATGCGGGATGTCTTCCTTCTTCAGAAGCGCGGACAGCTGCTCCGACTTCTCGATCGAGGTGGTGCCGACAAGGATCGGCTGACCCTTTTCATGCGCTTCCTTGATGGCCTTCAGGATGCCGTCGTACTTTTCGCGGGCCGAGCGGAAAACCTGGTCATGTTCGTCGATCCGGGCGACGGGGCGGTTCGTCGGAACCTCGACCACGCCCAGCCCGTAGATCTCGCGGAATTCCTCGGCCTCGGTTGCGGCGGTGCCGGTCATGCCGCCGAGTTTCTCGTACAGGCGGAAGTAGTTCTGGAAGGTGACGCTGGCATAGGTCACGTTCTCGGGGTTGATCTTCACCCCTTCCTTCGCCTCGATGGCCTGGTGCAGCCCGTCCGACAACCGCCGGCCCTTCATCATCCGGCCAGTGAATTCGTCGATCAGCATCACTTCGCCGTTCATCACGACATACTGCTGGTCTTTGTGGAACAGCTTGTGCGCCCGAAGCGCCTGGTTGACGTGGTGCACGATAGAGGTGCTTTCCGCGGAGTAGAGGTTCTGCCCTTCCGGCAGGATGCCCGCCTGGCGCAACAGGTCCTCGATCACGTCGTTGCCCTCTTCCGTCAGGGTCACGCCGCGGGTCTTTTCGTCGATCGCATAGTGTTCCGGCTGCAGATGCGGGATCACCTTGTCGACAGCGGTGTAAAGCGGGCTGCGGTCCTGGCTGGGGCCCGAGATGATAAGGGGCGTCCGCGCCTCGTCGATCAGGATCGAGTCGACCTCGTCGACGATGGCATAGTAGTGCCCGCGCTGCGCCATTTCTTCCAGCGAGGCTTTCATGTTGTCGCGCAGGTAGTCGAACCCAAGCTCGTTGTTCGTCGCATAGGTGATGTCGGCGCGGTAGGCCGCCATCTTCTCGGCGTCGGGCTGGTGGGCATAGACCACGCCCGTCGTCAGCCCCAGGGCCGAATAGACCTTGCCCATCCATTCCGCGTCGCGCTTGGCCAGGTAGTCGTTCACCGTGACGACATGCACGCCCCGCCCGGTCAGCGCGTTCAGATAGGCGGCGAAGGACGCCATCAGCGTCTTGCCCTCGCCCGTCTTCATCTCCGAGATGTTGCCCTGGTGCAGGAACATCGCGCCTTTCAGCTGCACGTCGAAGGCCCGCAGCCCCAGCGCGCGACGGGCGCCTTCACGGCAGTTGGCAAAGGCTTCCGGCAGGATCGCTTCCAGGCTTTCCCCGCCTTCCTGCACCCGCTTCTGGAACTCACGCGTCTTGGCGATGATGCCTTCGTCTGTCAGCGCCTGGTATTCAGGCTCCAGCGCGTTGATCTGTGCCACCACCGGGCGGACGGACTTTACCTTGCGGTCGTTCGGCGACCCGAACACCTTCCGCGCGAGCGATCCCAGTCCCAGCATGTTTTCTCCGTGGGCGGCTTCTGACAGCATCGTGTGGCTCAGAGACTTGCCCGCCCCGACGGCCTTCCATAGAAGGGCCAGAGAGTGACCGGACGGCCCCGTCCCACGCGACTGTCGCGATGTAAGGGGGATGCCGGGGATAGTCAACGAGAACGGGCCGGGCGCCCCGATCAGGAGATGGTGAAAATGACGAAACGTTCAGGCTTCTGGTCGGTTCTGGCGCTGACGGCAGTTCTTGCCGGACCCGCGCTTGCCGAAGGCGAAACGGCGGACACCGTGGTAGCCACGGTCAATGGTACGAAGATCACCCTGGGCCACATGATCGCACTCCGCGAAACGCTGCCGCCGGAATACCAGCAGCTGCCCGATGACGTGCTGTTCAAGGGCATCTTCGAACAGCTGATCCAGCAGGAAGTGCTGGCCCAGTCGGTCGCAGATCTGTCGCCGCGGTCGCAGGCATTGCTGGACAACGACAAGCGCGGTCTGGTCTCGGGCATTGCCATCGAAGGGATCGTGAAGGAAGCGGTGACCGATGCAGCGCTGCAGGCGGCCTATGACGCACGCTTCCAGGGCGCAGAGCCGCAGACAGAATACAACGCTGCGCATATCCTGGTGGAAACCCAGGAAGAGGCGAACAAGATCAAGGAAGAACTGGCCGGCGGGGCGAATTTCGCAGAAGTCGCCAAGGCCAAGTCGACCGATACCGGATCGGGAGCCAATGGCGGCGATCTCGGCTGGTTCGGGCTTGGCATGATGGTCAAGCCGTTCGAGGATGCCGTCGTCGCTGCCAAGGTGGGCGAGGTGTCGGGTCCGGTGCAAAGCGAATTCGGCTGGCACCTGATCCTCGTCAAGGAAACCCGGGTTGCCGAACAACCGACGCTGGACCAGATGCGTGACGAACTGGCCGCCGAGGTCGAGGACGCCGCGATCACCGCGAAGATCGATGAGCTGACCAAGAGCGCCACGGTTACGCGTGAAGGCGAGGCGCTGGATCCCGCGCTGTTGAAGAACACCGGACTGATCGACTGATACCCCGAACCCGGAGGACCGCGATGGCAAAGACCGACTGGAAGGCCGAAGCGAAGGCGCTGAAGAAGAAGGTCCGCAAGCTGAAGGACCAGGTCACCGCCGCCGCCGGTCCGGTGGCCGAGGCGGTGCAGGACGCGGTGGGGGATGTGGTCAAGGCGGCGAAGAAGGCTCTGAAGCCGGTCTCGCCCTTGGCCCCGGAAAGCTTTCCGGTCCTGCCTGCGATCAAGGGTGCCGAGTTTGCCGCGGTCGAGGCCGGGGTGCGCTATCAGAACCGTAAGGACGTAATGCTGGTGCGCCTTGCCCCGGGGACCACGATGGCCGGGGTGTTCACCCGCTCCTCGACCCGGTCGGGCTGCGTGCGGGATTGCCAGGCGAAGCTTGCCATGAAGGTCCCGGCCGATGCGGGGGCGGCGATCATCGTGAACTCGGGCAACTCCAACGCCTTCACCGGCAAGGTCGGGGATGAGGCGGTGGCCGCCGTGACTGGCGCCGTCGCCGAGGCACTGGGGGTTCCGGCATCGCGGGTATTCTCCTCGTCGACGGGCGTCATCGGTGAGCCGCTGCCGTTCGAGAAGATCACCGCGAAGGTTCCCGACCTGGTGGCCGCGCTGACGGAAGACGCGGTGGAAATGGCCGCGCAGGCGATCATGACCACCGACACCTTCCCCAAGGGCGCGGCGGCCACGGTGCAGGGAGAGGGCGGGACGATCCACATCTCGGGCATCGCCAAGGGTTCGGGCATGATCGCGCCCGACATGGCGACGATGCTGGTCTACATCTTCACCGATGCCAAGATCGGGGCGAACCAGCTGCAGAAGATGATCTCGCGCAATGTCGATGCCACGTTCAACTCGATCACGGTCGACAGCGATACTTCGACTTCGGACACGCTGTTGATCGCCGCCACGGGCCAGTCCCCGGCGGCGGAACTGAAAGGCCCGACGCTGAAGGCCTTCGAGACCGCGCTGCATGGCGTGATGCGCGACCTTGCCCTGCAGGTGGTGCGGGATGGTGAGGGCGCGACGAAGCTGGTCGAGGTGCGCGTCACCGGCGCGGCCTCGGACGAAGACGCGGCCAAGGTGGCGTTCAGCATCGCCAACTCGCCGCTGGTGAAGACCGCCGTCGCGGGGCAGGACCCGAACTGGGGCCGGATCGTCGCCGCCGTGGGCAAGTCCGGCGCGCAGGCGGACCGCGACAAGCTGACGATCCGGTTCGGCGATATCCTGGTGGCGCAGAATGGCTGGCGGAACCCGGACTACAAGGAAGCCGACGGCGCGGCATACATGCAGGGGCAGGAACTGGTCTTTGCCGTCGACCTTGGCCTGGGCAAGGCGAAGCGGTCGGTCTGGACCTGCGACCTGACCGCCCGCTACGTCGAGATAAACGCCGACTACCGGTCGTGAAGACGATCCTCGTCTCTGCCGTCGCCCTGATCGACCCCGACGGGCGGGTCCTTCTGGCCCAGCGGCCCGCGGGCAAGTCGCTCGCGGGGCTGTGGGAGTTTCCGGGCGGCAAGGTCGAACCTGGGGAAACCCCCGAGGCCGCACTGATCCGCGAGCTGAAGGAAGAACTGGACATCGACACCTGGGCCTCGTGCCTGGCGCCGCTGACCTTTGCGAGCCATACCTACGAGGATTTCCACCTTCTGATGCCGCTGTTTGCCTGCCGCCGCTGGCAGGGGACCGTCCGGTCGCTGGAGGGGCAGGAGCTGGCCTGGGTCAAGCCGAACCGGCTGCGCGACTATCCGATGCCGCCCGCCGACCTGCCGCTGATCCCGATCCTGCGCGACTGGCTGTAGACCTGTCCAGCGTGGACAGAATACCGGCTTCAATCTTTCCAAGCACTTGCAAGTCCGGATTCAGGACTCGTTAAGCTCTTGACGGCAGCCTGTGGGCAAGGCGACTCTGCGCGCGCCGCCTCTGGAAGGACCCGACATGACCCCGATCCGCGCCGCGTTCCTGAGCCTGAGCCTGACCGCCCTGCCCGCCGCCCCAGGCCTTGCGCTGACGGCCGAGGAGGTCTGGGCCGATTGGACGCGGCTGGCGCGCGAGGCCGACCTGACCATCGCCGCCACCACCCGACGCGAGGGGGACCGGCTGGTGGTCAGCGGGATCCGCATTCCGCTGGGCCCGCCCGGCGAAAGGGTCGACCTGCAACTGGACCGGATTGAGTTGCAGGACCTGCCGGATGGGCGCGTTGCCGTGCTGCTGCCGCCGCGCTTTCCGGTCACCATCGAAGGCCCAGGCGACACGGGGCCCGAGCGGGTGGTCCTGTCGGCCTCGGCCCCTGCCCTGTCGCTGGTGGTGTCGGGCATCGGCCAGACCGCAGCCTTTGACCTGACGGCGCCGAGCCTGGCGCTGACGCTGGACCGGGTCGAGCCGCCGCAACCCGAAACGGTCGAGGCGACGATGGCGCTGGCCGATCTGGTGGTCGCACACAAGATGGACCTGCTGGCCGACACGCAAGAGCTTGCGACCACGGCAAGCCTGGGCGCGCTGCGGGGCGAGGTGCGGTTCGACGACGGCAAGGAGGAACGCGGCACGATCACCTTTGACCTCGCGGGGATGACCGGAGCAGCGACAGCGGTCCTGCCGCCCGGCTTTGTGCCCGATCCGGCGAACCCGGACCAGCCGCCGCCGGAAGTGGCTGATTTCCTTGACCTTCTGGCACAGGGGCTGCGCCTGTCGGGCGAAGCGACGGTCTCTGGCTTTGCGATGAAGGCCGACCTGACCGAATCGTCCGAGGGCGGCCTGGTCGACATGACGCTTGAATCCGGCAAGGTGTCCGCCGGGCTGGACCAGACGGCGGCCCACTACGAGATCGCGCTGGGCAAGATGGGCATGACCGGGCGGGACCTGCCTGACCCCGAGCTTTCCAACATCGAGATGAGCCTGAAGGATGCCGGGTACGGCGTGTCAGTCGGGATCGGCGACCTTGTCTCGCCCCAGGACGCGCGGTTCTGGGTGCGGATGACCGAGCTGACGCTGCCGCCGGAAGCCTGGGCCGAGGCCGACCCGTCGGGCGCTTTGGGGTCGGGGCCGATTTCCTGGGCGCTGGAGGTGACGGCGCGCTATGCGCTGGGGGCCGAGATGCTGCAGCCGGGTTGGGAGCCGGTGCCGGGGGCTTTTCCGCCGATGGACCTGATCGAGGTCGCGCTGAAAGAGCTGGCCTTCACCGGCGCGGGTATCCGTGTCGGAGGGTCGGGGGCGCTGGGGTTCGACGAAAGCGATGTGGTGACGTTCGAGGGTCTGCCTGCACCCGAGGGCAAGCTGTCCTTTTCCGCCGAAGGGGTGAACGGTCTGATCGACCGGCTGGTGGCGGCGGGCATGATCCCCGAGGACGAGCTGGCGGGCTTGCGGATGGGCCTGATGTTCATCGCCAAGGCCGGGCCGACGCCGGACAGCCTGGTGTCAGAGCTGGAGTTCCGCGACAAGGGGTTCTTCCTGAACGGGATGAAGATCCGCTAGGTCCCGCGCCCACTGCACTGGACAAGAAAAAAGCCGGGACAAAGCCCGGCTTTTTTCGTGATTTTTCAACGGGTCACTCCAGCGTGCGCTGGATTTCTTCGCGTTCGAAGATTTCGATGACGTCGTTCTGACGGATGTCCTCGTAGTTCTCGAAGGCCATGCCGCATTCCTGGCCCGAGATGACTTCCTTCACCTCGTCCTTGAAGCGTTTCAGCGTCTTCAGCGTGCCTTCGTGGATCACCACGTCGTCGCGCAGCAGTCGCACGCCAGCCGACCGGCGGGCAACGCCTTCGGTGACCAGACAGCCGGCCACCTTGCCGACGCCCGAGACCTTGAAGACCTCGAGAATCTTGGCGTAGCCGATGAAGTTCTCGCGCACTTCGGCCTTGAGGAGGCCCGAGGCGGCGGCTTTGATGTCATCGACCAGGTCGTAGATGATCGAGTAGTAGCGGATCTCGACGCCCTTCTGGGTGGCCGAGGCCCGCGCGGTTGCGTTCGCACGGACGTTGAAGCCGATGATCGGGGCCTTCGAGGCCTCGGCCAGGGCCACGTCGGTGTCGGTGATGGCACCCACACCCGAGTGCAGCACGCGGACGCGGACCTCGTCGTTGCCGATCTTCTCCATCGCCTGGACGATGGCTTCGGCAGAACCCTGGACGTCGGCCTTGATGAGGATCGGCAGTTCGGCCACCGACTGGTCGGCCTTGGCCTTGGCCATCAGCTGTTCCAGCGTGGTCGCAGCGCCAGCCGCAGCCCGCTTGTCCTTGGCGGTCTTGATCCGGTAATCGGCGATCTCGCGGGCCTGCGCCTCGGTCTCAACGACGTTCAGCGTGTCACCGGCGGAGGGCGTGCCGGAGAGGCCAAGCACTTCCACGGGGACCGAGGGTCCGGCCTCGGTGATGGTCTCGCCCTTGTCGTTGATCAGCGCGCGGACCTTGCCCCACTGTTCGCCGACGACGAAGATGTCGCCCTTGCGCAGCGTGCCGTTCTGGACCAGCACCGTGGCGACAGGACCCCGGCCGACGTCAAGCTTGGCTTCGATCACCGCCCCCGACGCCGCCCGGTTCGGGTTGGCGCGAAGCTCAAGGACCTCGGCCTGCAGCGCGATGGCTTCCAGGAGGTCGTCAAGGCCGAGGCCGGTCTTGGCCGAAACCTCGACGTCCTGCACGTCACCGGACATGGCTTCGACCACGACTTCGTGCTGCAGCAGGTCGGTGCGCACCTTGGTCGGGTTCGCCTCGTGCTTGTCGATCTTGTTGATCGCCACGATCATCGGGACCTTGGCGGCCTTGGCGTGGTTGATCGCTTCGACCGTCTGCGGCATCACGGCGTCATCTGCCGCGACCACCAGCACCACGATGTCCGTCACCTGAGCCCCGCGCGAGCGCATGGAGGTGAAGGCCGCGTGGCCGGGGGTGTCGAGGAAGGTGACCAGCTGGCCGTTCGGAGTCTTCACCTGGTAGGCGCCGATGTGCTGGGTGATCCCGCCGGCTTCGCCGGTGACGACGTTGGTCTTGCGGATCGCGTCCAAGAGCGAGGTCTTGCCGTGGTCGACGTGGCCCATGATCGTGACGATCGGCGGGCGGGTCAGCAGGTCGTCGTCCTTGTCCTTGACGGTGTCGATGACCTGTTCGACGTCAGCGTCCGACACGCGGACAGCCTTGTGGCCGAATTCCTCGATCACCAGTTCCGCGGTGTCGGCGTCGATGGCCTGGTTCATCGTGACCATCATGCCCATCTTCATGAGCGCCTTGACCACGTCGGCGGCCCGTTCGGCCATGCGGTTGGCAAGTTCGGAGACCACGATGGTTTCCGGCAGCTGCACGTCGCGCACCTGCTTTTCGGCCTTGTGGCCAAGACCCAGCGCCTTGGCGCGGGCCTTTTCCTGCTTGCGCTTGATCGCGGCCAGGCTGCGCTGGCGGCCGCCTTCGTCGCTGATGGCGTCCGAGAGCGTGAGCTTGCCAGAGCGGCGGCCTTCATCTCCGCCACGCTTGGCGCCACGGTCGGCGCGGTCGTCCTTTTCGCGGTCGGTCTTGCGCGGGCTGAGGCCGGGCTTGGCCGCAGCGGGACCACGGGCTTCTTCGGTCGCGGCCGGGGCAGCGGGTGCAGGACGTTCGCCAGGCTTGGCGGTGGCGGGTGGCGGCGTGGTCGACCGTGCGCGGGTGCCCAGCACATCGGCCTTGCGGGCCTCGGCAGCGGCAACCTTGGCGGCGGCTTCGGCCTTGGCGGCACGTTCCTCTTCCTCGGCCTTCTGGCGTAGGGCTTCCTCGCGGGCGCGGTCCTCGCGTTCCTTCGCCTCGATCTCGGCGCGACGCTGGGCGCGCTCTTCCTCGCGGGCCTTGTCCTCTTCCGCGCGGCGGGCAGCATCCTCGACCTCACGCGCCTTGGCGGCACGCAGAGCGGTCAGGCGACGCTCCATCTCGGCGTCGGAAATGCCGGCGGGGCGTTTCGACGGATCGCCAAGCCCGGTCGGCGCCGAGCCCGTGCCAGCGCCCGGCGCCCCCGGTTTCACCGGAGTGGGCACCACAACGCGCTTGCGTTTGGTTTCGACCACGACGCTCTTGGTCCGGCCATGGCTGAAGCTTTGCTTCACCTGTCCGGGACGGGGGGCGCCCCCAAGGCCAAGAGGTTTCTTGCCGTCAGTATCGCTCATGCGTTCTTCGTATCCTTCATGGCGGTCGTACCGCCGTCATCCCCGCCCGACTGATTTGGCACCTGAAAAGTCAAATGCCCCCGCAGTCCGGCGAGTTTTGCCGCTTCCTCTACAACACGTGTCCTGAGTCCACCAGCGGCAAGCGCGGCGTGTATCGCACGTTCGCGCCCGAATGCCAAACCGATTTCCCCAGCCGAAAGGCAGCCGACAAAGCCGTTTGCGCCATCAGGCGCGTGCAGCTTGGTCTTGCCCCGTTCCGACCCGTCGCTGGCCTGGATCAGCGTCGCCGCCTGCCCCTTGACCAGCCAGTCCTTCACCTTCTCGTAGCCCGTCACCGCCTCACCGGCCTTGCGGGCCATGGAAAGGAGGTCGACCGTCCGTTGCAGCACCAAACGCTCGACCAGATCGGCGAGCCCCTCGGGCGCTTTCACCGGCTGGCGCGCGGCGCGGGAGAAGAGGTTCTTCTTGACCGCTTTGTCGATCGCCGTCCGATCCGCCGAGACATAGATGCCCCGGCCCGGCAGTTTCCCAAGCACGTCCGGGACGATCTGACCGTCAGGTCCCGCGACAAAGCGGACGAGGCCCGCCTTTGGCTGGCTTTCCCCGGTCGCAATGCACTTGCGTTCCGGATCGTCCCGTTCTTTTTCCCGGCCGCCGCGCGTCATTGCGCGTAACCCCGAGGCCTGAGATCAGGCCTCGGCCTCCTCGTCTTCGGCAGCCTCGTCGGCGGGCTGCTCCAGTTCCGTCGGGTCGACCCAGCCCAGCATCACGCGGGCGGTCATGATCAGGGTCTGCGCTTCCTCAAGCGACATGTCGAACTTTTCCAGGACCCCTTCGTCCTTCTTGCGCTGGCCGTTTTCCGTGGTCCAGCCGCCGGCCAGTTCCCAGTCGGCGCAGGTGGCGAAGTCTTCCAGCGTCTTGATCCCGTCTTGGGCCAGCGCTTCCAGCATCTGGGGCGTCAGGCCTTCGAAGTTGACGAGGCTGTCCTCGACCCCCATCGCGCGGGCGTTTTCCATTGCCTTGGCGTTGGCGGCCTCCAGGTAATCGCGGGCGCGGGCCTGAAGTTCCGCCGCCGTATCCTCGTCGAAGCCGTCGATGGACAGAAGCTCGTCGAGTTCCACGTAGGCGACTTCTTCCAGGTTGGTGAAGCCTTCGGCGACCAGAAGCTGGGCCATCATCTCGTCAACGTCGAGCGAATCCATGAACAGCTTGGTGCGTTCGGCGAATTCGGCCTGACGGCGCTGCGATTCTTCGGCTTCGGTCAGGATGTCGATGTCGAGACCCGTCAGCTGCGACGCCAGACGGACGTTCTGGCCGCGACGACCGATGGCGAGCGAGAGCTGTTCATCGGGGACCACGACCTCGATCTTCCCGGCCTCTTCGTCGAAGACGACCTTGGAAACCTCGGCCGGCTGCAGCGCGTTCACGAGGAACGTGGCAGTGTCCTGGTTCCACGGAATGATGTCGATCTTTTCGCCCTGCAGCTCGTTCACCACGGCCTGCACACGGCTGCCGCGCATACCGACGCAAGCGCCGACGGGGTCGATGGAGTTGTCGTAGCTGATCACGGCGATCTTGGCGCGCGAGCCCGGGTCGCGGGCGACGGCCTTGATCTCGATGATGCCGTCATAGATTTCCGGCACTTCCATCTTGAAGAGCTCGGCCATGAACTGCGGGTCGGTGCGCGACAGGAAGACCTGCGGGCCGCGCGGTTCGCGGCGCACGTCCTTGATGTAGCAGCGGATACGGTCGCCAATGCGGTAGGCTTCGCGGCCGATCTTTTCGTTCCGGCGCAGGATGCCTTCGCCACGGCCGATGTCGACGATGACGTTGCCGTATTCCTCGCGCTTGACGGCGCCGTTGATGATGGTGCCCTTGCGGTCCTTGAATTCCTCGAACTGGCGGTCGCGCTCGGCCTCGCGGACCTTCTGCAGGATCACCTGCTTGGCCGATTGCGCGGCGATGCGGCCGAGGTCGACGGGCGGAACCTCGTCGATGACCTCATCCCCGATCTGGGGGTCGGCGAGGTAGGATTTCGCCTGCTTCACAGTGATCTGCGCGTGGTGGTTTTCGATCAGGTCATCCTCGGTCACCGTGCGGACGCGGGTGAAGGAGGCGCGGCCGGTCTTGCGGTCGATCTTGACGCGGATGTCCATCTCGGCCCCGTAGCGCGACTTGGCGGCGCGGGCGAGGCTGTCCTCCATCGCCTGGATCACCAGGTCGGGGTCGATCATCTTTTCGCGGGCCACGGCTTCGGCGGTCTGCAGAAGCTCCAGCTGGTTGGCGGAGGTGATTGCCATGGGTCCTACTCCCTAATTTCTCAGTGGTCGCGTGATTGGCGAGGAAAACCGGTTCCCACTTTTCCTCATCACGCTTCAGTGTTTCGTCTCTGGGGCCGGGTCTTCATCCTCGTCCCCGTCAATTTCCTCGATCTCGTCGAACTGGCCCTCGGTGGGCTCGGCCACCTTCTTCTGGCGCAGCATTTCGGCGATCAGTTCGTCGGTCAGGATCAGCTTGGCGTCGGACAGCCAGTCGAACTGGAGGCCGATGGTGACCTCTTCGCCGGAGTCCTCGATCGTGATCAGGACTTCCTCGCCCTCGACCCCGGCCAGATCGCCCTTGAAGCGGCGGCGGCCGTCGATCAGTTCCGTGGTCTCGATCCGGGCTTCCCAGCCCTTCCACATCTCGAAGTCCTTGAGGCGCGTCAGCGGCCGGTCGATCCCGGGGGAGGAGACTTCGAGGACGTAGTTGTCCTCAAGCGGGTCCTCGACGTCCAGGACGGCCGAGACGGCGGTAGAGATATCGCCGCATTCGTCCACGCCGATGCCGCCATCGGGCCTGTCAGCCATGATCTGCAGGACACGCGTCTTGCCGCCCATCAGCCGCAGGCGGATGAGTTCAAAGCCCAGGCCTTCGATCACCGGCTGGACGATGTCCGCAAGGCGACGGTCGATGGCGGTCTTGGCGACGAGATCGGTCATCAGGTTCCAGAAACAAAAAAGCGGACCCAGCGGCCCGCCCGTGACTTTCGGTAGCTTCAGGTTTGGACCCTGAAGCAGCTGTTGAAGGGCATATAGGCCCCTCTCCCTGAGTCTGCAAGGGAAAGTGTCAGAGCCGGCGGAACCGCATCACCAGCCCGCGGTCCTGCGCGTGGGGGTGGTCCTTGCCTTCGTAGATCGGGATGTCATGCCATTCGACCGGGGTGATCCGGCCATGTGCCACCAGCCGTGCGAGTTCCGAGCCGAAGCCCGCCCCGTCCAGCACCGGCCCGATGGTGCCGCAGACGAAGACGGCACCCGGACGGGTGATGCGCAGAAGTTCCGGAAAGCATTCCGGGCCGACATGGCCGTGGGTGAAGGTGCCGCAGCTGACAATGGCGTCATAGCTCGCGTCGGGGATCGCCAGCGTCTTGGTCAGGTCGCCGAGGATGAGGGTGCGGTACAGGCCCTTGGGCCGCGCGACCTCAAGCATTTCCGGCGTGATGTCGAGCGCATCGACAGTCAACCCGCGCAGGTGTTCGGCGACAAGACCGGTGCCCGCGCCGATGTCCAGGATTTCCGCCTGTGTCCCGACACTTGCGGCCAGGATCGCGGCAATCTCGCGCGGGGCGATGTAGCCCCAAGCGGCGCCGAAGCTTTCGTCGTAGGTCGCGGCCCAGGCACCGTACATCCGGCGGGCACCGTCGGGACCGTCGATCTGGTAGGCGTCGTCGAGATCATAGCCGTCGTCGGTCATTTGTCGCCTCCTGCTTTGGCGCAGACATGCCGCGTGCCTGTCACAGTGGGATGACGGGCCGGTAACGGGAACTCAACTTTGCCCATCCGGTTTCACCCTGATTGAAGGGGTCGGCACAAGCTGCGATAGTCCGGCGAGGTGCTGCCAAAGGGGTATGTCTGAATGAGGTCGGGTCGCAGCCTGTGGCGCATCCGGGGGGCCGTTGCTGCAGTGCTGCTTGGCCTTGCGGTCGGTCAGGCGCAGGCGCTGGACCGGCTGGATTTCGCCGTGGCGGGCGGGTCTGACGCGCTGGTCGATGCGGTGCAGGAGGCCTCGATGCTGCGGTCGTTGCAGGCGCAGGGGCAGACCGATCCGCAGGACCTTCTGGCCGCCGCGCGGTCGGACTATGCGCGGATCCTGGCGGCACTTTATGCCAAGGGTCATTATTCCGTGACGGTCAGCATCCGGATCGACGGACGCGAGGCGGCGGACATTCCGGCGCTGGAAGCCCCGGGCGCGGTGTCGGCGATAAGGGTGGAGGTCGATCCGGGCAAGCCGTTCCGCTTTGGCCTGGCCCGCGTTGCTCCGCTGGCCACGGGGACCGAGCTGCCGAAGGGGTTCCGGCAGGGCGAGATTGCGGAAAGCGGGGCAGTGCAGGCCGCCGTGGGGGCAGCCATCGGTGCCTGGCGCGACGCGGGGCATGCCAAGGCTTTCGTCACCGGGCAGGAGGTGGTGGCCGACCACGCGGCGCGGCGGCTGGAAGCCGATGTCCGGCTGGACCCCGGCCCGCGTCTGCGCTTTGGCCGCTTGGAGATCACCGGCGCGGAACGGATGCGCGAACGGCGGATCCGCAAGATCGCGGGCCTGCCCGAGGGCGAGACCTTCAGCGACGCCGAACTGCGCCGCGCGGAAACCCGGTTGCGGCGGACGGGCATCTTTGCCTCGGTCGCGCTGACCGAGGATGACCAGATCACCGCGCCGGACCTTCTGGGCGTGACGGCGACGGTCGTCGAACAGAAGCCTCGCCGCTATTCGCTGGGGGTCGAGGTCGCCAGTCTGGACGGGGTGTCGCTGCAGGGCTCGTGGCTGCATCGTAACCTGTCGGGCGGGGGCGAGCGGCTAGAGGTCAAGGGCGATGTCACGAACATCGGGTCGGGCGAAAGCGGCATAGACTATCGGGTGGGGGTGACGCTGGACCGCCCGGCCACCCTGTCGCCGGACACGACGGCCGGGCTGGGCTTCAGCTATTCGCATGAAGACGAGATCGACTATCAGCTGGACGCGGTCAGCTTTGGCCTGCGGTTCAGCCATGTGTTTTCCGACCAGCTGACCGCGCGGCTGGGACTGACCTATGACTATCAGGATGGGCGTGACCCGGGCGGCGCCTTCACGTTTCGCAACCTGTCCCTGCCCTTCGGCGTGACCTGGGATCGCCGGGACATCGCGAACAACCCGACCAGCGGTTTCTATCTGGATGCGACGGCAAAGCCGTTCCTGGGCTTTGGCACCACCGGGTCGGGCCTGCGGACGACGGTGGACGGGCGGGTGTTCCGCAGCCTGGGCGAACCGGGGCGGTTCGTGGTGGCAGCGCGGGTGCAAGCCGGGGCGGTCTTCGGTCCTGACCTTTTGGAGACGCCGCGCAGCGATCTGTTCTTCTCGGGTGGGGGCGGCACGGTGCGGGGGCAACCCTACCGGTCCCTGGGCGTTGCCGTGACGCGCGGCTTCGGGCCGCAGTTCCAGATCGGCGGCAAGTATTTCCTGGCCGGGTCGCTGGAACTGCGGGCCAAGGTGACGGACCGGATCGGAGCGGTCGGCTTTGTCGACTGGGGCAGCATCGGGATCGACGGGTTCGGCGGCGATCTGTCCAACGCGCATGCCGGGGCCGGGTTTGGCCTGCGCTATGACACCGGGCTTGGGCCGATCCGGCTGGACATCGCCGCGCCGATCAGCGGCACGACCGGCGACGGGGTGCAGATCTACGTCGGCCTGGGGCAGTCGTTCTGATGCGGCGCGCGCTGGTTCTTGCCCTTTGCCTGCTGGGCCTGCCCGCCGTGGCGCAGGAGGACGAGCGCGACTATCTGACGGCTTTCCTGGAAGACACGCTGTCGGACGTCGGGCGTACCGTCACCGTCACGGGGTTCGAGGGCGCGCTATCGTCGCAAGCCACGATCGAGCAGCTGACCATCGCCGACGACCAGGGCGTCTGGATCACGCTGAACGGGGTCGTGCTGGACTGGAGCCGGTCCTCCCTCTTTGCCGGAGAGGTCGCGGTCAGCGAGCTTTCGGCGCGCGAGATCATCGTGGCGCGTGCGCCGGTCGCGTCACCGGACGCGGTGCCGTCGCCCGAGGCGCAGGGCTTCAGCCTGCCAGAGCTGCCGGTATCGATCACCATCGACCGGCTGGCGGCCGACCGGATCGAACTGGCGCCAGAGGTGCTTGGGCAGGCGGTGATGGGGACGCTGGAGGCCTCGGTGCAGCTTGCCGGGGGCGAGGGGGAGGCCGAGCTTGACCTGCTTCGCACCGGCGATGGGCCTGCGGGGGAGATCCGGCTGGATGCGTCCTACGCCAATGCAACACGGGCGTTGAACCTGTCGCTGAGCGCCGAAGAGGACGCGGGGGGGCTGGTGGTCAGCCTGCTGGACGTGCCGGGCGCCCCCTCGGCCAGGCTGACGGTCGAGGGCGAGGGGCTGATCGACGATTTTCGCGCCGACATCGCGCTTGCGACCGATGGCGCTGACCGGCTGCAAGGCGCGGTCACGCTGCGGGCCGAGGATGCCGGGTATCGGCTGGGCGCGGACCTGACGGGCGATCTGGCGCCGGTGCTGGCGCCCGAGCTGGTGGATTTCTTCGGGACTGAAGTTGGCCTGAAGCTGGATGCCTGGCGGAGCGCGGCGGGGCGGCTGGTCATCGACCGCTTCGACATTGCGGCGCGGTCGCTGGCGCTGTCGGGTTCGGCTGAGATTGCGGGCGACGGTTTGCCGGTTGCGGTCGATGTGACCGGCACCCTGGCCGCGCCCGACGGTGCGCCGGTGGCGCTGCCCTTCGTCACCGACACCCGGGTTACCCGCGCGGATTTTCGGCTGACATCGACGCAGGGCGATGCGGACAGCTGGTCGGCCTCGTTCCAGGTCGAGGGGCTGGACCGGCCCGACCTGCAATTGGACCGGCTGGAGCTGGACGGGTCAGGCCGGATCGGGCGGACGAGCGCGGGGAAAAGCTTTGGCGGAACGCTGCGCGCCCGGACTTCGGGTCTGGTTCCTGCCGACCCGGGCCTGGCCGAGGCGCTTGGCCCGGCGGTTGCGGCCGGGATGCGGTTCCACCTTTTGGAAGGCTCTGGCGCGCTGCAGTTGACCGATATCCGGCTGGATGCAGCCGGGATGACCGCGACGGGCGCGATCCGGGTCGAGGGGTTGGACAAGGCCCTTCTGGCCACCGGCAGGCTTGCGCTGGATGTGACGGACTTCGCCCGCTTTTCCCGCCTTGCAGGCCGCGATCTGGGCGGCGCGGGGCGGCTGGAAATCGCCGGATCCGCCAGCCGCCTGTCGGGGTTCTTCGACACCGAGATCGGCTTTACCGGCTCCGGCCTTGCCATCGGACAGGCTGAGGTCGACCGCCTGCTGGCGGGGGAGTCGGTCCTAAAAGCCTCGATCCGCCGGGATGAGACCGGCACCTCCCTGCGCAGTCTGACTGTCGCGGCGGATGGGCTGAACGCCAAGGCAAGCGGGAGGATATCGTCGACAGGGTCGGACCTGACCGGAACCGTCAGCCTGGACGACCTTGCCGCGCTGGGGCCAAAATTTCGGGGCGCGGTGGCGCTGGACTTCGGCTTTACCGGAACGCCCGAGGATGGCGCGATCACTCTGGCAGGCCGGGGACAGTCGCTGCGGATCGGCAATCCCGAGGCAGACCGGCTGCTGGCCGGGGAAAGCGTGCTGGAGCTGGACCTGGGGCTGAAGGACAGCGTGGTGCAGATCCGGTCGGCCCGAGTGCAGAACCCGCAGCTGTCGGCGACGGCGAAGGGTGAGATCAGCGGCGACACCCGCAAGGTCGAGCTGGATGCGCGGCTGGCGAACCTTGGGCTGATTGTGCCCGAAGTGTCGGGGCCACTGACCCTGGCGGGCACGGCGGTGCAGGGGGCGGCGGGCTATACGCTCGACCTGCGGGCCGGGGGGCCGGGTCAGATTGCGGCGCGGATCGGCGGGACGGTGGCGAATGACTTTGGCCGGGGCGATCTGGCGATCAGCGGATCGGGCGAGGCGGGGATCGCCAATCTGTTCGTCGCGCCCCGGTCGGTGTCGGGTCGGATGGGCTATGACCTGCGGCTGACCGGGCCCTTCGCGCTGCGGTCCCTTTCGGGCCGGGTCACCCTGTCGGACGGGCGCATCGCCGACCCGGGCGTTGGCCTGGCGCTGCAGGATGTGCAGGCCATCGGCCAGTTGAGCGATGGAACCGTGCAGCTGTCGGCGACCTCGGGCCTGACCTCGGGCGGCAGGTTGCGGGTCGATGGGCCGATCCGGCTGGACGGGGGCCGGAATGCCGACCTGACGATCACGCTGGAAAGCCTGCGGCTGTACGACCCGGAACTGTACGAGACGCGGGTCAGCGGTACGCTTGCCTTGCGCGGGCCGCTGGCGGGCGGGGCGCAGCTGACCGGCGCGTTGGCGCTGGGAGAGACCGAGGTCAACGTCCCTGCCTCGGGCTTCAGCTCGGCCGATGCTTTGCTGGAGGTCCGGCATGTGCGGGACGCAGCGGCAGTGCGCGACACACGGCGGAAGGCGGGGTTGCTCGCGGCGATTGCCGGGTCGACGGGGGTGTCCTCCGGGTCGGGCGGCGCCATCGGGCTCGACGTGACCATCTCGGCCCCCGCGCGGGTGTTCGTCCGGGGCCGGGGGATCGACGCCGAACTGGGGGGCGAGCTGCGGCTGTTGGGGACGACGGCGGATGTCCGACCTTCGGGCGGGTTCACGCTGATCCGGGGGCGGATCGACATCCTGGGCCGCCGCCTGGTGCTGTCGCGCGCCGATCTGGTGCTGGAGGGGAGCCTGGTGCCGCAGATCACCGTGGTCGCCGATACCGAAAGCGACGGGATCGTCAGCACGGTCACGGTCGAGGGCCCGGCGGATGATCCGCAGGTGACCTTCGCCTCCTCCCCCGAGCTGCCGCAGGAAGAGGTGCTGGCGCGGCTGTTGTTCGGGCGGGGGCTGGACAAGATCTCGGCCCTGCAGGCGGCGCAGCTGGCGAATGCCGTGGCGGTGCTGGCCGGTCGCGGCGGGTTGGGGCTGGTCGGCAACCTGCGGCGCAACTTCGGGCTGGACGACCTGGACATCACCACCGCCGAGGATGGCACTGCGGCGCTGAAAGCCGGGAAGTACATCTCCGACAATGTCTATACCGAGATCGAGATCGACCAGGAGGGGAAGTCCCAGATCAACCTGAACCTCGACTTGCGCGAAGGGCTGACGGTCAAGGGCAAGCTGGGCGCAGATGGGCAGACCGGGATCGGCGTCTATCTGCAGCGCGACTACTAGGGCCCGTTCACTCGTCTTCCGGGCCGCACATCACCACGCAGATGAACAGTGGCACCACCAGAAGCGGCAGCCAGCCCTTGCTGGTCGGCGGCTCTTCGGTGACTTCGGGCGGCGGTTCTTCAACCACCACGACCGGACCACCCGCCTGCGCCGATTGGGCGAGGCAGGCGGCACAAAGCGCCGTGGCGATCAGCGTTTTCACGAGAACCCCGCAGAGATGATCCGTTGACCATAGTCTAGTCCAAAGCGGACTAAAGCGCAGTTAATGGATGGCCTGAAGGAGCGGTAACCCGCAAACTGCGCGGATTCTGCATCAACTTGCGGCTTTGGAAGCGCCCGAACCCCGATGGAATGGCCGAAACGCCGAAGGTGTCAGTCGATGACCTGTTCGAATTCCAGATAAGCCACGCCAGCGCTCGCCCACTGCCGCGATTTCCGAATCATGTCGCCCTCGATCCAGAAGTCGTTGGTCAGCGTGCTGTTCGGGCGGGTGCAGGTCTCGGTCACATGCAGGGTATCGTGCGACTTTTCGACGATCTCGATCGTCTCGCGCCCGATCGTGGCGACAGTGCAGTCGTAGGTCCGCCGCGTTCCGGCGTCGTCGGGGCCGAGGAAGTAGTAGATGCGCTGATAGGGTTCGCCGCCCTTCAGCTGCGCCAACGCGGGCGCCTGGGCGGACATCAGGTCGAACATCACGCCGCGGGTCTGGATCAGCACGCCATCGCGCAGCGAAAAATTCGCCTGACCCTGTGCGGTCCAGGTCACGACGTCGCCCTTGGTGTCGACGATGGTCAGGAAGGCATCCTGTCCCAGCGCCTGGGACTTGACCCGCAGGATGGGCTGGCCCGCAGCGGCCAATTCCTTGCGCCCGAGAGGGGCGGCGGCCTGCGCGGGGGCTGCGCCCTTCTTGCCCTTGGCGAGCGTCGCCTTGGCCATCTGGCCGACCGCGGCGACAACCGGATTGGCCGTGCCCTTGTCGTTGCCACAGGCCGCAAGCACGGCAAGGGCCGCGACGAGTGCGGCAGCCCGAGGTAAGGTCTTCACCGCCAGACCCTTCCCCAGTCGGGATCAAGCCCGTTCACATGGTAGTCCCGGATCGATTCGTAAAGCCGCCCGCCGACATCGACCCGCGCCCCGCCATCGCCCGACCCCGGCCGCAACGTCATGCCAAAGCCGCGGCGGGTTTCAGTGCCCAGCGCCCAGTTGAACGGGATGGTGAAGCGGATGCCCTTGTCAAAGCCCGACTCGCCGAAATCCTCGGCGCTGACATCGGTGACGGTGGCAAAGGCGCCGACCTTCCAGCCGTTGGCGAAGACCCGGTCGACCGAGACGGTTGCGCCCACGTCGCCGGCCAGATACCGGCCCACATCCAGCTGGCCCAGGAAGCCATTGCCGAAGTCGTAGTAGGCCGAGACATGGCCAGTTACGACATCATAGTCGTATTCGCCAAAGCCGAAGCCGCCATCGGTATCGCGCTGCATGGTGTAGTTGAGCTCGGCCCCGAGAGCGAGCTGGCTGTCGACCGGCTTCCACAGCACCTCACCCGAGATGCCGCCGTGCATCCGTTCCAGATAGCCGAGCGTGACGCGGGAATAGATGTTCTCGGCCGGGCGGGCGTACCAGCCGAGCGTCAGCCGTTCCAGCGCCGGGTCGCCAAATTCGGTGTAGCGCGAGCCATCGGTCCGCACATGCGGCAGCGGCGAGGTCGACGGCCCGCCGGGGTCGATGTTGGTGGCCAGCTGCTTGTAGACCGAGCCCGACAGGACCCAGCCGGGGGCAATGTCATAGGTCCCCGAGAGCCGCAGGCCGATGTCGCCCTTGGCCGGTTCGGACAGGCGCAGGGTGGGGCGGAGGCTCCAGGTGAACTTGGGATACAGGCCTTCGTCGCCCAGCGCGTAGGCGGGGGTCGGACCGGCATCGGTCACTGTGACGCGTTCGCGCAGCAGCGAAGCGTTGTCGGCGGAATATTCCAGCCCCTCAAGGTCGCTGCGGCGAATGGTGACCTTTGACGCCCCGATGCCGTTCACGACGGGCACGATCTCGAACACCTCGACCGAGGCGGGCATCACATGGCTAAGGGCACGCGCGGTACGGCCGATGGCCTGAGCTCCCGCATCGATCCGGCCGTTGCGGATACGGACCTGGACGGTGGTGGCAGTATAGGCCAGGTCTTCGACGGCGATCCCGTCGGCGGCCAGCCGCTTTGCCAGGTTCTTGCGCAGGATCGGGCCGGCATCGGCCTGGGTCACCCAGCCGCCGTCATAGGCATCAGGGTCCGCCGACCGCGCCGGGCGTGCCTTGACCGGCACGGGGGCCGCGCCGGTCACGCCACCGGCCAGGCGGCTTTTCGGATCAAGGATGATGTGGAAGGTCAGGCCGACTTCGGAGCCATAGAGCGAATAGACCCCGAAGCGCATGTTCGGGCCGCGCTGGTATTCAAACCCGAAGTTGAACGGGCTGTCGCGTTCGATCAGGCCGCGGGTGTCGTCTTCCAGTGTGTAGGCGTCCGACGAGTATTCGCCCTTGAAGGTCCAGGTATCGCTGATCTTGTATTCGACCCCGGCGAAGGGGGCGGCATCGCCCCGGAACCATTGGTCGGCGTTGGGCGTCCCGGTGGGGCTGACCGCAGGGCGGTCGCCGAAGGGCTGGCCGATGCTGCCATCGCTGCCGAGACGCCCCCAGCCAAGACCCGCCGTCACCTTCAGTCTGTCGCCGAAATTCTTCGTCGCCGCGACGTATTCGGATGCAAACAGCCCCTGGCCGGTCAGGTCCTGCAGGCCGATTGTCACCGCGGGGCGGTACTTGCCTTCCTTCAGGATCTGATAGCGCAGGTCGATGCTGCGGTCGGATTCCTCGCCATCGCCGGGGATGATCGCGTCCCAGTCGCGCCAGGTCTGGAAGCGGTAGGACCCCGAGAGCCGTTCGCTGAACTGGAAGCTGAGCGTGGTGCGCGAGACCGAGCCGATGACCGAGGTGCTGAACGAAAAGGTCGCGTCCTTCTGCGCCTCGCCCGAGGGCATGTCGATGATGCCGGTCGCGCCGTTGATGTTCAGGGTTGCGGGGCCTTCGGCCAGGACCGGGGCCGAAAGGGCCGTGCTGGCAGCGAGGAAGGCAAGCAGGAAACGAGGCGAATTGTGCATGGAGACCGGACCGCAGCTGTCGGGACAGTCTATGCGGGGATAAGGTGGACAGGGCAAGGGGCTTTGGGGCGCGAAGGGCGCAAACCCTGTGCATAACCCATGGTGCCGCGCACCTGATATAGTGCTTCAGCCGCCGTCGCCTTCCAGGCTGATCCGCAACTCGCGCAGCACGGACAGAAGCGCGCGGACCTTTTCGTGGCCGATGGATTGGACCACCTCGGCAATCAGCGGCACGACGCTGGCCACGGCCCCGTCGCGCGCCGCCCGGCCCGAGGGGCTGATCGCCACGAACTTCTGCCGCGCGTCCTCCCAATCCGGGCGGATATGGACGTGGCCCGCCCATTCCAGCTTGGTCAAGGTGTTGGTCATCGCCCCGCGGGTGACGTGGAACGACTTCGCCAGCTGCGCCGGAGTGCGTTCGTCGTTGATCCGGGCGAGGTGGTTCAGCACGCTGAAATGCGACAGCTCCATCCCCTTGGGCAGGACCTTGGAAATCCGGTTGCGCGCCAGCTGGTCGGCCATGAACAGCTCGCCAAACAGCGCCACCGCGATGTCGTCGGCCTTTTCCCCGCTCATGGTCCGTCAAAACTCCGGTCATGGCTCAGCGAAGGCACCCGGCCCCGGGCCTTGTCGACCTCGGCCAGATTCAGGTCGACCAGCGTCACCCCCGGTTCGGTGCCCGCATCGGCGAGGATCTCCCCCCAGGGCGCAATGGCCAGGGAATGGCCGTGGGTCTTGCGGCCCTTGCCGTTCGTCTCGGGGTGGAAGCCGGTCTGCGCGGGCGCGAGGACGAAGCAGCCCGTCTCGATCGCACGGGCGCGGAGCAGTGTCTCCCAATGTGCCGCGCCGGTGATGTGGTTGAAGGCTGCGGGCACAGTGATGACCTGCGCCCCGCCTTGCGCCAGACGGCGGTAGAGCGCGGGAAAGCGGACGTCGTAGCAGACGGTCATACCGATCTTGGCGAAGGGCGTCTCGGCCACCACGGCCTTCGCGCCCGGCCGGTAGCCTTCGCTTTCGCGGTAGACCTCGGTGGCGGACACGTTGACGTCGAACATGTGGATCTTGTCATAGCGCGCGGCGACCGAGCCGTCGGGGGCGATCAGGAAGCTGCGGTTGGCAAAGCGGCCATCGGCGTCATGGGTCAGGATGCCCAGCGACCCGATCAGCAACCAGATGCCCGCCGCCTTCGCCTCATCCCGCAGGGCGGCGAGGGTCGGGTCGTCCTCCTCATGCCGGAAGACGCTGCGCTGGTGCGCGCGGCTGGAGGAAAGGCCGTTCGTCAGTTCGGGCGTCAGCACGAAGCCCGCGCCTTGGGCGACCGCCTGCCGGATGTAGCCGATGGTCACGGGCAGGTTCGCGACCGGATCATCCGATACGGTCAGCTGAACCAGTGCGGCGCGCATCACGCGGCCAGAAGCGGGTCAAGCTTGCCCGCATCCTCGAGCGCATAAAGGTCGTCGCAGCCGCCGACATGGGTGTCGCCCACGAAAATCTGCGGCACCGTGCGGCGGCCATGCGCGCGCTGGGTCATCGCCTCACGCAGGGTCGGGTCGCGGCTGACATCGATCTCGGCAAAGGCGACGCCCTTCTTCTGCAGCAGGCGTTTGGCCGCGTGGCAATAGGGGCAGATCGGCGTGGTGTAGATTTCGACAGGACGCATCAGGGCACCTCTTTCGCGCCCGAATATAAGGATTCAGCCGTCCTTCGCAACGCGCGCCAGCGCCAGCACATTGACCGAGCGCGCGCCTGCCGAAAAAAGCGCCTCGGTCGCGGCGGCAAAGGTCGCCCCGCTGGTCATCACGTCATCGACCAGAAGGATATCGCGGTCCCTGACCCGCGACTCACGCGCCTTCGGGACGGAGAAGGCGCCGACAAGGTTGGCAAAGCGGGCGTCACGGGTCTTGCCGTCCTGGTTGCCGGTCGACCGCTTCCGCTGCAGGGCGTCGGGGCAATGTTCCAACGCTGCGGCCTTGGCGATGGCCCGGGACAGAAGCGCTGCCTGGTTGTAGCGGCGGCGGAAGAGCCGCATCCAGTGCAGGGGCACCGGCACCACCAGCATGCCGGGTGTCAGGATCGGGCGCGCCACCTTGGCCATCCAGGCTGCGGCGGGGCGCGCAAGGTCCATCCGGTCACCATGTTTCAAGGCCAGCACCAGGTTGCGGGCGTTGCCTGCATACATCAGCGCTGCTCGTCCCCGCTCCCAGGGGCGCGCGATGGCCATGCAGTCGTCGCAAAGCGCGCGTTCCTCGGCATCCGACCCGGGCAGCGGGACGCCGCACTGGTCGCAGACCATGCCCGAGACAAAAGGCGTGTCGCGCCAGCAGTCGCTGCACAATCCGAAGTCGGATTGCACCGGGGCCGAACAGGAAATGCACTGCGGCGGGTAGAGAAGCTGCAGCGCGCCTTGCAATCCCATTTCGCCCTCCTAAAGTCCCGCCGATGAATGACGCCCCGATCCTGACCGACCGGCTGACCCTGGCCCGCCACCGCGCCCGCGCCCTTTCCCAGCCGGGTCACGACGCGGCGATGTTCCTGCACCGGCTTGCCCTGACCGATATTCAGGAAAGACTCACCGAGGTTAACAGACTCTTTACAGCACCCGCCGTGGTGAGCGGTTTTCCCGAAATCTGGCAGGATGTGTGTCCCGGTGCCCTGCCCGTGGCGGATACCGAGGTGCTGGACCTGCAGCCCGGCGCGCATGACCTGATCGTGCATGCGATGGCGCTGCATTGGGCGAATGACCCATTGGGCCAGCTGGTGCAGTGCCGCCGGGCGCTGCAGCCGGACGGTCTGCTGATCGCCGTCCTGCCGGGGGGACGCAGTCTGCACGAGCTGCGATCGGCCCTGGCCGAGGCCGAGGCGCGGGTGACGGACGGGCTCTCGCCGCGCGTGGTGCCGATGGGCGAGATCCGCGACCTGGGCGGGCTGATGCAGCGGGCGGGCTTTGCCCTGCCGGTGGCAGACAGCCTGAACCAGGTCGTCGAGTACCGGGACTTCCCGACCCTGATGGCCGACCTGCGCGCCTCGGGCGAGACGAATGCTCTGGCGGGCCGCCTGCGCCGCTTTACCGGACGGGCGGTGCTGGCCATGGCAGCGGCGGTCTATTGCGAAAACTTCGCCACGCCCGAGGGCCGCCTGCCCGCCACGGTCGAGCTGGTTTTCCTGACCGGCTGGGCCCCGCACGAAAGCCAGCAACAGCCGCTCCGCCCCGGTTCGGCAAAGGCGCGGCTGGCGGATGCGCTGCGGGTTCCAGAGACACCCCTGCCCAAAGACGGTTGACCCCGCCGATCAACCCCTTATGTCCCCACCTGAACCATTGGGAAGAAGATCATGCTGGATGCCCGGAGCACTGCCGTGACGGGGACCGACGTCACCCCGGGCGAGGGCCGCCTCGCCCACGCCCCCGCCGACCACCCCAAGGTGCGCCGGGCGAAGATCGGGGTGCTGCTTGCCAACCTCGGCACGCCGGACGCCTATGACTACTGGTCGATGCGGCGCTATCTGAACGAGTTCCTGTCGGACAAGCGGGTGGTCGACATCCCGGACTGGAAGTGGCAGCCGCTTTTGCAGCTCATCATCCTGTCGCGGCGGCCCTTCACCAGTGGCGCGAACTACAAGCTGATCTGGAACGAGGAGCTGAACGAAAGCCCGCTTTTGACCATCACCAAGGCCCAGACGGCGGCGATTGCGGCGGTGATGGCCGAGAGGCATGGGGCGGAGGTCATGGTCGACTTCTGCATGCGCTATGGCAACCCTTCGACCGACGCGAAGGTGCGGGCGATGGTCGCGGCGGGGTGCGAGAAGGTGCTGTTCTTCCCGCTGTATCCTCACTACGCCGGGGCGACCTCGGCCACCGCGAATGACCAGTTCTTCCGGGCGCTGATGAAGGAAAAGCGGCAGCCGGCGGTGCGGACCGTGGCGGAGTATTTCGACCATCCCCTCTATATCGACGCGCTGGCGAAGTCGGTGGAGGCGGCCTATGCGGGGCTGGACCACCGGCCCGACGTGCTGGTGGCGAGCTATCACGGGATGCCGAAGCGGTACCTGATGGAGGGCGACCCCTACCACTGTCAGTGTGCCAAGACCTCGCGGTTGCTGCGGGAGCGGCTGGGGTGGGAGAAGGGGTCGATCGACACGACCTTCCAGTCGGTCTTTGGCCGGGAGGAGTGGCTGCGGCCGTACACGGTCGAGCATGTGGCGGAGCTGGCGAAGCAGGGGAAAAAGCGGATCGCGGTGATGGCGCCGGCCTTCAGTGCCGACTGCATCGAGACGCTGGAAGAGATCAACGGGGAGATCCGCGAGGCCTTCGAACATGCCGGGGGGGAGGAGTTCACCTACATCCCCTGCCTGAACGATGATGCGGCCCATATTCAGGCGCTGGTCGCGGTGATCGAGGAGAACCTGGGGGGGTGGCTGCCCCGGAAGGGGTGATGTGTCCACGGTGGACACTTGCCAATTTTTAGTGCGATCGCAAGCACTTGCCATTTTCTGTTAGGGTGGCCTTAACCATCTCGGATCCGCCGTCCCAGTGTCCGCCACATGACATAAGGTGCCCGGTCTGCCTTAGGTGTGCCCACAGCTGCTTGGGGGAAGGCCCGTCCGGCAGCTTTGCGGACGAAGCGGTCATTCAAACAGGCGCCCGTCCTAGATTGGCGTTCCATCCAGCCGCGTAAAGCGGCGGCCCGATGGGTCGTGATACATGATCACGTCATGGTCGGGATAATGAACTGCTCCCGACAAAGCACGGCTGCCGATCACCAACATCACCGCATCAGCCGATGATCTGTTCTCTAAGCAGTGGGCAATCGCCGACCCTGCGCGCCAACCCGCCGCATCACCGGTGCGCAGAATTGTCTCGGTCTCCTCGATCAAGACCAGTTCGCCGGAGAGTATGTAGACAAACTCGTCTTCTGTTTCGTGCCAATGTCGATGCGATGACCTTGAGCGAGGAGGCAATCGTTCAAGATGGACACCAAACTGCTGAAGGCCCACCTGGTCGCCAAGTGGGATCATGGCTGATGGACCGTCGTCCTGCCCCGACAGCGGATTTGGGCCACCCGGGTCTTCGGTCCAAACGCGGTTCTCGATCTTGGGCAAACCGTTCTCCGTCGCTGCCGGCCAACCATAGCTTGTGATGAAGCTATCAACAACGTCCGCTAAGGGCTCAAAGCCGTCCCTTGACAGTTTCAGCCAGGGATGTCGCTCTTTCTGCTGATACCTGCTGCAGGTGGGTATCTTTTGTCAGGTGGCGAACACGAGCCTGCTGGCTGGCAAGCGTCAGGGGGACACGATGGCGGCTTCGATCCTGCGGGGAGTGCCCCTGATTTCCGGTCAGGCCAGTGGCGAGGTCCTGCATGCGGATGTCGGTCTCAGCTTCATGGGGGGCGTCGACGCGGCCTCGGGGCGAGTCATCGACGTGCATCATCCGCTGTGCGGGCAGTCGGTTGCCGGGAAGATTCTGGCCATTCCCAGCGGGCGGGGGTCGTGTTCGGGCAGTCTGGTGATCTTCGAACTGTTGATGAACGGCCATGCGCCGGCGGCCCTGGTGTTCCGGCACAAGGAGACGATCCTGACCCTGGGCGTGCTGATTGCTGCAGAGCTGTTCCAGCGCGGAATTCCGGTGTTGCAGCTGGATGAGGCGGGGTTTGCGGCGCTGGCGGGGGTGGGTCATGCGCGGATCGACGACGACAGGGTCGAGCCCACGGAGGGGCCGACCGCCATGCCTCCAGGCTTTGTGCTGCCCGAACCTGACCCAGCGGATTTCGCCCTGAGTGATCTGGACCGCCGCTTTCTGACCGGAGAGTTCGGCGAGGCGGGGCGCATTGCCATGCGGATCGTCCTGCAGACGGCGCGGATCGAGGGCGCGACGGAACTGGTCGACGTGGACATGGCACATCTGGACGGGGTCTTCTACCAGGGCCCGGCGGGCCTGCAGTTTGCGCGGAAGCTCTGTGATCTGGGGGCGCGGGTCCGGGTGCCGACGACGATGAACGCGATCTGCGTCGACCGGCGGAAGTGGCGGACGCAAGGGGTGGCCGAGGTCCTTGGCGAAGGCTCGGACGCGCTGGCGGATGCCTTTGTCGAGATGGGGGCGAAGCCGACCTATACCTGCGCGCCCTACCTGCTGGAGCCTTTCCCGAGGGCGGGCCAGAACATCGCCTGGGGGGAATCCAATGCGGTGGTCTTTGCCAATTCGGTCCTTGGGGCCCGGACGCTGAAGTATCCGGATTATCTGGATATTCTGGTCGCGATCACCGGGCGTGCTCCGCTGGCGGACTGCTATCTGGACTCCGGGCGCCGGGCGACGGTCCGGATCGACCTGCCGCCCCTGGGTGAGGTGGACGATCTGTTCTTTCCGCTTCTGGGCTATCACATCGGCAAGCTCGCGACGAACGAGATCCCGCTGATCTGCGGGCTGGAGGGGCGGGCGCTCAGTCCAGATGATCTTAAGGCGTTGGGGGCGGCCTTTGCCACGACCTCGGCCGCGCCAATGGTGCACATCCTGGGGATCACGCCCGAGGCCACTTCGGCGGAGGCGGTGCTGGGAGAGACGGTGCGCCAGGTGCAGGTGACGCGGGAAGACCTGGCCGAGACCTGGGCCGAGTTGAACATCGCAAAGACGCCGGATGTCGACCTGGTGGCGCTGGGCAATCCGCATTCTTCGCTGACGGAGATTGCGGCGTTGGCCCGGCTGTGTGCGGGGCGGCAGAAGGCGGACGGGGTCCGGCTGGTGGTCACCTGCGGGCGCGATGTGTTCGCCCGGGCCAAGGCGGCAGGGTTCATCGATCGGGTCCGCGCCTTTGGCGGCGAGGTGCTGAACGACACCTGCTGGTGTTTCATCGGCGAACCCGTCGTGCCGCCTTCGGCGCGCAACATCGCCACCAATTCGGGGAAGTACGCGCATTACGGGCCACCGGCTTTGGGCAAGCCCTTTCACTTCGCCAGTCTGGCGCGATGCGTGGACGCGGCCTGTACCGGCCGGATCGACATGACGCTGCCCGACTGGTGCACCTGAGAAAGCAAAGACCGCGAGGCGTTTCCGCCGCGCGGTCCAATCTGGGCCAGAGTCCAAACGTCAGATCAGGCGAACCTGCGTCCCGACCTTGGCGTATTCGTACAGCTCTTCGATGTGTTCGTTGTACAGCCCGATGCAGCCGTTCGACGAGCGGCGGCCGATCTTGCGGGTGTCATGCGTGCCGTGGACCCGGTAGTAGGTCCAGCCCAGATACAGCGCGCGGCTGCCAAGCGGATTGTCCGGCGCCCCGCCCTCGACCACATCGGGCCATTCCGGGTGGCGCTGCTTCATCGCGGCAGTCGGGCGCCAGGTCGGGTTCACGACCTTCTGGACGACCGAGGTCAGGCCGCGGCGGGTCAGTTCTTCCGACAGCGGGACCGAGGTCGGGTAGAGGCGGTAGATCGATTCATCTTCCGACCAGAAGTGCAGCGCACGCGAGGTGGTGTCGGCGAGGATCGCACCGTTCCGCAGGTTGTCGAAGTAGTCCCGCCACTGCAGGATGCGGAAGCTGGAGACGTTGTTGCGGACCGAGGCCGAAGCCGGCTGGGTGAATTCGGTGCTGCCGTCCTGGGCGAAAGCCGGCAGGGCGGCCAGACCGGCGGTGCCCACCATTCCCCCTAGAACCGCGCGACGGTCAATCTTGCCGTTCGCCATGGCTGATACTCCTGCAAGTTGGTCTTTCGCCGGGGATATAACGGCATTGTGCGCAAGGCGCAAATCAAACACCTGTCAGCAGCCGCCGATTGGCGAGATGCCCGTTTGAACCTGCCGCAAGCTTCCGCTAAGAGGGGCCGGACGGCCGCGTGAGACGGCGATGGACTGGTGGACAGAATGAACAGACGCATTTTCCTGCTGGCGGGCGCTGGCATGACACTGGCAGCCTGCAGCACGACAAGTGCCCCGCAAGTCGGTGCAGATGGCAGGCCCCTGCCCCGCGTCTACCGGATCGGCGATCCGCGGGCGGTGTCGTTCCGCTTTCTGGACGCGATGAACACGCTGCGGTCGGCGAAGGGTCTGCCGCAGGTCAGCTTTGACGCAAGCCTGAACGCCGCAGCGGCGACGCATGCCCGTGACATGTCGGTGCAGAACCGGCCATGGCATTTCGGGTCGGACGGGTCCTCGCCGCTGGTCCGTGCACAGCGGGCCGGGTTCGCCGGGCGGCTTCTGGGTGAGAACATCTCGGAGACCTACGAGACCGAGCTGGAGACGCTGTCGTCCTGGATGGCGCGCGACGACACGCGGGTTGTGATCATGGACCCGCTGGCGACGCGGCTGGGCTTTGCCTGGTTCCAAGAGCCGGGCGGCAAGATCTGGTGGACGATGCTGACCGGCGCGTGATCCTGCTGTCAGCGAACGGATCGGGGGCCTGCGGGCCCCCTTTTTCGTTCAGGGCAGGATGATGATCGGGGTGCCTGGGTTCACCATCGAATAGACCCGCTCCATTTCCTTGTCGGTCAGCGCGATGCAGCCCCAGGTCCAGTCGCGGCGGCTGACGCGTTCGTTCGGGCCGCCGTGGATGAAGATCTCGCCCCCCGGGTCCTTGCCCTGGGATTCGGCAAAGGCGATGTCAGCCTCGTTCGGGTAGGAGATGTGCAGCGACAGGTGGAACTTGGAATCCGGGTTCTTGTGGCTGATGAAGTACTGGCCCTCGGGCGTCTTGCCGTCGCCTTCGAACTGCTTGTGGCCGGTGGGTTCGAAGCCAAGCGCGATGTCGTAGGACTTCAGCACCTTGTCATGGTGGAAGAGATACATCTTGCGGCTGGACTTGTGGACCTGGATCTGGGTGACCTCGGGGCCATTGTAACGCTTGAACTTTGAACCGCAGCCCGAAAGGCCGAGGGCGATCACCAGGATCGCAAATACCTTGAGAAACCGCATTTCGTGTCCGCCTGACGACTGCCCGTATTTTTTTCCAATGGATACAGGAAACTGGCCGCTTTGCCTAGACGGCTGGCGGGGCGCGGGGATCACGGAATTGTCAGGGGCGCGACAGGCGGGCGACAAGCTCGATATGGGTGGACCAGCGGAACTGGTCGACGACCTGCACCCAGTCGAGCCGGTAGCCTGCGGCAGTCAGGGCCCTGGCGTCGCGCGCGAAGGTGACGGGGTTGCAGGAGACGGCGGCGATCACGGGAATTTTCGAGGCGGCAAGAGTAGCGGTCTGCGCCTCGGCCCCGGCGCGTGGGGGGTCGATGACGGCGGCGGTGAAGCCGTTCAACTCGTCGGGTTCGAGGGGGCGGCGGAAGAGGTCGCGGGTTTCCACGCTGATGCGGTGGAGGTCCGGGGTGTTGCGGGCGGCAAGGTCAAGCGCCTTGGTCATCGCGGCGTCGCCTTCGACGGCGTGGACCTCCATCGTCTCGGCCAGCGGCAGGGTGAAGGTGCCGACGCCGGAGAAGAGATCGACCACGCGTTTCTGGGGGCCGAGGGCTTGTTTGACGGCTTGGAGGAGGGCGGCCTCGCCTTCTAGCGTCGCTTGCAGGAAGGCCCCGGCTGGGGGGACGACGGTGGCGGTGCCCATCGTGAGGGCGGGTCGGTCGCGGAGGGCCACCGTTTCGCCGTCCCAGGTCAGGCGGGAGAAGCCGTGGGTTTCGACAAGGCGGGCGAGGTCGAGGCGGAGGTTGGCGTCAAGGGGTTTGCCGCCGGTGACCACAACGTCGGGGCCGCCTCGGGTGAGGGTGACCTGGAGCGAAAGCTCGGTGGTGCGGGAGCCGCCGGCCATCACCAGCGCCTGCAGGCCGGGGAAGGCGGCAAGGATGCCGGGGTGGAGGAGCTGGCAGTCGGGGACTTCGGCGATGGTGTCCGAGGCGCGGGCGTGGAAGCCGATCAGGACTCCGCCCTTGGTGCGGCGGGCCGAGAGCGTGGCGCGGCGGCGGGACCGTGCCGGGGAGGTCACCAGCGGGAGAAAGTCGGCGCTGAGGCCTTGTCCGGCGAAAGCGATCTGGACGACCTCTTGCTTCCACCCTGCCACGAAGGCGTCAGAGGCGTGCTGGAGTTGGCAGCCACCGCAGGCGCGGGCGTGGCGGCAGGGGGGTTTCACACGGTTGACCGAGGGGGTGACGATCTTGGGGTCGGTCAGGCGGTCGCCGTCGGGCGTGCCTTCGACGACCTCACCGGGCAGGGTGCCGGGGACATAGATAGGACCCGGGGCGATGCCGTGCCCAAGGTGCCCAAGCCGGTCGATGGTGACGATCACTCTGCCGCTTCCGCTTCTTCGTCTTCGGTGCCGATGAAGCCGCCTGATTGCCGCTTCCAGTAGCGCGCGTAAAGCCCGTCCTTCGCGAGAAGCTCATCATGGCTGCCGACCTCAACAATCCGGCCACGGTCAAGGACGATGATCCGGTCCATCGCGGCGATGGTTGACAGGCGGTGGGCGATGGCCAGCACCGTCTTGCCCTGCATCACGCGGCCCAGGGCCTCCTGGATCGAGGCTTCGACTTCGGAGTCGAGCGCCGAGGTCGCCTCGTCCAGCACCAGGATCGGCGCGTCCTTCAGGAAGGCGCGGGCAAGCGCGATGCGCTGGCGCTGGCCGCCGGAAAGCTTCACCCCGCGTTCGCCCAGGAAGGCGTCGTAGCCCTTGCGGTTCTGGTGGTCGAGCATTCCGACAATAAATTCATCGGCTTCGGCGGCCTTGGCGGCGGCGATGATCTCTGCCTCCGACGCCTCAGGTCGGCCGTAGGCGATGTTGTCGCGGGCCGAGCGGTTGAACATCGCGGTTTCCTGCGTGACCATGCCGATCTGCTTGCGCAGGCTCTCTTGCGTGACTTTGCGAAGGTCGAAACCGTCCACCGTGATGCGGCCTTCTTCGGGGTCGTAGAGGCGGAGGAGGAGGGAGACGAGCGAGGATTTTCCGGCTCCGCTTGCCCCGACGATGCCCAGCTTTTCCCCGGCGCGGATGGTCAGGTCGATGCCCTGCACGCCGCCGCGCTGGCGGCCGTAGGCGAAGGTGACGCCGTCAAAGCGGATGTCGCCCTTGATACGGGGGAGCGTCTGAGCATCGGGGGCATCGGCGAGGGTGTGGGGGACGGAAAGGGTGCGCATGCCGTCCTCGACCTCGCCCACCGAGGTGTAGATCGACATGAGGGTAAAGCTGACCCAGCCCGACATCTGCGCGATGCGCATGGCGATGGCGCCCGAGGCGGCGATGTCGCCGGCGGTGGCCTGGCCCTGCTGCCAAAGGAGGACCGAGCCGCCGATCAGGAGAACCGGGAGGACGCCCGCGAGAAGCATGAGGCTGAAGCGGAACCAGGTGGAGATGACCCCGAATTCAAGCGAGCGGTCGCGGAAGACCTCCATCGCGTCCAAGGCCACGCGGTCCTCGAAGGCGGCGTGGGCGAAAAGCTTGACCGTCTTGATGTTGGTGATCGTGTCGACGACCTGGCCCGAGACCATGGCGCGGCTGGAGGCGCGGGCGGCGGAGTTCACCCGCACCTTCGGCATGAAATAGCGGATCAGGAACAGGTAGGCGACCAGCCAGACGGCAAGCGCAGTGGCCACGGTGGCGTCGACGACCAGCAGGAAGACGACCGAGCCGATGACGGAGGCGAGCGCAAAGCAGACGGTGTTGATGACTTCGGTCGCGACATCGGTGACGGCGCGGGCAGCCTGCATCTGTTTCTGCGCGATGCGCCCGGCGAAGTCGTTGTCGAAGAAGGTGACGGCCTGGCCCAGCGTCCAGCGGTGCAGACGCGACAGGACCAGCGGCATCACGTTCGGGCCGATGATGATGCTGTTCGAGGCCGAGGAGACGGCGAAGGCCAGGGGGCGGATGACGAGGTAGAAGGCGAGGAACCAGACGATCAGGGTCCAGTGCTGGGCGAAGAAGTCGGTCGGGCCGGAGTTGACGGCGGCGTCCACCACCCAGCCGAGGATGAGGGCGGAGACGACCTCGGTCACGCCCGCGAGCGAGGAGAGCACGCCCGCGACGATGAGCATCGGCCAGGAGCCCGACAGCGACCAGCGCATGAAGGCGCCCAGCCGTTGCGGTGGGGGGCCATCGGCGGGGCGGAAGGCATCGATGAGGGAGCCGAGGCTTTGAAGCGCGCTCATTGGGGTGAGGTAGGCCTGTGGGAGGGAAAGGGCAAGTGTCGGTCGGCAGGGACGGCTCGTCGATGACTTCGTCACTCCTCGCAGGGGGTGACGAAGTCGAACGACGAGGGGTTATTCGGCGGCTTCCTCTTCGAGGCCGATGAAGCCGCCGGACTGCCGCGCCCAGAAGCGGGCGTAGAGGCCGTTCTGGCGGAGGAGTTCGGCGTGGGGGCCGTCCTCGACCACTGCGCCGTCCTCCAGCACAACGATCCGGTCCATCGCGGCGATGGTGGAGAGGCGGTGGGCGATGGCGATCACCGTCTTGCCCTCCATCACGCCATAGAGCGCGCCCTGGATGGCGGCTTCGGCTTCGGAGTCCAGCGCCGAGGTCGCCTCGTCCAGGATCAGGATCGGCGCGTCCTTCAGGATCACGCGGGCGATGGCGACGCGCTGGCGCTGGCCGCCCGACAGCTTGACGCCGCGTTCGCCAACATGGGCGTCGTAGCCGCGGCGCGCCTGCGGGTCCTCCAGCGTGAGGATGAAGTCATGCGCTTCGGCCTTTTTCGCGGCGGCGATCATCATCTCTTCCGTGGCATCCGGGCGGCCGTAGAGGATGTTGTCGCGGACGGACCGGTGGAGGAGCGAGCTATCCTGCTGGACCATGCCGATCTGGCGGCGCAGGGATTCCTGCGTCACTTCGGCGATGTTCTGACCGTCGATCAGGATCGCGCCGCTTTCGGTGTCGTAGAAGCGCAGGATCAGCTTGACCAGCGTGGACTTCCCCGCGCCGGAGCGGCCGACGACGCCGATCTTCTCACCGGGGCGGATCGTCAGGGTGACATCGCGCAGGCCGCCGAAGCCGCGGCCGTAATGGTGGCTGACGTGCTGCAGCTGGATCAGGCCCCTGTCGAAGCGCAGCGCCGGGGCGTTCGGTCTGTCGACGAGGGTGATGGGCTGGGCGATCGTCTCCATCCCTTCGGCGAGCGTGCCGAGGTTCTGGGCGAGGTTCGTGGAGGCCCACATGATCCAGTAGGTCATCGAGTTGATGCGCAGGACCAGCGCCAGCGCAGCCGCCACCACGCCGACAGACGCCGTGCCCTGGACCCAGAACCACACCGCCAGGCCGCCGACGCCCAGGATCATCAGCCCGTTCAGGAAGGTCAGCGCCATGTCCATCTTGGTGACGATGCGCATTTCCGTCTGGAAGGTCTGGCGCGATTTCTCGATCGCTTCCTTGGCGTAGTTCAGCTCCTGGTCCTGGTTGGCGAAGAGCTTGACCGAATGGATGTTGGTGTAGCTGTCGACCACGCGACCGGTGACGGCGCTACGCGCGTCGCTGGAGGCCGTGGCGGCGGGACCGGCGCGGCGGATCGTCCAGCGCATGAGGAGCAGGTAGCCCGCGAACCACAGCAGCAGCGGGATCATCAGGCGCGGGTCGGCCTCGGCCAGCATGAGAAGCGCGCCGATGAAGGTGGCGGCGGCGAAGGCGGCCATGTCGAAGACCTGGAACACCGCCTCACCGGCGGCCGGGGGGGCCTGCATGATGCGGTTGGCGATACGGCCGGCGAAATCGCTTTCGAACCAGCCGACGGGCTGGCGGAGGACGTGCTTGTGCGCCCGCCAGCGCATCATGGTGCCGAAGTTCGTCATGATGGTGTTGTGCAGAAGCCCGACCGAGCCGCCTGCGACCAGCGGCCGGACGAACAGCACGATGAAGGCGACCACGGTCAGTTCCACCCAATGCGCGGCAAGGAAGCTGGCGGGGGTCTGGCCGGTCATCTGGTCGACGAGGCGGCCCAGGTACCAGATCATGCCCACGTCCAGCACGGCATTGCCGACCGAGAAGAGGGCGGTAACGGCAAAGACCTTACGGAAGGCCTGGACGTAATCCTTCAGGAACGGCCAGAGCCGCGTGGGGGGCGCGTCGGTTTCCGTATAGGGTTGATACGGATCGACGAGATTTTCGAAGAAGCGGAACATTGGGGGAAACCCTGGAAGGTGGCAGCGATGGGGTGAGGCGGTTGAGCGACCGCCACGACGGGACCGGTCAACTCAGGCGAGTCGAAACGAGATCCCGTAGTCCATGCTGAGCCTCCGTCATTGGGTGCGGCGTACTTAGCCGAATCGCGGCGGAATGTCACGCCCCTTTGAGCAGCTGCTCGCGGGTGAGGGTGAGGTCGGAGGCGAGCCAGCTTGCCTCCAGTTGCTTGAGCCGTGCCCCCAGCGCCTCGCCCTGAAGGGCTGGCATCAGGTCGGATGCAGTGATCGGAAAGCGCGCGCCGGCACCGCGGTGGACGTCGGCTTGCCAGTCCTGTGGGGGGTGGGTTCCGAAGGTGGCGGCGCGGGACAGGATGGCATCGGCGGCGAGGGCGTCGCCCAGCCGCCAGCCCAGCGCGGCGGGGGTCTCGGTGGTTTCGAACGCGGCGCGGAGGGCGGCGAGGTCGCGCGCCTCGGCCTTGGAGAGGCGCAGGTCGGCGGTCTCGCCGCCGAGGACAGCCAAGCGACGGAGCCAGCGGGGGGGCTCGGCGGCGTCGAGGTGGACAAGCGGGGCGAGGGTGCGGTGGTCCGCCCCGGGGACGATGCGCGTCAGGACACCTGCGTGAGACATGGCGGCGACGGCAGGGGCGGGGTCGCGGGCGGTCAGGAGTTTGCGCAATTCGGCAGTAATGCGTTCCTTCGAGATGCCGTCGAGGCCTTCGGCCAAAGCGGCGCAGGCGGCTAGGCCCTCGGGGTCGAGGCCTTCACTTGGGTCGCCGTAGGCGGCGTGGAAGCGGAAGAAGCGGAGGATGCGGAGATAATCCTCGCGGATGCGCGTCTCGGGGTCACCGACAAAGCGGACGCGGCGGGCTTGCAGGTCGGGAAGGCCGTGCAGGGGGTCGGTGACGGTGCCGTGGCGGTCGGCGTAAAGCGCGTTCATCGTGAAGTCGCGGCGTTGGGCGTCTTCCTCGATCTTGGTCGAGAAGGCCACGACGGCGCGGCGGCCATCGGTTTCGACGTCGCGGCGGAAGGTGGTGACTTCGTGCGGCTTGCCCCCGGCCACGACGGTGACGGTGCCGTGGTCGATGCCGGTGGGGACGGGTTTGAAGCCTGCGGCGTCGGCAAGGGTTGAGACGGTTTCGGGCGTTGCGTCGGTGGAGATGTCGACGTCGCTGACGGGTTCGTGGAGGAGCGCGTTGCGGACGCAGCCGCCGACGAAAAGCGCCTTGTGGCCAGCTGTTTCCAGCGCCTGCATCAGGGCTTGCGTGCCCGGATGGTCCAGCCAGTCGCCGGTGATGGTGATGGGTGAAGCGGTCATGAGGGCAGGATAGGGGCGGATTCGCGCGACGGATAGGGGTGCGCTTGCTGCCGGCCCCCGGGGCGCTGCCCCGGACCCCGGGATATTTGTGGACATAGAATGGAGAGAGGGAGCGCTAGTCCTGCACCCGGTCCGCCAACCCCCGCAGGATACGCGCGGTGGCGCCCCAGATGTAATAGGGGCCGTACGGGACGGCGTAGTAGCGGCGCCAGACGCCCATCCATTGCCGCCTCTCGATGGCGAAGCGGGCGGGGGTGAGGACGTGGGTGAGGGGGACGGTAAAGACTTCCTCGACTTCGCCTGCCTCGGGGACCGGGTCGAAGGGGCCACGGATCAGGCCGACGAAGGGGGTGACGGCGAAGCCGGTGACGGTTTCGTGGACCGGGAGGGTGCCGAGGATCTCGACGCGTTCAGGTGGCAGGCCGATTTCTTCGTGCGTTTCACGCAGGGCGGCGGCTTCGGGGCTGGCGTCTGTGGGGTCGACCTTGCCGCCCGGAAAGGCGATCTGGCCGGGGTGGTGCTTCAGGTGCGAGGAGCGTTTGGTCAGGATCAGGCGGGGGCCGTCCTCGCGCAACCAGACCGGGACCAGCACGGCGGCGGGGCGGAGGGGCTTGTCGGTGGCGTGACGGATGCCGGGGTTCAGGTCGAAATCCGAGGACGGCCCGGCGGGGCGGGCAAGCGCCTGGCGCAGGGCGTCCTCGGGGTTGGTCACGGTTTGACGGCCTCGAACCCCAGGGTCTTGGGGTCCAACTCATAGTGCTTGCCGCAGAACTGGCAGTCGGCGGTGACGACGCCTTCGGCGGTGGTCATCTGGGCGATGTCCTTCTGGCTGTAGATCGACATGGTGTTGCGCACCTTGTCCTCGGAGCACGAGCAGCCGAAACGGACCGGCTGGGCGTCGAAGACGCGGGGGCCTTCCTTGTGAAAGAGGCGGACGAGGAGGTCGGTGGGCGGGACCGAGGGGCCGATCATCTCGAGCGTTTCGACGGTGTCGAGGAGGAGGTTCGCGCGGTTCCAGTCGTCGGATTCGGCGCCGCCCAGGATGTCGGCATGGGTCAGAAGGCCGCCCTCGCCGCTGCCCTGTTCGGCGGCGACACCGCCCACGGCGGGCATGTGCTGCAGCATGATGCCGCCGGCGCGCCAATGCATCGGGCGGCCGGGCTCGGTGCTTTCGCCGTAGGCGAGCTGGAAGCGGGTCGGGATCTGTTCGGACTGGGCGAAGTAGGTCTGGGCGCAGTCGGACAGGCTTTTCCCGGCGATGGGGGTGAAGCCCTGGTAGGGCAGCATGCCTTCGCCCTGGTCGATCATCACGGCGAAGTAGCCCTCACCGATCTGGGAGAAGGGGTCGGCGTTCGGGTCAAGCCGGTCGGCATCGTAGCTCGCGTAGGCGCGGATGCGGGCGGGCTCGCCTTCCCTGGTCGGGCCGTAGTAGTCGGTGGCGATCAGGCGCGCGGCGCCCTTGCCGCGGACCTGCAGCGACAGCTTCCAGCGCAGCTTGATGGTCTGGCCGATGAGGGCGGTGAGCAGCGCGGTTTCGGCGACAAGGGCTTCGATCACCGAGGGGTAGGCGTGCTGCTTCAGGACCTGGTCAAGCACGCCGTCCAGGCGCGCGACGCGGCCGCGGATGCCCGAGGCGTCAAGCTGAAATGGCAGGACGGTATCGTCCCAGGCGATTTGCGAACCGGTGGTCATGGGGGTTTCCTGAAAGTGCCAAATGCTGGCATACTGCGCCTATATAGGCAGGGCAACCGAAGGTCCAAGGGGTGCGGGAATGATCCGGCGGTATGGCGAGGCGGTGAAGGCGGGGCAGCGGTACACGCGGCGGCCGGGGGTCTATGCGGTGCTGCTGGACGGGGATCACATCCTGGCGACGCACCAGGCCGAGCCGGTGCCGGAGTTCCAGCTGCCGGGCGGCGGGATCGACAGGGGAGAGCAGCCGATCGCGGCGCTGCACCGTGAAGTGTTTGAGGAAACGGGCTGGAAGATCTCGGTGACCAGGCGGCTGGGGGCGTTCCGGCGGTTCACCTACATGCCTGAATATGACCTCTGGGCCGAGAAGGTCTGTACCGTATTCCTGGCCCGCCCGGTGCGGCGGCTGGGGCCACCGAGCGAGCCCGGGCATACCGCAGTTTGGCTGCCGCTAGAACAGGCGGTGGACCGGCTGGGCAATCCCGGGGACCGGGGCATGTTGGCCCGATTCCTGCGGTAGGAAGTCGACCACCACGCCGGAGACGTCGTCGGGAAACGAATCGGTGCCGGATTTCCGCGACAGGTCCCAGACCAGCGCCTCAAGCAGGTCGGCGCCAGACAGGTGCGCTGACCGGCGCAGGCTGTCGGCGAGCCCGTCCTGACCGAAGTCGCCACCGGACGGCAGCGGGCATTCGGTGAAGCCATCCGACACCAGGACCAGCCGGTCCCCCGGCGCGAAGGGCAGCGTCAGCCGTTCGAACCTGGCCTCGGACAGAAGGCCCACGGGGAGCCCGCCACGGCCCAGCTGTTCCAGCCGACCGTCGGCGCGGATCAGCATCGGATGCGGATGCCCGGCCTGCACCAGGTCGATCCCGCCCCGGGCCAGGTCGACCATCACGATGGCCATGGTAAAGTACTGGTCGGCCTGGATTTCATCCAGCATCAGCCGGTTGAAGCGTTCGACGACCGACTCGGGCGGCAGAAGGTCGTGGCCACCATCGGCCCGCTTGGCAAAGGCAAGGTTCTGTTCCGGCGACGAGCCGGTCAGCAAGCCCGCAAGCCGCGCGGTCATCATCGCCGAGGCCACGCCATGGCCCGAGACGTCGATCGAATAGGCGACGAAACGGTTGTCATCGACCTGGAAGCTGCCGACCAGGTCACCGCCGACCCGCCCCGAGTTGCGCAGAAGCAGCGAAACCTTGGCCCGGCCATAGTCGCGCACCCGGTCGCGGACCAGGGTCTGTTGCAGCTTTCGCGCCTCGATCAGGTCGCGGTCGAGCGAATCATAAAGCTTCTGCAGTTCCGCCAGCGTCGCGCTGATGACCCGGTTCTTGGCCAGTACCTCAGCCTGCATGGCGAGCATCCGTTCCCCCGCGCGGAGCCGGGCGCGCAGTTCGTTCGAGGCGACGGGCTTGGTCATGAAATCGTCGGCCCCGGCTTCCAGGCCATCGGCGATTTCGGTCTTTTCCGACTTGGAGGTCAGCAGGATGAAATAGCCATAGGCCTCACGGCGCAACCCACGGAATTCACGGCAGAATTCCAGACCTGTCATCCCCGGCATCATCCAGTCGCTGATGATGATGTCGATGTCCTGTTCGCGGCAGAGTGCCAGTGCGGCCTGGCCCGAGTCGCATTCGCTGACCCGATAGCCCCAGCGGTTAAGCTGCATCGCCACCATATGGCGCTGCGCCCGGCTGTCATCGACCACCAGGACATGCCGTGGCGCATCGCCGGCCTGCATCTCTGATTCAACCCTCATCGCGGCGGGTAACACGTGAACCTCTTCCAACTTGTGGGTCCAACGTGCCGGGCAGGCCTTAACGCCGGATGAAGGATAAAATGCGCGGCATCTCGTTCGGGCTGAGCGAGAATTTGTTAACGCTCGGCCCCCCAGATTGGCCGGACGGGAATTGCTTGCGGGTATCGGCGATGATCGACTGGCAACAGATTGACGAATTGCGGGACGAAATCGGGGCCGAGGGCTTTGCCGAAGTGGTCGACATGTTCCTTGAGGAAGCGGAAGGCGCTGTCGCCGCCCTTTCGCGCGGGATTCCTGCGGAAGAGGTGGAAGGGACGTTGCACTTTCTGAAGGGCAGCGCGCTGAACCTTGGCCTGACGGACCTGGCCGCCATCTGCCAGGAAGGTGAGCGTCGCGCCGCTGCCGGGGACGGTGCTCTGGTCGATTTTGCGATGGTTGTCTCGGTCTACCGCACGTCGCGCGCAGCGTTGATCGGCGGGCTGTCGAAAGACCGGGTCGGCGCTGCCTGAGACGAGTTGGCCGGCCTGCAGGGCCTGACGCCAACCACAGCGTGCCTTGTCACCTGCCGCAAGCGTAACCGGGATCAGGTCCTATTCGGGCAGGAACCGGCGGCTTGCCGATGACTTCGTCTATGCTTTGACGCGGAACCGGACGGGAGGGCCGCAAAGCGCCGTCTGGAGGCACCGATTGGCATCGCACAAGGTGGGTCTGGCGGCAGGACGCCAGACCGGTGTTAACCCGACTGCGCGGTGTCAGATCAGGAACTCGGACAGGGCTTCGTCATTGGTGATGTCGCGGAAGGCAAGACCGGCTGCGTCCATCCGGGCGGTGAAGCCGGCAAACCCATCGGTCGAGCGGGTTTCGATGCCGATCAGCACCGAGCCGAAGTTGCGCGCGGACTTCTTCAGGTATTCGAAGCGGGTGATGTCGTCATCCGGCCCGAGCAGGTTCAGGAATTCGCGCAGCGCGCCAGGGCGTTGCGGCATGCGCAGGATGAAATACTTTTTCAGACCAGCATAGCGCTGCGCGCGCTCCTTGACCTCTGGCAGCCGTTCAAAGTCGAAGTTGCCGCCCGAGGTGACGCAGACCACGATCTTGCCGCGGATTTCCTCGGCCAGTTCCGGCAGGACGTCCACGGACAGCGCGCCTGCGGGTTCCAGGACGATGCCTTCGTGGTTCAGCATCTCGAGCATCGTGCCGCAGATCCGGTCCTCGGGGGCGAGGAGAACATCGTTCCGGTCGATCCAGGACAGCATGCGGAAGGTGTTGTCGCCGACCCGCGCCACGGCGGCACCGTCGACGAAGCTGTTGACCTTGGGCAGTTTCACCGGCGCGCCCTCTTGCAGGGCTGCGGCAAGACTGGCCCCGCCGAGAGGTTCGACAAAGCGGAAATCGGTGGTGGGTGCCACTTCGCGCAGGTAGCCCGTGACGCCAGAGGAAAGGCCGCCCCCGCCCACCGGCAGGACCACAAGGTCGGGCGCCTGGCCGAGTTGTTCAAGCAGCTCGACCGCGACCGAGGCCTGGCCCTCGATCACGTCGGGGTCATCGAAGGGTGACAGGAAATGGGCCTGGGCCTCGGCGCAATAGCTTTGGGCGGCAGCGAGGGTCTGGTCGAAGTAGTCGCCAGTCAGCTCGATCCGGATGGTGTCGCCGCCGAAGACGCGGGTCTTGTCGATCTTCTGCTGCGGCGTGGTGACCGGCATGAAGATCACGCCCTGCACTCCGAAATGACGGCAGGCATAGGCCATGCCCTGGGCGTGGTTCCCGGCGCTGGCGCAGACGAACTGGTGCTGGTCGGGCTGGCGGGCGCGGACCTTGCGCATCGCGTTGAAGGCCCCGCGCAGCTTGTAGCTGCGGACGGGCGACAGGTCCTCGCGCTTGAGCCAGACCTCGGCGTCATAGCGGGCAGACAGGAAGTCGTTCCGCTGCAAGGGCGTCTCGGGGAAGAGCTCGCGAAGGGCGGCGGTCGCGGTGCGGGCCTGGGCGGGAAAATCGGTCATCCATCCCCAATGCCGGAAGGCTGCCGTCAAGGCAAGGAATGCCTTTGCATGCCGAATTGTGCCCCGCACAGCGCTGTCCTTGCCCTTGGGGAGATTTCGTTCTAAGCGCCAGCGAAACCGCGAGATGGAGCCTTCCCGATGCTGAAGCCCAAGAAAGTCGTCCTTGCCTATTCGGGCGGGCTTGATACCTCGATCATCCTGAAGTGGCTGCAGACGGAATATGGCTGCGAAGTGGTGACCTTCACCGCCGACCTGGGCCAGGGGGAGGAGCTGGAACCGGCGCGGGCGAAGGCGCTGTTGATGGGCATCAAGCCGGAGAACATCCACATCGTCGACGTGCGCGAGGAGTTCGTGCGCGACTTCGTGTTCCCGATGTTCCGAGCCAATGCGCTGTACGAGGGGCTGTATCTGCTGGGCACATCGATCGCCCGCCCGCTGATTAGTCAGCATCTGGTGCGGATCGCGCAGGAAACTGGGGCGGATGCGGTCGCGCATGGGGCGACAGGCAAGGGCAACGACCAGGTCCGGTTCGAGCTGTCGGCGGCGGCCCTGGACCCGGCCATCAAGGTCATCGCGCCGTGGCGGCTTTGGGACCTGACGAGCCGGACGAAGCTGCTGGAGTTTGCCGAGGCGAACCAGATCCCGATTGCCAAGGACAAGCGGGGCGAAGCGCCGTTCAGCGTGGACGCGAACCTTCTGCACACCTCTTCCGAGGGCCGCGTGCTGGAGAACCCGGCAGAGGAGTTCCCGAATTATGTGCTGCAGCGCGTAGTGCCGGTTGAAGAGGCTCCCGACCAAGCCGAAATGGTGGAGATCACCTTCGAGAAGGGCGACGCGGTCGCGATCAATGGCGAGCGGCTGAGCCCGGCCACGATCCTGACCCGGCTGAACGAGATCGGCGGCAAGCATGGCGTGGGCGTGCTGGACCTGGTCGAGAACCGCTTCGTTGGGATGAAATCGCGGGGGGTCTACGAGACCCCCGGCGGGACGATCCTTCTGGAAGCGCACCGGGGCATCGAGCAGATCACGCTCGACGCAGGGGCGGGACACCTGAAGGATTCCGTCATGCCGCGCTATGCAGAGCTGATCTACAACGGGTTCTGGTTCAGCCCCGAGCGGGAGGCGCTGCAGGCGCTGATCGACAAGACCCAGGAACACGTGACCGGGACCGTGCGGGTGAAGCTGTACAAGGGCTCGGCCCGGACGGTGGCGCGGTGGTCGGAGCATTCCCTGTACTCCGAGAAGCACGTGACCTTCGAAGAGGATGCGGGGGCCTACGATCAGAAGGATGCGGAAGGCTTCATCCGGCTGAACGCGCTGCGGCTGCGGTTGATCGCCAGCCGGAATGCACGGGTGGCGAAGTAGGCTGTCCGGCGTGGACAGTTTTTCGAGCCGAATGAAATCAACGGGTTGAGGGCGCGGATTTACGCGCCCTTAACTTTCTGCGGCCCCCCGCCGCCTGACGGAAAATTCACGTCTTCCGCAGCGTCAATTTGCTACACTTCCCACAATTGAGGTGACCGTTCCCATTTGGCGGCGGCCGGGGCAGGATTTGCCGACCCCGTGCCGCCGTGTAAGCTTTCCTTCGTGCCCACCGACCTTCCATCTTGCATATTGGAGACTGGCCGATGTCACAGCTTTACGGATTGCCGTTCCTTCGCAGCCTGATGGCCGAGGCGACGCCCGAAGATGCCCGATCCGTCTATGATCCCGACCGCCTGCGCCTGGCGCTGACGGTTCCGGCGGGCGGGGACGATCTGGCCGGTTTGCGCAAGCGGCTGGCGGCGCTGCTGGGGTCGGAGAACTTTGGGCTGGAGCCGCTGTTCGACGCCCCCGATCCGGATGAGCCGGTGACCTTTACCTTCACGCCGAACGGGCTGGACCGGACCCTGCCGGAGGACGTGATGTTCGGCATCGCGGCGGACCTGCGGAGCGAGCTGGGCCTGATCGCCTGCGACCCCGACCTGGGCGCCACGGCCTATGTCGAGCCGGTGAAGGATGTGCCCAGCGCCACCGAAGGCGTGGTGATGGACGCGATCTGCTGGGTCGACGATCCCGCGCCCGAGCCGAAGACCTGGGCCTTGGAGAAGGCAGGCGTCCTGAAGGCCTGGGCCAAGTCGCCGGGCAAGGGCAAGGGCATCATCGTGGCCCAGCCGGACACCGGCATCGCCAAGCATGTGGAACTGGACGACACGACCATCGACTTTACCAAGACGCTGAACCTGGTCGACGGTGGCACCAAGCCGACGGATCCCTTGAAGCCGTCGATGTCGAACCCCGGGCACGGCACCGGGACCGGGTCGGTGCTGGCCTCGGGCGAAGGCGGCAAGATGAAGGGGGCGGCGCCCAAGGCGACGCTGGTGCCGATCCGCTGCATCAACGACGTGAAGATCTTCAACGCGGCCCCGGTGGCCAAGGCCATCGACCATGCGGTGAAGGTCGGCGCGCATGTGATCTCGATGAGCCTGGGCGGCTTTCCGGCCTTTGCGCTGCGGCAGGCGATCAAGCGGGCGATTGCGAAGGACGTGATCCTGCTGGCGGCGGCGGGCAACTGCGTGGGGCTGGTGGTCTGGCCTGCGGCCTACCCGGAGATGATCGCGGTCGGCGGCACCAACATCAGGGACAAGAAGTGGAAGGGGTCGTCGCATGGCAATGCGGTCGATTTCTCGGCCCCGGCAGAGAATGTCTGGAAGGCGGTGGCGACCGATCCGGCAGCGCCGACTACCAAGATCGAGGGCGGACAGGGCACATCCTTTGCCACGGCGATGAGCGCGGGGATCGCGGCCTTGTGGCTGGGCCATCATGGCCGGGCCAAGGTGATCCAGGCGGCGCGGGCGCGGGGGACCAGCGTGCAGGCCCTGTTCCGGACGGCGGTGCAGCAGACTGCGCGGCGGCCGGCGGGGTTCCCCTCGGGCCTTGGCGCGGGTGTGATCAACGCCGAGGCTCTCTTGGACCTGGCCTTGGCGGACATCGCCTCGGCCGTGGTGGAATCGGCCTTCGAGGACCCGAGCGGCGGGATGGACGAGGCGCTGGCGCGGTTGTTCGGGCCGGGCAAGGTCGACCCGGACTTTGACTGGGATGCGCTGGGGCCCGAGGTTGCGGCGCTGGCGATTGCCGATGCGCGCGCCGGGCGCGGGGCACGCGGACCGGGGCGCGAGGCGCGGGCGTTCCGGCGCGCCTCGGCCGAGCTGACGGAGGCGGCGGCGGGCAGTCGGGACCCGCGTCTGGCGCAGCTGGCGCTGCGTGGCAGCCCACCTGCCCCGGCGATCACCATTCCCTCGCCGGTAGACCCGGCGCGACTGGCAAAGGTGCTGTCCGGCCTGGGGGCGGCGGCGCAGCCGGGGCTGTCGGTGGAAAAGGCATCAAGCCTTGACCCCAAAGAAGGGCAGGCGCGGCTGGACACGGACGGACGGCGCAAGGCCCTGGCCCCGCTGGAGCGGCGGCTGGCGACCAGCGAGAAGAAGGTCGACCTTGACCGGCTGGACCGGGGTCTGGCCAAGCTGCACCGCGAGGGCACCTCGGCCCGGCTGGGCGAGACGACGCTGATCCAGCTGGAGGCGCTGGTGTCGTTGACGGAACGTCCGGCGCTGGAGGTTGCCTACCGGACCACGCCCGACGGGCGGCGGCTGCAGACCATCGACACGACGGACCCGGAGTTGGGCCGGTTCGCCGGGCTTCTGGAGATCGCGCGGCCGGACCTGGAGGACGGGCCGTTGCAAGCCGTGGGGCGGATCGACGGGGACGCGATCCATCTGGGCACCGGCTTTGTGGTCGGGCCGGGTCTGGTGATGACCAACCGGCATGTGCTGGAGGAATTCGCGAGCCCCCTGCCCCGCGCCGACAATCCGCGGCGCTGGCAGCTGTTCCGGACCACGACCATCGACTTTTCGCCCACGGGCAATGACCCGGCGCAGAAGTTCGTGGTCGAGGCGGTGGCCTTTGCCGGGCCGCAGCAGATCCACCGGTTGCCGATCAGCTTTGCCAAGCTGGACCTGGCGCTGCTGAAGGTCCAGACGGTCAACAGTGCAGGCATGGCGCTGCCGAAGCCCTATCGGGTGAACCAGGACGCGGGCTGGCGCGGGGCGGATGCGAACCTGTTCGTGGTGGGGTTCCCGGCACCTCCGGGCACCTTGCCGGTCGACGAGCGGGGGGCGGTGCGCCGGGATGTCATCGAGCGTTTGCGCGAGATCTTTGGCCTGAACTACCGGCGCAAGTACTTCAGCCCCGGGATCGCGCAGGCGGGGTCTCTGGCCTCGGTCTTCAACCATGATGCGACGACCTTGGGCGGCAACTCCGGGTCGGTCGTGGGGGCGCTGAGCGGCGATCTGGCGGCGGTGGGCCTGCATTTCGCGGGCGACTGGCTGCGGGCCAACCATGCGCATGACCTGGCGACGGTGCGGGCAGCGACTCCGGGGCTTGCCGCCTTGCTGGCATGACCGAGGCGGCGCTGACAGAGCAGCAGGCGCAGGACCTGGCGCGGGCGATCACTGGCAACCGGCTGGCGGTGGCGGCAGTCTATGACGGGATCGCCGCGCGGATGGGGCCGGACCTGCCGGACTTCAAGACGGTGGCGCTGGGGCTGCATGACCCCATTGCCGCCTTCCGGCAGGCGCTTTTTTCGACCGGAAAGACGGCCCCGCCCTGGCACCGGGCGTTCCTGACCGAACTGACCGCTCAGGGGCTGATCGACCCGGTGGCGCTGGAGCAGTTGACGCGGAAGCCGGGCGGCGTGTCGATCCTGCCGCAGAAGGCGGACGGAACGCCGATCGATGTCGCGAGCTTCAATGCGGTGCTTTCGCCGTCGTTGCGGATGGCCGACCTGATGTACGCCTTCAGCCTGGCGGCGCGGCGGTTGTGCCAGATCACCGTCGCGGGGCCGACTGCCAATGACAAGGGCACGGGGTTCCTGGTCGGACCGCAGACGGTGCTGACCAATCATCATGTGGTGGCAAGCCTGATCGACCCGGTCAGCGGGAAGGCGATCCCCGGCAGCGCCGGCAGGCTGACGTGCAAGTTCGAGACGCTGACCGAGATCACCGGGCGGAGCTATGCGGCCGCCGACGACTGGCTGATCGACTTCAGCCCGGTCAACCCGAACCCTGGCCCGGGGGCGAAACCTGCCGGGGCGCCGAAAGAGCTGGACTATTGCGCGATCCGGCTCAAGGGCGCTCCGGGCCGGGAGCGGGGCTGGTACGACCTGACGAAGACCGGCGCGCTGGATGCCGAGGGGGATGCGTTCTTTGTGTTCCAGCATCCCTATGGCCTGCCGCAGCGCGCGGCCTTTGCGACGCATACGAAACTGGACGACGACCCGGATTTCCTGCGCCACAGGGTCGCGACGTCCCCCGGGTCGTCGGGCGGGCTGTGCCTGGACAACCGGCTGCGGCCCATCGCGATGCACCAGGGCGCCATGCTGGACGACGACGGGCTGCCCGCGGCCCGCGAGGCCCGGCGCAAGCGGGCGATCCGCCTGCAGGCGATCCGCGAGGTGGCCAAGGACATTGCCCGCGCCGATGCCGAGCATGACCGCGTCTCGCTTTTGTCGGACAAGTCGACCGCGGTGATTGGGCGCGATGGGACGCAGTCGACCCTGCGGCTGATGGCCGAGGGGCGGGGGAGCTATATCCTGATCGTGCGGGGTGCGCCGCAGAGCGGCAAGACCTTCTCGGCGCGGCTGCTGGAGGCGTCCGTCCCGGATGCAGAGCGCGTGATCGTCACGCTGCAGGCCGGCCAGCTGCCCGCCGATGCCCGCGACCTGGCCCGGATGATCCTGAGCCAGGCCGGGATGGCCGAGGCGGAGATCACTGCGGCACTTGCGCCGCAGGCCACGTTGACGACCACTGCGGCGACGGTCGCCGATGTCTTCGCTATCCTGAAGCGTGCCTTGCAGGGCATCGCTGCGGCCGGGACATCGCAGGGCAAGCGGATTTGGCTTGTCATCGACGACCTGGACAAGGTGCAGCTGCCGCAGATCGGCGCGCGGACCCTATTGGACCACATCTACAATGACGCCGAACTGCCATCGATCATGCGGATCGTGCTGATCGGCCTGACCGACACGCTGGTCAACGTCGCCCCGGGCCAGATTGCGGTAGAGCCGCTGGCCGATCCGGGACAGGTGGACCAGAAGGACATCGAGGACTGCCTGGGTCGGCTTCTGACCGAAACCGGCAAGGCGACCTCGGCCGAGGCGGCGAGCCTGCAGGCCCGGATCGTCAGTTACGCGGCGGCCGAGCTGACGAACTGGCCCGACGGCAGCAACATGCTGACCCGGATCTCGAGCTTTCTGGCAAGCGTCTACATGAAGGCGATCAAGTGATGGCGGAGAGTGCTGCAGACAGCGACCTGACCCGCGCCGCCCTGACCGGCGCCTTCGACCCGAACCAGATCATCCCGACGGGCGCTGCGGACCGCGAGGCGCGGCTGCGCGCGCTGGCGGCTGTGGCGACCGAGGTGCCGGTGACCATCCGCACCCCGTTTGCCGCCGATGCGCCGGTGGCCGTGCGCTGGCTGTGGCGGCTGACCCCGGACGGCCAGCGCGCGGGGCTGACCCGGTTGCCCGTGGGCCGCGCGCGGGCCGCGTTGTTGCGCAGCCTGCCGCCGACGGTCGACGACGCGATGGCCCGCGCCCTGCGGCTGCTTTTGCAGGGCGGACGCAAGGTGCCGCCCATCGCGCGCCGTCGCCGGTCGGCCCCGCGCCCCGAGGACTTGCCCGAGCTGTTGCAGCTGATGCAGGCGGTCGAGCTGTTGCGCAGTGCGGGTGTCGCGCTGGCAGGCTGGGCCGCCGATCCGGGGCTGGCAAAATGGCTGTCGCGGGTCGCGGTCGGGGCGGACAAGCAGGCGGCAAGTGAGCAGATCCTGCCGTGGAAGCTTCATGGGCGGCGGGCCGAGCTTGGCGCCTTGGCACGGTTTGCCACGGCGGGCGAGGTCGCAATGCCGCCCTTCGAGCCCTTCGACAGCAACCTGACGCCGGGGCCGACTGCGCCGCCGACGGTTATCGTGTCGGGGCTGGGCGGCAGCGGCAAGTCGGCGCTCTTGGAGGCGCTGCGGCGGCGGCTGGCGCGGGACCGGTCGGTCCTGCAGGTGACCTTCGACCTGGACCTGCCGGCGTTGCGGGCCGGGCAACGGGTGGCGCTGACGCTGGAGCTGTTGCGCCAGATCGGCCAGGTGCGGCCCGAGCTGGAGGCGCAGCTGTCGACGATCCGGCAGACCCTGCGCGGCGGGGTCGCGTCAACGACCGAAGGCATCGACCCGAGCCGCGAGGCGAGTGCGGTCTATGCCACGCTGACCGACCTGAACGCCCTCCTGATGGCCGGGGGCCAGGCCGAGGCGATCCGCCTGGCGCTGATCTTCGACACGTTTGAGGAGGCGGTGACCCTGGGGCCGGACCGGGTGCGGCTGATTGCGGACTGGATCAACCTGGTGGGCGCGAACCGGCTGAATCCGCGCGTCATCCTGTCGGGGCGCGAGGCGAGCAGCCTGACCCAGGCAGACCTGCCGGGGCTGGCCGTGCAGGGGACGATCCTTCTGGGCGATCTGTCACCGGCGGGCGGGCGGGCGTTGCTGCGCGAGCAGTTCCGGAACCGCAAGATCGAGGCGGAGGACCTGGTGGCGCAGCTGGTCAGGGTCTTCGGGTCCGACCCGCTAAGCCTGGTGATGCTGGCGCGCTTTGCCGACGGGATTGGCAAGGAGGGTGGCGACAGCAGGGCGGCCTTGGCCGATCTGGCGAAGGGCGAACGCTCTGCCGCGCGGGACCGGCTGGACGGCGAGGCACGGCAGACGTTCCTGTTGTCGCGCATCCTGAACCGGCTGCCGACCGACCTGCAGCAGGTGGCCAGCCCGGGCCTGGTCCTGCGTCAGGTGACTCCGCAATTGATCCTGGAGGTATTGGCGGGGCCCTGCAAGCTGAAGCCGGGGCTGACTTTGCCCGAGGCCGAGGCGCTGTTCGACCGGCTGGACGACATGATCTGGCTGGTGCAGCGGACCTCTGATACCGAGCGGGTGGCGGTGCATGTCCCGGCCTTGCGGCGGCGGATGCTGCCGCAACTGTTGGGGGACCAGACGGCGAAAGCGGTGATCGCGGAAGCGGTGCGCTGGTATGAGGCGCGTGCCGCAGCGGGCGAGGCCGGGGCCGATCTGGAGGCGGGCTATTATCGCGCGCTGGGGGACCCGGCGTCGTTGCCGGACGATCCGGACGTCCTGCGGCAGCTGTGGGATCATCTGGGTCAGAACGTCGAGGACCTGGACTTCGCGCGCGACCGGTTCCGCGACGCGCTGGGACGGGTCATCGGCCGGGCAACGGTTGATAGGCTGCAACCGGGCGTGGCGCGGAAAGGCGCGCGCGACCGGCGGCGGAAGATGCAGATGTCCGAGGGCTTGGAAAGCGCGGTGCTGGAGGAGGCGACAGCAGCGGAAGTGGTCGACGGGCCGATGCCGGTCGATCTCGTGTCAGCCCGGTTCGCGGCGCTGGACCTGGCCGAGGTTGCGGCAGAGGCGCCCCGGCTGGCGCGGGACTTGCTGGACGGGATCGTCGGCTCATCCCTGCAGGAAGGCGAGCGGACGGCAGAGGACGTGCAGGTCCTGTCGGCTGCGGCCCTGCAGGCGGCCTCGGCCTGTCTGTCGCCGGACGTCCCGCCGACGCGAAGGATCGACCTTGCCTCTGCAGCGCGGACATGGCTGAGCGAGACCCGCAGGCGGGGCCTGTTGATGGAAAGCTATGGCGGCGCCATACGCCAGTCGCCGCAGCTGTGGCCGGCCAAGCTGGTGGGCGTGCTGGTGCTGTCGCTGGCAGGGGGCGAAGCCCTGGGCCAGATGGGCGAGGTCGTGCCGGACGCCGTGCGCGGGATGGCGCGGGTGTCGCACAGCCCCTATGCCTGGCGGGCGTTGCGGGCCGTGGGCACACTGCGCGAGGATGCCGAGGTCAAGGTCGTGGCGCTGGCCTATCTGGACCCGGGGGTGCTGAACCCCTTGGTCGAAGGCAGGATGCTGCCGGAAGGGCCCGAGGCGTCACGGCTGCTTGGGTCGTTCCGGGGCGCGACGGGTCAGCTGTCGATCAGCGACCACAACCGGGTGGACGCGCTTTTGCTGCGCGAGGAGGTGACGCTGACCAAGGCGCTGCCCGGCTTTGGCCAGCGCCGCGAAGCTGTCCCCGGTCGGTTGCCCGAGTTCCATGGCGCGTTCCGGCTGCTGTTGGGCCGGGGCGAGGTGTCGCCGGTCCAGGTGCAGGCGGCCGTGTCCGAAGCGGCGCAGGCCGTGCCGTGGTGGCCGAAGGAGCTGCGGGGGGAGGCTTTCGCCGAAGCGCCGTTCAGCCCGACGCTGGTCTCTTCGCTGATCGACACGGCAGACCGCTGCGGGCTGCTCCCGGACCTTGCGGGCGCGATGGCGCGGCAAGGCGACGCGAACACGGCCTGGCAGCGGCTGGCGTCGCTGATGCAGGCGACCGAGGCGCATTACCGCCAGGCGGCGGGGCTTGGGAGGTAGGGCCGCGTTGCAGGGTCAGGGGTTCGCCGCGATCGTCTCGTTCAGCCAGGGGACGAATTTCGAGATGTCGGTGTAGGCCGAGAAGAGGGCGGTCTCCTCGCAGCCCTGGCCCGAGGTGGCGGAGAGGCCCCAGCTGACGATGCCGGCCTGGATGTAGCCGCCGCCCTCTACGGGGACGACAAGGGGGCCGCCACTGTCGCCGCTGCACGAGGTCTTGCCGCCCTCGAAGGTGCCGGAGCAGATCATGTTTTCGGAGACGGCGTCGGGGGCCTTCGCCATCAGCTGGTCCCAGATCGCATAGGCGTCCGCTTCGGCGACGCCAAGGGTCTGGACGGCATAGCCGAAGCCGCCCGCTGCGTCCTCGGCCTTGGCTTCCAGCATGGCGGTGTTGCAAAGCTCGCGGTCGAGGACCTGGATCTGGGCCTGCCGGAGTTCGGGCGAGGGTTGCGCGCCTTCTTGCAGGCCCCAGCCGGTGACGATGGTGGTCACGCCCTGCTGGTTGAGGAGGTCGCCGTATTCGGCGTCGGGGACCTCGATGGTCTGGTAGGGGACCTGGGGCGCGCGGGCGAGCTTGATGAGCGCGATGTCGAAGTCGAACTGGCTGCCGGAATAGGACGGGTGGCGGAAGATCGCTTCGGCCGGGATCAGGTCGCCGGAGCCCTCGGTCAGGGTGTTGGTGCCGACGAGGATGGACACTTCGGAGGGCGCGAGGTCGGCGAAGCTTCCGTCGTCCTGTGGCATGTGGATGCAATGGGCGGCGGTGAGGACCCAGCGGTCGAGCACCATGGAGCCGCCGCAGAATTGCGCGTCGGTCGAGACGGGGGCGCCGCCGACAAGAAGCGCGACTTGCCAGGGCCAGGCGCCGTTGGCGGCGATCTCACCGCCAATGACCTTGGCCCCGGCCTCGGTGGCCCGGGCCGCGCGTTCGGCCTTGGCGCCGGACTTGGCGTAGAGGAAAGGGGAGGCGGTCTTGGGTGCCTCTTCGGCCAGGGCGGGGGTGGCGAGGAGGAGGGCAAGGCAGAGGGCGCGGAGGGTCATTCAGGGCTCCATCGGAGTGAGGCGGATGATCTGGCGGATCAGGGTGAGGGGGGCGGGTTTCAGAGAGAAGCCGCGGGTGGCGGCGTCGGGGTCGAGGCGGGTTGTGAGCCAGGCGGTCATGGCGTCGGGCGGGGTGGCGCGGGTGGTGTCGGTGCTAGCAAGGCGGGTGAGGTCGACGCGGGGGGCATCGGGTGGGGCGGGGACGGCGAGGGTCCAGATCTCCTCGATCCCGCCGGGGCTGCCGGGTTCGATTTGCAGCCCTACGCGGGTGGATTCGCCGGGCGCGAGGCGGTTGGAGAGGTTCTGGGTCGGGTAGATCGGTTGCACGCGGAAGTCGGCGGTGAAGTAGAGGACGGAGACGTCCTGCGCGGTGCCAGAGGCGTTGGTGATGGTCAGCCAGAGCTGGTCGCAGGGGGCGACGGGGTCGTCTGCGTTGAAGGGCGCTGCGGGGCCGGGTGCGTCGCAAGTGGTGGCGGCGCGGCGTTCGGTGGTGACCGTAAGCGGGGCCTTGCCGGTGAGGCTGCGGCCGGTTGCGCCGGACAGGACGGCGCGGAGAGCGAGGCCGTGGGCGGCTTGGGCGAGGGTGCGGTCGAGCGCGTCGGCTTCGGTCTCGCCGGGTTCGGGGCGGACGCGCGGGGTGGTACCGGGGCCTTCGGGGTCGAGGAGGCCGTCGGGTCCGGCCAGCGCGATGGTGCCTTCGGTTAGGATGGGGATCAGGTCGGGAGTGGCTCCGGGGGGTGGCAGGGCGGCGGTCCAGGCGGTGTAGTCGTGGGGGTCTGCCGGGTCGGCGAGGACGGAAGCGGCGAGGGTCAGGGGGGCGGGGGGCGGGGCGGAGGTGAGTTCGGCCCATTGCGCCTTAGCCGGGGGCGGGGCGGAGAGGGTGGCCTCGCGGGCGGTGACCTTGGTGAGGGTTGCGGTGGCCAGCGGCGTGGGGTCGGCAGGGGTGGCGTAGAGGGCGAGTTCCGCGCCTTCGGTCAGGCCGTCGAGGAGGCCGGCGGCAAGTTTGCCGTCCTTGAGGGGGAAGCGCGGGGTGGTGGGGCCGGTGCCGAAGACGGGCGCGGTGAGGAGCGGGCCTTCGCCGTCGGGCATCTGGCGGGCGGGGCCCTGGGCCATCGCCTCGGTGGTGGCGGTGAGGACCTGCTCCCACGAGGCGTCGGGGGCGGCGCGTAGCGTTTGTGCAAGCCGAAGGGTGAATTCGCCGTGCCAGGTGCCGTCGGGCATCGGATATTCGAAAGAGCGCTGGTCGGACTGGGAGGAGTAGAGGAAGACGAAGTCCCCGGTCAGCGGCGCGGCGGGGGGGCCTGCGACGGGGGTAATGTCGTCGGGGATGCCGAGTTGCGCTTCGTCGATGACCTTAGCGACCCCCTGCCCTCCCACTGCGCGGAAGCCGGTGGCGGAGTGGCAGGCGTCGATCAGGGCGATGACCTTGACGCCTTTGCTTAGGGCTGTCTGCGCCCAGGCTTGCAGGTCGTCGTCGACGAGGGCGTTCTCGACTGCGCCGGTCGCGCCCTTCCAGCCTGCGGCGTCGGCGGGGAGGAGAAGCTCGTCATAGCCGCCGCCTTCGTCGCCGGAGAGGTCGGGGGCCTGGGCGCCGTGGCCAGAGAAATGGAAGACCACGGTGTCGCCTGTAGTGGAGGCATCCGTGGCATTACTGAGGGCGGCGAGGATTTCGGCGCGGGTGGGTTGGCCAGTGGTGGTGCCTGCAGGAAGCCCGGTGGGGTCGGAGGCGAGGACGGTGATGTTCGCACGATCGACGCCCCGGGCGATCAGGGTTTCGGCCATCAGGCGGGCGTCGTTCGAGGGGCCTTTCAGATCGGCATCGAGGGTGAGGTAGTCGGAGACGCCCACGATGACGGCGCGGATCTCGGCCTGGGCCGGGGTCAGGAGGGTTGCGGAAAGGAGCAGGGCCAATGTCGCGCGCATGATGGGGGCAGATTACGCGCGGGCGGGCGTGGGGCAAGTGGGGTACGGCGGGTGACGGAATTTGTCATTGGGCTGCCCCCCTCCCCGGCCCTCCCCCCTTTGGGGAGAGGGGGCGCATCTGGCTGGCGGCGGTTCTTTGCGCTGGCGGTTGCGCCGGTAGCAGTGCGTGGGATGGCGTCCCTCAGTTCACCGGCGTGACCCGGCGGCCCCCGGCGGCGATGCCGTCCTGGATGCGGGCGTCGACGTCATTGCCGGAAAGCGACGCGAGGAAGCCCTGGAACTCGGGCGTCAAACGGGTGGCCTCGCGGCCAGCGGCAATGACCATGTCGATCTGCGCCTCGGGGAGCTTGAGCCGGGTCGGGACGGCGTCGAGCTGGTTGCGCAACGCGGGGGGCAGGAAGGCGAAGCTGGCCTCGCCCACGAAAAGCTTGAAGTCCTTGCAGTCCCAGCCTTCGGTCGTGCCGCGCAGTTTGCGGACCTCCGCCAGCGGCAGGGCGCAGCGCCATTCGATGAGTTCGCTCTCCCACAGGCGAAGCTCGCCGCGCATGGAATCGTAGCCCGAGCGGGACGCGGCGGCCATGGCGGAGGTGGCGATGGACATGGCAAGGTTGACGCCGCCGGGACCCGCGACCTTCTTCGTCCAGCCGTAATCCTTGTCGACGCCCGCGTTGGCGACAAGGAAGAGCATGCGCTTCAGCTTGACGGCTTCCTCAGCGGTCAGGGGGGCGTAGGGGACCTGGGCGCGGGCGCGTTCCACCGCCAGACCCGTCGTGCCGAAGTTGTCGGTGATGCCGCCGTCAAGGAGTTTGACGAACTTCACCTCAGCCGGGTTGGTGTAGCTTTCCAAGGCGCGGGCGTGGGCACGCATGGCGGCGGTGGCCTCGGGGTTGTAGCGGGCGGCGGTGAGCCAGTCGGGTTCCCGGTAAGTGCAGTCGCCCTGATGCGCCTCCAGCACGATGGGGGTGAAGACCAGCGGGAAGGCGGCTGAGGCGGCGACGGCTTCGGAGAGTTTGACGCGGGAGAGGTCGGAGCAGAGGGCGTCGAAGGTTTCGGGGGAGAACAGGAACGGCGTGTTGTTCGCCATATCGGTGGCGTTGATCCAGGTCTTGATGCCCGTTCGGCGGAGGTCGGCGAAGGTGGCGCCCTTGTACAGCGTCTCGTCCAGGTAGCGGCCGAAGGTGTCGCGGCCGTTCACCCCGCCGGAGACGCCCTTGACGATGGTCAGGGGGTTCAGGGCCGAGGTCGTCATGTAGGTTTCGGCGTTGGTGATCAGGAAACGCTCGCGGAAGCCGTCGATGCCCTGCGGGCCGTAGAGGCCAAGCTGCGCGGCCATGACTGACCCGCCCGAGACGCCGGAGACGAGGTGGACGTTGTCGAGAAGGCCGTTCGGGGTGCCGGTCTCGATCCCGACAGCCTGCAGTTCCTGGAGCATCCCGTAAGCGAAGGCCGTGGCGCGCATGCCGCCGCCGGAGAAGGCGAGGCCCACGTAAAGCTCGCCCTCGCCCACGGTCAGGGTGTCGGCGAGGGCAGCGTTTTCCCCCTGCAGCGGCTGGTTCTGCGGCTGGTTCCAGGGAGCGCAGCCGAGGAGGAGCAGGAGGGGGAGAAGGGCGCGGTGCATCGGGACTCCGGTTCGGGTCATTCCGATTGCTGCAGCCTGGGCCAGCGGATTTCAAGTGTGAAACCCTTCTGGGTGGGCGGGAGGGTCAGGCGGGCGCCGTGGCGGGCGGCGATAGCGCGGACAAGGGCGAGGCCGAGGCCGTGGCCGGGGGTGGAGCGGTCGCGTTCGGCGCGGGTGAAGCGGTCGAAGGCCTCGGGCCTCAGGTCTTCGGGGAGGCCGGGGCCGGTGTCGGCGAGGCGCATGAGGATGCGGTCGTCTTCGGGGGTGAGGGTGAGGGTCAGGTGGTCTCCGGCTGCGCAGTACTTGATGGCGTTGTCGAGGAGGTTCGAGAGGACCTGGGCGATCAGGTTGCGGTCGCCGAGGATTTGCAGGCCGGGGGTGATGTGGGCTTCGGCATGCAGGCCCTTGTCTTCGAGGAGGGGGTCGTAGAGGTCCCACACCTCGGCGGCGGTGGCGGAGAGGTCGACGGGGACAAGGCCGCCGCCGGTGCCCTGGTCGGCCTCGGCCCGGGAGATGTCGAGGAGCGAGTCGAACATGCGGATGGCCTGGCGCATCTCGGCCTTGAGCTCCGCGGTCAGGTCGTCCTGGCCTTCGATCTTCGACAGCTTCTGCAGCATCCGGTTGAGGGGGGTGCGGAGTTCGTGGGCGATGGTATCCGACAGGCGATGGGTGGCGCGGTTGAGGTTCTCGATCCGGTCGAGCATCGCGTGGACATGGGTTTCGAGGAGGCCGAACTCGTCGTCGGAGCGGGGGCCGGGGAGGCGGGCGTCGAGTTGGCCTTCCGCCACGCGGTCGGCCAGCGTGTTGATGCGGTTGATGCGGGTCATCACGCTGCGGGCGGCAAACCAGCCGACGAGCGCGCCCGCGACGAGGAGGGCACCGAGGAGGCCGAGCATGCCGCGGCGGAGGGCGGCGAGGGTGGCGTCGACGGGTTCGAGGCTGCGGGCGACGAGGAGGGGGAAGCCGCCCGGAAGTTCTCGCGCGACGGCGAGCCAGCGGGTGCGGCCTTCGGTGAAGGTCACTGCGTTGTCGGTGGTGAAGGTGTCGCCAGCGGGGGAAAGCGTGGCAGGCCAGTCGGGCCGGGTTCCGGCGAGGACTGTGCCGGAGCGATCCATGAGGAGGAGCATTTCGTCGCCAATCGCGGCGGTGGCGCGGTAGTCGATAGCCTGGCGGAGCGCGATGATGCGGCGCTGGTCGTAGAGGGCCGCGAGGCCGTTCAGATCGGCGGTGAGCAGGGTCTTTTGCGCCTGCAGGAGGCGGGTTTCGACGAGCCGGTACTGCAGCGCCATTGCGGCGAGGGAGAGGAGCGTGACGGCCAGCGCCATCAGGGCGGCAAGGCGCAGGGTGGCCCTGGCGGCTATCGGTCGGGCCGTGGTCACGCGGGAAGGGGGGCGAAGATGTAGCCCTCGCCCCGTGCGGTCTGGATCGCCTGGCTGCCTGCCTCTTCCAGCTTGCGCCTCAGGCGGCCGACGTGGACGTCGACGACATTGGTGCCGGGATCGAAGTGCAGGTTCCAGACGTTTTCCAGAAGCTGCATGCGGGTCACCACTTGGCCGGCGTTGCGGGCGAAATAGGTGATCAGTTCGAATTCCTTCGGGCTGACCGCGACATGGTTGCGCTTGACGTGGACGGTGCGGGCCTTGAGGCGGATTTCCAGATCGCCAAAGGCCAGGAGGTCGTTGTCGAGGACCTGGATCGTGCCGCGTCGCAGAAGGGCGCGGAGGCGGGCGCGGAGTTCCTCGGGTTCGAAGGGTTTCGGGAGGTAGTCGTCGGCGCCTTTTTCGAGGCCTTCCACACGGTTGGCGGCGCGGCCGAGCGCAGAGAGGATCAGGATCAGCGCGGTGGAGCCGCCCGCGCGGATGCGGGCCATGGCGTCCACCCCGTCGCCGCCCGGGAGCATGCGGTCAAGGACGATGACCTTGTATTGTCCCGTCGTGGCGGCCTCGATACCGGAGGGGAGCGTGTCGCGGTGGTCGGTGGCGCAGCCCAGCGCCTCGGCCTCGGCGCGGATGGCGGCGGCGGTCTCGGGGTCGTCCTCGATGATCAGGATGCGGTCCATGTTGGGTCCATTCAAAACACGACCACGTCGGGGTCAAGGACATTTGCGCCGCCGACAGGCCGGACGCCTTCGGGCGCGTGCCACGGGTCGAGCCGGATGTGCCGGGTTGCGCCGCCGGGGGCTTCGAGGAGGAGGAGGGCGGGGGCGGTGAGTTCGTAGGTTTGCAGGTCCTGCGCCGTGCCGTTGATCGCAAGGATGCGGTCGCCCTTTGCCAGACCGGCGAGAAGGGCGGGGGAGTTGTCGGTGAGGGCGGTGACAGTGCCTTCGGCGTCAAGCGTCACACCGAGTGCGGCGAGCGTGTAGGCGGTGACGGTGGCGGGGGCGAGGAGGCGCGGGGCCTCACGGGTGCGGAGGGCGGTGTCTTCGGCTTCGCTGAAGGCGAGGGTAAGGGTCGCTTCGTGCCCGGCGCGGCGGATGGTCAGGCGCGTCTCGCCATCCGCAATGGCAGCTTCGATGGCGAACACGAAGTCCCCGGGGTTCATCAGCGTCATGTCTCCGACTCGGGTGATGATGTCGCCGGGTTCGAGGCCTGTGGTATCGGCCAGACTGCCTGGGGCGACGGCATCGACCAGCAGACCCTGGGGTTCGGTGCCCAGGCTTTCGGCGACCTGACGGTCCACCGGGCGGGCGGTCAGGCCGAGCGTGGGGAATTGGGGGAGGGTTTCGTCGATCAGGCCCCAGACGATGCGTTTCAGCTCTGCCGTGGGGATGGCGTAGGCGATGCCGACGAACATGCGGCTGCCGTCGGCGATCTGGGAGTTCATGCCGACGAGGCGGCCTTGGGCGTCGACCAGCGGGCCACCCGACGAGCCGGGGTTCACGGCGGCGTCGTGTTGCAGCATGAGGAGGGGCACCGCGATGTCGGTCTGGCGGGCGAGGGTGGAAATGCGGCCTTCGGTCAGGGTGAACTCGATCCCCAGGGGCGCGCCGAGGGCGAAGACTTCGTCGCCGAGTTGCGGCGTTTCGGCGGCGAGTTGCAGGCCGTCGGTGGGGGTGGGGAGGGAGATCACGGCCACGTCGCGGACGGGGTCGCGGGCGATGACGAGACCGGTGAGGTCGTTCCCATTGCGGTCGATCAGGCGGACTTCCTCGGCCTCGCCGACCACGTGGGCATTGGTGACGGCGACCTGGCCGCCTTCCCAGATGAAGGCCGAGCCGAGGAAGCGGTCCTCGGAATCGTTGCTGCGCAGGGTCAAGACCTTGTCCATTGCCGCATCCAGCGGCGAGGCGCTGGCGGGGCTGAGGACGGCGATCAGCGCGAGGGCGAGGAGGGCTGCCAGCGCCTCGATGAAGGGGAGCGGTCTGTGCCGCCTTTGCCGGTTGGCCTGCATGTCTGTAACCTGTGTCTGCCTCTATGTGATCTTGCTAACGGGGCGGGTGCGGCGGGTCCCGTGACAAAACCTGTCATCTGGAATTCCAGCATTTACAGGGACGTGGCGGCACCGCATGTTCGGGGCGACAAAAGCCGGAAGAGTGTTCCCATGCGCCTGATGCTTGCCGTTTGTGTGCTGTCGCTGGCCCTGCCCGCCTGGGCTGAGGGGCCTTCACCGGTGAAGATCGCCGAACTGTCAGCGCGGCTTTATGCGGCGGGGATGGAAGCGGGCGATCCGCTGCTGGTCCTGTCGGCGGCAAAGCTGCGGAAGTCGCTGGCACCGGTGGCGGGGGACCGGGCGGCGGTGGATGGGGTGGCCGGAGAAGGTGGCCCGCTGGGGTGGGAGGAGATGCTCGCCTCGGCCACGGAACTGGCGGCGGGGGATGAGGTGCTGCTGGGGCTGATCGAGGATGCGGGCCTGGAGAGACCAAGGGGCGTTGCCTCGGGGCCGGTCTACAACATCGGGTCCTTGGGGAACGGGAAAGGCGACACCTATCCGCCGATCGAATTCCGGGGCGGGGAGTACGCCGAGGTCTATGTCGAGGCGAAGGCAGCGACGAACCTGAACCTGGCTATCTATGACGACAGGGGGCGGCTGGTCTGTTCGGACACCGACATCAGCCACATCGCCTATTGCGGCTGGACCCCGGCGACGGCGGGGACTTTCACGCTGAAGGTCGAGAACAAGGGCCCAATGGCGGCTGACTATGCGTTGATGACAAACTGATGAAATCGCTTTTCACACTTGCGATGTGTCTGGCGGCTGCCCCTGCCCTGGCGCGGGAGAACTATGCGCTGCTGATCGGGGCGAACCAGTATCCGTCGCTGGAAGAACGCTGGTGGCTGAAGGGGCCGGCGAACGATGTGCAGTTGGTGGCGCAGTACCTGACGACCGACGCTCCGGTGGCCTTTGCGGCGGAGAATGTGACCGTGCTGTCGGATGGGGTAGCGGGGGCTGAGGCGCCGACTCTGGCGGCGATCCGGGGTGCGTTTGCGGAGCTGACGGCGGAGGTTCGCCCTGGGGATTTCGTCTATCTGCATTTCTCCGGCCACGGAACCCAGGCGCCTGCGTTGGATCCCGCGACGGAACTGGACGGGCTGGACGAGCTGTTCCTGCCGGTGGACATCGGGCCGTGGTCGAACCAGGTGGGCGCGGTCGAGAATGCGCTGGTCGATGACGAGATCGGGGCGCTGATCGACGGGTTGCGGGCCAAGGGCGCGAATGTCTGGGCGGTGTTCGACAGCTGCCATTCCGGCACGGTGACGCGGGCGGTAGAGACCGATGACGTGCGGGTGCGGCAGTTGCCGCCCGACGCCTTGGGCATCGACATGGATGCGGTGGAAGTATCGCGGTCGGTGGACCTGCGGGCCACTGAGGCTCCGTTCGATGGCGGGAGCGGAGAGGGGTCGTTCGTCGCCTTCTTCGCGGCGCAGACCAACGAGGTGACGCCGGAGAAGAACCTGCCGAAGGGCAAGCCCGGGCGGAAGCCGCAAGGGGTGTTCACCTGGACGCTGATGGAGGTGCTGGCGGAGTATCCGAACGCGACCTACGGGCAGGTCGGGCAGGAAGTGCTGCGGCGCTATGCGGTGAAGAACCTGGCGAAGTCGACGCCCCTGTTCGAGGGCGATCTGGATCAGGTGGTGTTCGGCGGCGAGGGCGGGGCAAGGGTCTCTCAGTGGCAGGCGCAGGTGTCCGACGCGGGGTTTGTCATCCCGGCGGGGGAGCTGCATGGGCTGAGCGCGGGCGCGGTGCTTGCGGTGATGGGGTCGGCGGCTGCGGCGGATGACGAGGCGCTGGGGTATGTGGAGCTGACTTCGGTCGAGACGTTCTCGTCGGTCGGTGAAGCGGTGGAGCGGGACGGGAAGATCCTGCCTGCCGAGCTGCCGAAAGGTGTCACGCTGCGGAAGCTGGACGCGGCGCTGGACTTCACGCTGACCGTGGCGCTGCCTGCGGCGGGGTCGGCCCCGGCGGATGCGCTGCTGGCCGCGCTGGGGGAGTTGCAGGCGGCGGCGGGGCCTCGGCTTAGCTTCGTGGCGGCGGATCAGGAGGCGGACCTGCGGCTGGCGGTGCTGCCGGAGAGCCCTCGCCCGGACGCGATCTGGGTGCTGCCTGCCACGGGGCTGGCGGAGGACCTGGGGGCGACGCCCTCGGTGTCTACCGGCGACAAGGATGGGACGGAGCTGGCGGCCACGCTGGCGGATACGTTGACCACGATGGCGCGGGCGCAGAACCTGTTGAAGCTCGCGGGGGCGGTGGGTTCGGTGACGCCGGATGTTGAGGTGGAACTGCTGACGCGCACGCCGGAGGACCGGACGCTGCGCCCCCTGCCCTTCACGCCGGTGCCGGTGCTGGTGCCGGATGACGAAGTGCATGTGCTGGCCAGGAACAGCGGCGAGGGGCCAGTGGACGTGAACGTTCTCTACATCGGCGCGGACTGGTCGATCAGCCACTGGTTCAGTGGCCGGTTGCAGCCGGGGGACGAGCTGAAGAAGGGGCTGTTCAAGATCAGCGCGGATGTCTTGGGGCAGGAGCGGGTTCTGGTGGTTGTGACGCCTGCGCAGCCGCAAAGCCCGGTGGAGGACCTGAGCTATCTGGCTCAGGATGCGCTGGACACGACACGGTCGTTGGGTGGCTCGGCATTTGGTGAGGCGCTGGCGGAGGCCGGGTTCGGCGAGACGACGCGGGGGGCGGTGGCGCTTACCGACGGTGAGGAGGAAGCCGGGCCGGGTCCGGCAATCCTGTCGCTGGAACTGCGGACCGTCGCCGGGGACTGAAGCTGTAAGCTTATGAATTCTATGGTTTGCTGCGCAGCATTGGTTGCAGCATTGCTGCACCGTTGCTGCGCAGAAAATCAGCGGCGGTCGGCGGCCCAGAGGGCGGTGGCTCCGATCAGCGACGCGGCGACCCCCAGCAGGGCTACGGTGCCGTAACCGGCGAGCGTGGTGCCAAGCGCGAAGCAGGTGGCGGCGGTGGCATCCCCTGCAAGGCGCTGGACGGCCATGAGCGAGGCCCCTGCCCCGGGTCGGTCGGCGAGGAGGTCCTGCAGGTAGGCGATGGGGACGGTCAAGGTCACGGCCCCACCCACGGCGGCGGGGAGGACGAGGAGCCAGACGAAGGGTGTGGCTGCGAGGACGGGGAGCAGCGCCACGTGGACGCAGTAGAGCGCGGCCCCGGCGAAGATCAGGCGGGTGCGCGGGATCCCTCGGGTCAGGTTGGGGATCAGCAGCATGAAGGGGACTTCGAGGCCCGCGACGAGGCCGACGTAGAGGGCGACGTCCTGTGTGCCGCGGCCGATCTCGGGCACCATCACCAGCGAGATGATCGCCATGTAGACGGTTGAGGCGCTGAAGACCGCGCCCAGGGCGATGACGCGGGCGGCGATGCGGGGGTGGCCCATCTCGGACAGTGCGGCGCGGAAGGAAAGGCCCGAGGGGTGGTCGTCCCAGGGGGTGCTCCCGTCGGCGGGCCAGAGGCGGAGGACGGCGGTTAGCATGGCGGCAGTCAGGAGAAGCGCCACGGGGAAGATCAGGGTGACCTGTGCGCCTGCGGCGAAAGCGACGGACCAGAGGGGCAGGACGACGATGAAGGGCGCGGCGAAGAGGGCGCGGATCACGGCCAGGATGCCGTCGCGGTCCTGAGGCGGGTAGCGGGTGGCGGCGAGGCGGGCGAGGGCGAAGACCTGGCCGAAGGTGATGCCGCTGATCGGGATCAGGAGAGCGACGGTCAGGGCAAAGACCCAGGGGCCGGGGGTGACGGTCATGAGGCCGGTGCCGAGGAGGAGGGCGCAGACGGCGGCAAGGGTGATGCGGCGGCGGTTCGCGGTCTGGTCGGCGCGGATGCCGCCGATGACGGAGGCCGAGACGGAGACGAGGGAAGAGAGCGCAAGGAGGACGGCATAGCCGTGGTCGCCGAAGCCGAAGGTATGGACGGCGAGGGTGGAGAAGTAGGGGCCGAAGGAGCAGACCACGGCGCCCTGCAGGGCCATGACGAGGCCCGCTGCGCGCAGCGCCGGGTCGGTCAGGCAGAGGCGGATGGCGGACATTGCGCTTGGGTATCCCGCCGCCGTGGGGGCGGCAAGGTCAGTTCGGGATCACCTTTCCGGGGTTCATCAGACCCTGCGGGTCAAGCGCCTGTTTCAGCGTCCGCATGACGTCCAGTGCGACGGGGTCCTTGCGGCGTTTCATCGAGGGAAGTTTGGAAAGGCCCACGCCGTGTTCCGCCGAGAAGCTGCCGCCGAGGTCGGCGACGATGTCCTCGATGGCTTCAAGCACCTGGTCCTTGAGGTGCTTGTCGTCGCGGGTGGGATAGGCAGTGAAGTGGAGGTTGCCGTCGCCAAGGTGGGCCACGGTGATGGTGCGGGCGCCGGGGTCTAGGGCTTCGAGGCGCTGGATGGCCGTCGTGAGGAAAGTGTCGACCTTGTCGAGGGGAAGGCAGACGTCGGTATCGACCTCGGGGTGAAGGCCGACGCCGATCTCGGCGGCGGCCTCGCGTCGGGCCCACATCGCGCGGCGCTGCTGTTCGTTGCGGGCGAGGATGGCGTCGGTGATGAGGCCCGCCTCCATCATCTCGGCCAGGATGGTCTCCAGGGTGAGGACGAGGGCGATGTCGCCGTTCGCATCCGGGGTGGCTTCGTGGGGGACGGTGGTGGCGGCCTCGATCAGGATGGTGATTTCGGGGATGTGGTCGAAGGGGAGGCCGAGATCGGGGCGGGCTTCGCGGAGGCGCTCGGAATAGGTGCGGGGCATGAACTCGAAGGCCTCGACCCGGCCGCCGGTGGCTTCCTGCATCCGGTTGAGGAGGGTCAACGCGTCGGGGAGGGAACGGGCGGCGAGGGTGGCGGTGGCGTGGGCGCGTGGCGCGGGGACCAGTTTCATCACGGCGGCGGTGATGATGCCGAGCGTGCCTTCCGCCCCGATGAAAAGATTTTTCAGATCGTAGCCGGAGTTGTCCTTGTGAAGCTCTGACATGAGGTTCAGCACGCGCCCGTCCGGGAGGACGACCTCCAGCCCCAAGCAAAGGCCGCGAGTGGAGCCGTAGCGGAGGACGTTGGAGCCCCCGGCATTGGTGGACAGGACCCCACCCAGCATGGCGGACCCGCGGGCGCCGAACCAGAGGGGGAAGTAGAGCCCTTCCTTTTCAGCGGCTTCGTGGAGGCGAGTGAGGATGACGCCGGCCTCGGCGATGACAAGCCGGGCGTCGCGCTTGACCTGGCGGATGCGGTTCATCCGTTCCAGCGTCAGGAGGAGGCCTCCACGCGTCATGGTGCCGCCGACGAGGCCGGTGTTGCCGGAGATGGGGACGATGGGGACGGAATGCTGCGCAGCGATCTTCACGCAGGCCGCGACTTCGGCGGTGGAGGCGGGGCGAACGACGGCCACGGGTTGGCCTTCGTAGCGGCCCATCCAGTCGCGAGCATAGCGGGCCATGTCGGGGCCGGTCAGGACGTTCGATGCGCCGACGATGGCGGCGAGGTCGGTCAGCATGTCAGCCCTGCGGATAGGCGATCACGGACAGGTAGCGCGCCGGGAGCTTGACCAGCCCCTCCGGCCCATGCGGCGCGTCGGCGTCGAAGAACAGGCTGTCGCCGGCTTTCAGCGGATAGACCGTGTCGCCGTGGCGGTAGTCGACCTCACCCTCCAGCATGTAGAGGAGTTCGAGGCCTTCGTGCTGGAAGGCCGGGAAGGTGTCGCTCTCGGTGGTCAGGGTGATGATGTAGGGCTCCACCACCACGCCCGAGTTGTTCGAGCCGATGTGGCCCAGCAGGTTGTACTGGTGTCCGGCCCGGGTGCCGCGGCGTTCGATTTCGACGTGCTCTCCGGCCCGGACGTGCTGCGCCTCGCGCCGTTCCTCGTAGCTGCGGAAGAAGGCGGTGACCGGGACGGAAAACGCGTGGCTGAGGACCTGGAGGGTCGTGAGGGACGGCGAGGTGTTGCCGTTCTCGATCTTCGACAGCATCCCGATGGAGAGGCCGGTCACATTGGCGAGGTCGGCGACGGTCATGCCCTGCTGGCGGCGAAAATTGCGGACCTCACGCCCGATGGCGGCCTCCAGGTTGCGCTCGGTGATTTCGCGGACCCGGTGCGGGTCCTGGTCGAAGGCAGGCTTGCCGCGCGGGAGGGCTGGGTTGGCTGTGCCGTCGGACATGAAATGACCCTGCAGTGAAACCAATACTTCTGATTTCACTACCGGGAAACACGCCATGAGGCAAGCTTCTGCGGTGGATGTGCGTGACCGTCCGACGTAAGCTGACTGCATGGGAAGGTAAGGTTGATGCTGGTTGAAGAGTTTGGCCCCGACATATGGCTTGCAGAGGGGTCTCCGGTCACGGCGGCGGCTGGCTTCCACTATCCGACCCGCATGGTGCTGATCCGGCTTTCCGGGGGCAGCCTGATCCTGATCTCTCCGGTGCAAGCGACCGGGGCGTTGATATCAGCGGTGCGGAAACTGGGGTCGGTCCGGCACATCATCTCACCCACCAAGTTGCACAACCTTTTTCTCTTGGACTGGAAATCGGCCTTTCCGGACGCACTGCTGCACGCGTCACCTGGATTGCGCGCGCGACGTCCCGACATAGCATTTGGTGCTGATCTGTCTGCTGAACCGCATTCCGACTGGGCGAACGAAGTGGATCAGATCGTGCTGCGCAACCGCATCGCGGACGAGGTGGTCTTTTTCCACCGGCAAAGCGGAACTGTCGTGTTCACCGATCTTCTGCAGAACCTGCCCAATGGCTGGTTCAAGGGCTGGCGCGCCCTGGTTGCTCGGGCCGATCTTATGACGGGCGACGAACCGGCAGTTCCCCGCAAGTTCCGGTTGGCCTTTACGGACAGAACCGTCCTGCGAGCCGCGTTGCAGGTCGTTTCAGACTGGCCCGTCAAGAGCGTGGTCATGGCGCATGGCACACCGGTTGTGAAGGATGCGTCAGACTTCTTGACCCGCGCTTTTGCCTGGGCGCAGCGCTAGAAGGCGGAATGGGCGGCGGTCTCGATGGCGTGGAGGAGGCTTTCGGCGCTGGACCGCGGACCGTAAAGCCGGGCCGCGCCGGGGCCGTGCTTGATAAGGTAGACGCCGAGGTGTTCGATCACGGTTCGGGTGGCGTAACCGTCTGGCTTTGCAGTGTAATCCACGTTGCAGAGACGTTCGAGAAGGGGCGTCAGGTCAGGGGCCGCCAGGTCGAAGGCGACCCAGGCGTCGGTCTGTTCGGTGATGCTGGCGGCGTCGCCGAGGGCGGATTTCAGGAGGTCGGCGATAAGTTCGTGGGTGGCGTAAGGGGCCTCGACGAACCACATCTCGGGGGCGGTCCAGAAGGCAGAGTACGGGGTGCCTTGCTGGTGGGTGGCGGGGCCGGGGAGGGGGACGCCTGCCTTCTGCGCGGCCTTGGCAAGGTCGGCGCTGCGGCCCTTGCGGGCGGCGACAGAGGCGAGGGCGACGTCGGTGCGTTCCGTGATGGTCAGCGGGCCGTGGGTGACGGTTGTGGCCTCGCGGCGGCCGAGGGCGGTGAGGGGCTGCAGGCTAGCCACGGAGGCGCTCTCCTTCCGGGTCGAACATGTGGGGCGAGATGATCTCGACCTCGGTATCGAGGCCCGCGAGCAGGTTCACGATCCGCATCCGCTGGCCGATCTTCTTGTCGCCGCCCTTGAGGTAGCCCAGCGCGATGTCGTGGCCCAGATGCGGCGAGTAGACCTTGGAGGTCAGCCAGCCGCCATCGTTCGCCGCCACGGGGGCCGCGCCCTTCTCCAGGAAGTGACTGCCGGCGGTCAGCTTGCCGTTCGGATCGACGGGTTTGACGCCGACGAGGCGGTAGCCGTTTTCGTCGGTCAGTCCTTCGCGCTGGGAAAGGACCATGCCGATGGAATCCTTCTTCTTCGACACCATCTTGCCCAGCCCCATGTTCAGCGCGGTGGATTGGCCGTTCAGCTCGCCCCCCGCGACATGGCCCTTTTCGATCCGCATCACGCCCAGCGCTTCGGTGCCGTAGACGATGGGGTCGAATTCGGCTCCCTTCGCCAGCATCTCGCGCAGGAGGGCGTCGCCGTAGCGGGTGGGGACGGCGATTTCATAGGCCAGTTCGCCCGAGAAGCTGATCCGGAAAAGACGCGCGCGGAGGCCGCCGACCGTGATGTTGCCCGCGCCCATGTAGGGGAAGGCGGCGTCAGAGATGTCCTGGTCGACGACTTTCTCCAGCAGGTTCCGTGCGTTCGGACCCGCGACCGAGAACTGCGCCCAGGCTTCGGTGGTCGAGATGAGCTGGACGTCCATATCCGGCCAGAGGCACTGACGGCAGAATTCCAGGTGGCGGAACACCGTCACGGCGTTGGCGGTGGTGGTGGTCATGACGTATTCGTTCTCGCCCATCCGGGCTGTGGTGCCGTCGTCGAAGACGATCCCGTCCTCGCGGAGCATCAGCCCGTATCGGCACTTGCCAACGGCGAGGGTGGAAAAGGTGTTGGCGTAGACCTTGTCGAGGAAGGCGCCCGCGTCGGTGCCCTGGATGTCGATCTTGCCGAGCGTGGTGACGTCGCAGATGCCGACCGATTTGCGGGTCGCCAGGACCTCACGGTCGACCGACTGCCGCCATTCGGTTTCGCCCGGTTTCGGGACCCATTGGGTGCGAAGCCAGTTGCCGACCTCGACAAAGATCGCGCCCTGTTCCTTGGCCCAGTGGTGGCTGGGGGTCAGGCGGAAGGGCTTGAATTCCTTGCCTCTTGACCGTCCGGCCAAGGCGCCCATCGCAACGGGGGTGTAGGGCGGGCGGTAGATCGTGGTGCCGGTCTCAGAGATCGAGCGGCCGGTGAGTTCGGCCATGATCGCCAGGCCGATGACGTTGCCGGTCTTGCCCTGGTCGGTCGCCATGCCAAGCGTGGTGTAGCGTTTGAGGTGTTCGACGGAGGTGAAGTTTTCCTGCTTGGCAAGCTTCACGTCCTTGACGGTGACGTCGTTCTGCTGGTCGATCCAGGCGCGGCCCTTGCCGTGGTGGACGTGCCAGAGGGGCGCGATGCGCACCGGCGCGTCCTCGGCCTGGGGCAGGTCGGGGGCGGAGGTGAGGTCGAGCGCGGCGAGGGCGGCGTCGCGGCCGGTCTTCAGCGCGGCGTGGGTGGAGAGTTTACCGGCTGCGGCGCCGGCGACGAGAAGGCCGGGGGGGCCTTCGGGGCCTGGGACGAAGGCGGCGATGGCAGCATCGTAGACGGGGCGGGATCGGTGATGTGAGTGGATGTTCACATTCGGGTTCCAGCCACCGGAGACCCCAAGAGCGTCAACGCCAATCGTTTCCGCACGACCGTTCGATTGGCGGACATTGATGGTCTTCAGGCCGAGTTTGCCGGATGTGTCGATGACTTCGGCCCCACGCAGGTGGCGGATGCCGGGGAGGAGATCGCCCCCCTCGCGGCTGTCGATCACCGCGACAACGTCGACGCCCTTGGACTGAAGGTCCAGCGCAGTGCGCAGGCCGTCATCGTTGTTGGTAAAGACCGCGATGCGCTGTCCCGCTGACACGCCCCAGCGGTTGGCATAGGCCCGCAGCGCGCCGGCCATCATGATGCCGGGACGGTCGTTGTTTTCAAACGCGATGGGGCGTTCGGTGGCCCCGCCCGCCAGGATCGCGCGGTGGGTGTAGATGCGCCAGAGGATCTGGCGGGGCTTGCCTTTGGCGGGGGTCGGCAAGTGGTCAGAGACCCGTTCCACCGCAGAATAGATACCGTGGTCGAAGGTGCCGATGACGGTGGTGCGGGTCATCAGGCGGACGTTCGGCAACGAGGTGAGTTCGGCCACGGTGGCCGCCGCCCAGTCCGCGCCGGGGGTGTTGCCGATGGCGTAGGTCTCGGCGTTGAGACGCCCGCCCATGCGGAAATCCTCGTCGGCGAGGATGACGCGCTTGCCCGCGCGACCAGCGGTCAGGGCGGCCATCAGGCCCGTGGGACCGGCCCCGATGACGAGGAGGTCGCAGTGCAGGAAGCCTTTGTCGTATTCGTCCGGGTCCTCCTCGCGCGTGACAGAGCCGAGGCCTGCAGCGCGGCGGATGATCGGCTCATAAAGCTTTTCCCAGAAGGACTTGGGCCACATGAAGGTCTTGTAATAGAACCCGGCCGCGAAGAAGGTCGACAGCTTGTCGTTGACCCCCATCGCGTCGAAGCGGAGAGACGGCCAGCGGTTCTGGCTGTTCGCGCTGAGGCCGTCATAGAGTTCGGCCACCGTGGCACGGGTGTTCGGTTCCTGCCGTCCGCCGCTGCGCAGTTCGACCAACGCGTTCGGTTCCTCTGACCCCGCAGAGATCGGCCCGCGCGGGCGGTGATACTTGAAGCTGCGGCCCATCAGCTTGACGCCGTTCGCCAGCAGCGCCGAGGCCAAAGTGTCGCCCGGATGGCCCTGGTAGGGGAGGCCGTCGAAGGTGAAGCGGAGGGTCTTGGTGCGGTCGATCTGGCCGCCGTCGATACGGTGCGACTGGGTCATTTGCTGCGCCCCCGGGCCAGCGCCACATCGCGGGCGAGTTCGACCTTGGTGATCTCATGCGTGACGGTGTTGCGGGTGACGACAAGCCAGGACCGGTCGCCCTGTTCGTGATACCAGAGCTCCTGGTGCTCGCCCGCCGGGTTGGTCCGCTGGTAGAGGTAGTCGTGGAACGCTTCGATCCCGGCGGTCATGCCATCGGGCCGGTCCATGAGGGAGGCGTCGCCGAGATAGACGAATTCCTGCGCATCGCGGGGGCCGAGGATCGGATGGTGAATGATCATTCGATTATTCCGTCAATGCAGGTTCGGCTGGGCGCCCTGGCCCTTTTCATCGATCATCAGCCCCTTGAGGAACCGGTCGAAGCGGTAGGCCGTGGCGGTGTTGTGTGGTTCGTCCTTCGCCAACAGATGTGCGAAGCACCAGCCCGACGCCGGGGTGGCCTTGAAGCCGCCGTAGCACCAGCCGCCGTTGAAGTAGAGGCCCTCGACCCCCGTCTTGTCGATGATGGGCGAGCCGTCCATCGACATGTCCATGATCCCGCCCCAGGTCCGGAGGAGACGCACGCGCCCGATGGCGGGCATGAGCGCCATGCCGCCCTCGGCCACGTCCTCGATCACCGGCAGATTGCCGCGTTGGGCGTAGGAATTGTAGCCGTCGATGTCGCCGCCGAAGACGAGGCCGCCCTTGTCGGACTGGCTGACGTAGAAGTGCCCCGCGCCGAAGGTCATCACGCCGTCGATCAGGGGCTTCAGGCCTTCGGAAACAAAGGCTTGGAGGACGTGGCTTTCGATGGGCAGCCGCATTCCGGCATGGGCCATGACCTTCGAAGAAGACCCCGCCACTGCCACGCCGACCTTCTTCGCGCCGATGTAGCCGCGGGTGGTCTCGACACCCTTGATGCGACCGTTCTCGATCCGCATTCCGGTGACTTCGCAGTTCTGGATCAGGTCCACGCCGCGGCTGTCAGCCCCACGGGCATAGCCCCAGGCCACTGCGTCGTGCCGCACCGTCCCGCCGCGCGGCTGCATCAGCGCGCCCTTGATCGGGAAGCGGGCGTTGTCGAAGTTGAGCCAGGGGTACATCTGGCGGACCTCGTCCCGGCTGAGAAGCCGGGCGTCCGCCCCGTGCATGATCATCGCATTGCCACGCCGGGTGGCCGCATCACGCTGCGCGTCGGTGTGGATCAGGTTGATGATCCCGCGCTGCGAGACCATCGCGTTGTAGTTGAAGTCCTGCTCAAGCCCTTCCCAGAGCTTCAGCGAGAATTCGTAGAAGGGCTCGTTGCCGTCGAGGAGGTAGTTCGACCGGATGATCGTGGTGTTCCGGCCCACATTGCCGCCGCCGAGGTAGCCCTTTTCCAGCACCGCGATGCGCGATTGCTTGAATTCCTTGGCAAGATAGTAGGCCGTGGCGAGCCCGTGCCCACCGCCGCCGATGATGATGTAATCGTATTCGGGTTGGGGCTCGGGGTCGCGCCAGACGGGTTTCCACCCCTTGTGGCCGGTCAATGCCTCGGCAATGACCCGAAATCCGGAATAGCGCATCGGCCTTCTCCTGCATCTGGGCCTGTTCTAGGCCCGATCCGGCGCAGGGAGCCGTCGGTTTTCGCCACGCGCGCCGCCGTTTTCGCCACGACGCGCGAACGGAGGGTCAGGGTTCGAGGGTGGTTTCGATGGCCGCGAAGGGCGACCAGGCGGGGGCCATGTTCGACACCTGATCCTGGGCCCAGGCAAAGAGAACGAGGATCGTGGCGGTGGAGAGGAGCAACTGCATGTTCAGGTCCCGGCTACGTTTTGTTCACGTACCGTTCTGACTGATTCTGGTTGCCAACCGGTTAACCATGCGCCCGCGTCAGGCGACCAGAGCCTCGGCCTTCTTCAGGTCGACGGAGACCAGCTGGCTGACCCCCTGCTCCTGCATCGTCACGCCGAAGAGGCGGTCCATGCGGGCCATCGTAACCGCATGGTGGGTGATGATGAGGAACCGCGTGTCGGTGCGGCGGGTCATCTCGTCGAGGAGGTCGCAGAAGCGGGTGACGTTGGCGTCGTCCAGCGGCGCGTCGACTTCGTCGAGGACGCAGATGGGGGCGGGGTTCGCGAGGAAGACGCCGAAGATAAGGGCGAGCGCGGTGAGGGTCTGTTCGCCGCCGGAGAGGAGCGAGAGGGTCGCCAGTTTCTTGCCGGGGGGTTGGCAGAGGATTTCAAGACCGGCCTCCAGCGGGTCGTCGGATTCGACGAGGACAAGCCGCGCTTCGCCGCCTCCGAAGAGGTGGGTGAAGAGGGTCGCGAAGTTGGCGTTGACCTGTTCGAAGGCGGTCAGCAGGCGTTCACGGCCTTCCTTGTTCAGGCCAGCGATCCCGGCGCGGAGTTTCTTGATCGCCTCTTCGAGATCGGACTTTTCGGCGGCCAGCGTGTCGTATTCGGTCTCAACGGCCTTGGCATCTTCCTCGGCGCGGAGGTTGACGGCCCCCAGAGCCTCGCGCTGCCGTTTCAGGCGGGAGACGTCGTGGTCCAGCGTCTCGGCGTCGGGCATCTTGTCGGGGTCGGTGCGGAGGCTGGTGAGAAGCTCGTCGGGGGTGCGGTCGTCTTCCTCGGCGATCCGTTCTGCGGCCAGCGCCACGCCTTCGCGGGCGGCATCGAGGCGGGCTTCGGCGCGGGCGCGGGATTCGCGGGCCTCCCCGGCCAGGCGCTCGGCCTCGCGTTCTGCCATTGCGGCTTCGCGGAGGGCGGCTTCGGCTTCGGCGAGGGCATCGGCGGCTTTGCGGCGGCGCTCTTCGGCCTCGGCGATGGCGTCCACGAGTTCGTCGCGCTTGGCGGCGATTTCCTCTGGGGCGAGCATCGCCTCGGCCAGTTCCTCCTCGGTCTCCGACCGTCGTTCGGTGAGTTCCTCAGTCCGGCGCGAGGCCGTTTCCAGGCGGTGCTTCCAGCCGGAAAGCTCCTTGGTGGCTTCCTGACGGCGGCGGGTGCGCGCTTCGCCCTCGCGGCGGACCTCGTCCTGGGCCGATCGGCGGGTCATCATGGTGATGCGGGCGGCCTCGACGGTGATCTTGGCGGCCTCAACCGCGCCCCTTGCCGCATCCAGATCGCCAAGGTCGGCAACCGCTGCCTCGGCCTCTTTCAACCGCGCGCGGGCGGCCATGGCTTCATCTTCGAAGCGGCTGACGGCGAGCTTCGCGGCTTCGAGCTTGCCGCCGGCGATGGAGCGGTCGGCCTCGGCGCGGGCCAGGGCGCGGTTGGCCTCGGCGAGGCGGGCGTCGGCGGCGCGGCGGGCGTCGCGGGCGCGTTGGTCGGCGGTGGCGAGTTCTTGCAGGCGGGCTTGCAGGGACTCGTGCGCCTGGCGGGCACCGTCTGCACGGGCGGCGACGTCTTCGAGGTCGCGCTTCAGCTGGACGAGGCGGTTCAGCTGCTGCAGGCGGAGGGCGGCGGCAGAGGGGGCGTCCTCGGCCCCGGCGCGGAAGCCGTCCCAACGCCAGAGGTCGCCTTCGATGCTGACGAGGCGCTGGCCGGGGCGGAGGTCGGCCTGTAGCTGGAAGCCTTCAGCGCGGGTGACGAGGCCGATCTGGGACAGGCGGCGGGCGAGGACGGCGGGGGCCTTCACATGGGACGCCAGAGGCTCGGCCCCGGCGGGGAGGGGCTGCGCCTCGCCGTAGGGAGCAAGGACGGCCCAGCCAGAGCGGGCATCCTTGGCGACTTCGGGCGCGCGGAGGTCGTCGGAGAGGGCTGCGCCGAGGGCTTTTTCATAGCCGGGCTGAACCTCAAGCCGGTCGAGAAGCTGATGGCCTGCCTGCGATTCCCGTTCCACCAGGCGCGCGAGAGCGGCGACTTCAGCCCGCAGCGCATTGGCTTCGCCTTCGGCGGAGGAGCGGGCGGCGCGGGCGTCGGCTTCGCGGGTCTGGGTTTCGGCGCGGGCGGCTTCGGCGGCCTCCAGTGCGGCTTCGGTGGCTTCGCCTTCGGCGAGGGCGGCTTCCTGCGCTTCCTCGGCGGCCTCGAAGGCCTCGCCTGCGGCCTCCAACGCACCGGCGGCGGCGGCGACGGCTTCGCGGGCGGAGGTGGCCTGATCCTCGGCCCGGTCGAGGACCGAGCGGGTGTCGGACAGCATCCGCTGCGTCGACTGGTGGCGGGCGGCGAGGCGGGCGGCGTCTTCGGTGAGTTCGGCGAGCGATGTCTCGCGTTCGGCCAGCACGGCGCCGGCTTCGCGGGCGGCTTCGACGGCCTCAGTCAGCTTCTCCTCATGCCCGTCATGGGCGCGGGCGAACTGTTCGATCTCCCATTCCAGCCGCTCGATCACCTCGCCCGCGTCACGGTTCAGGCCCGCCTCGCGCTCAAGGTCCTGCGTGAGTTGACCGATCCGGCCATTCAGCGCGTCGATCTGGGCAAGGGCGCGGGCCTCCTGATCGCCAAGCGCGTCGCGTTGCAGGACAAGGCGCTGCAGGATGGCGGCAGCGATGGCCTCCTCCTCACGCTTGGGCGGCAGGGCGTCTTCGGCGGCCTCGCGGGACTTGCCTGCGCCCCGGGAGGCGGCTTCGGCCTGGCCTTGCGCGATCAGCCGTTCGCGCAAGCTGGCTTCGGCCGCTTGCCGCGCCTCGTCCGCCTCGCGCCAGCGGCGCCAGAGGAGCATGCCTTCGGACTTCCGCAACTCCTCGGAAATCTCGCGGTAGCGGGCGGCCTGCTTGGCCTGGCGGGTCAGGACGGAAAGCTGCTGGGCGAGGTTTTCCAGCACGTCATCAACGCGGGTCAGGTTGGTTTCGGCGCCGGAGAGTTTGAGTTCCGCCTCATGCCGGCGGGCGTAAAGTCCGCTGATCCCGGCGGCTTCCTCCAGCACACGGCGGCGGGCCTTGGGCTTGGCGTTGATGAGTTCGGAGATCTGGCCCTGCCGCACCAGCGCGGGGGAATGGGAGCCGGTGGAGGCGTCGGCAAACAGCATTTGCACGTCGCGGGCGCGGACGTCCTTGGCATTGCAGCGATAGGCAGACCCGGCATCGCGGGTGATGCGGCGGACGATCTCGATCTGATCGGAGTCATTGAAGCCGGAGGGGGCGAGGCGGTCGGTGTTGTCGATCACCAGGGCAACTTCGGCGAAGTGGCGGGCACCGCGGGTGGCGGCACCGTTGAAGATCACGTCCTCCATCCCGCCGCCGCGCATGGCGGAGGGGCGGTTTTCGCCCATGACCCAGCGGAGCGCCTCCAGGAGGTTGGATTTGCCGCAGCCGTTCGGGCCGACAACGCCGGTCAGCCCCTCATGGATCACCAGATCCGTGGGGTCGACAAAGCTTTTGAAGCCGTTGAGGCGCAGTTTGGTCAGGCGCAAGGATCACATCCGAGTCGGGTGGGAGATGTTCCCGCCGGGGGGCGGCAGAGTCAACCGGGCGCGCTGGATATGGGCGGTTGGGTCGGGCTTATCCCCAAGATGTTGCGGGGTTGCGGGTCGTTTGGGGGTGGCGCAGTCTGTGGGGATGACACCGATGCTTGCCACCGATCCTGCGCTTTGGCCCGCCGTGTTGCATCTCTTGCACGGGGCGTTCGCCTATATGGAGGGTCGGATCGACCCGCCGTCCTCGCTCCGCGATCTGACGCCGGAGGCGCTGACGCGGCAGGCGGAGGTGGGGGAGATCTGGGTGATTGGCGCTCCGGTCGCCTGCGTGTTCCTGACGCCGAAGCCGGGCGTGCTTTATGTGGGGAAGCTGGCGGTGGATGAGGCGTCTCGGGGCCAGGGGCTGGCGCGGCGATTGATCGACGTGGCGGAGGCGCGGGCGCGGGAACGGGGGCTGCCCGCGCTGGAGTTGCAGACGCGGGTGGAGCTGGTGGAGAACCAGGCGGCGTTTCTTGCGATGGGGTTCCGGGAGGTCGGGCGGACGGCGCATCCGGGGTATGACCGGCCGACCTCGATCACCTATCGGCGGGCGGTTTTCTGAAGCAGGGTTTCCACGGTGAAGTCCGGCGGGATGGTGTCGCGGCCATCGAGGACGAGGTCGGCCATGACCTCGGCGACCTTGGAGGCCATACCGAAGCCAATCTTGAAGCCGCCGTTGGCAATGAAGTGGCCGGGGCGGCCGGGCCATGCGCCGAGGACGGGCGCGCGGGTGGCGGATTTGGGGCGGATGCCGGCCCAGCGGGCGGTGATTTCGGCTTTGCTTAGGGCGGGGACGGCGGCGATGGCCTTGGCGTGGAGGGCGTCAAGCTGAGCGTCGGTTTCGGCGTGGGTCCAGGTGGTTTCCGAGGTGGACCCGATGGCGACAGTGCCGTCGGCGTGGGGGACGATGTGGAGGCCGTCGACGAAGAGTTGCGGTTGGTCGCGGGCGTCGTGGCGGAGGGAGAGGGCCTGGCCTTTCACGCCGGAGCCGAGAGTGATGCCCAGAGCCTGCGAGAGGTCTTGCAGCCCGGCGATGCCGGTGGCGTGGATGGTTAGGCCGGTGTCTTCGGCTTCGCCGAGGATCAGTTCGGCACCTTGGGCGGTCAGCGCGCCAGTGAGGGCGGCGAGGCCCATTCGGGGGGAAAGGCGGGCGGAGAGGGTGTCGTGGACCAGCCAGCCGGTGGGGGTGACGGGCTCCCATTCCGCGCCGGTGGCGGGGATGACCTGCCAGACCGCCCTGCCCCGCCACAGCGTCGCGGCTTCGCTTTCGCGGCGGCGGGCGGCCTCGACGGCGCGGTCGTCGGGGAGGGGTTGCAGGCGGCCAAGGCGGGCGTAGCCGGAGGGGAGGTTGGAGGCGGCCTCGACAGCGGCCCACCAGTCGGCGGCCATGAGGAGGCTTTCCAGTTGGAAGGCTTTCTTGGCGTTCCAAGCCTCGGGGACATGAGGAGAAAGCGCGCCGACCAGCCCTCCGGAGGAGCCTGCGCCGGGGTGCGCCGTCTCGATCACCCGGACCCTGGCGCCGCGCCTAAGGCAGGCCCAGGCGATGGACAGGCCGAAGATCCCTGCCCCGCGGACGGTCACGTCGACGCTTGCCATTCCCCTGCCCCACGACCATGAACGGGGCAAAGGACTAACCCCGATGAGCGCCGCCGAACAGCCCCCCGATCTTGACTGGCGCGACGACCTGATCCCGGTGTCGCGGCAGTTCGACGATCCCTATTTCTCTCTGGCCGGGGGGCTTGAGGAGACGCGGCATGTGTTCCTGGCTGGGAACGGGCTGCCGGGGCGGTTGTGCGACGGGTTTCACATTGCCGAACTGGGCTTCGGGACCGGGCTGAATCTGCTGGCGGTGCTGCTGGCGCACCGGGGGCCGGGGCGGGTCAGATATACCAGTTTCGAAGCCTTTCCGATGCCTGCGACGGATATGGCGCGGGCCTTTGCGGCTTTCCCCGACCTTGCAGACATCGCAAAACCGCTGCTGGCGCAGTGGGCGTCGGGGGCGCGGGTGTTGCAGTTTCCGAACCTCACGGCGCGGGTCATCGTGGGGGATGCACGCGAGACCTTGCCCAGGTGGGACGGCCGGGCGGATGCCTGGTTCCTGGACGGGTTTTCACCGGCGAAGAACCCGGAACTGTGGTCGCCCGAGCTGATGGTCGAAGTGGCCCGACATACGGCGCCTGGTGGGACCTTTGCGACCTATACCGCCGCAGGGCATGTCCGCCGCGCGCTGGCCGAGGCGGGGTTCACTGTCACTCGTGCGCCGGGGTTCGGGCGGAAGCGGCACATGTCGGTCGGGCGATTACAGCCCGAGGGAGGCGAGCCGGGCGTCGAGGGCTGACCAGTCCGCCACCTGCAGCCGGACGACCAGCGTCAGGACCCGGGTGCGCCAGGCAGTCGACAGGCGGGCGGCGTCCTTTTCGGTGGTGACGAGCTGCGCCCCCGCGGCGCTGGCCTCAGCATCCAGCCGCCGCATCAGCGTGTCGGACAGGGTCGCGTGATCGCCAAGTGCCTCGGCCCGGATCAGGTCGGCCCCTTCGGCCCGCAGGGTGGCGAAGAAGCGCGAGGGGTCGGCGATCCCGGCGAAGGCGACCACACGCTCCCCTGTCCAGTCCATGCCCATGGCGAGGGGCCTAAGCTCTCCACGCAACCGGGGCACGGTGATGGCAACACCCCAGGTGGTGTCGAAGCGGGCCTGGGCGGCATCGTCGCCAATCGTCAGGACCAGATCGGCGCGGGCAAGGCCCGTGGCGACGGGTTCCCGCAGGGGGCCGGCCGGGATGCAGCGACCATTGCCGAAGCCGCGCGCCGCATCGACGACGACCAGCGCGAGGGAGGGCTTCACGGCGGGGTTCTGGAACCCATCGTCCAGAAGGATCACCCGCGCCCCGGCCGCCTCGGCTGCGCGGACGCCGGCAGCGCGGTCCTTCGCCACCCAGACCGGTGCGAAGGCCGAGAGGAGGAGCGGTTCGTCCCCCACATCGGCGGCCCGGTGGCGGGCCTCGTCGACGCGGACCGGGCCTTCCAACTGGCCGCCATAGCCGCGGCTGACCACCTGCACCGCATGCCCGCGTGACAAGAGGCGTTCGGTGAGCGCGATCACGGTCGGTGTCTTGCCCGCGCCCCCTGCCGACAGGTTGCCGACGCAGATGACCGGGACCTGCGGCGAGTAACCGGGCTGCCGCAAGCGGCGCGCGGTGCCGGCGGCATAAAGCCAGCCAAGGGGCGCCAGAAGGCGCGGGATGAGCCCCGGACGGTCCGGTGGAGCGAACCAGAATGCGGGGGCGCGCATCAGTCTTCCCCGTCCATGACGGCGCGAATGCGCTGCACGACGGTATCGGTGACCTCGGCCCCTTCACTGGCGACGGACCATGCCGCCTGCGCCAACCGCGCGGCCCGGTCGGGCGACAGAAGATCGCCCAGCGCCTCGCCCAGGTCGGCGGCAGAGGCCACCGCCCGCGTCGCCCGTGCAGCCCCGAGACGGCCGAAGACCGGACCAGACTGGCCGGTCTTCGGGCCATGCAGGATCGCCGAACCGAGGACGGCAGCCTCCATCGGATTGCGGGTGGGGCCCTTGCCGGACAGCGTCCCGCCCAGGAAGGTGACCGGCGCAAGTCGATACCACAGGCCGTATTCGTCGGGATCTTCGGCCACCAGTATCTCGACGTCGGCGTCGGGGCTTTCCTCGGCCGCGCGTTCGGCGACGATCCAGTCCCCGGATGCTTGCAGCGCCCTGGCCAAGGCTGCCGCGCGGGACGGCTGTTGGGGCATGAGGATCAGCAGCAGCCGGTGCGAATGCTGCATCGCGCGGCGATGGGCCTGCAGGACGGCGGATTCTTCAGCTTCGGTGATCCCGGCGGCGAACCAGACCGGGCGCGCCGCCAGCAGCCGGGACAGCACGGCGCGGTCGTCATCGGCCACCGGCAGGACCGCGCTTTCCTCCTCCATCCGGCCGATGACTGCGACGGATGACAGGTTGGCACCACCCTTGCGGAAGGCCCGCGCCGCCGCTTCGTCGATGGCCAGGATACCGCGGAACCGGCCCAGGATCTTGCGCATCAGGCCGGGATACCAGCCGTCGCGTTCGCGCAGGAAGGCGGGGGCCTTGCCGTTGACCATCAGCATCGGAATCTTCCGTTCCGCTGCCTCGTGCATCAGGGCGGGACGCAACTGGCCCCCGGCGAAGATCGCGACCTCGGGGCGCCAGTGGTCAAGGAAGGCGCGTGCGTCCACGACGTTGTCGGGGGGCGGTTCCTGCAGCACCACGCCGTCCAATGCAGGACCCGCGACCGGCGCTGTCAGCAGGACGGGCAGCCCGTCCTCTTCCACGAGCCTTCGGGCCAGGGCGCGGACCGGGCTGACCAGGCCTTCGCCCGGGGCATGCAGCCAGACCAGCCGCCCGGCAGGCCGCGCCGGTCGTGTTCCGGCCTCGGCCTGATCGCGCCGCTGACCAAGGTTGTACAGCGTCAGACCAAGCGAGGAGGCCATGGTCTAGTTGCCCAATTCCTCGGTCGCAGAGGCCGGGCGGGATTCATCGCGCAGCCGGTGGATATGGGCGATGAAATAGCGCATGTGGGCATTGTCCACCGTGCGCTGCGCCTCGCCCTTCCAGGCTTTGAACGCGCTGTCGTAATCCGGGAACATCCCGACGATATGGATCTGGCTGACGTCGCGGAAGACGTTCTTCTGGGGGTCCACAAGCTCGCCCCCAAAGACGAGATGCAGGCGCTGGGTCATGATCGGCTCCGTTCAGGTCAGGCGCGGCGACACTATCCGCTTATGGCGACAGGGGGAAGTGAGGCGGCGGGAAGTGAGGAAGGGGGGTCTTGCGCAGGCGGGGATGAGGGGTCACATTCCCGTCAACGCCTGCAGGGCGGAGTTGAACCGGAGGATTTGACGTGGATCTTGACTTTCTGATTGGCTGGCCGGGCGTCTACCTGGCCATCGCGCTTTTCATCATCCTTTGCATTTTCCTGGGCGTGCGGATCGTCCCGCAGTCGGAAAAGCATGTCGTGGAACGGTTCGGACGGCTGCGGGCGGTGCTTGGGCCCGGCATCAACTTCGTGGTGCCGTTCCTTGACCGCATCGCGCACAAGGTCTCCGTCCTGGAACGCCAGCTGCCGAATGCCTCGCAGGATGCCATCACCGCCGACAACGTGCTGGTTAAGGTCGAAACCAGCGTCTTCTACCGGGTGACGGAGCCGGAGAAGACCGTCTACCGCATCCGGGACGTGGACGGGGCCATCGCGACGACCGTGGCTGGTATTGTCCGGTCCGAGATCGGCAAGCTGGAACTGGACCAGGTCCAGTCGAACCGCGCGCAGCTGATCGAGCGGGTGCGCGAGCAGGTCACGGCGATGGTCGATGACTGGGGCGTCGAAGTGACCCGGGCCGAAATCCTGGACGTGAACCTCGATGAGGCGACGCGGGCGGCGATGCTGCAGCAGCTGAACGCCGAACGCGCGCGCCGGGCACAGGTCATGGAGGCCGAGGGCAAGAAGCGGTCGGTCGAGCTTGCCGCGGACGCCGATCTTTATGCCGCCGAGCAGGCCGCCAAGGCGCGCCGGGTGACGGCGGACGCCGAGGCCTATGCGACCGGCGTCATCGCCGGAGCCATCAAGGAGAACGGGCTGGAAGCCGCGCAGTTCCAGGTCGCGCTGAAGCAGGTCGAAGCGCTGCAAGCCGTGGCCGTGGGTCAGGGCAAGCAGACGATCCTCGTCCCCGCCAACGCGCTGGAGGCCTTCGGGGATGCGTTCAAGATGCTGAAGGGACGGGGCTGAGATGTTTGCGACCCTGATGGGAACCTGGTGGGTCTGGGTGATCCTGGGCTTTGCCTTGGGCGTGCTGGAGGTCTTGGCTCCCGGCTTTATCTTCCTGGGCTTTGCCATCGGCGCAGTGGTGACCGGTGTCCTGGTCGGCATCGGCGTCCCGGCCGGGCCTGCGGCGCTGATCCTGATCTTCGCGATCGTGTCGGTATTGTCCTGGCTAGTTCTGCGCCGCGTGGTGGGGGTCCGCGAGGGGCAGGTCAAGATCTGGGACCGCGACATCAACGACCAGCGCTGAGGTGGAGTTCGTCGGGTCCAAGGCCGCGCTGTTCTGCGACGGCTTCGTCCTGACCTACCTGCGCGACGAAAAGCCTGGGCTGCGCTGGCCCGGGCTTTGGGACCTGCCGGGCGGCGGGCGCGAAGGGGCGGAAAGCGCCGAGGACTGCCTGCTGAGAGAGCTGTGGGAGGAGTTCGGGCTGCGGCTGTCAGTGGACCGGCTGGTCTGGCGGCGGGTGTTCCCCTCGATGATGGATGCCGAGCAGAAGTCGGTCTTCTTCGGGGGCTGGCTGACCCGGGAGGAGATCGCGGCGATCCGGTTCGGGGACGAGGGGCAGGGCTGGGAGCTGATGCCGGTCGCAGGCTTCCTAGGGCATCCGAAAGGGGTGCCGGAAATGCAGCGGCGGGCCGGGATCGTCTGGGCCGAGTTCGAAACTGTCCACGGTGGACGGGGTTTGCTCCGCGATTGATTTCAATATGTTAGGCGCGGCGATTTACCGTTGGTTAACCTATCAGCCGCGTAGGGTGCGCTATAGCGCACCATCCGACGGTGCGCCGTAGCGCACCCTACGCTGTGGGACGAACGGCTTGCAAAAGGCGCTGGCGAAGGGCGTCCGACAATGCGCCCTTCTCAACCAGCAGCCCCGCCAGCCGCAGGGTTGCGCTGAGGGCGGGGTAGCACAGCGCAAGGATCAGGAAGAGCCGCGTCAGGTCTTCGACCGGCAAGCTGTCCCACCGGGTGAAATCGCGCAGGTAGATGGCATCCGCGTCGATCACTTGCCCGATGTCCTGCCGCTTGGCGGTGAAGTAGAGGTCGTTCGGTGTGCCTGTGAAGGGGAAGCGGTGCGCCGAGGCAAAGCCAAAGAACCGAAGGCCCAGTGACTGCAGCAGTGCGTCCTGATCCGCGAAAGACGGCTGGCCCTGGTAGATCGGGGTGAAGGCGACCTCGGTCTGGATGCAGAGGGCGCCCTGCAGTTTCTGCTGGCCGCAGCGAAAGGCCGCGAGTTCGCCGCCCTGGATGTCGATCTTCAACCAGTCGATGCGCGGCAGGTCGGCGAGATCGTCCAGCCGCACGGTCAGCACCGGTTGGCGCGCGGTGACCTCGGTCAGGGCGGCGAAGGAGTGGATATGGGCGGTGACGGCCGGATCGGGCGCAAGCGTCGAGACAAAGCCCGGATGGCGGGTCAGGTGCAGGGTCGCCGGGCCGCCGTCGCCGATCACGTGCGGCAGGTAGCGGCGGGTGGCTGAGGTCGGGAGTTTCGCCAGTTCGTCGGGGTTTGGCTCGAACCCGGTCAGGCGGGCAAGGCCTGCGGCCAGAAGCGGAGCGTAAGGTGGCTTTTCACTGGTTGGCAGACCCGAAGCCCCGACGTCCACCACCTCGATGGGCGCGGCAAGCGGCAGGGCGCGGATCAGGTCGGCGACGAGGTCCTCGGGGAGCTTCATGCCGCCGTCTTGTGCATGTCAGCGGCGAATCGTGTCGCCTGGCTGCAGGGTCGGGAACAGTTCGACCTTCTCGCCCTGGGTGGCCTTGCCGGCGATGATCTCGGCCGAGCGGCGACCGATTTCCAGGCGGCAGGCGTCCATGGTCGCAAGCTTGCGCGGCAGGCCGTCGAGGAGTTCGACCCCGTTGAACCCGGCAAGGCCGATGCGGCCGGGGACGTCGAGGCCCTGGTCGAGGCAGTAGAGAAGCCCCCCTGCCCCGATCATGTCATTGGAATAATAGAGGAAATCTACACCGGGTGTCCGGTTCAGCACGGCCGCCGTCATCTCGCGCCCCTTCAGAAGGGCCGAGCCGCCCGAGTAGTATTCGCGGTCGACGAGGCTAAGGCCGGCTTTGGCCAGCGCCTCTTCAAAGCCTTCCAGCCGCTTCTTGGCGCGGAAGTCGTTCGGCATCTGGGTGCCGAGGAAGGCGATGTTGCGGTACCCGGCGGCGATGATCGCCTCGGCCATTTGGCGACCGGCGCGGCGGTGGGAAATGCCGACGGCGTGGTCGATGGGATCGCCGTCGATGTCCATGATTTCCACGATCGGGATGCCAGAGCGGGCCAGCATGGCGTGCGAGGCGGCAGAGTGTTCGAGACCGGCAATAATCATGCCGGAGGGCCGCCAGGACAGCATCTCGTAGATGACCGACTCCTCGCGGTCGGGTAGGTAGTTGGTGACGCCGACGACGGGTTGCAGGCCAGTGCCTTCCAGGGTTTCGGAGATGCCGGTCATCACCTCGGGGAAGACCATGTTCGAGAGGCTGGGGATCACGACGCCGACGAGGTTCACCCGCTGGGACGCCAAGGCCCCCGCGATCTTGTTCGGGACGTAGCCCAGGGCGCGGGCGGCCTCCAGCACCTTTTCGCGGGTGGGGGCCGAGACATCGCCCCGGTTCCGCAGCACCCGGCTGACCGTCATCTCCGAGACGCCCGAAGCTTCGGACACATCGCGGAGCGTGAGGGTGTGGCGCGGGTCGGGGGTGGGCTTGGTCAACTGCACGGTTCCGTTACTGCGTCCCCCTTGTTACCGCCAAAGACAAGGCTTGTCCAAGGCGGTTTCGTCTGCTACTGTTACCGCTAACAGCCGTATGGTTGGCGATATCTGGCGCGTCCTTGCAAGCTCTCAAACTGGACACGACGGACCAAGGGGGAGGTAGTGGGCCAAAACTTGCCTCCCCTTTTCATTTCCAGTGGTTGCTTTTGTGCGCCTTTCGACGCATTCAGGTCGCGCGTGGCCCCGTAGCTCAGGGGATAGAGCGGCCGCCTCCTAAGCGGCAGGTCGATGGTTCGAATCCATCCGGGGTCACCACCTGCCTGTGTTGGCGCTTCCCCTTGTGAAATCAGTCGGATAGGCTGTTCCCGGCACTTTCGTTGGGGGAACGGGGAATGCGGCGGATCGCGGTACTGGACATCGGCAAGACCAACGCCAAGGTGCTGGTCGTGGACCTGGCGACAGGGGTGGAGGAAGTCCTGGCGCGGACGCCGAACGCGGTGGTGCGGGACGGGCTGTATCCGCATCACGATCTGGAGATGCTGTGGGGCTTCGTGCTGTCCGGTTTACGGTTGGCGGTGGAGCGGGGGGTCGATGCCGTGTCGATTACCACGCATGGGGCGGCTTGTGTGCTGGTCGATGTCGACAGCGGGCTGGCGCTGCCGATGCTGGATTATGAGCACGTGGGGCCGGACTCGGTTGCTGCCGAGTATGACACGGTGCGGCCGGGGTTTGGGGAGACGGGGTCCCCTAGGCTGCCTTTGGGGCTGAACCTTGGGGCACAGGTGTTCTGGCTGGCGCGGGCGTTTCCAGGGGAGTTTGCGAAGGTGCGGCATGTGCTGACCCTGCCGCAGTATTGGGCGTTCCGGCTGTCCGGCGTGGCGGCGAGTGAGGCGACCTCGCTGGGCTGCCATACCGATCTGTGGAACCCGTGGGAGGGGCGGTTTTCGTCGCTGGTCACGCGCATGGGATGGGAGGGGCTGTTCCCTCCGGTTCGGAAGGCGGCGGAGGTGCTGGGGCCGGTGTTGCCTTCGGTCGCCGAGGCGACAGGGTTAGCGGCGGGGACGCCGGTGTTGTGTGGCATCCATGATTCCAACGCGTCTTTGGTGCCGCATTTGGGCAAGGCTCCGTGTGGGGTCCTGTCCACAGGGACCTGGATGATCGTGATGGCCCTGGGGGGCCGGGCGGTGGAGCTGGATGCCGCGCGGGACGTGCTGGTGAACGTGAATGCGCTGGGGCAGCCGGTGCCGACGGCGCGGTTCATGGGGGGGCGCGAGATGGAAGAGATCATGGGGGGGCGGATTGTGGAGCCGTCTGCGGAGGATCTTCGCGCGGTGCTGGAGGGCCGGGTGATGGCGATGCCGTCGTTGCATCCGGAGACGGGGCCGTTTCCGGGGAAGCGGTTTGGCTGGATTGGGGGAGAACCGGAAGGCGGCGCGCGGATGGCGGCGGCGTCCTTCTATGCGGCGCTGATGGGGGCGGAGTGTCTGGACCTGGCGGGCGCGGAGGGGCCGGTGATCGTGGAGGGGGCGTTCGGGGGGAACACGGCGTTCCTGCGGATGCTGGCGACGGCGACGGGGCGGGTTGTGAAGGGCTCGGGTCAGGGGGCGGGGACGGGCTTGGGCGCGGCGCTGCTAGCAGGGCCTTTGGCGGTGAAGGCGGCTCCGGCGGTGGAGGTGATGCCCGAAGGTGATCCCCTATGGACCGGGTATGTGTCTGCGTGGCGGGAGGCTGTCGCCCGGTGACGGCTCCTCGTGCGCCTTCGGCTTCTCGTCGCAGCGACGAGTGACGAAGTCATCGAGGAGCGGTCAGGGGAGGTAGAAGGTCTCGGTCAGCGGGATCGCGACGGGGGAGCCGTCGGGGTTCGTGGCCATGATGTCGCCCATGTAGGACCACCACTTTTTCATCACCGGGTGGTTCGGCAGGTCGTCCATCGCATGGTCGTCACGGCGTTCGAGGTAGCCGAAGAGGGTGTTCGTTTCCCGGTCCAGGTGGATCGAGTAGTTCGAGATGCCGGTGTCCTTCAGAAGCTGCACCAGTTCCGGCCAGATCTCGTCATGGCGGCGGGTGTAGTCGGCCTCCATGCCGGGGTTCAGGCGCATCTTGAAGGCGTGGCGTTGCATTACGCTTCCTTTCGTTTGCGGGCTTTGAGGTCGGCCATCAGGTTCGGCAACAGGACCGAGCCGATCAGGAGGACGCCGATCACGCCGGTCTGCATGTGGCCAGTGATGCTCAGAAGGCCCATGCCGTTCCGCAGGTTGAGGACGATCAGGATCGACAGGAGCACGCCCACCATGCTGCCTTTGCCGCCGAAGATGCTGACGCCGCCCAGGAGGACCATCGTGATGATGTCAAGCTCGAACCCCAGCGCGGTGTCGCCGCGGACGGAGCCCAAGCGGGCGGCGTAGAGGAGGCCGCAGAGGGCGGAAATCAGCGCGGAGAGGAGGAAGAGGACGGTCTTCACCCTGGCGACGTTGAGTCCGGAGAAGCGGGCGACCTCGGCGTTCGTCCCGATGACGATGACCTGACGCCCGAAGGAGGAGCGGTGGAGGGTCATGCCGAGGAGGATGAGGAGCAGCACGAACAGGATCATCGAGAGGGGGATCGGGCCGATGAGGCCCTTCTGGCCGAGATCGGTGAACCATTGCGGAAAATCCCCAAGCGAGTTGTCCTGGACCAGGACCCGGGCGAGGCCGCGGAAGCCGATCAGCATGGCCAGTGTCACGACGAGGGACGGAATGCCGACGCGGGCGATGAGGACAGCGTTGACCATTCCGGCGATCAGGCCTGCGGCAAGGCAGATGAGGCAGGCGAGGCCCCCGGGCATGCCTGCGTTCACGAGATAGCCGAAGAGCGCGGCGGAGAGGCCCATGATCGAAGCGACGGAGAGGTCGATCTCGGCGTTGATGATGACGAGGGTCATGATCAGCGCGACGATGATCTTCTCGATGTGCAGCTGGAACAGGTTGATCTGGTTCTGCACCGTCAGGAATTCGGGCGCGAAGCTGGCGTTGAGCGCAAGGGTGGCAAGGAAGACGGCGAGAAGGCCGGTTTCCCAGGGGGTGAGGAGTTTGGTCACTGCGTTCCCCCCTTGCGAAGTTTGGACAGTTGGCGGCTGGCGAGCGTATCGAGGGTGACGGCGGCCATGATGAGGCCCCCCAGAAGCGCGTCGCGCCAGAATTCGGAGACGACGGCCCAGCGGGTCAGCGAGTTGTCGATGGTGTCGACGAGAAGCGCGCCCATCAGCACGCCGATCATCGAGCCGGAGCCGCCCATGATGGAGACACCTCCGACGACGACGGCGGCGATGGACTTGAGCTCGTAGCCGAGGCCCGCGACGACGGTGATGTTGCCGAACTTCGCCAGGAACAGGAAGCCGGAGAGACCGGCGAAAGCCCCGGCCAGGACGAAGGCGGTGAAGACGACGCGGTTGGCGTTGATCCCGGCGATCACAGCGGCGTCGGGGTTGGAGCCGACGGCGTAGAAGCGGCGGGCGGGGCGGTAGAAGGTGAGCGCGAGGCCAGTGACGAGGACGGCGACGAGGGCGAGGACCACGGTCACGCGGATGTCGAGGTCGCCGATGGAGAAGGCGTTGGCGGAGGGGAGGTCAACGAGCCACTGCGGCAGGCTGGCGGTGGTGATGGTCTTGGCATCGGACCATTCGACGAGGAAGCTGCGGAAGAGGGCCAGCGTGCCGAGGGTCACGATGATCGAAGGCACCCGGCCCCAGGCGATGATGATGCCGTTGATCGCACCAAGGACCGCGCCCAGCGCCATGCAGAAGAGGACGGCGAGGACGGGGTGGAGGTCGGGCATGGCGTTCAGGGTCTGCCCAGCCATGTAGGCCACGACGCCGAGGATCGAGCCTGCCGAGAGGTCGATGTTGCGGGTCATGATGACGATGGCCTGCCCGACCGCGATCGGCAGCACGACAGCGGCGGAGGTGCTGATCCGGTTGAACATGCGGGGCGACAGGTAGCCCTCGATCTGCGTCGCGAAGAAGAGGATCGTGGCGAGAAGGGCGAGGCCGAGGGCCACGAGGCGCAGGGTCTGCGGCGAGGCGCGGGTGAGGAGGGTCATGCGGTGTCCCCTTGGGTGGGGGCGGTTTTCGAAATGAGCGCTGACGCGCGAGCCTTATGTCTCGCCTCTGCGCGCGAAGGGCGCGCAACCGGCTCGGACTGCCTCCGGCGGGGATACTTAGCGACAGATGAAATGGTCGTGGGGCGCGCGGTCATGCAGCGGGTCTTTCTGCGGTGGCCTGTCCGGCGGCGAGCGCGATGACGCGTTCCTGGGTGGCGTCCTCGATGGGGAGGATGCCGGCCTGGCGGCCCTCGCGCATCACGAGGACGCGGTCGGCCAGCGCCAGGACCTCGGGCAGGTCGGAGGAGATGACGAGGATGGCGACGCCTTCACTGGCGAGCTGGCGGATGATGGCGTGGACCTCGGCCTTGGCGCCGACGTCGATGCCGCGGGTGGGTTCGTCGAAGATGAGGACGCGGGGTTTGGTCTCCAGCCACTTGGCCAGCATGACCTTCTGCTGGTTGCCGCCCGACAGTTTGCCGACCTCGATCAGGGTGTCGGGGGAACGGATGGCAAGGCGTTTGCGGTAGGTTTCGGCCATAGCGGCCTCGGCCTGCCGGTCGATGAGGCCGAAGGGTTTCAGGAGTTTCTTGAGGCTTGCGAGCGAGATGTTGGCGAAGATGGAAAGCGGCATCGCAAGGCCGAGCTTGCGGCGGTCTTCGGAGACATAGGCGATACCCAGGTCCATCGCCTGTTGCGGCGTGGTGATGCGGACTTCGCTTCCGGCGAGGGTGATGGTGCCTTCGGTCGCAGGGGCGATGCCGAAGAGGGAAAGGGCGACATCGGTGCGCCGCGCGCCGACGAGACCGGCGAAGCAGAGGACCTCGCCCTTGTGCAGGTCGAAGGTGATGTTCTGGAAGACGCCGGCGCAGGTGAGGTTCTTGACGGAGAGAAGCGTATCGCCATGCGGGTTGGCGGCGGTCTTGACCGCGAAGCTTTCCAGCGCACGGCCGACCATGTCCTTCACCAGGCCGTCTTCGGTGACCTCGGCGATGGGCTTGGTGGAGATATGCGCGCCGTCGCGGATCACGGTGACGCGGTCGGCGATGCGGAAGATCTCGTCCAGGCGGTGGGAGATGTAGATGACTGCAACGCCCTGGGCCTTCAGCGCGCGGGCGATGTCGAGGAGGCGGGCGACTTCGTGGGCCGAAAGGCTCGCCGTGGGTTCGTCCATGATCAGGACCTTGACCTTCAGGGACAGCGCGCGGGCGATCTCAACCGTCTGCTGTTCGGCGAGCGTCAGGCCCGAGGCGGCGCGGCGGACGTCAAGCTTGACGCCGAGGGGGGCGATCAGCGCCTCGGCCTCGGCATAGATCTCGGACCAGCGCATGATGCGGCCCTTGGCGCGGTTCGAGATGAAGATGTTCTCGGCGACGTTGAGGTCGGGGAAGACCATCGGCTCCTGGTAGATCGCGGCGATGCCGGCGTCTTGTGCGGCCTGGGTGGATCTGAGCGTGACGGGCTGGCCGTCGACCGTGATGGTGCCGGTGTCGGGCTGGTGGACGCCGGTCATGATCTTGATGAGCGTGGACTTCCCCGCGCCGTTTTCGCCGACGATGGCATGGACCTCGCCCGGCATGACCGACAGCGACATGTCCTTCAGCGCCTGGGTGGCCGCGAAGGATTTGGACAGGCCAAGAAGTTCCAGGACCGGCTGGGCCATGGGGGATGTTCCGGGAATGAAGGGAAGGGGGCCGCGCGTGGCGACCCCCAGGGAGCAAAGGCAGCCGTCAGTTGGCGGCGGCTTCGACGTTGTCCTTGGTGTAGACGGTGAACGGCCCCATCAGCACGCGCTTGGCGCCCGGACGGCCGGGGTCTTCCTCGATCTTGAAGGCGCCCATGCGGCCGGCGTTGAACTCCTCACCGATCTCGCCCTTGATCGCGCCGGTCGCCAGCGCATAGGAGGCGTGGTAGGTGAGATACCCGAGGTCGACGAAGCTCCACAGCGCGAACTGCGGGGCGCAGCCGTTCATCGTGTAGCTGACCATTTCCGCCGGCAGGCCGAGGCCGGAGACCTTGACCTTCTCGCAGAGGCCTTCGTCCTGCATGGCCTTCGACGCGGCGACGATGCCGACGGTGGTCGGGGCCATGATGACCTTGAGGTCGGGGTACTTGTCGACGAGGCCGAGGGCCTTGTTGTAGGACTCTTCCGACTGGTCGTTGCCATAGACGACGTCGACGAGCTTCAGGTCCTTGTACTTGTCGCCCTTCAGCGCCTCTTTCATCATGTCGATCCAGGCGTTCTGGTTCGCGGCGTCGGGGCTGGCCGACAGGACCGCGAATTCGCCCGAACCACCGGCAAGGTCATAGGCCATGTCGGCCATCACGACACCGATCGAGCCGAAGTCGACCTGGGCCACGAAGAAGGATTCGCCCGCGCCGTTCGGGATCGGGCTGTCCCAGGTCACGACCTTGGTGCCTGCGGCCTGCGCGGCCTCGGCGGCAGGCGCAATCTGGTCGCCCGCGTTGTTCGACAGCATGACCACGTTCTGCTTCTGGGTGGTGGCGTTGGTCAGCATTTCGATCTGGCCGGCTGCCGAGTTTTCCGGCGTCGGGCCGATGAATTCCAGCGTGCCGGTCGAGCCGAGCTCTGCCGCGGCTTCCTGTGCGCCACGGTTGGCCTGGTCGAAGGGCAGGATGCCCAGGAATTTCGGCAGCAGCACCGCATTGACCTGCTGGCCCGGAGTTGCGGTGACGGGTTCGGCCATCGCGGTCGAGCCCATCAGGGTCGCAAGGCCTGCGGCAAAGGCAAGGCCGGTAAGTTTCATCATCATTAGTCGTCTCCTCCCGTTTGTTATGCCTGCCGTGCCCTTCTCAGGCGGCGGTCAGGACTTTGGCTTCCTTCACGTCGATCAAGACCACCTCGACGCCCAGCTGTCGAAGGTGGTCCAGCATGTGGGGTGGCGCGCCCGTGTCGGTGACCAGCGTGGTGACGCGGGACAGGGGGCAGACCACCATGTTGCCGCGCGCCTCGAACTTGGAGCTGTCGGCGACGACAATCAGGTTTTCGGTGCGGGTCAGAAGCTTGGCTTCGGCCCGGGCCACCAGCGGATCGCTTTCGATGATGCCGAGCGGCGTGATCGAATAGCAGGACATGAACATCTTCGACGCGGCGAAGTGCTGGATCGCGTCTTCGTCGAAGGGGGAGAGGATGATCCCGGCCTCACGATACAGCTCGCCGCCCGGCAGGACGACGCGGTTCATCGAGTTGGCGATGAGTTCCTGCGCGATGGGGAAGGAGTTGGTCAGGACCTGCATCCGGTGCTGGCGCAGGTATTGCGCCATGAACCAGGTGGTGGAGCCCGCGTTCAGGATGATCGAATCGCCGTCATGGCAGAGATTGGCCGCGCCCTGGGCCACCGCTTGCTTCAGGTCGGCATTGAGCGTCTGGCTGGCGTCGAAAGAGGGAGCGGTCAGCGGGGTCTGGCCAGAGGCCACCGATTCCGCGCCCCCGTGGACGCGGCGCAGCTGGCCGGAGTCCTCCAGTTTCGCCAGGTCGCGGCGCAGGGTGGCGACCGAGGCGCCGGTGACGCCCACAAGGTCGGCCACGCGGACAATGCCGCGGTCCCGGAGGCGGGTCAGGATCAGCTGCCATCTTTCGCGTTCGTGCATCATGGTTGGGAAGGCTGTCAGAATCGCTCATATCCGTCAACAAACAATCGCAATGCTGCATTGCGGAAGATTCTCTGCGGTGCAGTATGGCGTTTCGTGATTGACTGTGAGCGTTTCGTCCCTATCCTTGGCTGCAACTTTTTCAGCCAAAGTCCGGACCGATGACCCAGGAAATCACGCTCAAGTCCCTGTGGGACGACGCTTATGCCGCCACCTTGGATGAGCCTGGGAAGCTTCTCTACCGGTCGAACCTGCTGGGGTCGGACCTTCGAATCACCAACTTCGGCGGGGGGAACACGTCCGCGAAGGTCATGCACAAGGACCCGCTGTCGGGTGAGGACGTGCAGGTGCTGTGGGTCAAGGGCTCGGGCGGGGACATTGGGTCGATGAAGCTGGACGGCTTCGCGACCCTCTACATGACCAAGCTGATGCAGCTGCGCTCGCAGTACCGGGGCCTGGACCAGGAAGACGCGATGGTCGAGGCCCTGGGGCACACGATCTTCAACCTGAACCCCCGCGCGCCTTCCATTGACACTTGGCTGCATGGGTTCGTGCCTTATACCCACGTCGACCACGTCCATTCCGACGCGGTGATCGCGATTGCGGCCTCGGCGGATCAGGTGCGGCTGACGGAGGAGATCTTTGGCGGGGAGCTGGGGTATCTGCCCTGGCAGCGGCCGGGGATCGACCTCGGGATCAAGCTGGGCCGCATGGCCGAGGAGAACCCGAAGCTGAAGGGCGTGGTGTTGGGGCAGCATGGGCTGTTCACCTGGGGCGCGACGGCGAAGGACTGCTACCTGCTCACGCTGGAGATGATTAACAAGGCCGCCGTCTGGCTGGATGCCAACGTGAAACGGCCGGTATTTGGAGGCGAGAAGGTTGCGGCTTTGCCGGCTGACGACCGCAAGTCGACGGCGCGGCGGTTGATGCCGCTGATCCGGGGGCGCATTTCAGGCGGGGCGCATATGGTCGGCCATTTCACCGACGCGCCGGAGGTGCTGGAGTTTGTGAACTCTCGTTCACTTGACCAGCTGGCACCGATGGGGACCTCCTGCCCCGACCATTTCCTGCGGACGAAGATCAAACCATTGGTCGTCCCGGCGGATGCCGATGCGGGCGCGCTGGACGGTCTGATCGCGGGCTATCGCGCGGACTACGCGGCCTACTATGACCGCTGCAAGCGCCCCAACTCCCCGGCAATGCGCGACCCCAACGCGGTGATCTACCTGGTGCCGGGCGTGGGGATGATCTCTTTCGCCAAGGACAAGGCGACGGCCCGGGTCTCGGCAGAGTTCTACGTCAACGCGATCAATGTGATGCGGGGGTCTTCGGGCGTTTCCCAGTATCAGGGCCTGCCGGAGCAGGAGGCTTTCGACATCGAATACTGGCTGCTGGAAGAGGCGAAGCTGCAGCGGATGCCGAAACCGAAGCCGATGGCGGGCCGGGTGGCCTTCATCACCGGTGGCGCAGGAGGGATCGGGTCGGCCTCGGCAGAGCGGCTCTTGCGCGAGGGCTGCAACGTGGTGCTTGCGGACATCGACCAGACCGCGATGGACGAGGTCGTGGCGGGCTTCGCCAAGCGCTATGGCAGCGACATGGTGCGCGGCGTGGTGATGGACGTGACGTCGGAGGCGGCCGTGATCGGGGCGGTGGAGTATACCGTGGGCGAATACGGCGGCCTCGATGTGCTGGTGAACAACGCGGGGATTACGTCAGCGGCGGCTGTCGAGGATACGACGCTGGCGATGTGGAACCGGACGATGGACATCCTGTCGACGGGGTATTTCCTCGTGGGGCGTGAGGGCTATCGTGTTCTGAAAGCTCAGGGAATCGGCGGGTCGATGGTCTTCATCTCTTCGAAGAACGGGGTGGCGGCCTCGCCCGGCGCATCGGCCTATTGCACGGCCAAGGCGGCGGAGATTCACCTCGCCCGCTGCATGGCGCTGGAAGGGGCGCCACTGGGGATCCGGGTCAACGTGGTGAACCCTGACGCGGTGCTGCGGGGGTCGAAGATCTGGAAGGGCGAGTGGTCCGAACAGCGCGCGGCGTCGAACAAGATCGCCGTGTCGGAGCTGGAAGAACACTACCGAAAGCGCAGCCTCTTGCAGCGATCGGTCTTCCCGGAGGATATCGCGGAGGGGGTCTACTTCTTCGCCTCCGACCTGTCGGCGAAGTCGACGGGCAATTTCCTGAACGTGGACGCGGGCAACGCCGTGTCCTTCACGCGATAGGGGGCGGGGATGCTGGTTTCCGAGGATCTGGTCGGCTCGCTGAACGAAGCGGCGCGCGTGGCGCATGAGGATGAGTTTGGCGCCTTGGGGCGGAAGCTCGCACGGCGCGGGGTGGACATAGAGGCGTTGGTGAAGCGGGCAATGGCCTGGTCGGTGGCCGTTCCGACCTGGGGCGTGGGGACCGGGGGGACGCGATTCGCGCGGTTTCCAGGGAAGGGAGAGCCGCGGAACATCCACGACAAGCTGGCCGATTGCGGGGTGATCCAGCAGCTGACGCGGGGGACGCGGACGGTCAGCCCGCATATCCCGTGGGACAAGGTGTCCGACTACAACGCGCTGCGGCAAGAGGCGGCGCAGTATGGACTGGGGTTCGATGCGGTGAACTCCAACACCTTCCAGGACCAGATGGATCAGCGGTTGTCGTATCGCTACGGGTCGTTGGCGAACGCCCGTTCCGATACCCGCGCGCAGGCGGTGGCGCACAACATAGAATGCATCGAGATCGGGAAGGCCCTGGGCGCCCCGGCTCTGACGGTCTGGATCGGCGACGGCACGAACTTCGCCGGGCAGCAGAGCCTTGGGCGGATGTTCGAGAACTATCTTTCCGCGATGGAAGAGGTCTATGCGGCCCTGCCTTCGGGCATGGCGATGTTCATCGAACACAAGATGTACGAGCCGGCCTTCTATTCGACGGTCATCAGCGATTGGGGGTCATCGCTGATGGCGGCGCAACATCTGGGGCCGCAGGCCAAGTGCCTGGTCGACCTCGGCCACCACGCGCCGAATGTGAACATCGAGCAGATCGTGGCGCGGCTGGTCCATGTCGGGCGGCTGGCGGGGTTCCACTTCAACGATTCCAAGTATGGGGATGACGATCTGGATTCGGGATCAGTAGACCCGTTCCGCCTGTTCCTGGTCTTCAACGAACTGGTCGAGGCGGAGTTGCGCGGTGCCAAGGGCTTTGCTCCGTCCTACATGATCGACCAGAGCCACAACGTGACCGATCCGATCGAAAGCCTGATGGGTTCGGCGGTAGAGATCGCGCGGGCCTATATCCAGGCGTCGCTTGTTGACCGTGCGGCTTTGACTGAGGCGCAGGAGGCCAACGACGTCATGGCCGCGCACCGTTGTCTGAAGGCCGGGTTCCTGACCGACGTCTCGCCCATTCTGGCCGAGGCGCGGATGCGGCAGGGCGGGGCTTATGATCCCATCGCGGCCTATCGCGCCAGTGGGTATCGCGACCGGGTGGCAAAGGAGCGGCCGGAGGTGAAGGGGTCCTCGTCCGGGATCGTCTGACGCGCCGGAGGGGAGGCCGGGAGGATGACAAAGCACTCGATCATCGACGAAAGCCATGCCTTCTGGGACGAGGTGGTGCATTCGTTCCTTGCGGCGCGCTTTCCGGCCGAGACCGCACAAATGGCGGCGGGGGTCTTCGGCTACGGGTCCGAGGTCCTGCGGCTGGATGACGAGTATTCCACCGACCACCACTTCGGGCTGCGGGTGAACGTGCTGCTGCCTGAAGTGGTGATGCAGGCACGAGGGGCGGCGATCGAGGACGCGCTGGCCGAAGGCCTGCCGCAGGTCTGGCGGGGTCGCGAGTTGCGCGAGGGGTATACGCGGACCAAGGGCGTGGCGCTGGGGTCGCTGGAGCATCACCTGCGGTCGACCATCGGGCTGGACGCCCCACCGAACAGTCATTCACAATGGCTGGCAATCCCGGAAGAGGACATGATGCATGTCATCGCAGGGGAGGTCTGGCATGATCCCTCGGGCCGGTTTTCTGCCGTGCGCGAGGCCTTGGCGGCCTACTATCCGGAGGAAGTCCGGCTGCGGCGGCTGGCGCATTGGTGCCGGTATTTCAGCGGCATGGGGGTCTATGCGCTGAAGCGCGCGCTTCTGCGGAACAACGAGCTTTACGCCAGCACCACCTTTGCCCGGTCCCTGCGCTGGGGGGTACAGATGGCGTTCCTCTTGGACCGGCAATACTATCCCTATGACAAGTGGCTGACAGTGATGTTCCATCGCCTGCCCCGGATGGGCGCGCGGCTGGCGGCCATCGTAGAGGAAGCGCCGAAGCTTTCGACGCCTTGGGAGCGGAAGCTGGAGCTTCTGCACCAGATGTCGGACGTGCTGGATCAGGCGATGGTCGAGGACGGGTTGATCGCGCCGCACCCGCGTTACAAGGTCTCTGCAACCTCGGGCTACCGGCTGCTTGAGTCAGCCTATGCCGAGCTGATCCGCAAGTGCCCGGCCGAAATCCGGGGCATCGTTCCGCAGTGGGAGCAGGTGCATTGGGAGGGGTTCCACTCTGAATTCGTCGCTGGAGTGGGGCTGGAGGACTGGCGGCGGATGCTGCTTCTGGAGGAATACGAATGAACGGTTATGAACGCGTGATGGCGACGATCAACCACCAACCGGTGGACCGCACGCCCATCGACTGCTGGCTGTACCAGAAGCAGTTCCTGGAGCGGCTTGAAGCCGACTACGGCCCGCGGGAGAAATTCATCGAGGAGTTCGGGATCGACGTCTTCGTCGGCCTCATGCCCTTCCCGAACCAGCACGGGCGCAAGTTCGACATCCATGAACTGGCCGACGTTCCGCTGGAGGACCCCCGCGATCCGAAGTGGCTGAACTTCACCGACTGGAACTACGATTTTGGTGGCACGAACATCGCCACGGCGATCCGCGACCACAAGGGCAAGCGCTGCGTGCTGGCGCATTGCTGGGGGATGGTCGAGGGCACGTCGAGCTTCCTTGGGATCGAGAATTGCTGGATGAACCTGGGCGGCAATCCGCAGCTTATGGCCAATTTCTTCGACCGTTACGCCGACTGGATGTGCGTGCAGGTCGACCAGATGATCGAGGCGGGGGTCGACATGATGACCCTGTCCGACGACTGGGGGTCGAACGGGACGATGCTGTTCTCGCCGAAGTCCTGGCGGGCGATCATCAAGCCCTATGCGATGCGGGTGGTGCAGCACGCAAGATCCAGAGGGATGCCGGTCAACCTCCATTCGGACGGCTATATCCTGCAGGTCGTCGATGACATCATCGAGATGGGCTACACCTCCTGGCATCCGGTGCAGGAAAGCGCGGGAATCAACCCGCGTGAGGTCAAGGCGAAGTGGGGCGACAAGATCGTCATCTACGGGTCGCTGGACGTGATCGACGGGCTCTTGAAGTACGACGGCGAGGAGCTGGACGAGTACATCACCGAACGCTTCGGCATCTACGCGCCGGGTGGCGGGTTCATCTTCAACGGCGGGCACTTCATTCAGCCGGACATTCCGCCGATGCGGCTGGTGCGAGCTTACCGGCTGGTGAACAAGCTGGCGGCGCAATACGGGACGCTGCAGTGAAGCCACCTAAAGGCACGGTCTGGATCGGCCCGGCGCATCCTTTTGACTTGCGCGACGCATATGTGAACTTTCGCTCGGATTTTTCGCTTTCGGCTGCGCCGCGCGAGGCCGTTTTGCGGTTAAGTGCAGACAGTCGGTACCGGATTTGGGTGAATGGGGTGTTTGTGGGGCGAGGTCCGGAGCGGTCCTGGCCTGCGTCAATGGCGGTGGATGAACGTTTGGTCACGAATCTGCTTCGCCCGGGAGTGAACCGGATCGCCGTACAGGTCTACTCGCCCGGTCATTCCCATTTTGCCTATGTCCATCGCGGGGCTTGTGGGCTGATCGGGTGGCTGGAAGTGGATGGAAAGGTCGCCGAGACCACCGGCCCGCACTGGAAATCCCGGCGGGATCGGTCGTGGTCAGACCGGGTGGAGCGGGTCTCGATCTACGGCACGGGGGTTGAAGACCGGGATTTGCGGCTGGAGGAGGATTGGGTGGAGGCTGATGCCTCTGCCTGGGACGCGGCGCGGGTGGTGCAGGGGGCGGAGGGGCCGATCTGGCAGAGCCTTCGGCCACGGGCGACGGCGTTACCGGGGGAGGAAGTGCGGTACCTTGCGACGCCCTGGCAGGTCAGGACGGGGGCCTCGGTGTTTCCTTCGGATGATCCGCACGGCGATCTGCGAAAAGCCTTTTCACTTACGCAGTCTGGCACGAACCCCGCCCTTCTGCCGCGCGGCACTTCGGCGATCTGGATCTTCGACCTTGGAGAAAGCCGGGCCTGTCTGGGCGGCGTCGAACTTACGGCGGCGGGGGGTGAGCGGCTGCTGATCTCGTACGCTGAGAAGCTGCGGGACGGGGAGTTGCTGCTGCCCGACCCGGAGACCTATTGCCGGATGCGGCCTACGGATCGGTTCACTTTGCGGCCGGGGCGGCAGGTAGTGGGGGGGTTCACTGTTCGCGGCGCCCGGTATCTGGTGTTTGCGCTGGAGGGGGGTGGGATTTCTCCTGCCCCCAAGTTCCATGCGCGGCTGCCGGTGACGCCGGTGATGGAGCGGCCTCTGCCCGCTTTGGACCAGACGATGCAAGGCGTGGCGGAGATGTGCCGCCGGACGACGCTTGCCTGCCTGCAGGACGGGTTCGTCGATGGGGTCTGGCGGGAAAGCAGTCTTTGGCTGGGCGACGCCGTGGCCCAGGATTGGGCGCTGCGGGGGATTTCGGATGATCCGCGGCCTCTGCTGTTCGCCATCGACATGGCGGCGGAGGGGGTGGATGCAGAGGGGCTTCTGCCCTCGGTCCTGCCGGGGGAAGTGCCAGCCTATGCGGTGACGGATTACAACTTTTCCTGGGTGGAGCTGCTGGCGGGCTGCGCGACGCATCCGGGGGTGGCCGAGCCAGAGGCGGTGTGGCAGCGGCACTGGGGTGTGCTGGTCCGGATGCTGGAGCGGATCGCCTTGGCGCGGGGTCCGGATGGCCTGCTGCGCAATCCGCCGGGGCGGCGGCTGTTTCTGGACTGGTCGCCAATGAGCCGGGCGGAGCCGAACCTGACGCTGAACCTGCGCTATCTGCACGCGCTGCGGCTGGCGGCGGGGATGGCCGGGCAGGTTGGTCGGACGACGGATTGGGCGGAGCAGGCGGGGGAGATGACGCGGGCCTTGCAGGGGCTCTGGGGGCCGGACGGATGGCGCGAAAGTCCGGGTGGAGAGGCGGCGAGTCAGCTTGGGCTGGCGCTGTTGGTCCTGACTGGGGTGGTCGAGGGGGCGGATGCGGAACGTCTGGCCGAGCGGATCGTGGCGCGGTCGCTGGACCTGCGCGACGGGGTGGTGGAGGGGCAGCCCGCGCTCGCCAGCCCCTTCATGCACCACTATCTTTTCCTTGCGCTGCAACAGCTTGGCCGCCGCAAGGACATCCACGCGATTATCGCGGCGCGCTGGGGGCGGTGGGTTCGCGAAGGCCGGGTGACCACGCCGGAGAACTGGTCGATCGACTTCCCCGACGGGTCTGCCTGCCACGGATTTTCGGCGCACCCGCTGGGCTGGCTGGTCTGACGGCTACTTGGCCGTAAAGCCCGCCTTGAGGTCGCGGCCCAGCAGTTCCAGCGCAGCCTGGTCGCCCTTGGACAGTGACAGCAGGGCCTGCGCGACCAAGGTGCCGAATTCGGCGACGGCGTGGTCCAGGGCCATCAGGCGGTCATCGGCATGGGCGACGAGGCTGCCCGTCGCCTGAACCTGAGCGCTAAGCCCGTCAGCGGCCTTGCGTGCGGTGGCGGCGACCTCGGGCTCGGCGCCTTCGGCAATGCGGGTGACCTCGGTCAGGCGCTGGCGGGCCATCTGCGCCATCCCGGCCTGAAACCGCGCTGCCCCCCGACGCGAGGCGGCGGAGCGTGCCTCATACGCGATGGTATCAAGGCGCTGATCCAGCGAGGGCAGGACCGTCCCCACTGCCCGCGCGAGGGCCCGGGGCGCGCCGGCCTGGGCGGATGCCAACTGCAGGCGCTGTTCGATGGCCTGCCGCGCGAGACGGGTGACATCGGGATCGGCGCGAATCTCTTCGCCGAAGAGGGCGGCCAGTTCTTCCCGCAGGACCATGGGGTCATCGGGGCGGGAGACGAGGCCGAGAAGCGCCCGCAGGACGACGAAGCCCAGGCCTCCGGCCAGGCCCGCCTGCCAGGCGACGGGGGTCAGGACCCCGCGCACGCCCAGCACATAGGCTCCGGCGGTCATGATCAGCACCGCCCCCAGCGCCAGCGCCGCGCCACGGTCGGCCAACGCATCCCAGAGACGGCGGCGGGCAAGGCGGCGGCGCAGCGAGGGGCCACGGTCGGGGGTCGGGGCCATGCGCTATTGCTCGGCCGAGATCTTGAGATAGGCGTTGCCAACCGAACCCACGGCGGCATCAAACCGCGCCCCGCCGGTTTCGCGCGCCAGGCGATCCATCAGCGGCCCGTCAACCTCGGTCCCGAAGGCGAGGACGAAGACCCTTGGGCCGTCGCCGGACTCATCGGTCGCCGACAGGCAGGTCGCCATCATCTGGTTGGCCGAGAATTCGCCGGTCGTGTCCCTGCCGTCCGACAGGACGACGATGCCGTAGAGGCGGTTTTCGCCCCGGGCGCGGTCGGCGGCCTGTTCCTGGCGGAGTAGATCAGCCGCCCGGCAGACCGCCCCGTGCAGGTTGGTACCGCCATCCGCCGGCAAGGACAGGACTTGCTGGCGCAGCCGTTCGACCACATCGGACACCGGCGAAATCGGGGTAAGGATCTGAGGGGTTTCGTTGAAGGCGATCAGGCCCACACGATCCTTCGGGTGCAAGCGCCCCAGAAACTCGGCCGTCGATTCCGTCGCAGTACGGATCGGTTCGCCGGACATCGAGCCCGAGACGTCCAGCGCCAGGATCACGGTGGCCTTGCGCTTGGTGTTGTAGAACTGGTCGATGATCGCCTCGGACACGTCCGGAGAGGGGATGGCGAAGTTCGGGATCGTCGCGGGCGAGGCCGCAAGATCGGTGAGGCCGACCTTCGCCAGCGCCGAATCCGGGGGAATGGCGCCGTCGAGAGGCCGGACGAAGTGGTTCGCCGCCTGGGCCTGCACGTCGGGGGATTTCAGGTGGTCGAGGAACAGCTGCGCGGCCTCGGCCTGTTCGGGCGTGACCCAGCTGGCCCCGTCCAGGATGCAGTAGGGATGGTCGCTCCAGAACGTGCCATCGGCGGGGTAGACGAAGACCAGGGGCCAGCGCAGTTGTGCGCCTTTTTCGGCGTTGGTGCGCATGGTGCCTTCCTCGAAGGCGGCGGCGACATGCAGGAAGGCTGGCCCCCGCGCGGCCATGGCGTTCAAGAGGTCGGTGGTGACCATCCCGTACTTCGAGGTGTTGGCCGCGAGCGTCTCCAGCGCGGTCTGCACCTGGGGGGAGTAGATGTCGGTGGCGGTGATGCCTTGCGTCTTGCCAGTGACGGAATAGATGACCTGGGTCAGGAACAGAAGGCCCGCGCTGGAGTATTGCGGGTGGGTATGCCCGAGCCGCAGCTTGCCCCATTCCGGATGACCAAGGCTGGACCAGCCTTCAGGATTGTTCGCCAGATCAATCAGTTGCGCCATGCGGATCGGCTGGTCGGGCCAACCTAGCGCCTCGGCCATCGGCTCCCAGATCGCGAGGCCAACGGGCGTGTGGACAGTGGGTGCGCAGGCGGCGCTGGTGATCGGCTTCGGGTTCTTCAGCGCCCATTTCTGGGTCAACTGGTCGACCCAGGCGGCTTCGCCCGGGCTCCACACCGTGGGTTGCAGGGTGCCGTCGGCGATCTGCAGCATGGATTCGCCGGACAGGACGGACGAGACCGTGACCATGATCGGTTGGCCCGCCGCGGTCTCGGCCCCGGTTTCGGCAAAGCTGGCGACGGCGGCTTCCAGCCAGGCCTTCTTGGTCACCGACGAGGCGATGCGGATCTCGACCGGTTCGCCCTGTTGGCCGGGCAGCAGGCTTTGGATGTTGCCACCCAGACCGAAGTAGACGGTCGCCGTCGCCGCCGCTGCGGCAGCCCCCAGGATGCCCAGGAAGTCACGTCGTCCGGATGCCATGGCCTGTCCCTATACCGTCACTGTCGGGCGGAGATTGCCATGACCGGAAGTATCCGAACAGCCCCCGTCAGAAATCCAGATGTTCGACCGACAGGGCGTTCTGCTGGATGAAATCGCGGCGGGGTTCCACCACGTCGCCCATCAGCTTGGAGAAGATGTCATCCGCCTCGGCCAGGTCGTCGACCTTGACCTGGAGAAGCGTCCGCGCCTCGGGGTCGAGGGTGGTTTCCCACAGCTGGTCGGGGTTCATCTCTCCGAGGCCCTTGTAGCGCTGGAGCGTGAGGCCCTTTTCGCCTTCGGCGAGGATGGATTTCAGCAGGTCGATGGGGCCGTGTATCGCCTGTTCGCGATCCTTGCGGACAAGGCGGGCGGGGTCGCGGTAGATGTCGCGGTACTGGCCGGCGATCTGGCTGAGCCTGCGCGCCTCGCCCGAGCGGAGGACGGCGCCGTCGAGGGTGCGGAGCTCCTCGACCCCGCGCAGGATGCGGGACAGGCGGATGCCGTGGTCTTGCGTGATGCGGCCTTGCCAGCCACGCTCGAACTCCGGCGCGATCAGGTTCAGGCGTTTGGCCACCGTGTCGGCGACCAGTTGCAGGTCGGCGTCGGCCTTGCCCGGATCGAAGGCGCCGGCGAGGGCGGCCTGTTCCAGGATCGGACGCGGGTAGTGGGTCGGGAAGGCGTCGAGCACGCGGCGGAACTGGCGGGCGCCTTCGATGACTCGGGCGAGGTCGTTGCCGGCGATTTCCTGCCCGTCGGTCAGGCGGAGGACGGCGCCTTCGGTGCCCATCTCGATCAGGTAGTCATCCAGCGCGGCCTGGTCCTTCAGGTAAACCTCAGACTTGCCGCGGGCGACTTTGTACAGAGGCGGCTGGGCGATGTAGAGGTAGCCGCCCTCAATCAGCGCGGGCATCTGGCGGAAGAAGAAGGTGAGGAGCAGCGTCCGGATGTGGGCGCCGTCGACGTCGGCGTCGGTCATGATGACGACCTTGTGGTAGCGCAGCTTGCCGATGTCGAATTCGTCGCGGCCGATGCCGGTGCCGAGGGCAGTGATCAGAGTGCCGATCTCCTGGCTGCCGAGCATGCGGTCGAAGCGGGCGCGTTCCACGTTCAGGATCTTGCCGCGCAAGGGCAGGACGGCCTGATTGGAACGTGACCGCCCTTGCTTGGCGGAACCGCCGGCGGAGTCGCCCTCGACAAGGAAAAGTTCCGACTTGGCGGGATCGCGTTCCTGGCAGTCGGCGAGTTTGCCGGGAAGGGATGCCACATCCAGCGCGGTCTTGCGGCGGGTCAGTTCGCGGGCCTTCCGGGCGGCCTCACGCGCCAGCGCGGCCTCGATGATCTTGCCGACGATGATCTTGGCTGGGCCGGGGTTTTCCTCGAACCATTCAGCGAGCTTTTCGTTCACCAGGTTCTCGACCGCCGGGCGGACCTCCGACGACACCAGCTTGTCCTTGGTCTGCGAGGAGAACTTCGGGTCCGGCACCTTGACCGACAGCACGCAGGTCAGCCCTTCCCGCGCATCATCGCCGGTGAAATCCACCTTCTCGCGCTTGGCGATGCCGGAGGACTGGGCGTAACCGGTGATAGTGCGGGTCAGCGCGCCCCGGAAACCGGCCAGGTGAGTGCCGCCGTCGCGCTGCGGAATGTTGTTTGTGAACGGTAGTACGGTTTCGTGGTAGCTGTCGTTCCACCACATCGCCACTTCGACGCCGATGCCGTTCTTTTCGCCCACCATATAGATCGGTTCAGCCATCACGCTGGACTTGGACCGGTCGATATACTTCACGAATTCGCGGACGCCGCCTTCGTAGAAGAGCTCGATCCGCTGCGGCTCGGCGTGACGTTCGTCTTCCAGGATGATGCGGACACCGGAGTTCAGGAACGCAAGTTCGCGCAGCCGCGTCTCCAGCGTCTTGAAGCTGTAGTCGAGGTTCGAGAACGTCCCGTCCGGCCGGTTGGTCTTGGCCGAGGCGAGGAAGCGCACCTCGGTGCCCTTGCGGCCGGGGGCCGGGCCGACCTCGTGCACGTGGATCGTGCAGTCGCCATCCTCGAACCGGGCGCGGTATTCGGTATCGTTGCGCCAGACCGTCAGCTCCAGCCATTCGGACAGGGCATTCACGACCGAGACGCCGACGCCGTGGAGGCCGCCGGAGACCTTGTAGGCGTTGCCGCTGTCGTCCGTGTTGTTGAACTTCCCGCCGGCGTGCAACTGGGTCATGATGACCTCGGCCGCCGAGACGCCCTCTTCGGCATGGATGTCGACCGGGATGCCGCGGCCGTTGTCGCGCACCGAAACGCTGTCGTCGGCGTGGATTTTCACCACCACTTCCGTCGCATGACCGGCCAGCGCCTCGTCGATGCCGTTGTCGACGACTTCGTAGACCATGTGATGCAGGCCCGAGCCATCGTCGGTGTCGCCGATATACATGCCGGGGCGCTTGCGAACCGCCTCTAACCCCTTGAGAACCTTGATGGAATCAGCGCCGTATGCGGCGGTGTTCTTGGGCTGGTCAGCCATGCGTGGGAAACCCTTGTCGTTGCCCGCGATTTATAGCGGTTTGGCCGGGGAATGTCACGTCCCGCACACAAGATTTAGCGATCAGAGGAAGGGGATTGCCAGCCCGACACCGATAAGCAGGATGCCCGAGGTGACATTCAGCTTTCGCACGCTTTCGGGGCTGGACAGAAGCTGCCGCGCGCGGTCGAGGAAGAGGGCGAGGCCCAGGTTTCCCAGCGCCGGGATCAGGGCAGAGATGGCGATGATGACGGCGATGTCGGGGGCGGTCAGGCGTTCCAGAGTGAAGAAGCCGGGCAGCGCGCCCATGTAGAACAGGATCGCCTTCGGGTTGCCGATCACCGCGGCGACGCCCACGGAAAAGCCCGCCCACATGCCGGGACGGGTCAGGCGGCTGTCGGCGTTCAGCGTGGCGGCGGGCTTGCGGATCAGGAGGTATCCCATGACCAGGAAGATCGCGGCGGCGACCCAGCGGAGAATGGACAGGAAATCTCCGTAGGCGGTCTCGATCCAGCTGAGGCCGAGGATGGCCGCAAGCGGCCAGATCAGGTCGCCCAGCGCCACGCCCACGGCAAGCGGCCAGGCGGCGGCAAAGCCTCCGGAGAGGGCGCGGGCGGTCAGGGCGACCCAGACGGGGCCAGGAACGGCCCATAGGCCCGCCATGCCAAGCGCGTAGAGGAGGAGTTCGTGGAGCGAGACGGTCATTGGAGGGGTTTAGAACAGGCCGCCGAGGAGGTCGAGGGGCTTGGTTTCGTCCCAAGGAGTGGACGCCAGATCAAGGACTTGCAGGTGCTCCTCGGGCCGGTCGCGGTGGAGCGGGCCACTGCGGGCATCGGTCAGGTCGATGTAGGTGAGCGGATTGCGGATCGGCCGAAAGCCCGCGGCGGGGTAAAGCTGCGCGGTGCCGAACAGGACGACATGGCGGGCCGGGGACTGCCGGGCGGTCGAGATGGCCGTTTGCAGGAGGGTCGCGGCATGGCCCTGTCCGCGATAGTCCGGGTCGGTGGCGACGTCGGCGATGCCTGCGATGGTCGTCAGGTCCTCTCCCAGCCGCACGGCGCGCAGCTGGACGGCGAGGTGGGCGATGACCTGACCGTCATGGCGGAGCACGTGGCGCCAGGTATGGCGGGTCTGGAAGAAGCTGCGGCCGCCAAAGTCGGTGGTGAAACAGCGGGCGAGAAGCGCGGCGATGGCGGCCTCGTCGGCGTTTATGAGCAAGTGTTCGGGAATGGTCTCCGGCCTCATGTGGTCACCGCGGACATACCTTGCGTTTCGGCGACGCGGAGGGTGCGGCCCCGGTCACCGAGTGCGGCGAAAAGGTCAGCTTCGGTGCCCGTCATCAGCGCCTGGGCATCCAGCGCGCAGATTTCATCATAGAGCGCGGCGCGGCGGTGTTCGTCGAGATGGGCGGCGACCTCGTCAAGGAGGAGGATCGGGGCACGGCCAAGGTCCTGCGCCAAAGCACGGGCATTGGCGAGGATCAGGCTGATGAGAAGGGCCTTCTGCTCGCCGGTGGAACACTGGTCAGCGGGGATGTCCTTGGCGGTGTAGCGGGCCAGCAAATCGGCGCGGTGGGGGCCGACAAGGGTGCGCCCCGCTGCGATGTCGCGGCGGCGGCATTCGGCGAGGGCCTGGGCGAGGTCTTGCGGTTCCTCGCTGCCCTCGGGGCCGGTGAGGGTAAGGTCGGCAGAGGGGAAAGCGCTGGCAGGATCGGCGGCAGTGGCGATACGGGCAATTGCGGCGCGGCGGTGGCGGGTGATGGCTTCGCCCGCCTCGGCCATCTGGGATTCGAGGGCGGCATACCAGTGCGCGTCGGTCACCTGGTCCTTGATCAGCCGGTTCCGGTCGCGCATCGCCTTTTCGTAGGTGAGCGAGTGTTCGGCATGTTCCGGGAAGAAGCTGAGTGTCATCCGGTCAAGGAAGCGGCGGCGGCCCTCGGCAGCCTCGATCCAGAGGCGGTCCATCGCCGGGACCAGCCACAAGACGCGCAGGATGCGGCCAAGGCTGGCCTGGGTTGCGGCCTTGCCGTCGATGCGGACCTGCCGCGCCTCGCCGGCTTCGGCCCAGGTCTCGAGGTCGTGGGCAGCCGTCAGGCCCTGGACGGTGGCGGTGATTTTCCAGCCCAAGCCCTCGGGCTTCCGGGCGAGGTCCTCGGCGGCGGCACGTCTTAAGCCCCGGCCTGGGGAGAGCAAGGAGACAGCTTCCAGGATGTTGGTCTTGCCCGCGCCGTTCGGGCCGGTGATTGCCACGGGGCGGCCGTCGAAGGTCAGCCGCGTGGCCCGGTGGCTGCGGAAATGCGACAGGGCGAGGGTTTCGATCGCCAGACCGCCCACCGGATTTCCCTTTCAGTGCAAGCGGTTGTCAGACCCGCATCGGCATGACGACGTAGACGGCAGAGGTGTCGTTGCCCTCACGCATCAGGGTCGGGTCGGCGGAGGAGTTGAAGAGGAACACGGCGTTCTCGCGGTCGACCTGGCTGGCGATTTCCAAGAGGTACTTGGCATTGAAGCCGATCTCCAGCCGGTCATCGCCGTAGGCGACGGCGAGCTCTTCCTCGGCAGCCCCGCTGTCGGGCGAGTTCACGGACAGGATCAGCCGGTCCTCCTCCAGCGACAGCTTCACGGCGCGGGAGCGTTCGGAGGACACGGTCGCCACGCGGTCGACGGCCTTGGCGAACTCGGACGCGTCGACTTCCAGCTTGCGGGTGTTCCCCGTGGGGATCACGCGGGTGTAGTCGGGGAAGGTGCCGTCGATTACCTTGGAGGTCAGGGTGATGGCCGGGGTCGCAAACCGAACTTTCGTCTCGGACACCGAGACGGCGATGGAAGCGTCGTCATCGTCCAGAAGCTTGCGCAGTTCGCCCACCGTCTTGCGGGGCACGATGACGCCGGGCATGCCGTCCGCGCCTTCCGGCAGGGGCGCGTCGATGCGGGCCAGGCGGTGGCCGTCGGTGGCGACGCAGCGCAGGACCTTGCCGCCCTCACCCTGCGAGACGTGCATGTAGACGCCGTTCAGGTAATAACGCGTCTCCTCGGTCGAGATCGCAAATTTCGCCTTGTCGAACAGCCGCCGCAGCTCCGGCGCCTTGGCAGAGAAGTTCGAGGAGTATTCCGACGAGGCCATCACCGGGAAGTCTTCCTTCGGCAGCGTCGCCAGGCTGAAGGTCGACCGGCCCGCGGTGATGGTCAGGCGACCGGCGGCGGCGTCCTCGGTCAGGTTGACCAGCGCGCCATCGGGGAGCTTGCGGACGATTTCGTGCAGCATGACGGCAGAGACCGTCGTCGCCCCGGCGCGTTCCACCATGGCGGGGGCGCGGTCCACCACCTCGATATCCAGGTCGGTGGCGCGGAAGCTGACTTGCGCGCCGTCCGCCTCGATCAGGACGTTCGCCAGGATCGGGATCGTGTTGCGGCGTTCGACCACCGACTGCGCCTGGGCAAGCGCTTTCAAGAGCGTGGCGCGTTCGATCGAGAGCTTCATCTGGCTTCCCCCTGCCGACCCGTTGAAGGGACGACGAATTTATCCGGTTTCCACCGGTTCACAAGTGTTGGAGTGGACTGTGAAAGGCTTTGCAGGGGCCGTCAAGTGCGGCCCCTGACCTCAGCCCTGCAGAAGGCGGCGCAGAAGCTGCAGATCGTCGGCCAGCTGGCTGTCGGTGGTCATCAGCTCCTCGATCTTGCGCACGCCGTGCATGATCGTGGTGTGGTCGCGGCCCCCGAAGCGGCGGCCGATTTCCGGCAATGAACGCGGGGTCAGCTGTTTGGCGAGATACATCGCCACCTGGCGCGGGCGCGCGATGGTGCGCAGGCGCTTAGGCCCGATGAGGTCGGACAGGCGGACGTTGTAGTGTTCAGCCACCTTGCGCTGGATTTCCTCGATCGAGAGCTTCCGGTCGGACGAGCGCAGGATGTCGGCCAGGCAGTCCTGGGCGAGATCCAGCGTGATCTCGCGCCCGACGAGCGAGGCAAAGGCAAAGAGACGGGTCAGCGCGCCTTCCAGCACGCGGACGTTGGTGGTGATGCGGTGCGCGAGGAACTCCAGCACGCCATCGGCAAGGACCAGGCCCTTGTACTGGCTGCGGTAGAAGTCGACCTTCTGCTGCAGGATGCCCAGGCGTAACTCGTAGTCGGTCGGATGCAGGTCGACGACCAGGCCGCATTGCAGGCGCGACTTGATGCGTTCTTCCAGATCCTTGATCTCGCCCGGGGCGCGGTCGGCGGAAATGACGATCTGCTTGTTGGCGTCCACGAGGGCGTTGAAGGTGTGGAAGAATTCTTCCTGGGTCGAATCCTTGCCGGCAATGAACTGGACGTCATCGACCATCAGCACGTCGACGGACCGGAACAGCTCCTTGAAGTCCATGACCTGGCGGTCACGCAGCGCCTGGACAAAGCGGTACATGAACTGTTCCGCCGAGAGATAGAGGACACGCAGTTCCGGGTGGCGGGCCTGCAGGTCATGCGCGATGGCATGCATCAGGTGCGTCTTGCCGAGGCCGACGCCGCCATACAGAAACAGCGGGTTGAAAGTCACCGGCCCGCCTTCGGCGACGCGACGGGCAGCGGCATGGGCCAGTTCGTTCGGCTTGCCGACCACGAAGCTGTCGAAGGTAAAGCGCGCGTCCAGCGGCGCGCCGGGCAGCTCTTCCTCGGACACCCGGGCCCGGGTCGTCCGGGCGGCAGGTTTCGTAGCCTTCTGGGGCTGGGCGGCCGGGGCGGCTCCCACGGCAAATTCCAGGCGGTCAACGGATTCGCCGGCGCTGGTCAGCTGGGTCCGGATGTGGTCGCCGTAATTCCGCTGCACCCAGTCACCGAAGAAGATCGTCGGCACTTCAAACCGCGCGACCCCGTTCTTCAGATGTGAAAGCTTGAGGGGTTCGATCCACGTTGTGTAGTTGTGCTTGCCGACCCGCTTGATCAGCTCTTCTCGAACCTGCCCCCAGGTTTCATTCGTCATTCGATAACCTGCCACTTCCCTGAGCCTCGGGCCTAACGCCCTGATCCTGCCCTGTTTCCTACTTGTGCGAGCCAGATCGACCAAACCGCCACCCAGCCCGAAAGGGCCGAAGGGACTGCAGTCTGTCAGTGGGACGGAACCGCGCACGCCAACCAGCCGGTCATCCGGCAGCATGGCAACGCAAGACGGGATGGCTTGAACGCCATCGCCAATCATTTGATCGCAAAAGAAAAACTCAGATCCCTTGCCCCTTGGGGCGCACGGTCTGTGCAGCAGCTTTTCCTTTGCGACCCGTTCTTGTCCCCCAAGACGAAGTGAATCGCAGGGTCACGCTAACAACCCCCGCGCGGGCTCTGCAACCGAACAACGCGCTTGACAGAGATTCCGGAAAATCGAATCCGATGGCTCTGGCAAATCGGCAACGCGGGGTCAAAAATCCTCATCCGGAAAGCGCAGAAATGCCGAAGGGCGCAACCCTTGCGGGCGCGCCCCTGACTGTTCCGGATTCGGTCCGATCCGGTCGGATCAGGCCTTCGGTGCGGCCACGGCCTTCACGCGCGAGGCCAGGCGCGACATCTTCCGCGCAACGGTGTTCTTGTGCAGGACGCCTTTGGTCACGCCACGGGCCAGTTCCGGCTGGGCGGCCTTCAGCGCAGCCTGGGCAGCTTCGCCGTTGCCCGAGGCAATGGCTTCTTCCACCTTGCGGAGGAAGGTACGGATGCGCGAGCGGCGCGCCTTGTTGACGGCGTAACGGGCCTCGGACTGGCGGGCGCGTTTCTTGGACTGTTCAGTATTTGCCATGGGTGGCTTCCTTGCGGTCGATCGGTTTCAATTCTGTCGCACGAAAGACCAGAAGGCCCCATCCCGAAGGATGGATCTGATTCTTGCCTAAGCGGGCCCACGCGCATGTGGCGCTGCCTATAGGGGATAAGAACCGGAAAGAAAAGCCCCCGCCTCGATCAACTCAGCGGTCGCGGAACTGCGGCTGGCGCTTTTCCAGGAAGGCGGCCATGCCTTCCTTCTGGTCCTCGGTCGCGAACATCGCGTGGAACATGCGGCGTTCGAACAGCAGGCCTTCCGCCAGGCTGGTCTCCTGCGAGCGGTTGACGCATTCCTTGACCACCATCGCGGTGACCGTCGACTTCTCGACGATCTTCTGCGCGGCCTTCATCGTCTCTTCGATCAGAGACTTGGCCGGAACCACTCGGCTGACCAGGCCGCAGCGTTCGGCTTCGGCGGCGTCCATGAAGCGGCCGGTCAGGTGCATATCCATCGACTTGGACTTGCCGACCGCGCGGGTCAGGCGCTGGGTGCCGCCCATGCCGGCGACGATGCCGAGGTTGATCTCGGGCTGGCCGAACTTGGCGCTGTCCGCCGCGATGATGAAATCGGCCAGCATCGCCAGTTCGCACCCACCGCCCAGGCAATAGCCGCCCACGGCTGCGATGATCGGCTTGCGGGCCTGGGCGATGACGCGCGCCTCGGGGCCGAAGAGGTCATCGAAGTAGACGTCGATGAACGACTTCTCGGCCATCTCTTTCACGTCCGCGCCAGCGGCGAAGGCCTTTTCCGACCCGGTGATGACAACGCAGCGGACCTTGTCGTTCGCTTCCGCCGCCGTCACGGCCGCCGCGAGTTCCCGCATCAGCTGCAGGTTCAGGGCGTTCATGGCATCGGGGCGGTTCAGCCGGATCAGCGAGACATAGTCCTCGGTCTCGACGATCAGCGTTTCATAGGCCATTGCGGCCTCCTTCTTGGCAGACTTGGGGGACTCCTAGCACCAAACGCCGCGTTGGCAAGTCACCTCTGGCAGGATGGGCACCAGAAGGACGACCGGCCGGACTGTACGGTGCGGGTGATCGTGCCGGTGCAACCGGGGGTCTCGCAGGGGTCGCCTTCCCGGTCATAGACCTGAAAATGCTTGGAAAAATAGCCAAGCTCGCCATTGGCCTGGCGGAAATCGCGCAAGGAAGAGCCGCCTGCCTCGATGGCTTCTGCCAGCACCTCGCGGATGATCGGGACCAGGCCGTGGACCTGGGCTTCCGCAAGGTCGCCCGCAAGCCGCAACGGGCTGATCCCGGCGCGGAACAGGGTCTCGGCGACGTAGATGTTGCCAAGTCCCGCGACGATCCGCTGGTCAAGGAGGGCGGCCTTGATCGGGGTCTTGCGGCCCCGTAGCCGCCCGGCAAGGTAGGGTTCGTTGAAGTCGTTGCCGAAGGGCTCGGGGCCGAGGTCCTTCAGCAGCATGTGGTCCCCTGCCCGGTCCGTCGGCATCAGGTCCATCGCGCCAAAGCGGCGGGCGTCGTTGAAGGTGATCCGCGCGCCGCCATCCATGTGGAGGACGACATGGTCGTGTTTCTGCGGTGCGGGATGGTCGTGGTAGAAGGTCCCCAGCTGCGCGCCGGAGATCAGCATCCGCCCCGACATGCCCAGATGCACCAGCAGCGTCTCGCCGCTGTCGAGATCGGCCAAGATGTATTTCGACCGCCGCCGCAGCGCGGTAACCCTGCGTCCGGTCAGCCGGTCGGCCATCCGGTCCGGCAGGGGCCAGCGCAGGTCGGGACGGTTGACCTCTGCCCGGGCGATGACCGCACCCTCCATGACCGGCAACAGGCCGCGGCGGACGGTCTCGACCTCGGGGAGTTCAGGCATCGGCCATCCGGTTGCGCCGGATCTGGGCCAGCGCGAAATCCTTGAAGTCCTCGACCCCGACGCTGTGTTTCAAGACCTTGGCCTTTCCGCCGGGGTGGAAGTGCAGTTGCAGTTCATAAGCCCCATCATCCCCGATCTTCCACAGGTCGCGCCAGCGGTATTCGCGACGATGGAACAGCATCCGGGTCACGATCAGCATGTCACGATCATAGCGCGTTTCGGAGGTGAAGATATAGATCACCCCGTTCACGGCGGCCATGAGGCACAGGGCAATCATGGTCTTGCCGGCGGGACCGGGATCCGCGACCTCGAACCCGTTGATATGACCCGCCGTCACCAGCTGATAGGCGAAGTAGAACATGGCGCCGCAGAGCCCCAGGACGAACAGCCGCACGCCGATCGCGGGCCGCAGCACGCGCTGGTCCAGCGTCATCGGCGCCTGCCCTCCGCTGCCGATCTGCGCCAGTTGGTCAAAGTGCCACGGCAGGGCCGCGCCCTGCAGCACTCCCGCCGGACCGATCGTGCCTGCGTCCTTGTGTCGTTCGATTTCCCTCAGGCGGCGGCCTAACTTACGCCTGGCTTGCAGGATCGGGAACACGATGACCAGCACGAAGAACAGGACGCCGAATACCCACAGCGTGAAGCTGCCACTTGTTTCGATCAGGTCTTTCAGGGGCATCGCGCGCACTTTCTCAACAGGGAGGTTTTCCTTTTGCGCACTTCAGTATAACTCGATCCCGGCAACAGTTGGGCGGCATTCTGAATGACTAAGGCATCGGACAAGACCACCCACTTCGGATTTCAGGACGTGCCCGAGGCCGAAAAGGCCGGGATGGTGCATGGTGTCTTCAGCCGCGTGGCCTCGAAATACGACATCATGAACGACGCGATGTCCCTGGGCATCCACCGGCTGTGGAAAGACGCAATGATGGACTGGCTGGCGCCCCGGCCCGGCCAGCGGCTTCTGGATGTGGCGGGCGGGACGGGCGACGTGGCCTTCCGCTTCCTGAAGCGCGCGCCCGGGGCGACGGCGGTCGTCTGCGACATGACCGAGCCGATGCTGATCGAAGGCCGCAAGCGGGCCGAGGCGGAAAGCCTGGCGGCGAGCCTCGACTGGGTCGTGGGCGATGCGATGGCGCTGCCGTTTGAAAGTAACAGCTTTGACGTCTACACGATTTCCTTCGGCATCCGGAACGTCACCCGCATTCCCGACGCCCTGGCCGAGGCCTACCGGGTGCTGAAACCCGGCGGGCGGCTGATGGTGCTGGAGTTCAGCCAGATCCCGAACGACCTGATGCAGAAGGTCTATGACCTCTACTCCTTCAACATCATCCCGGTGATGGGCCAGGTGATCGCCGGGGATCGCGCGTCCTACCAGTACCTGGTCGAATCGATCCGCAAGTTTCCGGACCAGGAGACCTTTGCGGCCATGATCCGCGCAGCCGGGTTCGGCCAGGTGAAGTACCGCAACCTGACCATGGGCATCGCGGCCCTCCATTCCGGCTGGAAACTGTGATGACGCGCCGCTCATCGGTCCCGTTCGGTCCCTCTTCGCTGTGTCGCCCCGCGATGAGCGACCGAAGGGACGCGAAGAGCCGTCCGGAGTGCGGCATTTGAAGGGACCCCACAACATCATCCGGCTGATCCGGACCGGCGCCACGCTGGAGCGGACGGGCGCCATGGACGTGGTGCTGGAAGCCTTCCGCGCGCCGCCCCGCCTGCGCTTTGCCGCGCGGATGCTGGGCTGGCCGTTCAAGTGGCTGGGCCTGAAGGGCGACCCCGAGCTGCCGCCCGCCACCCGCGCGCTGACCGCGCTTGGCCCGGCCTACATCAAGTTCGGCCAGATCCTGTCCACCCGTCCCGACATCGTCGGCGACGAGCTGGCGCAGCAGTTGAAATACCTGCAGGACAAGCTGCCCCCCTTCCCGAACGAAACCGCCAAGAAGATGATCGAGGCAGAGCTGGAGCTTCCTGTCTCTACGCTCTTCTCCGACTTCTCCGAACCCGTTGCCGCGGCCTCCATCGCCCAGGTGCACCGGGCGCGGCTGGCCGACACAGGCGAGGAGGTCGCGGTCAAGGTGCTGCGCCCGGGGATCGAGCGCGCTTTCCGCAAGGACATCGACGCCTTTTACCTTGCGGCCCGCTGGATCGAACGGCTGGCGCCGTTTTCCCGCCGTCTGCGGCCCGTTGAAGTCATCAAGCACTTCGAGGGCGTGGTGATGGCCGAGTTGGACCTGCGGCTGGAAAGCTCATCCGCCGCCGAGTTCGCGGCGAATACCGAGAAGGACGAAGGTTTCCAGGTGCCAAAGCCGCACTGGTTCCTGTCGGGCCGCAACGTGATGACGCTCGGCTGGGCCGAGGGCATCGGGCTGAACGACAACGCGCTGATCGATGCCGCCGGGCATGACCGCCGGGTCCTGGGTGCGCGCGTGTTGCAGCTGTTCCTGAACCACGCACTGCGCGACGGGTTCTTCCACGCCGACATGCACCAGGGCAACCTGAAGGTCGCGGCCAATGGCGACATCATCGCCTACGACTTCGGGATCATGGGCCGCATCGACGAATACACCCGCCGCGTCTATGCCGAGATCCTGATGGGCTTCATCCGCAAGGATTACCGCCGGGTGGCCGAGGTGCATTTCGAGGCCGGTTACGTCCCCGCCGACCGTGACATCGACGAATTCGCCCGTGCGCTGCGCGCGGTCGGCGAGCCGATCTTCGGCATGGACGCCAGCCGCATCTCGATGGCGCGCCTCCTCGCCTATCTCTTCGAGGTGACCGAGCGGTTCGGGATGGAGACGCGGACGGAACTGATCCTGCTGCAGCGCACGATGGTGGTGGTGGAGGGCGTCGCGCGGGGGCTCGACCCCCACATCAACATCTGGCAGGTCGCAAGCCCCATCGTCGAACGCTACATCCGCGAGAATGTGGGGCCGAAGGCGGTCTTGCGCGATCTGGTGAAAACTGCGCGCGTGCTGGCGCGCTTTGGCCCGAAGCTGCCTGCGCTGGTCGAGGCTCAGCTGATCCGCGCCGGGAACCCCGCGACGCTGCCGCCGCGCCCGCCAAGCTCGATCCGCTGGGTGATCTGGCCCTTGGTGGCCGTTGTGGCCTTCGCAATCGGGTGGCTGGCCAAGGCTTACCTGTAGCGCGCCACGAAATTTCTGCGTAATTTCGAGAACGATTTTTCGCCGAAAAATCGTGCGCCCTTAGCCGCCCTTCAGCCGCTGCAGCAGGAAGACCTCGCTGTCCGCCTTGACCGGCGCCGCGCGGTTGTTGGCGATCACCTCGCCGTCCACCGCGACCGACAACCCCGCCTTGATCGCGGGCCCCAGACCCGGATTCGCCTTCTCCAGCGCATCCAGCATCTGTCCCACGGTCGCGGCGTCCACCTCCACCACCTCTTGCCCGTCGGCGAAGCGCCGCAGGCTGGCCCAGAGATGGACCTTCGGCATTACGCCCGGTTGGCCTTGATCGCCGCCAGCACCTTCGGCGGCGAACAGGGCAGGCTGCGGATCCGCGCGCCCGTGGCCCCCGCGATGGCACTTGCGATGGCCGGCAGCGGCGGGGTGATCCCCGTCTCGCCCACGCCGCGCACGCCGTAGGGGTGGCCGGGGTTCGGGACCTCGACGATCACCGTGTCGATCATCGGCAGGTCGCTGGCCACGGGGATGCGGTAGTCCAGGAACACCGGGTTCTGGAGCCGCCCGTCTTGCCCATAGACATACTCCTCGTTCAACGCCCAGCCGATGCCCTGCGCCGCCCCGCCCTGGTACTGGCCTTCCACATAGGCCGGGTGTACCGCCGTCCCTGCGTCCTGCACCACCAGATAGCGCAGCACCGTGGTCCGCCCTGTCTCCGGGTCCACCTCAACGTCGACGACATGGGTGCCAAAGCTTGCGCCCACGCCTTCCGAGGCCGTCACCTCGTGGTGGCCGGAAATCGGCCCGCCCGAGCCGCCCATCTTCGACCCGATCTCGCCAATCGACATGGGTGGGAACTTGCCCGCATTGGGGCCAGCCGGGTGCGCAGCACCATCCTTCCACTCGACGGCCTCGGGATCGATCTCCCATTCCGCCGCCGCGCGCTTGCACATCTCCTTGATCGCCTGCCCGGCCGCCAGAACCGCCGCCTTGCCGCTGGCAAAGGTCGCGCGGCTGCCGTGCGTTGGTTCGTTGACGCCTAGCGCACCGGTTTCCACCACGTTCACCCGGACGTCTTCATACGGGATACCGAGCGTTTCCGCGACCATCAGCCCGATGGAGGCACGGCTGCCGCCGATGTCCGGCGTGCCGATCATCACCGTGGCCGTCCCGTCCTCACCCACCGCCAGCGAAACCGAGGTCTCGCCGCCATGGTTGAACCAGAAGCCCGAGGCGACGCCCCGGCCCTGGTTCTTGCCCAGGGGGATCTTGTAGTTCGGATGCGCCTTCGCGGCCTCCAGCGTTTCCTGCAGACCGATCACGTTGTAGACCGGCCCGTAGGACGACTTGGACCCGTTCTTCGCCCCGTTCTTCAGCCGCACCTCGATGGGGTCGAGACCCAGCTCACGGCACATCTCGTCGACCAGGCTTTCCACCGCAAAGGCCGCCATCGGTGAGCCCGGGGCGCGGTAGGCCGCGGCCTTCGGGCGGTTGGCGATGACTTCCACCGCCTCATGCTTCAGCGCGGGAATGTCATAGCAGGCAAAGGCACAGGGCAGTGCCTCGCCGATGGGGGACATGCCGGGGAAGGCCCCGCCCTGCATGCGGAAATAGACCTGGCCGGCGGTGATCGTGCCGTCCTTCTTCATGCCGAGCTTCACGTCCATCGACGCGCTGGCCGTCGGCCCGGTTGCCCGCAGCACCTCGGAGCGCGACATCACCAGCTTCACCGGCCGCCCGCCCGCCTTCTTCGACAGGGCCAAAGTCAGCGGCTCCATGAAGATCGTCGTCTTGCCGCCGAAGCCGCCGCCGATCTCGGACGGGGTCACCCGCAGGTTCGCCGCCTCGATCCCGAGGACCGCCGCAGACATCCGGCGGATGTACCAGTGGCCTTGCGTGCAGACCCACATCTCGCCCCGGCCATCTTCGCCCATCTGACCCACCGCCGCGTGGGGTTCGATGTAGCCCTGATGCGTCGCCTCGGTCTTGTAGGTGTATTCGCGGACGATGTCGGCAGCGGCAAAGCCCGCGTCCACATCGCCGTGCCCGAACTCCATGTAGCGGGCGACGTTGCCATGCATCCCTTCCGGCACCGAATAGTCCGCCACACCGGGACGGATCACCGGAGCGCCAGGGGCCATCGCCGCATCGACGTCGGTCACATGCGGCAGGACCTCGTAGGTCACCTCGATCAGCCGTGCTGCGTCCTGCGCCAGCAGGGCCGAAGTCGCCGCCACCGCTGCCACCGCGTGGCCGTCGTAGAGAGCTTTCTCCCCGGCCAGAGTGTTGTCCTGCAGGTTCAGGTCCTCGCCCGTCAGGCCCGTCGGGAGGTCGGCGCGCGTGACCACGGCCTTCACGCCTTCCAGCGCCAGCGCCTTGGACGCGTCGATCTTCACGATCCGCGCATGGGCATGGGGCGACCGTACCACGGCGGCGTGCAGCATCCCCGGCAGGGAGAAGTCCGCGCCGTACCGGGCGCGCCCTGTCACCTTGTCCAACCCATCCGGGCGGTTGGGCCGGGTGCCGACGTACTTGTAGCCAGTCTTCACATCATCCCGTGCCATCACGCAGCTCCCCGATGTTCCTGACGCATTTCCGCCGCCGCGTCCTGAACGGCGCGGATGATCTTGTCATAGCCCGTGCAGCGGCACAGGTTCCCGGCCAGCCAATACCGCACCTCGGTATCCGTCGGGTCCGGGTTCCGCTCCAGCAAAGCCTTCGCCGCGACAAGAATCCCCGGAGTGCAGAACCCGCACTGCAGGGCCGCATGTTCGATGAACTTGCGCTGCAAGGGGTGCAGCTCTTCCTTGGCCATACCTTCGATGGTTTCCACCCGCTTGCCGTTTGCTTCCGCCGCCAGCATCAGGCAGGAGCAGACCAAGGTCCCATCCACGGTGACCGAACAGGCCCCGCAGTCGCCGGTGCCGCAGCCTTCCTTGGTGCCGGTCAGGTCCAGATGGTTCCGCAGCGCATCCAGAAGCGTCTCGCGCGGGTCGGCGAGGAACTCCACTGGGTCGCCGTTGACGGTGGTGGTGACGTGAATCTTGCTCATTTGCTTGTTCCTTTCGCCCGGTCATAGGCGATCTTGGCTGCCCGGCGAGCGAGAACACCTGCCACGTCGATCCGGAACTCCTTCGTCCCGCGCTTGTCCGAGATGGGCTTCGCCTCACCCTCTGCCGCCTTGGCCAGCGCCGCCAAAGCCGCGTCGTCCAGCGTCGTGCCGATGATCGCCTTGGCGCAGGCTTCGGACAGCAGCACCGTCGGAGCCACCGCGCCAAGCGCAACCCGCGCCTCGACGACCTTGTCCCCGTCCAAACGCAGGCTGACCGCGCAGCCGACGACAGCAATGTCCATCTCGGTCCGGGGAATGAAGCGCAGGTAGCAGTCCCCGCCGTTCTTCCCGCGCGGCGGCAGGGTGATCGAAGAAATCACTTCCCCTTTCGCCAGATTGGTCTTCCCCGGCCCAGCAGGAACCTTCTCGACCGGAATGTCCCGCGACCCGTTCGGCCCGGTCACAGTGACCATCGCCCCGGCAGCATACAGCCCCGGTACCGAATCGGCGGCAGGAGAGCCGTTGCACAGGTTCCCCGCCAGCGTCGCCCGGCCCTGCACCTGCGTGGACCCCACCAGGTTCATCCCTTCCACGACGCCCGGCCAGTCCGCCACCAACTCGGCATGGCCGCCCATTACGATCCCCGGCACCGCGACGCCGATTCGCCAGCCGCCGTCCTTGGTGCGCTCGATCTTGTCGACGCCCGGGATGTGCTTGAGGTCGATCAGGTCATCCGGCTGCACCATCCCGGCGCGCATCTGCACCAGAACGTCCGTGCCTCCCGCCAGAAACCGCAGGGTGCCAGACGCCCCCGCCGCAATCGCGGCCGCATCGGCAAAGCTAGTTGGGGTGTGGTATCGCATAGCGCCTCCCTGACCATTCCCTGGGCGGTCTTTGCCGCCGTTCGTTGTCGATTTTGCTGCACCCGGGCTGCCGCCGCAATGGCAGTCTGCGACGCCTTCGGTCTGGCGGCGACCAAATCTGCCGAACCGCCTGTGGCCCGTCTGGCCGGAACACTTGCATTTGCATCCAGTCGAGTCCAGCCACACCACGACAAGTCAGGTGGGGACAGGGGTCACTCGATGTGTTCGCGGGTGATGATGGTCACCCCTTTCATCCGGCGCACGGCAAGCCGGATCAGCAGCCCCCGCACCGGCGGCAGAAGAAGCAGAAGGCCAAGCGCGTCGGTAAAGAACCCGGGCAGGATCAACAGCACCGCCGCCGCCGCGATCAGGCCCTGATGCACGACGGGCGAAAACGGGTCGTCGGCCATCCGGCCCCGGAAGCCTTCGACGAACTCCTGCCGCGCCACCCGGGCGCCAGAGACGGCCCGCGATTTCAGCAACAGCACGCCCAGAACCGCGGTCAGCACGACCCAGCCCAGTGTCAGCCACAGGCCCAGCCACGCCCCAAGCGTCACGAAAAGCGCAATCTCCACCAGCGGAAGCGCCAGAATTCCAAGGACGATCCACATCACCGCTCTCCGCCCGTCCGATCTTCCGCCCTTGTGGTAGACTTCGGCGGGCCCCCACCCTACATAGGGTCAAACCGTGCCCAATCCAACGGAACAACAAAGGTTCAGAGGTCAGCAATGAACGGCTCCTTGATCCAGCTCCTGGTGCTTGCCGGGATCGCGATCTTCCTAATCCTCAAGCTGCGTTCGGTGCTTGGAACGCGCGAGGGGTTTGAAAAGCCGCCGATTCCGCTGGAAGAGCTGCGCCCGCGCGTCCGCCGTGACTTCGAGGTGATCGAGGGCGGGCCGGACCGCGACATCACCGACCATGTCGCCGAAGGCTCTGACGCCGCCCGCGCGCTGGCCGAGATGAAGAAGGCCGAGCCCGGCTTTACCGTCGGCCCCTTCCTGCAGGGCGCGCGCGGCGCCTATGAGATGATCCTTACGGCCTACGAGAAGGGCGAGCTGGACCGCATCCGCCCCTTCCTGTCGGATGATGTCGAGGCGAGCTTCGCCGAAGCCATCACCCAGCGCGAGGTTGACGGGCTGACCATCGAGGCGAACTTCCTTGGGATCAAGGAATTGTCCCTGCACGATGCGACCTTCACCCCCGAAAGCCGGTTCGGCGAAATCTCGGTCCGTTTTGTCGCCGACCAGACCTATGTCGTGCGCAACAAGGCGGGGGAAATCGTCGAAGGCTCGCCGCGTGAGGTCAAGAAGACCCGCGACATCTGGACCTTCGCCCGCCAGATGGGGTCGGACGACCCGAACTGGCAGCTTGTCGCAACCGGCGACTGACGCGTTGGGATGCGCGGGTCCCTGGTCCTCCTTTCGGTTGCGGCGGTTCTGATGACCGCCTCACCACCCCGCGCCGAGGTGCTGGATTTTGAATCGCTCGACGGCTGGTTGGACGACGACCACCTTGCTGCGCTGACCACGTTCCTGCAGACCTGCGACCTGATCGACCAGCCCGACTGGAAACCGATCTGCGCAATGGCTGCGGATGTGCCGAAGGACGATGCCTCGGCCCGCAGCTTCTTTGAGCTTTTCTTCAAGCCGGTGGTGGTGGGCAATCCCCCTGCCCTCTTCACCGGCTATTTCGAGCCCGAGCTTGACGGCTCGCCCACCCGCACGGGCCGGTTCAAGTACCCGATCTACGCCCGCCCGCCGGAACTGCGCGATGGCGTGGCCTACCACACCCGCGCGGCCATCGAAGGTGGGGCGATTGCCGGGCGCGGGTTGGAGATCGCCTGGCTGGACGACCCGGTCGATGTGTACTTCCTGCAGGTCCAGGGTTCGGGCCGGATCCGGATGACGGATGGCTCTGTGGTTCGCGTGGGCTATGCCGGGAAGAACGGCCATGCCTACCGGTCGGTGGGGCAGGAAATGGTCCGCCGCGGCACGCATACGATGGACCAGGTCTCGGCCCCGGAAATCGCGAGTTACGTGCGCAGCAATCCCACCACGGGGCGCGATCTTCTGGACACCAACCCGTCCTATGTCTTCTTCCGCAAGATCGGCACGCTGAACCCCGAAGACGGACCTATCGGCGCCATGGGCCGGTCGATCACCGCGCTGAGGTCGGTGGCCATCGACCCCAAGTTCACCACCCTGGGCGCGCCGGTCTGGATCGAGAAGGACGGTCGCCGCCCGATCCGCAGCCTGATGGTCGCGCAGGATACCGGTGGCGCGATCAAGGGCATGCAGCGCGCCGACATCTTCTACGGCACCGGCAAGGATGCGGGCGATGCGGCTGGGACGGTCAAAGACCCCGGCCGGATGGTCCTGTTGTTGCCCATCGACCGCGCCTTCGCGATGCTGGACGACGAATAGGTCAGATGCCCCGCCGCCGCCACCTTTCGCCCGAGGAAGCCGACCTCTGGCGCAGCGTCGCACGGACCGCCCGGCCCTTGCACACGCCAAAGCTGCACCTGCCCGAACCGCCCCCCGCCCCAGAACCACCGCCCCTCGCCCACGCGAAACCCCGCCTGTCACCCTTCCTTCTGGGCGAAAAGCACCGCGCCCCGGAAAAGCGCGACGTGGCACCCAGCTTGCCCGATCTCCTCGGCCAGGCCCCGCTGCGGATGGACGCGGGCATCCACGCCAAGATGACCCGCGGCAAGCTGGCCCCCGAAGCGCGGATCGACCTGCACGGGATGACGCTGGCCGAGGCGCACCCCGAACTGATCCGCTTCATCCTGAACGCACAGTCCGCCGGATTGCGGCTGGTTCTGGTCATCACCGGCAAGGGCAAGCGGCGTGAAGACAATGGCCCGATCCCGCACCGCATGGGCGCGCTGCGCCATCAGGTGCCGCACTGGCTGAACCTGCCGCCGTTGGGTCCCGTCGTGCTGCAGATCAGTGAGGCGCATCTGAAGCACGGCGGCAGTGGAGCCTATTACGTCTACCTGCGCCGCCGCTGACCGCTTACCGGGGGACCGGGCGGGGTCGACTTTCGGCAATCGCGCCCACGGGGCTCAGGACGATCTCGGTCGCGTTTCGCACGGTCAGCACCAGCCCTGGCAACAGGCCAACCCGCGCCCGGGCGTCGGCGGTGAAGGCATCAGAAATTCCGACCAGCCCGCCGAACAGGCTGAGGAGCGCGGGGTTCTCGCCCAGGTTCAGGTGGCCGTCCCCCGTATTGTAGGCCGCCGTATCCAGATAGATCACGTTCAGCTCTGCGATCTTGGCCACGCTGTCCATGTTGCCCAGCCGGTCCCCTGTTCCCGACAGGGTGGCAGACAGGCCTAGCACCCGGTCGCGGGAACTGCCGAAGATCACAAAGGGCTCGGGCAGCTTGCCGATATCCTTCGCCTGGGCGCGGAACACATCCAGGTCCAGGTCCGGCGCGATCAGCACCACGCCCTTGATCCGGTCCAGCGCACCGGGGCCGTCCTTCAGCGCCATCTGCCGCAGCCCCTCCATCGTGAGGAACGCCCCCATGGAATGCGCGACGATGATGATCTCGCGCGCGCCCGCATCCTCGACCTCGTCCAGAAGCGAGACGAAGCCGGACCGCGCAAACAGCACCGAATCGCGGTCGTAGACATAGCCCAGCGCCGACCCGCGCGAGGGCCATGCGTAATGCACCGCCACCCCCGGCACCTTCAGGTCGTGGTGCATCTGCGCCACCCGGTACACGCCTTCGGCCATGGTGTTGTTGAAGCCGTGGACATAGACCACCGCATCGGTCTGCCCGCGCAGCTTCATCGCGGCCCGCAGGGCCCTGCTGAAATCATCGCCCGTATCAAAGTCACGCTGATCCAGCGTCAGGAAGTCGCGCTTGCCGTCCGGCTGCCGAACCCTTGGCGGCCAGTTCACCTCGCCCGGCTCACGGTCCGGCGGGATCGCCACGTCATAGCGCAGGAACGCGGGCTCATCCGATCGACCGAAGGCGTAGATCTCGCCATCCTTCATCCGCGTCGTGCCGACGAAGATCGTCTCGGGCGTCCCGCCTGCCAGCCCGTTTGGGGCCATCGTGAACTCACCCCGCGCCGAGCAGCCGGCCAGCACCAGGATCATCAACAGCTTGCGCAAAACGGTCTCTCCTTTCCGGCGACCCTCTGCCCCGCGCTGGCCAAGGTCAACCCATCCCCGGTGGACAGTGGCGCGCCTCCGCCGCAGACTGGAGGCCAGCAGGACAGGAGACCGCCATGCAGCTTTCCGGCAAGACCGCCCTTGTGACCGGCGGCAATCGCGGCATCGGGCTTGCGACCGTCCGCGCCCTGGCCAGCGCCGGGGCGACCGTCCATTTCACCGCCCGTAGTGCCGCCAACATCGCCGCCGCCCAGCGCGAGCTTGGCGACATCCCCGCCACCGGCCACCTGGCGAATATGACCGACCGCGAGGCGATGGCCACGCTGTTGGAGCAGCCCTTCGACATCCTGGTGAACAACGCCGCCGTCATCGCGCCCATCGGCCGCATCCTGGATATCGGGGCTGAAGACTGGGCCACCAGCATCGACATCAACCTCACTTCGGTCTTCCACGCTACTCAACGCGCCTTACGGCACATGGTTGCAAAGGGCGGCGGGACCATCGTCAACATCTCTTCGGGTGCCGCACACAGACCGCAAGAAGGCTGGTCCGCCTATTGCGCCGGGAAGGCGGGCCTGGCCATGCTCACCCGGTCGGTGCATCTGGAATATGGGTCGCAGGGCATCCGCATCTTCGGCTTTGCACCCGGGGTGGTGGACACCGACATGCAAGGGGCGATCCGGGCCAGCGGCATCAACCCAGTCTCGAAGATCCCGCGCGCCGACCTTGCACCCGTCGACCAGCCCGCCCGCGCCATCGCCTGGCTCTGCACCCCCGCCGCCGACGCCCTGGCCGGGCAGGAGCTTGACATCCGCGCCCCGGACCTGCGCGCAGCTGTCGGTCTGCCGCCGCTAGCCTAGTGCGACAGCGCCTCGGCGCCCCAAAGCTCGCGTACCCTTGCGTCCCGGCCGCAGGAATCGCGGTAGAACTTGTAGGCATTGGCCTTCTTCTTCGGGCCGGCGCGGGTCAGCACGATCTCGGAGGACTTGTAGTAATCCTGGTGATAGTCCTCGGCGATCCAGAAGGTCCCGGCATCCAGGACCGGGGTCACGACTGTCTGGCCCAGCACCTGTCCCGCCTTTGCCACCGCCGCCTCGGCCGACTTCCGCTGCGCCGCGTCCTGGACGAAGATCGCTGTCCGGTAGGCATCACCCCGGTCGCAGAACTGCCCGCCTGCATCCAGCACGTCGACCGAGCGCAGGAACTTGGCGATCAGCTCGTCATAGCTGATGACCGCCGGATCGAAGGTGATCTCGACCGCCTCGTAGTGGCCCTCGTGGTTGCGGTAGGTCGGGTTCTGCAAGTCGCCGCCGGTATAGCCCGAGACAACCTCGCTGACCCCGGCGACCTTCTCGAAATCCGATTCCACGCACCAGAAGCAGCCGCCCGCAACGATGGCCGTCTCGGCCTGCGCCGTCCCGGCAAAAGCCGCCAGCAGCACCAGCACCAAACTCCGCATCCCGGACCTCCATCCCTTTGGCGAGGCCAGCCTCTGCCGGTCCCAAGGGGCGGGTCCAATCACCGATCCGTGCATCACCGCATGGTGAAGCCGGCGCGGGCCATCGCTACCCCCTTGGCCAAAGCATCCCGTCGCACTAGCCTGCGCATTCCACCGGGGGCAGCCGCCGCCGACCCTCGCGCGAACGGAAAGGCCCCGATGCGTCACCTCGTCCTAGCCCTGGGGCTTATCGTCGGACCTGCCCATGCCGAAATCTCGCTGCAAGATGCCGCCTCGGGGCTGGACCTGTTTCCCTGCGACCTCAGCAACCTGACCTGCACCTCACTGACCGTCCCGCTGGACCACCGCGCCAACGACCCGTCTGAGACGCTGGAAATCACCTTCGCGCTGTCCTTTGCCACCAACGAGAGCCGCGGCATCCTGTTCTACTTCGTCGGAGGGCCCGGCGGATCGGGGATCGCGTCGGCAGATTCCTACCTGTCCGCCTTCGACCCGAGCCTCGTCGAAAACATGGACATCGTCTTTGTCGACCAGCGCGGGATAGGGTCAGTGCACGGGTTGTCCTGCCCCAGGGCCCAAGCCCGGTTCGACACCGCACCAACCTCGCTGGACGACCCCGAGGCGATCCTTCGCACCGCGCAGGACTATGTGACCGGCTGCATTGCCGAGCTTGACGCGGATGCCCTGCTACCAGTGGTGGCGACCGACCAGGCGATCCGCGATTCCGAGCTGTTCCGCCAGTCGCTCGGCGCGCCGAAGGTCTGGCTGTACGGCGAAAGCTACGGCACCCAGTTCGTGCAGGCCTATGCCACCCAGTTCCCGACCGCCGTTCGTGGCGTGATCCTTGACGGGGTGGTCGACCTGACCCTGGATGCCGAGGGCTTCTACCGCCGCTACACCCTGGCGGCCGAAGCTTTGCTGGCGGAAACCTTCGCCCTGTGTGACGCGCTGCCCGCCTGCGCCCGGGACTTCCCGGGTGGTGCCGCCGCCGCGCATGACGACCTTGCGCGCCGGGCGGCCGAGGCCCCGATCCCCGTCGCCTATCCCTTGGCCGACGGCACCACCGCCACGCGCTTCTTGACCACCGGCCTTCTGGAAATGAACGCCTTCTACGCGCTCTATTCCCCCGAAGGCAGGGCGGAATACCTGCGCACCCTGGCCGCGGCCCGGCAGGGCAACCTGGTGCCGATCCTGCAGCTTGGCTATGTGAACGCCTATATCGACGCCGAGACCGAAATCGGGTTCGAGGATCCGGGCTGGTACGGTGCTGCCTATTACGCGATCACCTGCACCGATTACGACAGCGGCCCGGGCACCCCCGAAGAACGCGCCCGCCGCATCCTCGACGAGGCGCAGGCCTTCGCGCCCCAAGCGCCGCGCCTGTTGCGGTCCTACTACCTGGAACGCGTGGCTTGCGCCCTCTGGCCACACCAGGGTCCGGCGGTGCGACCCGCGCCTTACGCCGGGGGTGATTGGCCGACTCTGGTGCTGAACGGCGACCGCGACCCGATCACGCCGATCTCGATGGCCTACTCGGTGCTGGACAATGCCGCCAATGCCTATGGCGTGTTCATGGCGGGCGGGCCGCATGTGATCTGGGGCCGGGGCCTTGCCTGCCCCGACACCATCGTGCAGGCGCTGATGTACGACGGCACGCTGCCCACCGCGCGCGAACAGCTGTGCGAACAGGAGCCGACGGCGCCCTACGAGCCGCTGACCCTGACCGACCCCGCCCAGCAGTCAGACCCCCTGACCGTCGCCCGGGCCGTCGAGACCGAGCTTGCAAGCTTCATCCCCCTGGCCGGCTGGGACGGCCAGCACCCCACCACCTTCGGCTGCCCGCTGGGCGGCACCCTGTCGGCCACGGCGACGGAGGAGGGCACCGCCTACAGCTTTGCCGCCTGCCGGTTCTGGCCCGAGATCACGGTGGATGGCACGGGCAGCGACGTGGCGACCGAAGACGGGGCGGATGGGCTGATGCTGGACCTGACCGTGTCAGGCAGCCAAACCGGACGCCTGAGCTACCACAACAACCGCGCCGACGAGGCCGTCAGCCTGACCGGCACCTGGAACGGCCAACCGGCAAGCCTGCCGCGGAGTGGGTTGTAAGGGGGTCGAGGGCCGGATGGACTGCGGAATCTACAAGACCTTTATGGGCCACGCGCTGGAGGGCCACCGCTTTTCCCTGTCAAACGCCTACAAGGACATGCGCTATCTCGAGAGCATGGCCAACTCCGCCACCGTCACGACGACGATGGCGAGCGCCGCGAAGAACAGCTTTGCGGGGGCGGCGACGCAGGGCGGAGCGGGGCCGGAGGACTATGTGCCCCACTTGGTAGATTTCGTGGCGCGGGCGAACGGGGCGAAGTAGGTCAAAGCCCGATCTGGCAGGGGCCATCGCCCCTGCCACTTCCTACGTCAAGTTGAAGGAACCGGGCGGAGGCCCAAAGCCTCCGTCCAGCCCCCGCCCGCCCCTCGGCGGGGGCTTCTCCCCCGCCCGGGCAGGGGCCGGACGGTGTTGCACTTGGTTCAACCGGTCTTGCGTCACCGTTGGGCATCAGCGCGGGGAAAGGCAGTGCCTTTCCTTCTCCGTGCTTACTGTGGCGGGGCCAGAGGACTAGGTGCCCCAGTTAACGGATTTCGTGGCGAGAACGGATGGGGTGAAGTAGCAAGCCAATTCTTAACGTCGAGATCGAAACCGGCTTTCTCGAATTTGCCCAGCGATTTCGTCTGCAAGGAATTGAGCAGCTCTTAACGATTCATGGATTTCGCCGAGCTTCGACCAGTATACAGCCCACAAGCCTGAATCGACTAGTTCTTCCAGATTCTCAGCGGATTGCGGATAGGCTTCAACGTATCGAGCTAAGCGATCTACTCTCTGCTCCAAGTCTTTGACTCCGCGCGACTTTGGAGAGTTCTTGGAATCACCCCTGACCCACTTTTCCCAATCTTGTCCACTCTTGGATTGATTGCATCTCCCGCATGCGGGTACGACATTGCCCTTCCCCGAAAAGAAGCCCGTTGGCCTCTTGTTTCTAACGAGAGGCAGCAAGTGGTCCCAGTCATTTGCGGAACTGCCGCAGTAAACACACGTCATCTCGCCTGAAGATTGGCCGAAGAACGCAAGAACTTCGGCCTTATCAGCCTCAGACGGTGGATCGAAAGGAATTATTGACTGAACGAATGCGTTCGTGATGCTTGAAGAGCGACTGGGTATCTTGAGTGGCTTCCTCAATTCATCACCCACACTTCGAATGCCCGCACGACCCGCAGGTCAGGCACCCCTCCACCATCCGCAGGTCATAGCTCCCGCAGGACGGGCAGGCCTTCCCTTTAGGCGCCTCTCCGACACGCAGCAGTTCGGCCTTGGGGTCGGATTTCAGGCCCAGCCCCTCGCCCTCGATGAAGCCGATGTCGATCAGGTGGCGCTCGATCACTCCGCCGATGGCGGCGAGGATGGACGGGATATACCGACCCTCCATCCAGGCCCCGCCGCGGGGGTCGAAGACGGCTTTCAGCTCCTCGACCACGAAGGAGATGTCCCCACCCCGCCGGAACACCGCACTGATCATCCGGGTCAGGGCCACGGTCCAGGCGAAATGCTCCATGTTCTTGGAGTTGATGAACACCTCGAACGGGCGGCGGTGGCCGGCGATGATGATGTCGTTGATGGTGATGTAGAGCGCGTGTTCCGAGCCCGGCCATTTGACCTTGTATGTTTGCCCTTCCAGCGCGGCGGGGCGGTCCAGGGGTTCGGACAGGTACACCACTTCGCCCCCCGTCACCGGCTGTGACGCCACGGGGGCGGTCTGCTTTTCGCTGACGGTCAGCACCGACCCCGTCACATCGTTCGGCCGGTAGGTCGTGCAGCCTTTGCAGCCCTGGTCCCAGGCAGCCATGTAGACCTCCTTGAACGCGTCAAAGCTGATGTTCTCGGGGCAGTTGATGGTCTTGGAGATGGACGAATCCACCCATTTCTGCGCCGCGGCCTGCATCCGGACGTGGTCCAGCGGCGGCAGGGTCTGGGCGTTGACGAAATGGTCAGGCAGCGGCTTGTCGCCATGCTTTTCGCGCCAGAGGCGGACGGCATAGTCGACGACCTCCTCCTCCGTCCGGGAGCCGTCCTTCTGCAGGACCTTGCGGGTATAGGCATAGGCGAAGACCGGCTCGATGCCGCTGCTGACGTTCCCGGCGTAAAGCGAGATCGTCCCGGTCGGCGCGACCGAGGTCAGGAGCGCGTTGCGGATGCCGTGCTGGGCGATTGCCTCGCGGACATCGGCGTCCATCTGCTGCATGTTGCCCGAGGCGAGGAAGCCCTCCGCATCAAACAGCGGAAACGCGCCTTTCTCCTTCGCCAGATCGACCGATGCGAGATAGGCTTCGCGCGCGATGGCATGCATCCAGTCCTCGGTCGCGGCCACCGCCTCGTCCGAGCCATAGCGCAGCCCGCACATCAGAAGCGCATCGGCCAGCCCGGTGACCCCCAGCCCGATCCGCCGCTTGGCCTGCGCCTCTGCCGCCTGTTCGGGCAAGGGAAAGCGCGAGGCGTCCACCACGTTGTCCATCATCCGGACGGCAGTGCGGACCAGCTTGGCAAGATCGGTCTTGCAGACATGCGCCTTGTCTTCGAACGGATACCAGACCAGCGTCGCCAGGTTGATCGACCCCAAGAGACAAGCGCCATAGGGCGGCAGGGGCTGCTCGCCGCAGGGGTTGGTGGCGGCGATGGTCTCGACATAGCCGAGGTTGTTCATCGCGTTGATGCGGTCGATGAAGATCACCCCAGGCTCGGCATAGTCGAAGGTCGACCGCATGATCTTGTTCCACAGATCGCGGGCCTCGACCGTCTTGTAGACCTTGCCGCCGAACACCAGCTCCCACGGGCCGTCGGCCTTGACGGCGGCCATGAAGGCGTCGGTCACCAGGACGGAAAGGTTGAACATGCGAAGGCGGGCCGGGTCGCGCTTGGCCTCGATGAAGGCCTCGATATCCGGGTGGTCGCAGCGCATCGTCGCCATCATCGCGCCCCGGCGCGACCCCGCCGACATGATCGTCCGGCACATCGCGTCCCAGACGTCCATGAAGCTGAGCGGGCCGCTTGCATCCGCCGCGACGCCCTTCACCTCGGCCCCGCGCGGGCGGATGGTGGAGAAGTCGTAGCCGATCCCCCCGCCCTGCTGCATGGTCAGAGCGGCCTCTTTCAGGCCAGTGAAGATGCCCTCCATCGTGTCCGGGATCGTGCCCATGACGAAGCAGTTGAAGAGCGTCACGCTGCGCCCCGTCCCCGCCCCCGCCGTGATCCGGCCCGCCGGGAGGAACTTGAAGCCTTCCAGCGCGGCATAGAACTCCGCCTCCCACTTCGCGGGGTCCTTCTCCACCTCGGCAAGGGCACGGGCGATCCGCCGCCAGCTGTCCTCGACGCTGCCGTCGATGGGCGTGCCGTCCGCCTCCTTGAAGCGGTACTTCATGTCCCAGATCTGTTCGGCAATGGGGGTGTCGAAACGCGACATGGGGCGAATCTCTCTGTCTGTTGTGGATAACTGGAACGAAGGACCCAAGATACGCCCCGAACCCCTTCGGGTCAACGAGAGGCTGCCGCCTTCGCGCGCCCGGGTCGCCGCAAGCACGGTCACCCCTGGCGCCGCTAGCTGCACCCTAGAAGCGTGACTGAAAGCCCAGGCTGGCCCTGAATTCGGAGGTGTCATAGCGCGCGACGTTCGACCGCGTCCGCGTGGCACTCACCGACAGGACGGGCGAAAACCCCATCACGGCAACCTGTTCGAACACCAGGCTGGCCCCCAGGCTGGCAAAACGGTCGCGCCGTCCATCAAAGGAAAGCACGAATTCATCGTAGTGCTTGCCACCCAGTTCCAGCGAAAACGTCGGGGCTGTACCCAGCAGCCGCCACGCCGGGCTGACGCTCACTCCACCTCGCAGCTCGTCGAAACTGTCAGTGCTCAGATCCGAATCGGTCTTGCGGCCAGACAGCGTCCAGCGCCACAGCGCCCCATTGCCGTCCGTCTGGGCGTAACTGATCCGCCCGTCGTAGACCCGGGCATCGGCGCGGTCTATGCTCTGGCTGACCTGATCCTCAAGCCCGAACCCGATCGACATCGCGCCTTGGCCAAGCTGGAAATCCTGCTGCGCGGCGACCTTTGCATAGCGGTACAGCGGCTCGCCGCCATAGTCGATCTGCCCGCGATGCAGCGACACGGTGGTCAGCCCAAGGTCTTGCCCCAGGAACAGTTGCTGGCGCAAAAACACCTCGCCCATCACCAGGGCGTAGTCGCTGCCCGAAACGTCCGGGGCTGCGGCCTGCGCTGCCGAGGACAGGGTGTAGGTGCGCCCATACAGATTGACCCCAAGGCTGGTTACAGCGCGGTCGGACTTGGCCAACCGGTAGCTGAACGCGACGCTGGCCGCGTATTCGGTGCCAGACAGCGCCACGCTGGCGGGGTCAAAAATCAGCAGGATATCGCCCAGCGAGAAGAACTCGGACTCTGCCCCGTTGTTGACGTTGTCCGTCGGCGCAACGTTCGCCCAGACATTCAGCGTGATCGGGTTGGCTTCGGCGGCGATGGCATAGGCCTCGCGCAAGACTGCCTCATCTTCAGGCCCCCGGGCATGACGAAAAGCCCGCCTGATCCACCACTGCGCGGCCATCGGGCGACCCGAGTCGAGCAGTTCGCCAGCGCGGGTCAAGGCCGCGACAAATTCCGGCTTTGGTTCGCCTGCCTCCTGCGCCTCCAGGGGCGATGCGGACAGCAGGCCAAGGGCAAGAACGGCGGAAACCAGCCCACACGCTAGAGTTGTTCCTGGGCGTCTGGACATGAGATATTTGTCTGCGCAATCTCAAAATTGTCAAATTTGTCTGCGTAATCGCAGATGGATTGTCAAGCAGGAGAGACCAATGCGGAAATTCGCGGCCATTGTTGTCATTGCGGCGTTGCCAGCCTGCGGGGGCTCATCGACCGGGTCTGGCGGAGGGGTGGTGACGACGCCCCCTCCGACGGCCGCGCCCCCGGCCCCGGAGAACAACAGCTTTGAAGTGCTGCTGAACAATGTTCGCGTTGCGAACGGTGCACAGAACGTTACATATGACGCCCGCCTTGGCCGGGCAGCGCAGGGCCATGCTGTTGATCTCGTGGCGAACAACCGATTCTCACATACCGGAACGAACGGTTCGACCGTGGGCGACCGCGCAAGGGCTCAGGGCTACATCCCGACGGCCATCGCCGAGAATATTGCCCGTGGCCAGCAGACCGTGACGTCGGTGATGGCTGACTGGACAGGCTCATCCGGACACCATGGCAACAACATCAATCCCGCGTTTGAGGACTTTGGCCTTGGCGTTACTGGAAATGGCGGAAACAAGACCTGGGTTCTGGTTCTTGGTGCAGAGTAACAGCCGCTAAGCGCAACCATCACAGCATGGCGCTGGCCCGGTCACCTGGGCCAGTTATTGGGTGCACGTGCCCGATACCAGGGTCAAAGGGCAGCGTTGATTGCGCCAGCCACGCACCGCTAGTCCACTCGCCCCTTCCGGCACCTCTGGACCCGGCCTTGCACTCGTCCTGCCGGCGGCTATCTTCGCCGCATGATACATCTCCTGAAGCTTTGCGTCGGCGCTGACTCGGTCGAGGACCTTTTGGACTGGCAGCGCAGCCAGCGCCCGCACTGGCCCGAAGGCCGCGCGATCCACGTCACCCGCATGTGGCCCAAGCGCGAGGCCGATGTCCTGGAAGGCTCGCTTTACTGGGTCATCAAGGGCGTGATCCTGTGCCGCCAGCGGATCACCGACCTGCAGGAGGTCAACCTGGGCGACGGTATTCCGCGCTGTGCACTGGTGCTGGACCTTGATGTCATCCGCACCGAAGCTGCCCCCCGGAGGCCGTTCCAGGGCTGGCGCTACCTTGACCCGAAAGACGCCCCGCGCGACCTGCCGAAAGGCCGCGCCAAGGACGATCCGCTACCGCCGAAACTGGCGCAGGCGCTGGCCGAATTGGGCTTGCACTAGTAGTTGTTCGGGTTCCCCGCGACGATGGTGCCCGTGCCGCCTTCCACGCCATCCTGTACCCAGGTCACCGCCTCGCCGTCGATGCGGACGCCCCAGCAGTCCTTGCCCTCGCCGTAGTCGAAACACATCGTGTCGCCCTCGACCGTCCAGGTGCCGGAGTAGCCGTCGCCCTTGATGGCGCCGTCAGCCGCATAGAATTCGGTGTAGGCACCACTTGCCGTCATGCTCCCCTGCACCGTGTTGTCGCTGATCGCAGCAGTGATCTCGGCCCCAGTCGCCATGGTTTCGGCAAAGGCCGGAGCGGATAGGGCCAGAAGGGCAAGGGCGGTGAGGCGGATCATCGCAGTCTCCATGGTTGCTGCCCGGTAAGGTAGGCGGAGGCAGAAAAGGTCAACGGGCTTTTCATTCCTGTACGGCAGGTCCATGACTTGCGCCATGCCCCGCCCGCTTCTCCTCGCCGCGCCGATCATCTTCCTTCTCCTCTGGTCCGCGGGCTTTGCCATCGCCAAGATCGGTCTGCAGCACGCCGGACCCTTCACCCTGCTGGCCCTGCGCTACCTGATCGCCGTCGTGGTCCTCCTCCCCCTCGTCCCCCTGCTGAAACCGGACTTCCCGAGGGGTCGCGCCGCCTGGGACATCGCCATCGTGGGCTTCCTGATCCAGGTCGCCTACTTCGGCCTGTGCTACATCGCCTTTAAATCCGGCGTCTCGGCGGGCGGGGTGGCGATCATCGTCTGCCTGCAGCCGATCCTCGTCAGCCTGATCGCGCCCCGCATGGTTGGCGAGACCGTCAGCCGCCTCCGCTGGATCGGCCTCGCCCTCGGCCTGACGGGGGCCGTCACGGTGATCCTCGCCCGCTCCGATATCGCGCATGAACCCCTGATTGGGCTCCTGGCGGCGGTCGGGGGCCTCATCGGCATGACCGCCGCAACGCTTTACGAAAAGCGCTTCGGCGTGACGACCCATCCGGTCCCCGCCAACCTGATCCAGTACGCTGTCGGCGCGGTCTTCACCTTGCCGCTCGCCCTTGCGACCGAGGGGTTGCAGGCCGACTGGACGCCCGAGCTGTGGGCAACTCTCGCCTATCTGGTGATCGGCAATTCGCTGATCTCGATCACCCTTCTCCTCGCGATGATCAGGGCCGGAGAGGTCGCCCGCGTCTCGGCCCTTTTCTACCTGGTCCCGCCGCTGTCGGCGCTGTTCGCCTGGCCGCTCCTCGGCGAAGCCATGCCGCCCCTCGCCTGGGCCGGGATGGCGCTTGCCGGGATCGGGGTCACGCTGGCGCGACGGTAGGCTCCTCGCGCGCCTTCGGCTTCTCGTCGCGGGGGGCCAGCGAGGAGGGACGAAGTCGACCGACGAGCGGGGTCAGACGGGCTGCGCCCCGACCCCCAGCTTCACAGCCAATCCCGCATAAGCCGCACGATCCTCCGCCGACCAGTCCGCCACGCGCGAGGCCCAAAGCACCGCCTGGCTGGAATGGATCAGCCCGTCACTCAGGATACGCAGGTGGTTCGCTCGCAGCGTCTCACCGGACGAGGTGATGTCGGCGATGCACTCCGCCGTCCCGTTCTTCACTGTCCCCTCGGTCGCGCCCTGGCTGTCGACCAGCTGGTAATCCGCAACCCCTTGCGCTTGCAGGAAATCCCGCACCAGCCGGTGATACTTCGTGGCAATCCGCAGCCGGTGGCCGTGCGCCCTGCGGAACCCCGCCGCTGCGGCATCCAGATCGTCCACCGTCTCGACATCAATCCAGACGTTCGGCACCGCGATCACCAGGTCCGCCTGCCCGAACCCGAGCTTCGCGACCTCGGCCACCTCGTCCTCGCCCAGCTGCTCGCGCACCAGGTCCGAGCCCGTGACCCCCAGATGGATCCTCCCTGCTGCCAGCTCGCGCGGGACCTCACCCGCCGAAAGCAGCACCGGAACCACACCCTCGATGCCCTCGACCACGCCGGAATACTCCCGATCCGACCCCGCGCGCTTCATCACCACTCCGCGCGCGCCAAACCAGTCGAAGGTGTCCTGCATCAGCCGCCCCTTGGACGGCACCCCGATCCGGATCATATCGCCCCCTTCAGCCGAGCGACCAGACCCGGCCGGATCACCCCACCCACTGCCGGGATGAAGGCCCCTTGTCCAAGCACTGCCGTCAGTGCGTCATAGCGGCCCCCACTGGCGACCGGAGGCATCCCGTCCTTCAGGAAACTGAAGACGAACCCGTCATAATACTCCAGCGCCGTCCGCCCGTGGCTCGCCTCAAACGCCAGGGTCGAGACATCCACGCCCCGTGCCGCCAGCGCGTCCAACCGCGCCGCGAACCGATCCACCGCCGGGCCAATGGCCGGAAGCATCGGGGTGATCCCGCGCAGATGGCTCAGCGCATGACCCGCCGGGGCCTCCAGGCTGAGGAGATCATAGAGCAGCGCCGCCTCGGTCGCCTTGATCGGCGGAGTCTCGGCATCCGCGACCAGCGCCTCGGCCCGCGCCGCAATTTCCTCTGCAGAGCGCAGGCCCACGAAAGTCCCCGCTTCGTCGATCAGTTGATCCGGCGTCCCGGCCTTTAGCCGGTCAAGCAAAGCCACCCGCCCCGCCGGTACCGGAGCCCGTCCGGCAAACCGATCCAACAATGCCTTGAACCGCACCGGCCGCCAGACATGCCGCAAGAGCGCCGCCTTGCGCCGTTCCGTCGTCTCCAGCCCCCTTACAGCGGCCATCAGGATGCCGATATCCCCAGTTACCGGGCGCAGGCTCAGACCGGCCAGCAGGTCACGGAAAAGGGCAAACACCTCGGCATCCGCCGCCTCGGGTGAGGCACGGTCGAAAACCTCATACCCCACCTGCAAGTATTCGGATGCCCGCCCCGACCCACGCAACTGCTTGCGGAACACCTCGCCCAGATAGGCATACCGCGCCGGCTCCGCCCCATGCGCCATGTGGGCCTGCACGACCGGCACAGTGAAGTCCGGCCGCAGCATCATCTCGCCCCGGACCGGGTCATCCGTCACATAGGCCCGCGCCCGGATATCCTCGCCATACAGGTCCAGCAGCGTCCCCGCCGGTTGCAGGACATCCGCCTCGACCGGCACCGCGCCGGCCTGGACGAATGCCTGAAGGAGCCGCTCCCCTTCAGCCCGGATCGCGGCCTTGGGGGTCATTGCCCCAGCATCTTTCGCACTGCCACCACCAAGTCACCGCGGGCGACCTCGACCTGCGCCGGTCGGTCCTTCCACTCCTCCAGTGTCGCGCTTTCCGCGATCTTCGCACCGAGGATCAGGTCCTTCAGGATCACCGTCCCCGCAGCGGCCTCGTTCCCGCCCTGGATCACCGCGACCGGAGAGGCCCGCTTGTCCGCATACTTCAGCTGGTTGCCGAAGTTCTTCGGATTGCCCAGATAGACCTCCGCCCGGATGCCCGCCTGCCGAAGCTCCCCCACCATCGCCATGTAGTCGGCCATCCGGTCCCGGTCCATCACCGTGACGACCACCGGCCCTGCCACATCGCCCGAGACGCGCCCCTTCGCGTGGAGCGCGGCAAGCAGCCGGTCCACCCCGATCGAGACCCCCGTCGCCGGCACATCCTGCCCGGTGAACCGCTTCACCAGCCCGTCGTACCGTCCACCCCCGGCCACCGAGCCGAACTGCCGCTTGCGGCCCTTCTCGTCCAGGATCTCGAAGGTCAACTCCGCCTCGTAGACCGGGCCTGTATAGTAGCCGAGGCCGCGGACGACACCGGGGTCCAGCACGATCCGGTCGGGTCCGTAGCCCTGGGCCTCCAGCAGGGCCGCGATAGCTTCGAGTTCCGCGACGCCCTCGGCCCCGATCGCCGAACCGCCCACCAACTCCCGCAGCCGTGCGACCGTTTCGGCCCCCGTGTCGCGCTTGGCGGTGGTGAAGCCCATCACGACTTCGGCTTGCTCGGGGGACAGACCCGCCCCTTTGGTGAAATCGCCGCTGTCGTCCTTGCGGCCCTCTCCGAGGAGAGCCCGCACCCCGTCGGGACCGAGCCGGTCGATCTTGTCGATGGCCCGCAGGACGATGCCGCGTTCGGCATGCTTGTTGTCTCCGGCAAGGCCAGCGACCTCCATCACGCCGTTCAGGACCTTCCGGTTGTTCACCTTCACCACGTAGTCGCCGCGGGGGATGCCGACCTCTTCCAGGGCGTCGGCGAGCATGGCGCAGATTTCGGCGTCGGCGGCGACCGAGGCGGAGCCGACCGTATCCGCGTCGCACTGGTAGAACTGGCGGAACCTTCCCGGACCCGGTTTCTCGTTCCGCCAGACGGGGCCCATCGCGTAGCGGCGGTAGGGGCTGGGGAGGTCGTTGCGGTACTGGGCGGCGACCCTCGCGAGGGGGGCGGTGAGGTCGTACCGGAGGGCCAGCCAGTCGGCGTCCTCATCCTGCCAGGCGAAGACGCCCTCGTTGGGGCGGTCGACGTCGGGGAGGAACTTGCCGAGGGCCTCGACGGTTTCCACGGCAGAGGTCTCCAGCGGGTCGAACCCGTACCGGTGGTAGACCCCGGCGATGCGGTCGAGCATGGCTTTCCGTTCGGTGACCTCGGCCCCGAAGTAGTCGCGGAATCCCTTCGGGGTCTCGGCGCGGGGGCGGCGGGGGGGCTTGTCGGCCATGGCGGGACCTTCGCTTTTGATCGCCGTCCGTGTATCGGATGGGGGGAGAGGCGGCAAGCGGGGGTAGGATGGGGTCGGTCGATCTGGAAGAGAAGGTGGCCCACCTGATCCGGGCGGTGGAGGACCTGTCGGACGTGGTGGCCCGGCAGGCGACCGAGATCGCGGGGCTGGAGCGGCGGGTTCGGCTGCTGATGGAGCGGGCCGCGGAGGAGGAGGCCCTGCGGGGGGAGGCCCCGGAAGCGAACGTCCGCCCGCCTCACTGGTGAGGGGTGTCCACGGTGGACATTTCCGGATTTCGCTTTGATTACAAAGGGATGGTCGCGGACGTTAGGGGTTTTTTAAGTTTTGCCCAGAATATGCTTAACGTAGAGTAAAGCAAGCTCTAGACACGGGGAGGAAGAGTAAGCAGATTAGCTCCATTTAGTGGAGTCACGATATGCAGATTCGGGCGCTTGAGGTTTCTGGCTTTAGGTCGATACGAGAAGCCAAGATCGATTTCGATGACGTTACTGTTCTTATTGGAAGCAATAACGCGGGTAAATCATCCTTCCTACATGCTCTCAGGCTTTTCTTCGAAGCAGCTCCTAGAGTTACACCTGATGACTTCTACAAGCGTGAGGCAGAATCGATTGAAGTAACTGTGACCTTCGACAACCTGACACCCGATGAGCTTGAGGAGTTCGGTGGGGCAGTAATCGAAGGAAAACTGTCAGTTTCACGGACACTTTCCAGCGACAAGGATAGTAATCTTAGCTACAGTGTTCGCGCAAAGGCTTTTCCGGCCTTTGCCCCGATCAGAGCCGAATCCAGCAAATCAAAGCAACGGGATGCCTACAACGAGCTAGTTGGACAAGTCGAGGGGCTTTCTAAGGTAACATCTTCAGACCAAGCGTTGGAGAACATGTCCCAGTGGGAAGCGGCAAACCCAGATAAGCTCGAGTCGGTCTATGTTAGGGGTTTCTTTGGAGCGCCGAATGTCGCTAACGGAAAGCTAAAAAAGAAGACAGGCCTACACTTCGTACCAGCGGTGGCAAATGTTTCCGAGGAAACCGCGGACGCCAAGAAGAGCCCAATCATCCTACTTCTTGCGGATATCGCCCGCCAAACCTATGAGAACCGACAAGAAGTGAAGGATTTCATTGAGCAGACAAAGGCAAACTATGATGGACTAGTTTCACCGGACAACTTTCCTCAGTTGGCGCAGATTAGCGAGAGACTCACCGGGGCAATAAAGCGCTATTACAGCGATTCTAGGCTCTTCGCGGATTGGCAATCCGAAGAGAGTGTGAGGTTTGCCTTCCCCCAACCAGCAATTATGGTCGAGGATGCTGGATTTCTTAGTGCTTTAACGCATGTTGGTCACGGCTTGCAGCGTGCAGCGCTATTCTCAGTTGTGGAGTTCCTTGCTACGAGCACCGCGCAACCCGGCCAAGAGGAATTCGCAGCACCGCAGAGTGATATTATTCTCTTAATTGAAGAGCCAGAGATCTATCAGCACCCTCACAAGCAGAAGCTCGTAAGTGACGCGTTTCGCAGACTCTGCGAGGGTTTCAACGCCGCAACTGGCATAAGATTTCAAGTTGTGTTCGCTACGCACTCAGAGAAGTTCTTGGACATTCACAAGTTTCACACAGCGCGCATCGTTAGGCGGGAGGATGTTGGGGGAGAGCTTGTTCATAGCGTCGCTGCACTTTCCGTTTCTGAATGCGCAAGCTTCTTCGCGCAACTTGTTCAAAAGGACCCGATGACTGAGGAAGCATTCCTCGCAAAATTACACATCTTCTCCCGTGAAGTCTGTGAAGGGTTCTTTGCAAGCAAGCTAATTCTAGTAGAGGGACTGACCGACAAAGCAATTTTGGAAGGCGCCTATCGTTCAGCAGGGCGTGACCATTTGGCGGAAGGGATTCTGGTTGCGTCAGTAGACGGCAAGACAAAAATGGATAAGCCACTGTTCATCTTCAATAAGCTCGGCATCCCTACATATGCTGTTTTCGATTCTGATGCAAACTCTGCCGATAAGAAGACGAAAGTGAACAAGTACATCCAGACGATCTGTGGTGTTGCTGAACCACAGGAATACCCAGACGGATGCTTCGATCGTTTCGCTGCGTTTAGCACTAACCTTGAGAGGTACTTGAAAGATTGCTGCGGTGAGGCGTATGACAAAACCTTTGACGAAATTGCTGCCGAGTTCGGTCTGCATAGAGACGACATCTGCAAGACACCCTTCGCAGTCCTACAGGTTGTCTCTCGACTAAGAGCACAAGGAAAGACTTTTGAAAAGTTCGACCAGATAATTGATAGGGTTGACCAGATAGCGCCGCATTAGCGGCAGAGGATTCACTCTCTCCCGAACAACTCTTCCACCTTGTCCAGCACGTCGTCGATCAGGCCGGACTTCGCCTGCGCTCCGGTGAAGCGCAGGGTGTAGCCGCCGGGGCAGGCCTCCCGCGTGATCGTCAGGCCCTGGCGGAGCTTCAACAGCCTCCGGGGGCGGCGGGTGGTGGGGTTGGTGGGCTCTCGCAGCACATCCTGAAGGACGGGGCGGAGGGTGGACCATTGCGTCTCAGCCCCCTGGCCGATGACGGGGTGGAGGGTGGCGGTGAGGAGGTCCTCGTGCCCGGACTGGAGCGCGGCGGCGAGGGTGTCGAGTTGGCGGGTGGTGAGGCTGGTGGGGTCGGTGAGGAGGGGGGCGAGGGCTTCGACCACGCTCACATGGTTGCGGATGCGGGTGCGGGTGGTGCGGGGAGTGCTGGGGAAGAGGGCGGCGATGGCGGTGTCGGGGGTGTCGAAGTGGCCCTCATGGATGGCGTTGAGGATGAGAGTGGCCTTCTCCCATGGGGTGACGGGTTCGCGGATCTCATTCTCGGTCACCATCTGGGCGAGGGCCTGGGCGATGGTCTGGGGGGCGCGGAGGAAGGCGGGGATGGTGGTGTGGCCCAGGGCGCGGCAGGCGGTGAGGCGGCGGAGACCGGAGATGAGGCCGTACACGTGCCCGTCGCGGGGGGTGGAGAGCTGCCAGACCTCGATGGGGGTGCGGAGGCCTTCCGTGGCGATGGAGTGCTGGAGGAGTTGCAGGGCGGCGGGGTCAAGCGCGGTACGGTCGCGGAGGAGGGCGTGGGGGGCGATTTCCGCGATGGGCAAGTGCTGGAGGGGGGACATGGGCGTGCGCTCCTTTGAGAGGAGGGAAGCGCAGCGCGGTTAAGGCGGGGTGAGGGGGGCGCGCGGTTATTCGGCCGGGACCGCCTTGGCGCGGGGTTTGAGGACGATCTTCTCGGCCCAGGCATAAAGGTGGGCGCCGGCGATGCCGACGAGGATCGACAGGAGGAGCGCGAGCCAGGGGTGATGCTCGCCGAAGACTTTGTCGACGAGCGAGATCATCTGGTAGTGCGTCAGGTACATGAACATCGAGGCGCCGGCGATCTCGGCGACGATGACCTTGACCGGGGCGGGGACGGTGAAGGAGCGGATGAAGAGCACGACCGCGCAGCCGCCGGCGACGTAGAAGGCGGCGGAGGTGAAGTGCCAGTAGGCGAAGATGGTGACGAGGGAGAGGGCGAGGGCGAAGAGGCGGGAGGGCAGGTCGCGGGCCTGGGCGAGGACCATGCCAAGCGCGAAGCACCAGCCGTAGTGCCAGGGGGTGCGGTCGTAGTTGTAGTCGCCGGTCCAGTAGAGCTCGATCACGTAGTCCAGCGCGGCGGTGGCGAGGAAGAAGCCGACGGCGCTGAGCATGGGACGCGCGGCAAAGGCGCGGCGGACGGGGGCGAAGGAGAAGAAGAGGGCGGCGAGGATGAGGATCTGGATGTAGAACTCGACGAAGTAGAAGGTGTAGCCGGTGATCGTGTGGGGGTCGAAGTAGTTCGAGACGAGAAGGAGTTCCGGCAGTTCGAACTTGCGGGTGACGAGTTCGAGGAAGACGCCCATCAGGATCGTGGGGATCGCGACATAGCGGATGGTGCCCCAGAGGGTCTTGACGCTGCCGGAGCGGAGGATCTCGGGCAGCTGGAAGCGGGCGACGGAATAGCCGGCGAGCATGACGAGGAAGTAGGCGGCGCCCCAGTTGGTGGAGTAGACGAAGGCCTCGGTGTGGAGCGCGACGATGCAGACCATGAAGAAGGCGCGGGTCAGGGTCGCGGTTTCGAGGCGGCGCCAGGAGGAGGTGTTGCGGGCGTCGGCATGGGCCTGCAGCTGGGCGACGGTGAGCTTCTCCCAGTCGTCGGGCAGCTGGCCGAAGCGGGATTCGTAAGCGAGCGAGAAGGCGATGTAGTGGAGCGAGTCGCCGCCGAGGGAGTAGAAGCTGTCATCGGGCGAGATGGTCTGGCCGGCGAATTCGTGCCGGAAGAGCGCGCGGACGTCGGTGATGTCGCCCTTGTCCACGGCAGCAGGCGCGGAGGTGCTGACCTTGCGGCGGGAGAACTGGTCGGAGAGGAGGCGGCGCTGGACCTTGCCGGTACCGGTCACGGGCAGGGCGTCGAGGGCCATCACATGCAGCGAGGACCCGGCGGAGATGCCCATCTCGGCCAGGGCGGCGGTGGCGGCTTCCTTCACCTTGGGCAACTGGTCGGGCGCGCCGACGAAGGCCACCAGGACCCCGTCGCCGCGCTGGGGATCGGGGACCTTGGCGACAGCGATCTGCGGGCCTGAGGGCTGGCGGGCGCGGATGCGGTCTTCCAGCTGGTCGGGGACGATCTTCTGGCCGCCGCAGTTGATGAGGTCATCGGCGCGGCCGTCGAAATAGAGGTGGCCATCCTTGAAATGGCCAAGGTCGTTGGTCTGCAGCCAGCCGTCATCGTCGGTCAGGTCATGCAGACCGGCTGCGTCGATGCGCGAGCGGGCGACCTGGGGCCCTCGGATGCGGATGCGGCCATCGGCAGAAAGCGCGATTTCACCCTGGCCAACGGCATGGCCCACAGACTCCAGCTGGGCATCGGTGGCCTCGGAAATCACCAGGAAGGTCGAGCGTGAGGCTTCGGTCAGGCCATAGTGCTGGACAATGCGTGCATTCGGGAACATCGCCCGGATGCGGCGCTTTTCGTCGGCGGTCATCGCCTGCGAGCCGATCTCTAGCCAGCGGAGCGCCTTGCCTGCCGCACCGATGATGGCGGGATCGGCCAGGAGGATGCGCAGAAGCGTCGGCACGGCGGAAAGTGCGTTGACCTCGCCCGAGGTCAGCATGCGCGCCAGTTCCAGGGGATCGAAGCCGCGCGGCGGCATGTAGGCGAGCCCGCCCACGGCGCTGACCGCGCGGAACCGGGCCATGCCAAAGCTGAAGGTGGCCGGAACGCCCACATATTCGCGGATTTCGGACGTCATCTGCATCACCTCGATGATGCGTTCCGTCGTGTAGCCGAGGTTGCGGTAGGTCAGGAGAATGCCCTTGGGCAGCCCTTCGGTGCCCGAGGTGTAGCTGACCTGGGCAGGCAGGTCGTCCATGATGACGGGGTGCTGTGCGGTCAGCCAGCCGGTCTGGTCGCCCGGGTCGATGCAGCGGTCGATGTCGATGCCAGGAAGCTGGTCGGCCTGCGCTGGGCCGGAGACCAGAACCAGGGGACGCCGCGCGGCGTAAAGCGCGAACAGCTGTTCGACGAAAGCAATCGAGTTCTTGCGAACGACGGCTGTCGCCTGAAGCTTGCCGAATTCCATTTTTTGCTACCCGCAACGACTTGCCGGGCGGAAACGCCCAATTTGAATGACTAGTTCCGATTGTTGACCAAACTTTGTCTGCAAAACGGTTCTAAGGAGAATTCATGATCGCAATACACGTCAGCAATGCCGCGCTGCAGCTTTGCTGGCAAGGGCAAGTTTGCGTGATCCGGCGCGGGGCCGGTCAGGATTCCGGACCCGCGCAACCAGTGCGATAGACACGCGGGATCAGAACATCTGGAGGAGGCGCTTGAGGTAGTCCAGTTCCTCGGACGGGCGGGCGGGTTCACCGGACCGGCGGCGGATTTCGTCCAGAAGCTCTTGCGCGCGCTGGTCGGGGTCGTTCTGCACCATGTTCTCGTCCGAGCCGATTCGCGCAGTTTCGCCCGGGCGGCGGCCCAGCGGGTCGGTGCCTTGCGGATCGGCGGACCCGAATTCGCGGTCACCGCCCTGAGCGTCGCGGTTTTCGCGCTGTTCGTCGGCCATCGCCTCGCTGAACTGGCGCATGCCGTCGCGGAGCGCTTCCATCGCCTCGGCCTGGCGGTCGAGCGCGCCGTCGAGATCACCGTCGCGCAGCGCGTCCTCGGCCTCTTCCATGGCGCGACCGGCGCGGTCGAGGTTGCGGCGGCCCTCTTCGCCCTGTTCGGTGCCGTCGCCCGGCAGCTGGCCCTGCTGCAGCTGGTCCAGCCGTTCGCGCAATTCGCGCTGGCGTTCGGTCAGGCTGCGGTCGTCATTGCCGCCCTGCCCTTCGCCCTGCTGCGGGTCCTGGCCCTGGCCCTGCCCGTCCTGGCCAGGTTCCTGGCCCTGCCCCTGGTCCTGTCCGGGTTCCTGGCCCTGGCCCTGCTGTTCGCCGTTGCGCGGCACGCCCTGCAGGTCGCGGAAGGCGTCATCGGACAGTTCCTGCTGGTCGCGCAGGGTTTCGCCCAGCTCGCCCATCGGGCCATCCTGGCCTTGGCCCTGACCCTGGCCCTGCACCACCTGCATGTTTTCCATCATCTGGCGCAGCTGTTCCATCAGCTCGGCGGCCTCAGCCGTCTTGCCCTGCTCCATCAGCTCTTGCAGCTTGTCGAGCATTTCCTGCAGCTGGTCGCCGGACATCATCTGGCCCTGCATCATCTGCTGCTGCTGCTGGTCGCCCGGGTTGCGCTGCGATTCCTCGGCCAGTTCGCGCATGTATTCGTTCAGCGCCTGCTGCATTTCCTTCATCAGCTGGTCGATTTCTTCCGGCGAGGCGCCGTTTTCGATGGCTTCCTGCAGGCGGTCCTGGGCGCGCTGCAGGCGTTCCAGGGCGGACTGGAGGTTCCCTTCCTCGACCATCAGCGCGATCTTCCACAGCTTTTCGGCGATGGCGTCGCGGTCTTCGGTGGTCAGCGCGGCCTCTTTCGCCTCCAGGTCGCGCATCAGGACGCGCAGGTGCAGGAAGGCGCGGTCGTGACGGATGAAGCCCTCGGGGCGGTTGGTGACGGCCTTCAACAATTCGACAGCGCGGGGGGCGTTGACGCGGTTCCACAGGATGTCGCGGCGCATCTCGATGATGGCATTGGCGAGCGGGTCGAAGAAGCGCTTGCCATGCAGCGTGACGGCATAGGGGGCAGAGGTGCCTTCGTTGCCGCCCGCGTCTACGGCGGCGAAGACCATGGTCACGGGCAGGTTGGCGAAGACGTGTTTCGACAGGTCGTCGATGAGGGTGGAGGTAAGCTCCGTCCGGCTGCCCTTGCGCGGCATCGGCAGGTCAAGGGTGACGGGCTCGATGGTTTCGGGGTCGACGGTCAGGCCATGGCGGCGGTCGACCTTGGCGAGATCGAGGCTGATGGTGACGCGGCCGGCGGTGACGCCGTAGTCGTCGGCGGCCTTGAAGTCCTGTTTGAAGCGGCCGTCGGCCTCGCGCACCATCTCGCCGATGACTTCGATGGTGGGGGCCTGATCGGGGATCGCGGTGATCTGCCATTCGCGGCCGCCGGGGCCGGTGATGGACAGCTCGCCCGAGCGGGTGATGGTCAGGTCGTGGACGCCCTGGGAGGCGGTCGGGACGGCGGCGGCGGGGGTGGCCTCGGTGCCGGGTTCGGGGGCAGGCGGCGGGGGGATGTCGGCGACGGTCTGGGTGACGGTCAGGCCGCCTTCCGGCCCGTAGAGACGGATCTGCAGGCGGGTGCCGGTGGGAACCTCCAGCGCGGGGTCGGTGATGTCGTTGAGGTAGAGCGAGGGTTTGCCGGTATAGGCGGGGGGCTGGGCCCAGGCCTCCCAGCTTGGCCCGGCGGGGGTGGCGAGGGCCGCGCCGGGGGTGAGGCCGGCGACAGAGCCCGCGCGCCAGAACGAGCCGAAGAGGGCGGCCATGACGAAGGCGGTGAGCGCGACATAGCGGAGCGAGAAGCGGTCGCGGGAGGAGAGGCGGAGGTCGGGCTGGACGGGGCGGGCCCCGGCGGCGCGTTGGGCCATACGGTCTTGGTGCGCGCGCCAGACGGCGAGGGAAGCGGGGTCGCCCGTGCCGATGGCCTGGGTGTCGCGGAGCGCGGCGATGGGGCGGCCGGGCATGGTACTGTCCAGCCGGTCCAGCGCGTCCATCGCGGTGGGTTTGCGGAAACGGCGGATGCCCCAGACGAGGAGGGCCAAGGCGGCGAGGGCGATGACGGCTCCGGCCCCTTGCGCGTAGTGGAGCGGGCCGAGGTCCTGGATGCCGAAGGCGAGGGCAGCGAGGGTAACGAGGGTGAGGGACCACAAGGGCCAGAAGGCCCGGGCGAGCCGTTCCGCCCAAAGCCCCGCCAGCGTCAGGCGCATCGGCCAGACGAGCGATTTCAGCGGGGGTTGGGCCTTGGGTCCGGTCATGTCACCTGCCTGGGACCGGACGACGCGTCACAGCCACGGGGGAATGGTATCGCGGTTGAGGATTTCGTCAAAGCTTGGTCGTGCCCGGATGACAGCGAAGTGATCCCCGTTCACTAGCACCTCGGGGATCAGCGGCCGAGTATTGTATTCCGATGCCATGACCGCGCCGTAAGCCCCGGCGCTGCGGAAGGCGACGAGGTCACCCTCGGCCACCAGCGGCAGGTCGCGTCCCTTGGCGAAGGTGTCGCCGGTTTCGCAAACCGGGCCGACGACGTCGAATTCCTGCGTCGGGCTGGCGACGGGGGGTTCGGCCACGGGGATAATGTCGTGGTGCGCGCCGTACATCGAGGGGCGGACGAGGTCGTTCATCGCGGCGTCGAGGATCAGGAAATCGCGGCCCTCGCCGTTCTTCACGTAGATGACTTGCGCGACAAGGATGCCTGCATTGCCGGAGATGAGGCGGCCGGGTTCGATCTCGATCTCACACCCCAGGTCGCCCACCGTGCGCTTGATGAGCGCGCCATAGTCGGTGGGGAGCGGCGGTGCTTCGTTCGAGCGGGTGTAGGGGATGCCCAGCCCGCCGCCGAGGTCGAGGCGGGTGATGGTATGGCCCTCCGACCGCAAGCGGCGGGTCAGGTCGGCGACCTTGAGATAGGCCTGTTCGAAGGGTTCCAGTTCGGTCAGCTGACTGCCGATGTGGACGTCGATGCCGATGACCTGCAGGCCGGGAAGGCGGGCGGCTTCGGCATAGACCTCGGAGGCGCGGGCGATGGGGATGCCGAACTTGTTTTCCTTTTTCCCCGTCGCGATCTTTTCGTGGGTCCGGGCGTCCACGTCGGGATTGACGCGCACGGTGATCGGCGCGGTGACGCCGAGGCTGGTCGCGACCTCGGACAAGGCGCGCATTTCGGGTTCCGATTCCACGTTGAACTGCCGGATGCCGCCGGTCAGGGCGAGGCGCATTTCGTCGCGCGTCTTGCCGACGCCGGAGAAGACGATGCGGTCGCCCGGGACGCCAGCGGCCTTGGCCCGCAGGTATTCGCCGCCCGAGACCACGTCCATCCCCGCGCCGAGGTTGCCGAGCGTCTTCAGGACGGCGACGTTCGACAGGGACTTGATCGCGAAGCAGACGAGATGGGGGAGCGGGCTAAGCGCCTCGGTGAACAGGCGATAGTGCCGGGTCAGAGTGGCGGTGGAATAGACGTAGAACGGGGTGCCGACGGCGGCGGCGATGTCGGGGATCGCCACATCCTCGGCGTGGAGGGTGCCGTTCTTGTAGAGGAAATGGTCCATCGTCGTCCCCGGATCGCTGTCGCGCCGTCATAGCCGTGGGCGGGACGGCTGCAAAGGGACGATTTCTTCAAAGAAATCGTGACGGAGCCTTTGAAGGCTCCGGTCCGGAAATTATGAGATTTCCGGGAGTCAGCGGGGAGATGCGTTGCCTTCTTCGTGGGCGGCTTCCCAGACCTCATGCGCGGCATCGAGGTTCATCGCGGCGATGACGAGGCCGACGAGGATGTCGGGCCAGATCGAGGGATAGCTGGCGGTGACTAGACCGGCGGCGATGATGCCGATGTTCGCCAAGGCGTCGTTGCGGGCAGAGAGGAAGGCGGCCTTTGTCAGGGACCCTTCGGCCTTGCGGTGCCGGGCAAGAAGGAGGGCGGCGGTCAGGTTCACCGCCAGCGCGCCGAGGCCGACAAGGGTAAGCGCTTCGGCCACCGGTAGGGTCGGGTCCATCAGCTTGGCAACGAGTGTCCAGAGGAAGGCGACTGCCGGGACCAGAAGCAGCGCGGCCAGCACCTTGCCCACGGCGGCGCGGCGGGTGGCGGTCCAGGCCAGCGCAAAGAAGATCAGGATGTTGACGGCAGCGTCTTCCAGGAAGTCGGCGCTGTCGGCCAGGAGCGAGACCGAACTGGCCTTGAGGGCAGCCACGAACTCGACCCCGAAATAACCGAGGTTCAGGAGGGCGACGATCAGGACGGTTTGGCGGAGGGTGAGCATCGGATCGCCATGGTCAGAACAGGCCGGTGATAGCAGGCCGTACGGGACGGGCCAATGGCGGGAGGGCGGTTCCCACGGCGCAACCCGCATGTATAGTTGTCGGAATGTGGTGAGGGTGCTGGCATGGCGGTGACGCTGAAAGAGGTGGCGGAACGGGCCGGGGTGTCGCGGTCGGCCGTGTCGCGCACCTTTACCGATGGCGCCTCGGTGTCGGCCAAGACGCGGGCCAAGGTGGAACAGGCGGCGGCAGAGCTGGGCTATGCGCCGAACGCGCTGGCATCGAGCCTGACCACGGGGCGGACCAAGATGATTGGGCTGGTGGTGAACAACTTCCAGAACCCGCTGATCCTGGAGGTGTTCGACCTGTTCACCCGCGGCCTGCAGGACCGGGGGCTGCGGCCGTTGCTGGTGAACCTGACCGAGGCGACCGATCCGGCGGCGACGGTGCGGATGCTGCGGCAGTATTCGGTGGATGGGGTGATCGTCGCCTCATCCACCCTGCCGCCGAGCTTTGCCGAGGCGTTCAAGGGGGCGGGTTTGCCGGTGGTGCATGCGTTTGGCCGTCCCTCCAAGGCGCCAGATGTGTCGGTGGTGGGGATCGACAACGTGGCCTGCGGGCGGATGGCGGCAGAGGCGCTGCTGGCCCGGGGCTATGGCCGGGTGGGGTTTCTGGGCGGGCCGAAGGCGGCAAGCTCGACCCAGGACCGGGCGGCGGGGTTCCTGGGGGCGCTGGAAGGTAGGGCGGGCGTCGATGTGAGCGTCAGCTATGCCGAAGCCTATACGTTCGACGCGGGCCGGGCCGAGATGCAGCGGCTGCTGCAGGGTCCGCGGGCCGAGGCCTATTTCTGTGGCGACGACCTGCTGGCGGTGGGGGCGTTAAGCGCGATCCGCGAGGCGGGGCTGTCGGTGCCGGGTGACATCGGGCTGATCGGGCTGAACGACATGGAAATGGCGCGCTGGCAGATGATCGGGCTGACGACGATCCGCCAGCCGGTGGCGGCGATCATTGCGGCGGCGATCGCGGTGGTGGTGGCGACGATCCAAAGCCCTGACCGGAGGCCGGAGGTGCGGCTGTTTCCTTGCGAGGTGGTGGAGCGGGGGACATTAGGGCCCGCTCGTCGATGACTTCGTCACTCCTCGCTGGGGTCACCGAGGAGGAGACGAAGTCGAACGAGGAGGGTCAGCGGAACACCGGCGGGCGGGCGTCGACCCAGGTGCCACCCGCCTTGGCCGAGGCGACAGCAGCGTGGACGGCCGCCATGGAGCGCACCCCGGCGGCGGCGCGCGGGAGGCCGTCGCGGGCTTCGCCCCGGATCGCGTCGGCGAGGTCGCAGTAGATGTTGGCGACGGCCAGCGGGAAGCCCTCGGGGTGCGCGATGGCGACGCGGCTAAGGCGCTTGGCGTCGTCGTAGAGCCCGCCCTCACCCTTTTCCATGATCTGGGTGCGGCCGCCGACGGGCGTGTAGATCAGCTGGTTCGGCTGTTCGGAATGCCAGCGCAGGCCGCCGGTTTCGCCGAAGACCTGGATGTCGAAGCCGTGCTGCCGCCCGATGGCGACCGAGGACGTCCAGAGGCGCCCGACGGTGCCTTTGGCCATGCGGAAGTTGACCATTGCGTCGTCTTCCAGCTGGCGCGAGGCGATCGTGGAGGCGAAGTCGGCGGAGAGCTTTTCGACCTCGTCGTCGCAGATGAAGCTGGCCATGTGGAGCGCGTGGATGCCGCAGTCGGCGAACTGGCCGGAGACGCCGGCCATGGCCGGGTCATAGCGCCAGCGGACGCGGGGGTTGTCGGCGTCAGTCGCGTCGCCGTGGTGGCCGTGGCTGAAGTTGGTGACGACAAGGCGGACGCGGCCGATGTCGCCGTTGCGGACCATGGCGCGGGCCTGGCGGATCATCGGGTAGGCGGAGTAGCAGTAGTTCACCGCGCAGATGCGCCCGGTCTTCTGGGCGATCTTCACGATCTCCTCGCCTTCCTCGACCGTCACGGTCATCGGCTTTTCGCACAGGACGTGGAACCCGGCCTCCAGGAAAGCCTTGGTGATCTGGAAATGCGTCGCATTCGGGGTCGCCACGGTCACCAGGTCACAGCGGTCCGCCCGGTTGCGTTCACCCGCCAGCATCTCTTCCCAATCGCCATAGGCGCGGTCGGCGGCAACGCCCAGACGCTGCGCATATTCGCGCCCGACGTCGGGCCGGTGGTCCAGAGCCCCCGCGACCATCGCGAAATGCCCGTCGGCGAGCGCCCCCAGCCGGTGGGCCGGGCCGATCTGGCTGCCTTCGCCGCCGCCGATCATGCCCCAGTTCAGTTTTGCCATGATGAGCCTCAGAAGCCGATGGAGGAAAGGTAAGCGCGGTTCTTGCGCGCGTCGTCGATGGGGCTGACGTCCAGGGTGGGGTCGCAGTCCTGCTCGACGGTGCACCAGCCTTGATACCCAGCGTCAAGCAGGATCTGGCGGACGGCCGGGAAGTCGACGTCGCCGGTGCCGAGGTTGCAGAAGATGCCCTGGCCGCAGGCGTCGTAGAAGCCGGTGCTTTTGGCGATGACGTCGGCCTTCACGACGGGGTCGATGTCCTTGAAGTGCATGTAGGAGATGCGGCCGATGTGGCGGCGCATGAAGGCCACCGGGTCGAAACCGGCATAGGAGTGGTGGCCGGTGTCGAAGCAGATCTTCAGGATCTTCTCGTCGACCTCGTCGAGGAGCCGTTCAAGTTCCGGTTCGAAGTCGATGAAACCGGCCGCATGGGCGTGGATGCCGACGGTCAGGCCGAATTCCTCGGTCCCGAGGCGGGCGATGGTCGCGATGCGGTCGCGGAAGGCGGTCCATTCGGCCTTGTCCATCTGTTCGGCGGCATCGGCGCGGCCCGCAGTGGGCGCACGGCGGGGGGAGATGGAGTCGATCAGCACCAGGTGCTGCGCGCCGTGGGCGGTCAGCGCGCGGCAGGTGCGCCAGGCGGCGTCGCGGACGTCGTCCCAGGCGGCGGGGTCGTGGAACGGGCGGAAGACGACGCCGCCGATGAGGTCGAGGCCGTTTTCTTCCAGAGCGTCGAACAGGATCGCGGGGTCTTCGGGCATGTAGCCGATGGGGCCAAGCTCGATCCCGGTATAGCCCGCATCGGCGCAGTCCTTCAGGACCTGCCGCCAGGGCGGATTGCGCGGGTCGCCTGCGAATTCGACGCCCCAGGAACAGGGCGCATTGCCGATGCGGATGGTCATTGGGTCCTCATGTGCGGGGAACGGTCAGCCATTGGCGGCTGTCGGACGACTGGAAGGCGGTGTCGACCAGCTGCCAGACGGCAAGCCCGTCGCGGAAGGTGGGCCAGACCGGCTGGCCGGTGTGGATCGCGGTCAGGAAATCCTTGGCCTCGATGATGATCTGGTCCTGATAGCCGGTGCCGTGGCCGGGGCCCTGGCAGAAGGGCAGGTAATCCGGATGCGCCGGACCGGTCAGGATGCGGGTGTAGCCGCGCGTCGCCTCGGGCCCCTCGGCCCGGTACAGCCAGACTGAGTTCTGGTCTTCCTGGTCAAAGCGGATGCCGCCCTTGGTGCCGTGGATTTCATAGGCATAGCCCATCTTCCGGCCTGTCGCCGTGCGGCTGATGTAGAGGTGGCCCATCACACCCGAGGCAAAGCGCAGCATCAGTTGCGCGTGGTCGTCGTTCGTCACCGCCTCGGGTCCCGTTGGGCCGGGACGGGTGGCGTGGATGGTCTCGATCCGGGCGTTCAGTTCGGCCACCGGACCCATCAGCGCCAGCATGCAGTTGATCGGATGCGGGGCAAGGTCGCCCATGCAGCCGTTTGCCCTGTCCTTGGTGCGCCAGGTGGAGGGAAGGCTGGGGTCGGCCAGGAAATCCTCGGTATGTTCACCCCGGAACCAGGTGACGTCGCCGATGGCGCCTTCGGCCAGCAGTTGCCGGACGAACTGGGTTGCGGGGGCGCGGACGTAGTTGAAGCCGATCATGTTCGGCAGACCCGAGGCTTCGGCGGCAGCCACCATCGCCTTGGCGTCTTCCAGCGAGGCGCCGAGTGGCTTTTCGCAGAAGACGGGCTTGCCGGCAGCGAAGGCGGCCTCGGCAATCGCGCGGTGGGTGGATTGGGGCGAGGCGATGACCACGGCCTGCACCTTGGGGTCGGCGACAAGGTCGCGCCAGTCGGCGGTGGCGCGGGCGAAGCCATAGGCCTTGCGGTAGCGTTCGGCGCTGTCGGGGCTGGTCGCGGCGATGACTTCAAGCCGGGGGCGGAGGGGGGTGTCGAACACCGCGCCGACAGCGGACAGGGCCACGGCATGCGCCTTGCCCATATAGCCACCACCGACCAGCCCGATCCCGATCTCTGCCATCGCGCCCCTCCCCGAAGCACATATTGCAACCGGTTGCAAAATCTGTATCCTGACTTCCGAAGGCGCGCAAGTCCCCGCTTGGGGTCCGGTGGCGCGCCGTCGGTGAGGGGCAGCATGGCAGAGCTTGCGCGGTTGCGGGATCGGAATTTTCTGGTGCTTGGCCGCGCCGGGATGGACCTCTATGCCGACCCCCCGGGCACGCGGATGGAGGTGGCGACGCGGTTCGCGGCCCATCTGGGCGGATCGTCGGCCAATATCGCGGTGGCTTTGGTGCGGCAGGGCTGCCGTGCGGCGCTGGTGACGCGGGTGTCGGACGACGCGGTGGGTCGGTTCTGCCTGGCGCAGCTGGACGCCTATGGGGTGGACCGCAGCCATGTGCGGGCGGAGGGCGGCGAGGCGCGCAATTCGCTGGCGGTGGTCGAAACACGTTTGGAGAACTGCCAGTCGGTGATCTATCGCAACGGGGCCGCCGATTTCGCGATGACGGATGCGGATGTCAAGGCGGTGGATTATGCGGCGTTCTCGGCGCTGGTCACCACGGGCACGGTGCTGGCGGCGGAGCCGTCGCGGTCTGCGGCATTCCGGGCCTTTGACCTGGCGCGGGCGGCGGGGCTGCCGCTGATCTTCGATGTCGACTATCGGCCCTATTCCTGGCCTTCGGCGGCGGTTGCGGCCGAGGTCTATTCGCGCGCCGGGGCGATCTGCGACGTGGTCGTGGGCAATGACGTGGAGTTCGGTTTCATGGCTGGGCATGTGGACCGGGGGCTCGACAAGGCGCGCAGCCTAATCGCCGAGGGGGCGCAGATCGTCGTCTACAAGATGGGCGAGAAGGGGGCGGTCACCATCACCCGGGACAGTGAGTTCGCCACAGGCGTCTATCCGACCAAGGCACTGAAGCCGACCGGGGCGGGCGACAGTTTCCTGGGCGCGATGATCGCGGGGCTGGCCGCTGGGCTGCCGGTGCGCGACGCCGTCCTGCGTGGCTCGGCTGCGGCGGCGATGGTCGTGGCGCGGGTGGGCTGTGCGCCGGCGATGCCAACGGGACCAGAGCTTGATGATTTCATGGCCGGACATCCCGGCCCAATCCCCGAAGGGACCTGAAGAATGCACATTCCGCCGCATGACAACCGCAACCGCGCCATCGTCGACATGGCCGATCCGCTGGTGCCGCTGGTCTATTTCAACATCGTGCGGCTGCAGGCGGGGGAGCATTTCGACTATCGCACTCCGGGCTACGAGACCTGCGTGGTCCCGGCGACGGGGACGGTGACGGTGGAGGTGTCGGGCGAGGTCTTTGCCGATATCGGCAACCGGGGGGTCGATGTCTGGGATGGCGAGCCGGAGGGGGTCTATGTGCCATCCGGCACCGGCGTGCGGATCACGGCGCGGACGGCGACGGAGTGTTTCATCGCGGGCGCGCAGTATGGCGAGGCGCTGTCACCCTTTGCGGTGCGGGCACGCGATCTGGACGTGGTGCAGTATGGGTCGGACGACACGAAGACTCACCGCAAGATCAAGCATATCCTGGGGACCAAGTATCACGACCGGGTGGGGCGTCTGCTGGTGAGCGAGCTGTTCACCGTGGGCGCGGGGGGGTGGTCGGGTTTTCCGAGCCACAAGCACGATACCGACCGCTTGCCGGATGAGACGCGGCATGACGAATGCTACAACTTCCGCTTCCGGCCGGATTATGGGTCAGGCATGCAGATGCTGCAGCGGGTGGATAACGAGCCGGGGGATGCCTATCACATCATGAACCGGTCGACGGTGCTGATCGACAAGGGCTATCACCCCTGCTGCGCGCTGCCGGGGTATGAGATGTACTATTTCACCATCCTGGGCGGGCAGTCGCAGCGGAGCCTGAAGCAGTATTTCCAGCCGACCCATGCGGCGCAGGTGCACACGATCCCGGGGATCCTGGACATGGTGGCCAAGTTCAAATGATCGCCACTCTGGCCGAGGTTCTGCAGCCTGCGCTGAAGGGCGGCTATGCGGTGCCGGGGCTGGTCTGCCTGGGCTGGGAGGACGCGCGGGCCTATGTCCGGGCGGCGGAGGCCGAGCGGGCTCCGGTCATCCTGCAGGCGGGCCCGGGGGCGCGGGCGCATATGCCGGTGCGGATCTGGGGGGCGATGTTCCGGGAGCTGGCCGAGGGGGCCTCGGTGCCCGTGGTGGCGCATCTGGACCATGGGCTGACGGTCGAGGACTGCCGGGTGGCCCTGGGCGAGGGGTTTACCTCGGTGATGATCGACGGCTCGGCACTGGCGCTGGAGGAGAACATCGCGCTGACGGCGGAGGTCGCGACACTGGCCCATGCGGCGGGAGCGTCCTGCGAGGGAGAGCTGGGCGTGGTGGGCTATGCCGGGGGGAAGGCCTCGACCGGGACCGACCCAGAGGAGGCGGCTCGGTTCGTGCGCGAGACGGGGGTGGACGCGCTGGCGGTGTCGGTGGGGAACGTGCACCTGCAACAGGGCGCGGGTCAGGGGCTGGATGTGGCGCTGATCCGGCGGATCGAGGCGGTGACGGAGGTCGCTCTCGTCATTCACGGCGGGTCGGGGGTGCCGGTGGAGCAGCGGGCGCTGCTGGCGGCGGGATCGCGGATTGCCAAGTTTAACATCGGGACCGAGCTGCGGATGGCCTTCGGGGCTACGCTACGGGCGGCAGTGGCGAAGGACCCGGGCCGGTTCGACCGGGTCCAGATCCTGCGCGAGACGGAGGATCCGGTGGAAAGAGTTGCTCGGTCGGTGATCCGGGGTTTGAGGGCCTCGGGTCGGGCCTGAGCGGCGCTGGCGAGTGGGGAGGCTCGCCAGCGCCTTCCGTCAAACGGGCTTACTTGCCCCAGATCGCGGCGTAGGCCTCACGGTAGCCGTTGTTCGGATCGAAGGCGTTGCCCTCGGTGCCGGCAAGGGCTTCCTTGGTCACCAGCGCGGGCGCGGTGATGTAGCCCGAGCAGGCCTCACCCTGGATCGCGCGGTTGAGTTCGTCGACCAGCTGCCAGCCTTGCAGGTTCAGCGGTTCGGCCACGGTGACGGCCTGGTATTCGCCATTGCGGATGCGCTGGAAGGCGGCCTCGGAGCCGTCCCCGGCGGACCCGGCCTTGGGCGCGCCATCGCCGGGGATGCCAGCGGCGGCAAGCGAGGGGCCCATGAAGTCAAAGTAGAGGTCGTTGATCGCCAGCGAATGGGTCCAGCTTGCGCCGTACTTCTGCAGCAGCGTGGTGGTCAGCGGGCCCATCCGGGTGGAGGTTTCGGCGATGGGCGTGTCGACGTATTCGAGCACGGTGCCGCCCGCAGCCTCGACCGCGGCCTTCATCCGGTCGGCCTTGTCGATGGCGATCTGGTAGGTCGAGTCGGTGAAGATCACCACGCCCGGCTTGCCGCCCGCATCGTCGATGGCCCATTTCGCGGCCACGTCGGACACGGTCATCGCGTCGGTGGAGACGTTGGCAAAGATGCCGCCCGGCGCGTCGCAGCCGATCTTCGGGCCGGAGTGCCAGGAGACCATCGGGATGCCTGCGGCGGTCACGCCTTCCAGCGCGGCAGCCTGTTCGGCGGCGTCAAAGCCGTTGATGACGATCCCGGCGGGGTTCAGCGCGAGCGCCTGCCCCACGGCGGCAGAGCGGCTTTGCACCGAGCCCGCGCCGTCGAGGACTTTCACTTCCCAGCCGATCTTGGCGGCGGCTTCCTCGATGCCAGTCGTCACGCCCAGGATGCCGCCGTTCTTCAGGTCGGCGGCGAGGACGACGATGGTCTTGCCCTCAGCCGCCTTGGGGCCCGAGGTCGGGCCGTCGAAGGCGTCCTGCGCGAAGGCAGCGCCCGAAAAGGCAAGGGCGGTGCCCGCGAGAAGGGCTTGAAGCAGGGTCCGTTTCAGCATGTGGTTTCCTCCCGTAAGATGCTGTTTTTATTTCGACTTCGCGCCTTTCTTGCGTTGCGCGTAGCCGGCGATGCCGATGGCGATGAGAAGCGTGGTGCCGTTGAACAGGGGCTCCACCCAGAACGACCCGCCGAACTGCTGGATTCCGCTGATGCCGACGGCGAGGATCATCACGCCGACGATGGTGCCCCAGACGTTGACCCGGCCGGGCTTGATGGTGGTGGAGCCAAGGAAGGCCCCGACAAGGGCTGGGAGCAGGAATTCGAGGCCGACGCTCGCCTGCCCGATCCGCAGTTTCGAGGCGAGGAGGACACCGGCCAGCGCGGTCAGCGCGCCGGAGGTCACGAAGGCCCCGATCACGAATTTTCGCGTGGGGATGCCGTTCAGCTCCGCCGCGCGCTGGTTCGCGCCGATAGCGTAGAGGTAGCGGCCGATGGGGGTGTAATCGAGGACGACCCAGAGGATCAGGGTGATCGCGAGGACATAGAAGGCGGTGATCGGCAGGCCGAAGACGAAGGTGCCATTGATCGCGTAGAAGGCGGTGGGAAGCTCACCCACCATCTGGCGACCCCCGGTGTGCCAAAGGGCGATGGAGTAGAGGATCGTCCCGGTGCCAAGCGTGGCGATGAAGCTGTCGATGCGGGCGACTTCGACGAGGAGGCCGTTGAGGGCTCCGACGATGATGCCGAGGATCAGGACGATACAGACCGCGACCGGCCAGGGAATGCCGTAAAGCGTCTGCAGCGAGATGGCGAGGATGTGCCAGAGGACGATGCCGTAGCCCACGGTCAGGTCGATGCGGCCCGCGACCATCGGGATCATCGCGGCCAAGGAGAGAAGCGCGATGATCGCCTTGTCCGACAGGATGGAGCGGAGGTTGAGGAGCGTCGGGAACGTGTTCGGCAGGAGGACCGAGAAGAACAGGATCAGCGCGACCATCAGGATCACAAGGCCGTAGGTCGGCGCGAGGCGGGCGAGTTTTGCGCCCGAGGAGAGGCCGCGGAGTTCGTCCTTGGTGGGCTCGACGGCGTTGGATTCGATACCGGGCATGGGGGACCTTTAGGCGGCTTCACCGGCCGATGCGGCCTGGATCAGGGATTCGGTGGAAAGTTCGACGCCGGTCAGCTCAGTGACGGGCAGGCCGCGCGAAAAGACGATGGCGCGGTGGCAGATGTTGGCGATCTCCTCGAAGTCGGTGGAGACGACGAGGACCCCCATGCCGGAGGCGAGGGCCTGGTAGAGGAGGTGGTAGATCTCGGCCTTGGCACCCACGTCGACGCCTGCGGTCGGGTCTTCGGTGACGAGAAGGCGGCGGCCACTGTCCAGCCAGCGGCCGACGACGACCTTTTGCTGGTTGCCGCCCGACAGCGCCTCGATGGCAAGGGTGGGGTCGTTGGGCGACAGGCCGACGCGTTGGCCGATGGCGCGGGCCATGGCTTCCTCGCGGCCGGCCGACATCAGCGACAGGAGACCGCGCCCGGTGGCGGAGGGGTTGAGGAAGGCGTTCTCGCGGATGGCCATACCGGGGGCGACGCTTTCACCGACGCGGTCGCGGGCGACAAGGCCGATGCCGGAGCGCATGGCGGTCTGGGCGGTGCGGAGGTCCGGTTCCTTGCCGTCGAGGGTGACGCGTCCAGCGTGCGGGATGACGCCGAAAAGCGCCCGCCCGATGTCTTCGTGGCCCGCGCCGCGGAGGCCTGCCAACCCAAGGAGTTCGCCTCGCTTGATCTGGAAGCTGACGGGGCCGACGGCGGGGGTTTTCAGGCTTTGGACGTTCAGGATCGCGGGGCCGTCCTGGACCGGGGGCCGGGCGATTTCGCGCGCCTTGCGGCCGACGATGAGGGAGACGAGCTCCTCGGGCGTGGTGTGGTCGATGGGGCGCATGCCGACCATCTGGCCGTCGCGGAGGACGGCGACGCGGTCGGCGATGCGGAAGATCTCGTCCAGACGATGGGAGACGTAGATCATGCCGACGCCCTTCTGCTTCAGCGGGCGGAGGGCGGAGAAGAGAAGCTCGACCTCGTCGGCGGGGAGGCTGGCGGTGGGCTCGTCGAGGACCAGGAAGTCGCAGTCGGCGGCAAGGGCGCGGGCGATGGCGACGAGGGATTTCTGCGTGCGGGTCAGGCTTGAGACGCGGGCAGTGGCGGGGAATTCGGCCTTGACCAGTTTGAGGGCGTCGTCGGCGCGGGCCTCGGTCGCGGTCCAGTCGATGCGGCCCCCCTTGCGGACGTAGCCGAGGGCGAGGGCGATGTTTTCGGCGACGGACATCCAGTCGATCAGGCCGAGGTCCTGGTGGATGAAGGCGACCTTCTGGCCGCCGGACTTTCCGGCCTCGTGGGTGTAGGGAGTGCCGTCGATCAGCACGCCGCCTTCGTCGGGGCGGTGGATGCCGCCGAGGGTCTTGATGAGGGTCGACTTGCCCGCGCCGTTTTCGCCGAGGAGCGCCACGATCTCACCGCGTGCGACCTTCAGCGACACGCCTTTCAGCGCCTTCGTCCCGCCGAAGGACTTGACGATGCGGTCGAAGAACAGGCCGTCGGACGACGGTTGCATGGCAGACTTCCTCCCTTCCCGGGCGCGCCTGATCTTGCGTCAGGTTTACCGGTAACGTAGCCTAACGTGAGCCTGTGGGGTTTCCGAGTCAAGCAGAAAGTTATCGATAACATGAGTCGCAGATGAAGGCTAATCTGGAGGACATCGCCAAGGCGGCGGGAGTGTCGAAGATGACGGTCAGCCGCGTGTTGCGCGGGGGGACCGGGTTCTCCGACGACACGCGGGACCGGGTGGTCAAGGTCGCGGAAAGATTGGGATATGTCCCGAACAAGCTGGCGGCGGCGTTCGGGTCGTACCAGGCCTCGACGCTGGTGGGCATGTGCGTGCCGAGGCTGACCTCGGGCCTGTTCGCGCATGTGCTGGACGGGGTGGACCGGGCGCTGAGCCGGCTGGGGTATCAGCTGATGATCGGGGCCAACAACCATTCGACGGCGGAGGAAGAGGCCTGGGTCCGCCAGATCGCCAGTTGGCGTCCGGCGGGGCTGATTCTGTCAGGCCGCAACCATACTCCGGCGACGGTGGACCTGTTGCGGCAGGTGGCGGTGCCGGTGGTGGAAATCTGGGACCTGACGACCTCGCCCATCGACATGTCGGTGGGGTTTTCGCACTACGACTGCGGGGTGGAGATGGGGCAGTTCCTGCTGCGAAAGGGGCGGCGGCGGGCGGGCTATGTGGGGGCCTTGGCGCGGGCCGACGTGATGGGACAGGCGCGGCTGGAGGGGTTTCAGGCGGTGCTGGCGCAGGCGGGCGCGCCGCTGGTGGACCGCGAGGTGCTGCTGGACATGCCGGGGTTCTATGCGGGGTATTACGGGCTGGAGACTCTGCTGGCCCGGACGCCCAACCTGGATGTGGTGTACTTCCACAACGACGACATGGCGGTGGGCGGGTTGGCCTATGCCCAGGCGCGCGGCATCCGGGTGCCGGAGGACCTGGGGATCGCCGGTTGGGGGGGCATGGAGGCGGCGTCGATCCTGCCGAAGCGGCTGACGACGACGGTGGTGCCGACGACGGCCATCGGGAAGGCGGCGGCGGAGGCGCTGGTGGCCCGGCTGAAGGGGGAGGCCGGGCAGGAAGTGACGGTGGTGCCCACACGGTTGGTGCCGGGGGAGACGGGGTAGGCGGGGGGCGGAATCTTCAAAGATTCCGCGACGGAGCCTTTAAAGGCTCCGGTCCGATTTCTTTGAAGAAATCGGTTACGCGTGCGCCCAGGGGCCGTGGTGGAGGTCCTTGCCGTCCAGCCGGTCGAACCCGTGCAGGCCGAAGAAATCGCGCTGGCCCTGGATCATGTTCGCCGTCCCCCGCGCGGTGCGCATCGCGTCGAACCAGGCGAGGCCTGCGGACAATGCAGGCAGCGCGTGGCCGTGGAGTGCGGCGGCAGCCACGACCCGGCGAAGGGCGGGGAGGCAGCGCTTGATCTCAGCCGTGAAGCGGGGGGCTAGGATCAGGTTGCGGGCGGGGTCTTCGGTCAGGGCCTGGGCCATGGCGTCGAGCATCGAGGAGCGGATGATGCAGCCCGCGCGCCAGACCCTTGCGATGGCGGGAAGTTGCAGGTCCCAGCCGAAGGACGCTCCGGCAGCGGCGGTCATCGTGAAGCCCTGGGCGTAGCAGAGGATCTTTCCGGCGGTTAGCGCATCCTGCAGGTCGCTGATCGTCACGTCGGGCGTGGGTTCGGGCGCGGGGCCGTAGACGGCCTCACCCACGCGGCGTTCGTCCAGGCGGGCAGAGATGTTGCGGGCGGCGACGGCGGCTTCGATCACCGGGATCGGGGCCGAGAGGTGCTGCGCCTCGATCGCGGTCCAGCGGCCGGTGCCCTTTTGCCCGGCCTTGTCGAGGATGACGTCAAGAAGGGCCGCGCCGGTCAGCGGGTCCTTGGCGGCGGCGACGTCGGCCGAGATTTCAATGAGGTAGCTTTGAAGTACGCCCTTGTTCCAGTCGGCGAAGGTTTCGGCGATCTGGGGGGCGGGAAGGGAAAGGCCGTCGCGCATGATGCCGTAGACCTCGGCGATCATCTGCATGTCGGCGTATTCGATGCCGTTGTGGACGGTCTTGACGAAATGGCCTGCCCCCGCGGGACCCATCCAGTCGGCGCAGGGCTGGTCCTTGTGCTTGGCGGCGATGGCGTGAAGGACCGGGGCGATGCGGTCCCAGTCTTCCCGTGCGCCGCCGCCCATGATCGCGGGGCCGTGGCGGGCGCCTTCCTCGCCGCCCGAGACGCCCATGCCAAGGAAGCGGAACGGCAGGCCTTGGGCGGCGCGGCGGTTGGTGTCGTGGAAGTTGGCGTTGCCAGCGTCGATCACCAGGTCGTCGGGGGAGAGGTGGGGGGTGAGCGCCGTGAGCATGTCATCGACGGCGGGGCCTGCAGGGACCATCAGGATGATGGCTCGCGGCGGCTGGATGGCGGCGACGAGGTCGGCGAAGGTGTCGGTGGGGGTGATGCGGTCGGCCAAGTCCCCTGCCCCGGCCTTGAAGGCGTGGGTGACGCTGGTGGTGCGGTTCCAGACGGCGATGGGGAAGCCCTTCTCGGCGATGTTCAGCGCGAGCGCGGCGCCCATCGTGCCAAGGCCGATCAGGCCGGTGTTGGTCATGGCCATTGGATGCCCTTGCGGTTCAGGATCACGGAATAAAGGCTGGTCGTCGCGGTGATGAACAGCCGGTGCTTGGCGCGGCCGCCGAAGCAGATGTTGGAGACGACCTCGGGGACGAGGATCTTGCCCAGCAGTCGCCCGTCGGGCGCGATGCAATGGACGCCGTCGCCCGCCGAGGACCAGAGATTGCCGTCGCTGTCCACCCGGATGCCATCGGCGCAGCCCTTGTCGATCTGGTGGAAGAGACGGCCGTTGGTCGGGCGGCCTGCCACCATGTCGAAAACTCGGATGTGCTGGGGGTCGGCGTGGAACATGCGGCCGGTGTCGGCGACGTAGAGTTTGCTTTCGTCGGGGCTGAAGGCCAGGCCGTTCGGGCAGTTCATGTCGGTGATGACGGCTTCGATCTTGCCCGAGGGGTCGATTCGATACACCTGGCAGGGGAGTTCCTGGGGCGAGCGGTAGCCTTCGTAGTCGGTGCCGATGCCGTAATGCGGGTCGGTGAACCAGATGGAGCCGTCCTTTGCCACGATCACGTCGTTGGGGCTGTTCAGGGGCTTGCCCTGGTAGCTATCAGCCAAGGTGGTGATCGTCCCGTCCCATTCGGTCCGGGTGACGCTGCGGCTGCCGTGCTGGCAGGAGATCAGCCGCCCCTGCAGGTCGCGGGTGTGGCCGTTGGTGTAGTTCGCGGGCTGGCGGAAAGTGGTCGTGCCGTCCTCGGACCAGCGGACGATGCGGTTGTTCGGGATGTCCGAGAAGAGGAGGCAGCCCTGGTCGCCGAACCAGACCGGGCCTTCCGCCCAGTCGAAGCCGGTGCAAAGGCGTTTGACGGGGGCGTTGTGCAGGACATAGGTCGCGAAGACCGGGTCGTGGATTTCGAAGAAGGACATGTGGGTCTCCTTGGCGCGGGAGTGTGGTCGACCCCGGGCGCGGGGTCAAACCGAAGGTCGGTCAATCGGCGAACACGATCTGCGCTTTCATCGCCTGGGAGCGGTCGGAGGCGAGGCGGAAGGCGTCTTCGGCGCTGGACAGCGGGACGGTGTGGGTGATGAGGGGTTTCACGTCGATCAGGCCCTTTTGCATCAGACCGACGCCCACGGCGAATTCGGGGTGGAAGCGGAAGGAACCGCGGAGGTCGAGTTCCTTGGCGGTGATCGCCATCATCGGGAGCGTCATGTCGCCGCCGAGGCCGAGTTGCAGGATGACGCCTCGGGGGCGAAGGGCGGCAATGCCGCTGGTCAGCGCAGCGGCGACTCCGGTGCATTCGTAAAGGACGTCGAAGTGGCCCTTGTCGGGGGTGTAGGCGCTGAGCGCCTCGGGGTCCTTGGCGGTGTTGATCACTCGGTCGGCGCCGACTTTGGCGGCGAGGGCGAGGGTGAAGTCGGAGAGGTCGGTGGCGACGATCTCGGCAGCGCCAGCGCGGTGGGCGGCGAGGATGGAGAGGACGCCGATGGGGCCGCAGCCGGTGACGAGGACTTTCTTCCCAAGCATGTCCCCGGCGCGGCGGGTGGCGTGGAGCGTGACGGCGAGGGGTTCGGCCATGGCGGCCTCTCCCGCCGTCAGGCCGGTGGCGTCGACGCATTGGGTGGCGTCGGCGATCAGGATTTCGCGGAAGGCGCCCTGGATGTGGGGGAAGGGCATGGCGCTGCCGTAAAAGCGAATGTTGAGGCACTGGTTGGGCAGGCCTTCGAGGCAGAACTTGCAGGTTCCGCAGGGGCGGGAGGGGGAGACGGCGACGAGTTGGCCTTTGGTGAAGGCAGTGGTGCCTGGGTCCTCGACATAGGCGGAAACCTCGTGGCCGAGGATCATCGGTTCCTTCAGCCGCACGGCCCCGAAGCCGCCGTGATTGTAGTAGTGGAGGTCCGAGCCGCAGACGCCGCCGGTGGCAAGGCGCAGGCGGAGTTGGCCGGGGTTGAGGGGGTCGGGCTCGCGGTCCTCGATTCGTAGGTCCTTGGCGGCGTGGATGACGATGGCTTTCACAGCGGCACCGGCGTCACGAGGGGTTGCCCGGCGAAATGGGCGGTCAGGTTGTCGCGCATGAGTTTGCCCATCGCCTTGCGGGTGTCGACGGTGCCCGAGCCATGGTGGGGTTGGAGGAGGACGTTTGGGGCCTTCAGGAAGCGGGGGTTGAGGTTCGGCTCGCTTTCGAAGACGTCAAGCGCGGCCCCGGCGATCTGGCCCTGTTCCAGCGCGTCGAGGAGGGCGGATTCGTCCACGTTCGCGGCGCGGCTGATGTTGATGACGGTGCCGTCGGGGCCGAGCGCTTGCAGAACCTTGGCGTTGACGATGTGGCGGGTCTCGGGCGTCGCGGCGAGGGCGACAAAGAGGTGGTCGCAGTTCCGGGCCAGTTCGACGGCGTCGGGGATGTAGGTCCAGGCCTCCGCCCCCGGTTTGGGGCTGCGGGCGGAGTAGGCGATCTTCATGCCGAAGCCCTCGCAGCGGCGGGCGATGGCGGCTCCGATACGGCCTAAGCCAAGGATGCCCGCGCGGGTGCCGGAGACCTTGCGGGTCAGCGGGAACATACCCTTGGCGGCCCAGTCGCCGGAGCGGACCCACTCTTCCGCCTGGCCCGTGCGGCGGACGAGGGCGAGGAGCATGGCGAGCGCGATGTCGGCCACGTCTTCGGTCAGGACGTCAGGGGTGTTGGAGACCTTGATCCCCCGCGCCCGGCAAGAGGCGAGGTGGACGGCATCGTAGCCGACGCCGAAGACCGAGATCATTTCCAGGTTCGGACAGGCGGCGATCATCGCCTCGCTGGCCCCAAGGTCGCCCCGCGTGGCGATGGCGCGGATCTCGGGGCCGACCGAGGCCAGGAGGGCGTCCTTGTCGGCGGCCTCCCACCAGCGGTGGATCGTATAGGCGGCGTCGAGGGGGGTCTGGTCCCAGTCCGGGTAGGGGCCGACTTGCAGGACATGGGGTTTGGTCATCTTGTCCTCTGCATCCTTGACAGGCCGTGTTATCGATAACATAAACGAGTCGAAACGCGCTTGTCGAGAGCGAAGTGAAGGGACGGGACGCATGGGACATCGGCTGTTTGACCTGACAGGACGCCGGGCGCTGGTCACCGGGTCGTCGCAGGGGATCGGGTTCGCGCTGGCGCAGGGGCTGGCCGAGGCGGGGGCGCAGATCGTGCTGAATGGGCGCGATACGGGGAAGCTGGGGGCGGCGGCGGGGCGGATCAAGGGGGCGGAGGTGCTGGCCTTTGATGCGACGGACCACGGGGCGGTGCGTGCGGCCGTGGATGCGTTCGAGGCGTCCGGGAAGGTGATCGACATCCTGGTGAACAATGCCGGGATGCAGCACCGCGCGCCGCTGGAGGAGTTTCCAGCCGAGGCGTTCGAGCGGCTGTTGCAGACGAATATCGCGAGCGTGTTCCATGTGGGGCAGGCGGTTGCGCGGCACATGATCGCTCGCGGACGGGGGAAGATCATCAACATCGCCTCGGTGCAGACAGCGCTGGCCCGGCCCTCCATCGCGCCCTACACGGCGACGAAGGGGGCGGTGGGGAACCTGACCAAGGGGATGGCGACGGACTGGGCGAAGCATGGGCTGCAGTGCAATGCGATTGCTCCGGGGTATTTCGACACGCCGCTGAACGCGGCTCTGGTGGCGGACCCGGCGTTTTCTGCCTGGCTGGAGAAGCGGACACCAGCGGGGCGCTGGGGCAAGGTCGAGGAATTGCAGGGGGCCTGCGTGTTCCTTGCCTCGGAGGCGTCGAGTTTCGTCAACGGGCACATCCTCTATGTCGACGGCGGGATCACGGCCTCGCTATGACCTTGCGCGTCGTCATCATGGGGGTGGCGGGCTGCGGGAAGTCGTCGGTGGGCGAAGGCCTGGCGGCGCGGCTGGGGGTGCCGTACCGGGATGGGGACGACCTGCACACGCCGCAAGCGGTGGAAAAGATGCGGGCGGGGATTCCGTTGACAGATGACGACCGTTGGCCGTGGCTGGACCGGGTGGCGCTGGAGCTGGACGAGGCGGCGCCGGTGATTGTCGGCTGTTCCGCCCTGCGGCGCATCTACCGCGACCGGATTCGCGCCGGAGCGGGCGGGCCGGTACAGTTCGTGCATCTGTCGGGCACCCGTGAGCTGATCGCGTCGCGGATGGCATCGCGCACGGGGCATTACATGCCGCTGTCACTGCTGGACAGCCAATTCGCCATCCTGGAGCCGCCGGGAACGGACGAGGCCCTGACGGTGGACATCGATCAGCCGCTGGAGGTCCTTGTCGACCGCATCGCCACCGCCCTTGCCGGAGAGCCGCAATGACCCAGACCATCACCCTGATCGGAGCCGGAGCGATGGGCGGGGCCATTGGTGCCCGGCTGGTGAAGACGGGCACGGTGCTGCGGGTGTTCGACCTGGATCCGGTGAAGGTGGCGGAACTAGTGGACCTTGGGGCGATGTCTACGCCCTCGGCGGCCGAGGCGGCGCGGGGGTCGACGGCGGTGATCCTGTCGCTGAACGCTGCGCATATTGTGCGGGCGGCGGTGTTCGGGGCGGGCGGCGTGGCGGAGGGGGCGGCGCCGGGGACGCTGGTGATCGACATGTCTTCCATCGACCCGGTGGCAACGAAGGCTTTGGCGGAGGAGGCTGCGGCGAAGGGCCTGCGCTGGGTGGACAGTCCGTTGTCGGGCGGCATCCCGAAGGCGGCGACCGGGGAGTTGACGCTGATGCAGGGTGGCGAGCCGCAGGATGTGGCCGAGGCGCAAGCGGTGCTGGCGCGGGTGGCCACGAACCAGACGCGGATGGGGGGTCCCGGGGCGGGGCAGACGACGAAGCTGATCAACCAGGTGCTGTGCGGGTTGGGCTTCCTTGCCGTGGCCGAGGCGACGGCGCTGGCCGAGGCGGCGGGGGTGGATGCGGCAATGATCCCGAAGGCGCTGGCGGGGGGCCGGGCGGATTCGGCGATCCTGCAGGAATACATGCCCCGGATGGCCGCGCGGGATTACCGCCGGACGGGGCGGATCGACAACATGGTCAAGGACCTGAACGGGGCCGCGGACCTTGCGCGGGCGACGGGGACGGCGATGCCGCTGACTGCGCTTTGCGCCGAAGTGCACCGGATGCTGACGGCGGCGGGCCTGGGTGGTGAGGATCAGGCGGCGCTGATGGAATTCTTCAAGGGTCCGCGAAAGGATTTGACGGCATGATTACTCGGTATGCGCTGTTCGAGGGTACCCTGCACGAGGGGCATGAGGAGGCCTTTCGCCGCGATGTGCTGGCCGAGATCCTGCCGGTCTGGCGACGGTTTCCGGGGGCGCTGGCGGTGCATGTGACCTTCGCGGAGGACCGGGACGAGGGGGCTCCGGAGTATCCCCTGATCCTGGCGATTGATTGGCCGGACATGGCGACGGTGAAGGCGTTTCTGGACCACCCGATCCGCAAGGAGGGTCGTGCGGCGACGGAAGGAGTGCTGGCGCGGCATTTCACGGGGCGCATTCATCACCACGTGACCTCGGCGCACAGCTTTGCGCCGGTGCTGGCGTCGGAAGGCGGGGGACGCTAGCAAGGGACATGACCAGCCCGCGCAAGACCCCGACCATGGCCGATGTCGCCCGGATCGCCGGGGTCTCGCCCATGACGGTGAGCCGGGCCTTCAAGCGCGACAGCTCGGTCTCCGAGGCGACGCGGGATGCGATCCTGAAGGCGGCGGAGGAGCTGGGGTATGTCTTCGACTCGACGGCCTCTTCGTTGCGGTCGCAGAAGACGGATTTCGTGGCGGTCACGATCCCGTCGATCAACAATGCCAACTTCGCCGAGACTTTGCGCGGCCTGTCCGAAGGGCTGAAGGCGCGGGGGCTGCAGATCCTTTTGGGTTACACCGACTATGACATCCACGAGGAGGAGCGGCTGATCGAGCAGCTGCTCCGCCGCCGCCCGGAGGCGATTGTGGTGACGGGGGGCAGGCATACCCCACGCGCGCGGCGGCTGTTGGAGAACGCGGGGCTTCCGGTGATCGAGACCTGGGACCTGCCGGCCGAGCCTATCGGGCATGTGGTGGGGTTTTCCAACGCCGAGGCGGTGCGGGGGATGGTCGACCATTTCGTGGCCCAAGGGGTGACGCGGATTGCCTTCGTCGGCGGCGATGCGGACCGGGACACGCGGGGGACCGACCGGCGCGAGGGGTTCGTGGCGGCGATGCGGGCGCAGGGGCTGGATGCGAGCCGGTTGATCGACGCGGGCGCGCCGCCGATTTCGATGCGGGAAGGCGCGGATGCGATGGGGCGGCTGTTGGAGACGCTGCCCGACACTCAGGCGGTGATCTGTGTATCCGACTTGTCGGCCTTCGGCGCACTGACGGAATGCCAGCGCCGGGGCGTCCGCGTGCCCGAGGACATCTGGATCGCGGGGTTCGGCGACTATGAGATCGGGGGGATTTCGGTCCCCGCCCTGACCACGATCAACCCTTTCCCGCGCGAGATCGGGGCCAGGGCGGCGGCCTTGATCCTGGATGTGCTGGATGGGCGGCAGGTGGGGCCTGCGACGGTGCGGATCGCGCCGGAATTGCTGATCCGGCAGTCGAGCCGCTAGAGGATATCCAGCGCCTTGATGTCCTCGGCCGCGAAGTCGATCAGCGCGCGGACCTTGCGGGGCAGGACGCGGCCTTCCAGGTAGACCGCGTTCAGCTGCCCGGTTTCCCCCGGCTGATCGGCCAGCACCCGAACCAGACGGCCCGAGGCGAGGGCGTCATAAACGGCAAAGCGCGGGGCATAGGCGAGGCCCCGACCCTTGATCGCGAGGTCCACCGCCGCGCGGGCCGAGTTGACCTGAAAGCGGCCTCGCACGGCAACCTCGGTTCCCTCGGGACCGAAGGCCCAGCTGCGCGGGGTGCGGCGGTTGGTGTCCAGGATGCAGTCGTGCTGGACCAGGTCAGCCGGGCTTTGCGGCGTGCCCATCCGGGTCAGGTAGGCCGGGCTTGCCACCAGGATCGAGCGGAAGCTGCCAAGCTTGCGGGCCTTCAAGGACTGGGTGCTGATCTGGCCCATGCGGAAGGCGAGGTCGACCCCCTCGGCCGCCAGGTCGACGTGCCGGTCGTTCAGCCGAAGGTCAAAGGTCAGTGCCGGGTTGCGTTGGCCGAAGCGGTCCAGCATCCCGGCCACCCAGATCTCGCCAAAAGTGACGGGGGCCGCGACGCGGATCACCCCGGCGAACCCGCGTGAGCCTTCGGAGACCTCGCTGACCAGGCTGTCGAGATCATCAAGAAGCGCGGGCGCGCGGGACAGAAGCTCTTCGCCCGCGGGGGTCAGCCCGACCTTGCGCGTGGTCCGCTGCAGAAGACGGACGCCCAGCCGGTCCTCAAGGTCAGCCACGTATTTCGAGGTGAGCCGGTTCGACACGCCCAGCTGTTTCGCCCCGATCGTGAAGGACCCGGTCTGCGCCGTGGCGACAAAGGCCTTGAGTTCGTCGATCAGGTCCATTTTTCGATTAGGAACGTTTTGTGGATAGTCATTCGTTAACTTCGCCATTTCATGCAGTCGGGTCAAGGATTAGCTGTCAGCCATCCGAAACCGCCGCGCGCTTGCGGCCCCGAAAGGACCCCTGCCATGACCCCGAATCCCGACTACGCCGCCCTGATCCTGCGCGTCGCGAGCGGCGCTCTCTTCATCGCCCACGGGCTGATGAAGGTCTTTGTCTTCACCATTCCCGGCACCGTCGGGTTCTTCGAAAGCCTGGGGCTGCCCGGGTTCCTGGCCTATCTGGTGATCCTCGCCGAAGTCGGCGGCGGCCTGGCGCTGATCCTGGGCGTCGCCACCCGCGCGGTGTCGCTGGCGTTGATCCCGGTGCTTCTGGGCGCGACCTGGGTGCATGCGGGCAACGGCTGGGTCTTCTCCAGCCCGAATGGCGGCTGGGAATTCCCGCTGTTCTGGGCGATCGTGCAGGGGGCCGTCGCGCTGCTTGGCTCGGGTGCCTATGCGCTGAAGCCTTCCGCCCAATCGGCTGCCACGACGGCTTGATCCTATGGGCCGCCCTTCACGGGGCGGCCCTTTCGACAGGAGACGACGATGAGTGCGATCACCGACCTAACTGCCCTGCGCGACCGGCTGAAGCCTTCGGCCCGGATGCCCGTGGTCTTTCTGGGCCACGGCAGCCCGATGAACGCGCTGGAGGATACCGAGTACAGCCGCGCCTGGACCGCGCTGGGGCAAAGCCTGCCTGAACCGCAGGCGATCCTGGTCGTCTCGGCCCACTGGATGACGCGGGGGACGACGCTGGTCGATGTGTCGCATCTGCCGAAGACGATCCATGATTTCTACGGCTTTCCCGATGCGTTGTACGCGATGGACTATCCGGCCCCCGGCAACCCGGAGCTGGCGCGGGAAGTGGTCAGTTTGCTCGCCAGCCACCATGCGGCGGAGGATGATACATGGGGCCTCGACCACGGGGCCTGGACGGTGCTTCGGTTCCTCTATCCGCAGGCCAAGGTGCCGGTGTTCCAGGTCTCCATCGACATGGGGCGCGGGCTGGCGCATCAGCTGGAGGTCGGGCGGACCCTGTCGGCCCTGCGCGACCGGGGGGTGCTGATCCTGGGGTCCGGGAACGTGGTCCACAACCTGCGCGCCATGCGGTTCGGCGGGCAGCCGCACGACTTTGCGCTGGAGTTCGACCGCCTGTTCGCCGACCGGCTGGAGGCGCGGGACCTGTCGGCGCTTGCCGATGCGCAGGGGCTGGGGACGCTGCTGCGGATGGCGCACCCGACGGTCGACCATTACATGCCGGCGCTGACCATCGCCGGGGCGTCGGACACGCGGGACCAGCTGACCTTCATGACCGATGCCATCGACCTTGGGTCGGTATCGATGCGGTCCTTCGTTTTCCACGCCTGAGGAGGCTGCCATGCTGGTCGAAGGGAAATGGGTCGCCGACTGGCAGCCGGTGCAGAAGGCCGACGAGAAGGGGCGGTTCGTGCGCCAGACCTCGACCTTCCGGAACTGGGTGACACCGGATGGCAGCGCGGGGCCGACGGGGACCGGGGGCTTCAAGGCGGAAGCCGGGCGCTATCGGCTGTATGTCGGGCTGATCTGCCCCTGGGCCAGCCGGACCCTGATGGCGCGCAGCCTGAAGGGGCTTTCGTCGCTGATCCCGGTCACCGTGGTCAACCCGGCGCTGACGCCGCAGGGCTGGCAGTTCGGCGGCTATCCGGGGGCGGATGAGGACCCGCTGTTCGGCGCGACCTACATGCATGAGATCTACACTCGGGCCGACCCGAGGATCAGCGGGCGGGCGACGGTGCCGGTGTTGTGGGACATGGCCCAGAACGTGCTGGTGAACAACGAAAGCGCCGACATCGTGAGGATGTTCGACACGGCTTTCGAGGGGCTGGCCCCGTCGGGCCTGCGGCTTTACCCAGAGGACCTGGGGGCCGAGATCGACGCGCTGAACGCGCGCATCTATGACGCGTTGAACAACGGGGTCTACAAGGCGGGGTTTGCGGTCACGCAAGAGGCCCATGACGAAGCGGCCGAGGGCGTCTTCGCCATGCTGGACGAGTTGGAGGCGCGGCTGACCGGGGACTACCTGTTTGGGCCGAGGCTGACCGAGACCGACATCCGGACCTTCGTGACCCTGATCCGGTTCGATGCAGCCTATCATGGCCTGTTCAAGCTGAACCGCCGCCGGATCGCTGACTACCCGCGCCTGTCGGCCTACATGGAGCGCATCCTGCGCCTGCCGGGGGTGGCCGGGACAGTGAACCTGGACCACATCACCCGCGGCTACTACTCGATCAAGGCGCTGAACCCCTCCGGCATCCGGCCCGTGGGACCGGAGCATGTGATCCGGCTGGTGCGGGACGCAGGCGCGGTGGTGTGATCAGGCCACCGAGGGGCGCGAGCGCAGGAACAGGTACAGCGGCAAGCCGCAGCTGACGCCGATGCAGAAGGTCGCGGGGATCGCCACGAGGCCCAGCCAATCCCGGCGGCCAAGGCTTTCGGCCAGGACCCAGACGGTCAGCGCGATGGCGGCGATGGTCAGGTCCCATGTGAGGCCGGTGGTCGAGGCGTTGACGTACCAGGCGTCGATCAACCCGCCAAGGCCGGTTCCCGTCTCCTGCATGTAGGTCACGAACCAGTACATCGGATGCACCGCGCCCCAGATGGCGAGCGCCAGGAAGGCCAGCCGCAGGGGGGTCACTTGACCACCACACCCATCTGGACCTCGCCCGAGACCTGGACGCCGCGCGTCGGGGCTTCGGGCGGGCCATCGGCTCCGCAGGCGACGAGGATGAGGCAGGCGAGAATGGCAAGACGGGGCATGATTGGTCCTTCGGTCAGTCTTCGATGGTCACGGTGGCACCGCCGACCTTGCCGGACAAGGCAGGATTCACCGACACGCCATCGGGGCCGAAGGTCACGTTGGTCGACAGGGTCGGGCTCTGGCAGGCAGCCAGGGCCAGAAGCGAGATCAACAGCCAGGGTTTCATCGCGGGCCTCCTGTGCAAGAACCTAGCAGCCAAGCGCGGAATGTCACCCCAGCGCCTGTTTCCAGCGCGCGATCTGGGCGCGGACCTGGTCCGGAGCGGTGCCTCCGTATGAGGTACGGCTGCGAACGGAGTTTTCCACGCCGAGGACATCATAGACACTGGCGGTGATGCCCGGATGGACGGACTGCATCTGGGCCAGCGTCAGGTCAGGCAGGTCGACCCCCTGCCCTTCCGCCATCGCCACCAGCGCGCCCGTCACATGGTGCGCCTCGCGGAAGGGAAGGTTCAGCGTCTTGACGAGCCAGTCGGCAAGGTCGGTGGCAGTGGAGAAGCCAGAGGCCGCGGCGGCCTTCAGGACCTCGCGGTTGGCGGTCATGTCGCTGACCATGCCGGTCATCGCGGCGAGGCCGAGCATCAGGGAGTCCGCGGCGTCGAAGACCTGTTCCTTGTCTTCCTGCATGTCCTTGGAATAGGTCAGCGCGAGGCCCTTCATCACTGTGAACAGCGCGACCGTGGCGCCCAGGATGCGGCCGAGTTTCGCGCGGAGCAGTTCCGCCGCGTCGGGGTTCTTCTTCTGCGGCATGATGCTGGAGCCGGTGGTCCAGCGGTCGGACAGGCGGACGAAGCGGAATTGGGCGCTGGACCAGATCACCAGCTCTTCGGCAAAGCGCGACAGGTGCATGGCGCAGATTGAGGCGGCCGCGAGGAACTCCAGCGCGAAGTCGCGGTCACTGACGCTGTCTAGGCTGTTCGCGGTCGGGCGGTCGAAGCCAAGTGCCTTGGCCGTGGCGTGCCGGTCGATGGGAAAGCTGGTCCCGGCAAGTGCCGCGGCGCCAAGGGGGCATTCGTTCATCCGGTTCCGCGCGTCTTCAAAGCGTGACCGGTCGCGGGCGAACATCTCGACATAGGCCATCATGTGGTGGCCCCAGGTCACGGGCTGGGCGGTCTGCAGGTGGGTGAAGCCGGGCATGACCCAATCTGCGCCCGCCTCGGCCTGTGCGAGGAACGCCTGCATCAGTCCGGTAAGCCCGGCGATGGCCTGATCGCACTGGTCTCGGACCCAGAGGCGGAAGTCGACGGCGACCTGGTCGTTGCGCGACCGCCCGGTGTGCAGCCGCTTGCCGGCCTCGCCGATCCTATCGGTCAGGCGGGCCTCGATGTTCAGGTGGATGTCTTCAAGGTCGGTGGTGAAGGGGAACTTTCCGGCCTCGATCTCTGACAAGATCGCGAGCAGGCCTTCCCCAATGGCTTCCGCGTCCATATGAGAGATGATGCCCTGCGTGGCCAACATGGCCGCATGGGCCCGGCTGCCCGCGATGTCCTGGGCGTAGAGCCGCTGGTCGAAGCCGATCGAGGCGTTGATCGCCGTCATGATCGCGCTGGGACCTTCGGCGAAACGCCCGCCCCACATCGTGTTGGCGGATTTGGGATCACGGGCGTCGGACATGGGCGGGGCTTTCTGGGGTGGGAAACGTGCGGAAATTGCTGGTCGTCCTTTATACGGCCTTGGTGCTTGGTGCAAACCCGGCCCTTGCGGACGTGGCCGCCTTGCGCGACGGCGACATGAAGAAGCTGGCGCTGCACGACGCGCCGGTGACGATCCCCGAGGCCGTGCTGCTGGATGCCAAGGACGCCGAGCATTCGATGGCCGATTATCACGGCAAGTGGGTCGTCCTGAACTTCTGGGCCACCTGGTGCGCACCCTGCCGGCACGAGATGCCCTCGCTGGACCGGCTGCAAGCGGCGATGCCCGAGATCGCGGTGGTGCCGGTGGCGACGGGCCGCAATGCGGTCACCGGAATCGAACGGTTTTTCGATGAGGCCGAGATCAAGACCCTGCCGATCCTGCGCGACCCGAAGTCGGACCTGGCGCGGGGCATGGGGGTGATGGGCCTGCCCGTCACCGTGATCCTGAACCCGGAAGGGCAGGAAGTCGCCCGGCTGATCGGCGACGCGGAATGGGACAGTGACAGCGCCAAGGCGATCATGGCGGCGCTGGTCGCGGGTCAGTAAGCCCATCCCCGCGTCGCGACGTCGTCTTCACGTCAGGGCCCGAACCAGCGTGGAGCCGAGGTCAGCGACCTGCGACCCTTTTCGCGCCGACCGCGCGGATCAGGGCCAGGATCTCGGCAGGCGGCTCGCGTTCCACGCGGCGATAGTCGGTGCAATCGGCGCTGCGGGTCACAAGCCCCAATTCCAGCATCGTGCGCCGGATGATTGCCGCATCGCCAAAGCAATGCCATGTGTTCAGCCTGGCGCTGATCTGCCGTTCGGTCATCGTCTCGCCGCGGGGCAGATGCGACCAGAGCACCCACAGAACCTTGTGCTGGACCGAAGTCTTCGAGGGCCAGCGCAAAAGCCGCCCTGCACTGTCGAAATGGCGAAGCAGGCGCTCGACCTCGACATGGTCGACCAGCGGCGAGGGTCGGGCCAATCGCCCGGCAGCCAGCGTGCTGGCGCGCAGGTGCTGGTAGTTGCGGAACCCGCCTGCGCGGGCAAGAAGGTTCATCAGCGTCAGGTGGCTTGGCGGGGCCTCGGGCCAATCCCGGCGCAGGTTGCGGGCGAACAGGGTCAGGTCGGCCACCGAGAGTGGCAGGGTGTCGCGGGACATCGTCATCCTCCGTCATGCCCTTCGGACATCGCGGGTCACCGGCTTGGCGATCGGGCACAGGGGGATGTGGACGATCCGGATGCGCAGGTTTAGCTGCCCGCAAGGGGCCGGTGACGCCTGGGTGAACTGCTGACCCTATGCGCAAGCTATCCAGCCGCGCGCACCGGCGCAACTGCCGTAATCAAAGGTCAAACGTCGCGAAGACCGGGACGTGGTCTGACGGCTGCTCCCATCCCCGCACGGGGCGGAGGATGCGGCTGCCGTGGGCGGCGTTCGAGATGTCGGGGGTGGCCCAGATGTGGTCCAGCCTGCGGCCCTTGTCGGCGGCGTCCCAGTCGGGGCTGCGATAGCTCCACCAGCTGTAAAGGCGGCCCTGGGGGATGTCCTGCCGGGTCACGTCGACCCAGCGGCCCGCCTCCATCGTATCGCCCAGATGGGCGACCTCGACGGGCGTGTGGCTGACGATTTTCAGCAGCGCCTTGTGGTCCCAGACGTCATCCTCGCGGGGCGCGATGTTCAGATCGCCCACCAGGATCGCCTTTTCCGGCCGGTCGGCGCGGAAGTGGTCGCGCATGTGGGTCAGGAAGTCGAGCTTTTGGCCAAACTTGAGGTTTTGCTCACGATCTGGTATGTCGCCACCGGCGGGGACATAGAAGTTGTGGATCGTCACCCCGTTTTCCAGGCGTCCCGCGACGTGACGGGCATGGCCCAGCGTCGCGAAATCGTGCCCGCCCGCATCTTCGATGGGCAGCTTCGACAGGATCGCCACGCCGTTATAGCCCTTCTGCCCGCGCGCCACGACATGGGTGTAGCCAAGGGCACGGAAGCCATCCATCGGCAGAAGCTCGACCGGGCACTTGCATTCCTGCAGGCAGAGGATGTCGGGGGTTTCCTCGGTCATCAGCCGCGAGACGAGTGCTTCGCGCAGGCGGACCGAGTTGATGTTCCAGGTGGCGAGGGTGAAGGGCATCGGCGGGCTCCCGGGCTGCAGGCGGGTGACCCTAAGGCCGCCCGCCGCAAGTCTCAAGGCCCCGGAGGCGTCAGTCGGTGACGGTGAACGTCGCGATTTCGCAGAGGTTCTGGGTCTTCTCGGCCTCGGCGCCTTCCGAGGTGACGAAGCGCAGGTCGTAGTCGCAGACATCAAGCCCGTCGGCGATGGTCACGTCGCCCGAAACGCCGGGATCGACCGAAGCCACCGTAAGGATGTTTTCGCCCCACTGGTCCTGATCGACCGGCGAGACATACATCTCGGTGATCGAATGCGAGCTGTCGTTGACCAGCGTGAAGACAAGGTCTTCGGCCAGGACGGGCGAGGCGACGAGGGTGGCAAGGGCAGCAGCAGCGACGATGCGCATGGAAATCTCCGGATCAGGTGGCCGCAGCCTGTCTGCGGCAGGCGGCTGTCTGTCGGGAGATTGTGCAGACTGCGTGGCAGCCCCATGCAATGTCCGTGGCGTTTGCAAAGAAAAGCCGGGCAAGAAGCCCGGCCCAGGCCATACAGGGAGGTGAGGTTACCTTAGCAGGCCGCCAGACGGCAGGATTTGATCCATCTCAACCGCGGGACAAAAAAAGGCCGGGCAAGAAGCCCGGCCAGGTCCAACAGGGAGGATGCCGCGCCATAACCCCGACGCGACCAGGGGAACTTGCTGCACAACCGGTGCATGAGGAAAAAGTAGCAAGCGAATCCGGCAACAATAAGCCCTAAGCGGCAAGATTTCGTGTTTGTTGCAAGGCGGACGCATTGTGGCCGCCCTGCAACGCTTGCCTCAGGCCACCAACCGATACCCGCCGCTTTCCGTCACCAGAAGCCGCGCGTTCGAGGGATCGGGCTCGATCTTCTGGCGCAGGCGGTAGATGTGGGTTTCCAGCGTGTGCGTGGTCACGCCCGCGTTGTAACCCCAGACCTCATGCAAGAGGACATCCCGCGCCACCACGCCGCTGGCCGAGCGGTAGAGGTACTTCAGGATGTTGGTTTCCTTCTCGGTCAGGCGGATCTTCTTGTCCTTCTCGTCCACCAGCATCTTCTGGGCGGGCTTGAAGGTGTAGGGGCCAAGCTGGAAGATCGCGTCTTCCGACTGTTCGTGGGTCCGCAGTTGCGCCCGGATGCGGGCCAGGAGGACCGGGAACTTGAAGGGCTTGGTCACGTAGTCGTTGGCACCCGCATCGAGGCCCAGGATCGTGTCGCTGTCGGTGTCGTGCCCGGTCAGCATCAGGATCGGGCATTTGACCCCTTGCTTGCGCATCCGGCGGCAAAGCTCACGCCCGTCGGTGTCGGGCAGGCCGACGTCCAGGATCACCAGATCGAAAAGGCCGGCCTTGACCTTCTCCATCCCGTCCGCGCCGGTGCCGGCTTCGAACACGTCGAAGTCTTCGGTCATCACCAGCTGTTCGCTGAGCGCCTCGCGCAGGTCGTCGTCATCGTCGACAAGCAGGATTTTCCGCAGTCCAGCCATGGAAGCCTCCGTTGCTGATGCGGTTGACATGCGCCCCGATCACGAAGCCCGCAAGGTTTGCAACAAATTCCTCACGCGGACGTGTCGCTCCTGTGGGAAATGTTTCAGCTCAGGTGGCGTTCTTGTAGTTCAGCTCGGACAGGACGGCGTCCAGCTGGGCGTCGGACCACCCCTCGCGCACGGCCTGAGACAGGAAATCGGCCATCGTGCGGGGGGCAAGGCCGCCGATGGGAGGGTTGCGGTCGAGGTTGGTCGGGAAGGGATAGCCCTCGGCCGTTGCGGCGATGACGTTGGCCACGTCGATCCCCGGCCCGCCCGCCCGCAGGACGGGGAAGACGGCGCGGGACATGCGGGCGCGGTCGACCGACTCCATCGCCCGCCCGAAGGCCGAGGAGACCTGGAACAGGTTCACCATCCTGAAGCGGTCGGTCGTGCGGTTCGTCCCGGCCCCATGCATGACGGCGGGGTTGAAGAACAGCGCATCGCCCTTCTGCAGCGGTAGCTGGACGTAGTGCGTGGCGAAATGGTCCTGGAACTCGGGTCGGCCGAAGGCGAGGTAGCCTTCGTGGAACTGTTGCGAGAACGGCAGCAGCATGGTCGGCCCCGTCTCGACCGGCATATCGCAATGCGCGACCGCACCCTGCAATGTCAGAAGGGGCGAGACGCCGTGGATAAGCGCCGGGAAGCGGGCCATCTGGGCGGGGGACATGAAGCCCAGGTGATAGTCGCGATGCGGGACCTGCGCGGCGCCGCCGGGGTTCACCCGGTTGACCTGCGCGGTCATCTGGTAGGCGGGGCCAAGCCAGGCCTCGGATGCCAGGGCCAGCGTGTCGGCGCTGTAGTAGGCGGCGAAGTTGGCGGGGTCGGCGAGGCAGTGCTTCTCCAGCGAGTTCCAGATCCGGTCGTTCGCGCCGGGCTTGGCGAAATGGTCGCCGCCGCCGCGGTTGGCGGCCTTCTCCTCGGCGATGATGGCCTCGAAGATCGCGGTGGCGCGGTCGACCATGGCGGCATCGGGCATCGCATCCTTGATGACGATGATCCCCGGGCCGTCGGCAAAGACCCAGGCCCATTCCGCGGTCAGCGCACGGCGCAGTTGCGGGTCGCGGGCGGCCTTGCCCACGGCGTCGCCCGCGTAGATCGGGATGTTCCGCACCACCTCGGCGGCCTGCGGCACGTCCTCGCTCTCGGTCGTCTGCGACACCTGCGCCTTGAACTGCGCAAAGTCGCCGCTGTCGGCACTGATCCAGACCGGGCGGCGGGCGGGGCGGGAGGGTGCGTTCATCGGGCAGGCTCCTGTCGGGGTTGCCGCAAGACTGGCGCGGGATGGGGCCCCGGGACAACAGAAATCTGGACAACAGAAATCGTCAGAAGGCTTCCGCCCCGCACCATTGCGGCCTAGATAGGGGCATGTCCCTTGGCCTGACCATCGCCGAACGTCTGACCCGCGCGCGCGGAGACCTGCGCATGGGGGTGCCGGTCGTGCTGACGGGTGCAGGCGGCGCGGCGCTGGTGGCGGCGGTCGAGACGCTGGATGCCGCGCGGCTGGCGGATTTGCGGGGCTTCGGCGCGCCGGTGCTGGCGATCACCGAACGGCGGGCCACGACGCTGAAGGCGCGCGCCTATGACGGTGACCTCGCGCGGATCATCCCGCCCTCGGACGCCGACCTTTCCTGGATGCGGTCCGTTGCGGACCCTGCTGATGACCTGCGGACGCCGATGAAGGGCCCGCTGCAATCGGCGCGCGATGGGGCGGCGGAGCTGGCCCGGGCGGCTTTGGCTTTGGCCAAGTCGGCGCACCTGCTGCCTGCCGCTCTGCTGGTGTCCGTCGACAGCGCACTGGCCCTCGCCGGGTCACACGGCCTGACCCTGCTGACACTGGACGAGATATCTCCGGCACTGGCCGCCCTGCCCCCGCTGGATGAGGTCGTCTCGGCCCGCGTCCCCCTGGTCGCTTCCAGCGCGGGGCGGGTGCACGTCTTCCGGCCCAACGACGGCGGCGAGGAACACTATGCCATCGAGATCGGCCGCCCGGATCGGGACATGCCGGTGCTGGCGCGGCTGCACTCGGCCTGTTTCACCGGCGATGTGCTGGGGTCATTGAAATGCGATTGCGGTCCGCAGCTTCGGGCTGCTCTGGCGCAGATGGGGCAGGAAGGCGCCGGAGTCCTTTTGTACCTGAACCAGGAAGGCCGCGGCATCGGCCTTGCCAACAAGATGCGCGCCTATTCCCTGCAGGATCAAGGGTTTGACACGGTGGAAGCCAACCACCGCCTGGGGTTCGAGGATGACGAGCGCGACTTCCGCATCGGGGCCGAGATCCTGCGGAAGCTCGGGTTTTCGTCGGTGCGGCTGCTTACCAACAACCCGAAGAAGCTGGCGATGATGGAAGGCTGCGGGCTGCACGTCACCGAACGGGTGCCGCTGCATGTGGGCGAGACCAATGAGAACCGCGCCTACCTGGCGACGAAGGCAGCGAAGTCAGGGCACCTGCTGTGAAACCCACTGACCTCGTTGTCACCACCATGGGCTTGCGCTTCCTGGGCCGCCGCTTCCCTTGCACCCTCGGGCGCAGTGGGATCGTGCCGGCATCGGCAAAGCGCGAGGGCGACGGGGCGACCCCTGCCGGCGTGCACCGGCTGGTGGGAATGCTCTACCGCCCCGACCGGCTGACCCGCCCCGCCGACTGGGCACTGCCCATTGGCCCGTCGGACCTGTGGTCGGATGATCCGGCGGACCCGGACTACAACCTGATGGTCCGGGCCCCGCATCGGTTCAGCCACGAACGACTGCGCCGGGCCGATCCGATGTATGACCTGGTGATCCTGACCGGCTGGAACTGGCCCCATGCCGAACCGGGCCGCGGCTCGGCCATCTTCATCCACCAGTGGCGCCGCCCCGGTGCGCCGACGGCCGGCTGCGTGGCCCTGTCGCGCCGCGACCTGCACTGGATCGCCCCGCGCATCACGCATCAGACCCGGCTGGTCGTTCGGCTGTAATCCCCTTTCCGAAACGCTTTGGATTGCATAATCTGCCCGAAATTCGGGAGGATTCGATGCCGGCACCACTCAGCGCAGATGATCAGGTTTTTGACCTGCGGCTGGCCCGATCCGCGCCCGACCTGTTCCCGATGCTGGAGGCGCTGTATGGCGCGCGCACGGACTATCCGGCGTTTCGGGAAAAGCTGCTGAAGGTCCTGCGCAAGGGCTGGGCCGACCGGCCCGAGGACCTGAAGCGGCTGGACCTGGCCCGCGACCTGGAGCCCGACTGGTTCCAGCGACCGGGCATGGCGGGGTATGTGTTCTACATCGACCGCTTCAACGGCAACCTGCAGGGCGTGCTGGAAAAGCTCGACTACCTTGAGGACCTCGGCGTCACCTATGTCCACCTGATGCCCTGCCTGAAGCCCCGGCCTGGGGACTCGGACGGCGGCTATTCGGTGATGGACTACCGCCAGATCAACCCGGCCTTCGGGACGATGGCGGACTTCGAGGCGGTGAGTGCCGCCCTGCGGGCGCGGGGGATGTCGCTGTGTGTGGACCTGGTCTTGAACCACACGGCGAAGGAGCACGCTTGGGCGAAGAAGGCGGCGAAGGGGGATGTGAAGTATCAGGAATACTACCTGATGTTCGACACTCCGGACATGCCGAACCTGTACGAACAGACTCTGGTCGAGGTCTTCCCCGACAATGCTCCCGGCAACTTCACCCATTACCCCGAGATCGGGAAATGGGTCTGGACGACCTTCAACGAACACCAGTGGGACCTGAACTGGGCCAATCCTGCTGTGTTCCTGGAGATCGTCGAGGTCATGCTGTTCCTGGCGAACAAGGGCGTCGACGTGCTGCGGCTGGATGCGGTGGCCTTCATGTGGAAGCGGCTCGGGACGCGCTGCCAGTCGGAGCCGGAGGTGCACATGATCCTCCAGGCGCTGCGGGCCTGCAGCCGGATTGCCAGCGCGGCGGTGCTGCACCTGGAAGAGGCCATCGTCGCACCGGCGGAGATGCTGCCCTACCTCGGGCGCGGGAAGCATGACGGGAAGGAGGGGAACCTCGCCTACCACAACAGCCTGATGGTGCAGTTCTGGTCGGCCTTGGCGACGCGGGACGTGCGGTTGATGACCCATGTCCTGGCCACGCATTTTCCGGACCGGCTGACCAATGCGACCTATGCGACCTACATCCGCTGCCACGACGACATCGGCTGGGCGGTCACGGATGAGGATGCGGCGGCGTTTGGGGTGTCGGGGCAGGGCCACCGGGCGTTTCTGTCCGACTTCTACGAAGGGTCGTTTCCCGGCACCTTTGCCAAGGGGGCACTCTTCCAGGTCAATGAGGCGACCGGGGACAAGCGGATTTCCGGCAGCTTCGCCTCATTGGCCGGGATCGCGCAGGACCCCGAGCTGGCGGTCCAGCGGATCCTGATGGGGCACGCGCTGATTGCGGCCTGGGGGGGCATTCCGCTGATCTACATGGGGGACGAGCTGGCGCTGCCGAACGACGACAGCTATCTGGCGAACCCCGACCACGCGCATGACAGCCGCTGGATCCACCGGCCGCGGATGGACTGGCAGCTGGCCGCGACCCGGCATGACGGCGACACACCCGCCGCGCGGGTGTTCCGGGGGACGCAGGCGATCCTGGCCCGGCGCGCGGCGACCCCGGCCCTGCATGCGGCGGTTCCGGTGCGGGTGGTTGCGTCGGGGAACGACGCGGTCCTGGCCTTCCAGCGGCTCGCGCCGACGGGGACGCTGTTGTGCCTGTTCAACTTTACCGAACACTGGCAGCACCTGCCCGAATCCGTCCTTCGGGCGCTGGGGGCGGTCGAGATGCACGACGCCCTGTCGGATCAGCGGGTGGAGATCCACCACGGCCAGATCGCCCTGCCGCCCTATGCAAGGGTCTGGCTGACCTGAACCTGTCCACGGTGGACATTTCCGGATTTCCGTTTGGAATCCGTGGGGTGTTCGTGGACGGTAACGGTCTGTTCATCGTGATTTCCGGGGCGCCCCACTCCTCCAGCCCCTTCCCACGAAGGGGGAGGGGAGGCGCCTGGCATTGCCGTCACGCCTTGAAGGAGGCGTCCGCGCCTGGCCGCCACGGCAGAGCCTCCGGCGGGAGTATTTGGGAAAAGAGCAAGCCAGCGCGTCAAGCTTGCGGGTAGGCCCGCGCGCCGAAGATCGCACTGCCGACGCGAATGTCGGTCGCGCCATGGGCGATGGCGTTTTCGAAATCGCTGCTCATCCCCATCGAGAGCCGGGGCAGGCCGTGGTCGGCGCCCATCCGGGCCAGCATGGCAAAGTGCGGGGTGGGGTCCTGATCCTCGGGCGGGATGCACATCAGGCCGACGGGGGTAAGGTCCATCGCCTGGCAGTCCTTCAGGAAGCCGCTCAGGTCGGCGGGCAGGACCCCGGCCTTCTGCGGCTCCTCCCCCGTGTTCACCTGCACGAAAAGCTGCGGCAGCGACCCGCGCGCCTGCTGCAGGCTGGCCAGCTTTTGCGCCAGGGAGGGGCGGTCCAGCGTGTGGATCGCGTCGAAGAGGTCCACCGCCAGCTTGGCCTTGTTGGTCTGCAGGGGGCCGATCATGTGCAGTTCCAGCGGGCCATAGCGATCCCGCCAGGCGGGCCATTTCGCGGCGGCTTCCTGCACGTAGTTTTCGCCAAAAATTCGGTGGCCCTGGTCCAGCACCGCTGTGACCCGCTCCGCTGGCTGGACCTTGGACACGGCGATCAGCCGAACGGACCCTTCCGCCCGCCCTGCCGCGCGTTCAGCCGCGTGAATGCGTTGGGTGATGTCTGCCAGTGCCATGCGGTGATCCCCTTTGCCGGGCAACCTAACCGGGCAGGCAGAAAAGAAAAGAGCGGGCACAAGGCCCGCTCTTTCCGTTCGTCCAATCCGGATGGATTAGAACGAGAACTTCAGGCCGACGTCGGCGAAGGTGTTGTCGGTAGCAATATCGTTGTTCTGCTGAACGATACCGGCAGCGAAGGTCGCGCCGCCACCCAGGTCGTAAGCAACGCCCAGGCCAACGTGCTGGGTGTCGTTGCCAGCAACCTTGGTGTTGCCGAAGTCGGTGTAGAAACCGGTGATCGTGGTAGCGCCGGTCACGTAGTCAACCGACAGCGACCAGGTGGTGTCTTTGCCGTTGATGTCGCTGTCAGCGACTTTGGCTTTGACGGTCGCAGCACCGAAGGTGGCCGAGGCCGAGGCCGAGATCAGGTCTTCAGCGTAAACAGTGCCAGCGGCGGGCAGAGTGTAAACCGCCGGAGCAGCGGTGGTGCCGTCGGTGGTTTCCCAGCCGAGAGCGGCCGAGTAGTTGCCAGCCGAGTACTTCACAGCAACGCTGAGCTCTTCAGCAGCGGTCGCACCAGCAGCTGCGCGCTGACCAGCGCCGAGACCGAAGGTGAAGCCACCGGTCGAGTACTCGTAGTAAGCAGCGGTCTTGGTGGTGCCGACGAAGTCGATTTCCTGCAGCGAGTCGTTCGGGCCGTAGCCAACGCCCGAGGTCTGGCCGACGAGAGCGTCAGCAGCGCCGCCAACGTCACCCATGGTCAGCTTGCCGAACGCGCCCGAGATGAACACGGTCGAGTCGCCGTTCGAGGTGTTGCCCTGGCCCGACTGGTCAGCGCGCATCGAAGCGCCGAACGACAGACCAGAGTCGGTTTCACCCGAAGCGGTGAAGACGATACGAACGCGCGAGCTGAACTGGGTAGCCGAGCCAGCAGCGGTGTCCGAGTAGACCAGACCCATGCGGGCCGAACCCGACAGGGCGATTTCCGCGGAGGCAGCGCCAGCCATCAGAGCGAACGCGCTGGTCGCGAGAAGAATCTTTTTCATGTTTCCCTCTTTCTTCAAGGTAAGCCCGCCGCAGGGGAATCCGCAGGGGAATGGAGTGTATTTCCACCGCAACGCCCCGGATTGCAACGACGGCCAGCGAGGCGGGCGAAATCGCCGGAAAGTTGGTGCAGCTATGCCACAGGTTCGCCGGCGGGCCTGCCGTCCGCGCCTTGCACGCGCCCGCCGGGTTACCGTGAAAGCCCTTGGCACGCCCCATGCCCTAAGCTAGACAGCAGGCAAGGGTACGAAGGATGGCCGGATGATCGTGCATCAACTTTGCAAAGCGGCGTTGGTAACGGGGCTTGCCTTCACGCTTTCTGCCTGTGGCGGCGGTATCGGCAGCGGGAACCTGTTCGGCAACCGGTCCTCGATTCCGACCGAGGAACAGATGACCCGGAAGGAACGCGCCGATGCACAGCGCGCGGCAAACGCGGCGGCGAATCCTGACCGCGAGGAGCGCGGCTCGACCATCTGGGACCTGTTCTCGAATTCCGACAACCCGAACACCACGGTCGAGGTCAACAAGTACATCTGGCAAGCCAGCCTGGAAGTGCTGAATTTCCTGCCCATCGAATCGGTTGACCCGTTCACCGGCGTCATCGTGACGGGGTACGGGCGGCCTCCGGGCGGCGGGCGGGCCTATCGCGCGACGATCTATGTGCAGGACCCCGCACTTGATGCGCGCAGCCTGAAGGTGGCGCTGCAGGGCCAGGGCGGCGGGTCGGTCGCGCCGGAAACCGTGCGGGCGATCGAGGATGCGATCCTGACCCGGGCACGCCAGCTGCGGGTGCGCGACAGCAAGCTTTAAGCATCTGGAATGGCGGTTTGTACCGGGAAGGGGTGGACCTTTCCCGGTCTCCATGTGTAATTCCGCGCGGAATTCCCCAAGAGGCCCCCTGATGGCGCGTTACACCCCTTCGCAGATCGAACCCAAGTGGCAGGCGGCCTGGGACAAGGCGGGGGCCTTCACGGCAAAGCGCGATCCGGCGAAGCCCAAGTATTATGTGCTGGAGATGTTCCCCTACCCGTCAGGGCGCATCCACATGGGGCATGTGCGCAACTACACGATGGGCGACGTGGTGGCGCGGCACAAGGCGGCCTGTGGGTACAGCGTCCTCCATCCGATGGGCTGGGACGCGTTCGGCATGCCGGCGGAAAACGCGGCGATGGAGCGGGGCGGGCATCCGAAGGACTGGACCTACGGCAACATCGCCGACATGAAGGCGCAGATGAAGCCGCTGGGCCTGTCGATCGACTGGTCGCGCGAGTTGGCGACCTGCGATCCGGAGTATTACGGCCAGCAGCAGGCCATGTTCCTGGACATGATGGAAGCGGGCCTCGTTTACCGGAAGGCTGCGGTCGTGAACTGGGACCCGGTCGACATGACGGTTCTGGCGAACGAGCAGGTGATCGACGGCAAGGGCTGGCGGTCGGGTGCGGCGGTCGAACGGAGGGAGCTGACGCAGTGGTTCTTCAAGATCAGCGACTATTCCGATGAGCTGTTGTCGGCGCTGGACGGGCTGACGAACTGGCCGGAGAAGGTGCGCCTGATGCAGGCGAACTGGATCGGCAAGTCGCGGGGTCTGCAGTTTGCGTTCGAGACGGTGGGGGCTCCTGCCGGGTTCGAGACGCTGGAGGTCTACACGACCCGGCCCGACACGCTGATGGGGGCAAGCTTTGCCGCGATCAGCCCGGACCATCCCTTGGCCAAGGCGCTTGAGACCGACCCGAAGGTCGCCGCCTTCGTCGCCGAATGCCGCAAGGGTGGCACCTCGGCCGAAGAGATCGAGACGGCCGAGAAGATCGGGTTGGACACCGGGATCCGGGTGAAGCATCCGCTTGATCCGACTTGGGAATTGCCGGTCTGGATCGCGAACTTCATCCTGATGGATTACGGCACCGGGGCGATCTTCGGCTGCCCGGCGCATGACCAGCGCGACTTCGACTTTGCGACAAAATACGGGTTGCCGATCAAGCCCGTGTTCACGGCGGACGGCAACGATGCCGTGCTGACCGAGGCCTACGTGCCGATGAAGTCGGAAAAGGTGCACTACATCCGCGGTTTCGCCGGGGATAAGGTGCAGACCGGCGACGAGGGCGTGGCCAGCGCCATCGCGCATGCCGAGGCCAAGGGCTATGGCAAGGGCGTGACGAAGTACCGGTTGCGCGACTGGGGCGTTTCCCGCCAGCGCTATTGGGGTTGCCCGATCCCGGTGATCCACTGCGCGAGTTGCGGCGTGGTGCCCGAGAAGAAGGAAAACCTGCCGATCGAGCTGCCCTATGACGTCAGCTTCGACAAGCCCGGCAACCCGCTGGACCGGCATCCGACCTGGGCCGCTACCACCTGCCCGAAATGCGGGGCAGCGGCCCGGCGCGAGACGGACACGATGGACACCTTCGTCGATTCGTCCTGGTACTACGCCCGCTTTACCGCCCCGCGCGCGACGACGCCGACCGTGCTCGAGGATGCCGATTACTGGATGAACGTCGACCAGTACATCGGCGGGATCGAGCATGCGATCCTGCACCTTCTGTACAGCCGATTCTTCGCCCGGGCGATGCACAAGACCGGCCACCTGCCCGCAAAGGCCATCGAGCCGTTCAATGCGCTGTTCACCCAAGGCATGGTCACGCACGAGATCTACCGGTCCATCGACCTGCAGGGTCGGCCGGTCTATCACCTGCCGGAAGACGTCGTGCGCCTGACCATCCAGGGCGAGGCGGTGGCATTCCTGAAGATCCACCATGAGATCGACCTGACCGGGCTCAGCGACGCCCAGGTCAAGGAAATGCTGATGGAAGCGGCCGCCACGCCGATCGAGATCATTCCTTCGGCCAAGATGTCGAAGTCGAAGAAGAACGTCGTCGACCCGATGAACATCATCAAGGCCTTCGGCGCCGACACCGCCCGCTGGTTCGTGATGTCCGACTCGCCCCCCGACCGCGACGTGGAATGGACCTCGTCGGGCGCGGAAGCCGCGTACAAGCATCTGTCCCGGGTCTGGAGCCTGTCGTCGCGGATCGGCCAGATGCCGGCCGACCACAAGGGCGAAGGCGACGCGGATCTGGCGAAGGCCATGGCCAAGGCGATCACCGAGGTGTCCCGGGACATCGAAAACTTTGCCTTCAACAAGGCCATCGCGACGCTTTACGCCTTTACCAACACCATTGCGCGGGCCAATGCCTCGACCCCGGTGATGAAGGAGGCGATCCGCACGCTGGCCAAGCTGATGTCGCCGATGACCCCGCACCTGGCCGAGGAGGTCTGGTCGCTGCAGGGCGGTGAGGGTCTTTGCGCGCAGGCGCCCTGGCCCAAGGCCGACCCCGCCCTCTTGGTCGATGACCGGGTGACGCTGCCGATCCAGATCAACGGCAAGCGGCGGGCGGAAATCAGCGTGCCGAAGGACATGGCCCCGGCCGAGGTTGAAAAGCTGGCGCTGGCGGAAGAGGATGTGGTCAAGTTCCTTGCCGGGCAGCCGGTGAAGAAGATCATCGTCGTCCCGGGCCGCATCATCAATGTCGTCGTCTGAGCGAAAAGACCCCGTTGCCCCGCCGTCCCCGCTTCGGGGGGTTGGGATCGGTCGTCGTTTCGTCCTGCTCGCCCCCCTGGCGCTGGCTGCCTGCGGGTTCACCCCGGCGCTGGCGCCCGATGGCCCGGCGTCGCGGCTGATGGGCACGGTCTATGTCCAGGACCCGACCGGCAAGAACGGCTTTGACCTGGTCGAACGGCTGGAGGAACGGCTGGGGCGGCCCGAAAACCCGCGCTATGACCTGGGCTACACCATCGTCACCGAAACCGTGGGCGTCGGCATCACCACCGACAACAAGATCACCCGCTACAACCTGAAAGGCGTGGTCGACTACAGCCTGACCGACCGTGTCTCTGGCGCGCGGGTGGCGGGTGGCCGGGTGCAGAACTTCACCGCCTATTCGGCCACCGGCTCTACCGTCGCCGGGCTGGCGGCCGAGGAAGACGCCGCTCTCCGGCTGATGCGCATCCTGGCCGACCAGATCACGGCCCAGCTGATCGCGGCGTCCGCCAAACTGCCATGATCCTGAAGGGGGTAGAGGCCGCCCGCTATTGCGCCCGGCCCGACCCGGGGCGTGCGGGGCTGTTGATCTTTGGCGCGGACGCCATGCGGGTGGCGCTGAAGCGGCAGGATGCCATCGCTGCGCTGGTCGGGCCGGAGGGCGAGGCCGAGATGCGGCTGACCCGGATGTCGGGCGCGGACCTGAGGAAGGACGGCAGCCTCCTCCTCGACGCGATCAAGGCGGTGGGCTTCTTCCGCGGCCCAAGGGTGGCCTTCGTCGAGGATGCGACCGACGGGCTGGCCGAAGTGATCGGCGTGGCGCTGGCGGAATGGAAGCCCGGCGATGCGGTGATCGTGGTGACGGGCGGCGGGCTGACCGGGAAATCCGCGCTGAAGACGCTGTTCGATAAGCACCCGAATGCCGTCAGCATCGGACTTTACGACGATCCGCCCAGCCGGGAAGAGATCGAGGAGGCGCTGAAGAAGGCCGGTCTGCGCGACATCGACCGCGAGGCGATGAACGACCTGAACACGCTTGCCCGCGCCCTTGATCCCGGCGATTTCCGGCAGACGCTGGAGAAGATTGCGCTGTACAAGTATCGCGACGAGACGCCTCTGACGCCTGCAGACGTGGCCGCCATGGCCCCCGCCACCATCGAGGCCGAGGTTGACGACCTAGTCGACGCCGTGGCCGAGGCCCGTGCCAATGCCATCGGCCCGCTGTTCCGGCGGCTGGAAGGCCAGGGCGTGCTGCCGGTGACGATCTGCATCGGCGCGCTGCGGCATTTCCGCATCCTGCACGCGGCGGCAACCGATCCGCAGGGGCCGGGGGTCGGCATCCAGAAGGCCCGCGTCAACTTCAAGCAGAAAGACGCGATGGGGCGTCAGGCCGGACAATGGGGGGTTCGCGCGCTGGAGCAGGCGGTGGCGATCCTGTTGGAGACTGACCTGACGCTGCGGTCGGCCAGCAAGGCGCCCGGCATGGCGCTGATGGAACGCGCGCTGATCCGCATCGCGATGACCCGGCGCTAGGCGCGGCGGATCGTCCCCGTAAGCGGCACCGCCGCCGCCAGCGTGTTGGAAATTGTCCCGTATTTCAGGATGTTGCGATGCAGAAGGTCCAGCCGGGCATCGGTTTCCGGCGTGGCGACCACGATTTCGTACCGGATCGCGGTCAGCTTGGGCGGGCTGTCCTGGCGGTCGGCCTCAAGCACGACTTTCATGCCGTCCAGCTGGAACTTCAGCGTCGGCAGCACCCGTTCGGCGCCCTTGATCATGCAGGCGGCCAGGGCGGACAACAGCAGCTCCACCGGGTTCATCGCGTCCTTGCGGCCCTCCATGTCGGTGGCGAGGCGGACTTCGGCGCCGTGGGTTGTCGCCTGGCTGCCAGTCGCATCCAGCCTGCGCGCACTGATCTGGTATTGCATGCCTGTCCCCCGCATTGACACTGTCCTGTGCAACCCGACAATGGCCGGCATGACGGCGGCGCGCCTTGATCCGGCGCAAACCGGGAGCGGCCCTTGACTGTCCTGACCGAGCTTCATCGCGCCTGCGCCGCCCTTGGCACCCGGCTGTTCACGGTCACGGCGCTGGATGACCGCGCAGCGCTGCATCGCCGGGTCTACACCTCGCATCTGATCGAGTATCCGCTGCAGGGGACGAAACCGCTGGACAGGGACGCCTGGTATGCCGCCTGCGTTTCTGCCCGAAAGCCTTTCGTGGCGAACAGTCCGGCAGAGTTCGAACGGCATTTCTTCGACCATGCGCTGATCGTGTCACTGGGCCTGGGGTCCTGCGTCAACCTGCCGGTCGTGGCTGACGACACGGTCTGCGGTACGGTGAACCTGCTGGCCGAGGCCGGGCATTTCACGCCTGAACGGCTGGCGGCCTATCAGGCCCTGGTGTCCAGATCCGAACCCGAGATCTGCGCCGCGTTGCGGGCCGAGGCCTTCGCCGAAAGGGGCCGGACGTGACCGACGCCACCGCTATGGAAACCTTTCTCGCCCCGCTGGTGCGGATCACGCGGAAGTGGCGCGACATCGAGGGGCTGGTGTTCTGGGGTGGCGAGGGTTGGGGCGACAGCCCCTCCGAAGCGCTGGAGGCGGAAGAGGTGGTGTTCTACGCCGAAGGGCTGCTGCTGGACGGGTTCCACATGGACTGGACGCTGGTCGTCGATGCCACGGGCGCGGTCGACCATCTGCGGCTCTGCTTCTGGCAGGACGGTCCGCCGCCGCCTGCACTGCGGCCCGGCTGGACAGCTCTGGAAACCGGGCGCTGGACGGGCTGAGTCTTCGAGTTTTCGACGAAAATTCGGGGCTTAAGCCCGCGACAGGATCAGACCGGCCATCACCAGACCGGCGGCGGCGATGCGGGTGGGCGTGATCTCGCGCGTGGCAACCCCAAGGGCGCCGGTCGAGTCGATGACCATCGCGGCGGTCATCTGGCCCAGGATCAGCGCCGAGACCAACGTCAGCACACCCAGATGCGACACGCCCCAGACCGCGGTCAGCACATACCAGGCGCCAAGGCAGCCGCCGAACAGCATCCAGCCCGGAACCTGCGGCAGCTTCAGGAAGGCCCCACCCTGCCCCTGCGCCAGCGCGATGACCATGAGGACGACGAAGCCCACGCCGAACGAGACGGCAGCGGCGGGAACCGGGCCGCCCAGCTCTCGCGCGAGCGCTGCGTTGACCGGGGCTTGCAGCGCTATGGCGACGCCACCCAGCACAACCGCCAACAATACCCAGACCATCCCCGCCTCCGTTTCGTTTTTCGCTACAAAGACACAGCACCACAGGCGCCGCAAGCCTTGCCATGTGCCCATCTATCTGGCAGATGATAACCTAGGTCCTATCGCGGTTTCCGATGGCATTTACCCTGCGCCAGCTGCAATTCTTTGTCGGAGCCGCCGAGGCTGGTTCCGTTTCCGGTGCGGCGCGGGCCTTGTCGATCAGCCAGTCCTCGGTCACCGAGGCCATTCGCGCGCTGGAAGACGACCTTGGCGTGGTGCTGTTTGACCGGCAGGCGCGCGGCATCCTTCTGACGCACAAGGGATCAGCCTTTCTGCGCCATGCCCGGCAGATCCTGGCGGATGTGGCGACCGCCCGCACGACCTTCCAGATCGAAGCGGAGACCGCCCGCGGCCGCCTGTCGCTGGGGGTGACCAGCTTGGTCGCGGGCTATGTGCTGTCCGACATCCTGCAGCGCTATCGCCGGGCCTTCCCGCAGGTCGAACTGAACGTGATCGAGGACAGTGGCGAATACCTGCAGCACCTCTTGATCGGGGGGGAACTGGACGTGGCGGTCCTTCTTACCTCATCCGTACACGACCGCATGGCGCTGAATGTCGAGACGCTGCTGGTGTCGCCCTATCGCCTCTGGCTGCCGCTGGGCCACCCGCTGGCGCAGCAGGAAAGCATTGCGCTGGAAGAGCTTGCGGGCACGCCGATGATCCAGCTGATGGTGGACGAGATCGAGGAATCGACCCGCCGCCTGACCGCCGCCCTGCCAGTGAAGCCGCAGATCGCCTTCCGCACCCGGAGTGTCGAGGCCGTGCGGTCGCTGGTCGCCACCGGCGCGGGGCTGGCGATCCTGCCGAGCCTCGTCTACCGGCCCTGGTCCCTGGAAGGCGACCGGATCGAGATCCGCGATGTCTCGGGCGACCTGCCGTCGGTGCAGGTGGGACTGGCCTGGCGCAAGGGCGCGCCGCTGACCGGACCGGCGTCGAACTTCATCCGCTCGGCGCAAAGCACGGCCGTCACCCGCCCCGGCTGATCGCGTCCCTGACCCCGGTCAGGCCGCGACGTCCAGAAGCTTGACCCCGGCGATCTGGGCAAGGTGTTCCATCCGGCGCTTGAATTCCGGCAGGAAGCCATGCGCCCGCGAGAACGCCCAGGCATTGCGGCTGGCGGTGTCGATCGCCGCGGGCTGCCGCGACAGTTCCGCGACCCGGTCGGCCAGCGCAAGCGGTTCACCAAGCGGCACGCCCCAGCCGGCTTTGGCCTCGGCGTTCAGCCGGCTCCACATCCGGTTGTCATAGCTGGCGACCGCAACTCCGCAGCCCATCGCCTCGATGTAGGTGCAGGACGGGTCGGACTGGCGATGACAGCCGATGAAGAGATCAGCCTGCGTCCGGGTGAAAGGCACCAGTTCCGTCTCGAAGTCGACGGCCCGATGCAGCCGGACCCGGGCCGGTTCCTTCAACTGTTGCATGCCGGCCATGATCTCGCCCTCAAGCGCGCCGGTGCCGAAGATATCGAGCGTGAAGTCGACCCCCTTCTCGGACAGTCGCTGCGCCACCGGAATCAGGTCCTGCGCGCCCTTCATCGGCTCGAGCCGGCCCGAGAAGATCAGCCGCAGCGGCCCGCCTGCCGCACGGCGCGCCTCACGCGCGGCCATTTCCGCCTCGGTCGCGAAGAGGGCAGGCGTCATCCGGCCGTCGAGGTACAGAAGGCAGTCCCTGGTCATCCCGGCATAGGCGTCGTAAGCCGGGTAACCATTTGCCTGCAGCGCATCCGAGGCCCGGAACGCCTTTAACCGCCGCTTTTCCTGTTGCCGCAGCCACATCCCACCCTTCAGCCGCCGCAAGAAGCCCCGATGGCGATCAAGGGCCAGGATCTGCAACCTGGTTTCCTGCGTGTATTCAATCACATAGACGATCTTCTGCCCGGGCTTCAGATGGTCGGTCAGGCCCAGGCAATGAAAGTCGTCCCCGCCGGCATAGATCAGGCCGTGCCCGTCCAGATGCCCGGCGGTCAGTTCTTCGTGCGGGTCGAGGAGCAAGAGGTCGAACGGCAGGTCGGCGCGGTCATAGTCGCGGCCGAAGGGGATCGACGGGACACCGCGCCGCAAGGCAACGGTGATCCGGTTTGGCCAATGCGCCTGTTGGACACGCATGCCCTCGACGAACTTCACGTCAAGCCGCAGCTTGTCGCCGGCTTCGATTACCGGCGCAGGCGCTATCATCAGCATGTCCACCATCCACCCACAGCCCAATGTCCTGTTTACCTAAGCAGAGTCCGAAACCATACAAGCAATAGCAACCGAAACAATCACAGCGCGTCGTCATGCATCGGTAATCCCGATATCTGGCTTCAGTTTTTTGTTATTGTGAAAGTTTCATGGCATCCTACGCTTTTTTCAAGTCCGCGAGAACGGACTCTCTGCGCATGCAAGAGACAACCAACGGGAGCCTGCCATGAAACACCTTCGACTGCTGGGAACGACCACACTTGCGCTTTTGACCGGACTCTCCCCCGTCCTGGCCCAGGTCACCGAGATCGGTGCGCCGGAAGGACAGGTGAACATCGTCGCCTGGCCGGGCTATATCGAGCGCGGCGAGACGATGAAGGAATTCGACTGGGTCACCAAGTTCGAGGCCGCAAGCGGCTGCAAGGTCAACGTCAAGACCGCGAACACCAGTGACGAGATGGTCGCGCTGATGAACGAAGGCGGGTTCGACCTCGTCACCGCCTCGGGCGACGCGTCCCTGCGCCTGGTGGCCGGTGACCGCGTGCAGCCGATCAACATCGACCTGATCCCGTCCTGGTCCACGGTCGATGACCGCCTGAAGTCGGCGCCCTGGCACACGGTCGACGGCGTCCACTACGGCGTGCCCTACATGTGGGGGCCGAACGTGCTGATGTACAACACCGAAGTCTTCAAGGAGCCGCCGACCAGCTGGAACGTGGTGTTCGAAGAGATGACGCTGCCCGACGGCCAGTCGAACAAGGGCCGCGTGCAGGCCTATGACGGGCCGATCCACATCGCCGACGCCGCGCAGTACCTGATGTTCCACAAGCCGGAACTGGGCATCACCTCGCCCTACGAGCTGAACGAGGACCAGTACAAGGCCGCGCTCGACCTTCTGCGCGTGCAGCGCAATCTGGTCAGCCGCTACTGGCACGACGCCTTCATCCAGATCGACGACTTCAAGAACGAAGGCGTGGTCGCCTCGGGCTCCTGGCCGTTCCAGCGCAACCTATTGCAGTCGGACAGCCAGCCCATCGCGAGCGTGATCCCGCAGGAAGGCGCGACGGGCTGGGCTGACACGACGATGATGCATGTCGATGCGGCGAACCCGAACTGCAGCTACCTGTGGATGGAGCACACGCTGTCGTCGAACCTGCAGGCCGACCTTGCGGTCTGGTTCGGCGCGAACCCGGCGGTTCCGGCGGCTTGCACCGATGGTCGCGGCATGTCGACGGCCGAGACCTGCACCGCGAACGGGATGGACGATTTCGAGAAGATCCGGTTCTGGACCACTCCGGTGTCGAACTGCTCTCAGGGTGAAGGCGCCTGCGTGCCCTATTACCGCTGGGTCTCGGACTACATCGGCGTGATCGGCGGCCGCTGATCGCCTGATCCTGGGGTGGGCGAGGTCGCCCACCCTACTTCTCCCCATCATCGCAAGGGACGGTGCGCTGTAGCGCACCCTACGATCGACCCATGACCGCAGCCGTCGAATTCCAGAACGTCTCGCGCCACTTCGGCACCGTCAAGGCCGTTGATGGCGTGGACCTGACCATCGCCGAGGGGTCGTTCTTCGCCATGCTCGGGCCGTCAGGGTCGGGCAAGACCACCTGCCTGCGGCTGATCTCCGGCTTTGAAAAGCCCACCGGCGGCGCGATCCGCATCTTCGGCGAGGATGTCTCGGCGACCCCGCCGCACCTGCGGAACGTGAACACGGTGTTCCAGGACTATGCGCTGTTTCCCCACCTGAACGTGCGCGACAACGTGGCCTATGGGCTGATGGTCAAGGGCGTGGGCCGATCGGCGCGCTATGCCAAGGCCGAGGAGATGCTGGCGCTGGTCAAGCTTAACGGCTACGGCGACCGCAAGCCTGCGCAACTGTCGGGCGGGCAGCGGCAACGAGTGGCTTTGGCCCGCGCGCTGGTGAACGAACCCCGCGTGCTGCTGCTGGACGAACCCCTCGGTGCGCTGGACCTGAAGCTGCGCGAGGCGATGCAGGATGAGTTGAAGGCGCTGCAGAAGCGGCTGGGCCTGACCTTCGTCTTCGTGACTCATGACCAGCACGAGGCCCTGTCGATGGCCGACAGCCTGGCGGTGTTCAACGAAGGCCGGATCGCCCAGATCGGCACCCCGCAGGACATCTACGACCGCCCGGCCACCCGCTTCGTCGCCGATTTCGTTGGCTCGTCAAACGTGCTGCCCCCAGACCTGACCCGCGCCTTGGGTGGTCCGGCGCAATGGGCATCGCTGCGCCCTGAGGCGACGCGCCTTGCCGCGACCGGCCCGGTCCAGGGCACCGTGACCGCGCTGCGCTATCTGGGGTCCGGCACCCGAGTAGTGATCGACGCGGGCGGCACGGAAATCGCGGCCCTCGTTCCCGCTGGCCAGCCGGTCCCGGCGGAAGGTGCGACGACCGCCATCGCCTTTGAACCGTCCGCTCTGCATCTGATGGGGACGGCATGACCGCCCCCGCGATCCTGCCCGCCAAAGGTGCGGCGGACCGGCTGACTGGCGTCTTCTGGCGGCAGCCGCGGCTCCTTCTGGTCCTCCTCATCACCCCGCCGCTGCTGTGGCTTGCGGTGGTCTATCTCGGCTCGCTCGCCGCCCTGCTCCTCCAATCCTTCTACTCGATCGACGAGTTCTCGGGCGTGGTGAAGGAGGAGTTCACGCTCAAGACCTATGCCGAGCTCTTCCGGGCGCAGAACCTGGACATCATCCTGCGGACCGTGGTCATGGCAACGGCGGTGACGCTCGCCTGCGCGGTGCTGGCCTTCCCCATCGCCTACTACGCCGCGCGCTATGCCAAGGGGACGTGGAAGGCGGCCTTCTACCTGGGCGTCATGCTGCCGCTGTGGTCGTCCTACCTGGTCAAGGTCTATGCCTGGAAGCTGATCCTGGCCAAGGAGGGCATCATCGGCTGGGCGGCGGAAGGCACCGGGACCAGCTTCATCATCGATGGCATCCTGTCCATTCCGGGCCTTGAGGGCTCGTCCCTTTCCACCTCGCCCTTCGGAACCTTCGTCGTCTTCGTCTATATCTGGCTCCCGTACATGATCCTGCCGATGCAGGCGGCGCTGGAGCGGGTGCCGAACTCCATGCTCGAAGCCTCCGCCGACCTGGGTGCCACGCAGGCCCAAACCTTCCGCACCGTGATCCTGCCGCTGGCCCTTCCCGGAGTCATCGCGGGCTCGATCTTCACCTTCTCGCTGACCTTGGGCGACTACATCATTCCGCAGATCATCGGGGATTCGTCGCGCTTCATCGGCCTGACCGTCTACCAGCTGCAGGGCACCGCCGGGAACACGCCTTTGGCCGCCGCCTTTGCCGTGGTGCCGATCCTGATCATGGTGATCTACCTGACGCTCGCCAAACGCGCGGGGGCCTTCGATGCGCTCTGACGCCTCATGGGGCCTGAAGGCCGCGGCCATCGGAGGCCTCCTCTTCCTCCACCTGCCGATCCTGTTGATCTTCCTCTACGCCTTCACGACCGAGGAGCGCAGCTACGCCTTCCCGCCGCCCGGCCTGACCACCGAATGGTTCGCCGTCGCCTGGAACCGCGAGGACATCTGGCCGCCCCTTTACCTCTCGCTGCAGGTCGCGGCCATCGCCACGGTCCTTGCCATGATCCTTGGCACGCTGGCCGCCGCCGCCATGGCACGGGCCAGCTTCTTCGGGCGCGATCAGGTCTCGCTCCTCATCCTCCTACCCATCGCCCTGCCCGGGGTCATCACCGGCATGTCCTTGCGGTCGGCCTTCGGGATCATGGACATACCCTTTTCGACCTGGACCATCGTCCTTGGCCACGCGACCTTCTGCATCGTCATCGTCTACAACAACGCCATCGCCCGAATGCGGCGGCTGTCGGGCGGCATCCTGGAGGCCAGCGCCGACCTTGGCGCGAACAGCTTCCAGACCTTCCGCTATGTCCTCTTGCCGAACCTCGGCTCCGCGCTTCTGGCCGGCGGGATGCTCGCCTTCGCGCTGTCTTTCGACGAGGTCATCGTCACCACCTTCACTGCGGGCCAGCAATCCACCCTGCCGATCTGGATGCTGAACGAGCTTGTCCGCCCGCGCCAGCGCCCCGTCACCAACGTCGTCGCCATCGTGGTCTTTGCCGCCACCTTCGTGCCGATCCTCATCGCCTACTACCTCACCCGCGGCGGGTCCGAGACCGCCGGCATGGGCAAATAACGGAGGAATTCCCATGACGATCCAGACCAAATTCCTGATCGGGTCCGCCTTCGAGGCCGGGCAGGAGACGGCCGAACATATCCTCAATCCCCGCACCGGCGGGCTGATCCTGGAACTGCCCGAAGCCTCGACCGCGCAGGTCGACCGGTCGGTGGCCGCGGCGCGGAAGGCGTTCGAAGGTTGGTCGCGGACGACCCCTGCGGAACGCTCGGCGGCGCTGCTGACGATTGCCGACCGGATCGAGGCGGAGGCGGATGCCTTCGCCCAGCTGGAGGCCTTGAACTGCGGCAAGCCGATCAACGCCGCGCGGAATGACGAGATTCCGGCCATCGTGGACTGCTTCCGCTACTTCGCGGGGGCGGTGCGTTGCATGACGGGGACGGTGGCGGGGGAGTATCTCTCGGGCCATACCTCGATGATCCGGCGTGATCCGGTGGGGGTCGTGGCGTCGATTGCGCCCTGGAACTACCCGCTGATGATGATGGCCTGGAAGCTTGGCCCCGCCATTGGCGGCGGCAACACGGTGGTGTTCAAACCGTCCGAGCAGACGCCCCTGACCGCGCTGAAGCTGGCGCAGATCCTGGCCGATGTGCTGCCCGAAGGCGTGGTGAACGTCATAGCCGGGCGCGGGCAGACGGTGGGCAGCTACCTCATCAACCATCCGCAGGTGGACATGATCTCTCTGACCGGCGACGTGGCGACGGGGAAGAAGATGCTCGACGCCGCCGCCAAGACGGTGAAGCGCACGCATCTGGAACTGGGCGGCAAGGCGCCCGTGGTGGTCTTCGACGATGCCGATGTGGACGCGGTGGTCGAAGGCCTGCGCGCCTTTTCCTTCTACAACGCCGGACAGGACTGCACCGCCGCCTGCCGGGTCTATGCCGGGAAGAAGATCTACGACAACCTTGTCGCGGACCTCACCTCGGCGGCGTCGTCCATCGTTCTGGGGGCAGAGGACGACGCGACCAATGAAATCGGCCCGCTGATTTCGCAGCGCCAGCGCGACCGGGTGGCAAGCTTCGTCAACCGCGCGCGGGAGCTGAACCACGTCCAGATCACCACGGGCGGCGAGGCGATGGAGCAGGGCTTCTACTACAAGCCCACCGTCGTCGCCGGGGCCAAGCAGGACGACGAGATCGTCCGGCGCGAGGTCTTTGGGCCGGTGGTCTCGGTCACCCCGTTCTCGGACGTCGAGGATGCGGTGACCTGGGCCAACGACAGCGACTACGGGCTGGCGAGTTCAGTCTGGACCCGCGACGTCGGCCGCGCGATGGCGACGGCGGCGCGGCTCCGCTACGGCTGCACCTGGATCAACACCCACTTCATGCTGACCAACGAAATGCCGCATGGGGGCCTGAAGCAATCCGGCTACGGCAAGGACATGTCGGCTTACGCGCTGGAGGACTACACGGTGGTCCGGCATGTGATGGTGAAGCACGGCTGACCCCTCCTCGTTCGCCTTCGGCTCCTCGTCGGTTGGGTCCGGCGAGGAGTGACGAAGTCAGCGACGAGCGTTACAGGTCAGCGACCGGAACATCCGCGCCCTGATCCATGTCTGGGCCCGGCGCCCGGGCACGCAGCACTCGCTGCCACATGTCGCCCGCTGTGTCTTGCCCGCGCGGCCAGACACCAGATAGCAGGTAGCGAAATCGCGCACTTTCGCTCGCAAGTTCTTCGATCCTCTCGATCACATCAGGCCCATGATCGGCAATGATGTCTTCAAGAGACCCTGCCGCTATGCAGGACGCCTGAAACTGACTGAGTGGCTGTCGCGCCGCGCATACGATGCACTCCAGTGCGACGGTTGGCGCTTTGTGACACAGGAGGAACATCAGGTCCCAGACCCAGGTGACTTCCTGGTTCGGGTCGTCTTCCTTCTCCTCGACCGGATAGAAGGCCACGTAAAGCTTGCCGAGTTCTTCCGCGCTCAAGCGGAGGGGAAGGTCCGGTTCATTCTCGACTCGGCGAAAGTAAAGCGCGTCGTTGAGTAGCGCCTCCGGTATCATCATCAGCTTCACCTTGGCCTGCTACCAGGCCTCTTAACGAACCCCTAACGCCAACGCCCAACCCATTGATTCCGCGCGTCATCGCAAGCCCGCCCACCGTGGACAGCCCCTCAGAACCGCTCGGCCCGCAGCACCTCGGCATCGGTGACCCCGATCACCCCGATATGCCGCTCGACCACCGAATAGGCGGCCTCAAGGAGGGTATCCAGCCTTTCCGGCCGGATCAGGCAGACGACCGAGACCATGCCGGACCGGCCCACCTGCCCCTCGCGCGTCCAGCGGCCCGACCGGCCCGAGCCGCCCAGGACCGGCAGCACGGTGAACCCCGTCACGCCGGCCTTCTCCAAAGCGGCGGTGAGGCGGCTTTCCATCGGCGCCTCGATGATGATTTCCACCCGCTTTGCCTTGTGCGTCTGCATCTTATCCCCCCACAGCCTGCGCCACGGCCACCCAGGCCGGAATACCGATCACCAGATTGAACGGGAAGGTCACCCCCAGGGACAGCGTCAGGTAGATCGACGGATTGGCATCCGGCAAAGCCACCCGCATCGCGGCAGGGACGGCGATGTAACTGGCGGACCCCGCCAGCACCATCATCAGCGCGACGCCCCCCGTCGACAGCCCCAGCGCCAAACCGGCGCCCAACCCGAACATCGCCCCCACCACGGGCATGACAAGGCCGAAGGCCAGCGCCCCCATCGTCAGCACACCCTTCGCGTTCCGCATCCCCCGGCCCGCCACCAGACCCATGTCGAGGAGGAACAGGCACAGCACCCCCTGGAAGGGCGCGACGATGAAGGCCTCGATCCGCTGCATCCCGCCGTCCCCGGTGACGAGGCCGATCAGGAAGGACCCGACCAGCAGGACGATGGACCCGTTCAGCAGGATCTCGCGCCAGAGGTCGGCGTCCATCTTCTCGGCCCGGCCCCCTGACCGCGACGCGAGATACAAGGCCGAGATGATCGCCGGTGCCTCCATCGCGGCGGCGACGGCGACCATGTAGCCCTCGGCCACCAGCCCGGCCCCCTGCACGACGGAGGACCCGGTGACGAAGGTCACGATGGAAATCGACCCGTAATGCGCGGCGACGGCGGCGGCGTCGGTTGCGGACAAGCGGGTCATCACCTTCAGCATGGCAAAGGCCACGAATGGGATCAGGAAGGACAGCACCACCCCCGCGACCAGCGCGGCGATCAGGGTGCCGTCCAGACCGTGATCGGCCACCGCGACCCCGCCCTTGAAGCCGATGGCGAAGAGAAGGTAGATCGACATGCCCTTGGCCACCGCCTCGGGGATCGTCAGCTCGCTGCGGGCGAGGGCGGCGAAAAGACCCAGCGCAAAGCACAGGATCATCGGCGTCAGAAGATTGGCGCTGGCAAGCGCCAGGATGTCCTGCATGTCTGTCCCTCGTTTTGGGCCGATATGGCGCATGCAGCGAAAAGCGCAACCCCAGGCGAGCAAAGTCCTGTTTCGTTCTTCCCCGACTCGGGGGGGCCTGCTACAGATGGGGGCATGACACTTCACACCCCCAAGATAACGGGCGCCCAGGGCCGTCCGGTGATCCGGCAACTGGATGAGGCCGCGATCAACCGCATTGCGGCGGGCGAGGTGGTGGAGCGTCCCGCCAGCGCCGTGAAGGAACTGGTGGAGAATGCGCTCGACGCCGGGGCGGGGCGGGTTCAGGTGGACATCGCCGATGGCGGCAAGACGCTGATCCGGGTGACAGACGACGGCTGTGGCATGACGGCCGAGGACCTGCCCCTGGCCCTGTCCCGCCATGCGACGTCGAAGATCGACGGGTCGGATCTGCTGGACATCCGCAGCTTCGGCTTCCGAGGTGAGGCTTTGCCGTCCCTGGGGGCTGTGGGTCGACTGACGATTACCTCCCGCGCGGATGGCGACGCTGCACAGATCAGTTGCGAGGGGAGCCGGATGTCCCCGGTGCGTCCGGCGGCGCTGACGAGGGGCACGGTGGTGGAGCTGCGCGACCTGTTCTTCGCCACCCCGGCGCGGCTGAAATTCCTGCGGTCCGACCGGGCCGAGATGCAGGCCGTGACCGAGGTGATCCGCCGCCTGGCGATGGCCGAGCCGCAGGTGGGCTTTACCCTGCGCGACGTGACGGGGGGCGAGGCGCGGGTGCTGTTCCGCGCCGATCCGGCGAATGGCGACCTGTTCGACGCGCTGCAGTCGCGGCTGGCGTCGGTCATCGGGCGGGATTTCACTGACAACGCGCTGCGGATCGACGCCGAGCGTGAGGGGCTGCGGCTGCAAGGCTATGCCGCGCTGCCGACCTATTCGCGGGGGTCCTCGGCGCAGCAGTACCTGTTCGTCAATGGCCGCCCGGTCTTGGACCGGATGCTCTACGGCGCGCTGCGGGCGGCCTATTTCGACGTGTTGTCCCGCGACCGCCACCCGGCGGCAGTGCTGAATCTGATCGCCGACCCCCAGCGCGTCGACGTGAATGTGCATCCGGCGAAGGCAGAGGTGCGGTTCCGCGAACCCGATGCGGCGCGGTCTCTCATCATCACCGCGCTGAAATCGGCGCTGACCGGGGCGGGCCATCGTGCGTCTTCGACCGTTGGCGCGGCCACGCTTGGCGCCTTCCGGCCCGAGCCGCGCATCTACCAGATGGACCGGCCTAGCCAGCCGACCATTGCCCGCGCCTTCGCCTTCCAGTCCCCCGGCTTTGCCGAAGCCCCCCAGGCCCCCGCCTTCGCGCCGCCTGGCGAGGAGAAGGCGGAGCCGCACGACGAGCACCCCCTGGGCGCCGCCCGCGCACAGCTGCATGAGAACTACATCGTCGCCCAAACCGCGCGCGGCATAGTCATCGTCGACCAGCACGCCGCGCATGAACGGCTGGTCTATGAACGCCTGAAGCGCCAGATGGCCGAGACCGGCATCCGCGCCCAGGCGCTGCTGATTCCGGAAATCGTCGACCTCTCACCAATCGATGCCGCCCGCATTCTGGACGCCGCCCCCGCGCTGGCCGAGGTCGGGCTGGTGATCGAGCCTTTCGGCGGTAATGCAGTCGCCATCCGCGAAACCCCCGCCGTCCTTGGCCCGGTCAACGGCGCGGCGCTGGTCCGCGATATCCTTGATGAGCTCGCCGACAGCGGCGACAGCCAGCTGGTCCGTGCAAAGATCGATGCGATCCTCTCGCGCATGGCCTGCCACGGCTCCGTCCGCTCTGGCCGCCAGATGCGGCCCGAGGAGATGAACGCGCTTCTGCGCGAGATGGAGGCGACGCCCCTTTCCGGTCAGTGCAACCACGGGCGGCCCACCTATGTTGAACTGTCGCTCCATGACATCGAACGCCTGTTCGGCCGACGATGATTTCCCTCTTCGGCCAGACCTATGCCTGGAACGACCCTGAGGTGCTGATCCTCGGCGGCCTCGTCGCGGTGCTCCTCGGCTTCCTTATCCTGATCCTGCGCACGGCGGCGCGGTCGGCCCAAGCCGCCGAGCCGCTGGCGCGGGAAGTGGCCTGGCTGTCCAGCCGGATGCAGCAGATCGGTGATGGGCAGCAGCAACTGGCAGGGGGGCTACATCATGTCTCTGAGGCTCAGGCCGTCAGCCAGACTGCCATGCTGCAGGTGATGGAAACCCGGCTCGCCGAAGTGCAACGGCAGATGACCGAGGCTTTGCACGGCACCTCGACCCGGACAGCACGAAGCCTGGGTGAGTTGCTGCAGCGGCTGGAGACCATCGACAAGGCGCAGGCCAATATCGAGAAGCTGTCGGGGAACGTGTTGTCGTTGCAGGACATCCTGTCGAACAAGCAGACCCGCGGCGCGTTCGGGGAAATCCAGCTCAATGACATCGTGCAGAAGGCTCTGCCGAAGGACGCCTACACCATGCAGGCGACCCTGACGAACGGCCGCCGGGCGGACTGCCTGATCCACCTGCCGAACCCGCCCGGCCCCATCGTCATCGATGCCAAGTTCCCGCTGGAGGCCTATGAGGCGTTGCGTCGTGCCGACTCGCCCCGCCTGCAGCAGGAAGCCGCCCAGCTGATGCGCGCCGCCGTCCGTGCCCATATCCGGGCGATCAGCGAGAAATACATCCTGGAAGGCGAGACGGCGGACGGCGCGCTGATGTTCCTGCCCTCAGAAGCGGTCTACGCCGAACTGCACGCCAACTTCCCCGACCTGGTGCGCGAGGGCTTTGCAGCCAAGGTCTGGATCGTCTCGCCCACCACCTGCATGGCGACGCTGAACACGATGCGGGCGGTCTTGAAGGACGCAAGGATGCGGGAACAGGCGGGGGCGATCCGCAAGGAACTGGCGCTCCTCTACGCCGACGTCGAACGGCTGGGCACCCGGGTCGAAAGCCTGGACCGCCACTTCGGCCAGGCGGCGAAGGACATCGAGGACATCAAGATTTCTTCCGACAAGGCCACCCGCCGCGCCCGCAGGCTGGACAACTTCGACTTCGAGGAACTGGCCCCCGACGATCCCGTCCGCGTGATCGGGGCGGCCGAGTGATCCACCTCACCCCTGCCGACTACACCCGACAGCCCTGGAAGAACGGGCGCGGGACGACGACCGAGTTGTGGCGGCTGGAGCGGGACGGGCAGCTGCTGGTGCGTCTGTCCCGCGCGGCGGTGGTCGAGGACGGGCCGTTCTCGCTGTTTCCGGGGATCGAGCGGAACCTGACAGTGCTGTCCGGCCCCGGGTTCCGGCTGACCGGGGGCGGGATCGACCTTCGGTGCGAGCCTCTCGTCCCGGTGGCCTTCCCCGGCGATGTCGAGGTGACCGCCACGGAAACCAATGACCAGCAGTCCGATGATTTCAACGTGATGACGGCGCGGAGCCTGCCGAAGCCGCAGGTCTTCGTGGCGCAGAACGACAGCCTGCCGGCGGGCGGGACGCTGGCGCTTTACGCGCTTGGCCCTTGTCTGGTGAACGGGCGCGGCGTGAACCGCGACGACCTGATCCTGACCGAGGGACCGGCCCGTCTGCAGGGCGACTGGCCGGTGATCGCCGTCCGGTTACACGGCCTGTAGGCCGGGCTTCAGACCGGCACCCGGTCAGATCCGCAAAAGCGGCTGCGCCAGGCGCGGGATCAGCCCGCGGAACCGCAGCGGGGCGTCCGTGGCCGCCAGGCAGATGCAGTCCTCACCGGCCAAAGCGACGGGAGTATGCTCCATCTCTTCATCCGCGATCTCGATGTCACCACGGTTGAAACGGTCGTTCTCGTCGGCAAAGGCGCCCTGCAGGACCAGCGTCAGCTCCATCCCGCGGTGGCCGTGGTCCGGCACCGCCGTCCCCGCCGGGATGTAAAGCAGCCGAACCGAGGCATCCTTGGCCGTCGGCAGGATCGCCTGCTTGACCCCACCGCCAACCTTGCGCCAGCGGACCGAGGACAGATCGCCCCCGATGTAGTCGGCCAGCGGAGCCGGGAAGATGCCCGCCGGTTTCAAGGGCTCGGACCGCGTCGCCTGCGACAGGCCTTCGATCCGGGCCAGCGCCTTGGCCAGGGCATCCTCGCCCAGCGCGATTTCCTCGGCCTCTTCCAGAAGCGTGCCGCCCACGGCGTCGTAGGACGCGGCCCGCGCCCGGCACTCGTCGCAGAGCGACACATGCGTCGCCACGACCAGGTTGAACGCCTCGGGCAGCTGACCGGCCGCATAGGCCATCAGAAGCTGATCCGAAAGGTGGTGGCGTATCGTCGTCATGTCCGTACCAAGTCCTTAACCCATGTGATGGCGCAGCTTGTCCAGCGCCAGCCGTATCCGTGATTTGATCGTCCCCAGGGGAAGCCCCGTCTCGGCGGCGATCTCGCTGTGCGAGAGGTCGCCGTAGAAGGCGCGTTCGATCAGTGTCCTCTGTGGTGCAGGCAGTGCCGCAAGGGCGCGCCCCAACCGTTCCGTCTCTTGCTGGGCTTCCATCACCTCGGCCTGATCAGGCTCGGGCTCGGGACCCCAATCCAACTCTTCCGGCTCGGCCCGGCGCGCCTTCCTCAGCGCGTCGATCCTCCGGTTGCGGGCGATGGTATAAACCCAGGTCGCCACGCTGGCCCGCGCGGGGTCGAAGAGATGCGCCTTCTGCCAGAGCGTCGCCATGACGTCCTGCGCGCATTCCTCGGCCAGCGCGGCCCCGGCGCCCGACTTCATCAGGAAGGCCTTCACCCGCGGGGCAAAGTGCCGGAAGAGCGCCGCAAAAGCCGCCCGGTCCTGATGGTCGCGCACCTTCACCAGAAGGGCCGCCCAGTCTGTCTCCATCTCTGTCGTCGCCAACGACCCAACCCTTTTCTGGCGCGAACCGGTCTTTTCACCCATGCCCAGCGGCACAGGCGACAAGCCCTGCTCCGTCATAACGGCTCTGCTGGCGTCAAGCATCATATGGCTTCTACGCCCGCAACCCGAAGTCGGATCATTTTTCAGCGATCTGGCGCGGGCCAGCAACAAGTCAAGAATTCATGTCAACTTTGTTTGACAGATTTCCCGGCTTGAGTGCGTATAGGGAACCTGACACGAAACTTTCTGCGGTGCCTTTCCGTATGCACAGCACAGGGTGATCCGATCGGGCGCCCGCTGCGTAACCGTGTGAAACCAACCCAGGGAAGTCCTACCCAAATGCCCTTCGAAAAGTTCGGCCCCACCCCCCGTCGCATCGCCGTCATCGGGGGGGGCATTTCCGGCATGGCCGCTGCCCACCTTCTGGCCGACCGGAACCCTGTCGTCCTGTTCGAAGCCGAGCCGCGGCTGGGCGGTCATGCCCGGACGGTGATCGCGGGCAAGCGGAAGGACCAGCCGGTGGATACCGGGTTCATCGTCTTCAACCGGGTCAACTACCCGAACCTGGTGCGGCTGTTCGAAAAGCTGGGCGTGCCGACAACGGAAAGCACAATGTCCTTTGGCGCCTCGATCCGTGGCGGGGCCATCGAATACGGGCTTGCCTCGATGGACACGATCTTTGCCCAGCGCCGCAATGCCTTCAACCCGCGCTTCCTGCGGATGCTGACCGACATCCTGCACTTCAACCGCAACGCCGAGGCGGTGGCGAGTGATGCTGCCATGACCATCGGCGAGCTTCTCGGCCGCCTGGGCACCGGCAGCTATTTCCGCGACCACTACATCACCCCGTTCTCGGGCGCGATCTGGTCGACGCCGACTTCGGGCATCCTGAACTTTCCGGCGCAGGCGCTGGTCCGTTTCTTCCGCAACCATGCGCTGATGGACTACGACGGCCAGCACCAGTGGTACACCGTGCAGGGCGGATCGGTGGAGTATGTCCGGCGTCTGCAGGCGGCGATGACTGCGCAGGGCGTCGACATCCGCACCGGGACGCCCGTCGCCAGCGTCCGGCGCGAGGCGGGGTCGGTCTTCGTCCGCACTGTCGGCGGAGAGCCTGAACTCTTCGACGATGTGGTCTTCGCCACGCACTCCGACATCACGCTGAAGCTTCTCTCCGACGGCACGCCCGAGGAAACCAGTGCCCTCTCAGCGATCCGCTATCAGCCGAACGAGGCGGTGCTGCATTCCGACGCGAGCCTCATGCCGAAGTCGCGCAAGGTCTGGTCATCCTGGTCCTATGTCGAACCCAAGTCCGGCCCGGGTGACCGGATCGATCTGACCTACTGGATGAACTCCTTGCAGCCGATCCCTCAGGACGACCCGATGTTCGTGACGCTGAACACCACGCGGCCGATCCGCGAGGACCTGATCCACGACGTGAACACCTTCCACCACCCGGTCTTCGACGTCGCCGCCTTCGCCGCACAAGACCGCCTGCGCGCGATGAACGGGGCCCGCAACACCTGGTTCTGCGGCGCCTGGATGCGGAACGGCTTCCACGAGGACGGCTTCGCCTCGGCGGTGGACGTGGTCCAGGCGATGGCCGAGCGCCAGGCCTTCCGGCTGGCCGCATGACCGCCAAGCCGAATACGGGGGTGCAGCGCATCCCGGCCGAGACGTTCCACGGCCGCAAGGGCGCAGTGAAGAACGCCTTCCGCTATTCGGTGGACTACCTGCTCTTGGACCCGTTGAAGGCGAAGGGTCCCGCGCTCTTTTCGCGGAACGCAAGGAACCTGATGTCGGTCCACGACGCCGACCATGGCGGCGCGCCGGGTCAGGGGACGGGCACCCAATGGGCACGCGAGGTCCTCGCCCAGCACAACCTTGCGCACGACCGCATCCTCCTCCTCGCCCAGCCGCGCCTTCTGGGCCACGTGTTCAACCCGGTCTCGTTCTGGCTCGCCTACGACCACCTCGGCCACCTCCGCGCTGTGATCGCGGAAGTCACCAACACCTATGGCGATCGGCATTCCTACCTGTGCCACCGCGAGGACCGTGCGCCCATCACGCGTGAGGACACGATCCAGGCGCAGAAGATCTTCCACGTCTCGCCGTTTCAGCCGGTGGCCGGGACCTACACTTTCCGCTTCGACATCCGGCCTGACCGGATCGGCATCTGGATCGACTACACCACGCCCGGTGGCGGGCTTTTCACCAACCTGATCGGCCCGCGCCAACCGCTGACCAACGCCGGGATCATCGCATCGGCCCTCCGCCGCCCCTTCGGCTCGCGCCGGGTGCTGGCGCTGATACACTGGCAGGCGCTGAAGCTTTGGGCCAAGAAGGTCAAGTTCCACAACCGCCCTGCACCCCCCGCCGAAGACGTCACCCGATGACCCGCAGCTTCGGGAAAACATTGCGTCTTTCCCTTCGCCAAATATCCCCGCCGGAGGCTTCCCGAGCGGTTCCGCGTCCTTCACGCAGAACCGCGAGACAAAAGGCTTGCGCGGAACGCGCTCAATTCAATAGCCGCCGATGACCAACCGCCTCCCCGCCTGGTCGCTCTTCGCCGCTCTGATCGCGATGGCCGGGCTGCCGATCTACATACACGCGCCGAAGTTCTACGTCGACAGCTATGGCACCTCTCTCGCCACGATGGGCCTGACGCTCGCCGCGCTCCGCCTGATCGACGTCGTCCAGGACCCCCTCCTCGGCTGGCTGGCCGAGGCGACGCGGCCCCGCCGTCGCCTGACCATCGCCATTGCCACCACTCTGATGGCCGCCGCGCTTTACGCGCTTTTCGCCGTCACGCCGCCCACGGCACCGCTCCTCTGGTTCGCCCTCACGCTCACCGTCCTCTTTTCGGCCTTCTCCTACCTCACCATCTGCTTCTATGCGGAAGGGGTGACCAAGGCGCAGACGCTCGGGCCCCAGGGCCACATCCGCCTGGCCGGCTGGCGCGAGGGCGGCTCGCTCCTCGGCGTCTGCTTGGCCGCGACCGCCCCTGTCGCCCTTGCGCCCTTGACCGACACCCCCTTCACCGCCTTCGCGCTGGTCTTCGCCGCAGTGGCGCTTCTCGCCACCCTTGCCATGCGGCGCGAGTGGCTGGGCACCCCGGCGGAACAGGTCGCCCATCCCTGGGACCTGTTCCGCCCGGCCCTTGCCGACCCCCTTGCGCGCCGCCTCCTCCTCATCGCGCTTCTGAACGCCGCGCCGGTCGCCGTCACCTCGACCCTGTTCCTGTTCTTCGTCGAATCCCGCCTCGCGCTCCCCGGCTGGGAAGGTCCGCTCCTCCTCCTCTTCTTCCTCGCCGCCGCCGCCTCCACGCCACTCTGGAGCCTCCTCGCCCGCCGCCACGGCCCGAAACCCACCCTCCTCGTCGCCATGACCTTGGCCATCGCCAGTTTCCTTTGGACCCTCACCCTTGGATCGGGCGACCTGATCGCCTTCGCGCTGATCTGTGCGGCCTCGGGGGCGACCCTCGGCGCTGACCTCACCCTTCTTCCCGCGATCTTCGCCCAGCGCCTGGCCCAGACCGGCACGCCCGAGGCCGCAGCCTTCGGGCTTTGGTCCTTCGTCTCCAAGCTTTCTCTCGCCCTTGCCGCCCTGACGATCCTTCCCGCGCTGCAGGCGGCAGGCTTTCAGACCGGCGGGCAGAACACGGAATCGGCCCTTCGGACGCTGACATTGATCTACGCAGGGCTTCCTTGCGTATTGAAGGTCATAGCAATCGCACTTCTGGCCCGAACCACCCTCGCCATGCCCCTCAAGGACGCCCCAAGATGACCTCGATCCTCTCCGCCCTGATCGGAGCGCTGATCGTCATCGCCCTGATCGCGCTGCGCACCCGCTTCGCCTCTTTCGCGGCGCAGGCCCCGTCCGACTACGCGGGCAAAGGGCCCGCCTTCGACCTGCGCCAACACCTGTCCGGCCCCCTAACCTGCGAGGGCGTGATCTTCGGCCCCACGGGCCGCGTCACCTCGCGCTTTGTGGCCGACATGCAGGGCACCTGGGACGGCACGACCGGCACCCTGGCCGAGGTCTTCCGCTATGACAGCGGCACCGTCCAGCACCGCGCCTGGACGCTGGAGCTTGGCCCGAACGGGCAGATCACCGCCACCGCCGCCGATGTCGAAGGCAAGGGGACGGGCCGGGTCGAAGGCCCCGGCGTCCTCCTCCGCTACCGCATCCGCCTGACGCCCGAGGCCGGAGGGCATGTGCTGGACGTGACCGACTGGATGTACCTTCTGGAAAACGGCGCGATCATGAACCGGTCGCAGTTCCGCAAGTTCGGGATCAAGGTGGCGGAACTTGTCGCCACGATCCGCCCCGTTGCCACTGAGGCGCGCCAGTTGGCCGCCGCGGAATGAGAGACTTCAAGGGCAAGCGCTACTGGCTCGTCGGCGCGTCGGAGGGTCTGGGCCTGGCACTTGCCCAGAAGCTGAGCGCTGCGGGGGCTGAGTTGGTGCTGTCGGCCCGTAGCGAAGACAGCCTGAAAGCCGCTGCCGCAAGTCTGTCCGGCCCGGCAACCGTGTTGCCGATGGATGTCAGCTCCTCTGACAGCGTGCAGGCCGCCGCTGCGCAGCTGCCCCAGTTGGACGGGATGGTCTTCCTGGCCGGCGTCTACTGGCCAATGCGGGCGCAGGATTGGGACGCCAAGGCTGCCGAGGCGATGGCCGACATCAACTTCACCGGGCTTGTCCGCGTGCTGGGCGTGGCGCTGCCGCCGATGACCGCCCGCGACCGGGGTCACATCGTCATCACCGGCTCGCTCTCTGGCTTCCGGGGCCTGCCCGGGGCCATCGGCTATGCCGCCTCGAAGGCAGGGACCATGGTGCTGGCGGAATCGCTTTATGCCGACCTGCGCAAGTCCGGCGTCACGGTGCAACTGGCCAACCCCGGCTTCATCCGCACCCGGCTGACCGCGAAGAACGATTTCACCATGCCCTTCATCATGGACCCCGAGGCCGCCGCCGACATCATGTTCCGCCACATGGCATCGGGCGGCTTCAAGATCAGCTTCCCGACCGTCTTCAGCTGGCTGTTCCGGGGCGGGAACTTCCTGCCGGACTGGCTGTACTACCGGATCTTCCCGCCGCGCGGCTGACCCGCTCTCCCCATTGTCCGGTTGACACGCTGGGCAAAGATACTTCACAAAGCAAGTAAGGGGATGGAGGATGTCTTGCCGCATATCCAGATCGACTATTCTCCCAATCTCGAAAGCAGGCTGGATATCGCGGGCCTGTGTCTGGTGCTTCGGGATGCCGCCGTCGCCACGGGGATCTTGCCCCTCGCCGGCATCCGGGTCCGCGCCACTGCCTGCACCCATGTCTTGATCGCCGACGGCAATCCGGACCACGCCTTCCTTGACATCTCGCTTCGCCTGCGCGGTGGTCGCAGCGCCGAGGCCAAGGCGCAAGCCACCGCCCGGATCTTCGCGGCAGCAGAGGCCTATTGCGCGAAGGTGCTGGAAACCTCCTCCTTCATGCTGTCCTTTGAGATGCGCGACATCGACCCCGAGCTTTCACCCAAAACCTCCTCGATCCGCCGCTACCTGCCGGGAGAAACCCAGTGACCGACCTTGCCACCCATCTGGCGAAACTTGACGGACATCTGGCCCGGTACCGGGGCAAGGGCATCCTGAACCTGATCGCCGGGCAGGACGTGGCGGGGGCGGAGTGGTTCGAAACGCACTCACCGGTCGACGAAAGCCTGATCGCCCGCGTGGCGCTGGGGACGGCAGAGACGTTGGACCAGGCGGCAAAGGCGGCAAAGGCGGCGTTTCCGGCCTGGGCGGCGCTGGCGGGGGACAAGCGCAAGGCGATCCTCCACCGCATCGCCGACCTGATCGAGGCGCGGGCCGAGGAGATTGCGCTCTGCGAATGCTGGGACACGGGGCAAGCCTGGCGCTTCATGTCCAAGGCGGCGTTGCGGGGGGCGGAGAACTTCCGCTTCTTCGCCGACCTTGCGCCGGGCGCGCGGGATGGGAAAAGCCTGCCGACGAAGGATCACCTGAACGTCACCAGCCGACATCCCATCGGGCCGGTGGGGGTCATCACCCCCTGGAACACCCCCTTCATGCTGTCGACCTGGAAGATCGCCCCGGCTTTGGCGGCGGGCTGCACGGTCGTCCACAAACCGGCGGAGTTCTCGCCCCTGACCGCTCGCCTGCTGGCCGAGATCTGCCATGAGGCAGGCCTCCCCCCCGGGGTCTTGAACCTGGTGAACGGGATGGGCGAGGGCGCGGGGAAGGCGCTGACGGAACACCCGGACATCAAGGCCATCGCCTTCGTGGGCGAAAGCCGGACCGGAAGCATGATCATGAAGCAGGGCGCCGACACGCTTAAGCGGGTGCACTTTGAACTCGGCGGCAAGAACCCGGTGATCGTGTTCGATGACGCCGATTTCGACCGCGCTCTGGATGCGGTGATCTTCATGATCTACTCGCTGAACGGCGAACGCTGCACGTCGTCTTCGCGCCTGCTGGTGCAGGACAGCATCGCGGAGCGGTTCCATCAGGCGCTGATCCAGCGCGTGAACGCGATCAAGGTCGGGCATCCCCTGGACCCGGCAACCGAGGTCGGGCCGCTGATCCACCGGACGCATTTCGACAAGGTCACGTCTTACGTGGGCATCGGGCAGGAGGACGGGGCGACCCTCGCCGCAGGCGGCTCGCGGGTCGGCGACACCGGCTGGTTCATCCGCCCGACCCTCTTCACCGACGCCCGGTCCGACATGCGCATCGCGCAGGAAGAGGTGTTCGGGCCGTTCCTGACCTCGATCCGCTTCAAGGACGAAGACGAGGCCCTGCGCATCGCCAATGACGTGGCCTATGGGCTGACCGGATACCTTTGGACCAACGACCTGACCCGTGCGCTGCGTTTCAGCGAAAGGCTGGAGGCTGGCATGATCTGGGTGAACAGCGAAAACGTCCGTCACCTGCCCACCCCCTTCGGCGGGATGAAGGCCAGCGGCATCGGGCGCGATGGCGGGGACTGGTCGTTCGAGTTCTACATGGAACAGAAGAACGTGGCCTTCGCCTTGGGCCACCACAAGATCCAGCGCCTGGGAGCCTGACAGTGCCGATCCCCGCCCCGAACCTGGCCCCGCCCTTCAACATCGTCCGCCTCAGCCATGTCGAACTGAAGGTCACCGACCTCGCCTGGAGCCGGGCCTACTACGTCGATACCCTGGGCCTGCAGGTGACGCATGAGGACACCTCGACAATCTATCTGAGAGCGATGGAGGAGCGGGGGCATCACTGCATGATCCTGCGGCAGTCGCCGGAGGCGTCGGTGGGGGTGCTGGGCTTCAAGGTCTGGTCCGAAGACGACCTCGACCGCGCGGCGCATTGGTTCAAGGCGCGGGACTTGCCGGTCGCGTGGATAGAACGGCCCTTCATGGGCCGGGTCCTTGCCACCCGCGACCCCTGGGGCGTGCCGCTGGAGTTCTACGCGAAGATGGACCGCCTGCCGCCGATCCACCAGCAGTACAAGCTGTACCGGGGGGTCAAGCCGCTGCGGATCGACCATTTCAACCTGTTCTCTTCCAACGTGGACAAGGCGGTCGAGTTCTACGGCGACATGGGGTTCCGCGTGACGGAATACACCGCCGATGAGGAGACCGGCCGCACCTGGGCCGCCTGGATGCACCGCAAGGGCGGCGTCCACGACATCGCCTTCACCAACGGCACCGGCCCGCGCCTGCACCACACGGCGTTCTGGGTGCCGACGCCGCTGAACATCATCGACCTTCTCGACCTGATGTCCACCACCGGCTACCTGTCCTGCGTCGAACGCGGCCCGGGGCGGCACGGCATTTCCAACGCCTTCTTCCTGTACATCCGCGACAAGGACGGGCATCGGACGGAAATCTACTGTAGCGACTACCAGACCTGCGACCCGGACCTGGAGCCGATCAAATGGGACCTGAAGGACCCGCAGCGCCAGACCCTCTGGGGCTCGCCCGCCCCGCGCAGCTGGTTCGAATTGGGCTCGGTCTTCGACGGGGCCACGCTGGCAGACAGCGACCTGAAAGCAACCCCGATCGTCGCGCCATGAACCTGGTCACCTTCACCGCAAATGGCCAGCAGCACTGGGGCGTCACCGCTATCGGCGGTGTTCTGGCGCTGTCGACGGAGTTTCCTCAATGGCGCACCCTGCGCGGCGTGATCGAGGCGGGGGCGATCCCGCAGGTGCTGGAGGCGGGGCAGGGCCGTGCGGCCAATCACCCGGACGGCAGCTTCACCTGGGACATCCCGATCCCGGACCCGGAAAAGATCATCTGCGTCGGCGTGAACTTCCCCGACCGCAATGCCGAGTACAAGGACGGCCAGGACGCGCCACCGTTCATGTCCCTCTTCCCCCGTTTCCCCCGCAGCTTCAGCGGCCATGGGCAGCCACTGATCCGCCCGCCCGAGTCCCCGCAACTCGACTACGAAGGCGAGATCGCCGTCATCATCGGCAAAGGCGGCCGCCGCATCCCTGAGGGCGAGGCCCTGTCCCATATCGCCGCCCTGACGCTCTGCAACGAAGGCACGATCCGCGACTGGGTGCGGCATGCGAAGTTCAACGTGACCCAGGGCAAGAACTGGGACCGGTCCGGCGCGATGGGTCCCTGGGCCGTGCCTTTCACCGACCCCGCGCAGATCACCGACGTGGCACTGGAGACTCGGGTGAACGGAGAGCTTCGGCAAAGCGACCGCACCGGGCGGATGCTGTTCCCCGTCGCGCGGCAGATCACCTATATCTCGACCTTCACCACGCTCGTCCCCGGCGACATCATCGTCACCGGCACGCCCACCGGGGCTGGCGCACGGTTCGACCCGCCCATCTGGCTGCAGCCCGGCGATGTGGTGGAAATCTCCGCCGAAGGGATCGGCACGCTGCGGAACGGGGTGGCCGACGAATGACCCCTGACCAGATCACCGCCGCCGCCGAGATACTGTTTCAGGCCGAGAAGACGGGCACGCAGTGTGGTCTTCTGTCGCTCGCCTATCCGGACATGACGCTGGACGACGCCTATGCCGTGCAAGCGGCGTTGGTGGCCCGGAAGAAGGCCGAGGGGCGCAAGGTCATCGGCTGGAAGATCGGCCTGACCAGCCGCGCGATGCAGCAGGCGCTGAACATCACCACTCCTGACAGCGGCGTCCTGCTGGACGACATGCTGTTCGCCGACGGCGCGACCGTGCCCAAGGGCCGCTTCATCCAGCCAAGGATCGAAGCCGAGATCGCCTTCGTGATGAAGGCCCCGCTGCAAGGCCGCCATGTCACCCGCGACGACGTGCTGGCCGCGACCGGCCATGTCGCGCCAAGCCTGGAAATCCTCGACACCCGCATCCTGCGCGCCGATCCGGCCAGCGGAAAGGCACGGATCATCACCGACACGATCAGCGACAATGCCGCCAACGCCGGGATCGTCCTTGGCCGCCAGCGCCATGCCGTAGACGCCTTCGACCTGCGCTGGGTCGGGGCCATCGTGGCCCGTGACGGGGTGGTGGAAGAAACCGGCCTTGGCGCGGGCGTGTTGAACGACCCGGTCACCGGCATCCTCTGGCTCGCGCACCGGCTGGCCGATTATGGGATGGGCATCGCGGCGGGCGAGGTCCTCTTGTCCGGCAGCTTCATCCGACCCATCGAGGCTCCACCGGGCAGCCGCTTCCATGCCGACTTCGGCGCGTTCGGCAGCGTCTCGCTAAGCTTCGCCTAGGCCGCCTCGGGGTCCCGCGCCAGCCGCATCGCCTGGGCCAGCACGGCATGGTCGCCGATGTGGTTCATCAGGATCAGGATCAGCCGGGCGTTCAGGGCATGGCTTTCGGCCTCGCTCAACCCCTCATGCGTGGCGATCAGCGTCGCATAGCTTTCGTCTGGCCGGGTCAGGTTGGGGGTGGTGGTCAGCATCGGCTCACTCCTTTCCGATGGCGCGGCCCAGAGCAGTGGCGACTGCGGCCTCGTCATAGCGATCCCAGCGCGCGGCGACATGCTGGTCGGGACGGATCAGGTAGACCGCGCCTAGGGCATTGCCCAGATAGCGGGCGGTGATCTCCGCCGTCGGCTCCAGCGCTAGCCGGGGGACGGTCAGGCCATGCGCCGTGAGGCGCTCCGGCGCCTCGGCATTGATGGTCAGCAGAGTGAAGCCCCGCCCCAGATGTTGCAGCAACCAACCGCCCCCAACCGGCGAATCGGGGCAAGGCGAACCTGGCCGCGTGCGGGGCGGCATGTTCGGATGATCCGGCCCGTTCAGCGCCGAGCCGTCATAGGTGCAGGGCACCGACAACCGCCCTGAGTTCACCACGGTCCGAGCAAAGGGCAGGTGTTCGGCCAGCGTCAGGACGGCATTGCGGAACAGCTTCGACACCGGCGTCTTCGGCGTGATGAAATCCGTCGCGCGGGTGGAGTTCAGGATGTTCTCATCCGCGCCATGCACCCGTTCGGCGTCATAGCTGTCGAGGAGGCTCTCCGGCGCCGTTCCGTCCAGCACCAGCGCCAGCTTCCAGGCCAGGTTGTCCACGTCCTGGATGCCCGAATTCGCCCCGCGCGCGCCGAAGGGCGAAACCTGGTGGGCCGAATCCCCTGCAAACAGCACCCGGCCATGGCGGAAATTCTCCATCCGGCGGCACTGGAAGGTGTAGATCGAACACCAGTCGAGCTCATACTCCACATCCGGCCCCAGCATCGCATCCACCCGCTTGCGGATGTTGGCCGGTTCCAGCTCTTTTGCGCGGTCGATGTTCCAGCCGAGCTGGAAATCAATGCGCCAGATGTCGTCGGGCTGCTTGTGCAACAGCGCCGAGTCGCCCGATTTGAAATGCGGCTCGAACCAGAACCAGCGTTCGGTGGGGAAACTGGCCTTCATCTTCACGTCGGCGATCAGGAAGTTGTCCTCGAACACCCGGCCGTCAAAGGACAGACCCAGCATTCCGCGCAAGGGGCTGCGGGCGCCGTCGCAGGCGATCAGCCAGTCGGCCTGCAGCTTGTACGGCCCATCCGGAGTCATGATGTCCAGCGTCACGTGGTCGGCCGCCGGGGTGACGGCATCGACGCGGTTCTGTCCCCGCAATTCGATGGGGGCACCCTCGGCCTGGGCCTGAACGATGGCGTCGTGCAGGAACTTCTCGAACCAGGGCTGCTGCAGGTTGATGAAGGCGGGGAAGGCATGGCCGCCCTCGGGCAGCAGGTTGAACTCGTACAAAAGGCGGTCGTCGTGGAACACCTTGCCGACGTTCCACTGCACGCCCTTCTGCAGCATCGGCCCCGCCGCGCCCAGCCGATCGCAGATTTCCAGCGTGCGCTTGGCAAAGCACAGGGCCCGGCTGCCCAGCCCCGCGCCCTCGTGGTCATCGAGCAGCACGACCGGCACTCCGCGACGGCCCAGGTCCAGCGCCGTGGCCAGACCGATTGGCCCCCCGCCCACGATCACCACCTTGCGGCGCACCGGGGTGGCCGCGTCCTGATCGGGCGACTTTGCGTAAGGGTAGAGGCGGAAGGCCACCGCGTAGCGTTCCGGAACCAGCGCTGTCATGACGTCCCCTCCCCCTTGTTCGCCTTAGCCCTGCAGCGCCGCCCACATCTCCAGATCGCGCTGGGCGGTCCAGATCCGGGGATGGCTGATCCCGCGCGCCTCGTCATAGGCGCGGGCCACGTTGAAGGGCAGGCAATGTTCGTAGATCGCGTAGTCCTTGAACTTCGGATCGCACTCCGCCCGGCAAGCGTCCCAGGCTTCCTTGAGACTGCCATTCCGCGCCGCGACCCGGGCGACGGGCTTGTAGGTGGACTCGACAAAATCCTTCGTCCGGTCCAGAGCCCCGTTCACCGCCGTCCGGCCCACGACGGCATCCCCCCGTCCCGGAGCAATCGCGTCCAGATCATAGGCCCGGATTGCCTCCAGCGTGCCACCCCAATCCACGAAATGTCCGTCGCCGCAGTAGCAGGCCGAATGCGCCTCGACGATGTCGCCGGTGAACATCACGTTCTGGTCGGGGACATGGATGACCGCATCCCCCGCCGTATGCGCACGGCCGAGCTGCAGGATGTCGACCCGGCGCTTGCCCAGCCAGACGGTAATCTTGCCGTTGAACGTCGTCGTCGGCCAGGTCAGGCCGGGGATGCTTTCATGCCCTTGAAACAGACGCGGAAAGCGCTGGAACTCGCTGTCCCAATCCTCTTGCCCCCTCTCCGCCACCATGTTCCGCGCGGCTTCCGACATGATGACCTGCGGGGCCTTGAAGGCCGATGCGCCCAGCACCCGCACCGCGTGGTAATGCGTCAGCACCACATGGCTGATCGGCTTGTCGGTCACCCCCCGGATGCAGTCGATCACCTTCTGCGCCAGACGGGGCGTCGCCTGCGCCTCGACCACCATGACGCTTTCATCCCCGATGATGACGCCCGAATTCGGGTCCCCCTCGGCGGTAAAGGCGTATAGGCCCTCGCCGATCTCGGTGAAGCTGATCTTCTTTTCCGCCAGATCGCCCTGCGAGGCGAATGCCTTTGCCATGTCCTGTCCTTACCTTGCGTAAGGGTCAGCCAGCGCCGGGATCACCTGCCCCGAGCACTCGCCAAACCCGATGGTATAGCCGTCGCCCCTGCACTGCCCGCGCAGGGTCAGGGTGTCGTTGTCCTGGATGAAGCTGCGGGTGCCGCCATCCACCGGGAACGGCTCCTTCCCGCCCCAGGACAGCTCCAACAGGCTCCCACGCGAGTCCTTCGTCGGGCCGGAAATGGTGCCCGATCCCAGCAGGTCCCCCACATTCATCGCGCAGCCGCTGGTCGTGTGATGCGCCAGCTGCTGCGGGGCGGAGTAGTACATCTCGGCATAGTTGGTCCGGGCGATCACTGTCTCCCGCCCGCCTTCAGGGGTCAACCCAACCTCCAGCGCGATGTCGTAAAGCATGGGCCGGGGTTCCTGCAGGTAGGGAAGCAGCGGCTTTTCCCGGGCCGGGGTCGAGGTGCGGAACGGCTCCAGCGCCGCCTTCATCACGATCCAGGGGGAAATCGTCGTCGCGGTCGCCTTGGCCTGGAACGGGCCAAGAGGCTGGTACTCCCAGGCCTGGATATCCCGCGCCGACCAGTCGTTCAGCAGGACATAGCCGAAAATCATCGCGTCGGCTTCCGCCACCGTCACCGGCTGGCCGTGGGTCGAGGGTTGGCCGACCACCGCGCCCATCTCCAGCTCGATGTCGAACCGGGCCGAGGGCGCAAAGCGCGGGGCAGCGTCGTCTGGACCCTTCAGCTGCCCCCAGGGACGGCGGACCGGAGTGCCCGAGACCACCACCGACGACGCCCGCCCGTTATAGCCGATGGGGATATGCAGCCAGTTCGGCGGCAGGGCATTCTCCGCCCCGCGGAACATGGTGCCGACGTTGAAGGCATGGTTCCGGCCTGCGTAGAAGTCGGTGTATTCGGACACCACAAACGGCATATGCAAGGCGACATCGGAAAGACGGTGCAGATAGAGTGCCGCCTCGTCCCGGGTATGTTCATCCGCTTCCAAACCAAAGATTCGTTGCAGGTCCTCCCGCAACGCAGCCCAGAGTTTCGGCCCGCCTGCCATGAACCTGTTCCATGACGGAACATCAAAGTAGGGGCCTTCATCCAGGACGATGAACAGTCCCTTCTCCGCCGCCGAGACGTTCAGCACGAAGTCCCCAATGGCAACGCCGCAGCGTGGCTCCTCACCAGGCAGCGAAAACACCCCGCAGGGCAGGTTGTTCAACGGGAACGGATGGTCCGGCGCGTTGGCGCTTTCGACCCAGGACCGTTTGAGCCTCATAGCGCTATCTCCATTCCGTCGCGCGCGACGATGACCGGCCCGGCATAGGCCACCCCGGCCCGCGCCTGCCACATGGCATCGGTGAAGGCCGGGTCGTCGACCGGGACCTGGTGGTTCAACACCAGCTTACCCGCCCCGGCCAAGGCCGCCACCTTGCCCACATCGTCGATCATCGTATGGCTGCCCACCAGATGCGCCCGCAGCTTCTCGCCCCCGCCCGTTCGGGCCAGGATCGCCTCAATCCCCTCGGGCAACAGCGCCTCGTGGACCAGGACATCCGCCCCCTCGGCAAAGGCGCCAAAGCCCGGATCAAAGACCGTGTCGCCGGAGAAGACTACCGTCTTGGTCCCCTCGAACCGGTAGGCAAAGGAATACTCCACCGGCGGATGCGTCGTCCGGTAGGCGCTGACCGTCAGCCCTTCGAACGGCACCACACCCGCATCGACCTCCACCACCTCGACCAGATCGGCCAAGGGCACCCGCCCGTCGTCCACCACCCGCAGATGGATGTCCATCGCCATCGCCGCCTGGAACCCGGCCCAATAGGCCCGCAGACCCGGGGGCCCATAGACCCGTACCCGATCCTTCCGCCCCGACACCCAGGCGGTGTGGATCAGCCCCCCAAGCTCCAGCACGTGGTCGGAATGCAGGTGCGTGACAAACACCACCGCCAGCCGGTTCAGCGCCACTCCAGCCTCGACCAGCCCCCGCGCCACGCCCAGACCTGCGTCGATGACGATGACCTGCCCGTCCAGCTGCAGCAACGAGGACGACGGCATCGACGCCCCCGCCCGCAAGGACGGGCCGCCCTTCACCCCAAGGGTCACGATCCGGTTCACTTCGGTCACTTGATCCCGGGCGTCCCGTCGAACTTCTTCTCCAGGGACCCCCAGCAGTCGATGTAATCCTCTTGCGCATGGCCGTTCGTGGCGGCCCATGGCGTCAGGTGCTGCGGGAAGCGGGTCTCGAACATGAAGCTCATCGTCTCGTCCAGCTTTTCCGGCTTCAAGGCGGCGTTCGAGGCGCCTTCGAACGCGTTCCGGTCCGGCCCGTGCGGGATCATGCAGTTGTGCAAGGACATGCCGCCCGGGACGAACCCCTTGGGCTTGGCATCATAGACGCCGTAGATGTTGCCCATCAGCTCGGACATGACGTTCTTGTGGTACCACGGCGGACGGAAGGTGTTCTCCGCCACCATCCAGCGTTCGCGGAACAGGACGAAGTCGATGTTCGCCGTGCCTTCAATCCCGGACGGAGCGGTCAGCACCGTGAAGATCGACGGATCAGGATGGTCGAACAGGATCGCCCCCACTGGGCAATAGGTGCGCAGGTCGTATTTGCAGGGGGCATAGTTGCCATGCCAGGCCACCACGTCCAGCGGGCTGTGGTCGATCTCGGTCACATGGAACATGCCGGCCCATTTGACATAGACCTTGGACGGGGCATCCCGATCCTCGAACGCCGCCACCGGGGTCTTGAAATCGCGCCGGTTCGCCATGCAGTTCGCGCCGATGGGCCCCCGCCCAGGCAGGGCGAATTTCTGGCCGTAATTCTCGCAGACAAAGCCCCGCGCCGGGCCTTCCAGCACCTCGACCCGGTAGACCAACCCGCGCGGCAGGATGGCGATCTCTTTCGGTTCCAGGTCGATGATCCCAAGCTCGGTGCAGAACCGCAGGCGGCCTTCCTGGGGCACGACCAGCAGTTCGCCATCGGCCGAATAGAAATACTCATCCTTCATCGACTGGTTGACCAGGTACATGTGGCTGGCCATGCCGGTCTGGGTCGACACATCCCCCGCCGTGGTCATCGTCCGCATGCCGGTGATCCAGGTCAGCGGCTCGGCCGGGACGGCGACCGGGTCCCAGCGGTATTGGCCGAGGCTCATGATTTCCGGGTCGATCAGCGGGGCGGATTTCCACAGCGGCACCTGGATGCGCTTGAACCGGTGCGTGTGCTTGACGGAAGGGCGGATGCGGTAGCACCAGGTCCGTTCGTTCTGATGGCTGGGCGCGGTGAAGGCGGTGCCCGACAGCTGTTCGCCGTAAAGTCCGTAGTTGCATTTCTGGGGCGAGTTCATGCCCTGCGGCAGTGCGCCGGGCAGCGCCTCGGTCTCGAAGTCGTTGCCGAAGCCAGGCATGTAGCCTTCATGCGGGCCGGCAACAGATGCCGCACGGATCATGCCCTTGGGCAAGGAATGACTGGTCATGCGATCCTCCAGGATGATGGAATGGCAACCGCGCCCGCAGCCGGGGTGGATGTTGATTCTACTTTAGTTGCGTATGCAACGAAGTCAAGATAAAGTTGCTTTGGCAACTATCTGGAGAAACCGATGCCTGAGACTGTACTTTATGATTACTGGCGGTCTTCGGCAGCCTATCGGGTGCGCATCGCGCTGAACCTTCTGGGGCTTTCCTACCGTTCGGTTCCGGTGGACCTGACGAAGGACCAGCAGACCCAGCCCGACAACCTGGCCCGCAATCCGCAGGGCCTGGTGCCCACGCTAGACATCGACGGCATCCGCCTGACCCAGTCGCTGGCGATCCTGGAGTATCTGGACGAGACGCGGAAGGCCGGCTGGCTGCCGAAGGACCCCTTAGAGCGGGCATCGGTCCGGGCGATGGCCTATGCCGTCGCCGTCGACACGCACCCCGTCTGCAACCTGCGCGTCGCCCGGCACGCCGTCAGCCTGGGCGCGACGATGGAAGGCTGGATGCAGCAGTTCATTCCGCTTGGCCTGCAGGGGTTGGAGGGGCTCTTGCAGCAGCATCCGGGCGGGCGCTACTGCCACGGCGACAGCGTAACGTTGGCCGACCTCTGCCTTGTCCCCCAAGTCTACAACGCCCGACGCTGGGGGGTGAACCTGCAGCCCTTCCCGCGGCTTTCCAGCATTGCCGAGCGCCTTGAGGCACTGCCCGCCTTCCAGGCCGCCCACCCCGACCGCGTCAAGCCCGCCGGATGACTTGGTGCGCACCGCCATCCCATGCTAAAGCACCCGCCAGCACAAGGGTTCCCTGCCGACAATGACCGACCGGACCAATGGCTTCGACCTTGAGGACTTCCTGCCCTACCTCCTGAACCAGGCGGCAGAGGCGACCTCGCACGGGTTCCAGGCGATCTACCGGGACCGTTACGGGTTCACCCGCACGCAATGGCGGGTCATGGCCAACCTCGGCAAGTTCGGTGCGATGACCGCCCGCGACATCTGCGCGATCAGCCATATCGAGAAGACCAAGGTCAGCCGCGCCGTCGCTGCGCTGGAAGAGGCCGGAATGCTGTCCCGCACCCCCAGCGAGACCGACCGTCGGGCCGAGGTGCTGTCGCTGACCCCGAAGGGCCAATCGGTCTTTGCCGAACTGGGTCAACTGGCCATCGGCTTCGACCAGCGGCTGCGCGAGACGCTGGGCGATGCCGAAGCCCAGACCCTGACGGCAATCCTCAAGCGCCTGGCCAGCCGCACGGCCCCGGCAACCGACCTGGACGACTAGCCCCTCAGATCGCCGCGAACCCGGCCTCCAGCGCAGCCAGGATCTTCGCCACATCTGCCTCGGTCACCACCAGGGGCGGCGACAGGATGATGTTGTTGCCCGACACCCTGACCATCACCCCGGCCTCATAGGTCGCGCGGTGGACCTTGCCGATCACCTTCTTGTCTATCGGAGCCTTCGTCCCCCGGTCCGCCACCAGCTCCAGCGCGCACATCAGCCCGTGCCCGCCGCGCACGTCGCCGATAACCTCATGCCGCGCCATCAGCGCCTGCAGGCCCGCATACAGCTGGTCCCCCCGCGCCGCCGCGTTTTTCTGCGGCTGGATGCGCTGCGTCTCATTCAGGCAGGCAATCGCCGCTGCCGCGCCCACCGGATGACCGGAATAGGTGTACCCCGACCCGATGGCCCCCTTGCCGCTGGTATCCTTCTCGAACACCTCGGCCATGGGTTCCGACACCATCACCGCGCCGAACGGGAAATACCCGTTGGTGATCGCCTTGGCCGAGACCAGAAGGTCCGGCTGCACCCCCCAGTGACGCGAGCCCGACCAGCTGCCCGTCCGCCCGAAGGCGGTGATGACCTCATCGGCCACCAGCAGGATGCCGTACTTGGAACACAGCGCGCGCACCCCAGGCATGAAGCTTTCATGCGGCGGGATCACCCCACCCGCGCCCAGCACCGGCTCCATGATGAAGGCGGCGATGGTGGAGGCGTCCTGGAACTTGATCTCGTCCTCGATGGCCGCCAGGCACAGCTGCGCCAGCCGCGCCGGGTCGGTCTCGTTGAATGGATTGCGGTAGGTGTAGGGCGCGGGAGTGTGGAAGCACCCCGGCATCAGCGGCTCATACTGCGTGCGGAAATTCGCGTTGCCGTTGACCGAGGCGCCCAGCGTATGCGTCCCGTGATAGCCCTTCTTCAGGCTCAGGAACTTCACCCGGCCCGCCTCGCCCCGGATCTTGTGATACTGCCGCGCCAGCCGCAGCGCGACTTCCACCCCGTCCGACCCGCCCGAGGTATAGAAGGCCCGCGTCAGCCCGTCGGGGGCGAAGAACTCCGCCAGCATCTCGGCCAGTTCGATGACGTTGTCGTTCGTCGTGCCCCGGAAGATCGAATAGTAGGGCAGCCGGTTCAGCTGCGCCGTGATCGCATCCTTCACCGGCTGGCAGGAATAGCCGAGGTTGACATTCCACAGCCCCCCCACCGCGTCCACGGTCCGGTGCCCGTCGACATCGATGATCTCCACCCCTTCCGCCTCGACGATGATGTCCGGCGGGTTCGCCAGGCTGTCCGCCGGATGCGCCATCGGATGCCAGAGGTGCCGCGCGTTGTTTTCCTTGAGGAAATTCGAATCCTTCATCGTCAGGCTCCTTGGACTTGGATCACAGCTTCACCCAGGCGGTTTTCAGGTCGAGGTATTTGTCGAACGCGTGCAGCGACTTGTCATGCCCGTTGCCAGACTGCTTGACGCCACCCAACGGCACCGTCAGGTCCGACCCGCCATAGGTGTTCACATGGACGAGGCCCGCGCGGATCTTCCGCACCATCCGATGCGCCCGCGACAGGTTCGCCGTCCAGACCGCCGCCGCCAGCCCGTAGGACGTGCCATTGGCCAGCGCCACGGCCTCCTCCTCGGTATCGAAGGGCGTCACCGTGACCACGGGGCCGAACACCTCCTCGCGGAACACCCGATCCTCCGGCCGCGCGTCCGCAACGATGGCCGGGGCCATGTAGAACCCGCCCGTCTCCTGCAGGATGCGGTCGCCGCCGATTACCTGCCGGCCCGCCTCCCGCGCCTCCGCGACAAACCGCAGGTTCTGCTGCAACTGCCTGTCCGAGTTCACCGCCCCCGCCTGCGTCGCGCCGTCCAGCGGATCGCCGACCTTGATCTTCGCCGCCTGCGCCGAAAGCTTTTCCACAAAGGCCGCGTGCACGCTGCGTTCGACCAGAATCCGCGACCCGGCAATGCAGACCTGCCCCGAGTTCCGGAAAATCCCCATCGCCGAAACCTTCGCCGCCTCATCCAGATCCGGCGCATCGGCAAAGACGATGTTCGGCGACTTGCCCCCCAGCTCCAGATAGACCCGCTTCAGGTTCGACCGCGCCGCCGCCTCCATCAGCCGCCGCCCGGTGGCACCCGACCCGGTGAAGACCAGCACATCGACATCCATTGACTCGGCAATCGCCGCGCCCACCACCGCACCTTCGCCGGTGACCACGTTGAACACGCCCGGCGGCAACCCGGCCTGCAACCCCAGCTGCGCGACCCGCACCAGGGTCAAGGACGCCGTCTCGGCCGGTTTCAGCACCACGGTGCAGCCAGCCGCCAGCGCCGGGCCGAACTTCCACGCCCCGATCATCAGCGGGAAGTTCCACGGCACGATGGCCCCCACCACCCCCGCCGGTTCGCGATGCACCAGGCCCAGGAAGGCCGGGTCGGTCGGGGCGATCTCGCCGTGCAGCTTGTCGATCGCCTCGGCGTAGTAGCGCACCGTCGCCGCGGCCGAGCCCGGTTCTGCCTTCAGCGCCATCCCGATCTCGGTGCCGTTTTCGCGCACGCCCAGCACGGCGAGTTCGACCGCATGGGCGTCGATCAGGTCGGCCCATTTCAAGAGGATCTTCTTCCGCGCCGCCGGGGCCATGTCGGACCATCTACCATCGTCAAAGGCGCGGCGGGCGGCGGCGATGGCGGCCTCGGTATCGGCCTTCGTGCCCCGGGCATAGGTCGTCAGGGTCTGGCCGTCGATGGGCGAGACCACCGTCAACGTCTGCCCGTCCGACGCCGGGACCGACTGCCCGTCGATCAGGTGCAGGAACGGCTCAAGAGGCGCCTTGCGCAGGGCGTCGATCTGATTCTGGCTCATTACGGTTCATTATTGCCACCACTGGTAGCTATTATGCACCGGACCTCGCCATGGGTCAATCCGACTCAGGCCGGGACGAAGCGCGCCGCCACGCTGCGGAAGGCGGCGGGCACGCGGCCGCCGGAATTGACCGTCAGCTTTTCCGCCTCCACGAACAGCGCCGCGATGATCTGCTGGCGCAGGTCATTGGTCATCCGGTGCGCCGGGGTGGCCATCGCAATCGCCCCCGTCGCCTCGCCATCGCTGTCGAAGACCGGCACGGCGATGCCATAGACGTCGTCCTCGGCGGTCTGGTCGGCCTCGGCAAAGCCGGTCAGGCGGATCTCCTCCAGCCGCGCCCTTATCACGCCCGGGTTGGTGATCGTGCGCGAGGTCCGGGCCACAAGCGGCTCAGCCAGCACCCGATCCACCAGTTCGGGCCGCGAATAGGCCAGGACCGCCAGGCCCGAGGCGGTGCAGTGCAGCAGAAGCAGCTCTCCGGCCACCAGCGACACCCGGCTGCCCCGGTTGCTTTCGCTGATCCCGATGGTCGCCAGTGCCCGCCCAGACAGCAGCGAGGCATGAGCCGTCTCCCCCAGCCGCGTCGACAGCGCCTCCAGCGATTGCTGGAACAGCGCGGACACCGGAAACGCCGTCTCACGCACCCGGGCAAGCCGCAGCACCCCCGCCCCCAACCGGTAAAGCCGCGCATCGCCCCGCTTTTCCAACAGGCCAGCGTCGCACATCACCCCCAGCATCCGGTGCACCGTCGCCTTGTCGACCCCCGACCTGCGCGCCAGTTCGGACAACCCGATCTCCGGCTCGGCTTCCGAGAAGTAGTCCAGCAAGGACAAGGCCTTGGCGACAGTGGTGGACATGGCAGCTCCAACGATACCCGAAGCGCCCCAAATCCGTTGACGGAGCGGTGCAGGGCGATTATTCTTGAACCACTGGTGATTATATTGAACCCAATACGCGCGTCAACGCGGAACTGGGTGCACCGGCAGGGGGAAGAGACATGACGAAAACCATCCTGGTCATCGGCACCTTCGACACCAAGGCCGACGAACTCGCCTACCTGATCGGCCGGATCACGGCGCAAGGCGGCAAGGTGCTGGCGATGGATGTCAGCATTTTGGGCGAGGCCAAGACCCACGTCGACGTCACCAAGCACCAGGTCGCTGCCGCCGCCGACACCACCATCGACGCGCTGATCGCCCTAGGTGAAGAAGGCGAGGCCTTCGCGCAGATGAGCGCAGGCGCCGCCATCCTCACCCGCAAGCTCCACGCCGAGGGCCGGGTCCACGGCATGATCGCCTTGGGCGGCACGATGGGCACCGACCTCGCGCTCGACTGCGCGCAGGCCCTGCCCTTGGGCGTGCCGAAATACATCGTCTCGACCGTCGCGGGATCGCCGCTGATCGCCGCCGAGCGGATGGCGGCAGACGTCCAGTTCATCCTCTGGGCCGGGGGCCTTTACGGGCTCAATCCCCTCTGCAAATCCTCGCTCAGCCAGGCCGCCGGGGCCGTCCTTGGTGCCGCGCAGGCCGTCGAACCCCCGAAGTTCGACCGCCCCCTGATCGGGATGACCTCGCTCGGCTCCTCATGCCTGAAGTACATGAAGCGCCTGCACCCGGAACTGACCAAGCGCGGCTATGACATCGCGGTCTTCCACACCACCGGCATGGGCGGCATGGCCTTTGAACGGCTGGCCGCCGAGGGCACCTTCGCCTGCGTGATGGACTTTTCGCTGCAGGAACTGGTGAACATGCTCCACGGCTCGCTCGTCAGCGCCGGGACCGACCGGCTGACCGGCGCGGGCCGCAGCGGGACGCCGCAGCTGGTGGCCCCGGGGGCCGCCGACATCCTGGACCTCGCCGGATGGCAGCCGATCCCGCCGCGTTTCCAGGACCGCCCGTTCCACGAACACAACCGCCTGATCAAAAGCGTCGGCTTCAACGCCGACGAACGCCGCGGCCTCGCCCAGGCCATCGCCGACCGGCTGGCGCAGGCGAAAGGCCCCACCCACTTCTTCCTACCCAAAGGCGGGATCGAGGAATGGGACAAACCCGGCGAAGCCGCGCATGACCCCGAGGGCCTTGCCGCCTTCACCGAAGCCGCCGAACGCGAGTTGAAAGGCCGGGTCGACCACACCGTCCTCGACTGCCACATCAACGACGCGGCCTTCTGCGACGCGGTGCTGGCGAAGCTCGACGAATGGGTCGCCGCCGGGATCGTCCCCAAGGGTGCGGCCTAGGCTTTCCCGCGCAACTGGAACCGCTGGATCTTCCCGGTCTGCGTCTTCGGCAGCGCCGCTGTGAACACCACGCTCCGCGGATACTTGTAGGGCGCGATCACCTTTTTCACGTGGTCCTGCAACAGCTTGACCATCAGCGCATCGCCCACCTGCCCCGGCGCCAGCACCACATGCGCCTGCACGATCTGGCCGCGCTCCTCATCCGCCAGCCCTACCACCGCGCATTCCAGCACGGCCGGATGCGACAACAGCGCCGCCTCCACCTCGGGCCCTGCGATGTTATAGCCCGCCGACAGGATCATGTCGTCCGACCGGGCGGCAAAGTGGAAATGGCCGTCCTCGTCCTGCCAGAAGCTGTCCCCCGTCAGGTTCCAGCCGTCCCGGACATAGGCCGCCTGCCGCTTGTCGGCGAGATACCGGCACCCCGTCGGCCCCCGCACTGCCAGCCGCCCGACCTCTCCCCGAGGCTTCTCCCGCATCTCGTCATCGACGATCCGTGCCTCATACCCCGTCACCGGCTTCCCCGTGCAGCCGGGCCGGTGGTCGTCGAAGCGGTTCGAAATGAAGATATGCAGCATCTCGGTCGCACCGATCCCGTCCAGCATCGGCTTGCCGGTCTTCTTCTGCCACTCCTCGTACACCGGAGCGGGCAGCGTCTCCCCCGCCGACACCGCCGCCCGCAGGGACGACAGGTCCGCCCCCTCATCCATTGCCTTCAGCATCACCCGATAGGCCGTGGGCGCGGTAAAGCAGATCGTCGCGCGATGTTCCTGGATCATCGCAACCATGTTCGGGGGCGAGGCTTGCTCCAGCAGCGCCGCCGCCGCGCCGAACCGCAGCGGGAACACCGCCAGCCCGCCCAGACCAAACGTAAACGCCAGAGGAGGGCTGCCGATGAAAACGTCCTCAGGCGTGACCCCCAGCACCTCGCGCGCATAGCCGTCGGCGATGATGAGGAGGTCGCGGTGGAAATGCATCGTGGCCTTCGGCTCGCCCGTCGTGCCCGAGGTGAAGCCCAAGAGAGCCACATCGTCGCGGCCCGTCTTCACCGCCTCGAACCGCACCGGCTTTTTCAGCGCGACCCGATCCAGCTCGGCATCGTGGTTCGCCGTGCCGTCAAACCCTACGATGGTCCGCAGGAAGCCACTGTCCTTGCCGCAGGCGACCAGCTCCTCCATCAGCCGGGTGTCGCACAGCGCATGGCTGATCTCGGCCTTGTCGACGATCTTGGTCAGCTCGCCTGCCCGCAGCATCGGCATGGTGTTCACCACCACCGCCCCCGCCTTGGTCGCCGCCAACCAGCAGGCCACCATCGCCGGGTTGTTGGCGCTGCGGATCAGCACCCTATTGCCGGGCTTGACCCCGTAGTCCTCGACCAGCGCATGAGCGATCCGGTTCGACCAGTCCGACAACTCCTTGTAGGTCCGGCTGCGCCCGTTGCCGATCAGGGCGGTGTGGTCACCGAACCCCCGTTCGACCATGCGGTCGGTCAGTTCCACGCCGACGTTCAGCCAGTCGGGATAGTCGAACCCCGTCGTGTCGATCACTGGCCAGTCCGCGGGCGCGGGCAGGCGGTCGCGGGCAAAGCTGTCGACATGTCCAGTCGGTCCAAGCATCACTTGCCCTCCTTCGGAATGACGGCGGTGGCCTCGATTTCCACCTTTGCCCGGTCCTCGACCAGCGCCACGACCTGCACCAGCGCCATCGCCGGGTAGTGCCGCCCGATCACCGCCTTGTAGACCGCGCCCAGCTCTTTCAGACTGCCCAGGTATTCGCGCTTGTCGGTGACATACCAGGTGAGCCTAACCAGATGCTCCGGCCCCGCCCCGGCCTCGGCCAGGACCTCGACGATGGACTTCAGCGCCTGTTCCACCTGGCCGACAAAGTCATCCGTCTCGAACTCCTGCTGGGCATTCCAGCCGATGATGCCGCCGGTGAAAACCATGCGCCCCTCGGCGGCCATGCCGTTGGCGTAGCCCCGCGCCGGTTTCCAGTGCTTTGGGTGAAGGACCTCATGCATCCTGCGTCTCCCTGTAGCCTTCCAGCGCCGCCCGCATCTCCTTGGGCCAGGGCGCTGCGCGCATGCCGTCGATCCAGGCCAGCGTCATGCCCACCCGCAGCCGCAGCCCGTCGTCCCCATGCCCCTCGATCCACATCTTGACCGAGGACCCGCCGACCTTCTCGACCTGCAGCGTGAACCGCACCTTGTCGCCCAGGCGCGAGGGCTTCTGGAACACCGCCTCCATCGCCACGGTCGGCACGCCGTTCGACGCGCCGTTGTGCATCTGGGCAAAGGACCGGCCCACCACATCGGCAAAGAAGTTCTCGATGACCGAGTTAACCATCTCGAAATAGCGCGGATAGAAGACGATACCCGCCGGGTCGCAATGGTTGAACTCGATCTGGAGGATCCGTTCGTAGGTCATCCCAGAAGGCTCCGCGCGATGATGATCCGCTGCACGTCGCTGGCCCCTTCGTAGATCCGCAACGCCCGGATTTCGCGGTAAAGGCTTTCGACGGCGAACCCCTGCCGGACCCCGTCGCCACCGTGCAGCTGCACCGCCATGTCGATGACCCGCTGCGCGGCTTCGGTCGAGTAAAGCTTCGCCATCGCCGCCTCACGGCTTACGCGCTGCGCGCCTTGGTCCTTCACCCAAGCCGCCCGGTAGACCAGCAAAGCCGAGGCATCGATCTCCAGCGCCATATCCGCCAGATGCCCCTGCACCAGCTGCAACTCCGACAGAGCCTGCCCCTGGATGCGCCGCCCCTGCGTCCGCGCCAAGGCCTCATCCAGCGCCCGCCGCGCAAAGCCCAAAGCCGCCGCGCCCACGGTCGAGCGGAACACGTCCAGGACCGACATGGCGATCTTGAACCCCGCGCCGGGCTTGCCGATCAGCGCCGCCTCCGGCAGCTCCACCCCATCCAGCCGCAGATGCGCCAGGGGATGCGGGGCCATCACTTCGATCCGGCTGACCACCTCCAGCCCCCTGGTCGCCGCGGGCAGCAGGAAGGCCGACAGCCCCTTGGCGCCAGGGGCCTCGCCCGTCCGCGCGAAGATCACGTAGACATCCGCGATCCCGCCGTTCGAGATATAGGTCTTCTCCCCCGACAGCCGCCAGCCGCCCTGCACCCGTTCCGCCACTGTCGCCGTCGCCGCCACGTCCGACCCCGACCCCGGTTCTGTCAGCGCAAAGCCGGAGATCGCCTGCCCTGCCCGGGTCCGCACCAGCCACTCCCGCTGCTCCGCCGTCCCGAACAGGCTGACTGCCCCCATCCCCAGCCCCTGCATCGCAAAGGCGAAATCGGCCAACCCGTCATGCCGCGCCAGCGTCTCGCGGATCAGGCAGAGGCTGCGGACATCCAGCCGCTCCCCCTCAGCCGCACCCGAATGCCGAAGCCACCCCCCAGCGCCCAAGGCCGCAACGAGCCCCTTGCAAGCCGCGTCCACATCGGCATGCGACACCGGCAGGTTTGCCGCGCACCATGCCTCCAAGGCCTCCGCCAACTCCCGGTGGCGGGGCTCGAAGAACGGCCAATCCAGAAAACTGCGATCGCTCATTTCATCTGTCCACAAATATCCTCCGGGGGTCCGGGGGTGGAAAACCCCCGGTCCGCCGTCAATCCCCCCGAAACACCGGCTGCTCCTTGGCGACGAAGGCCCGATAGGCCCGCTCGAAGTCCTTGGTCTGCATGCAGATCGCCTGGGCCTGCGCCTCGGCCTCGATCGCCTGCTCCAGCCCCATGTTCCATTCCTGGTTCAGCTGCGTCTTGGTGATGCCATGCGCAAAGACCGGCCCCGCCGCCAGCTGCCGGGCCAGCGTCATCGCCGCCTCGTCCAAAGCGTCCGGAGCATGCAGCGCATTCCAGAAGCCCCACCGCTCGCCCTCTTCGGCGCGCATGACCCGGCCGGTGTACAAAAGCTCCGCCGCCCGCCCCTGCCCGATGATCCTGGGCAGCATCGCGCAGGCGCCCATGTCGCAGCCCGCAAGACCCACCCGCGTGAACAGGAACGCGCATTTCGCGCCGGGAGTCGCCAGCCGCAGGTCGGACGCCATCGCCATGATCGCCCCCGCGCCGACGCAGACCCCGTCCACCGCCGCGATGATCGGTTTCCCGCAGGAAATCATCGCCTTGACCAGATCGCCAGTCATCCGGGTGAAGGCCAAGAGCTCCTTCATCTCCATCCCGACCAGGGGGCCGATGATGTCGTGCACATCGCCGCCCGAACAGAAGTTCCCCCCGTTCGACCCCAGCACCACCACATCCACATCCGTCGCATAGACCAGTGCGCGGAAGGTATCGCGGAGTTCCGCGTAGCTCTCGAAGGTCAGCGGGTTCTTCCGCTCCGGCCGGTTTAGCCGCACTGTGGCGATGCGGTCCGTCACCTCCCACAGGAAATGGGCGGGCTTCAATCCGGCAAGTTCCGTCATCACGTCCCCCTCATCCGCTTGAGGATATCGGTCAGCACATCCAGATCCGCCTCGGACAGCCCGCCGAAAATGCGCGAGACCTCGGCCTCGTGCCGGGCCGCCAGCCCTTCGAACTGCGCCAGCCCCTCGGGCGTCAGCGCCACATGCACCGTGCGCCGGTCGGTGTCGGACGGCGTGCGGCGCACCAGGCCATCGGCCTCCAGCCGGTCGACCACGGCGGTCGCATTGCCGTTCGACACCAAAAGCATCCGCGACAGCTCGCTCATCGTCACCCCGTCGCGACGACGGTAGAGCGCGGCCATCACGTCAAAGCGGGGCAGGGTGGTCTGGTGGTTCACCCGCAGGAATTCGCGCAGCTCGGATTCGGCGGACCGGGTCACGCCCAGAAGGCGGATCCACAGCTTCAGGCGGCGGCGGGCAAGGTCGTTCATGCCTCACCCCCGGTGATCGGCAGCGCGGCGCCGTTGATCCCTTCCGACCCCGGTCCGCACAGGAACAGCGCGGCGGCGGTGACCTCGGACGGCTGATACAGCCGGTTCTGCGGCGACATCGCTTCGAGCGCCTGCCGCGCCTCGGCCAGGCTGCGCCCGGTCTTCTGGGCGATGACCTCGACCGAATGGTCGGTCATCGGCGTATCGAGGAACCCTGGGCAGATCGCGTTGACGGTGACCGGTCCCTTCGCCACCTCCAGCGCCAGGGACCGGACGATCCCCACCACGCCGTGCTTGGCCGCCGCATAGGGCACGATCTTGGCATAGCCCTTCAGCCCCGCCGACGAGGCCACGGCCACCAGCCGCCCCCAACCGGGCATCTGGCGCAGGCCTTCGCGGAAGGTCAGGAAGACCCCGGTCAGATTGACCGCAAGCATCGCGTTCCACTGGTCCAGCGAGGTCTTGTGCATCGGCGCCGAATCCGCCGCGCCCGCATTGGCGATCACGATATCCACCGCCCCCGCCGCCGCGAACATCGCGCGGACTGATCCCTCATCTGTCACATCCCCCTGCACCGCACGGATGCGCGGAGACTTCGCCGCCACCGCGTCCAGCGCCGCCAACCGGCGGCCGGTGACGACCACCTCGGCCCCCGCTGCGGCAAAGCCCAGCGCCAGGTCCTCCCCCGCGCCGGACCCGCCGCCCGTGATCAGCACCCGTTTGCCTGCATGGATCATGCCCGGATCTGCGCCTCCTGCCGTTCGCGCAGCCGGAACATCAGGTCCCTGCCGCCCTTGTAGGGCGCGGGCCAGTCGGCCTCGGTATCGCCCTGCGCCACGGCAGCATGCAGCGTCCAGAACGGATCGGCCAGATGCATCCGCGCCAGGCACACGAGGTCGGCCCGCCCCGCCATCAGGATGCCGTTCACCTGGTCATAGTCGCTGATGTTGCCCACCGTCATCGTGCGGATGCCGGTCTCATTGCGGATGCGGTCGCTGAACGGGGTCTGGAACATCCGGCCATAGATCGGCTTCTCCGCCGGGTCGGTCTGGCCCGAGGAGACGTCGATGATATCCGCCCCCGCCGCATGGAACATCGCCGCGACCTTGACCGCCTCGTCGGGCGTCACGCCGCCCTCGATCCAGTCATGCGCGCTGATCCGCACGCTCATCGGCTTGTCCTGGGGCCAGACGGCACGCATCGCTGCAAAGACCTCCAGCGGATAGCGCATGCGGTTCTCCAAGGACCCGCCATATTCATCCCGCCGCTTGTTGGTGATGGGAGAGATGAAGGTCGCCAAGAGATAGCCGTGTGCCGCGTGCATCTCGATCATGTCCACCCCGGCGCGGGCGGCCATTTCGGTCGCAGCGACGAACTGCACCTTCACCAGGTCCATGTCCGCCCGGGTCATCGCGCGCGGGGCGGCGTTGGCGGGCTTGTAGGGGATGGCGCAGGCCGCCATCGTTGGCCAGTTGCCGTCGGGCAGCGGCGCGTCGATGCCACCGTCCCAGGGCACGCAGGTCGACCCCTTGCGCCCGGAATGGCCGATCTGGATGCAGAGCTTCGCCGTCGTTTCCTGATGCACGAAATCGGCCAGCCGCTTCCAGGCGGCCTCGTGTTCCGGCGCATAAAGGCCCGGGCAGCCAGGGGTGATCCGGCCTTCGGGCGACACACATGTCATCTCGGTATAGATCAGCCCCGCACCCCCCGCCGCGCGGCTGGCGTAATGCATGAAATGCCAGTCGTTCGGGCAGCCATCCACCGCCTTGTACTGCGCCATCGGCGACATCACGATGCGGTTCTTCAAGGTCATCCCGCGCAAGGTCAGCGGCGCGAACATCGGGCGTCGACCCGGCTTGCCGCCTTCGCGCGCCTGGAACCAGTCCTCGGCGCCTTCGAGCCAGGCCTTGTCACGCAGGCGCAGGTTTTCGTGGCTGATCCTCTGGCTGCGGGTCAGCAGCGAATAGGTGAACTGCGTGGGCGGCAGGTCGAGGTAACGTTCCACCTCCTCAAACCACTCCAGGCTGTTCCGCGCCGCCGACTGCAGGCGCAGGACCTCGATCCGGCGTTCGTCCTGATAGCGCTGGAAGGCCGCCTGCAGCGTGGGTTCGGAATGCAGATACTCGGCCAGCGCAATCGCACTGTCGAAGGCCAGCCGCGACCCCGAGCCGATCGAGAAATGTCCCGTCGCCGCCGCATCGCCCATCAGGACGACATTCTCGTGATACCACTTCTCGCAGATCACCCGCGGGAACTGGATCCAGACCGCCGAGCCACGCAGGTGGGCGGCGTTCGACATCAGGTCATGTCCACCCAGATGCCGTTCGAATATCCTGCGGCAGGTCTCGACCGTGTCCTCCTTCGACATGTCGGCGAAGCCTAGCTTGTCCCAGGTCTCGGGCAGGGTCTCGACGATGAAGGTCGCGGTGTTGTCGTCGAACTGGTAGGCATGCGCCCAAACCCAGCCGTGTTCGGTCTTCTCGAAGATGAAGGTGAAGGCGTCGTCGAACTTCTGGTGCGTGCCCAGCCAGACGAACTTGCACTTGCGGATGTCGATGTCGGGCCGGAACACCTGCTGGTATTCGGCCCGCACCAGGCTGTTGATCCCGTCGCAGGCCACGACCAGGTCGTAATCCTTGCGATACTCCTCGGCCGACTTGAACGTGGTCTCGAACTCCATCCGCACGCCCAATTCCCGCGCGCGGGCCTGCAGCAGGATCAGCATCTGCTTGCGGCCGATCCCGGCAAAGCCATGCCCGCCCGACACCGTGCGCACGCCGTCATGCACCACCGCGATGTCGTCCCAATAGGCAAAGTTCGCCCGGATCGCGTCGGTCGAGACGGGGTCGTTCTTCTGCATCCGGCTCAGCGCGTCTTCCGACAGCACCACGCCCCAACCAAACGTGTCGTTGGCCTTGTTCCGCTCCAGCACCGTCACGTCATGCGCCGGATCGCGCAGCTTCATCGAAATGGCGAAGTACAACCCCGCCGGCCCCCCGCCCAGGCACAGAATCTTCATCACCGGGTGCTCCTTGCTGTTGGGCGAAGTTTGACACCAACCCCGATAATTTCAAGCTTAAAACTTTTAGGCTTGAAAAATTTCCGGCTTCTTCCAAACTGCCGCCATGGAACACCTTGTCGAAACCCGGGAGGGCGCGTGGACGCGGCTGGTCATCAACCGGCCCGCCGCCCGCAACGCGCTGAACACGGCACTGCTGGCCGATCTTGCGGCCACACTGCTGCGGCTGGCCGATGACCCCGCCTGCCGCGCCGTCCTGATCCACGGGGCCGAGGGCAACTTCGCCGCCGGGGCCGATATTGCCGAGATCGAGACGAAGACCGCCGCCGACGCTGCCACCGACCCCCGCAAGGCGCATTGGGCCGCGATCCGCGCCTTCCCCAAGCCTTTGGTGGCCGCCGTCGAAGGCTTCGCGCTCGGTGGAGGCCTGGAACTAGCGCTCATGGCCGACCTTCTGATCGCAGGTCCGACCGCCCGGCTTGGTCTACCCGAAACCAACCTCGGCCTGATCCCCGGCGCGGGGGGCGGCCAACGGCTGATGGCCCGCATCGGCCCCGCCCGCGCCGCGCGGATGGTCCTGCTGGGAGAGATCATCGACGCCGAAACCGCCTTCGCCTGGGGCCTTGCCTCGCACTTGGCACAGGACGCCGTGACCGAAGCCGCCACTCTGACGGCCCGCCTCGCTGACCGCGCCCCCCTGGCCCTGATGGCCGCCAAGGCTGCCCTTGTCGCCGGGGCCGAATCCGCGCTGGCCCTAGCCCAGGAACGCGAGGCGTTTGAATCGCTCCTCGACAGCGCCGACAAGACCGAAGGCATCCGCGCCTTCCGCGAAAAGCGCAAACCGGGGTTCCAGGGAAAATGACCACCGTCGCCGTCATCGGCCTTGGCACCATGGGCCTTGGCATCGCCCAGGTCTTCGCCGCCGCCGGCTACACCGTGCTGGCCACCGACAGCCACGAACCCGCCCGCGTCACGGCCCTCGACCGCCTCGCCGCCTCACTCGCGCCAAGAGTCGAAGCTGGCAAACTGACCCCGGAAGACCGCGACGCCATCCTCTCCCGCCTGACCATCGTCGACGGCCCCGAAGCCATGGGCAATGCGGCCCTCGCCATCGAGGCGGTCATCGAACAGCTGCCCGCCAAGCAGTCCCTCTTCGCCGCGCTAGAGCGGGTAATGGCTCCCGACGCCATCCTCGCCACCAACACCTCTTCCCTCTCCGTCGCCGCCATGGCGCAGGGCCTTGAACACCCCAACCGCCTCATCGGCCTCCACTTCTTCAACCCCGCCCCGGCGATGAAGCTGGTGGAACTCGTCGCCCATCCCGGCACCGCACCTCAGGCCCTCGACACTGCCCGCACCCTGATGCAGCCCACGGGCAAGACCCTGATCGACTGCCCCGACCGCCCCGGCTTCATCGTCAACCGCTGTGCCCGGCCCTTCTACGGCGAGGCGCTGGCGCTTATGGAAGAAGGCCGCACCCCCGGCGAGATCGACGCCGCCATGGTGGCCGCAGGCTACCGTCTCGGCCCGTTCAGCCTGATCGACCTGATCGGCGCTGACATCAACCTTGCCGCGACCGAAGGCCTGAACCGCGCCATGGGCGGCCATCCGCGCTATCACGTCTTCGACGTCCTCCGCGCCCAGGTCGCCAGCGGCAACCTTGGCCGCAAGACCGGACGCGGCTTCGTCCACCCCGACCCGCTGCCCTCCGCCCCCGCCGACGCCATCACTTTGCGGATCGAGGCCACGCTGGCCAATGAAGCCGCCTGGCTCCTCTCCGAAGGCGGCACCACCCGCGACGGCATCGACACGGCACTGAAACTCGGCCTCAACCTGCCGCGCGGCCCGTTCGAATGCCTTCAGGCCCACGGCCCCGCGACGATCGCCGCCGAACTTGCCCGCCTGGAACGCAGCGCGCCCCCGCAGCTGAAAACCCGCTACCTGCCACCCCCGGACGGACCCATCGCATGACCAACGACGTCTTCCTTTGCACCATGCGCCGCACCCCCATCGGCCGCTACGGCGGTTCGCTCGCAACAATCCGCCCTGACGACATGGCCGCCCATGTCATAGACGGCCTCCTCGACCTGTACCCCGGTCTTGCCGTCGACGAGGTCATCCTCGGCTGCGCCAACCAGGCCGGTGAGGACAACCGCAACGTCGCCCGCATGGCCGTCCTCCTCTCCCACCTGCCCGACACTGTCCCCGCCCTCACCGTCAACCGCCTCTGCGCCTCGGGCATGGACGCGGTGATCGCCGGGGCGCGGGCCATCCGTGACGGGGCCGAACTCGTCATCGCGGGCGGCGTCGAAAGCATGACCCGCGCGCCCTTCGTGATGCCCAAATCCGACACCGCCTTCGCCCGCCAGGCCGAAATCTACGACACCACCATCGGCTGGCGCTTCATCAATCAGCGCATCGCCAAGGCCCACGGCACCCATTCCATGCCCGAAACGGCTGAGAACGTGGCCGAAGACTACGCAGTTTCCCGCCCCGACCAGGACGCCTACGCCCTCCGCTCACAGGACCGCTACGACGCCGACTGGCACCGCTCCGACATCCTGCCGGTGACGCTTCGCTCCCGGTCCGGCGACACGGTCGTGGACCGCGACGAACACCCCCGCGCCACCTCGCTCGATCGCCTCGCTGCGCTCCCCACCCCGTTCCGCACCCCAGGCACCGTGACCGCAGGCAACGCCGCCGGGGTCAACGACGGAGCCTGCGCCGTCCTCCTCGCCTCGGCCAAGGCGGTCCGGGACCACCACCTCACCCCCCTCGCCCGGATCGGCCGTGCCGCTTCGGCTGGGGTCGCCCCCCGGATCATGGGCATCGGCCCCATCGCCGCTGTGGAACGCCTGGTCGCCCGGGGCGCGAAACCGCCTGCCGAACAGGACATCATCGAACTGAATGAGGCCTTCGCCGCCCAGGTCCTCGCCTGCACCCGCGCCTGGGGGCTAGAGGACGCCGACCCACGGGTCAACGCCAAGGGCGGCGGCATCAGCATGGGCCACCCCTTTGGCATGTCCGGCGCCCGCATCACCGCCTCCGCCGCCCGGCGTCTGGCGGAAAGCGGCGGCACTTCGGCGCTGGCCACCCTCTGCGTCGGCGTCGGCCAGGGCGTCGCGGTGGAACTGCTCGCGGTCTAAGCGGAACGGCTGACCTTGGCGAAAATCCTTCGAAGGATTTTCCAAAACTTTTCGAAAAGTTTTGCCCCCGGCCGCACCCGATCAGAGCAACGTCACCCGGTCCCTCAATCTGGCCCCGCAGGAACCCCTCGACGCCAAACGCGTTGACACCCAGGCGCAAAGCCACACCTTAGCATCGGCACCCCCGCGCCGACCCTGGACACCGCCATGGCCCGACCGCCCCTCCTGATCCCGCGACCCGAGGGGCTGTACTGCCCGGGCGGCGATTTCTTCATCGACCCCACCCGTCCCGTCCCCCGCGCGCTGGTGACCCACGGCCATTCCGACCACGCCCGCCCCGGCCACGGCGCCGTCATGGCGACCCGCGAAACCCTCGACATCATGGCCATCCGCTACGGCGAAGACTTCACCCAATCCCGCCAGCCCTACACCGAACCCACCCGCATCGGTGAAGTCACCGTCTCCTTCCACCCCGCCGGCCACGTACTCGGCTCTGCCCAGATCGCGGTGGAAGGGCAGGGGCAAAAGATCGTCGTTTCCGGCGACTACGCCCGCGTCCCCACCCCCACCTGCGCCCCGTTCGAGCCCGTCCCCTGCGACATCTTCGTGACCGAGGCGACCTTTGCCCTCCCCGTCTTCCGCCATCCTCCGCCGCAGGTGGAGATCGCCCGCCTCCTCGCCAGCGTCGCAGCGAACCCCGAACGCTCCCACCTGATCGGCGCCTACGCCCTCGGCAAGGCCCAGCGCGTCATCGCCGCGATCCGTCAGGCGGGATGGGACGCGCCGATCTACATCCACGGAGCCCTGCAACGCCTCTGCGACTACCACGTCGCGCAAGGCATCGACCTCGGCGACCTCCGCCCCGCGACCGAGGGCCGCAAATCCGACTTCGCCGGCGCCATCGTCATCGCCCCGCCCTCCGCCTTCGCCACCACCTGGGCCCAGCGCTTCCCCGACCCGGTCCTGTCCTTCGCCTCCGGCTGGATGCAGGTCCGCGCCCGCGCCCGCCAGCGTGGCGTCGAACTGCCGCTCATCCTCTCCGACCACATCGACTGGCCCCACCTCACCGCCACCATCACCGAGCTGAACCCGTCCGAAGTCTGGATCACCCACGGCCGCGAAGACGCCCTGATGCGCTGGTGCGAGCTGACCCAGCGCGCCGCCAAACCCCTCCACCTCGTCGGCTACGAGGATGAAGCGGAATGAGCCTCACCGCCTTCGCCACCCTCCTAGAACGCCTCGCCTTCACGCCCCAGCGCCTTGGCAAGGAACGCCTCCTCACCACCGCCTTCGCCGACCAGCCCGACCCCCAGCGCGGCCTGATGCTGGCCGCCCTGACCGGCGACCTGAAGCTGCGCCAAGTCACCCCCAGCCTCCTCCGCGGCCTGACCGAATCAAAGGTGGACCCCCAGCTTTTCACCTACAGCTATGATTTCGTGGGCGATCTGGCCGAGACGATCTCGCTCATCTGGCCCGAAGGCACCCGCTCCGACCCGCCGCTGTCCGAGGTCGTCCACGAACTTTCCACCACCCCCAAAATTCGCCTCCCCGCCCTCATCACCGCCCGGCTCGACAGCCTCGGCCCCTCCGAACGCTACGCCTACCTCAAGCTCGCCACCGGCGCGCTAAGGGTCGGCGTCTCTGCCCGCCTCGCCCGCGCCGCCTTTGCCAGCTGGGCCAAGCTGCCGCTGCCGCAGGTCGAGGAGATCTGGCACGCCCTGACACCCCCCTACCTCGACCTCTTCGCCTGGGCCGCAGGGGCCCCGCGCCCCGAAGCCGCCGCCCGCGCGCCGTTCCGCCCGGTGATGCTCTCCACTCCGACCGACCTCGACCAGCTTTCCACCCTCGACCCCGCCGACTATGCCGCCGAATGGAAATGGGACGGCATCCGCGTCCAGGCGGTCAGCGACGGCGGCACCCGGCGGCTCTACTCCCGGACCGGAGAAGACATCAGCGCCGCCTTCCCCGACGTGGTCGACCTGATGGATTTCGACGGGACGCTCGACGGAGAACTCCTCGTCCGCCGCGGCGGCGACATCGCCAGCTTCGGCGACCTCCAGCAGCGCCTGAACCGCAAGACCGTCACCCCCGCCATGCTCCGCTCGCACCCGGCAGGCCTGCGGCTCTACGACGTCCTGATCTGGAGCGGCCAGGACCTGCGCGACCGGCCCTACGACGCCCGCCGCGCGACCCTCGCCCAGGCCGTCGCAAACCTCGGCCCCCGCATCGATCTCTCGCCAAACCTGCCCTTCGCCACCTGGGACGACCTCGCCGCCCTCCGCCTCAGCCCGCCCGCCGACGTCATCGAAGGCGTGATGATCAAGCGCCGCGACAGCCCCTACCTTTCCGGCCGGGTCAAAGGCCCCTGGTTCAAGTGGAAACGCGATCCCCACCTGATCGACGCGGTCCTGATGTACGCGCAGCGCGGCCACGGCAAACGCTCGGGCTACTACTCCGACTTCACCTTTGGCGTTTGGAGGGGCGACGAATTGGTCCCCGTCGGCAAGGCCTATTTCGGCTTCACCGACGAGGAACTGAAGGAACTCGACCGTTTCGTCCGCAACAACACCGTCGAGCGTTTCGGCACCGTCCGCTCCGTCGCCCGCACCCGAGTGGTCGAGGTCGCCTTCGAAGGCCTCAACCGGTCCACCCGGCACAAGTCCGGCGTCGCGATGCGCTTCCCCCGGATCAACCGCATCCGGCTGGACAAACCCGCGGCCGAGGCCGACCACCTGTCCACCCTGCAGGCCATGCTCCCGCCCGAAGCGTAGTCAGAACGACACCACCGCCGCCCCCGCCTTGATCTCGGCATGCATCACGCTTGCCCCGGTGATCACCACCCCGTCCAGCAGGTCCTCCGCCCCATAGCCACGCGCTTTCACGCAAGGCGTGCAGGCCCAGATCACCCCGCCCCGCGCCTGGAAATCAGCGATCAGCGCCGCCAGCGGATCCAATGGCGGCACATGCGTCATCGCCTGCCCGCCCTTCCGCACCAGGTCTACCGCGTTCGAAGTCAGGAACATGCTGACCTGCAGCCCCGCCGTGATCCCGCCATTGGCGATGGTGAACCCGACCGAGGACAACTCGCTCGCAATCCCGTTCGTCATCACCACCACAAGTTTGTCGCTGCCCGCTGCCATGATAATCTCCTGTGCAATGCGTGGGTTTCGATGTCCCCTCATTGCCCGAAGCAGGAGCTTTCCGTCTTTGGCCGACCCGCCGAAAAGCTTGACCGATCCGCCAGAACCCGCTCGGCTTCTGGACGAAGCCCTGCGCCGGGTGCGCATCTCGGGGTCCCTGCAGTACTGTTTCATGCCGCAGGGCGACTGGACCACCGACGCCACCCCCGCGCCATGGCGGCCCAAGGACGCCATCGGCTTCCACATCGTCGCCGCCGGCCCGTGCTGGGTCGACCTGCAGGGGACCCGCACCACGCTCCAAACCGGCGACATTGCCGCCTTCCCTTTCGGCACCCCGCATATCCTTGGCGGCGGCAGGGGTGGCCGCCTGATCGACCCGGGCGGCGACCTGCCCGCCCAACCCTGGCCCGCGACCCCCACGCTCCACTACCCCGCGCCGGGCCCTCAGGTCCGCATCCTCTGCGGCTACGTCCAGTGCCAGGCCACCGGCTTCGCACCCTTCCGCGCCGCCTTGCCCGAGTTCATCCACATCCGAACCCACGGGCAGAACGACTGGCTCTCCGGCACAATCGCCCAGATCGTGACCGAGGTTGACCAGCCCCAGCCCGGCGGCGGCCCGATCCTCGAACGCCTGACCGAGCTTGCCTTCCTCGAAATCCTCCGCCGCCAGTTCCAGACCCCCGCGCCCAGGGGCTGGCTCGCCGCAATCCTCGACCCGACGCTGTCCCGCGCCCTCCTCGCCCTGCACGACGCCCCGACCCGCGACTGGACCCTCCCCGCGCTGGCCCAGGCCACCGGAACCTCCCGCTCCGCCCTGACCGCCCGGTTCGCCGAGACCCTCGGCACCTCCCCGATGCGCTACCTGCGCGACTGGCGCCTATACCTTGCCGCCGAGGCGCTGGTCGCCACCCCCGACCCGATCATCACCATCGCCATGGCGGCAGGCTACAGCACCGAAGCCGCCTTCACCCGCGCCTTCACAAGGTCGTTCGGAACACCCCCGGCAGAATGGCGGCGAACACGGTCGCGTCCATCGTAGGGTGCGCATTCATGGCGCACCGCACGTAGGTCGGGGCTTGCCCCGACTCCCTGTCAGAACAGCCCGTCGCCGCCCCTGTCCTGCTCGACGACCTCGTCCGCGACCACTGCAGCCGCCCCGCCCACCACCAGCGGCGCGCAACCTGCGAGCGTCAGCATCAAGAGTGCCGCCATCAGCATCCAACCCGTGTTCTGCATCCCTGCCTCCCCCGTTTTTCCATGTGTTGCGAAATCGTTAACGTCCGCGACCAAGTGATTGATTCCAAAGCGGTCCCAGCGTTTTCCCACCGTGGACAGGTTCAGAACTCCACCCCCGGCTGGCCCTTGATTCCGGCCCGGAAGGGGTGCTTGACCAGCGTCATCTCGGTCACCAGGTCCGCCGCCTCGATCAACTCATCCTTCGCATTCCGCCCGGTCAGCACGACATGAGTCAAGGGCGGCTTCTCGGTCTTCAGAAAGGCCAGAACCTCCCCGATATCCAGGTAGTCATACCGCAGCGCGATGTTGATCTCATCCAGCAGGACCATGCGGACCCTAGGGTCCCGGATCAGCTCCTTCGCCTTCTCCCACCCCGCCCGTGCGGCGGCGATGTCGCGGGCCTTGTCCTGCGTCTCCCAGGTGAAGCCCTCGCCCATCGCGTGGAACTGGCAGAGGTCCGAGAAATTCTCGGTGATCAGCCGCCGCTCGCCGGTGTCCCAGGCGCCCTTGATGAACTGCACCACCGCCGAAGGCATCCCATGCGCGATGCAGCGCAGGATCATCCCGAATCCGCTGGAGCTTTTGCCCTTCCCCGCCCCGGTGTGAACGATGATCAGGCCCTTCTCGCCCTCTTTCCCCGCCATGATCTTGTCCCGCGCGGCCTTCTTCTTCGCCATCTTCTGGGCGTGGCGGGCGAGGTCGTCAGTGGCAGGCGCGGGCTCGGGTGTCGCAACAGTCTCGGTCATGGTCGGTCGTGTCCTTGACAAGGGGGGGTGCGATGGCTCAGGTGGGCTGGCGCTGGTTCCTGTTTATGACAGGCGAAGAGGGAATGCGACAGGTCGGAAGCGACCCAGGCAGCCGCCCCCGCGACCGTGACCGGAGAGGTCCCATGGCCACTGGCGAAAGCCGGGAAGGCGGGGGCCGTGGGGGCCATCCCCCGTATCCGCAAGCCGGGAGACCTGCCAGCGCGGAAGGCAACCGGCGGACGGGGTGTTCCGCGACCGGTGATCGGCGGAAACGCCCCTCGCTGGCCCACCCTTTTCGCCTTAAAGGCAAGGCACCGATGGGCACGACCCTTTTCGTCTGCACCACCTGCAAGGCCGGGGAACCGGCCCCCGAGGGCGCAACGCCCCCCGGTGCCCAGCTGCATGCCGCCCTTACCGCCGAGCCCACGCCCGAAGGCGTCCGCATCGTCGGGGTGGAGTGCCTCTCGGCCTGCAACACCGGCTGCGCCGTCTCGCTGACCAAACCCGGCGCCTGGTCCTACGTCTACGGCCGCCTTACCCTTGACGACGTCCCCGCGATCCTGGAGGGCGCCGGGAAATACGCTGCAACCACGGACGGCATCGTCCCCTGGCGCGACCGCCCCACCGTCTTCCGCAAGCAATCCATCGCCCGCATCCCTCCCCTCCCGCCGCACGAAGAGGCCGCCGAATGACCGATCTGACGAAAATCCCCGTGACCGTGATCACCGGCTTCCTTGGCGCGGGCAAGACCACGCTGATCCGCCACCTGATGCAGAACCCGCAGGGCAAGCGCCTGGCGATCCTCGTCAATGAGTTCGGCACCGTGGGCGTCGACGGCGACATCCTGAAATCCTGCGCCGATGAGAATTGCCCCGTCGAGAACATTGTCGAACTCGCCAATGGCTGCATCTGCTGCACCGTCGCCGACGACTTCATCCCGACGATCGAGCAGCTGATGGCCATGCCCCAGCGCCCCGATCACATCCTGATCGAGACCTCGGGCCTCGCCCTGCCGAAGCCGCTGCTCAAGGCCTTCGACTGGCCCGCGATCCGTTCGAAGATCACGGTCGACGGCGTCATTGCGCTCGCCGATGCCGAGGCCGTCGCGGCGGGCCGCTTCGCCCCCGACGTGGACGCCGTAGAAGCCCAACGCGCCGCCGATGACTCGCTCGACCACGAAACCCCGCTCTCCGAAGTCTTCGAAGACCAGATCCTCTGTGCCGACCTGATCCTCCTGTCCAAGGCCGACCTCGCTGGGGAAGCGGGCCTTGCGGCGGCGAAGGACGTGATCGCTGCCGAGATGAACCGCCCGGTCCCCATGCTCCCCATGACTGACGGCGTGATCGACCCCCGCGTGATCCTCGGCCTCAATGCCGCCGCCGAGGACGACCTCGCAGCCCGCCCCTCGCACCACGACGGCGAGGACGACCACGAGCATGACGACTTCGATTCCGTCGTCATCGACCTGCCCGAAGTCACCGACCCGGAGGCCCTGACCACCGCCATCGTCCGACTGGCCGAAGAGCTGAACATCCTCCGCGTCAAGGGCCACGTCGCCGTCGCCGGCAAACCCCTGCGCCTTCTGGTCCAGGCCGTCGGCGCCCGGGTCCGCATGCAGTTCGACCGCCCTTGGGGCACCGCCCCGCGCAAGTCGCAGCTGGTCGTGATCGCCGAACACGACGACATCAATGAGGCCGCCATCCGCAGGGTCCTGGGGGCCTGACTGACGTGAACCACCCCTTCCCATCCCGCAGGCCCAAAGCGCCTCCCTCCCCCCAGCGTGGGGGAGGGCCGGGGTGGGGGGGCACCTCTCTCGGGAGGACCTGATGCACGTCGTCTTCCGCGAAAGCCACGGGCTGGAGGAAACCGAGACCCCCTTCGACCTCGGCCAGGACCCCGCTGACCTCATCGTCCTCAGCTTCTCCGACAGCGACCTCGGCGCCTTCACGGCAGGCTATGAGCGCATGAGTAAGGTGGGCAAAGATGCCCACCCTACCGTGCGTCTCGCCAACATCGTGGCGCTGAAGCACCCGATTTCCGTCGATACCTACGCCGAGCGGACCCTGTCCGGCGCAAAGGCCATCCTCGTCCGTCTGATCGGCGGCGAGGCCTACTGGCCCTATGGCCTCGCCACGCTGCAGGACCTCGCCCGCCGCAACGGAATCGCCTTGGCGGTCCTCCCCGCCGACGGCCGCCCCGACCCGCGCCTCGACGAGCTGTCCACCCTCCCCGTCTCAACCCTCCGCCGGTTGCAGTCCCTCTGCGACGAAGGCGGGGCCGTCGCCGCCCATGCCGCGCTTGCGCAACTGGCCCTAGCCGCAGGCATCTACGCCGCCCCGGTGTTGGGTGAAAAGACTGTGCCGCAGATGGGGTTCTACGATCCCGACCGGGGGGTCATCCCCGCGCCGCAGGCCCTCCCGATTCAGGGGGTGGGAACGACGCCCGCTAAAGGCTCCATCCTCGTCACATTCTACCGCAGCTACCTGACCTCCGGCGACACTGCGCCCGTGGACGCCCTGATCCACGCCCTCCGCGCCGCAGGTTTCCAGACCTACGGCGCCTTCGCCCCGAGCCTGAAGGCCCCCGGCGTGGCCGACTGGCTCTCCGCCCACCTGACCGCAAACCCGCCCATCGCGATCCTCAACGCCACCGCCTTCTCCGCCAAGTCCGACGCCGGCGCGACGCCCTTTGACGCGGCCACTTGCCCCGTCTTCCAGGTCGCCCTCTCCACGGCCCGCCGTCGCGACTGGGCCACCTCCGACCGGGGCCTGTCGCCCGCCGACCTCGCCATGCACGTCGTCCTGCCCGAGGTCGACGGCCGCCTCTTTGCCGGCATCGTCAGCCACAAGTCCCCCGGCAAAAAGCACCCCGAGCTCCAATTCTCCCGCTTCGCCCACCGCGCAGATGCCGCCCGCATCCAGGCCGTGGTCGACCGCGTCACCCACTGGCACCGCCTCGCCACCACCCCCGCCGCTGACCAGCACCTGGCGATCATCCTCTCCACCTACCCCGGCCGCGCGCACCAGATGGCCCACGCCGTCGGCCTCGACGCCCTGGCCTCGACCGATCGCCTGCTCACCACCCTGGCCGCCGAGGGTTACCAGGTCACCAAAGGCGCACCGCTGACCGAGGCCCTGACCGAAACCCTCACGTGGCCCCTAACCGCATACGAGACGGAACTCCAAACCCTCCCGGAACCCCTCCGCCAGGACCTGACCGAGGCCTGGGGCGACCCCACCAGCGACCCCTCGGTCAAGGATGGCCAATTCCACTTCCCCGCCACCCGCCGCGGCCACACTCTCATCGCGCTGCAACCCGAACGCGGCGAGGTCCAGACACGCGACGACAGCTACCACGACCTCTCCCGCACCCCGCGCCACGCCTACGTCGCCTTCTACCTCTGGCTCCGCGCGCAAGGAGCCCACGCCCTGATCCACATGGGCGCGCACGGCACGCTGGAATGGCTCCCCGGCAAGTCCGTCGCCCTGTCCGACACCTGCTGGCCCGAGGCGCTGATCGGCCCCACACCAGTCATCTACCCCTTCATCGTCAACGACCCCGGCGAGGCCGCCCAGGCCAAGCGCCGCATCGGCGCCGTCACCCTCGGCCACCTGCCCCCCCCGCTGACCGCCGCCCAAGTCCCCCCCGAACTCCAGCGCCTTGAACGGCTGCTCGATGAATACTCCACCGCCGACGGTCTCGACCCCGCTCGCCGCACCCGCCTCATCGCCTCGATCCGCGACGAGGCGTCAGCCTCGGGCGTGGCGCAGGACCTCGGCCTCGCCCCGAACGCCACCCCCGCCGAGGCGATCACCCGCATCGACCGCTTCGTCTGCGACCTGAAGGAAAGCCAGTTCGGCCAAGGCCTCCACATCTTCGGCGAAGGGCAAGGAGAAAACAAAGGCCTCCTCACCGCCCTGAACGGCCACCGCGTCGCCCCCGGTCCCGCAGGCTCCCCGAACCGTGGCCGCAGCGACGTCCTTCCCACCGGCCGCAACCTCTTCTCCGTCGACCCCCGCGCCGTCCCCTCCCGCAACGCCCATGCCCAGGGCGTCAAGCTGGCCGAGGAACTGATCCGCCGCCACCTGCAGGACCACGGCGACTACCCGCGCGGCCTCGTCGTCGACCTCTGGGGCAGCGCCACCATGCGCACCGCGGGGGAAGAGTTCGCCATGGCCCTCCACCTCGCCGGCCTCGCCCCCAAATGGGACGACGGCTCCGCGAGGGTCTCCGGATTCGAAATCCTCCCCCTCTCCCTCCTCGGCCGCCCCAGGATCGACGTCACCCTCCGCGTCTCCGGCCTCTTCCGCGATGTCTTCCCGACCCTCGCCCAACTCTTCGAAGCCGGGGCCGAGGCGCTCAGCTGCCGAGACGAAACCCCCGAAGACAACCCCTACACGACCCGTGCCTCCCGCGTCTTCGGCCCCAAGCCCGGCCTCTACGGCCTCGGCATGGGCACCGCCGCCGACACCTTCACCGACGAGGCCCGCGCCGCCGCAGGGGAAGCCTGGCTCAAGGCCTCAAGCTGGGCCATCGGCCCCGACGGCCAGGCCCATGAGGCCCGCGCCGCCCTCGAAGCCCGTGTTCTAGCGTCAGACAGTTTCGTCCACGCCCAGGACCTCCCCGAAACCGACGTCCTGATCGCCGCCGACTACGCCGCCCACGAAGCTGGCTTCGCCGCCGCTGTCGCCAAACTGGGTGGAGCCAAACCCACCCTCTACCACCTCGACGCCACCCGCCCCGACACCCCCCACGCTCGGACGCTGACCGAGGAAATCGCCCGCGTCGTCCGCGCCCGCGCCGCCAACCCAGCCTGGGCCGAAGGCATGATGCACCACGGCTTCCGCGGAGGCGCCGAGATCGCTGCCACCCTCGACCACATGGCCGCCTTCGCCCACCTGGCCCAGGTCGTCCCCCCGCACCTCTTCGACCTATACCACGACGCCACCCTCGGCCGCGATGAGGTCCGCGACTTCCTGAGCCGCGAGAACCCCGCCGCTCTCGCCGCCATGGAAGACCTCTTCCGCCGCCTGAGAGACGCCGGCCTCTGGCAAACCCGCCGCAACTCCATAGCCGCCCGGCTGGACGGTGCGGCATGACCAAGCCCTTTCACCTGTTCATAAATATCCCCGCCGGAGGCCCTTCGCCCGAGCCGTTTGCGCGCCCTTCGCGCGCAGAGGCGAGACAAAAGGCGTGCGCGTCAGCGCTCAATCTGAAACCCGCCCCAACCCAGGGGCGCACCGCATGACCGGCTGGGAAATCAAGGGCTGGTGCCCCGGCGCGCTCCGCCCGATGCAGTCCGGCGACGGCCTTGTCGTGCGCATCCGCCCCCCCTTGGGCCGGCTGACCCCGGCACAGGCACAGGCCATTGCGCAGGCCGCCGAGACCCACGGCAACGGCATCATCGACCTCTCCGCCCGCGCCAACCTGCAACTGCGCGGCGTGACCGATGCCTCCCACCCCCGCCTCATCGACGACCTCCGCGCCCAAGGCCTAATCGACCCCGACATCGAGACCGAAAGCCTCCGCAACCTCATCGTCACACCTTTCCGCGACGCCGAGACCAACAGACTCGCCGCAAGTCTCACCGCGGCTCTTGCCAATATGCCCAGCCTCTCCGGCAAGTTCGGCTTCGCGCTCGATACCGGCCCGCGCCCGATCCTGACCGGGGCCTCCGCCGACATCCGCATTGAACGTGCAAGAGATTGCCGCCTTATCCTCCGCCCCGACGGCCACCCGCTGGGTCAACACGTCACCGACCTCGCGGCCGACGCCATCGCGATGGCCAACTGGTTCGTCGCCAACGGCGGCATCACCAACGGTCGGGGCCGGATGGCCGCCCTGATCGCCCGTGGCATCAGCCCGCCGAATTGCACCCTCGCCCCCGCCGATCCGCTGCCGACCCCCTCCCCCGGCCTCCACCCAGACGGAGCCCTCGTCGCCCTCGCCTTCGGCCAGATGCGCGCCGAGACGCTCCACCAATTCGCCGCCTTGGGCCACGAGATCCGCCCCACGCCCTGGCGCATGCTCCTGATCGTCGGAGCCACCGAACTCCCTGCGATCCCCGGCCTGATCACCGACCCGGAAGACCCGATCCTCCGCATCACCGCCTGCACCGGCGCGCCCGCCTGCCCGCAGGCGCTTGGCGACACTCGACACCTGGCCCGCCAACTCGCACCGCACCTCGCGCCCGGCGAACCCCTCCACATCTCCGGCTGCGCCAAGGGCTGCGCCCACCCGACCGCCGCGAAGACCACCCTCACCGCCACCGGCCAGGGCTACGACCTGATCCGGAACGGCACCGCCCATGACACGCCCAGCCTGCGCAATCTCTCCCCGCAGGCGATCCTCGACCACCTGAAGGCCCCGAATGCCCCACCTCTATGAAACCGACGGCGCCGCGATCTACCTGCAAAGCTTCGCCATGATCCGGGCCGAGGCCGACCTCGCCCGCTTCACGCCCGAGGAAGAGATCGTCGCCGTCCGCATGATCCACGCCGCCGGGATGGTGGAGCTTGCGCCCCATATACACTTCACCCCCGGCATGGCCATCGCCGCCCGCGCAGCCCTGGAGGACGGCGCCCCGATCCTCTGCGACGCGCGCATGGTCAGCGAAGGCATCACCCGCGCCCGCCTGCCCAAGGACAACGACGTCATCTGCACCCTGCACGACCCCAAGGTCCCAGCACTGGCAAGGGAGATGGCAAACACCCGCTCCGCTGCCGCCCTCGAACTCTGGCGCCCGCACCTTGCCGGGGCCGTGGTCGCCATAGGCAACGCCCCCACCGCACTCTTCCACCTCCTGAACATGCTGGAAGACCCCGCCTGCCCCCGCCCCGCCGCGATCATCGGCTGCCCGGTGGGCTTCGTTGGCGCCGCGGAATCCAAGGACGCGCTGATGGAGGTCCCTCCGGCCCCGAGCGTCATCGTCAAGGGCCGCCTCGGCGGCAGCGCGATCACGGTGGCCGCCGTCAACGCCCTCGCCTCCCGGAAGGAATGACCATGGCCCCCCCGACCGGAAAGGTGATCTGTGCGGGCCTCGGCCCCGGCGACCCGGAGCTGATGAGCCTCAAGGCCGCCCGCACCATCGGGGCTGCGAAACACGTGGCCTACTTCCGCAAGGAAGGCCGCGCCGGTCAGGCGCGCCGGATCGTCGACGGCATGCTCCCCCTGGACGCCATCGAATACCCGATGGAATACCCCGTCACCACGGAACTGCCCTTCGACAGCCCGGGATACATCGACGCCTTGGCGCATTTCTACGACGACTGGGCCAATCGTCTCGCTACCCTCGCCGCAACCGAGGACGTGGTGGTCCTTTGCGAGGGCGACCCGTTCTTCTACGGCAGCTTCATGCACCTCCACTCGCGCCTGCAGGGCCGTGTCCCGGTGGAGGTCATCCCCGGCATCACCGGCATGACCGGCTGCTGGAACGCCACCGACACGCCGATCACCTGGGGCGATGACGTGCTGACCGTCCTCATGGCCACGCTGCCCGAGGATGACCTCGTCCGCCACATGGACCAGGCCGACGCACTGGTCATCATGAAGACCGGCCGCAACCTGCCCCGCGTCCGCCGGGCGCTGGAGCGGACGGGGCGGCTGGACCAGGCCTGGCTTGTCGAGCGCGGCACGATGCCAAACCAGCGCGTCGCGCGGCTGGCCGAGGTCGACCCGAACGACTGCCCCTACTTCGCCATCGTCCTCGTCCACGGCCACGGTCGCCGCCCGGAGTTGCCCGAATGAGCGGCTGGCTGGCCATAGCGGGCCTTGGGCCGGGCGACGACCAGCTGGTCACGCCCGAGGTCACGGCGGCCCTGGCAGAGGCCACCGACGTCGTCGGCTATATCCCGTACGTCGCACGCATCGCTCCGCGACCGGGCTTGACCCTCCACCCCTCCGACAACCGCGTCGAACTAGACCGCGCCCGCGCCGCGCTGGAGATGGCGGCCACGGGCCGGAAGGTCGTCGTCGTCTCCTCGGGCGACCCAGGAGTCTTCGCCATGGCCTCCGCCGTGTTCGAGGCACTGGAGGGCCGCCCGGACTGGCAAGCGCTCGACATCCGCATCCTGCCCGGCATCACTGCAATGCTTGCCGCAGCCGCCGCTGCGGGTGCCCCCCTGGGCCACGATTTCTGCTGCATCAACCTTTCCGACAACCTGAAACCCTGGGAGGTCATCGACACCCGCCTCCGCCACGCCGCCCGCGCCGATTTCGCGATGGCCTTCTACAACCCCCGCTCCGCCTCGCGGCCCGAGGGCTTCGTGAAGGCTCTGGCGACCCTCCGCGAAGAGTGTGGTCCTAACCGCCTGATCACCTTCGCCCGCGCCGTCTCCACCTCCGAGCAGCGCCTGACGACCGTCACCCTTGGCGAGGCGACACCCGAGATGGCCGACATGCGCACCGTCGTCATCGTCGGCAACTCCGCCACCCGCCGCGTCGGCCCCTGGGTCTACTCGCCCCGGAGCGTGAAATGACCGCCGAAACCCTCGTCGTTCCCTTCGCTTCCTCCTCGGAGCACCCCAGCGAGGAGTGCCCGAAGGGCTCGACGAGCCGTCCCCTAGAGCCACGCCATAACTTCGGCCACGGTCCGCGCCACCTGGCGCTCGGGCACCCAGGGCCGGTCGATCAGAACCACCGGCAGCCCCAGCTCCCGCGCCGCCACCAGCTTGGCCTCGGCACCCGCTCCGCCGGCATTCTTGGCGACGATCACCTCGATGCGGTGCTCCTGCAGCAAGGCCCGGTCGCCCTCCACCGTGAAGGGTCCGCGCGCTATCACCGCTTCGGCGCGGGGCAGGGGCAGCGGTTCGGTCGGGGGATCGACCAGCCGGAGCAGGTAATGGTGCTGCGGCGCCCCGGCGAAGGCGTCCAGGTTCTGCCGCCCGATCGCAAGGAAGACCCGGCGCGGGGTCTCGCCCAGCGCCGCCACGGCTCCTGCAAGATCAGGGACATGAGTCCAGCGGTCGCCTTTAGTTGCGGCCCAGGGTTCACGTTCGAGGGCGATCAGCGGGATTCCCGTGGCCGCAGCGGCGTCTATCGCGTTCCGGCTCATCTGCGCGGCGAAAGGGTGGGTCGCGTCGATCACGTGAGTGACGCGCTCCGCTTTCAGATAGGCCGCAAACCCAGCGACCCCGCCGAACCCGCCCACGCGGACGGGCAGGGGCTGCGCCAGCGGGCTTTCCGTCCGTCCGGCGTAGGAATACACCGCGTCCACCCCGGCCTCCGCCAAGGCGCGGGCCATGCGGGCGGCCTCGGTGGTGCCGCCCAGAAGCAGGACGCGGGGCGGAAGGAGGGGGGGCATGGCTGATCCCTGGCTCACGATCATCGGTCTGGGCGAAGATGGACTGGAGGGCCTGTCGCCCGCAAGCCGCGAAGCGCTGGCTTCCGCCACCGCGATCTTCGGCGGCCCGCGCCATCTGTTGCTGGTGGACGCCGGCGACAAAGGCCACCCCTGGCCCATCCCCTTCGACGCCACCCCCGTTCTAGCACACCGCGGGCAACCCACCGTCGTCCTCGCCTCGGGTGACCCGTTCTGGTTCGGCGCGGGCGGCAGCCTGATGGCGCATCTGCAACCCGGCGAATGGGTGTCAAATCCCGCGCCCTCGACCTTCCAGCTTGCCGCGAACCGCCTCGGCTGGCGGCTGGAGGAGGTGCACTGCCTCGGCCTCCACGCCGCCCCGTTCACCCGTCTGGGCCCGGTGCTTGGCAAGGGGGTCCACGCGATCTGCACCCTCCGCGACGGAGCCGCCGTCGCCGACCTCGCCTCCTGGCTGCAAGGGAACGGCCACCCCAATGCCCGCATCACCACCCTCGAACGCCTCGGCGGCCAATACGAACGCATCAGCCATGGCCTGCCCACCGGCCCCATCGCCGCCCCGGTCTCCGCAGCCATTGAGGCCACCGACCCCGGCCTCCCCCGCGCCTCAGGCCTGCCGGACGAGCTTTACCAGCACGACGGCCAGATCACCAAGCGGCCCGTCCGCGCGCTGACCCTTTCCGCCCTAGCCCCCCGCGCCGGCGAGACCCTGTGGGACATCGGCGCGGGCTCCGGCTCCATCGGCATCGAATGGCTTCTCGCCGGGGGTGCCCGCGTCGAAGCGCTGGAAGCCGACCCCACCCGCGCCGCCCGCGCCCGGGGGAATGTCGAGGCGTTCGGCCTGTCGCATCGCCACCGCCTGACGGAGGCCCGCGCGCCCGAAGGGCTGAAGGATTTGCCGAAGCCCGATGCTGTCTTCATCGGCGGCGGTGCATCGCAGGAACTTCTGACCGCGCTGTGGGACCTGATCCCCTCCGGCACGCGTCTGGTGATGAACGCCGTCACGCTGGAGACCGAGGCGCTGGTCCTCGACTGGTCCAGGCGTCATGGTGGATCGCTTTTGAAGATCGAACTATCGGAAACCGCCCCCATCGGGCGCAAGCGCGGCTGGAAGTCGGCCCTGCCGATCCTGCAATGGAGCGTCACCCGATGATCGTCGCAGGTTTCGGCTTTCGGTCTGGCGCTACGCTTTCGGCCCTGCAGGATGCTTTGGCAAGGGCCGGGGGTCCGCAGGGGGTGACGCATCTGGTAACGCTGGCTGCCAAGGTCGAGGGACTGGAACCGCTGGCCACGGCACTGGACCTGCCCTTGGTGGCGCTGCCGCCAGAGCGCCTGCGCGGTATCCCGACGCTGACGCAATCCGACCGGGTGGAGCAGATGTTCGGCACCGGCTCGGTCGCCGAGGCCACCGCTCTGGTGGCTGCCGGTCCGGGGGCGCGGTTGCGAGGCGCACGCGCGGTTTCAGCGGATGGGTCCGCGACGGCGGCCATTGCGGAGAGCGCAGGGTGAGGGGCGACGATCAAATCGAGCGGCATTCGCCGCAAGCCTTTTGTCTCGCCTTGTGCGCGCGAAGGGCGCGCAACGGCTCGGAAATGCCTCCGGCGGGAGTATTTTGGACAAGGGCAAGGGCAAAGGGGCATTCGGCATGACCGTCCATTTCATCGGCGCCGGACCGGGCGCGCCGGACCTTCTGACCTTGCGGGGGCGGGACCTGATCGCTGCCTCTCCGGTCTGCCTTTACGCCGGTTCCCTGGTGCCAGAGGGCGTCCTGTCGCATTGCCCGCCCGGTGCTCGGCGCGTGAACACCGCGCCCCTGTCGCTGGACGAGATCATGGCGGAGATCGTCGCAGCGCATGAGGCCGGGCAGGACGTCGCACGCCTCCATTCCGGGGACCTGTCGGTCTGGTCGGCGATGGGCGAACAGCTGCGGCGCCTGCGCGAGCTGGGCATCCCCTATGACGTGACGCCGGGGGTGCCTTCATTTGCCGCCGCCGCGGCGGCGTTGGGGGTGGAACTGACGCTGCCTGGCCAGGCGCAGTCGGTGGTGCTGACGCGGACCGAGGGCCGGGCGACGCAGATGCCGTCGCGCGAAAACCTTCCGGCCTTTGCGGCTACTGGGGCGACGCTGGCCTTACACCTTTCGATCCACCTGATCGACAAGCTGACCGAGGAGCTGATCCCGCACTACGGTGCCGACTGCCCCGTGGCCGTGGTCTGGCGGGCAAGCTGGCCCGACCAGCGGATCATCCGGGCGACTTTGGCGACGCTGAAGGCCTCGGTGCCCGAAGAAGTTGAACGGACTGCGCTGATCCTGGTGGGTCCGGCCCTGGCGCAAGAGGGGTTCGAGGAAAGCCGTCTTTACGCCGGCGACTACGACCGCCGCTATCGCCCCGTCGGCACGCATCCGCGCTTCCCGGGGACGGGCAGATGATCCCCGGCCTCCTCATCGCGGCACCCGCCAGTGGTATCGGCAAGACCACGGTCATGCTGGGCCTTCTGGCTGCGTTGCGCGAGAGGGGGCTGACGGTCCAGCCGTTCAAGAACGGTCCGGACTATATCGACCCGGCGTTCCACCGGGCGGCCTCGGGGCGGGAGTCCTTCAACCTCGACACCTGGGCGATGCCGGGGGCGATGCTGGACGGGATGCTTGTCGCGGCCGAGGGCGCGGATCTCGTGCTGGCGGAAGGCTCGATGGGCCTGTTCGACGGAGTTGCAGCGTCAGGGGCCACGGGGAACGGAGCCTCGGCGGACCTGGCCGCGCGGATGGGCTGGCCGGTGGTGCTGGTGATCGACGCGAGCGGTCAGGCGCAGACGGCGGCGGCGGTGGCGCAGGGGCTGGCACGGTTCCGCCCTGGGGTGACGGTGGCGGGGGTGATCCTGAACCGCGTCGCCTCGCCCCGGCATGAGGCGCTGATCCGGAACGGGATGGAGGAGGCGGGGCTGCCCGTCCTGGGCGTGCTGCCGAAACGCGCGGCCATTGCCATGCCGGAGCGGCACCTTGGCCTTGTGCAGGCCGAGGAGCAGCCCGCCCTGCAAGCCCTGATTGCCGAAGCCGCGCAGCTGATGCGAGAGGGCGTGGACCTTGACGCGCTGATAGCTGCCGCCCGAACGACCGCCTCGACCCACTCCCCGGCCAGGATCACCCCACCCGGTCAGCGCATCGCCCTCGCCCGCGACGCGGCCTTCAGCTTCGTCTACCCGCATCTCCTGCACGGCTGGCGCGCGGCAGGGGCCGAGGTCCTGCCCTTCTCGCCTCTCGCCAACGAAGCCCCCGACCCCAGCGCCGATACCTGCTGGCTGCCCGGCGGCTACCCGGAACTGCACGGCGCGACCCTGGCCAATGCCGACCGCTTCCGCACCGGCCTCCGCGCCTTTGCCGCGACGAAGCCCGTGCATGGCGAGTGCGGGGGCTACATGGCGATGGGCGCGGCAATCATCGACAAGGACGGAACGCGGCACCGGATGGCGGGGCTGCTGGGGCTGGTGACCAGTTTCGAGAAACGGAAGATGCACCTGGGCTACCGGCTGGCGCAGTTGGCGCAACCGATCCCGGGCCAGGCGGTGGGCGCCCGGCTTCGTGGCCATGAGTTCCACTACTCCACAATCCTCGACCAACCCGACGCGCCCTTGGCGCAAGTCACCGATGCCACCGGTGGAACCGTCGCGGAAACCGGCTCCACTCGACTCCAGAGTCGAGGCGGGCTATCGACCGGCACCTTCTTCCACCTGATCGCGCCCGCTCCATGACCGGTTTTGTCTCCTTTGTTTCTGCAGGTCCCGGCGACCCGGACCTTCTGACCGTCAAGGCGGTGAAGGCCCTTCAACGTGCGGATGCCGTGCTGTTTGACGACCTCTCCTCAGGTCCGATCCTGGCGCTGGCGAAGCCCGGGGCGGACATGGTGGGCGTTGGCAAACGGGCCGGGCGCGCCTCGCCCAAGCAGGATCACGTGAGCCGCCTTCTGGTCGACTACGCCAGGACCGGCGCCCATGTCGTGCGGCTGAAATCGGGCGACAGTGGCATCTTCGGCCGGCTGGAGGAGGAGCTGACCGCCGTCCGCGCCGCCGGCATCGGCTGCGAGATCATCCCGGGCGTCACTTCCGCATCAGCCGCCGCTGCTGCCGCGGGCATACCACTTACCCGGCGCCAGCACGCCCAGCGCGTCCAGTTCATCACCGCCGCCGATGTCACTGGCAACCTGCCCCCCGGCCTGAACCTGCCCGCACTCGCCGACCCGCAGGCGACCACCGTCATCTACATGGGCAAGCGCACCTTTCCCGCGCTGGCACAGGCGCTGATCGCCCACGGCCTGCCGCCTTCGACCCCCGCGCTTCTGGCCGAAGCCGTCTCGACGCCCGAGCAGGTTCTCCACCGCTCCACCGTCGCCGAACTTGCCGCCCGGCTTGCCGAGGACCGCTCGGCCCTTCCCGGCCTGATCCTTGTCGGAGCCTTGGCCGAGGGGACCGAATGACCACTCTCTGGCTGATTGGCATCGGCACGGGAAACCCCGACCACGTCACCGGCCAGGCCACCCGCGCCCTGAACGCGGCCGACCTGATCCTGATCCCCCGTAAGGGCACGGCGAAGTCCGATCTCGCGGAAGTCCGCGAAGCGATCCTGTCGAAAGTCCTGACCGCCCCGGTCCCCGTCGCCAACTACGACGTGCCGCAAAGGGCCGACCAGGACGACTACCTTGGCGCGGTGAACGACTGGCACGACGCCATCGCCAAGGTCTGGGCCGACACCATCGCCGCCCACCGCCCGGACGCGGCGAATGTCGCGCTGATGGTCTGGGGCGACCCGTCGCTTTACGACAGCACACTGAGGATCGCCGCCCGCCTGCCCGGCCTGACCGTCAAGGTCATCCCCGGAATCACCAGCCTGCAGACCCTGACCGCCGCCCATGCCATCCCGCTGAACACCCTCGCCGCGTCGGTGACCATCACCACCGGCCGCCAACTGCGCGACCACGGCTGGCCCGAGGGCGCAGTTACCCTCGCGGTCATGCTGGACAAGGGCGGCGCGTTCACCATCCTGCCGCCCGACACGGAAATCTGGTGGGGCGCCTATGTGGGCATGCCCGAAGAGACGCTGATCCACGGCACCCTCGCCGACGTCTCCGACCACATCCTCACCACCCGCGCGAAGCTCCGGGCTCAGCACGGCTGGATCATGGACATCTACCTCCTCCGCCGGGGCGGCGATGTCTGACCTGCTGCGCCGCACCCTCCCGGTCTACGGGCTGGCCGAGGACACCCCGCTCACCCTCCTCAACCGCTCGGAAAACGAGACCTGGCGGGCGGGCGACCTGGTCCTCCGCCTCCACCGGCAGGGTTACCACACCAAACCCGAGATCGCCTCGGAACTCGCTTGGCTTACCGCGCTACAGGACCTCCCCGGCCTGAACGCCGTCTGCCCCATCCCCGGCGCACAGGGCCTCGTCACCGAACTGGACGGCCGCTTCCTCGTCGCCTTCGTGCCTATCGAGGGCCAAGAACTCCAACCCGGCGACGACCTCACCCGCTGGTTCGCCCCGTTGGGAGAAATCACCGCCCGCCTGCACCTGCAGTCCCGCGAATGGACCAGGCCCACAGACTTCTCCCGCAAGCGCTGGGACGTCGAGACGATCCTCGGCCCTCAGCCGCATTGGGGCCACTGGCGGCAGGCGCAGGGCCTTGAACCGCAAGGCGAGACCCTCCTCGCCCGCGCCACCGATGCCCTTGCGGCCAAACTCCACGCCTACGGCACCGGGCCGGAGACCTTCGGCCTGATCCACGCCGACCTGCGGCTGGCGAACCTGATGGTTGACGGCGACACCCTTACCGCCATCGACTTCGACGACTGCGGCTTTGGCTGGTGGGCCTACGACCTCGCCTCGGCGCTGAGCTTCATCGAGACCGACCCGCGCCTGCCAGACCTGATCGCCGCCTGGGTCGAGGGCTACACCCGCATCGCCCCCCTGCGCCCAGAAGACCGCGCGATGATCCCCTCGCTGATCTTCCTGCGCCGGGTGCTTCTCACAGCCTGGCTCTCCACCCGCGCCGACAGCGACACCGCGCAGGCGCTTGGCGGCCCGACCTATACCGAAGGCACGCTGGAGCTTGCCGAGGCGTACCTGTCACACGGGCTTCGATTTTTCGTCGAAAAATCGTAGACTTGGCTCATTCCTTCAACAGAAGGAACAGCGCCAGCACGGTCATCGCCACGCCCACCAGCACCAGCCCCGGCTGTACCAGGCCATGCAGCACCACCTCCCACAGCGCCACCCAGCTGGGGACCAGGTAGGTATATGCCATCACCTTCGCGGCAGGCAGCCGCAGCGAGGCGTATTGCAGCAGCACAAACGTCATCGCGCTGGCCGCCACGGCGACATAGACCAGCGTCACCCAGACGATCCCCGGCAGCGCCAGCCAATCTGTCGCCACCACGGCAGGCCAAGCGTAGAGCGCAAGCAACACTGTCCCCGCAACCATCATCCCGAAGGTGAAGACGACCGCCGGCTCGCCCCGGTTCAGCTTGCGGATGAGGGGTGCATAGGCCGCATGGGCCACGCAACCGACGAAATAGATCGCCTCGCCCTGCCCGACCTGGAACGCCAGCAAGGCCGACAGGTCCGCCCGAAAGATCACCCACAGCGCGCCGATGCCCCCGATGCCCAGCGCCAGTGCCATCCGCCCGGTCAGCCTTTGCCGCAGGAACAGCCAGGCGAACCCTGCCGCCATCATCGGTGTCAGCGTGAACACCGCCGCCGCCGAGACCGGAGCCGCCGTCTTCAGCCCCTCGAACATCAGCACGAAATAGGCGCCCATAAGCCCGCCCAGCACCAGATAGCGCCAGGGCGCCACCCAGGCGCTGCGCGGGATGCCCGTCGTCATCGCCGCAGCCGCGCCGACCAGCACGCCCGCCAGGATGAACCGTACCACCGCCAGCGCGCCCGGGTCGATCAACGGGGCCGCCATCACACCCAGCGAGAATGACCCCGCGACCAGCGCCGAAAACGCCAGCATCGCCAGATGCCCGCGTGCGGGCTGGGACAGGCGCGACAGGAATTGGCCGTCCAGCATCAAACGCAGGACTTCCACTCCTTCGCCGCGTCCTTCAGGTGGGTCAGGAACGCCTGCACCTTCCGTGTCCGATGCAGGTCGACATGGGTGACGATCCGCAGGGGCGACTCCCAATCGGGCCGGGACGGCAGGATCTCGACCAAGTCCGGATCCTCGGCAGCACGGAAGCTCATCATGAAGCCGATCCCGGCACCTTCCCGCACTGCCTGCTCCAGGGCCGCGGGTTCGGTGGCCGCATAGGCGATCTGGTCGGGGTGCACGGTCGCCCGCAGCCAGCGGTGGAACGGCGCCCGCGTCACCTCGACATCGGTGCACACGAAGCGATGGCCCTCAAACTCCGCCTCCGAGCCGGGCTTGCCGAACTGCTCGACATAGCGGCGCGAGGCATATAGACCCGCCTTGATCCGGCTTAAGGGCTGCACCACGTTGTCCGGCTCCTCTGGCCCCGCTCCGGCGCGGATCGCCACATGCGCCTCGCCATAGTCCAGCCGGAAGACCCGCATGTCGGTCAGAAAGCGCACCCGGACCTCGGGGTACTTCTGTTGGAACGAGACCATGATCGGGGTCAGAAGGTCCGAGACCCCGGCAATCGAGGTCACCACGAGCTCGCCCGAGACCGATTCCCCCTGGCCCTTGATCCGGCTGGCCAGATGGGCGAACTGCTCTTCCGTGGTCTGCGCCACCGCCAGAAGGTCACGGCCCGGCTCGGTAGGCGTGTAGCCCCGGGCATGACGCTGGAACAGCTTGACCCCCAGGCGCTTTTCCAACGCGTCGATATGGCGGATCACTGTCGCGTGGTGGACCCCCATCACCTCGGCCGCCCCGGACACGGTGCCCATCCGGGCGACCTGAAACGCCGTGCGGATCTCGTCCCAGTTTTCCATGTCGCCTCCGGTTCGTTTGTGCATGGGTGCACAGATGCACATCATCGCGATTCCCCACCGGATTCAAGGGGTCCCGCTGGTATCCCGGAACCGCGCGATGGCCCGCGCCGACCCGGCTGGGCGCTTGACTTGCCGATCCAGTTTGTTGCTTTTCACCACAGGCAAACCACGAAGGAGACCCGCGTGTTCGATCATCGGGCGATCTACGGGCATATCCGCTTTTCGTTCTACGGGTTGACCGATACCCGTACCCAGCCGGACGAGGACGGCGCCGCTCTGGCCCGGCTCTATGACGAAACCCGCATGGCCCGGCGCTTCTTCCTGTTCGAGAACCTGACGCTGCCCAGCCTGATCCACCAGACCGACCGCGATTTCCGCACGGTCATCATGTCCTCCGAGGTGATGCCCGACCGGTTCAAGGAACGGCTCAGCGCGATTGCGGCAAAGCTGCCCGGTGCCGTGGTCGAATTCTCGCAACACCAGCGCGGTGATCTCGCGTTCCAGAAGTTCATGATCGAGGCTTCGGGCTTCAAGGGCCGGGCCACGTCGGTGCATTTCCGGCTGGACGACGACGACGCCGTATCGGTCAACTACATTTCCCGCCTGCGCGACGTCACCCGGGTCCTGTCGCCCGCGACCCACATCACCTTCCCGACCGGCGTCTTCGTCTTCCCGGTCAGCGCGACGGAGCCGGTGGGCGTCTCGATGATGCAGCAGCGCTTTCTGACTGCCATCGGCCTGGCCACCGTGAACGGCCCCAGCTTCCAGAAGAACCCGTTCCAGATGCAGCACGGCAATGTCTGGACCCGCTGGCCCGTCGTTTCGATCCCCGACTTCTGTTCGCATATCCGCACCCAGCACTTCGAGAATGACTCGGCCGCGATGCAGGACCGCATCCTTGGCGCCTTGCAGCGCGAACGGACCAGCCGCCGGGGCAGAAGCCATGCCGCAGTGGTTGACAGGCGGCTGGCCGAGACCTTCCCCTGGATCGACCGTGTGACGCTGGACGGCCTGATCGCCCGCTGCGAGGCGGTGAAGTTGCTCGCCGACCTGCCGCCGGTCGGCTGAGGTTCTGGCCGTGGTCGCAGTCCGCAGGTCCGCTGGATGACCGCGCCCTTGCACCTGCCGATGGGCCTGATGTGGAACATGCCGGTTCCCGTTGCTTGCTCGCTGGCCGTCGCGGCCGATGGCATTGCCGCGACCTGCGGCCAGTGCCCACTGGACGATACGGGCCGGGTGCAGTCGCCCGGCGATGCCACGGCGCAGGCCGCCCTTGTCGCGCGGATGGGGCAGGGCGTCCTGTCGCATCTTCCCGGGTTTCAGGCCGCATTCCTGATCGTCTACCACGACTGCGCCGACCCGGACGAGGTTCTGGAACCCCTCGCCGCAGCCTTCCCTCAGGCCACCCTGGCCCCGATTCGCCTGCCGCACTTCTACTACCCCGGCATGCGGATCGAGGTCGACCTCTACGCCATCACGGCCAGCCCCCGCACGACGCGCCTTGCCTCGGGCCCCGCGCAGCTGACCCAGGTGGAAGGCGGCCCGCTGACCCTCTGCCACCTCTCTGGCCCTGACATGGCGACCTGCCTTCCTCTCCTCGCCCGGATAGACGAGTCTCGCCTGCTCGGCGTGCAGTGGTTCTCCACCGAACCGCCTCCCAGCCACTGTCCCGACCCCGCTGCCCGGGTGATCCCGCCAAGGCCCGGCGTCACCGTCGTCCTGACCCTTGCACCCGAACCCGTCCGCGTCACCACCACCCCCGGCGGCGCGATCCTGCGCCAGTCGGGCCGTTTCGCCTGGATCTCGGCCACCGGCACCGCGCCCGATCTCGCCCAGGCCGCCCACCAGACGATGGACGCTCTCGCACTGGACCGGATGCCCCGCTTCACGCCGATCAAGGCCACCACCCACTACGCCGGAGGCCCAGGCCCCGAGGACCTGCACGGCAATCTTGCCGTCCGCCACGCCCGCTTTCCCCGCCCCGGCCCGGGTTCAACCGGCGTCCCCGTGACCGCCCTCGCCGGGGCCACCCTGGCCATCGACATGCTCGGTGTCATTGACTCCCCCGCCGCTTCGGCGTAATCCGCCCGCAATTCCCCGGAGGCATCAGCTTCCGGTCCCTTGGGCATTGCCCGGGATCGCCATCCGTCAGCGCGTCTGCGCCCACGGGTGCGCTTCCGCTTTGCAGCAAGGTCTCGCCGCCCCATATCGGGGCAAACGCTAGGATGAGGTGACGCGATGTTCGAAAGCCTGTCAGAACGCCTTGGCGGCGTCTTCGACCGTCTGACCAAGGCCGGCGCGCTTAGCGAGGCCGACGTCGTCACCGCCCTGCGCGAAGTCCGCGTGGCGCTGCTGGAGGCCGACGTCTCCCTCCCCGTCGCCCGCGACTTTATCAAGCGCGTGACCGAAAAGGCCACCGGAGCCGCTGTCACCAAGTCGATCACCCCCGGCCAGATGGTCGTGAAGATCGTCCATGACGAGCTGATCCGGGTGCTGGCGGGCGACGACACGCCCGAGGCGCTCAAGATCGACAACCCGCCCGCGACGATCCTGATGGTAGGTCTGCAGGGCTCGGGCAAGACCACGACCACCGCGAAACTCGCGAAGCGCCTCAAGGAAAAGAACGGCAAGAAGGTCCTTCTCGCCTCGCTCGACACCAACCGCCCCGCGGCGATGGAGCAGCTGGCGATCCTCGGCACGCAGATCGGCGTCGACTCGCTGCCCATCGTGAAGGGCGAGACGGCGGTGCAGATCGCCAAGCGCGCCAAGACCCAGGCGAACCTCGGCGGCTATGACGTCGTCTTCCTCGACACCGCCGGACGCCTGCACATCGACGAAGTCCTGATGGACGAAGTCCAGGCCGTCCGCGACATCGCCCAGCCGCGCGAGACGCTGCTGGTTGTCGACGGCCTCACCGGCCAGGACGCCGTCAACGTCGCGACCGAGTTCGACGGCAAGGTCGGCATCTCGGGCGTCGTCCTCACCCGGATGGACGGCGACGGTCGCGGCGGTGCGGCGCTTTCCATGCGCGCCATCACTGGCAAGCCGATCCGCTTCGTCGGCCTTGGCGAAAAGATGGACGCCATCGAGCCGTTTGAGGCCGAACGCGTCGCCGGCCGCATCCTTGGCATGGGCGACATCGTCGCCCTGGTCGAAAAGGCGCAGGAAACCTTCGAGGCCGAGCAGGCGGAACGCATGGCCAAGCGCTTTGCCAAGGGTCTGTTCAACATGAACGACCTGAAGATGCAGCTTGACCAGATGCTGAAGATGGGCGGCATGCAGGGCCTGATGGGCATGATGCCCGGCATGGGCAAGATGTCCGCCCAGGCCGAGGCCGCGGGCCTGAACGACAAGATGCTCCACCACCAGATCGCGCTGATCAACTCGATGACCAAGAAGGAACGCGCGAACCCTGACCTCCTCGCTGCCTCCCGCAAGAAGCGCATCGCCGCTGGCGCTGGCCTCGACGTTGCCGATCTCAACCGCCTCTTGAAACAGCACAAGCAGATGGCGGACATGATGAAGAAGATGGGCAAGGGCGGCATGATGAAGAACATGGTCAAGCAGTTCCTTGGCAAGGGCGGCATGCCTGATCCGTCGAAGATGTCGCCCGACCAGCTGGCCGAAATGGCCAAGGGCATGCAGGGCGGTCTGGGCGGCATGGGTGGCGGCCTGCCCCCCGGACTGGGCGGCCTCCCGCGCGGGATCACCCTGCCTGCGGGCCTGTCGGGGCTGATGAAGAAGAAATGACCGAGGCGGAGATCATCTCTGTCGCCCGCATCGCCCGTGTCAATCACGCGGGCGAATATGGGGCCATCCGCATCTATGGCGCGCAACACGCCGTAGCGCGGCTCCTTTGGCCCGACGTCGCCTCAAAAATTGCCGACCTGCGCAGCCATGAGATCGAGCACTGCCGCCTGTTCCGCGAAGCGATGCGCCTGCGGAATATCCGCCCCTGCCGAGCGATGTATCTGTGGAGCACGGGCGGCTATGCCCTTGGCGCTGTCACGGCGATCCTCGGTCGCAAGATGATCTGGGCCTGTACCGAGGCGGTCGAAGATACGGTCCACCATCACCTTGCCGCCCAGCTTCACTATCTCCAGGCCCGCGATGCGGCACTGTTCACCCTCGTCAAGAACATCCAGTCCGAGGAAGAGGGCCATCTTTCGCTTGCCATCGCTGAAAAGGGCAGGCCCAGCCCCATGACCCGCGTCGCCGAAACGGTGGTGCGCGCTTCTGTTCATCTTGTTGTCTGGCTGTCCACCTGGGGCGGCTCGTCCCGCATGCGCAGCGATCTGAGGGCAGCCGCATGACCTACGCAATGCACCTGCCGATCCCACTCCTGGAAACCGACCGCCTCACCTTGCGCGAACCGCGTGAGGACGACTTCCCCGCCATGCTCACCTTCAACGACAGCCCGCGCTCGCAGTTTGTCAGAGGCGGCAAGGATCGGCAGTTGGTGTGGCGCGCACATCTGAAGAAGAAGTGATGCAGTCCCCCACGCTTCATACCCAGCGCCTGACGCTACGCCCCATGATCGCGGCCGACTTTGCGGCTTACGCGGCGTTCATGGCGTCTGCGCGGTCGCAGGGTATGGGCGGGCCGTTCGACGAACGCGCCGCCTGGGGATTGTTCTGCCACGAAATCGCCTGCTGGCAGCTGTTCGGCCATGGCGGGCTGACGGTCATCCGCAACGACACCAGCGAAGCGGTCGGGGTTGTCGAGATCAACGCGGGCCCGCTTTTCCCCGAGCCCGAGCTTGGCTGGCAGCTTTACGAAGGCCACGAGGGCCAAGGTTTCGCGACCGAAGCCGCCTGCGCCCTGCGCGACTGGGCATTCGCCAACCTGCCGCTGCCAAGCCTGGTCAGCTACACCGGCCCCGAGAACCTGGCCTCGCAAGCCGTGGCCCGCCGTCTTGGCGCGGTCATCGACCCCACTGCGCCGGTTCAGGACGAAGGCGACATTGTCTGGCGTCACGTGCGGGGCGCGGCATGACCTACCTCCAGACGCAGGACGCACACGGCGCGCCGGTCCTTGAGACCGCGCGTCTGCGCCTGCGCCGCCCGTCGATGGGCGACCTGGCCGAAAGCGTGGCCTTCTGGTCGTCGGATCGCTGCGTGATGATGGGCGGGCCTGTTGCCCCGGCAGAGGCGGAAAAATCCCTGGCCAAGGTCATCGACCTGTGGGACCTGCGCGGCTTTGGCCTGTTTGCGATGACCCTGAACGGGTCGGACAGGGCCGTTGGTTTCGTCGGGCCCTGGCAACCGGTCAGCTATCCGGAACCCGAGATCGGCTGGAACCTCTGGCAGGCCGAACTGGAAGGCAAAGGGCTGGCCTTTGAGGGGGCGGTGGCCGCAAAGGACTGGTTCTTTGCCACTACCACGCATCGCACGGCGGTCAGCTATACCCATCCGGACAACACCCGCTCGCACCGGCTGTGTGACCGTCTGGGCGCGGTGCATGATCCGGATGCGCTGCAGATTGATCCACCGGAAAAGGTCTACCGCCATTTCGCCGGGGGGCACGCATGACGCCTGCGATTGCCCCGACCCTTCACACCGCCCGCCTGACCCTGCGCATGCCGCGCCTTGCGGATTTCGAGGCCTGGGCACGCTTCTTCGCGACCGACCGCTCGGTCCACGAAGGCGGCCCGAAAACCCGACGCGCAGCATGGGAGCATTGGGCCTGCGACGTCGCCCTCTGGACGCTGAAGGGCTATGGCCCCTTCGGCGTCGACGACAAGGCAACCGGCACCTATCTGGGCGAGGTCGGCCTCTACCACGGTGAGGGCTATCCCGCCCCGGAACTCGGCTGGTTCGTCGTGCCATCGGCCGAAGGCAAGGGCATCGCGGCCGAGGCAGCCCTTGCCGTGCTGGACTGGGTTCGTGCCACCTTCGACTGGCCGCACATCACCAACATCATCAGTCCAGCAAACGATCGCTCAATTGCGCTTGGCCTGCGTCTGGGCGGGGTGATCGACCCGACCCTGCCCGGCATCGACCCCGGCGACGTCGTCATCCGCCACGACCTGCGGAGGGCGGCATGACCTACGCCTTCCCACTGCCGATTCCGGTGCTGGAAACCGCCCGCCTGATCCTGCGCGAACCGCGGGAATCGGACTTCCCCGCCATGGTCGCCTTCAACGACAGTCCAAGGGCGCAATACGTAAGCGGCGGCAAGGAACGGCAGTTGGTCTGGCGCACGCACCTGTCGAACATCGGCCACTGGGCGCTGCGCGGGTATGGGTTCTATTCCGTCGACACCAAGGCGGGCGAGTTCATCGGTCGCGTCGGCGTCATCTACCACGACGGCTGGGACGAACCCGAACTCGCCTGGCACCTCTACGACGGCTACGAGGGCAAGGGCTACGCCTACGAGGCCGCCCTTGCCGCCCGCGCCGACTACCACGCCCGCATCTCGCCCCAACCGCCGATCAGCTATGTCGACGTGACGAACACTCGGTCCCAGGCCTTGGCGGAACGCCTTGGCGCGGTGATCGAGCGGACGCTGCAGGACGACCAGGGCCACGACCACGTCTACCGCCACCCGGCACCGTGGGGTGAAGCATGACCGCCGCGCGCGCCCCGCATGAGATTGCGATTCCCGGCCCGGCTGCGACATTCGCCGCCACGCTGTCCGGCATGCTGCCGGAAATCGAGACCGCCCGTCTCCGCCTGCGCGCACCGATGCTTTCGGATTTCGAGGCCTGGGCCGAAATCTTCACTGGCCCCGCCGGTCCCCACCTTGGCGGTCCCTTCGACCGGGACGAGGCCTTTACCGAATTCGCCGCCACCTGCGGTCTCTGGCTCTTGCGCGGCCACGGGCTCTGGACGGTGGAAGCCAAGACGGGCGGCGAGCCCCTGGGCTTTGTCCTGATCGGCTTCGAACCCGGCGACCAGGAGCCCGAACTGGGCTACCTGTTCCGGCCCTCGGCAGAACGGCAGGGCTTTGCGACCGAAGCCGCCCGCGCCTTGCGCGATCACGCCTTCACGGCAATGGGGATGAACCGGCTGGTCAGCTATATCGACCCGGAAAATCCGGCCTCGATCCGCGTCGCCGAACGGCTGGGCGCCTCTCGCCTTGCCGATTTCGACGGCGCGCAGGTCTGGCTGCACCGGGGTGCTGCGTCAGGGGTCGGTCAGGCGGGCTCCAGACGGAAAACCGACGCATTGAAGACGTCGAAAAGGGGGGATTGATGGACGCTGCAACCCGCGCTTCCGAGCTTCTGAAGGACCATCGCGCCTCGATCGACCGGCTCGATGCGATCCTCGTCTACACGCTTGCCGAACGGTTCAAGCACACCCAGGCCGTCGGTCGGCTGAAGGCGGAACACGGCCTTCCGCCCTCTGACCCCGACCGCGAGTCGCGCCAGATGGCCCGGCTCCACCAGCTGGCGACCGAGGCCGACCTCGAACCCGAGCTCGCCAAGAAATTCCTGACCTTCATCATCAGCGAAGTCATCAGGCATCACGAGAAACTGCAAAAATAACCGGGGCTTGCCCCGTTACCCGCCATTCAAAGGAGAAAACCAAATGGCTATGAAAATCCGTCTCGCGCGCGGTGGTTCCAAGAAGCGCCCGTTCTATTCCATCGTCGCGTCCGATTCGCGCATGCCGCGTGATGGCCGCTTCCTGGAAAAGCTCGGCACCTACAACCCGCTTCTCGCCAAGGACGACGAAAAGCGCGTCGTCATGAACATGGAGCGCGTGACCTACTGGCTGTCGCAGGGCGCCCAGCCGACTGACCGTATCGCCCGCTTCCTGGAAGCTGCCGGTGCGCGTCCGAAGGCCGCCCGCAACAACCCCAAGACCGGCACCCCCGGCAAGGCGATGGCCGAGCGCGCAGCCAAGAAGGCCGCCCGCAACGCCGCCCCGGCCGAGGCCGAATAATACGGCATGATTCCCGGTCTCGGCCTCGTCCGCCGCGCCGTGACGCTGGTCCTCATGGGGGCGGCGTTCTGGGCGGGCATGCAGTTTGCCCGATCAGGGCAGGCGGATGAATGCCGGGACCTCGGGGGTCGCATGAACGAACGGGGCCTCTGCGAAGTGGGGACACCATGACTGATGAGCTCATCTGCATCGGTGCCATCGCCGGGGCCTTCGGCGTGTCGGGCGAGGTCCGGCTGAAAAGCTTCTGCTCGGAACCGACCGACATCGCCTCCTACGGCCCGCTGTCCACCCAGGACGGCAGCCGGACCTTCCACATCACCCTGACGCGCCCCGTTTCGGGCGGTCTTGGCGCGCGAATCAAGGGGGTCAACACCAAGGAAGAGGCCGACGCCCTGCGCGGCACCAGCCTTTTTGTCCCGCGCGACCGGCTACCCTCGCTGCCCGACGACGAGTTCTACCATGCCGACCTGATTGGCCTGTCCGCCTTTGACACCGGCGGCACCCTGATCGGCAAGATCACTGCCGTCTACAACCATGGGGCGGGTGATATCCTCGAAATATCGCCCACCGGTCACAAATCGGCCCTGCTTTTGCCCTTTACGCTGGCAATCGTGCCCAATGTCGATCTGGCAGCGGGACGCGTGGTTGTCGACCTGCCAGACGAATCCGACTGAGCGCTGGCCCGTACGGGCCGGGGTCTGGCAAGAAGGAAAGGGTTGCACATGCTGACGCGCATGCGCCTTTTGAAGGGTGCAACGGCACTCTTGTACATCGGACCGCTGATTGCCGGGCTGTGCGGCTTTGGCTGGACCATGGTCGCCCCCTTTGCCGGGATCTTCGTTGTCTGGCTGATGGTGCTGCGGCCGGAACAGTGGCCCGCTTCGCCCGCGGAATGGTTGACAGGCCAAGCCTGGCTTGCCGCTCTGGCGCAAGTCCTGTCGCAGATCGCACTGATTGCCGTCCTGTTCGGCATCGGGCGCGGACTGGGCGGGCTTGCCGGGATCGGCACGGTGGCGGTCAACCCGATCCTGCCCCTGTCGGTGTCCTTCATCGCCATTCCGCTGTGCCGGATGCTGTGGGATTCGCAGGAAGCCGCCAGCCAGGGCTTCTACCTGGATGACGAAGCCGAATCCGCCTACGCTGAAAGCTCGGCCGGTGGCGCGGCGCGTGCCGTCATTCCGCTTCTGAACCTGCCCGACGCGGCCCCCGACGCGCAAGTGGGCCAAGCTGTGGCCGAAGCCCTGTCGGTCCATCCTGCCGACCTGCGGCTCGATGCGCTTTGCGCCGCCCTGGCCAAACCAGATCGCAGCCACGCGGCCCTGCGGCGGGCGTTGGTTCTCTGGGCGACCGAACCCGAAATCGTGGCACCGGGCCAGGTCCCGGAAGGCATGGCCAAGGCCTTCGCGATTGCCAACGGCCATCCCGATGTCCTGCGTCTCTACATTCCGCGCGCCGTGGCCCTTCTGGCCGCCTTCCCGAACCGGGCCGAGGACTTTCCCGATCCGCAAGACCTGCGCGCCGCCGCCGAGGGCGACCTTGACCCCGGTCAGGACCTGCCGGCCCACCTGCGCGCCGACCTTCGCGAAGGTCTGCTGGCGCTCGCCCGTTCCATCGATTCGGCGCGTGGGAACGGCAACGTCACGCCGCTGCGCCCGGCCGCCGATCCGGTTCGCCCCGCCAAGGTCAGCGCCGGGCGCGCCTGACGCGGGGCTTTCCAGCCCTTGCGTTTCAGGCTAAGCCCCGGCCATGTCCGATGACCGCGAAACCCCGAAAAGCCACGGGCGCTTGTCGATCCGTGCCAGCCTGACACCCCGCGACCTGATGGAGGAGCCGCGGGTCGTCAAGGGCGCCTTCACGGCGAAGATCATCACGCTTTTCCCCGAGGCGTTTCCCGGCACGCTCGGCCTGTCGCTTACCGGCAAGGCGCTCGATTTCGGCCTCTGGCAGCTGGAAACCATCGACCTGCGACAGTTCGGCGAAGGCAAGCATCGCAACGTCGACGACACCCCTGCCGGGGGCGGCGCGGGCATGGTCCTGCGCGCCGATGTGGTGGATGCCGCCTTCCGCCATGCCCGCATCGGCACCCCCGTCGACCGCGCCCGCTGGCCGGTCATCTACCTCTCGCCCCGCGGCGCACCCTTCTCCCAGGCCACCGCCCGCCGTCTGGCCCAGGCGCAGGGGCTGACGATGTTCTGCGGCCGGTTCGAAGGCGTTGACCAGCGTGTCCTCGACCACCACCAGGTCGAGGAGATCTCCTTGGGCGACTTCGTCCTGACCGGGGGCGAGATCGCCGCGCAAGCCATCCTCGACGCCACCGTCCGCCTGATCCCCGGCGTCTTGGGCAATGCCGCCTCGACGGAAGAGGAAAGCTTCTCCGACGGGCTGCTGGAACACCCGCAATACACCCGTCCGGCGGTGTGGGAGGGGCAAGAGATCCCCGCCGTCCTGCAATCTGGCAACCACGCCGAAATCGCCAAATGGCGCCGCGCCGAGGCCGAGGCCTTGACCCGAACCCGGCGCCCGGATTTGTGGGAAAAGCGGGGCCGCTGACTGCGCCCTGACCCTTGACCCGCAGGCCCCTTCCCCCTATACGCGCCCGGTCCGGGGTCATCAGGCCCTTGGGCACCGATTCCCTTTGCCTGCCTGCCTTCTTCCGCAGGGTCATCGCAAGGGGCACGGCACAACACACAGCAGGCGCCACCTGCGGCGGGCTTCTTGGGCAACCAAGGGGGACCCGGACGAAGACCGGAAGCTCTGGCGCGGCATCACCTCTGCGGAAACCACCGCAGGCAAAAGAAGGAACCGCGCATGAACCTCATCGCGCAGATCGAGGCGGAGCAGATCGCCGCCCTCGGCAAGACCATCCCGGACTTCAAGGCCGGCGACACCATCCGCGTCGGCTACAAGGTGACCGAAGGCTCGCGTTCGCGCGTGCAGGCCTATGAAGGCGTGTGCATCGGCCGCAAGGGCGGCGCGACCATCGCTGCCTCGTTCACCGTTCGCAAGATTTCCTTCGGCGAAGGCGTGGAACGCGTCTTCCCGCTCTACTCGACCAACATCGACTCGATCGAGGTCGTGCGCCGCGGCAAGGTCCGCCGCGCCAAGCTTTACTACCTGCGCTCGCGCCGCGGCAAATCTGCCCGGATCGCCGAAGTCGCGAACTACAAAGAAAAGTCTGAGTAAGGAGCGGGACGATGAAAGCCGATATCCACCCCGAGTACCACACGATCACCATCAAGATGACCGACGGCTCGACCTACCAGACCCGTTCCACCTGGGGCAAGGAAGGCGAGACGATGTCGCTCGACATCGACCCGCTGGCGCACCCGGCCTGGACCGGCCAGCAGGCCAAGCTGATGGACACCGGCGGCCGCGTGTCGAAGTTCAAGAACAAGTACGCGGGCCTCGGGTTCTGATCCCTGCCACGGCGCTGAACCGGGGGCGTGCCGCACGGCGCGCCCTCTTGCTTTTCGCAACCGGCGAGCCTGGCCCTACCCCGGAGTTTTCGAAAACTCCGGATCGGAGCCTTTGAAGGCTCCGTGCCGATTTCTTCAAAGAAATCGCCCCATGCGTTCGGCGAAATCCCGCTTTCCCCTGCCACGGTCCCCGCATAGAAAGCCCCGGGACTGAAGGTAGGGAACAGCATGGCGCGGATCATCGTCGTCGGGAACGAAAAAGGCGGCTCGGGCAAGTCGACGACCTGCATGCACGTCGCCACCGCGCTCGCCCGCCTTGGCCAGAAGGTCGGCGCGCTTGACCTGGACCTGCGGCAGAAGAGCTTCGGCCGCTACATCGAGAACCGTCGCGCCTATCTGGCCCAGGCCGGGCTGGACCTGCCCACGCCCGACTACCGCGACCTGCCCGAGGTCGACCCCTCCACCGTCGCCGATGGCGAGAACGCGCAGGACCTGCGCCTGTCCCGCGCGATCGAGGCGATGGACGCCACGATGGACTACATCGTGATCGACTGCCCTGGCAGCCACACCCGACTGTCCCAGGTCGCCCATACCCTGGCCGACACGCTGATCACGCCCCTCAACGACAGCTTCGTCGACTTCGACCTCCTGGGCCGGGTCGATCCGGTGACCGGCAAGATCAAAGGGCCGTCGATCTATTCCGAAATGGTCTGGGGCGCGCGGCAGCGGCGGGCGCAGGCCGGGCTGCAGCCCATCGACTGGATCGTCGTGCGCAACCGTCTGGGCGCGCAACAGATGCACAACAAGAAGAAGGTTGGCGCCGCGCTGGAGGAACTGTCGCGCCGCATCGGCTTTCGCGTGCTGAACGGGTTTTCCGAACGGGTGATCTTCCGCGAGCTGTTCCCCCGCGGGCTGACGCTACTCGACCTCAAGGACACCGGCGTCGATCAGCTGAACCTGTCGAACATCGCTGCCCGGCAGGAACTGCGCGATCTGATGACCGGCCTCAGATTTCCGTCTCTGGCTGTCGGTTTTTGAACACCGGACCACCCAGCCCCTGCTGGTTGACCACGCGGATGCGCGTCACCTTCTTCAGGCGCTTTTCAAACGGAGTGTCTTCCTCGGCCTTGCGAACACGGCCAAGTCCAAGCTTTTTCAGAATGCGGATCGTTTTATCCATCTTGGTCGTCCTTGGTTCGGTGCCCTAAAATTCACCGGCAAGCAGGGCAGGACTAAGGCATCCTACGACAATTGCTGCGTCAGGGATGTGCTCATTTGGCGACAGATTGTATCCAATCTCGCCACATTTAGCGTAGTCAGGGGTGGAATGTCATAGGGATCGTGTGGCCAGCCACTCGGCCCAGGCCTGCCCGGACCCCGCGAAGACGTTGATGTCGACCGGTCCAGCGATGCCCGGGATCACCCCGGTCGAGGTGTATTGCCAGAAACTCCAGGCGTTGCCGTCATAGACGCCATGCGGGTGATCCGCGACCGATCTCAGCCAGAATTCCACCCCCTGCAGCCGCCAAAGCTCGGTGTCGTCGAAGAAATCGACCGTGGTGTAGATCAGCGGCCGCTGGCCATAATGGCGCTCCAGGATGTCCAGGAAGATGCGCGCCTCCTTGCGGATCGTCTCTCCGTCGCGGCGGATGGTGCAGGTCGGGCTGGTGGGCGTCCACTCCATGTCCAGCACCGGGGGCAGGGCACCCGGCGTTTTCGGCACATGGCGGATGAACCAGCGCGCCTGCTCGGCGGCCGGGCGGCAATGGTAGAAGAAGTGATAGGCCCCGCGCTTGACCCCCGCCGCGCCCGCCCCGCGCCAGTGGCTGTCGAACATCGGGTCCACCATGTCGCCGCCCTCGGTGGCCTTGATGAAGGCGAAGTTCACCCCGTTGGCCCGCGCGGTCACCCAGTCGACCTGCGTCTGGAACCGCGACAGGTCGATTCCGTGCACCGGATAGCGGTCGGGTGAGCGGCCGGGCCAGTCGGTCGGGTCGCTGTCGGTGAAGTTGGCGCTCATCACCGTCACATCGCCGGTCGCAGCGACGGGCATTGCGCTTCGACCGCCGCCGCAGGCCGCCAGGGCAAGGAACCCAGTCATGCAGATCAGCCGGATCATGGCCGCAGCCTGCCGCCGCTTGTGGTCCCTGTCACGCAGGAAATCCGGCTTCCCGCAGCACCTTGACCGCGATGCGCAATGATCCGCGCAACGGCGTCAGGCGGCGGCGAGTTCATCCCAGCAGGCCAGCGCCTGCCCGGCATACATCAGGCCCGGCCCGCCCCCCATCTGGATCGCCATGGCCAGGACATCGCCCAACTCCTCACGCGTGGCACCCGCCTTCATCAGCGCCTCGACGTGAAAGTTGATGCAGGGCTCGCAGCGCAGGATCACCGACATGCCCAGCGCAACGAACTCCTTCTCCTTGAACCCCAGCGGGCCGTTTTCCTTGACCCCCTTCGACAAGGCGCCAAAACCCTTGGCGGCCTCGGGCACCAGGGTGTTCAGCGCGCGCAGCTTGTGCCGCATCTCGGTGATCTCGTCGGCGTAGGGAGTGGTGGACATCGCGGGCTCCTTGATCTTGCCCCTTGTCGCACTGCGCGGTTCCCTTCGCGTTGACCTGCGTCAACCAAAGCGGCCGGGCGAAAGCGCCGCCACCAGGCCCTTGTCCAACTCGGGCGTCCGCCCCCCGATCAGGTCCGCTGCCAGCCGGCTGGCCGCAGCGCTCGTCTGAAAACCATAGCCGCCCTGGCCCGCCAGCCAGAAGAACCCGGGCTCGCGCGCATCCGGCCCGATCACCAGCACCCGGTCCGGCGCAAAGGTCCTGAGGCCCGCCCAGTTGGAGATCAGCCGCGTCACCGGTTCGGTCACCATCTCCTCGTACCGCGCCAAACCCTCGGCCAGCACCATGTCATCAGCCCATGCGTCATGCGGCTCCATCAGATGTTCCTCGGCAGGCGACACGATCAGCGCCCCCGCGTCTGGCTTGGCGTACCAGTCCTCGCCCGGGCCGAACATCATCGGCCAACGGCTGACATCATGCCCGCCGGGGGCAGGGATACGCGCCATTGACCGCCGATAGGGCGTAAACCCGAGCTGCCTGACCCCCGCCAGAGCCGCCACCTGGTCCACCCAGGCCCCCGCAGCGTTTACGATCATCCGCGCAGTGAACTCCCCCGCTGCCGAGCTTACCCGCCAACCCGAGCCCTCCTTGGCAATCGCGCTGACCCGAGCCTTGGTCAGGATGCGCGCCCCGCGCCCCTTGGCCTCCCGGGCAAAGCCCTGGATCAAGAGGTCGGTATCCACATCCTCGGCATGCGCTGCATAGCCCGCCATCGCCACCACATCCGGGTTCAGGATCGGCACGATCCCCCGCGCCTCGTCCACACTGATCCGGTCGAACTCCATCGCCACCAGATCATGCTCGAAGGCCTCGCCCGCGTCGGCCTTGCCCAGAAGCAGCAGCCCGCGAGGGCTAAGCACCCCCGGCACGCTACGGAAATAGGCCTCGGACGCCATCGACAGCCCCACCACCGCAGGCGCGCCATAGCGCGGCTCGAACAGCGCCGCGGAACGGCCCGAGGCGTGGTGCGCCAGCGCCTCCTCAGCCTCCAGCAGGATGACCGACCCGAGTTCCGACATCCGCGCCGCTGCCGAAACACCCGCGATCCCGCCGCCGACAATCAGAAAATCCGCGTCCATGCCCGCCCCCTGCTTTGCCGCCCCCTCAAACCACTGCCGCCCGCCGGTTTCAACCTTCCTCGTTGCGGTCGGTTGCGGGCGGCGGGGCTGGGACCAGCCCGGCCACGGCGGCATAAAGGTCAGGGTCCAACTGCACGCCCGCAGCCGCCAGCGCCGGCGCCAGTTGCCCCGCATCGCGGGCCGAGACGATGGGCACCACCCGCGCCGGATGGGCCATGACCCAGGCCACCGCCAGCGTCACCGGAGACAGCCCCGCCTCCGCAGCCAGCCGGGCAAAGGCGACATCGGTTCCGGCGGGCACCACCGAATAGCGCCGGGCATAGCGCGCATCCGTGGTCAGCCGCCCGGTGCCGCCCGTGGCGTACTTGCCGCTCAGAAGCCCCCCACCCAGCGGCGAATAACTGTAGATCGCCAGCCCCTGATCCTGCGCCATCGGCAGAAGTTCGACCTCGGCCTGCCGCTTCACCGCCGAATACATCGGCTGGATCGCATCGATCCGCCCGCCCATGCCAGCAGCGATGCCTTGCGCCTTCATCACCTGCCAGGCGGCGAAGTTCGACACGCCCACCCGCTGCGCCAACCCCTCGGCCTTCACCTCCAGAAGCGCCGCTACCGTCTCCTCCAGCGGCGTCGTGGGATCAAAGCGATGCAGATAGAACAGGTCCACCGGCAGCTTGATCCGGTCCAGGCTTTCCGAAAGCTGAGCCCGCAGGTTCGCCCGCCCAGCCCCGCCGAAATAGCCTGCCTTGGTCGCGATCCGCACGCCCGCGACCCCGCGCAACAGGCCCCCCAGCATCCGCTCGGACGCCCCCTCGCCATAGCCGTGCGCCGTGTCGAAATCGCGGACTCCCGCCGCAAGACAGGCCTCGACCATTTCCGCCGCGGCGCGGTCATCGGCTGTCGTTCCGAACTGCATGGCCCCGAAGGCCAGCCCTTGTGTGCCCATGCTCATGTCCGCACCCTGCCACAGCCCCGCCGCATGAAAAAGGCCCGCACGGGGCGGGCCTTTTCCTGTCACGTCGGAAAGCCGATCACTGCGGGATGTCGCCGACAATGCCTTCGACGTAGAAGTTCATCCCCAGCAAGTCCCCGTCCGGCGCTGTCGCGCCTTCAGCCAGCCAGGGGCTGCCGTCTTGCTTGTTGATCGGGCCGGTGAACGGGTGATAGGTCCCCGCCGCGATGGCATCGCGCATCGCTTCTGCTTCGGCCTTCACTTCCGGCGGGACCAGAGCCGTGATCTCGCCGATCTCGACCTCACCGCCGGCGATACCTTCCCACGCATCTGTCTGCGCATAGGTCCCGTCCAGCAGCTGGCCCACGCGCTTCACATAGTAAGGCGCCCAGTTGTCGATGATCGACGACACCCGCGGCCCGTCCTTGTATTCCGCCATGTCCGACGCCTGACCGAAACCGATCACCGCGCCGTTGGTCTTGGCGGCCTCGGCCAGCGGGGCGGTGGAGTCGGTGTGCGACGCGATCACATCCACGCCCTGGTCGATCAGCGCCTTGGCGGCATCGGCTTCCTTGGCAGGGTCGAACCAGGTGAAGGCCCAGACGATGGACAGCTCGACGTTCGGGTTCGCCTTCTTGGCATGCAGGTAATAGCTGTTGATCCCCATGATGACTTCGGGGATCGGGAAGGACGCGATGTAGCCGATCTTGTTCGACTTGGTCATCTTGCCCGCGATATGGCCCTGCACCGCACGGCCCTCATAGAAGCGCGCGTTGTAGGTCGAAACGTTCGGATGCTCGCGTTTGAAGCCCGTGGCATGTTCGAACTTCACGTCCGGAAACTTGGCCGCGACGGCATTGGTCGGGTCCATGTAGCCGAAGGACGTGGTGAAGATGATGTTGCAGCCGCCCAGCGCCATCTGGGTCAGCACCCGCTCGGCGTCCGCACCTTCCGGCACGTTTTCCTGGAACTGGATCTCGACCTTGTCGCCATAGGCCTCCTGCACCGCCAGCGCACCCTGATGGTGCTGGAAGGTCCAGCCGCCGTCGCCAATCGGGCCCACGTAGACAAAGCAGGCCTTCACCTTGTCCATCCCTTGCGCGAACGCCCCGCCCGAGGCCAGCAGAAGCCCCATCGCGGCGGTTGCCAGCAGATTTCTCCGTTTCATACTCATTCTCCCCTTGGTGGCAGGACGTTCGGCCCTGCAGTTATAGGCCTCAACGCGAGGCGTGAAAGTTTTGGCCCAGCGCGGCAGGTGCGCCGTTTGCCTTGCGTCCCGCCGACATGATGACCAGCACAAGGATGGTTATCAGATAGGGGGCCATGGACAAGTACTCGACCGGGATCACCGACCCGGCGACCTGCAGGTTCAGCTGCAAGACGGTGATGCCGCCGAAAAGGTAGGCACCGATCAGCACCCGCCAGGGCTTCCAGCTGGCGAAGACCACGATGGCCAGCGCGATCCACCCCGCCCCTGCCGTGATCCCGTCCACCCATTGCGGCACGCGCGCCAGGCTGACATGGGCCCCGCCCATCCCCGCCATCGCCCCGCCGAAGGCGATGCACATCAGGCGAATGCGGTTGACCTTGTAGCCCAGCGCATGCGCCGCCTCGTGGCTTTCCCCCACCGCCCGGATGATCAGCCCCACGCGGGTCGCCTTCAGCACCCACCAGAGGACTGCTGTCATCGCGATGCTGAAATAGACCACCCAGTCATGCCCAAAAACAATCGGCCCCACCACCGGCAAATCCGCCAGCGCATCCGGCAAAAGCTGCCCCGTCGGAGGCGGCTTGATCCCGTTATACCCCTGCCCGCCCAGGCTGGAGACCCCGAGGCCAAACAGCGTCAACGCCAACCCCGTCGCCACCTGGTTCGCCAGGAACACCTGCGTCAGCAGCGCGAAGATCAAACTCAACGCCGCCCCGCAGACCGCCCCACCGACGAACCCCAGCACCGGGCTCCCGGTCTGCACCGCCACGACGAACCCGCCCAAGGCCCCGATGACCATCATCCCCTCGACGCCGAGGTTCAGCACGCCCGAGCGTTCCACCACCGTCTCCCCCAGCGCCGCCAGCAGGATCGGCACCGCCGAGGCCATGAGCGTCGCGATCAGGATGATCGGATTGATACCGCCAAGGTCCATGTCTCAGCCCCCCGCTGCCAGCAGCAATGCAAAGAAGAGTCCAACCGGCACCCCCAGGAACAAGGCAAGCACCACGCCCAGGGTTCGACCGGCCAACTGGCGCATGGTCAAAGCGTCTTCGCTGGCTGCGTCGTGCTCGCTTGCAATCTTTAGGAAGTAGAGAAGTCCACCGACGATTGGCAGACCAATCGGCCCAAAGAATACGAAGTAGATCGATGATGCCGCGGAAATGCCGACAAGGCCGAGCACGACCCCAATCCAGAAAGTGACGAAGAACCTCACGCCTTCGCCCCCACAGCCAGCCGGAACCGATAGTTCGTCAGCACGTCCACCGCGAGCAGGAAGAACAGAAGCATCCCCTGGAACACCTGGATCGCCGCATCCGGCAGGCCCAGGTTGGTCGAGGCCATCTCGCCCCCCACATAGGTCAGCGCCATCAGGAACCCGGCCAGCACGATCCCCAAGGGGTTCAGCCGCCCGAGGAAGGCCACGATGATCGCCGTGAACCCATACCCCGTGTTGAAGTCGATGCTGATCTGCCCCGCCGGCCCCGTCACCTCAAACAGCCCCGCCAACCCTGCGAGTGCCCCCGAAATCCCCATGCACATCACCACCAGCCGCGCCGGCGACACCCCGTGGAACCGCGCCGCGCGGGGGGCCTGCCCCGCCAGCTTGATCTGGAACCCCGCCTGGTGCCGCGTCAGCAGGATATAGGCCAGCACCGCCGTCACCAGCGCCGCGACCCCACCCCAATGCAGGCCCAAGGGCTCATACAGGAACCCGTTCTGCGCCGCCGGATAGCTGGAGAAATTCCGGCTCCCCGGAAAGCCCATGCCTTCAGGGTTCTTCAGGAAACCCGTGGAGGCCTTTGCCAGGATCGTCTCGGCCACATAGACCAGCATCAGGCTGACCAGGATCTCGTTCGTGTTGAACTTGGTCTTCAGGATCGCCGGGATCATCGCCCAGGCCCAGCCACCAAAGGCCCCCGCGATCACCATCACCGGAAAGATCCACCGGCTTTCCGTCGGGAACACTGCCAGCCCAACTCCGGCGCCGACGATGGCGCCCATGATGTACTGCCCCTCGGCCCCGATGTTCCAGATGCCTGCCCGGAAGCCCAGCGCGAGCCCGATGGCGATCAGGATCAACGGCCCCGCCTTAACCAACAGCTGCCCGCGCAGATAGAAGGCGAACTCGCCGAAGATCGGGTCCCAGAAAATCGTGCGGATCACCTCGAACGGGTTCTTCCCCATCGCCGCAAACAGGATGCCGCCTGCGATCATCGTCAGGATCACCGCGACAGGTGGCGTCGCATACAGCCAGAACCGGCTCGGCGTCGGGCGCTTCTCAAGCCGCAGCATGGGTCACCACCGTTGCACGATCCTTCGGCGAAGGATCGCAAACCGATTTCTCGCCGAAAAATCGTCCCCGCTCACGCATGATGCGCGACCTCCATCCCATGCGCCCCGCCCATCATCAGCCCGATCTCGTCCATCGTCAGCCCTTCCGTGGGCCGCGGCTTCGTGAGCCGCCCCTCGTTCAGCACCGCAAAGCTGTCCGAAACCTCCAGCAGCTCATCCAGGTCCTGCGAAATCACCACCACCGCCGCACCTTCCCCAGCCCGGTCGAGGATGCTCTGCCGGATCGAGGCCGCCGCCGCCGCATCCACCCCCCAGGTCGGCTGGTTGATGACGATCACGCTCGCCCCCTGCATCAGCTCCCTCCCCATCAGGAACTTCTGCAGGTTCCCGCCCGACAGCGCCCGCGCCGCCACATCCGGCCCCGGGGTCCTGACGTCATAGGCCGCAATGATCTCCTCCGCGAAGGCCTTCGTCCCCGCCCAGTCCACGAACCCACGGCGGGTAAGCCCCTTCCGGACCCCCGCCGTCAGGAACGCGTTCTCCACCAAGGACATGTCCGGCGCCGCCGCATGCCCGTACCGATCCTCCGGTGCCGCCACCAACCCGGCGCGCCGCCGCTCCACCGGTCCCCGGTCGCCCACCGGCTGCCCGCCGATCCGCACCTTGTCCGCCGCCGCGCGCAACTCTCCCGAGAGTGCAAGCAGCAACTCGTCTTGCCCGTTCCCCGCGACCCCGGCGATCCCAAGAACCTCTCCCTTCGCCACCGTGAAGGACACACCTTTCAGCGAGGTCCCGAACGGAATGGGCGACGCCACCGACAGGTCCGACACCCCCAGCGCCACCTCCCCCTTCGCCCCCTGCCGCCGCTCCGGCGACTTCAGGCTGGTGCCAACCATCAGCTCCGCCATCTCCCGCGCCGTCCTCTCGCGCGGGGTGCAAGTGGCCACCACGCGTCCCCGCCGCAGGATCGTCGCCTCGTCGCAGAGGCTTTTGATCTCCTCCAGCTTGTGGCTGATGTACAGGATCGCCGTCCCCTCCGCCGACAACTGCCGCAGCGTCTTGAACAGGATCTCCACTTCCTGCGGCGTCAGCACGCTGGTGGGTTCATCCATGATCAACAGCTTCGGGTCCTGCAGCAGACACCGGATGATCTCCACCCGCTGCCGCTCCCCCGCGCTCAAGTCCCCCACCATCCGGCTCGGGTCCAAGGGCAACCCATACTCCTCCGACACCGCCCGGATCTTCGCCGCCAGCTCCCGCATCGGCGGCGGGTTCTCCATCCCCAGCGCCACGTTCTCCGCCACGTTCAGCGCCTCGAACAGGCTGAAGTGCTGGAACACCATCGCCACGCCGAGCCGCCGCGCCTCCGCCGGTTTCGACGGCGTGTAAGCCGCCCCGCGCAAGGTCATCGTCCCCGTGTCGGGCCGCACCAGACCATAGATCATCTTGACCATGGTTGACTTGCCCGCCCCGTTCTCGCCAAGGAGGGCATGGATCTCCCCCTCGCCGATGGAGAACGTGACGTCCGAGTTCGCCACCACCCCCGGATAGGCCTTGGTGATCCCTTCCACCCGCAGAAGTTCCGGCCGCGTCATGCCCGCTTCTCCTTCGCCATCACCTTCGGCGCACGGAGCAATTCCGCCACCACGCCCACCGCAATCGCCTGCGGATGCTTGCCCAGACTTGGATCGCCGATCGGGCACTGAATTCGGCCGATCTGCGTCGCCTCATGCCCCAAGGCACGCAGCCTGGACCGGAACCGCCCCCACTTCGTCGCCGACCCGATCAGCCCCAGACCCCGGAAACCCCGCAGCAAAAGCCGATGACACAGCTCCAGATCCAGCGCATGGCTGAACGTCAGCACCAGATGCTCCGCCCCGACCGGCGCATGATCCGCCACCACCGCCGGATCGCTCGCCGGAACGACAGTGACCCCCTCCGGCACCGTCTCCGGAAACCGCTCAACCCCAACATCGACCCAAGTCACCGCAATCCCCGGCAGCGGAGCCAGCACGCTGACCAACGCCCGCCCCACATGCCCCGCGCCCCAGACCCAGACCTGCCGCTCCGCCTCCAGGACCGGCTCCACCAGCCAGCCCGAAACCAACCCGGGAGAAGGCCGCACCCCCTGCCCCCGCGCCGCCGCCAGCACCCGCTTCACGGCAAGGGGTATCTGCCCCGGACCCCGAGCCACGACCCCTGCCACAGCCTCCGGCACAGCCTCGAAGACCTCAGTCCACAAGGTCACCGCCCCGCCGCAGCACTGTCCCAGCGACGGCCCCAGAGCGACCTTCTCGACGCGCACAGAGGAAGCGGCCTGCTCGCCAACCAGCGCGACAGACTCCCTCTCCCCAATCGGGGGGAGGGTAGGGGAGGGGGGCACCGAGGCCAGCCACTCCCGCGCCTTCGCTGCCGCCTCGAACTCCAAAGCCCCGCCGCCAATAGTCCCCGTCTGCCCATCCGCAAAGACCAGCATCGACGCCCCGACCTCACGCGGAGACGACCCCTCCACGCCGGCGATCACCACCCGGGCTACTCGCCCATGCGCCTGCAAAGCCGCCGCCAATGCCGAAAGGTCAAACACGGCCTTCAACCCTCCGCACCGCCATCAGCACCCGCTCTGCCGTTGCCGGGGCATCCAGCGCCGGATAGACCGACCCGTCGCCACAAGCCGCCACCGCATCCGACAGCGCATAGAGCGCCGAGATCCCCAGCATGAACGGCGGCTCGCCGACCGCTTTCGACTTGCCGACCGCATCCTCGCGGTTGGGTTTCCCCCACAGCGCCACGTTGAACACGTCAGGCCGGTCGGAACAGGCCGGGATCTTGTAGGTCGACGGCGCATGCGTCGCCAACCGCCCCTTCCCGTCCCAGACCAGCTCTTCGGTCGTCAGCCAACCCGCGCCCTGCACATAGGCCCCCTCGACCTGGCCAATATCCAAGGCAGGGTTCAGCGACGTCCCCGTGTCATGCAGCAGATCCGCGCGCAGGATCCGGTTCTCCCCGGTCAAGCGGTCGATCACCACTTCCGTCACCGCCGCGCCATAGGCGAAGTAGAAGAACGGCCGTCCGACCCCCTTCACCCGGTCCCAGATGATCTTCGGCGTGGCATAATACCCCGTCGACGACAGGCTGACGCGAGCCTGATAGGCCCAGGCCACCACCCGCGCCCAGTCATAGACCTCGCCCGCGACCTTCACCGTCCCGTCCACGAACTTCACTGTCGACGGCTTCACCTGATGCTTCTCGGCAATGAACTCCGCCAGCCGCCCGCAGATCGTCTCTGCCGCAGCCTTCGCCGCCATCCCGTTCAGGTCACTGCCCGACGATGCCGCCGTGGCGCTGGTATTCGGCACCTTCCCGGTATCCGTCGCGGTGATCTTCACCATCCCGACGTCGAGGCCAAACACCGAAGCCGTCACCTGCGCCACCTTCTGGAACAGCCCCTGTCCCATCTCGGTCCCGCCGTGGTTCAGCGCCACGCTTCCGTCCTGATACACATGCACCAGCGCCCCCGCCTGGTTCAGCCAGGTGAGCGTGAAGGAAATCCCGAACTTCACCGGCGTCAGCGCGATCCCCCGCTTCAAGACCGGCGACCCCGCGTTCCAGCGCGCAATCTCCGCCTTCCGCGCCCGGTAATCGCTGGTCCGCTCCAGCTCCGCCACCAGCTCATGCCCGATGAAATCCTCCACCGGCATGTGATAGGGCGTGGACTGGACAGGCTTCGATCCCATCGGTCCGTAGAAGTTCAGCTTCCGCACTTCCAGCGGCTCGCGGCCCACCGCGAAGGCCACGTGGTCCAGAACCCGCTCGATCCCGACCATCCCTTGCGGCCCGCCAAAGCCCCGATAGGCGGTCGCACTGCAGGTGTTGGTCTTCAGCCGATGGCTCTCAATCCGGATGTGGGGCAGGTGATAGCAATTGTCCGAATGCAGCATCGCCCGGTCCGCGACCGGCAAGCTCAGGTCCTGAGACCACCCGCAGCGGAACAGGTGCGTGAACTCCAGCCCGAGTATCCGCCCCTGATCATCCACCCCGGCGCGATACTTGATCCGCAGGTCATGCCGCTTCCCCGTGATGACCATGTCGTCATCCCGGTCATAGCGCATCCGGCACGGCCGCCCCGTCGCCTTCGCCGCGACCGCACAGGCAATCGCCAGCGCGTTCCCCTGGCTCTCCTTGCCCCCGAACCCGCCGCCCATCCGCCGCACTTCCACCCGGACCGAGCTCATCGGCAGATGCAGCGCATGCGCCACCTTGTGCTGGATCTCGGTCGGATGCTGGGTCGAGGAATGGATCACCATATCCCCGCCTTCCTGAGGCACCGCCGCCGCAACCTGCCCCTCAAGGTAGAAGTGCTCCTGCCCCCCAACCTCGAACGACCCCTCGACCACGCGAGGGGCCTTCTCGATTGCCCGCGCCGCATCTCCCTTGGCCCAGACCACCGGCCCCTGCTCGAACCGGCTGTTCGCTGCGAGCGCGTCATCCACCGTCAACAGCGCCGGCAACTCGCGGTAAGACACCTTCCCCAGCCGCGCCGCCTTCCGCGCCGCGAGATGGCTCTCCGCCACCACCAGAAAGACCGGCTGCCCGACGTAATGCACCGTCCCCACCGCCAACAGCGGCTCGTCATGCGCCGAGGGCGAGCAATCCGGCATGCCCGGCAAATCCTCTGCCGACAGTACCGCCACCACGCCCGGAGCCGCCTTCACCGCCGACAGATCGATCCCCGTGATCTCGCCATGCGCGACGGTCGACAGTCCAAACGCCAGATGCAGCGCCCCGGCGATGGACAGGTCATCCACATACCGCGCCTGCCCGGTCACATGCAGCGGCGCTGCGTCATGCGGCAGGGCTTTCCCCATGCTCATGGCGCCACCTCCAGCACCGAGACGGGCACGCCATTCAGATCGTGGAAATACCGCCGCAAAAGGTTCTGCGCCGTCAGCATCCGGTAGCCTGCGCTCGCCCGCATATCCGTCAGCGGAGCAAAATCCCCCGCCATCGCCTCCGCCGCCGCATCGACACTGGCCTCGGTCCACGCCTTCCCGACCAGCGCCGCCTCAGCCATGGACGCCCGCTTCGGCACCCCCGCCATGCCCCCGAAGGCGATCCGGGCCTCGCGGACCACGCCACCCTCGACAGTCACATTGAAGCATCCGCAAACCGCCGAGATATCCTGGTCGAACCGCTTGGAAATCTTGTAGCACCGCAAGGTAGGGGCGAACTCCGGGAACGACACTCCCGCCACGAACTCCCCCGGCCGCCGGTCCTGCTTGCGGTACTCCAGGAAGAAATCCTCCAGGGCCATCGACCGCATCTCATCCCCGCGCCGCAAATGCAGCGTCGCGCCCAGCGCGATCAGCGCCGGTGGCCCATCCCCGATGGGAGAGCCATTCGCGATGTTCCCGCCGATCGTCGCCGCATTCCGCACCTGCACGCTGGCATAGCGCCGCAAGAGCTCGCCAAACGACGGCAACCGCTCCGCCACCGCCTCCCGCAGCGCGCTGATCGTGACGCAGGCGCCCACATGCAGCTGCCCGCCCTGGACCTCGATCCCCTTCAGGTCCTCGACGCCGTTCAGGAACGCCACCGGCCGCAGGTCGCGCAGCTGCTTCGTCACCCAAAGCCCCACGTCCGTCGCACCCGCCACCAGCACGGCATCCGGATGCTCCACATACCACTCCGCCAGCGCGTCGGAATCCGAGGGCCGGAACACTCCCGCCTCCCCCGCCGCGAAGCCAGCCACCGTAGCGCGGTCCGCCACCATCCACTCCGGCACCGGCTCAGCCGCCGCCGCCTCCGCCGCCCGGACAATCGGAGCATACCCGGTGCACCGGCACAGGTTCCCCGCCAGCTGATCGTCGTGATCCGTGGCCCCATTCAAATGCGCCACCGCCATCGACACGACGAACCCCGGCGTGCAGAACCCGCACTGCGAACCATGATGCGACACCATCGCCGCCTGCACCGGATGCATCTGACCGTCCGGACCGCCGATCCCCTCCACCGTCCGCACCGCCTTGCCGTGCAGCTGCGGCAGGAACAGGATGCAGGCATTCAGCGCCTTGGACCCCTCCGCATCGGTGACCATCACCGTGCAGGCTCCACAGTCACCCTCGTTGCAGCCTTCCTTGGTGCCCTTCAGCCCGCGCACCTCGCGCAGCCAGTCCAACAGGGTCCGCGTCGGGGCTTCCCCCTCGATGCGAACCGGCGTTCCGTTCAACAGAAACGCTACAGTCATCCGTCAGCCCGCCGCGGTCTCCCCGTTTGGAGCACTTTGCGTGGTCGCCCGATGCGGCGTAAAGCGACCCACGCGCCCCTTCTTCTGATTATCATTCCATCAAGCGCGGCCTGCCGATTCAAGGCAAGAACAAACTTATCGCCAAAAGATGAAGCTGTTTTCAGGATTTGCCGTAAATTCAGGCTTCCACGTCGCTGAATGCCGACGGACGCAGGGGTAAGGCATCCCCTACTCGCATCGTTCCGGCCTGCCGTCTAGACCCAATATCATTCGTACACATACAATGGATTTATCCCCATGGACTTCGCAACCACCCTCAAATTCGCTCACGTTCTCGCCGCCGTCCTCTGGGTCGGCGGCGGTTTTGCCACCATCATCGCGGGCATCGTCCTCGCCGGTCGCGCCACTGCCCAGACCCAGCTTGCCATCGTGCAGGCCGTCGTCCTTCTCGCCCCGCGCCTGTTCATCCCGGCCTCGATCTTCACCTTGGCCAGCGGCGTCACCCTCCTCTTCGTCGCCGGCTGGGGCTGGCAGCCCTTCACCGTCCTGGGCCTTGCGGGCGTGATCTTCACCGCCGGGTTCGGCGCCCTCGTTCTCGGCCCCTCCTGCGAGCGCGCCCTGAAACTGGCCGAGACCCACGGGGCCGAAGCCGCGATCCCCTCGCTCCGCCGCGTCCAGCGCCTGGCGCTGATGGACTACGCCGTGCAGTTCGCCATCGTCTTCATGATGGTGGTGAAACCCTCGTGGAGCGACTTTGCCGTCTTCGGCGGGATCGGCGCGATCATCGCCCTCGCCGCCTTTGCCGCCCTGCGCCCCGTGCACCGCGTTACCATCTAAGGACCCGCAATCGCGCAGCCCGGACCTGCAAAGTTTCGGGCTGCGCCCCCGCGCCGCATCTGACAGGATGATCCTGACCAACAGCGGGACCGGATCATGCTGACCTTCTACTACACCCCCAAGACCTGTGCGCTCGCCACCCACATCGCCCTGATCGACGCCGGGGCCGACTACACGCTCAAACGGATCGACTTCAAATCCGGCGAACAGCGCTCCCCCGAGTTCCTTGCGATCAACCCCAAGGGCCGCGTCCCCGCGCTGGTCACGCAGCAAGGCATCCTGACCGAGACGACCGCGCTCCTCACCTACATCGCCCAGACGCATCCGCAGGCGAACCTTGCCCCCACCGAGCCCTTCGCGCTGGCCCGGCTCCAATCCTTCACCGCCTTCCTTTCGTCCACCCTGCACGTCGCCCACGCCCACGGCCCCCGCGGCAACCGCTGGACCGACGACCCCGCCGCCACCGCCGCGCTGAAAGCCTACGTCCCGACCTCGGTCACCGCCGCCTTCAAGCTGGTCGAGGACACGATGCTGCAAGGCCCCTTCGTGATGGGCGACAGCTACACCATCGCCGACCCCTACCTTTTCACCGTCTCCACCTGGATCGAGGGCGATCAAGTCGACACCACCCAGATCCCCCGTGTCATGGCCCACCGGCAGATGATGTCCGAACGCCCCTCCGTCATCCGCGCGCTGGCCGAGGAAGCCTGACCCTCTGGCGTCTCGTCTGCGACTCCTCGTCGGTGGACCCTGCGAGGAGCGACGAAGTCGACGACGAGCCTTCCCGTCGCCCGCAAACCTGCGCTAGACTCCCCCCATGCCCAGCGCGAACCCCCGTTTCATCCACCTCCGCACCCACACCGAACACTCGCTCCTCGAAGGCGCGGTGCCGGTGAAGAAGCTCGTCGGCCTCTGCACCGCGCAGAACATGCCCGCCGTCGCCGTGACCGACACGAACAACATGTTCGCCGCGCTGGAGTTCTCCGTGACGGCCATGGGCGCTGGCGTCCAGCCCATTGTCGGCTGCCAGATCAGCATCGCCCATGACCCCGCCCAACCCGGTGAAAAGCCCCGCCTTCCCGCGCCCATTGTCCTGCTCGCCCAGACCGAGCAGGGCTACCTGAACCTGATGCGGCTCAACACGCTCCTCTACATCGACGGCGCGATGACCGGGTCCGCCAACCTCCCGCAGGTGACACTCGACGAACTCGCCCAGCACGCCGACGGCCTCATCTGCCTGACCGGCGGCCCCGAGGGTCCCTTGGGCCGCTTCCACGCCACCGGCCAGCAGGCCAAGGCCCGCGCGCTCCTTGAACGCCTCGCGCAGATCTACCCGAACCGCCTCTACGTCGAGCTTCAGCGCCACCCCGGCCCCGGCGGAGCCCTTCCGGAAACCGAAGCGCTGGCCGAACGCGGCGCCATCGACCTGGCTTACGAACTGGGCCTCCCCATCGTCGCCACCAACGACGTCTACTTCCCCAAGACCGAGATGTATGAGGCGCACGACGCCCTGATCTGCATCGCCGAAGGCGCCTATGTCGACCAGCAGCAACCCCGCCGCCGCCTGACCCCGCAGCACTACTTCAAATCCGAAGCCGAGATGGTCGCCCTCTTCGCCGACCTGCCCGAGGCGCTGGAGAACACCATCGAGATCGCCAAACGCTGCGCCTATGCCGCGCAGAAGCGCAAACCCATCCTTCCGAAATTCGCCGATGACGAGGTGCAGGAACTCCGCCGCCAGGCCAACGAAGGACTACAGGCCCGGCTCAAGGTCATCCCCCATTCGGCGACGCCTCAGGAATACCAGGACCGCCTCGATTTCGAGCTGTCGATCATCGAAAACATGGGCTTCCCGGGCTACTTCCTGATCGTGGCCGACTTCATCAAATGGGCCAAGGACCACAACATTCCTGTCGGTCCGGGCCGGGGCTCCGGGGCCGGTTCCCTCGTCGCCTACGCCCTGACGATCACCGACCTTGACCCCCTGCGCTATGCGCTTCTGTTCGAACGCTTCCTGAACCCCGAACGCGTCTCGATGCCGGACTTCGACATCGACTTCTGCATGGACCGCCGGGAAGAGGTCATCGCCTACGTTCAGGACCGCTACGGCCGCGACAAGGTGGCCCAGATCATCACCTTTGGAGCTTTGCTCTCCAAAGCCGCCGTCCGCGACGTTGGCCGTGTGTTGCAGATGCCCTACGGCCAGGTCGACAAGCTGTCCAAGCTGATCCCGCTGGAGGGCGTGAAGCCGGTCAGCATCACCAAGGCACTGGCCGACGAACCCCGCCTGCGCGAGGCCGCCAAGGAAGAGGTCGTCGGCCGCCTCCTCGACTATGCCAAGGAAATCGAGGGCCTCTACCGCAACGCCAGTACCCACGCCGCCGGCGTCGTGATCGGCGACCGCCCGCTCGACCAGCTGGTGCCGCTCTACCGCGACCCCCGGTCCGACATGCCCGCGACCCAGTTCAACATGAAATGGGTCGAAGCCGCGGGCCTGGTGAAGTTCGACTTCCTCGGCCTCAAGACCCTGACCGTCATCCAGAACGCGATGGACCTCCTCAAACTCCGGGGCATCGAGTTCGACATCAACCTGATCCCGCTCGACGACAAGCCCAGCTATGACCTCTACGCCAGCGCGAAAACCGTCGCCGTCTTCCAGGTCGAAAGCTCCGGCATGATGGACGCCCTGCGCCGGATGAAGCCCACCTGCATCGAGGACATCGTCGCCCTCGTCGCGCTCTACCGCCCCGGCCCGATGGAGAACATTCCGACCTATTGCGAGGTCAAGAACAAGGAGCGGCCGCTGGAGTCGATCCACCCGACCATCGACCACATCCTGAAGGAAACCCAGGGGATCATCGTCTACCAGGAACAGGTGATGCAGATCGCCCAGGTCATGGCGGGCTACTCCCTGGGCGGCGCCGACCTTCTCCGCCGCGCCATGGGCAAGAAGATCGCCGAGGAGATGGCGAAGGAACGCCCCAAGTTCATCGAAGGCTGTAAGGCCACCCACAACATCGACGCCAAGAAGGCGGGCGAGGTCTTCGACCTTCTGGAAAAGTTCGCCAACTACGGCTTCAACAAATCCCACGCCGCCGCCTATGCCGTGGTCAGCTACCAGACCGCCTACCTGAAGGCGAACTATCCGGCCGAGTTCATGGCCGCCGTCATGAACTGCGACATCCACCTCACCGACAAGCTGGCGGTGTACAAGCGTGAGGTCGACAAGCTGGGCCTCAAGACCATCGCCCCCTGCGTCAACGCCTCCCTCGCCACCTTCACCGTCCGCGACGGGGCCATCGTCTACGGCCTCGGCGCGCTAAAGAACGTCGGCGTCGACGCCATGCGCCTGATCGTCGAAGCCCGCGGCGACAAACCCTTTACCACCCTCTTCGACTTCGCCCGCCGCGTGGACCTGAAACGCATCGGCAAACGCCCCCTCGAAATGCTGGCCCGCGCCGGGGCCTTCGACCAGCTCGACCCCAACCGCGCCCGCGTCTTCGAAGCCCTAGACCCCCTCGTCGCCTACTCCGCCGCCATCCACGAAGCCGCCGCTTCCGCCCAGAACTCGCTCTTCGGCTCCGCCGGGGCCGACATCCCCGAACCCCGCCTCCCGTTCCGCGACGACTGGCTTCCCACCGAACGCCTGTCCCAGGAACACCAGGCCATCGGCTTCTACCTCTCCGGCCACCCGCTCGACGACTACATGTCCGCCCTCCGCAAAAAGGGCGTCGAGACCCTCGCGCAGGTCACCCAAAAGGCCGAACGCGGCCCCTGCATCGCCAAGCTGGCCGGCAGCGTGTCCTCAAGACAGGAACGCAAATCCGCCAAGGGCAACCGCTTCGCCTTCGTCCAGCTCTCCGACCCCACCGGCCTCTACGAGGTCACCTGCTTCTCCGAGGTGCTGGAGGCCTCGCGCGACTACCTCGACGCCGGGGAAAACGTGGTCCTCACTGTGAAAGCCGAGCTGGAAGGCGACTCCCTCAAACTCCTCGCCCAAAGCATCGCCCCCATCGACACAGTGGCGGCCCAGGCCGGGGCCCCCGACCTCCGCATCCACCTGACGAAGCCCGAGGCCGCGATCTCCCTCGCCTCGCTCCTCGCCCGGGTCGAAGGCCGCAGCCGGGGCAGCATCACGCTCTGCATCACCGATCCCCAGGGGCGTGAGATCGACATCGCGCTCCCCGACAGCTACCCGATCACTCCGCAGGTCAAGGGCGCGATCAAGGCGATGCAGGGCGTGCTGGCCATCGAAGAGCTGTAAGACAAAGTAGGGTGGGCATTCCTGCCCACCCTACGAACCCGGCTTGCAGCCCCCGCCGTTCCGCGCCACGCTCCGGCCCATGTCCACGGCCCCCGACATTCTCCCCCCCAGCCGCCTGACCGGCCTCGACGCCGCGCGGACCCTGGCCGTGGTCTGCATGGTGATCTTCCACTTCACCTTCGACCTCGCGATGTTCGGGCTGATCGACCCCGGCACCATGTCCCAGCCCTTCTGGTACTACTTCGCCCGGATGATCGCCGGGTCATTCCTCTTCCTCTCCGGCATCTCGCTCTGGCTCGCCCACGGCCGCGGCATCCGCTGGCCCGCCTTCTGGAGGCGCTGGGCGATGATCGCCGCTTCTGCCGCCCTCGTCACCGCGGGTTCAATCTGGTTCGTCCCCGGCGGTCCCATCTGGTTCGGCATCCTCCACGCCATGGCCGCCACAGCACTTCTCGGCCTCATCGCCCTGCGCCTGCCCTGGCCCGTCACCCTGGCGCTGGCCGCCGTGATCTTCGCCGCCGCCTGGGGTCCACGCTTCCCCGCCTTCGACCCGATCTGGCTGGTCTGGACCGGCCTCGCCGAGACCCGCCCGATGATGGGCGACTACACCCCCCTCGTCCCCTGGGCCGCCCCCGCCCTCGCCGGACTGGCAACCGCAAAGGCCCTCCGCCTCGACCAATGGCGCGGCACCACGCCCTCCCACCTCACCCACCTTCTCACCTTCCCCGGCCGCCATTCCCTCATCATCTACCTCGTCCACCAGCCCATCCTGATCGGCCTCTTCAACCTCTACTTCCTCGCCACGACCTGAGCCTTCCCCTCGCCCCCGCTTTCCGCTAATCGGAACCCCGAGTTTTGGAGGCCCGCGCGATGAAGTTCACCCTCAACTGGCTGAAGGATCACCTCGACACGACGGCCAGCGTCGATGCCCTGTCCGAGGCGCTGACCGACCTTGGGCTTGAGGTCGAAGGCGTCGAGGACCCGACCGCGCAGCTCGGCCCCTTCCGCATCTGCCGCGTCATCGAGGCCGTCCAGCACCCCAACGCCGACCGCCTCCGCGTCTGCCGCGTTGAAACCTGGCCCGAAGGCCCCGGCGGCCGGGTGGAGGAAGTCCAGGTCGTCTGCGGCGCACCGAACGCCAAGACCGGCCTCGTCGGCGTCTTCGCGCCCCCCGGCACCCATGTCCCCGGCACCGGCGTCGACCTGAAGCCCGGCAACATCCGGGGCGTGGATTCGAACGGGATGCTCTGCTCGGAACGCGAACTCATGCTCTCGGACAACCACGACGGCATCATCGAGCTGCCCTCCGACGCCCCCCTCGGCGTGCGCTACATCGACTGGAAGGGCCTGAACGACCCGGTCATCGAGATCAAGGTCACCCCCAACCGCCCCGACGCCCTTGGCATCCACGGCATCGCCCGCGACCTCGCGGCCCGTGGCCTGGGCAAACTGAAACCCGTGACCGCCACCCCCGTGGCGGGCAAGTTCCCCACGCCCATCGGCATCCACATCGCCCCCGAACTGAAAACCAAAGGCTGCCCCCACTTCGCCGGCCGCCTGATCCGTGGCGTCAAGAACGGCCCCTCGCCCGACTGGATGCAGGCCCGCCTCAAGGCCATCGGCCTCCGCCCCATCTCGGCGCTGGTGGACATCACCAACTACTTCACCTTCGGCCTGAACCGCCCCCTCCACGTCTTCGACGCCGCCAAGGTCAAGGGCGACCTCCACATCCGCCCCGCGAAGGACGGCGAGACGCTGCTGGCGCTCGACGGCAAGACATACACCCTGACCCCCGGCCAAATGGTCATCGCCGACGACCACGGCCCCGAGTCGCTCGCCGGGATCATGGGCGGCGAGGCCTCCGGCTGCACGCCCGAGACGACCGACGCCTTCATTGAGTCTGCCTACTGGGACCCGATCACCATCGCCGCCACCGGCCGCGCGCTGAAGATCAACTCCGACGCCCGCTACCGGTTCGAACGTGGCGTGGACCCGGCCTTCACCCTGCCGGGGCTGGAACTCGCGACGCAAATGATCCTCGACCTCTGCGGCGGTGAGGCCGGGACCGTCGTGCAAGACGGCGCCCCCATCGACCCGACCCGCACCTACCAGCTGAACCCCGCCCGGGTGATCAGCCTCGTCGGCATGGACATCCCCGAAGCCACCCAGCGCGCCACGCTGGAAGCACTCGGCTTCACCCTCAACGGCAACGCCGTCACCCCGCCCACCTGGCGCCCCGACATCCTCGGCGACGCCGACCTGGTCGAGGAAGTCGCCCGCATCGCCAGCCTGACCAAGCTGCAAGGCGCCCCCATGGCCCGCACGCTTCCCGGCGTGCCCAAACCCATCCTGACGCCCCTGCAGGTCCGCGAACGCACCGCCCGCCGCACCATCGCGGCGCTTGGGTACAACGAAGCCGTCACCTACAGCTTCATCGACGCCAAGTCGGCAGCCCTGTTCGGCGGTGGCACCGAAGCCGTCCGCGTCGAAAACCCCATCTCCTCCGAGATGACGCACCTCCGCCCCGACCTTCTCCCCGGCCTCCTGTCAGCCGCCGCCCGCAACCAGGCCCGCGGCTTTATGGACCTGAGCCTGTTCGAAATCGGCCCCGCCTTCCAAGGCGGCGAACCCGGCGACCAGCACCTGCAAGCCGCCGGCCTTCTGGTCGGAGCCGCCGCACAACGTGATCCCCACGGCAGCCGCCGCATGGTCGACGTCTTCGACGCCAAGGCCGATGCCGAGGCCGTCCTGTCAGCCCTCGGCGCGCCCGCCCGTGTCCAGATCACCCGCAAGACCGCCGACTGGTGGCACCCCGGCCGCTCTGGCGTGATGGGCCTCGGCCCCAACACCATCGCCACCTTCGGCGAAGTCCACCCGCGCATCCTCCAGGCCATGGACGTCAAGGGCCCCGCCGTTGCCTTCACCATCCTGATCGCCAACGTCCCTGCGCCCAAGGTGAAAACCCCCACTCGCCCCGCACTCGCCATCAGCGACCTGCAGGCCGTCGACCGCGATTTCGCTTTCGTCGTCGACGCCAAGGTCGAGGCCCTGACCGCCGTCAACGCCGCGCAAGGCGCCGACAAGACCCTGATCGAATCCGTCCGCGTCTTCGACCAGTTCACCGGCGACAAGGCCGAGGCGCAGATGGGGGCGGGCAAGAAATCCATCGCCCTGACCGTCCGCCTGCAACCGCAGGACAAGACCCTGACCGAAGCCGAGATCGAAGCCGTCAGCGCCAAGATCATCGAGAAGGTCACCAAGGCCACCGGCGGCACGCTCCGCGCCTGACGGGCCGCTCATCGCTTGTCTTCGACGCTCTTCGCTGGGGTCCACGCCCAGCGAGGAGCGCATGAAATGCGACGACGAGCGGCGTATCCCCTTCGTGACTGGACCTTGGGCCCCACCCCGCTATCCTGCCCGCCAGGACCTCAGGAAGGACTTGCCCGATGCACACCCTGTCCCGCCGCCACCTCCTCGGCCTTGCCGCCGCCCTTCTGGCCGCCCGCCCCCTCGCGGCCGAAACCCTGCCCAAGGTCCATGTGGTCAAGGACCCGAATTGCGGCTGCTGCGAGGATTGGATCGGCCACATCCGCGACGCGGGCTTCCCCGTCAGCTTCGAGGAAATGGACCCCGGACCCCTGGCCGACCTCAAGGCCAGGCTCGGCCTGCAACCGACCCAGGTCTCCTGCCATACCGCGCAGGTCGAGGGCTATGTGATCGAAGGCCACGTCCCAGCCGCCGACATCCAGCGCCTCCTCACCGAACGCCCCGACGCCATCGGCCTTGCGGTGCCCGGCATGCCCTACGGCTCTCCCGGGATGGGTCCGGAAACCGAACGCGAGGCCTATGAGGTCCTCCTGGTCGCTAAGGACGGCACCGCGAGCGTCTTCAGCCGGTACGAGGCCGCTGCGATCTGATCCCCGGCTCCTACTTCTTCGCCCGCCAGGTCCCCAGCCAGGCCCCGATCCGTCCGAAGAACCCGCGCGCTTCCTTCTGCACGGCTTCCACCCGCTGTCCGGCGGCATCGAACGTCTCGCCCACGTCGGCCAGCGCCGGATCCACCATCCGCTCGCGGAATTGCAGCCACATCTTGCGGATCATGAAGATCAGGAAGGCCAGCACCGTCAGGATGATGATGTTGACCCAGGGGATCAGCGTCACATCCGGCCCCTCGACCGGAGTGACCGAGATCGCATTCGGGAAGATCGAAAAGATCGGCAGCCGCCAGCCGTAATGCGTGATCGCCACCCAATGCGGGTTGGACTTGTCCGACTTCAGGTTCTGCGCCTCGGCCTGCAGCGTGCTGGAATCCCACTTGAAATAGGGCGGCCAGAACCAGCCGGTGTCCTCATTCCGGTAGACCATCACGCTTTCGCCGTCCGGATAGACCGCGTCGATGAACCGGATGTCGCGGATCGTCGCCGTGGTTTCGACCCCCGTCCCGGTATCCTCGATGGAATAGAACATCCAGTTCGCACCGATCGGCGTGTTCTTGTTGTAGGTGTTGATGATGTGCACCACGTCGCGCTGCGGCAGGGTGTAGTGCAGGAACAGCCCGACGATCACCAGCGCCAGAATCCGCAGGCCCCATTTGATCTTGGTCCACATGGGTCAGCCCTTTCAGTGCCAGTTGACGAAGTAGATCGTGGTCACGAAACCCACGGTCGGCAGGATATAGATAAGCCACAACAGCCGCTTTTTCAGCCCCTTGTCATAGGCCTGCATCCCCGCCTCGATGAAGGCCCGCCGCTCGTCCTCCGGCACACCCTCCCGCGCCGGATCGGTGTCCCATTCCTTCTCCAGCTTCTCGCGCCGGACCGACCGGGAATAGATCGAGGTGACGAAGTAGATGATCGTCAGCCCGACATACATGAAGAAGGCAAGGCGCAGCCAACCGATCATCTCCGTCCTCCCCAGGGCCCGACCACGGGGCGTGAGGGCTTCGGCCCCTCTGCCATCTGCGGGCGGTGCAGCTCATCCATGCTCGGCTCCGGGCCAAAGAGGGCCGTCCGCGCGCCCTCACGGTCCACCTGATACTCCCGCGCCAGGAAATCCGCCACATAGGTCTTCTTCCGCTCGCTCCACGTCGCGTATTGCGCGTAGAACAGCTCCTTGTGGACGATGAACATCTGCCGCACGTCCATCGGCGACAGTTCCGACAACAGCATGTTCACCAGGTCGCGCTCCGGCCCCTTGCCCCGCAGCGTGTAGAAATACGCTGGATGCTCCGAGGTGATCTTCGGCCAGGGCCCCCCGGCCTCCACCCAGCGCAACAGCGCCGCGAGGCCCAGAAACTCCTCCGGCAGCGCAGTGCCCAGCTTGTAGGCCACCTTCCGCAACTCGGTCCGCCGAGCATCCCCGATCTCGATCCCCAGCCGGTCCGCCGCGTCCACTAGGATGAAATCCATTTTCTGCCGCAGGATCGCCGCCGCATCGGTGCCCCTGGCCTGGACGATAGGCTCCACCAGCCCGTTCCGCTCCAGCCAGTCGGCAATCTGGTTGCGGTGGTCCAGGTCCATCACCTGCGCCACCGGCACCTCGCCCAGCGACTGCCAGTCCAGCGTCGAAATCGCCGCCGGATAGCGCGCACCCTGAAAGACATAGACCCCGCCAAAATGGCTGGTCCAGAAGTTCGACTGCTGGAACGTCATCGCCGGAAGCGAGATCGGCACCCGCGTCACGTCGCCCGTCTTCTTGGCCAGCCCGATCATCTCCGCCACCAGCACATCGTCGCGCCAGCCGTCCGGCTCCTGCCGGAACCGCTCGATCAGCTTCGCCAGCTTCCCCGCATCCGCCACATGCCCGCCAATCGTATCCGCCTCGACCGTCACCTGCCGGATGTCGAACAGCTTGGCCGGCGTGTCGAAGGCGTAGACCGAGTTCTGCAACTCCCCCGCCACCGCATCCCGCGCGGTCAGCGCGAACAGCTGCGCCTCGTTCTTCTCGATGAACTGCGTCAGGATCCCCCGGCTGGTGGAGAACTTGATGTTCAGAAGCGGCGCATCCTTCTGCGCCGTGGTCAGCAAGATGAACTGCCGGTTCGCCCCGTTGGGGTTGAGGTAGAGGTCGTCATTGAGTTCGTCGCCAATCTCGGGCGAATAGCCGGACAGGTCGATGTGGAAATCGTCGAGCTTGGTCGTCTTCCCCGTCAGATGCTTGAGCGCCCGGTTGTAGCGTTCGACAAGGGCGGGAGAGGAGACCTCGATCAGGTTCCCGAACATGAGCCCGCGTTGGATGAGGCGTTTCAACGCTTCTTTCCTTCTTCAACGCTCGCCAGGTCTTCTTGCAGTCGCTCTTTCTCGCGCTTGAGAATTCGGTGCGCAACAACAGTCAGCTCACCTTGAACGCTAGCGTGATCCTGATGACGGATTTGGTCCAGAAAACCCTGAAGTTTGGCGTGGTCTGGGATGGTGGGATCAATCATGAGCTCAAGCTTCGCGACCCTTGCCATGACAAACGGATAGTCATCATTTGCGGTCCGCTGCACCTTTGAGCAGTTCTCAACAATCTCGACAAATGCTTCTTGGAACGCAGTGATCCAAGTCTGGCGAAGTCGCACAGTTTCCAGAGCAGACTGATGTCTTCGCTCAGTTTGTGCCGCTGCAAATGCTCGCTTTCCCGAGTACCAAGCGCCACCTGCTCCCACAATCAAGGAAATGAGGGGAGTTGCCACAAGGCTGACAAACGCCTGATTGGCTGTAACCCAAGCGCTGAACTCGTCTAGAGTCACCCCTTCCCCCCTTCACCATCCACCATCGGCATCCCCCAACCGCCCCGCGCCTCCCTCCCCCCGCGTGGGGGAGGGATGGGGAGGGGGGGCTTGCAACGAGCGAAGCCTCACGAATGCCCAACGTGCATCCAAGCCCATCATTTCGCCGCACTCCTCCGCTCCGCAACCGACAGAAGAAAAATGATAACAAATACAATGCCCGTAAGCTTCAGTTCCCGCGCGGCGTCCCAGAACAGGTCGCTCGGCCAGTCTGGTCCTAATGATTGCGCCCAAGGCGAAGTGGGCCAGAAAGTTCGCGCGTAGTATGAGGCATTCATTGCTGTGATGATGTAACCAATCGCGAAAAGGATCAGTAGACCCTGTACAAGGCGCAAAGTGATCTGAGTGCGACCCGACGGCTTCCTTGAAGCCAACAGCAAGCCCAAACCAACAGCAGCGAGATAGGGGATCAGTGTAGCAAATAGGATGATCACCCCTTCCCCCCTTCACCATCCACCATCCGCATCCCCAACCGCCGGTTCAGCTCCTGCGCCTTCACCAGCCAGACGAAGCCCAAGACCGGCCCCCAGAGCAGCGCGAACAGCGCCGAGCGGCTGAGGTAAAACCCCGCCCGCTCAAGCGGAGCCGCCAGGACCGCCGCCCAGACCCCCTCGTTGATCGCCGCATAAAGCCCGGCCGCCAGCACGGCCCCCACGACCAGCGCCACCAAACCCGTCACCCCCACCGCCCGCGCAAGCCGCGCCTGCGACAGGTTCCCCCGCCCCACCAGCCGTCCCGGCAGCCACGCCACCAGCGCACACAACCCCGCCAGCGGCAGGATGGAGTTCCACAGAGTCAGGGTCAGCGGCTCGGTCACGTCCCCTCCAGATACCGCGTCGCCGCTTCTGTCCGGCCGAAATCCTGCTGCATCGCTTCACCCAAGATGTTCGCGTCGGGTGGCCAGCAGCCAGCCGACCAGCATCCCGCCCAGTGACAGCAGCGCGCCAATCACGCCCCAGGTCATCCCCGCCATCACGGCAAGGAACGCCGATCCGGGCTGCTCGCCCAGCGACGCCCCCGCCTCGTCCATCACCCTTGCCGCGCCAAGCCGCGTGCCGATGAAGAATACCAGGCCGGTCACGACGACGACCGCCGACACCTTTCCCAGGGCCGGCCACAAGGTCTGCCTGATCGTGGCGCCCGCAGCCAGTCCGCCCATGACCGCCCCCGCTGCCGCAAGGAACTCCATCACCCCTTCCCCTCCAGATACCGCCGCTTCGCCTCCTCCGTCCGGCCAAAGTCGCGCACCATCGCCTCGATGGCCACCTCGTCCGACTTGTCGGCATAGCGGAACTCAGAATCGGCGTAGCGGTTGATCTCCTGGATCACCATTTCTACCGTGATCGGCGTCATCAGCTCCTTGATCATCGCCAGCTTCTCGTCATAGGGCTTGAAGAGGAACAGGTCCGGCTCCGCCATCCACTCATCCGGCAGCTCAAAGTCCATCGCCCGGACCTTCACCGCATCGGTGATGTTCTTGATCGCCCGCCCCGTGAACCGCTCATCCGCCTGCTGGATCGCCTTCAGATAGGCCCCGATCTTCGCCAGCGTGTCGAGCTTCCCGATCTCCCCCGACACACGGTCCCAGACCTTCAGAAGCCCCTCCTCATGCGGCTTGGAATGCCCCTCGAAGGACGCAGCAACGGCCTTCTTGATCTCCTGCGCCGCAAACAACTCATGCTCGCCCACCGGGATCGCATGGTTCTTCCCCAGGAGAAGCGAAAGGATGTCGATGTAATCCTCCTTCGACTGCGGCCCGTCGACCAGGAACCGCGCCCCGGCCCTTTGCCGCAACGCATCGTCAACGTTCTCCGGGAAGTTCGAGAACATCCCGAAGGTGCAGTTCCCCCGCACCACCGTGCCCGCCCCCGCGAAGGCCTGCATGAAGACCGCCGTCACCTCCTGCTGGCCCGCGCTGGACTGCCGGTCCCCCCGCTTTCCCGCCACCTGGTCGATGTCGTCGATGGTCCCGAAGCCGATCACGCTCGGATCAAGAACCGCATCGATGAAGGCCTTCGCGTTCTGCCCCGACTTCCCCTGATAGCTGTCGATCTGGTCGATGCTGAAGTTCTGATAGCGGAACGGATACCCCGCCACCTTGCAGTAATCGTTCAAGAGCCCCGCCATCATCTGGATCAGCGTGGTCTTCCCCGTCCCCGGCTTCCCGTCCCCCATGAAGGTAAAGATGAACCCCCCAAGCTCCGCAAACGGATTCAGGCGGCGTTCGAAGTCATAGGCCATCAGCATCTTCGCCAACCGCAGCGACTGGTACTTGGCGATGTGGTTCCCCACCACCTCATGCGGCTTCTTGAAGGCCATGGCGATCATGCCGCCCTTCGCCGCCTTCGCCGGCTTGAACCCCGCGATGGTCAGCCCGTCGGCCTCCACCTTCCACGACGCGCCCGTATACACGGACACCCGAGCCCCATTCTCCGCCCGGATCTGCACCTTCTTCATCAGCGCCTCGGCAAAGGCCGACACCACCGCCACCAGCTTCACGTCATCCGTCGCCAGCGCCCCGATATCCTGGTCCAGCTCCCAGAGCGCCCCCTGCAACGCCAGCGGAGCATTGTCGGTCAGCACCTCCTCCACTTCGCCGATCTCGACCGTCCCGGACCCCACATGCGGCGCGATCAGGTAGGCCAGCGCATTGGCAAAGGTGAACAGGACCACCAGCGCCTCGCCCTGCAACAGCTCGCAGAACTCCGCCCGCCGAGCCTCCGGCACCCGCCCCTCCAGGTTCGCCTTCTTCAACTCGGCGAGCCCCGACTGCGCCGCAAACGTCTCCCCCATCGCCAGCGCAATCGCCAGCGACCGCCGCAGCGCGTTCAGACAAGCCGCCTGCACCGGCGACACCAACCCATCCCCCAACCCCTCGATCCGCTCCGCCAGCCGCACCCCCCCGGGTCTGGCCGTCGTCCGCGTTGCCATCCCCGGCACCGTGGACCGGAACGTGGGCCGCGTCCCCACCCCAGGCGACCGCTCCGCCTGAACCGCCTGAACCAGAGGCTTCGCCAACCGCGGCGCATGATCGAACCCGAAGACCATCCCCAAGGCCGCCTCATACTGCGCTCGGATCGTCTCTTCCTTCAGCTCCATCGTGTCGCGCGTGCTCATCCGGCCAACCCTTTCATCTGTCCGAAAATATCCCGGGGGTCCGGGGGCTGGCCCCCGGCTACAACGTCGGAATCAACCGCCCCCCGGCCCCCACGACGAACTTCCGGTATCCCCGCAGACCCGCCGGGTTCTGCTCTGCCAGCACCTGATAGGGCCGCTCCGGCAGGATGATCATCCGCTCCTGCCGCGTTGCCCCAAGTTCCGCCCCCGCCACCGGGTCGAGCTTGTAGACCTGCCGCTGCGCAGACGAGAACCAGCCGTCCTTCACCGCTTCCTCGCGGTCCGAGACCAGGTCCTCCACCGTCCAGACCAGCGCCCAGTCCTGACCCTCCGGAGCATTCGCGCCCTCCAGCACCTTGGAAATCGGCCCCGACTGCAACGTGAAGCTCGCCGAATACATCGGCCCCAGGATGATCCGCCGCAGGCGCTTCGGGTGCAGGTCCTCGAAATCCTTGTCGAACCCCGTGGCAATGGTCAAAAGCTTCAGCCCCCCCACCGACTGCGCCATCAGCGCCGCCTGCGCCTGCGGCCAGCGGTAGGCGTCGGTCAGGATCGGCCGCTTGCCCGAGTCCTCCAGGTCCATCAGGTACACCACCGGCAGGTTCGCCTGAGTATCCCAGACCGCCCAATGCACCAGGAAATGCCGCCGTTCCCCCAGATCCTGGATCCACTGCGCATCCGGATCGTTCCGCGCCCAGAAGATGCCGCCGGCCAGCAGCGCCTCATAGTAATACCGCTGCGACAGCGCGAACTGCAGCGCCGTGGGGATCGTCAGGTCCCCCACGATCTGCCGGATCATCCGGTCCTTCAACTCCGCCTCCGAGGGCATCCCGGCCAGATGCTTCTCGGCCTGCTGGGCATCGACGGCCATCGTCATCAGCTCCTGAGCCACCGGAAACCCGCTCTCATGCCGGTCGATGGTCAGGCGCGGAGCCCCCTCCCCCCGCCCGGTCATCAGGTACTTGTTCGACAGCGCCCGGAATGTCCCCGCCACCGCCGTCAGATACCGGCCAAGCACCCGTGCCTCGGTCCGCGTCAGCTTCCCCTCATTCTCCACCTCCGCCGCCACCCGGCCCAGATGCCCGGTGATCCGGTCGAACTTGGCAAAATACCGCCGCGCGACGAGCGTGTCATAAAGCTCATGGTGGTCCGAGGTGAGAACGTCTTTGACGGTGGGGTCAGCCATCTTCACTGTTTCTCGCTGCTATCGAACCCAAAATACCAGCGGGCCCAGCGATCCATCACTTCATCCGACTCTAGCCGGACGCCCTTCCGTCTGGCCTCTTTCTCAAACATTCGACGCCCCAGATATCGGTGACCAGCAAGGAGCCAGAGTGACAGCGTCACCAGAATGAGGAACTCGTTCAAATTGGGTCCCCGTGGCGTCTGAGGATCAGAAGCAAACGATTCTGGTATCAATATCGTCCTAGTACCTGCGACGGCCAATAGACCAAGCCCGAGCACGATAATCCAAAACTGGGATCGCCTGAACGTCATCCGCCGATCACTTTCTGTTGGCGATCTTCCAAGAACGCCTCCACCTCCGCCGCCACCCGGCCCAGATGCCCGGTGATCCGGTCAAACTTGGCAGAATACCGCCGCGCGACGAGCGTGTCGTACAGCTCGTGATGGTCCGAGGTGAGGACGTCCTTGACGGTGGTGTCAGGCATCATTTCCCCGACGCGCATAAGACCAAAGGTCGATCAATAACAGCACCGCAAACAGCGGTGAAAGAGAGTAAGTCGACCAAAGACCGACGAACATCATCAGTCCAGCGATCCCGCCAACCACGAAGTTAGTCGCATCGGATAACAGTATTCCGAGCCCAAGAAGAACCGGCGGGCTAAAGGTCATCAGAACGCCGGTTCGCAGGCCAATGATCACCCATCACTCCCCATACGCGTTCTTGTCGTGCTTCTCGACGATCGCCGCAAAGCGCCGGGCAAAGCGCTCATCCGCCTTCGCCTTCTGCTCCAGGATCTGCCGGGCGAACACCATGTGCCCCTCATGCGCTTCCAGCATGTCGGCCATCTTGTCGTTCGTCGCCGCCCCGATGGCCGCCATCGCGGTCTGGGCCTCCTGGTCGGTCTTGACCCCGATCTCATTGATCCGGTGCGCCACGTCCTGCTGCTGGGCGGTCTTCAACGAACTGGTCAGCGCGTCATACAGCACCACCCGCTGCTTGGTGTCCGTCTGCAGCTTGTTGATCAGCACCAGCTGCGTCGCCGCTTGGTTCTGCAAGGAATCAACCCAGGTCTTGCCCTTCTCGATGTACCGCTCCAGCGTCTGCGACTTCGCCAGCTTCACCTGCTCATCCTGGACCAGCGCGTTATGCTGGGCGTTCAGCGTCGCCAGCTCCGTCTCCAGCTTCGTCCGCGCCGCCGCATCAGTTTCCACGGCGATCTTGTTCTCCAGCTCGATTAGCCGCGGGTCCAGCGCCGCGACCTCGGCCCGCACCGCCTCCAGCGCCGCCACCGTCTCTTCCCGCTCGGTCAGGGTCGAGGCCAAATTCCCCTCCACCCGCGTCTTCTGGGTGTTCAGAAGGTCCAGCTGCCCCTGCAACAGCTTCACGATCACGTCCGACTTGGAAATCAGGTCCTGCAGCTTGTCGTCGATAGTCGCCGCCCGCATCCGCTCCTGCCGCATCGATTCGGCCTTGGCAGACGAGAAGATGCCGATGAACGACTCCATCCCCGTCTTCGTCCGCATCTCGTTGAACTCGGCCGAAAATCCGGCGGTCACGTCGTCCAGCCCCATGATCAGCTCGGCGATGTTCGCGTTCATCAGGTCGGTGTGCTTCGACACGTCCTCAAGCGTGGCGTTCTCCACGTCCAGCTGCACGCCCTGGTCCAGCTTGGTCCGCGCCGCCTCGATCCGGCTGGTGATCGCCGAAATCTTCGCCTGCGCCTCGGCGACCTGAGCCTGGCTTTCCTTGATCTGCGTTTCAAAATCGGCCATCCGACCCTCCGTTGAACATCGTTTGCATCACATAGTGATGTAACAGCGAATTACATCATTCCGGCCCCGATTAATCGGACCCGCCACGGGGGAAGTCTTGCAGCAACTTCCCCCCATCGCCAAGAGCGGAATCCAGCCTTTCCCTTCCGGAAATATCCTGGGGGTTTGGGGGTGAAACCCCCATCAGCCGAGGAGGAGGGCGAAAGCCCCGACGACGAGACAAAAGCCTCGCGCGTCAGCGCTCAATCTGAAAACCGTCCGTCACACCGGGATGTTGTCGATCAACCGCACGCCATCGATCCAGGCTGCCGCCAGCATCCGGCGCGGGCGGCGCGGGTCGTCCGAGGGCATCAGCGTCTCGGCATCGCGCAACTCGATGTATTCCACCCGCTCGAACCCGGCTTCCCGCATCGTCTCTGCCGCCTCGCGGATCGCCATCCGATCAGCGTGGCCAATGCGGATGTCCTGCGCCGCCCGGGTGATCGCCGCATAAAGGATCGGAGCCTTCGCCCGCCCCTCTGCCGTCAGCCGCACATTGCGCGACGACATCGCCAGCCCGTCCGCCTCACGAATCGTCTCGCAGCCCACGACCTGCACCGGAATGTTCAGATCCCGCACCAGCCGCAGCACGACCTGCAACTGCTGCCAGTCCTTCTGGCCGAAATAGCCCTTGTCCGCCAGGGACATGCCGAACAGCTTCGTCACCACTGTCGCCACGCCATCGAAATGCCCGGGCCGCATGTAGCCTTCCAGCGGCTGCGCGACCCCCTGCATCGTCACATTGGTGATGAAGCCCTCGGGGTAAACCTCCTCCACCGGCGGGGCAAAGATCGCGTCCACCGGGACGGTCCCCAAAAGCTCCGCATCCGCCTCCAGCGTGCGAGGGTATTTCTTCAGGTCCTCGGGGTTGTTGAACTGCTTGGGGTTGACGAAGATCGTCGTGATGACCCGGTCACACTCCGCCCGCGCCCGCCGCGCCAAGGACAGGTGCCCGTCATGCAGCGCGCCCATCGTCGGGACCACGCCCACCACCTCATTCTTCGCCTTCCACCCGCGCGCGAACGCCCGCAGGTCGGTCACCGTCCGGACAATCGGGATCATTTCTTCACCGGCAGCGCGTCAGGAAAGGAATGCTCAGCCGCCGGGAACACCCGTGCCCGCACCTCCGCCGCATAACCGGCAATCGCCTCATCCGCCGCTTTCCCAAGCTCGGCATAGCGCTTCACGAACTTCGGCCGGAAGTCGGTGAAGAGGCCCAGCATGTCATCCACCACCAGCACCTGCCCGTCGCAATTCACTCCCGCGCCGATGCCGATCGTCGGGATCGACAAGGCCGCCGTGATCCGCCCCGCCAAACCCTCCGGCACTTTTTCCACCACCACGGAAAACGCCCCCGCCGCCTCGATAGCCTTGGCGTCCGCCATCACCTTGTCCGCTTCCTCAGCCCGGCCCACCACCTTGTAGCCACCCAGCGTGTTCACCGACTGCGGCGTAAGGCCCACATGCGCCATCACCGGCACGCCGCGCGCCGTGAGGAAAGCAATCGTCTCCGCCATATGCTGCCCGCCCTCCAGCTTCACCGCAGGGGCCCCCGTCTCCGCCATCAGGCGCGAGGCATTCCGGAACGCCTGCTGCGGGCCTTCCTCATAGGACCCGAACGGCATGTCGATCACCGGCATCGCCTTCGTGCAGCCCCGCACCACGGCGCGGCCATGCAGGATCATCATCTCCAGCGTAACGCCCAGCGTGGACGGCATCCCGTGGATCACCATGCCCACGCTGTCGCCCACCAGCGCGATGTCGCAATGCGCGTCGACCAGCCGGGCGATGGGCGTCGAATAGGCCGTCAGCACCACCAGCGGCGTGCCACCCTTGCGGGCGCGGATGTCGGGGGGCAGCACGGGCCGGACTGGGGACGTGGCGCTCATCGCTGGCCTCCGCTTTCACATTCTGCCCGCCATATGGGCACAAGCGAAACGCCGCCGCAACAAATTTGCGCCGCAGCGCAGCACCGCCGACCGCAGCGTCACGGGGTTGACCCGGCACGTCTCAGCGTCCTGAATGCCGGAAAGGAGACCGCAATGCCCCTGATCCAGCGCGTCAGCCGTGACGGCACCGCCCCCGAGATCACCCGCCCCGATCCCGCCAAGGTGATCTCGGGCGATCCGGTCCACTCGACCTGGAGCCTTGAGGAAACCGATGGCCTCTATGCCGGCCTCTGGCAATCCACCCCCGGCAAGTGGCGCATCAGCTATTCGGAGTGGGAATACTTCCGCATCCTGCAGGGCTATTCGCTCCTGACCGGCAGCGATGGCAGCGTCACCCAGCTGCACCCGGGCGACAGCCTGATCATCCGCCCCGGCTTTGAAGGAACATGGGAGGTCGTGCAGACCACCCTCAAGGATTACGTGATCCGCACTTAGCCAGAGGTACCGACCGTCACGGCAGCCTGGGCAGGCACGCATTCGGCATCCGGAATGCCCCGACGGGCGCAGGCAGCCAGGCGCTTCTTCTCCGCCTTCTCGGCAGCGGCCTTGTCGCGCGCCTCCTGCTTGGCCAGAGCCTTCAGGTCCTTTTCCTTCTTGGCGATGTTTTCCGGGGTCTCCGGCACCATCCGGCCATAGGCGTTCAGCATCTGCGGCCCTTCGATGGCCAGGCTCTCCGCCTCGGTCCGCACCTTGACCCGGGTCCCGTTCGGCACCCGGTTGTAGAGGTCGATGGCGTCCTGGTTGAACAGACGAATGCACCCCGCGCTGGTCGCGTGCCCGACCGAGGCCGCATCGGACGTCCCGTGAATCCGGAACATCGTGTCCCGCCCGCCGCGGTACAGGTACAACGCCCGCGCCCCCAGCGGGTTCTGCAGCCCGCCCGGCAGGCCGCCCGCATAGGCCGCATACAGATCAGGCCGGCTGCGGATCATGTTCGCCGTGGGCTGCCACGACGGCCATTCCGCCTTGCGCCCGACAACGCCCGAGCCACGGAACGACATCCCCTCACGCCCGACCGCGATAGGATAACTTGTCGCCGTCCCGCCTTCACCCACCAGGTACAGCTTGCGCGCAAAGGTATCGACCACCACGGTGCCTGGAGCCTCGGGCCCGGTATAGGCGACCTCGGTCCGGCTGTTGCCGTCCGCCAGGTACTTCGGCGCGACCGGCTCGATGAAGAACGCCCCGTCCTGGATGCCTTCATACCCCGGCGCGGCCTCGGGCGTTTGCGACTTGGGGTTGCCCGCGCAGGCGGCAAGCAAAGGCAGGGCGAGGATCGCGAAGATCCGGGCAAGGGATTGGGTCACTTTGGCAGACTCATCTCAAGGGCAGCTAGGGCCACCTTGCGCCCCAACTGGTCCGGGTCAAGCAAAAACGCAAGCTTTTCCGAATCTTCGCGGGCAAGGCTGGAACAGAAACGGCCCTGAGCCCCTTCTGTTCCCTGTCCTTATCGAACGTCCCGCCTTACCCCACCACGTTGAACGCAGGCCCATAGGGGTAATGCGTGATGTCCTCGGGCTCGTCCTCGGTCACGACGAAGATGTCGTGCTCGCGATAGCCACCGGCGCCCGGCATGCCTTCCGGGATCGTCAGCATCGGCTCCATCGAGATCACCATCCCCGGCTCCAGCACCGTGTCGATGTCCTCGCGCAGCTCCAGCGCCGCCTCGCGGCCATAGTAGTGCGACAGGATCCCGAACGAATGCCCATAGCCGAAGGTGCGGTACTGCAGCATCTGCCGCTCGGCCAGGAACTCGTTGATCTTCATGGTGATCTCGGCACATGAGGCTCCGGGCTTCAGAAGCTTCATCCCGAATTCGTGGCTGTCGATGTTGGTCTGCCAGACCTTCATGCTGGCATCATCCACCTCGCCCACGAACAGCGTCCGCTCCAGCGCGGTGTAATAGCCGCTGATCATCGGGAAGCAGTTGAGGCTCAGGATATCCCCATGCTGCAGCTTGCGGTTCGTCACCGGGTTGTGCGCCCCGTCGGTGTTGATCCCCGACTGGAACCAGACCCAGGTGTCGCGGTATTCCGCATCCGGAAAGCGCTTGGCGATCTCACGCTCCATCGCATCCCGACCTGCGATGGACACTTCCAGTTCCGTCGCGCCGACCTTGATCGCCTCGCGGATCGCATAGCCACCCACGTCGGCGACGTTCGCCCCATGCTTGATCATCACGATCTCGGCCGGGGATTTCTTCATCCGCTGGTACATCGTCGCCGGGGCAACATCCACGCCGCGCTTGGGCTTCAGGAAGCTGTTCAGCTTCTCCATCCGCTCCACGGTCAGGTGATCCGCCTCGCAGCCGATGGCCTTGCCTACGCCTGTGACCGAGGCCACCGCCCGCCACATGTTGTCGCGCTGCCAGTCGGTGTAGGTGATGTTGTCCTCGATCGACCGCCGCCAGGGCTGGCCCGCGTCGATCCCTGCGCTGATGGTCACGCATTCGGTTTTGGTGACAACACAAGCATAGGGCCGCCCGAACGAGCAATAGAGGAAGCCCGAATAGTAGGCCACGTTGTGCATCGAGGTGAGCACAACCGCGTCCAGCTCATGCAGCTCCAAGATCTCGCGCAGGCCCGCGAGGCGGTCATGGTATTCCTGATCGGCGAAGGGCAGCGTGTCCTTCTTCCCGCCATTGTGAAAGCGGTACATCTCGGGACGGTTCAACGACATTTCCAGACCTCATCAACAGGGGGCCGGGATATGCCGCAGGACCCCGAAAGGTCCCGGCGTACAGGACGGAAGCGGGACAATTCCCGCAAGCGTCGGGGTGAACACCCCTGTGGCGACGCCATCGCCACGGCTCGCCCCCTGAATGCGCCTTCGCGACAATTCGCGCAAGAGCGTTTCCGACCCTTGTGAGGCGCAAATGCGACCCCATCTATCGACCTGACCCATGGAATGGAGACGCTGATGCGCTGCCCGGTAGACAACGAAACCCTGGTGATGGCCGACCGTGGCGGGGTCGAGATCGACTACTGCCCGAAATGCCGTGGCGTCTGGCTCGACCGGGGTGAGCTCGACAAGATCATCGAACGCGCCGCGGGTGACGTGGCTCCGGCTCCGGCAGCCGCCCCCCGCCCGGCCCCGCAACCGCAGGCCGCCCCAGTCTATCAGCAGGAACCCCAGCGCGCGCCGCAGTACCGCGACGATGACCGCCGCCGCCGGGACTACGACGACGATGACGACTACAAGTACGGCTACGGCAAGAAGCGCAAGAAAAGCATCCTCGGCGAAATCTTCGACTTCTGAGGCCCGCTCCCCAGAAACGCTCCTCGTCGACTTCGTCGCTCGTCGCTGAACCCCAGCGACGAGAAGCCGAAGGCGAACGAGGAGCCGCCATTTGCACGCACTGGCTCACCCGCCTATCCTGACCCCAAAGCAACCGGGGTCCCAGATGCACAACGCCGCGCCCGTCGCCAAATTCCTTCGAAGGAATTTGCAAAACCCTTTAAAGGGTTTTGGCCCGGAGCCCGCCTGATGCGCCCCGGCCCCCGCAACCTCATCACCGACGTCCCCGGCCTTCGCGTCGGCAACGCCCATTACGCAGCACTCCGCTCCGGCACCACCGTCCTGACCGCCGACCGCCCCTTTGTGGCCGCCGTCCACGTCATGGGCGGCTCGCCCGGCACGCGGGAAACCGACCTCCTCGCTCCTGACCGCATGGTGGAAGGCGTCGACGCGATCTTCCTCTCCGGCGGTTCCGCCTTCGGCCTCGACGCCGGCACCGGCATCATGCAGGCCCTGCGTGAGGCCGGTCGCGGCTTCGCCGTCGGCCCCGTTCGCGTCCCCATCGTGCCCGGGGCCATCGTCTTCGATCTCCTCAACGGCGGCGACAAGGACTGGACCACTAGCCCATACCCGACCCTCGGCCGCCAGGCCTTCGAGGCCGCCGCCGCCGACTTCGCCCTCGGCACCGCCGGCGCAGGCTACGGGGCCATGACCGGCACCCTGAAAGGCGGCCTCGGCTCCGCCTCCTGCATCCTGCCCTCCGGCCTCACCGTTGGAGCCCTCGTCGTCGTCAACGCCTTGGGCCAGGCCACCGTGGGCGAGACCCCCCACTTCTGGGCCGCCCACTGGGAAGAAGGCACCGAGTTCGGCGGCCTCGGCCCCGCGCCCATGATCCCACAAGACGCACCGCTGCCGCGCAAGCGACTGGGCGAGGCCACGACCATTGCCATCGTCGCCACCGACGCCACCCTGACCAAGGCCCAGGCCCACCGCATGGCCACAGCCGCCCACGACGGCATGGCTCGCGCCCTCGTCCCCTCGCACACGCCCCTCGACGGCGACCTCGTCTTCTCCGTCGCCACCGGCGCGAAACCGCTGGAAGACCCCCTGACCGACATCTTCCAGCTCGGCCACGCCGCCGCCACCTGCCTCGCCCGCGCCATCGCCCGCGCGGTCTACCTGGCCCGGTCCGAACCCCTCGACCTGCAACCCACCTGGGCCAGCCGCTTCGGCCCCTGAAGCACCGACCGCAGCCAGAGGCGTCCCCTCTCCCCCCGGGGGAGAGGGTCAGGGTGAGGGGGAACCACGGTTAGCACCCGCTGAACGCCCACAACCAAGCCATTGATTTCACTGCAACCGAACGAACCGCCCAGCGTGGACACTACCACCGCTTCAGCGCGTCCTCATCGGCGTCCTTCGCCGCCACCCAGGAAGCCCCGTCAGCCGAAAGTTCCTTCTTCCAGAACGGAGCCCGGCTTTTCAGGTAGTCCATCAGATACTCGGCGGCAGCGAAAGCATCCCCCCGGTGCGGCGCCGCCGTCGCGACCATCATGATCGCCTCTCCCGGAGCCAGCTTCCCATACCGATGGATCACCAGGGCATCCACCAGCGACCACCGCCGGACCGCCTCCTCGGCAATCCCCAGGATCGCCTTCTCGGTCATCCCCGGATAGTGCTCGATCTCCATCCCGGACAGCGACCCACCCTCGTCCCGCACCAGCCCGGTGAAACTGACGACCGCCCCCGCGCCCCGCACGGAGGCAGTGAAGTCCGCAACCTCTGCCCCCAGATCGAACGGTGCTTGCTGGACGGCGACGCGCACCTCAGCCCCCGGTCATCGGCGGGAAGAAGGCGACCTCCCGAACCCCCGCCAGCGGGGCATCGAACGACGCCAGCTCCTGATCCAGCGCCACCCGCAGCGCGGTCAGGTCGGCAAAGGCCGCCGCATACCGCTCTTCCCGCCCACGCAACTCCTCGACCAGCTCGGCCACCGTCGTGGCCCCGGTCTCGATCCGCTCACGCGGAAGGCCGATCCGTTCCCGGACCCAGGCGAAGTACAGAACGTCGATCACTTGTCTTCCTTCAGGAAGGGCAGCGACTTCGTATAGTATTCCCAGCCCGTGACCACAGTCAGCAGGGCCGCCACCCATAACAGCCAGATGCCCACAAGGTTCGCATAGGACGCGCAATCCCGGTTGCCGCAGGTGCGGATCGCCTCGGCCTCGCCTGCCGCTACGGCGGCCATATGCTGCTCGGGCGTCATCCCCTCCAGCGCCAGGGCGTTCAGATAGTCAAGGCCCGTCCCAAGGAACAGCACCGCGATCGCGATCATCTGCGCCGTGGTCTTCCATTTGGCGAGCCTCGTCACCTTCAGCAGCCCGCTTTTTTGCCCCAGGTACTCCCTCAGGCCCCCCACGAAGACCTCGCGGAACAGGATCAGCGTCGCGGGCAGGATCAGCCAGGGGTTCATCCCGTTATAACCGGTGATGACCATGATCGCGATCACCACCATCGCCTTGTCGGCAATCGGGTCCAGCATCGCGCCGAACTTCGACTCCTGCTTCCACAGCCGGGCAAGATAGCCGTCGAACCAGTCGGTGATCGCCGCGCCCACGAACAGGGTCAGCGCCAGCCAGTCGGCCCAGGGGCGCTGGAAATACAGGAACATCACCGCAACACCGGGTGCGGCAAGCAGGCGAAGCACCGTCAAAGTGTTTGGGATCGTCCAGCGCATGACGAATTCGTAGACGATGGGTCGGACGGGCGAAAGGGGCTTGTTGTCCAATGCCCCTGACACACCGTCACATCCCTTCAGGTTGACCCACCACCACGAACTGCAGGTCCTCGGGCTTGAACAGCCGCGCGGCGACGCGCTGGATGTCCGCCATCGTCACCGCCTCGACCATCGAATTCCGCTTCGTCACATAGTCGCGCGGCATCCCGTCCATCTGCATGCCGACCAGAATGCTGGCGATCGGTCCGTTCCCGTCGAACCGCAAGGGATAGGACCCGGTCATGTAGGTCTTGGTGGACGCCAGCTCTGCTTCCGTCACGCCCTCGCTGACCAGCCGGCCCCACTCGTCCTTCACCACACTGATCGCTTCGGCCACCTTGTCGTTCGACGCCGCGAACTGGCCCAGGATCATGTCGGCATGGTCCATGTTTACGATATAGGTCCCGATCCCGTAGGTCAGGCCGCGCTTTTCCCGCACTTCGGTCATCAGCCGCGCGGTAAAGCGCCCGCCGCCCAGCATCTCGTTCAGGACGAAGGCCGGGAAGAAATCCGGGTCATCCCGCGGAATGCCTTTGTGGCCGAAGAACACCGTTGACTGCGGCGTCGGGAAATCCACCACCGTGACGCCCCCCGTCAGCAGCCACGGGGCATCCTCCGGCAGCGGGGCACCTGTCGCGGGTAGGTCACCCAGCAGATGATCCAAAAGCTCCCCCAGCTGTTCCGCCGTGATGTCTCCGCTGGCCGCGACATAGACCCGGTCCCGCGCGAGTGCCGCCTTGTGCGCGGCCACGATGTCGTCGCGGGTCAGTGCCGTCACCGTCTCGATGGTCCCGTCCCCGGTCGAGGCATAGGGATGATCGCCGAAGGCGAGCGCGTCGAACTTCTCGGAAGCGATGTTTCCCGGGTCCTTCTCGTTGGCCCGCAGGTTCGACAGCACCTGTTCCCGCACCCGGTCCACCGCATCCTGGTCAAAGCGCGGGTTGACCAGCGCCTCGCGCAGAAGGTCGATCACCTGGTCGCGGTTCTCCGTCAGGAACTTCACCGACACGCCCACCGAATCCGACCCGGAATCGAAGCTGATGTCCGCCGCCAGCGCCTCGCGCGCTTCGGCAAAGGCGCGGCTGTCCATCTCGCCCGCGCCCTCCTCCAGCGTCGCCGTCATCAAGTTGACCGCCCCGCGCTTGCTCGGAGCATCCAGCGAGGTGCCGCCCTTGAACTGGATCTCCAGCGCCGCGAAGGGGATGTTGTGATCCTCGACCAGCCAGGCCTTGATCCCGCCGGGGGATGTCACTTCCTTGATCTCGATCTCGGCATGGACCGGGACGGCCAGCAGGAACAGGGCAGCAAAGACGGCGCGGATCATTCCGTGGTCTCCCCTTCGACGGCAGGTTTGGTCAGCCAGCCGGTCACCGCGTTCTTCCGGTTCAAGACCGTCCGCGCGGCCGCCATCACATCGGCCTCGGTCACCGCCGACAGCGCTTCGTCCCAGCCGTCGATATCGGCCACGGTCAGGCCCACGCTCAACCCCTTGCCATAGCTGTTGGCCAGATTCTCCACGCTGTCGCGAGCGTAGATCTCACCGGCGCGGACCTGGGTCCGGATCCGCTCCAGCGCCGCCGGGTCGGGGCCTTCCTTCAGGAACTCTTCCAAGGCCCGGTCCAGATCGGCCTCGATCGTCTCCAGCATTATGTCCGGGGCCGGCACCACGGCGATGCCGAAGGTCCCGTCGTCAATGCTGGTCCCGTCGTAGAAAGCCGAGGTATAGACCGCCACCTGCCGGTCGAACTGCAACTCCCGCGCCAGGAAAGAGGTCTGGCCATTACCGCCCAAAAGCTCGGCCAGCACGGTCAGCGCCGCCGCCATCTTCTGGTCGCCCGGGTCGCGCTCCGGTGCAAGGTAGGTGCGGAAGACGTAAGGCTCCGACACCCGCTCGTCCGCCAGCACGATCCGGCGTTCCGCCAGCTGCGGCGGTTCCTGCGGCCGTTCGCGCGGCACGATGCCCTCGGACGGCTCCAGCGGGCCGTAATGCTTTTCCGCCAGCGCCTTCACCGCCTCGGGCTCCACATCGCCCGCGATCACCAGAGTTGCGTTGTTCGGAGCGTAGAACCGCTCGTAGTAGGACAGCGCATCCTCGCGGCTCAGCTGTTCCATCTCGTGGCGCCAACCGATCACCGGGATCGCATAGGGGTGGTTCATGTACTGCGCCGCCCGCATCTGCTCGATCAACAGCGCACTCGGGTCGCTGTCGGTGCGCTGGCTGCGTTCCTCCAGGATCACCTTGCGCTCGGTATCCACGTCCTCTTCGGTCAGCCGCAGATTGCGCATCCGGTCGGCTTCCATCTCCATCACCAAATCCAGCCGGTCGGCGGCGATCCGCTGGAAATAGGCGGTGTAGTCCCAGGAGGTGAAGGCGTTGTCATCGCCGCCCTGCGCCTCGACGATGCCGGAAAACGCGTTGGGTGCGACCTTCTCGGTGCCCTTGAACATCAGGTGTTCCAGGAAATGCGCGATCCCGGAATGGCCTGGGGGTTCATCCGCCGCGCCCACCCGATACCAGATCATCTGCACCACGACCGGGGCGCGATGATCCTCGATCACCACAACCTTCAGCCCGTTGTCCAGGGTGAAGGTCGTGACCGGCTCATCGGCCGTTGCCGGAAGTGTCAGGGCCAGCGCCAGACCAAGTCCCGCACCAAATCGTCCGAGCATCAGGCTCTCCACCGTTGGGTTTTCGGGAAGCTGCGGCGCGTCGCCCGAACAATCAAGCCGGGGCCACGCGGTTGTTACTCTTCGTCAGGTTTGCGCGGCGGTGCCGAGGGGTTCCGGACCCCAAGCGCCCGCCACCGGTCCAGCTCTGCCTGCTGGTCCAGCCGCTGCTTGCGATAGGCCTTGTAATAGACGTTCACGTTGAACAGCCGCTCCAGGATGCGGCCGTTGTTGTCGCGCCGCCATTCCAGGTCTTCCGAGGCCAGCGTCGCCCGGATGCCACCATCGACGCCGAACCGCCCGGCATGGGCATAAAGTGCCGCATCCGACGACGGAATGCCGCCTGCCGCCTTCGGGTTGCCGCCCAGCGCAATCGCGGCGTCCGCCTCGGGGTTCTGGTCGGTCCGGTTGAAGCCGCCCGGGGTCGGCTCGGGCAGTTCAGCCAGGTTTTCCGGCAATTCCAGGGGCTTGGGCGGAACGATCGCAAATTCGTCAGGGCCCGGCCCCGACCGCAGGTTCATCAGCTCGGGGTCGCCCTTGCCGCCGCAGGCCGCAAGCGTGATCATCGTCGCAACCGCGATGACCGCCCTGCCCAGTCCTGCCCGCATGCCTGCCTCCGAACCCGTCTTTTGCCCGTCTTAGCCTAAAGCCGCGCGGTCGTCACGCCTGATTAGCGCGCCTTGCGCTTGGGTTTGCCGTCGGCGGAATCGCCCTTGGCAAAGATCACCAGCCCCAGCGCCCCGGCAAAGATCGCGATGTCGGCGACGTTGAAGGCATAGGGATTCTCGATCCCGCAGCAGGACATGTTCAGGAAATCCGCCACTGCGCCATAGGCGATCCGGTCGATGACATTGCCCAGCGCCCCGCCAACCAGCAGGCCACCCGACAGTTCAGCCCAGGTGTTCCCCCGCTCGCGCCGCATCCACCAGATCACCCAGGCCGAGATGACCAGCGCCAGCACGATCAGCCCCCAGCGCGCCCAGTCCGCGCCGTGCGACAGAAGGCCAAAGTTGATGCCGTAGTTCCACGCCATCCGCAGGTTCAGATAGGGTGGCAGCACGTCGATCTCGTGCCGGTTTATCAGGTCCAGCCCATGCACGATCCACAGCTTGGTCAGCTGGTCGATGACGAAGGTCGCAACCGCGATGATCCAGAAGCGCCGCATCATCAGTGCCGGAAATGCCGCTGGCCGGTGAAGACCATCGCCAGCCCACGTTCATCCGCCGCCGCGATCACCTCGTCGTCCCGCATCGACCCGCCCGGCTGGATGATCGCCGTCGCCCCCGCCTCCGCCGCGGTGATCAGCCCATCGGCAAAGGGAAAGAACGCATCCGACGCGACGACCGCGCCCTTGGTCAGCGGACCCGCCAGCCCCAAAGCCTCGGCCATGTCCTCTGCCTTCCGCGCGGCGATCCGCGTCGAATCCACCCGGCTCATCTGCCCCGCACCGACACCCACCGTCGCGCCGTCCTTCACATAGATGATCGCGTTCGACTTCACGTGCTTGGCCACCGTCCAGGCGAACATCAGGTCCCGCATCTCGGCCTCGGACGGAGCCCGCTTCGTCACCACCTTCAGGTCACTCGCCGCCACATGCCCATTGTCCCGGTCCTGCACAAGGAATCCCCCCGCCACCTGCTTGAACGCGAGCCCCCCGGCCTTCGGGTCCGGCAGCGCGCCCGTGGTCAGCAGCCGCAGGTTCTTCTTCCCCGCAAACACCGCCTTGGCTTCGTCCGTGGCGTCCGGAGCAATGACGACCTCGGTGAAGATCTTCACGATCTCCTCCGCCGTCGCTCCGTCAAGCACCTGATTCAACGCGACAATACCGCCAAAGGCGCTGGTCTGGTCGCACTGGTAAGCGCGCTGGTAAGCCTCCACCAGCGACCCCGCCGTCGCCACCCCGCAAGGATTCGCATGCTTGATGATCGCGCAGGCCGGGGCACCCCCGGCAAACTCCGCCACCAGCTCGAACGCCGCATCGGTGTCGTTGATGTTGTTGTAGGACAGCTCCTTGCCCTGCCACTGCCGCGCCGTCGCGACCCCCGGACGGCGCGAGCCGTCGGTGTAGAAGGCCGCCGCCTGATGCGGGTTCTCGCCATAGCGCAAGGTCTGCGCGATCCGCCCAGCAAAGCTGCGATACCGCGGGGCGGGTTCGTTCAACTCTCCCGCCAGCCAGGTCGAAACCGCCGTGTCATAGGCCGCCGTCCGCGCATAGGCCGTCAGCGCCAGCTTCTGCCGGAAGGCCCGCGTCGTCGCCCCGTCATTGGCCTTCAGCTGGGCCAGGAGGCACTCATAGTCCAGCGGGTCCGTCACCACCGTCACGAACCGGTGGTTCTTCGCCGCAGCCCGGATCATCGCCGGACCGCCGATGTCGATGTTCTCGATGCAGGTCGCATGATCCGCGCCCCGCGCCACTGTCTCCTCGAACGGATACAGGTTCACGATCAACAGATCGATCGGCTCGATCCCATGCGCAGCCATCGCCACCAGATGCTCGTCGTCATCGCGCAGCGCCAGAAGGCCCCCATGCACGTTCGGGTGCAGCGTCTTGACCCGCCCGTCCATCATCTCGGGGAAACCCGTGACATCTGCAACATCCCGCACCGCCAGCCCCGCCGCCCGCAGCATGCCGGAGGTCCCGCCGGTGGAAATCAGCTCCACCCCGTACCCAGCCAGCGCCCGCGCCAGGTCCAGAAGGCCGGTCTTGTCCGACACCGAGATCAGCGCGCGGCCGATGGGGATAAGGTTTGTCATGGGCATGCCCCTGTCACTCTGGCAGCGGGTCCTCGGGCTCCACGCCCTCCAGGTCCCGGATCGCCAGCGGAGTATCCTTTGCCTTCGCCAAGGTCCAGCCTATCCGTGTCTCGAACCCCCGCGCTTCGCCGCGCAGCACAATTTGCAGGCTTGGCCGGGGGTGCAACCGCCCATTTTCCAGATAGGCCGACGGCTCCAGCGCCAGGTCCGCCGTGCCGGTGTGCCGGAACACCCAGATCTCGCCGCTGCGCAGGACCATCGAGACCGCAGCACCCCCCATATCCAGCGCCGCATCCACATCCGGGTGCAGGTGGAACCGCACCGCAAAGCGCCCGGCCTCCATCGCCGTCGCGGTCATCACATCCTCGAAGCGCTTCCGCGCATCCGCCTTCAGCGCGGTCAAGGCCTCCACCCCCGACAAGCGCCGCCCGTCATGGCTCAAAGTCAGGCTCCGGCTTGCTGTCAGCCCATGCGTCCTGACCCAGCCGTCATGCGCCAGGTACAGGTCCGTCCCCTCGCTGCCCGTGGTCATCCGCGTCGCCGTGACCTGCGCGCGATGCTGCAGCGCCTCGCCGGTCGGATACAGCCGGGAAGAGGACACCCGGTCCATCGCCAGCACCGAATGACACTCCGTCGCCCGCGCCGCCAGCCGCCACATCGGCCCGAACGCGAGCCCCGACCCGCAATTCACCACCAGGGGCCGCCGCCCCGAGGTCAGCTCGAAAGCGCAGGTCGAGGCATGCGCCGTCTCCGCCGCCCGCCCGCCTGGAGGCGAGGACGCATCGACGATCACCGTCGTCCGCCCGCCATGCAGCCGCGCATAGCCCATCGCAATCGCCGGGGTCGTCCCCGCCCGCACAGCCGCCGAGGCCAGCGCCTGATCCAGACGCCCTTCTTCCCCCTTGTCCCCGCCATGAAACCGCGCCAGCTCGCCATCGGCATGGCGCAAGGTCCGCAGGGCCGGGGTGATCCGGATAATCGCCGCCCTGACCGCCGGGGGAACCGCCAGGTTCGCCTCGCTCATCGCGCTGGCCGACCAGGTCAGCAGGGTCAGCACCTCCAAAAGCTCCTCCGGGTTCCGCGTCGGAATCCCGCCTTCCGCGTCGACATCCGTATCGCAGGCCGCCGACAAAGCCTCCGACGCCGGGCCGATCAGCGCTTCCATCCCGATCAGCGAGATCCCGGCATAGACGAGGCCAGTCAGCGCCTCGAATCGCGGCAACCCCTCCGCCGCACTGCGCCAGCGCTTGGCCAGATAGGCCGATTGCCGCGACAGCGACCGATAGAACGCCTCGCTCTCCGCCTTGTCCCGCCCGCTCAGCAGAATGGTCGCGTGATGCACCCAGCGGATGATCCGGCGCCCCGTCAGGTCCGGAGTCCACCCCGGCCCCCGCCCGCCGCCGAACCGCGCGATCCAGTCCCAGGTCCAGGCCTGCGCCCGCGCCTTCGCCTCCTTGGTGCCCAAAGCTGCCAGGTCATCCAGCCAGGCAAAGCCCTGCGCGGCCCGGTCAAAGGCAGGGTCGGGCGCCGCACTGTCCCAGATCGAACCGTCCGCCACCTCGGCCAAGTGCCCGGCCAGCAGGACATTGCCCAAAACCAGCTGCCGCCCGCGCGTCAGCTGCCCGATGGACCGCGGCTCGGGCTGCGACACAAAGCCACCCGCCGCCCGCGCCCGCCGCGCAGCCAGCACCGCCAGCCGGTCGGCCAGCCGGTCCAATCGCCTTGACGTGTTGCTGGTGCCGCCCACGTCCTGCCTCGCTCGCTTGCCCGGTTTGCCCGGATCGTCCGGCGATGATAGGGCAGGGCAGCGGCTCTGTCACGTCAAAGGCTCATGACAACCCTTCCGCCGCCTAGGCCAGATGGTCGATCCGCCGCAGGAACTGCGCCAGGTGTCCCACCTGATCCAGCCACCGCGCCAGCAGCTTCGGGTCATGCGGCGCGCCATGCACCCCCGCCGGGATCTCGCGCGTCAGCACAGCCTCGATCGCCAGCGACACCGGCACCGACACCAGCCGCCCCATCGCCGTCCCGCGCACATCGCCCCAGGCATCCATCGCCCAGGTCTGGTGGAACACCGGCTTGCCGTCCCGTTCCGCCTTCAACGCCACGAACAGCACCACCCGATCCGGCTCGCCCTCGGCATAGGAGTTGTCCTTGAGGAGAGCCGCCGCCCGCGCCTCCAGCGCCGCGTTGATCTCGGCCAGAGGTTTCCCCTCCAGCCCCTCGATCTCACGGAAGATCGGCGCCCAGGCATCGGCCCAGCCGTTCAGCCGGATCGTGCCCCGGACGAAGTCCTTGACCTTCCAGTGCGGCTCAAAACGGTACTCCTCCATGAACGGATAGCTGTCGCGGTTCGGATAGACCTCGAAACTCTCCGGCTGGGGCAGGGGGGCGTCATAGCGGCTGATCGCATCCCAGGGCCGCGCCACCCGCAGCTCGGTGAAATGCCGCAAGGACCGGGATGGAGACCGCAGCGCCTTCAACACCCCCGCCGGGGCCCAGCTGAACTTGTAGCGGAAGGCGTTCGGCTCTTTCGGCACCCCACCACAATAGCTGGTGAAACTCAGCACGTTGTCGTTGTGATAGGCTTTCGAGGCCCGATATCGCGCCACCAGGTCATGCGCCATCAGATGGTCAATCCCGGGGTCGAGGCCCACCTCGTTGATCGACACCAGCCCCTTTTCCCGAAACTCCTCATCCAGCGCCCGCATCTCCGGCGCGATGTAGGACGACGAGCAGAAATTCGCCCCCTTCTCCAGGCAGAGCTTCGCAATCGCAACATGCTGGTCCGCCGGCAGCATCGACACCGCGATATCGCCCGGTTTCAGCGCCGCCGCCAAAGCCTCCATCGAGAACGCCCGGACGTCCTGCGTCAGGTCGCCGACCTCGGCGCGGGCCTTCTCGACCGTGCGGTTCCACACCGTGACCGGATGTCCCGCCTCGATCAGCCGCCGCAGCCCCGGAATCGACGACAGCCCCGTGCCGCACCAATGGATGGTCATTCTCTCACTCCCCTTTGCCCCCAGGACCCAAAAATCTTAAACAAGATTTTTGACAAATTCCTTCCTCAAGGAATTTGGGCCCCGGATGATCCGTTGCTCACACGCCCGCGACATGCCTGTCGAATTCCACCCTCGCCCGCCCCCAGACGCCTTGGTCCAGAGCCTTCAGCGTCAGCAGCGACGGCAACAACTGCGCCGCATAATCCTGCGAGGATTCCACCGGCATCAGCGACGGCAGGTTGTCGATGGCCGTCACATCCAGCGGCGGATTGTCATGCACCCGCAAAGCCGGGGCCTCCCAATTCGTCGCCCGGTCATAAACCTTGATGGGCGAGAAATCCGAGGTCGGGTCGCAGGCAATATCCCCGATCACCGTCAGCTTCCGCGCGTCGGTCTTCGCCGAGGCCGGTACAAACACCGGACACCCCGGCCGCGCGAGGATGCAGTTCAGGAAGATCTCGTGCTGCAAAACTTCCGGAAACGGCCCGCCGCTCGCGGTCTCCGCCATGTCCCACTTCGTCACCGCGACCCCCATCGCCGTGCACAGGTCCGCAGCCCCCGTCCCCACGCGCCCCAAGGCCCCGATGATGATCGCCCTGGGCCGCCCGAGGCCCGCCAGCTCCTCCCCCAACTGCGCCAGCAGCGCATCCTTCGACGCCACCTTCCGCACCGGCCCCGCAATCCCGCCGCGCTGTTGCGCCGCCCAGCATTTCAGCGAAACCGCCGCGCCCGCATAGCCTGCCCAATAGCCGAACGCCGCCACGCGACGCCCGTCCTCGCCGACCAGGTACTCCAGGTCATACAGCGTCCCGCCCCCAGCCTTGAACCGCTGCAACAGCACCCGCCCCGCAGGCTGCCCCTTGTAGGCATGGCCAAACATGATGTGCCGGTGCGTCAGCGGCGTCCCGTCCTCCGGCAACTCCTTCAGCCCGAAGATGATCGCGTCTGCCGGAGCCTTGGGCCAAAGGTTCTCCTCGGCAATCTCGCACCCCGCCGCGACATACCCGTCCAGCCCAATCGCCCGGACCGAGGACCGCTCCACCGTCACCCGGATCCCCGCCTTGACCAGCGCCGCCGCGCCTTCGGGCGTCAGCCCGACGCGTTCCTCGTTCGGTCGCTGCTCGGCGCGCACCCACAGATGGGTCATCTCCCGGTCCCCCTCCACATGTCCGGCCCCCGTGATAGCCCAGGACCACGCCCGGCAAAACCCCGCAAACAGACTGTTTCCCCGTCCTCCCGGCTTGCATTGCGCGTCGGTTCGTCGCAAGTCTCCCCCAGCCGTTCCTGACGAGTTTGCCCATGCAGATTGAGCCGACAGCCCTTGCCGACGTCCTGATCCTGACCCCCCGCCGCTTCGGCGACGCGCGCGGCTGGTTCATGGAAACCTGGAACGCCTCTCGCATGGCCGACGCGGGCCTTGACCTGCCCTGGGTGCAGGACAACCACTCCTTTTCCGCCGCCAAGGGCACCCTCCGCGGGTTGCACTTCCAGTCGCCCCCCCGCGCGCAGGACAAGCTGGTCCGCTGCTCGCGCGGCGCGATCCTGGACGTCGCCGTCGACATCCGCACCGGCTCGCCGACCTATGGCCAATGGGTGGGCGTCGAGCTTACCCCCGAAAACGGCCGCCAGCTGTTTGTGCCCAAGGGCTTCCTGCACGGCTTCGTGACGCTCACCGACGACACCGAGGTGCAGTACAAATGCTCCGACCTCTACAGCCCGGAAAACGACGGCGCCGTCCGCTGGGATGATCCCGCCATCGGCATCGACTGGGGCGTGACCGACCCCACGCTTTCCGACAAGGACGCCCGCGCGCCGCTCCTTTCCGCCATCGGCCAACCCTTCCGCTACGGGGCCTCCGAATGAAACTCCTCGTCACCGGTGGCTGCGGCTTCATCGGCTCCGCCGTCGTCCGCCTGGCCGTGAGCCGCGGCCATGAAGTCGTCAACCTCGACGCCATGACCTATGCCGCGAACGCCGCCAACGTGGCCTCGGTCGCAAACTCCAACCTCTACAGCTTCGAACAGGCCGACATCCGCGACCGCGCGGCCCTTGACCGCATCTTCGCGCTGCACAACCCCGACGCCGTGATGCACCTCGCCGCCGAAAGCCACGTCGACCGCTCCATCGACGGCCCCTCGGACTTCATCGAGACGAACATCACCGGCACCTTCAACATGCTGGAAGCCGCCCGCGCCCATTGGACCCGCCAAGGGAAACCGGAAACCTTCCGCTTCCACCACATCTCCACCGACGAGGTCTTCGGCTCGCTGGGGCCAGAGGGCCAGTTCACCGAACACACCCCCTACGACCCCCGCTCGCCCTATTCCGCCTCCAAGGCCGCCTCCGATCATCTGGTCCGCGCCTGGGCCGAGACCTACGGGCTCCCGACCGTCCTCACCAACTGCTCCAACAACTACGGCCCTTACCACTTCCCCGAAAAGCTGATCCCCGTCGTCATCCTGAATGCCCTCCACGGCAAACCGATCCCGGTCTACGGCAAGGGCGAAAACGTCCGCGACTGGCTCTACGTCGAAGACCACGCCGACGCCTTGCTCCTGGTCGTTCAGAAGGGCCAGCTTGGCCGCAGCTACAACATCGGGGGCGAGAACGAACGCCGCAACATCGACCTCGTCCGCACCATCTGCGCCCTTCTCGACGAGATGGCCCCCAAGGCCACCCCCTACTCAGACCAGATCACCTTCGTCGCCGACCGCCCCGGCCACGACGCCCGCTACGCCATCGACCCCTCCCGAATCCGCGACGAGCTTGGCTGGCGCCCCTCGGTCACCGTGGAAGAGGGCCTGCGCCGCACCGTCCGCTGGTATCTCGACAACCGCGACTGGTGGCAGCCCCTCCTCGACCGCAAAGGGGTGGGCGAACGCCTCGGCAAGGCCTGATGGAGACCCTCTTCTTCATCGCCTCCAAGACCATTGGCATGGCCGCACGGGCCGAAACCTGGGCGCTCCTGCTGATGCTTCTGGCGCTCTTCGGCCTCTGGCGCGGGCGTCGCAAGCTTGCCGGGACCGCCATCACGATCCTCTTTGCAGGCACCCTTGCGTTGACGATCTTCCCCTTGGGCGACCTCTTCCTGCGCCCGCTGGAAGAAACCTTCCCCGCCCAGCCGGACCTGGCGCGCATAGACGGGATCATCGTCCTCGGCGGGGCCGAAGACACTGGCGCGTACCGCAACTTCGGCGGCACCCAGGTCAATGACGCCGGCGAACGGCTGATCGAAGGCGCGCTTCTGGCGCTCCGCTTCCCGCAGGCGCGACTGGTCTTCACCGGCGGCTCGGCGCGGGTCGGGCGGGCCGAAGACACGAATGACCCCTCCCAAATGGCGTTCACTCTCTGGGTGTCGCTTGGCATCGAGCCCGGAAGGATTCTACTGGAACGAGTCTCCCGCAACACCACCGAAAATGCCAAGTGGACACACGGCCTTTTGCAGCCGAAACCGGGCGAGACCTGGGTCCTTGTCACCTCGGCCTTCCACATGCCGCGCGCGCACGAAACCTTCCTGCGCGAAGGGTGGAACGGGATCGTGGCCTGGCCAGTGGACTTCCGGTCCGGCGATCTGGCAGATGGGCGGGGGATCTGGCGGCTTGACCGCAACCTGCAAGAGCTCAATCTGGGGCTCAAGGAATATCTTGGGACCTTGGTCTATAGGATGATGGGCAATTGAAACTCCTCGTCTTCGGCAAGACCGGCCAGGTCGCCCGCGAGCTGCAACGCCTCGCCCCCGACGCCACCTATCTGGGGCGTGACGAAGCCGACCTCCTGAACCCCGCCGCCTGCGCCGCCGCCATCGCCGCGCATGACGCCGACGCCATCATCAACGCCGCCGCCTGGACCGCCGTCGACAAGGCCGAAACCGAGGAAGCCGCCGCCACCATCGTCAACGGCGAAGCCCCCACCGCCATGGCACAGGCCGCCTCAGCGAAAGGCCTCCCCTTCCTCCACATCTCCACCGATTACGTGTTCGACGGCACCGGCGACCAGCCCTTCACCCCCGGCCACCCAACCGGCCCCTTGGGTGCGTACGGACGCTCCAAGCTGAAAGGCGAAGAAGGCGTCCGCGCCGCAGGGGGCAACCACCTGATCCTCCGCACCTCCTGGGTCTTTTCCGCCCATGGCAACAACTTCGTAAAGACCATGCTCCGCCTCGGCCGCGAACGAGACGTCCTGCGCGTAGTCGCCGACCAGATTGGCGGACCGACCCCAGCGCGCGATATTGCCAGGACGTTGGTCGGGATCGCTAACACTATGCGCAGCTTGGGCGCCGAAGGCGGAACGTATCATTACTCGGGTGCGCCGGATGTAAGTTGGGCCGACTTCGCGCGGGAGATTATGCGGCAGGCTGGACTCAACTGTCGGATCGAAGACATCCCGACTGAAGCTTATCCCACCCCGGCCCGACGCCCACTGAACTCTCGACTCGACTGCTTTACTATCGGCGTTCCTCGCCCCGACTGGCGCGAGGGGCTGGCGGATGTACTTAAGGAGCTGACCCAATGACCCGCAAAGGCATTCTCCTCGCCGGGGGCACCGGCTCCCGCCTCTGGCCGATCACCCTTGGCGTGTCCAAGCAGCTTCTGCCGATCTATGACAAGCCGATGATCTACTATCCCGTGTCGGTCCTGATGCTGGCCGGCATCCGCGAGATCGCGATCATCACCACGCCCGAGGATCAGCCGCAGTTCCAGCGCCTTCTCGGCGACGGCAGCCAGTGGGGGATCAGCTTCACCTGGGTCATTCAGGAAAAGCCCGAGGGCCTGGCCCAGGCCTACCTCCTGACCCGCGATTTCCTGGCGGGCGCGCCCTCCGCCATGTGCCTCGGCGACAACATCTTTTTCGGCCACGGCCTGCCCGAAATGCTGAAACGCGCCGACCAGCAGCCCACGGGTGGGACCGTCTTCGGCTACCATGTCTCCGACCCCGAACGCTACGGCGTCGCGGCCTTCGACGCGTCTGGCCGCGTCACCCAGATCATCGAAAAGCCGAAGGTCCCCCCTTCCAGCTTCGCCATCACCGGCCTTTACTTCCTCGACGGCCGCGCGCCCGAGATCGCCGCACAGATCAAGCCCTCGCCGCGTGGCGAGCTGGAGATCGTCGACGTCCTCGAACACTACCGCGCCGAGGGATCGCTCCAGGTCGAACGCATGGGCCGCGGCTTTGCCTGGCTGGATACGGGCACCCCGGGCAGCCTCCTTGACGCCGGCAACTTCGTCCGCACACTGCAGGACCGCCAGGGCATGCAGGTCGGCTCCCCGGACGAGATCGCCTTCCAGCTGGGCTGGATCGACCGCGCCGGGATGGAACGCCAGGCCCAGGTCTTCGGCAAGTCCAGCTACGGCGCAAATCTTTCCAGCGTCCTCAAGGAACACCCCGCCCCGAAACGCTGAGGCCCGGCCCAATCGCCCGCCCACACCATTTGCTCTTTTCCCAAATACTCCCGCCGGAGGCGCCAACGCCACGGCCCGAGACCCCGTTACCAGTCCCGCACCCCCGCCGCCCCAAGCGCCTCCCCTCCCCCTCTGTGGGGGTCGGGGCACTGCCACGACGATGGGGGTGGGGGGGCACCAGCTCGGCACTCAGAAAGTCCGTTAACAGACCCTGAACGCCCACAAGCTAGTCATTGATAAAAAATGGAAATCCCGGATTGTCCACCGTGGACAGTCTCACGCCGCCTCGGCCTTGGGCCGCCGGATCGCCCCCGCCGCATCCAGGACCAGCGGCCGCAGCCCCGCCCCGCCCGCATCCAGGATCTCGAACAACTGCCGCCGCATCCGCGGGTCCCAGAAGTCGTTGATATGGGCCGCCAGCAGCGCCGTGCCCTCGTCATGCGGCTTCGATTCCATGAACTTGGCGATGTCGTTCGCCATCCGCGTGATCTTTTCAACCGACATGCGGCACCTCCGTCAAAATCCTGTCCGTATGGGAGAAGACCTCGAACCGGTCGCCCTTCGCGAGCGCCACCAGGGTGATCCCCGACGCCTCCGCCAGTTCCACCGCCGCGACCGTCGGGGCAGACACGGCAATCACCATCGGCGCGCCCAGCATCGCGACCTTCTGCACCATGTCCGTGGACACCCGGCTCGTCAGCACCACCGCGCCCTCCGGCCGGATGCCGTCGCGGACCATCCCGCCCACCAGCTTGTCCAGCGCGTTGTGCCGCCCGACGTCTTCCCGCGCCAGCATCACCCGCCCGTTCCAGAACGCCGCGCCATGCACCGCCCGTGTCGCATCATGCAGCCGCTGCTCCCCCGGCAGCGCCGCCACCGCCTGCAAGACCTGCGACGGCGTCATCCGAAACCGTGACGGCGCCACCCCCGGCACCTCGCGCAGCGCCTGGTCGATCGAGTCGATCCCGCACAAACCGCAACCCACCGGCCCCGCCATCACCCGCCGCCGCGCCGCAAGCCGCGCCTCGGCTTCGGGCCGCAACCAGACCTGCACGTCCACGCCCCGCGCGACCTCAACCACCTCGACCGACAGGATCTCCTCGGGCCGTGCGATCCCTTCGGTCAGCGCGAACCCGACCCCGAAATCCTCCAGGTCCGAGGGCGTCGCCATCATCACCGCCTGCGTCGTCCCGTTGAACGACAGCGCCACGGCCACCTCTTCGGGCAGCACCCGGTCTCCGGCCGCAACCGAAGATCCGAACACCAGCCGAGGCGTGGCCCGCGCGCCCTTCATTCTGCAGCCAGAATCCGGCGCGACTGGGCGGCCTGCTCTTCGTATTCCTTCTGCCACTCCGAAGGCCCGTTCGACGGTGACACCTGCACCGCCGTCACCTTGTATTCCGGGCAGTTCGTCGCCCAATCGCTGAAGTCCGTCGTGATGACGTTCACCTGCGAGCCCGGGAAGTGGAAGGTCGTGTAGACCACGCCGGGAGCAACCTTGTCGGTGATCGTCGCCCTCAGCGTCGTCTCGCCCGACCGGCTGGCCAGCCGCACGAAGTCGCCCTCGCGGATGCCCCGGTTCTCGGCGTCGTGCGGATGGATCTCCAGCACGTCCTCGTCATGCCAGACCACGTTCGCCGTCCGCCGGGTCTGCGCGCCGACGTTGTACTGCGACAGGATGCGGCCCGTCGTCAGCAGCAGCGGGAAGCGCGGGCCGGTCTTTTCGTCCGTCGCCACATACTCCGTCCGGATGAACTTGCCCTTGCCGCGCACGAACCCGTCGATGTGCATCAGCGGCGTGCCCTCGGGCGCCTTGTCGTTGCAGGGCCACTGGACCGAGCCCATGGTCTCGATCTTCTCATACGACACCCCCGCAAACGACGGCGTCGTCATCGCGATCTCTTCCATGATCTGGCTCGGGTGGGTGTAGCCCCAGCCCGCGCCCATTGCGTTCGCGAACATCTGGGTCACTTCCCAGTCGGCATAGCCCTGCTTCGGTGCCATCACCTTGCGGACCATGTTGATCCGACGCTCGGCGTTGGTGAAGGTGCCGTCCTTCTCCAGGAACGAAGACCCGGGGAAGAACACATGCGCGTAGTTCGCGGTCTCATTCAGGAACAGGTCGTGCACGATCACGCATTCCATCGCCGCCAGACCCGCCGCGACGTGGTGGGTGTCGGGGTCGGATTGCAGGATGTCCTCGCCCTGGCAATACAGACCCTTGAACGTCCCCTCGACTGCCGCGTCCAGCATGTTCGGGATCCGCAGGCCCGGCTCCGGGTCCAGCGTCACGCCCCAGGCCTTCTCATAGATCGCGCGAACCTCGGGGTTCTTCACATGGCGGTAGCCCGGCAGTTCGTGCGGGAAGGACCCCATGTCGCAGGACCCCTGCACGTTGTTCTGCCCCCGCAGCGGGTTCACCCCCACGCCGCGCCGCCCGATGTTGCCGGTCAGCATGGCAAGGTTGGCGATGCCGATGACGGTGGTGGAGCCCTGCGAATGCTCCGTCACGCCCAGCCCGTAGTAGATCGCCGCATTGCCGCCGGTCGCATACAGCCGCGCGGCCTGACGGATTTCCTCGGCCGGAACGCCCGTCACCAGCTCCACCGCTTCGGGCGAGTGGTTGGGGGCCGAGATGAACTCGGCATAGTCCTGGAATTCATCCCAGTCGCAGCGGGTGCGGATGAACTCTTCGTTGTACAGCTTCTCGGTCACGATCACATGCGCGATGGCCGAAACCACCGCCACGTTCGTCCCCGGCGTCAGCGCCAGGTGATGTGCCGCCTTGTAGTGCGGGCCTTCCACCGTCTCCGTCCGCCGAGGATCGACGACGATCAGCTTCGCCCCCTTGCGCAGCCGCTTCTTCATGCGGGAGGCAAACACCGGGTGCCCCGCATGCGGGTTCGCGCCGATGACCATGATGACGTCGGCTTCTTCCACCGAGTCAAAGTCCTGCGTCCCCGCCGAGGTGCCAAACGTCTGCCCCAGACCATAGCCGGTGGGCGAATGGCACACCCGCGCGCAGGTGTCGGTGTTGTTGTTCATGAACACCGCGCGGGTCAGCTTCTGAACCAGATAGGCTTCCTCGTTCGTGCAGCGGCTGGAGGTGATGACCCCCACCGAATTCCGCCCGTACTTGGCCTGAATGCCCTTCATCTTGGCGGCGGCGAATTCCATCGCCTCGGCCCAGGTCACTTCCTTCCAGGGCTGATCGATGCTGTCACGGATCATCGGCTTCAGGATGCGGTCCTGGTGCGTCGCATAGCCATAGGCAAAGCGGCCCTTCACGCAGGAATGGCCCCGGTTGGCCTTGCCGTGCTTGTAGGGCGTCATGCGGACCAGCTCGTCGCCGCGCATCTCGGCTTTGAACGAACACCCGACACCGCAATAGGCGCAGGTGGTGATGATGCTGCGGTCGGGGGTCCCGATCTCGATCACCGACTTCTCTTGCAGCGTCGCGGTCGGGCAGGCCTGCACACAGGCGCCACACGACACGCAGTCCGACGCCAAAGCGTTGTCCGTCTTTGCCCCGAACGACACCCGGCTGTCGAACCCGCGCCCCTCTATGGTCAGCGCGAAGGTCCCCTGCACTTCCTCGCAAGCCCGGACGCAGCGCGAGCAGACGATGCATTTCTGCGGGTCATAGCTGAAATACGGGTTGGAATCGTCGCGCGGTATATACAGCGGGTTCGCTTCGCCCGAGGTGTTCTTCACCTTGAAGTGTGTATCTACAGCCTCATACCGCACATCGCGCAGACCCACGGCACCGGCCATGTCCTGCAGCTCGCAATCACCGTTCGCCGAACAGGTCAGACAGTCCAGCGGGTGGTCCGAGATGTATAGCTCCATCACCCCGCGCCGCAGCTGCTTCAGCTTGGCGTTCTGGGTGTGAACCTTGATCCCCGGCGCGACCGGAGTCGTGCACGACGCCGGCGTCCCGTTCCGCCCCTCGATCTCCACCAGACACAGCCGGCAGGACCCGAAGGCATCGACGCTGTCCGTCGCGCAGAGTTTCGGGACGGAAATCCCGATCTCCGCCGCCGCGCGCATGATGGAGGTACCTTCCGGCACCGTGACGTCGAAGCCGTCGATGGTCAGCGTGACCATCGTCTTGCTCATCGCGGCGGGCGTCCCGAAGTCGCGGTCGGGGATGATGAAGTCTTTCATCTTGTTAGCCTTTCCGTGCGGCAAGCTGGTGGGCGACGATGGCATTGGCATGCCCGTGGCCCATGGAATGGGTGTCCTTCAGGAACGCGACGATCTGCATATGCGGCAGGTCGAGCTTGTCCTTGATCTGGTCGAACCAATGGCTCATCGGCTGACCATACTTGGCCTCGATGGACGGGAAGTAAGAGGCTGGCCCCTTCACCTTCTCGGTCATTCGGCGGCCTCCTTCGCGCGGGCGAAGTCATCCGGGAAATGGGTGATCGCCGACATGACGGGATAGGGCGTGAAGCCCCCCAGCGCGCAGAGCGAGCCGAGTTTCATCGTGTTGCAAAGGTCGGTCAGGATCGGCATCGCCGAGGCATCGCCCCGCGCCAGCCGGTCGATGGTCTCTACCCCACGGGTCGAGCCGATCCGGCACGGAGTGCACTTGCCGCAGCTTTCAATGGCGCAGAATTCCATCGCGAAGCGGGCCATCTGCAGCATGTCGGTGGTGTCGTCCGCGATGGTCAGGCCCGCGTGGCCGATCAGCCCGTCCTTCGCGCCGAACTCCTCATACCCGAAGGGCGTGTCGAACAGCGACGGCGGGAACCAGGCCCCCAAAGGCCCACCCACCTGCACCGCCTTCACCGGCCGACCCGAGGCCGTACCGCCCCCGATCTCGTTGACGATCTGGCCCAGTGTCAGGCCGAACGCGACCTCATAGAGGCCCCCGTGTTTCACGTTCCCGGCGATCTGCAGCGGGATCGTCCCGCGCGACCGGCCCAGTCCGAAGTCCTTATAGTAGGCCGCGCCCTTGGCCATGATCACCGGCACCGAGGCCAGCGAGATCACGTTGTTGACCACCGTGGGCCGCCCCATGAAGCCTTGCAACGCCGGCAGCGGCGGCTTTGCCCGAACCACCCCGCGCTTGCCTTCCAGCGAGTTCAGCAGCGACGTCTCCTCGCCGCAGACATAGGCCCCCGCCCCAACCCGGATTTCCATGTCGAACTGCTGGCCGAGGACCCCGGCGTGACGGGCCACCAGCACGGCGGCCTCCATCACCCGGATCGCCACCGGATATTCCGACCGTATATACACATACCCCTTGGTCGCCCCACAGGCGAGCCCGGCAATCGCCATTCCCTCGATCAGGGTGAAGGGGTCGCCCTCCATCAGCATCCGGTCGGCAAAGGTCGCGCTGTCACCCTCATCCGCGTTGCAGACGATGTACTTCTGCTCACCCGCCGCCTCGGAGACGGTCTTCCACTTGATCCCCGTCGGGAACCCCGCGCCGCCACGTCCCCGCAGACCCGACTCCGTCACTTCGGCCACGATCTCGGCCTTGGTCATGCCCTTGGCACGCTCCAGCCCCTTGAGGCCTCCATGCGCGCTGTAGTCGTCCAGCGACAGCGGGTCGATCACGCCGACCCGAGCGAAGGTCAGCCGGGTCTGCCCCTTCATCCAGGGCAGCTCCTCGACCAGCCCCAGCGCCTTCGGGTGCGAGGACAGGTCCCCGAACAGCCCCGGCACATCGGCCAGCGTCATCGGCCCGAACCCAACCCGGCCCGCCTCCGTCACCACCTCAACCAGCGGCTCCAGCCAGACCATCCCGCGTGAGCCATTCCGCACGACCTGCACAGAAACCCCACGCGCGGCACCCTGCGCGACGATGGCCTCGGCAATCCGATCAGCCCCCAGCGCAACCGCCGCCGAATCCAGAGGAACGAAAACCTTCATTTCGCCACCTCCGCCACGACGCCTTCATCCACCCGACCGACCAACCGCCCGTCGACCATCGCCGCCGGACCGCAGGCGCAGAGGCCCAGGCAGAACACCGGCTCCAGCGTCACGCTGCCATCGGGGGTCGTCTCGTGCCAGTCGATGCCCAGCGCCTGCTTGATCCGCCCCGCCACCGCATCCGCGCCCATCGTCTGGCACGCCTCGGCCCGGCACAGCTTCAGCACATGCTTGCCCGCAGGGGCCGACCGGAAGTCATGGTAAAAGCTGACAACCCCATGCACCTCTGCCTTCGACAGCATCAGCGCCTTGGCGATCTGCGGTACCGCGCTGTCGGGCACATAGCCAAACGCCTCTTGCACCGCGTGAAGGATCGGCAGCAGCGGCCCTTCAAGCCCTTTGTGCGCCTCCAGGATCTCGGCGATCCGGTCCGATTGAGCGTTGGAATCGAGCATGCGGGCATACCTCTGGCTGGCATACCGAAGTATACGCCCGCAACGATAGGATTTTCAATGTTGATATCCCGTCAATCAATAGACAAAGGCTATCGAAACAGCCGCACCGCCTCGTCCACCAGCGCTTGCAACACCGGAGTCTGCGGGTCGCGCCGCGCCGCGATCAGGCCCACGGTATGCTCTGCCTCCGGCTCGACGATGGGGATCGACGCGAGCCGCCCATCCGCCACGAACATGTCCGCCAGCTTCTTCGGCACCACCGACGCCCAGCGCCCGGTCAAGACATGCGCCACAAGCGCCATGGTGGAGTTCGACTCGATCATCGGCGCAGCCGTCACCCCCGCCTCGCCCAAATGCTGGTTCACGATCCGCCGGTTCTGCATGTCTGACGTCAGCAGGCACAGGGGAACCGTCGAAAGCTCCCCCCAGCTGACCTGCCGCCGCGAGGCCATCTCGGACCCCGGGGCGATCAGCAGCCGGTAGAACTCCGTATACAATGGCACCTGCGACACCCGCCCCAGCGGTTCGTTGTCCAGATAGGTGATCCCCGCTTCCAGGTCTAAGGCCTCGATCCCGGACAGGATCTCCACGCTCGTCCGCGACAGGATCGACACCCGCACGTTGGGGTGCTTCTGCGTGAACGGCCCCGTCAGGTCGGCCACCATCGGCAGCGCCGTCGGGATCACCCCGATCCGCAGGTTTCCCGACAGACCCGTCCGGACCACGCGCATCTCGTCCTTCAAGGCACGGACATCCCCCACGATACCCAAAGCCCGGTCCAGCACCCGTTGCCCTTCCGGCGTCAGGCCCTGAAACCGGCTACCCCGGAACACCAGCTGCACGCCCAGCTGATCCTCCAACTGTCGAATCGCCGACGACAACGAGGGCTGCGTCACCCCGCAGACCTCGGCCGCCCGGCCAAAGTGCCGTTCCTTCGCCAGCGCAATGAACATTTCCAGCTTGTCGATCATCACTGCAGCGTGCCTCTGCGCGCCCTTGCCCGCAAGCCCCACAGGGCCTACCTCTGGTCGCATGAGACGCTTGATCCCCTTCCTGCCAAAACCCTCCATCGTCCCGGTGATCCGCCTGTCGGGCACCATTGGTACCGGCACCCGCAGCCTGAACGACGAAGCACTGGCCCCACTGATCGAGAAGGCCTTCAAGATGAAGCCCGCCGCGGTGGCGCTTCAGGTCAATTCCCCCGGCGGTTCAGCGGTGCAGTCCAGCCTGATCGCCGCCCGCATCCGCCGCCTCGCCGACGAAAAGAACATCCCCGTCCACGCCTTTGTCGAGGATGTCGCGGCCTCGGGCGGCTACTGGCTCGCCTGCGCAGGGGACGACATCTGGGTCGACCAGAGCAGCATCGTCGGCAGCATCGGCGTGATCTTCGCCTCCTTCGGCTTCCCCGAACTGATGGCGCGCCAAGGGGTGGAACGCCGAGTCGTGACCGCCGGCAAATCCAAGAGCTTCGCCGACCCTTTCCTGCCGCAGAAGCCCGAGGATGTGGACCGCTTGAAAGCCCTGCAGACCCCGATCCACCAGGCCTTCATCGATCACGTCAAACACTCACGCGGGAAGCGGCTTAAGGAAGATGCCGACCTCTTCAACGCCGACATCTGGGTCGGCCAGCAGTCGGTCGACCTGGGCCTGACCGACGGCGTGGCGCATCTGGTGCCCAAGCTGAAATCCCTCTACGGCGACAAGGTCAAGCTCGTCCCCCTCGGCCGCAAGCGCAGCCTGTTCCAGCGCCTTGGCCTCAACCTCGTCGACGAAACCCTCGGCGCGGTCGAGGACAGGGCCCTCTGGGCAAGGTATGGTCTCTAGATGCTGCTGAAGACCATCATCGTCTTCCTGGGGGCCATGGTCCTGATTGCGCTGGTGGGACGGGCGTTGTTCCCTTCTGCCCTGCCCAAGGCCCTGCGCAAACGGCAAGGATCGCCGCGCTGCGCCAAATGCGACCGCCCCCTGATCGGGAAAATGTCCTGCGACTGCGGGGGACGGGCGAAATGACCGCGCTGGTGACAGGGGCCGGCAAGCGCCTTGGCCGCGCCATGGCGCTCTACCTCGCGCAACGAGGCCACGACGTCGCCGTGCACTATGCATCCTCGGCGGATGAGGCCGAAGCCGTTGCCGCTCAAATTCGCGCAATGGGTCGCCGGGCGCAGACCTTCCGCGCCGACCTCCTGATCGAGGCCGAAACCCAGGCCCTGATCCCCGCCGCCACTGCCGCGCTTGGGCCCCTCACCGTGCTGGTCAACAACGCCTCGATCTTCGAATACGACCGCATCGACACCGCGACCCGCACCAGCTGGGACCGCCACCTCGAATCGAACCTCCGCGCACCTTACGTCCTGACGCAAGCCTTCGCCGCGCAATGCCCCCCGGCGCTGACCGACGACAATGGCGAACCCCTCGCCCAGTGTCTGATCGTCAACATGATCGACCAGCGTATCCTGAAGCTGACGCCCGAGTTCTCCACCTACACCATTGCCAAGATGGGCCTCTGGGCCCTGACCCAGACCGCCGCGCAAGGCCTTGCGCCGCACATCCGCGTCAACGCCATCGGCCCCGGCCCCACCCTGCAGGGCGCCCGCCAGTCGGCCGACCACTTCACCCGCCAGCGCGCCGCCACTGTCCTTGGCCGGGGCGCGAGCCCAGCCGACATCACCGCCGCGCTTGGATTTTTCCTCGACAGCCCCGCCGTGACCGGCCAGTTCATCGCCGTCGACGGTGGCCAGCATCTTGGCTGGCAGACCCCCGATGTGCTGGGCGTCGAATAGCCCTGACGGACGCTCCAGCGACAAGTTGTCCACTTCTCGCCCCGCCGTCACATCATCGTCATAATTCGCTTGGAATTTCAGGGATTTGCCACGGGGACAAAATTCTTTTCTTTGAAATCAATAGCTTGTAAATGTGCCTAAAAAATAGGCAACCTTAGGAAGCAGGCCGAAAACAACGGAAATTTAACACTCCCGAAAACTTCTCCGCAAAGTTATCCCCAGAAACGGGGGACAGCTTTCCTCTTGCCTCTCCCCCCTGATGGTGGCAGCCGGAACCGAGAATCGACATAGTGTAAACCATGGACCAGAAACCCCGCACCGGACATGAGGTGATCCAGGATTACCTGAAGACGCTCGACGGCTCGCCGGGCGTCTACCGGATGCTGAATGCCGCCTCCGAGGTGCTGTATGTCGGCAAGGCGCGCAACCTGAAGGCACGGGTCACCAGCTACGCCCGCCCCTCGGGCCATTCCGGCCGCATCGCCCGGATGATCCACGAAACCGCCTCGATGATGTTCCTGACCACGCGGACAGAGCTTGAGGCGCTCCTCCTTGAACAGAACCTCATCAAGCAGCTGAAGCCGCGCTACAACGTGCTGCTGCGCGACGACAAGTCGTTCCCGAACATCCTGATCTCGGCCGAACACCCCTTCCCGCAGATCAAGAAGCACCGCGGCAAGAAGTCCGAAAAGGGCGCGTACTTCGGCCCCTTCGCCAGCGCGGGCGCCGTCAATCGCACGCTCAACCAGCTGCAGAAGGTCTTCCTCCTCCGCAACTGCTCGGACTCGATGTTCGACAGCCGCACCCGCCCCTGCCTGCAATACCAGATCAAGCGCTGCTCTGCCCCTTGTGTGGCCAAGATCACCCCCGAAGGCTACGCAGGCCTCGTCGACGACGCCAAGCGCTTCCTCGAAGGCAAGACCACCTCGGTCCAGGCCGACCTCGCCCGCGACATGGCCGCCGCGTCCGAAGCGATGGAGTTCGAACGCGCCGCCGCCCTCCGCGACCGCATCCGCGCGCTGACCCAGGTCCAGCAGTCGCAAGGCATCAACCCTCAGGGCGTCTCGGAAGCCGATGTTGTCGCCCTCCACCTCGAACACGGCCAGGCCTGTGTCCAGGTCTTCTTCATCCGCGCCAACCAGTCCTGGGGCAACCGCGACTTCTACCCCAAGACCGGCGCCGGGGCAGAGGAGCCGGAGATCATGGAGGCCTTCCTCACCCAGTTCTACGACGACAAGGACCCGCCCCGCCTGATCCTCCTCTCCCACCCCGTCGACAACCCCGACCTGGTGACCGAGGCCCTCTCCGCCCGCGCAGGCCGCCGCGTCGAACTCGCCGTCCCCCAGCGCGGCGAAAAGGCCGAACTGGTCGAAAACGCGGTCAGAAACGCCCGCGAAAGCCTCGCCCGCCGGATGGCCGAGTCCACCACCCAGAACAAGCTCCTCCAGGGCCTCGCCGAAGCCTTCGACCTCGACGCCCCGCCGCAGCGGATCGAGGTCTATGACAACTCGCATATCCAGGGCACCAACGCCGTCGGCGGCATGATCGTCGCCGGGCCGGAAGGCTTCCTGAAATCGCAATACCGCAAGTTCAACATCCGGTCCGAGGCCGGGGCCAACTCCGACGACTTCGGCATGATGAAGGAAGTCCTGACCCGCCGGTTCGAGCGCCTGTTGAAGGAAGACCCAGACCGCAAGACCGACATGTGGCCCGACCTCCTCCTGATCGACGGCGGGGCAGGGCAAGTGTCAGCCGTGGCCGAGATCATGTCCGAGCTGGGCGTCGAAGACATCGCCATGGTCGGCGTCGCCAAAGGCATCGACCGCGACGCCGGCAAGGAAGAATTCCACCGCCCCGGCGAACGCCCCTTTGCGCTCCAACGCAACGACCCCGTCCTCTACTTCATCCAGCGCCTCCGCGACGAAGCCCACCGCTGGGCCATCGGCGCCCACCGCGCCAAGCGGGCGAAGGCGGTCAGCGTCACCCCCCTCGACGACATCCCCGGCATCGGAGCCACCCGCAAACGCGCGCTCTTGCAGCATTTCGGGTCAGCCAAGGCCGTGGCACGGGCAGGGGTCGAGGACCTGCAAGCCGTGGACGGAATTTCCCAAGCCATGGCCAAAACCATCGCGGACTACTTCTCGGCGAAGGGATGACCCGTAGGTCGGGGTTCACCCCGACACCCTCCCGCCTGTCATCCTCGCGAAGGCGGGGATCCAGACGCTGGGCAGATGGATCCCCACTTTCGTGGGTATGACAGGGCCGCATTATGGACGTCGAATGAAATCGCCGTGCCTGACGGTCATTCCAAATGGGGCCGCCGATGAGCGCCCATCACCCGGAATCAGGTGTGGTTCAGGATATGGCCCCAACCACCCCAGTACCCCCTCAACCCGCCCCTCCGTCACCGCCTCCTCCGTGATCTCCAGCGTCACCGCCTTCAACCGAACGCCGTCCCCAAACACCGCCGCGAGGGTCTTTGGGTCTACTTGTCGCACCGTCTCGGGCTTCGTGATGTCGTCGAAGGTCACCAGGATCGGGTAGCGGGTAGCGAGATCGAGGCTACTCTTAGAGTTTGGATCGAGCGCTATTGGTTCAGTCTGATCGCGGATCAGAGGGATTGCCTCCTCCAAGCCGATGTGCCCATCCGCTTGTTGGTCGCTCACATAGGTGTAGATCAGACGCTCCTGATGCGGCAGAAGCGCAAAGAGCCAGCGGCCGGGAAGAACCTCGACCATCGCCGCCTCTCCTCTCAACCTCAGTGTCGAACCATCAAGGTCGCGCAGGATGATCTTGTTTCTTGGAGAAAATGAGACTTTGGTCACCGACGACCCGCTCACCTCGCCCTGAGGCGTCTCGATCACCAGTGTCAGCCGCTGGTTCCAGCTTGTGCCAACGCATCCACGAAGCGCCAGGAATGCCAGTGCAACCAAGGCGACACCGACAACAACCTTCTTCATCCCAAATCACCCAACCTCAACCACACCACCTCACCCTATCACACCGCACCCAGCCCACCCCCTCCGAAACCCCATACCATTTCATGTCCCCAAATATCCCCGCCGGAGGCATCCCCCGCCCACCCCAGGCGCTCCCCCCACAAACCCAGCGCACCAGAAGCCCCAAGCGCCTCCCCTTCCCCAACGTGGGGAGGGGCCGGGGGTGGGGGGCACCCGGCCAGCCCCGATTCGCGACGGATGGTTAACGACCCCCCGTACATACGCGCGTATGCATGGGGCGTAGACGCGATGTAGACGCAAAGAAGACGCCGTATCTACAGCCAACCCCTTGATCTAACACACCGAACGCCGCACCCGGCGTCACTTCACCACGAACCCATGCGCAAACGGATCGCGGTCGTCGATGAAGATCGTATTGATCCCCGTCTGCCGCGCCCAACCGGCGATGGATGGCACAATCGCCTCCCTCCCGGCAACGGTGACAGAAGCCTCGACCCGCCCCTTGAAGATCGAGCCGATGATGCTCTCGTGGTGGAACTCGTCCCCCACGGCCAGCTTCCCCTTCGCCGCCAGCTGCGCCATCCGCGCCGAGGTCCCCGTCCCGCAGGGGCTGCGGTCAATCGCCTTTTCCCCATAAAACACGGCGTTACGCGCGTGCGCCCCCGGCACCGTCGGCTTGCCCGTCCACAGGATATGGCTCAGCCCCCGGATCTGCGGATGCTCGGGATGCACGAACTCATACTTCGCATTCAGCGCGGCCCGCAGCTTCGGCGACCACCCCACCAGCTCCCCCGCCGTGTGGTCCGCCATGTCGCGGAAGGCCTTCTGCGGCTCGACGATGGCATAGAAGTTCCCGCCATAGGCCACGTCCACCACGACCTCGCCCAGACCCTCGACCTCTGCCGTAAGGCCTTCTGCATAAAGGAAACCCGGCACGTTCGTCAGCCGCACTTCCTCGACAAACCGCCCGTCCTGTATATACGAAACCTCGACCCGCCCAGCCGGAGCATCCACCGCCAGCCGCCCCGGTTCGCGCGGAGCAATCAGCCCGTTCTCCAGCCCCATCGTCACCGTCCCGATCAGCCCATGCCCACACATCGGCAGACAGCCGGAGGTCTCGATGAACAGCACCCCCACGTCGCAATCCGCCCGGGTCGGCGGGTAAAGGATCGACCCCGACATCATGTCATGCCCCCGCGGCTCGAACATCAGCCCGGTCCGGATCCAATCGTAATCCTTCAGGAAATGCGCCCGACGTTCCAGCATCGTCGCCCCTTCCAGCCGGGGCCCGCCGCCCGAGACCAGCCGCACCGGATTGCCGCAGGTGTGCCCGTCGAGGCAGGAAAACGTATATACGGCCATGTCAGAACCTTTGCGGGGAGAACGGGGTAAGGTTGATCGCAGGCGGCGCATCGGTCAACAGGTCCGCCACCAGCCGGGCGGTCCCGGCGCTTTGCGTCAGGCCCAGGTGGCCATGGCCGAAAGCATATACAACGTGCGGCGACGTCCGGGAACGCCCGATGGCCGGCAGACTGTCCGGCAGCGACGGTCGGAACCCCATCCACTGCCTCCCGCCCTCGGTCTTCAGTCCCGGGAGAAAAGCCTTTGCCTTCCGCAACATGGCCTCGGACCTCTTGTAGTTTGGAGGCAGCGACAGCCCGCCCAACTCCACCGCGCCCCCCACTCGGATACCAGTAGAAAGGCGCGAGATGACAAAGCCATGCCCGCCGAAAGTGATCTGACAGCGCAGGTCCAGCGCGTCGGGCGGCAGGGTCGTGTTGTAGCCGCGTTCCGTTTCCAGCGGGATGCGCTCTCCCAGCGTCGCCGCGATGCGGTGTGAGAAGGCCCCGGCGGCAAGCACGACCTTGTCGGCCACCAGCGGCGCTCCAGTGGTCTGTATGGACACACGTCCATCCTGAGGATTCAGGCCCAGGACCTCCGCCCGCAAGATCGTACCGCCTTGCGCCACGAAGCGGTCGGCCAAGGCCTGTACATACAGCTTAGGATCAGCGATGGACCACCATCCGGGGGTGAAGGTCCCTTTGATGAACCGCGGCGAAAGACCGGGCTGCAGCGTCGCCATCTCCTCCGGCCCCATATGCCGGAACTCGATCCCATGCGCCGTCCGCGCCTCCCACCCGGGCAGTGACGCCTGGAACTCCGCCTCGCTCTCATAGACCTGCAGATTGCCATCCTTGCGTAGCATCGGAAGCGTCCCAGTTGCCGCCAGAGACGGCTCTAACTCGGCCCGGGACAGGTCCATCAGCGCCGTCTGCGCGGTGGTGGAGGCCGCAACGGCCCGGGGCGAGCAGGCCCGCCAGAATCGGTATAGCCACGGCGTGATCTGCAGCGCATAGGCGGGCGGGATCGTCAGCGGGCCGAGCGGGTCCAAAAGCCACTTCGGCGCCTTCTGCAGGATGCCGGGGGACGCAAGCGGCAGGATGTCGGTAAAGGCAAAGGCCCCGGCGTTCCCAGCCGAGGCGCCCGCCGCCGGACCCTCACGGTCTACAACCGTAACCGACAACCCGCGCGCCTGCGCCATCAGGGCCGCAGATAGGCCGATGACCCCGGCCCCGATGACGGTGACCTTCATGTCAGGCGGCGTACTTGCGCGCCTCTGGCTGCTTGGCCCAATCGGCATACCAGGCGTCGAACATCTTCAGCTGCGCCTCGATGAAGCCCTTCTGGCTGGCCGACAGCTCATCACCTTCGTTGAAGTGGTGTAGATACGCCCGTTCACCGCGCAGGACCATCATGTGCTTGAAGAACAGCACCAGGTCCGGACCGGCATCGACTTCGGACAGGACCTGCATCGCCTGGTCCAGCTCATAGGCTAGCTGCCGGGCCCGCGCATCGCCTTTCTGCGCGGCCTTGCATAGGGACACCAGATGCAGCACCTCACGCGGCAACACGTTGCCAATCCCGGTGATCGCGCCGCCGGCGTTGCAGTTGACGTAGCCGTGGTAGACCGCTGTATCTACACCGATCATCAGCCGCAGGTCGGGCGAGGCCCCGGTGATCGCGTTCGCGGCATAGGACAGGTCGTCATAGCCGCCGAATTCCTTGAAGCCGACCAGGTTCGGATGTTCAGCCCGGATCTGGAAGAACAGGTCGGCCTTGGTCGAATAGCCGTAGTAGGGGCTGTTGTAGATCACCGCCGGCAGGGTCGGGGCTGCCGAGAGCACCGCCTTGAAGTGCAGCCGCTGCGCCGCGACCACCGTCCCCCGCGACAACAGGCGCGGGATCACCATCAACCCATGCGCGCCGACCTTCTGGGCATGGTCGGCGATGGCCGCAGAGGTCGCCGTGTTTACAGCCCCCGTGCCGACCACGACCTTGATCCCCGCCTTCACCAGCCGCTCCACCCCCTCCATCCGCTGTTCGGTGGTCAGCAGCGGCCAGTCGCCCATCGACCCGCAATAGACCACCGCCGACATGCCCAGCCCGACCAGCTCTTTCGCCTTGGCGACCAGAGTGTCAAAGTCGGGCGTCCGGTCCGGCTTGCAGGGCGTCATCAGGGCCGGGATCGTGCCCGAGAAGATATCCGATTTCATGTTGCCATCCTCCATCCGCGGGCCGAATCCGCTGCGTTCAAGGTTCAGGATACGTCTTGCATTTTATTTGTCGACAAGAATCTCACAGCTTCGGGTCCTGCCGCAGGTCCCGCGCCATCATCTGCTGGATTTGCTGGATGATTTTGTCGGCGTGGTCCTTCGCCAGCCGGTCACAGGCCTCGACATCCCGCGCGGCGATGGCGGCGATGATCGCTTCGTGCTCCTGTATATACGGGTGCGGCAGCTGCGGCTCGAACGTCGGGTAATAGTACAGCCGCACGATCCGCCGCCCCTCGTCCAAGAGCCGAGAAAACAGCTGCAGGTAATAGGGGTTGCGGCCCGCCTCGGCGATCGCGACATGGAAATCCCGGTTCAGCCGGATCATCGCCGCCGTGTTCCCGGACAGCACCGCCCGGGCAAAGGCATCTTGCTGCTTGCGGATCGCATCCAGGTCGCCCGCATCATGGAACTGCGCCGCCAGCCGGGTGGTCATCCGGTACATCAGCGTCAACGCGTCGAAGAAGTGGTGCAGGTTCGGAAAGTCGATCTGGCTGACCACGGTCGACCGGTTCGGCAGCAGCGTCACCAGACCTTCCGCCGCCAGCCGCACCAGCGCCTCGCGGATCGGCGTGCGCGACATCGCCAGGCGGTCGGCCAGACCCACCTCGTCGATCGGAGTCCCCGGCGGCAGGACCAGGTCCAGGATCTCGTCCCGCAGCGTGTCATACACGTACCGCGCGCCGGTACCGCGCTTGCGTTCTTGCTGATCTTCGCTGTCGGTCATCTGTGAGGCGGATTCTCTATGGCATTGATATAGCGGCAGTATATCTTCTGTATGTACAGACGTATCTACCTGAAGTAGATACGCACAACTCAGGGGTCAACGCCGCCCAGACGGCAGATGATCGCCCATTCCTCCTCCGACACGGGCTGCACCGATAGGCGCGTGTTGTTGACCAGCACCATCTTCTCCAGGCCCGGGGTTACTTTGCACTCCTCAAGGCTGATCGCCCGCTGCAATGGCTTCACCGCCTTGATCCAGACGCAGTCCCAGCGCGGATCGTCCGTCGTGCTGTCCGGGCTGCTTTCCCGACAGACCTCAACAATTCCAACGATCTCCTTGCCGACGTTCGAGTGGTAAAAGAACCCCCGGTCGCCGACCTTCATCGCCCGCATGTTGTTGCGCGCCTGATAATTGCGCACCCCATGCCATTCCTCGCCAATATCACCCTTGGCGACCTGATGCTCCCAGCCCCAGACGTCGGGCTCGGACTTGAACAGCCAATAGGTCATCCGATCACCCGCTTCCATTCCTGCACCATGACCGACTGGAACAGCCCGGCCTTCGCGTAAGGGTCGCCAGCAGCCCAGGCATCCGCCTCGGCCTTCGAGCCGACGTTCAGGATCAGCAGGCTGCCGCACATCTGCCCGGCCGCGTCGATGAAGGGGCCCGCCTGCTCGACCACCCCGGTCTCCTGTATATACGCCAAATGCGCCGCCCGGTTGTCGGTGCGGGTCTGCAGGGCGTTCGGTTTGTCGATACAGATCAGGGCATAGCGCATGGTCATTCCTGTTTCAGCGGCCGGCTCATCAGCTGGCCCATGGCATCTTTCAACGCGATCCGGCCACTGGCAAGGGCATCCACCATCGCCGTGATCGGCATGTCCACCCCAAGGCTCGCCGCCAGCTGCAGCACGGCCCGGGCGGTCGCAACCCCTTCCACGGTGATGCTGGGGTCAAACCTGGTCCCCTGTCCCAGCGCCGCGCCAAAGCGGAAGTTGCGCGATTGAGTCGAGGTGCAGGTCAGCACCAGATCTCCCAGGCCCGACAGTCCCGCCAGCGTCTCGGGCCGGGCACCCACAGCCGTGGCCAGCCGCACCATCTCGGCATAGCCCCGCGTCATCAACGCCGCACGGGCACTGTCGCCCAGCCCGGCGCCGATCACCGCCCCAGCGGCGATGGCGACCACGTTCTTCAGCGCGCCGCCCACTTCCGCCCCAATGATGTCGTCCGTCCGGTACAGGCGCAGGGTCGGGGTCGACAACAGGTCCTGCAGCGAGGCCCCGTCCCCCGTCGCCGCCAGCGTCAGCGCCGTCGGCAGCCCCTTCGCGATGTCCACGGCAAAGCTCGGCCCGGTCAGCATCGCAGCCGCCGTCCCGGGCCGCCGGTCCCGGATCAACGCCACGGGACCGCGGAGCGTGGTCAGGTCCACCCCCTTGCAGCAGGCAACCAGCGGCTGATCGGTCCCAAGCTGCGGAAAGCGGTCCAGCACGCCCCCCAGCGTCTGCATCGGAACCGTCAGCAGCACCGCCTTGCACCCGGCAAGATCAGCGATTTCGGCGTGAATAGAGACTGTTTCCGGCAGCCCGATCCCCGGCAGCGCCTTTTCGTTGCGGCGGCTTGCCTGCATCTGCCGTACCGCCTCGGCGTCGCGCGCCCAGAGCCGCACGGACCGTCCGGCCTGCCCAAGCGTGACCGCCAGCGCCGTCCCGAAGGCCCCCGCGCCAAGGATGCCGATCATGCCTTGGCCCCCTTCTTGCCGGACCCGAGCAGCGCCGGCGCAGCCTCGTCCAGCGGCCAGCGTGGTCGGGCGACGAAGTCGGGCGAGGCTTCCAGCCCGGCCCGCAGCCGCTCGATCCCCGCCCAGGCGATCATCGCCGCATTGTCGGTGCACAGCCGCAGCGGAGGCGCAACGAAGGGCAGGCCCGCATGGGCCGAAACAGTCTCTAACATGGCCCGAATGGCCTTGTTTGCCGCAACGCCCCCCGCCACGGCCAGCGCAGTGGGTCGCTGATCCGCAACCGCCTGGATCGCCCGCGCCGTCTTGGTCGCCAGCACCTCGGCCACCGCAAGCTGGAACCCGGCACACAGATCGCGGCGGTCCTGCACGGTGATTCCGCCCTGTTCCGCCACCAACGCATCCCGCGCCCGCAACAAGGCCGTTTTGAGGCCCGAAAAGGACATGTCGCAGCCCTCGCGGTCCAACAGCGGCCGTGGAAACCGGAACCGCATCGGATCGCCCAGCGCCGCCTCAGCCTCGACCGACGGCCCCCCAGGCTGCGGCAGGCCCAGAAGCTTGGCCGTCTTGTCGAACGCCTCGCCCGGCGCATCGTCGATCGTGCCGCCCAGCCGCTGGAACCTGTCGGCACCCTTGACCAGCAGGAACTGGCAATGCCCGCCCGACACCAATAGCATCAGGTAGGGAAAGGCGGTCCCATCGGTCAGCCTCGGGGTCAGCGCATGGCCCGCCAGGTGGTTCACCGCCACCAGCGGCAGGCTCCGCGCCGCCGCAAGCCCCCGCGCCAACATCACCCCGGACAGCACGCCTCCGATCAGCCCCGGCCCCGCCGTCACCGCAATCCCGTCGATCCGGTCCAGCCCCAATCCGGCCTTTTCCAGCGCCGCCTCGACCACGCCATCCAGCCGTTCCGCATGGGCGCGGGCCGCGATTTCCGGCACCACGCCGCCGAACGCCTCGTGCAGCGCGGTCTGGCCCAGCACTTCCGACGCCAGGATCTCTGGCGCCCCCGACCCCGGTGCGCGCACCACGGCAGCCGCGGTGTCATCGCAGCTCGTCTCGATGCCAAGCAGGGTAAGCGTCCGGTCCATGGCCCGCCGTTGCGTCAGGGGTCCCCGGCAGGTAACACCGTGGGCATGGCGAGACAATCCGCAGCTTTGCCCGATCCCCGCCAGCCCGTCCCGGTGCTGCTGACCCGGCCCCAGGCCCAGGCCGAGTCCTTCGCGCGCCAGCTGACCCAGCGCCTCGGGCCGCGCGTCCGCCCCGTCATCGCACCGCTGATGGCGCCCGAATATCTGTCGCCCCCCCTCCCCGAGGGCCCCTTTGCCGCCGCCGTCTTCACCTCGGCGCATGGCGTGGAAGGCGCGCTTCGGCTGGGGATCAGACTGCCCCCGCTGGCCTATTGCGTCGGCCGCTCCACCGCCGCCGCAGCCCGTGCGGCAGGACTTGAGACACGGTCCGCCGACGGCAACGCCAGGGACCTCCTGGCCACCATCCTGAACGACCGCCCGAATGGTAGATTATTGTACATACGCGGCGTAGATACATCAGGAGACATCGCCAAAGACTTGAATTCCAACGATATTCCGACACTATCTTTACAAGTGTATTTACAGAAACCGATACCCTTTTCAGGCGAGTCCCTTGAGCTTTTGCGCCGGTCCACCCCGATCATCCTGCCGCTCTTCTCGCCCCGCAGCGCCCTGATCTTCTGCGACGCCATGCCCCCCGACACCCGCGCCGACTTGCGGCTCGTCGCGATGAGCAGCGCCGTTGCCCAGGCTGCAGCCGCCATTCCCCACAGCGCCCTGACAGTCGCGGCGCGCCCCGACAGCGCTGCAATGCTCGACAGTGTCGAAAGCTTGCTTGCCCATCGCCCTCTGCCTTGAACCCCCGCACCGCCAGTGCTTAGGTTGGGGCAGGGGATGACAAAGAGCTGCACCATGACCAGACGCAAGGGATCCCAGCCAGGCATCACCGAATCGGAAGCACCCGACGTGACTGCATCGGTCGCCCCGGAGCCGTTTGTCGAACCCGTGCCGCCCGAACCCGCTGCCGCTCCCGAGCCTATTCCCGAACCACCGCCACCCCCGGCACCACCACCTCCGCCGCCGCGGCAATCGGGTTTCTTCGCTCCGCTTCTGGGCGGCGCTCTGGCGGGCGTCGCAGGCTTTGCTCTGGCACATTTCAACGTGCTCGGCCTTTCCGCCCCCGATGCCTCAGCCGAGGTCGCCGCGCTTGAGGCACGGATTGCCGACCTCGAATCCCGCCAGACCGTCGCGCTGGACGAGATCACCGGAAACCTCTCCGCCACCACCGCGCGCCTTTCGGACCTTGAGGCCCGCCCCACCCCCGAAGCGCCCGACCTCTCCCGCCTCGACGACCTCGCAGCCCGCCTGGCCGCCATCGAGGCGATGCCCGCCGACGGCACCGGCACCAACGCCGCCCTGACCGCAAAGCTGGCCGAGCTCGAACGTCGCCTGTCCGCGATGCCGACCACGTCCACCTCTCCCGAACTGCAGCAACAACTCGACGCCGCCCTTGCCCGCCTAGATGCCGCCGAGGCCGCCGCGACCGACCGCGCGGCAGAGGCCGAACAGGCCGCCGCTGCCGCCGCCCGCGCCCAGGCGCTCGACGCCCTCTCCGCCGCAGTCACCGAAGGCCGCCCCTTCACCGCCGAACTGCAGGCCCTGGCCGACTCTGCGCTGTCGACCGCCCTTGACCCCCTCGCCGCCACCGGCGCACCGACTCTCGCCAGCCTGCAAGCCGCCTTCCCCGATTCCGCCCGCGAAGCCCTCCGCCTCTCGCGTGAGATCAGCCAGGAGGACGGCTGGACCGACCGCCTCGTCGACTTCCTTGCCGCGCAGACTGGCGCGCGCTCTGTCACCCCACGCGAAGGCACCACCCCCGATGCCATCCTGTCCCGCGCCGAATTCGCCGTCTCCGAGGGCCGCGTCGCCGACGCCCTGTCCGAACTCGACACGTTGGACCCCGCGCTGAAACCCCCGCTTGACCCCTGGATCGCCCAGGCCCAGACCCACCTCGCTGCCGCCGCAGCCCTTGCCGCTGCCCGGGGGGAATGATGCTCTGGTCACTGACAAAGGTCGTCCTCTTCGTCGTCCTGATCGCCGCGCTGGCCCTGGCCGCCGGAATGCTGTCGGAAACCGGTCAGACGATGCAGGTCCGGGTCGCCGGCTGGGAATTCACCCTCGGCCCGGTTCAGGCCGTCGTCCTCGCCTTGCTGACCGTGATTGCGGTCTGGCTGCTGCTGAAAGTCCTCGGCCTCCTCGGCGCGACCTTCCGCTTCCTGAACGGCGACGAAACCGCGATCTCGCGCTATTTCGACCGCAACCGCGAACGCAAGGGCTACAAGGCCCTGTCCGAGGGTCTGATGGCCCTGGCGTCCGGCGAACCCCGCCTTGCCTTGACCCGCGCGCAGACAGCTGAGCGTTTGCTCGGAAAACCGGAACTGACCACGCTCCTCGTCGCCCAGGCCGCCGAAGCCGCCGGTGACCGCAAGCGCGCGAGCGAGGCCTACAAGACCCTTTTGCAGGACGACACCACCCGCTTTGTCGGCGTCCGTGGCCTTCTGCACCAGAAACTCGCCGAGGGCGACCGCGAAGTGGCGCTGAAGCTTGCCGAAAAGGCCTTTGAACTCCGCCCCAAGCACGCCGAAACCCAGGACATCCTGCTGAAATTGCAGTCGGACGCGGGGGATTGGTCCGGCGCCCGTGCCACCCTTGGTGCCAAGCTGCGGGCCGGCAGCCTGCCCAAGGACGTCTACCGTCGCCGCGATGCGGTCCTTGCGCTGCAGCAGGCCCGGACCGTGATGGACGACGACGCCAGCATCGAGGCGCGCGAGGCCGCGATCGAGGCGAACAAGCTTTCGCCCGACCTGATCCCCGCCGCCGCCATGGCCGCCCGCGGCTACATCGCCAAGGGCGACAAGAAGAACGCGACCCGCGTGTTGAAGAAGGCCTGGGAAGTCCTGCCCCACCCCGACCTCGCCGCCGCTTTCGCCGAGATCGAGCCGAATGAGTCCCCGCAGGACCGCCTGAAGCGCTTCCGCACCCTGACGAATGCCCGGCCCGACAACGACGAAAGCCGGATGCTGTTGGCCGAGCTTCTGCTGGCCACCGAGGACTTTCCGGGTGCCCGCCGCGCGCTGGACGATGTCGCTACCCGCGCTCCAACCCAGCGTTCATTGGCGATTCTGGCGGCAATTGCGCGTGGCGAGGGGGCTGAAGATTCCATCGTACGCGATTTGATCGCACGCGCCATCGCCGCCCCGCGCGGTCCGCAATGGGTTTGCGACAAGTGCCACGCGATCCACGAAAGCTGGCAGCCGGTCTGTGACAACTGCGGCAGTTTCGACACCCTGTCCTGGACCACCCCACCCGCCACCGCCGCCGCCTCGCCCGTCCTGGCCGAGTTGCTGCCCCTGATGGAGGCCCGGCCGCAGCCGGAACCGGAGCCCGAACCCGAGGTCCCCCAGCTCCCCCTGGACGAGATCGCCCGCCGCGCAAATTAGGGCTACACACTGCGGATGGGCGATGCTAATAGCCCGCCCACGGAAGAATGCCGGTGTAGCTCAGCTGGTAGAGCACGTCATTCGTAATGATGGGGTCGGGGGTTCGAGTCCCTTCACCGGCACCATTCTTCCAAAACAAAGGCCGCCGGTCCCTGTGGGTCCGGCGGCCTTGTTGTTTCCCGGCCTGCTTGCGGTTAGCGCTTCGGCCCTTTCGGCGGCACGAACCGCTTGGACGTATCCCGCGCATCTGCCTTGGGCTTCGCCGGACGGTCCGAACCACCCGCGCGATCGAACGGCTTCTTGGTCCCGAAGCTCTTGCCGCCCGGCTTGACAGCCCCGTCGCGCTTCACATAAGGCCGCGCGTCATCGCCCTTGGGCGCGTAGGTCTTCTTCGGGCGGTCGCCATCTTCCCGGGGCCGGAACCCCTCGCCCTTCGGCGCATAGGGCTTTTTCGGACGATCTCCGTCCTCGCGCGGCTTGTACTCCCCCCTCGGCTTGTAGCCTTCGGATTTCCCCGCATAGGGCTTCCGTGCCGGACGGTCCCCCTCCGCGCGCGGAGCGTATTCGCCGCGCGGCTTGTAGCCTTCGGTCTTGCTGGCATAGGGCTTGCGCGCCGGACGCTCGCCTTCCGCCGGGGCAGCACCTTCCCCACGCGGAGGGTAGTTTTCCGGTTTGCCCTTGTAGCCGCCTCCCTCGCTGGCATGGCTCTTGTAACCCGCAGCCCGTCCCGGACGATCCGCCGACCCGCCGTGGCTCTTGAACCCGGCCGAGCGCGGGGCCGCCTTCTGGTCGGGCGACCAGCGCGGTTTGCGCGGAGCCTCTTCGGTCGTCTCGGCACGCGGCGCACGCTCTTCGTAGGGCTTCCGCGCCGGGCGCTCACTCCGCTCCGGCCGCGCCTCGGACGGGGTCACCCGCGGACGCGGCTCATACTTCGGCTTCGGCGTGTACTCCGCCCGCGGAGCCTCGGCCTCGCCCTCCTCTTCGACCACACGCGGCGGCTTCGGCGTGTAGGCCGGTTTCTCTGCCCGGGCAGGACGCTCGGTGCGCTCGGCCCGTTCCGGACGCGCCGGTCGCTCGAACTTCGGCTTGTCGAAACGCGGACGGTCGAAATCCGGCTCGCCCTCGATCCGCTCCATCAGCAGACCCTTGTCGAGGTCGATCTGCGTCCGGAACTTGTCCGCCACACCCTCGGCAATCTGGACGAAGGTCTCCTCCTCGCGCACCCGGATCGCGCCGATGGAATCCTTCGCAATCGACCCCGCATCGCAGATCTTCGGCAACAGCCACCGCGCCTCGGCCCGACCCGCCCGGCCCACATTGATCCGGAACCAGACCGAAGGCCCGAACTCCCCCCGTTCCCGCGGGGCCGAGGGCGCAGGCATCGGATTGTCAGTCGAAAGCACCTCGGGCGCCGACCGCCCCTCGCGCCACAACCGCACGAAAGCCGCCGCCAGTGCCTCGGGTCCGAACTGCTCCAGCAATTCGCCAGCAATCCCGGCCTCTTCCCCCAAGGGGGCCGTCAGCGCCGGATGCTCCAGAATCCGCAGGTCATCCTTCGCCTGCACGTCATCCGCACCAGGGGCCGAGCCCCATTCGGCGGTGACCTTCGCGCCCGACAACAGCCGCTGCGCCTTCTTGAACTCCGCCGGAGTCACGATCAGCGCCGAAACGCCCTTCTTCCCCGCGCGACCGGTCCGGCCCGACCGGTGCAGCAGAGTTTCCGAATTCGACGGCAGATCGGCATGGATCACCAGCTCCAACCCCGGCAGGTCGATGCCCCGCGCGGCAACGTCGGTGGCGATGCAGACCCGCGCCCGCCCGTCCCGCAGCGCCTGCAGCGCGTGCGTCCGCTCCTGCTGCGACAGCTCGCCCGACAGCGCGACGACCTGGAACCCCCGGTTCCCCATCCGCGCCAGCAGGTGGTTCACGTTCACCCGCGTCTTGCAGAAGACGATGGCCGTCCGCGCGTCGTAGTACCGAAGCACGTTGAAAATCGCATGCTCCCGGTCCCGCACCGCCACCGAGAAAGCCTTGTATTCAATGTCGACGTGCTGCTTCGCCTCGCCCTGCGCGACGATCCGCAGCGCGTCCTTCTGGAACTCACCGGCCAGCTTCTCGATTTCCTTCGGAACGGTGGCCGAGAACATCAGCGTCCGCCGATCCTCAGGCGCCGCCGCCAGGATGAACTCCAGGTCCTCGGCGAAGCCCAGGTCCAGCATCTCATCCGCTTCGTCCAGCACCACCGCGCGGAGGCCCGACAGGTCCAAGGACCCCCGCTCGATATGGTCGCGCAACCGCCCCGGGGTCCCCACGACGATATGGGCGCCCCGTTCCAGCGCCCGGCGTTCGGTCCGGTAGTCCATCCCGCCCACACAGGTGGCCAGCTTGGCCTGAGCGCCCGCGTACAGCCACTCCAGCTCCCGCGCGACCTGCAGCGCCAGCTCACGCGTCGGCGCAATGGCCAGAGCAATCGGCTTGTCGGCGAACAAAAGCACGTCCTGCCCGCCCAACACCTCGGGCGCGATGGCCAACCCGAAGGCCACCGTTTTGCCCGACCCGGTCTGCGCCGAAACCAGCAGGTCGCGCCCCGCGACACCCTCCGCTAGCACGGCGTCCTGCACCGAAGTCAGCGCTTCATAGCCCTTGAGAGCCAAAGCCTGCGCCAGCGGCGCGGCCACGTGTTCAATCGTCATCGATGTTTTTCCAAAGGGGGCGCAGCTATTCGCCCATCAAAGCCAAACGGCCCCTGTCCCTTCGGGTCGCGGGCCTCCTCGCCCGCAGTCGTAGGAATCTCGACCGTGGGGCGCACCTATCCCAGATCGGGCGGCCTGTATAGGCCTAACCCCGTAGCCGAGCCAAAGCCTCGGCATGGGGACCCGGCGGCAGCGCCAGCACGCCCTTAGCCTGAGCGCCTGGGCTGTTGAACCGCAGCGCCGCCCCCGTCTGGTCCGTCACCACAGCCCCGGCCCGCTCGGCGATCAGTGCCCCCGCCGCGATGTCCCACTCCCAGGCGTCGCGCAGGGTCAGCATCCCGTCGAACCGACCCTCCGCCGCCAGGCACATCCGGTAGGCCAGCGAGGCGCGGAAATTGCGGACGATCTCCGGCAACCCACCCGGCCATTTCTCCGGCACGAGATTGGCCTTTGTGGTCAGGATGTTGGCCCCGACCAGCCGGTCCCGCCCACTGGCCCGGATGACCTGACCGTCCAGCATCGGGGCCGAAGTCTCGGAGGCCGTGTATATACGATCAATCGCCGGTAGATAGACGACCCCTGCCGTCACGCGCCCCTTGTGCGCCACCGCCAGTGAATGCGCCCAGGTTTCCTCGCCCGCGATAAAAGCGCGCGTGCCATCAATCGGGTCCACGATGAAGACCGTATCTACAGCCAGCCGGTCCACGTTGTCCGGCGTCTCCTCCGACAGCCAGCCATAGTCCGGCCGCGCGCCCAGAAGCTTCGCCTTCAGCATGTCGTTGACCGCGAGGTCCGCCTCGGATACCGGCCCATGCTCGCCGCCCTTGTCCCAGACCTTCGGATCCCGCCGCCAGAACCGCAGCGCGATCCGCCCCGCCTCGCGCGCGGCCTCGGTCAAAAGCGCCAGGTCACGCGCCGGCAAGGGTCATCCCGTCCACCAGGATCGACGGCACCCGCGTCGACAGATGCTGGCGAGCATCATTCGCCGGGACGATCCGCAACAGCATGTCGCGCAGGTTCCCCGCAATCGTGCACTCATGCACCGGATAGGCCAGTTGCCCGTTCTCCACCCAGAAGCCAGAAGCCCCGCGCGAATAATCCCCTGTCGTCGGGTTGATCGTCGACCCGATCATCGAGGTCACCAAGAGCCCCGTCCCCATCTGCTTCAACAGGTCCTCACGCCCGATAACCCCTTGCGTCAGATCAATATTCGTTGTCGACGGCGACGGCGGAGCACTCGTCCCCCGCATCGCATTCGCCGTCGAAGCCATCCCCAGCTTCCGCCCCGTCGCCAGGTCCAGCACCCAGCCGGTCAGCACCCCATCCGCCACGATCTCGCGCCGCCGGGTCGCCAGCCCCTCCCCATCGAAGGGCCGTGAGGACCCGATCCGCACCCGATGCGGGTCCTCGACCAGCGAGAGGCCCTTGGGCAGCACCTGCTTGCCCAGCAGATCCCGCGCCCAGCTTGACCCCCGCGCAATCGACGTCCCGTTGATTGCCGAGAGCAGATGCCCAACCAGCGACGCCGCCACCCGTTCGTCATAGACCACCGGATAGGTCCCGGTCTTCGGCTTCACCGATCCCACGCGCTGCAGCGTCCGCTCTGCCGCAAGCCGCCCGATCTCCTCGGCCGAGGGCATGTCGGACGCGTATATACGCCCCTCGCCCGCATAGTCCCGCTGCATCTCCGTGCCGGAACCCGTGAACGCAACCGCCGACAGGCTGGTCGAGGTCCGCCCATACCCGCCCGAAAACCCGTTCGTCGCCGCCATGTGCAGCGCCCGCTGACTGTAGCTCGCCGCCGCCTCCACCTGGGTGATCCCCTTGGTCTCCAGCGCCGCCGCCTCCACCGCGCGGGCCGAGGCCTCCAGCACCGCCGCCCCCGGTTCGCCAGCCGGATCGGCCAGGTCCAAGGCCCCGACATCCCAAACAGACGCCAGCTCCGACGCCTCCGCCAGCCCCGCCGTGGCATCCTCCGGCGCCTCGCGCGCCATCGCCACGGCCCGCTCGGCCAGCGCCACAATCGTCGCGTCCGAGGTGTCCGAGGCCGACACGCAGGCCTGCCGCCGCCCGATCAGCACGCGCAGCCCGATCTCCACGTTTTCCGACCGCTCTGCCGTCTCCAGCGCACCCTTGCGGATCTCGATCGAAACCGCCGTCCCCTGCACCGCCAGCGCATCGGCACTGTCCGCCCCCGCCTTGCGCGCGGCATCCAGAAGGGCGTGGCTCAGGTCGGACAGGCTGCGGGTCATGGCTTTTCCTCTGCTCAGGTGCAGGAGGTAGTCCCGCCCGCCGCCGGGTGCAAGGCCGCCTTATTGCAGCTGCATCCCGTTCGCGAACATCCCGCCATCCCTGAACTCGACCTCCGAGACCAGCTCATCCGGTCCGGCCCCCGGCCGCGCGAACATCCCCAAGCCCATGCGGAAGCCCATCGCGTCGTCCTCGGTCAGAATGCCCAGCGCGATCAGGTTGTCGACCAGCTGGTTCACGCCCTTGATATTCACGGTGATCTTGCCGTCCGGCCGGGGCATCCCGCCAAAGGTCGCCAGGTCCGTGTTGTCAAAGGTCAGCCCACCGGCCGCCAAGACCTCGGCCCCCGCCGCCTTGGCCAGCACCTGCGTCAGGACCAGGGTATGCAGCTCTCCCGGAGGTTCCATCCCGTCCATCTGCGCTTCGGGGTCCATGATGTCCTGCGTCCAGAGCCCCGTGCCCTTCAGGTCGACGATCACACTCGCCGGTTCCCGCGACAGCGATCCCGCCGGATCGAACAGGCCCCAGACGTCTTCCGACACGGTGAAATCCACCAGCTTGGTCAGGAAGCGGAAGTCCTGCGGCGTGTCGGACTTGGTCACCGGCATCAGCACGTTGAACCCGCTTTCGGCAAAGGCGACCTCGACCTGCGGGAACGGGATCTCGGCCCCCGACATCACCAGCTTGCCGCCGTTCAGCGACGTACCGTAATCCAGCCGCACCTTGTCCATCGCCACGTTGAACCCGCCACCCGTGGCCGTCATCACGATCTTGGTGGGCCCGCTCGCTTCGGTGATATCGGCATCCACCGACATCGCGCCGAAGGTCATGGAGCTGTCCATGGTGAAGCCCGCATTCAGCGCCGCCGCCATGTTCGCCATCATCTCGGCCGGCAGGAAGTTGCCCTTCGTCACCCCGGCCAGGTCGGCAAAGCTGACCTTGACCACCCCCGTCCCGCCACCATCGTCCGCTCCGCCCGACAGGTTCAGCACCGCCGACTTCGCCGCAAAACTGGTATCGAGCCCCAGCGTCCCGCCCGTCTTGGTCATCTTGTAGCTGCCGGTCACCTCGGTCATCGCCAGGTCGCCCGTGGTGTCCAGCACCTTCCCCGTCTCGTCCGTGACCTCGTCCAGCGTCATGGCCATCTGAGGCGCGCTGAAGTCATAGCTCGTCTCGGTCGCACTGCCCCCGGCAATCACCTTCGCCCCCGGCTGGCTTATCGTCAGCTTCAGCGACCCCGGCCCGTCCTCCTGCGCCGGGAAGGCCATCTCCAGCGGATAGCTGTCCGGCATCGTCACCGTGACCGTCCCGTCGCCATTGTCGGTGAACACCAGCTTGTCAAACGTGACCGAGGTGCTGCCCCCCATCTGGTCCTTGTAGGCGACGACCACATCCGTCACCTCAACCGCACTGCCGCTGTCAGCCGTGTTCCCGACCGTCATTTCCTGCCCGGCCGAGGTCATCATCGCCTGCCAGCTCGCCCAGACCTCTTGCGGGGTCACCTCGGCGCCGGCGGAAGTGGCAAGGAACACCAGTGCAAGCGCCGAGGAACAGGTAAGCTGACGGGTCATCGCATATGCCTTTCGGGTTGAAATCGCTGCCCGCAACCTTTCTATCTCGTCCTGACAGCGTCAAGGGCTTCGCTGACGCAGGTTGGGAAACACGGACGGGGACCGCATGATACGGGTCGAACACACCGGAGACTGCTGCACGATCACGCTGGCCCGGCCCGACAAGGCCAACGCCCTGACCGAAGCCATGCTGGAATCGCTTGCCGCGGCCGTCACCCAAACCACCGCCAAGGTCCTGATCCTGACCGGAGAGGGCAAGGTCTTCTCCGCCGGGGCCGACCTCGACGGCATGAAGGCGGGCCTCGGCCTCTCCCCCGCCTGGGAAGCCGCCTCTGGCGCCATCGCCGCCTTCCCCGGCCTCTCCATCGCCGCCCTGAACGGCACCCTCGCTGGTGGAGCCATGGGAGCAGCCCTCGCCTGCGACCTCCGCATCGCCGTCCCCACGGCCAATTTCTTCTACCCGGTCATGCGCCTCGGCTACCGCCCGCAACCTTCGGACCCCGGCCGCCTCGCCGCCCTGATCGGCCCAGCGCGCGCCAGGATGATCCTGCTCGCAGGCCAGAAGATCGACGCCGACACCGCCCTTTCCTGGGGCCTCATCGACCGCATCTGCGAGGCCCACACACTTATCGACACCGCCATGTCGCTGGCCGAACATGCGCTCGCCGCCGATCCGGGGCATGTTGCCGCCCTGAAACGCATGACCAACTGGGAAACGCCATGACGAACGCCTACGAAACCGGCCGCCTGAACCTGCCCTTCGTCGGCATCTCGACCTTCGGCAAGAACCCCTACCAGCCCGACTGGTCGAACATCGACGCCGACTTCGCCATCCTCGGCGCGCCCTTCGACTTCGGCACCCAATTCCGCGCCGGAGCCCGCTTCGGCCCCCGTGGCATCCGCGAGGCCTCCACCCTCTTCTCCTTCGGCCACGCCGGGGCCTATGACCACGAAGACGACGTCACTTACCTCGAAGGCGTCCGCATCCTCGACATCGGCGACGCCGACATCGTCCACACCGACACCGAAACCTCCCACGCCAACATCGAAACCGGCGTCCGCGCTATCCTCGCCGCCGGCGCCGTCCCCGTGGTGCTAGGCGGCGACCACTCCATCAACATCCCCTGCATCCGCGCCTTCGCGGGCCGCCCGCTGCACATCGTCCAGATCGACGCGCACCTCGATTTCGTCGATGTCCGCCACGGCGTCCGCCACGGCCACGGCAACCCCATGCGCCGCGCCGCCGAACAGGACCACGTCAAGGGCATCACCGCGCTTGGCATCCGCAACGTCTCCTCCACCGCCAAGGATGGGTATGAGGCCGCGCGGAAGATGGGCGACGACATCCTCTCCGTCCGCCAGATCCGCAAGCTGGGGGTCGAGGCGACCCTCGCCCGCATCCCCAAGGGCGTCGACTACTACCTGACCATCGACATCGACGGCTTCGACCCCTCCATTGCCCCCGGCACCGGCACCCCCTCGCACGGAGGCTTCCTCTACTACGAAGTCCTTGAACTGATTGACGGATTGACCAAACAGGGAAACATCATCGGCATCGACCTGGTCGAGGTTGCCCCGGACTACGACCACACCGGCACCACCGCGATCCTCGCCGCGCAGATCCTGCTGAACACCATCGGGCGCATCGCCCATAACCGGAGGTAGGCTGTGGATCGGGTCCAGGACTGGCTGCAACAGGCAACCGATACCGCAATCGGCTGGCTTAGCTCCCCCGCCGCCTTGATGCAGTTCGGCCTCCTGATTGCCGCGTATATACTGGCCAGCCTTCTCGCCCGCCGCCTGACGCCTACGCTGGAAAAGACCCTCACCCCCAAGCCCGAGGCGACCCACATCATCGCCCGCCTCCGCCGCTTCGCGCTCCTCTTCCTGCCGCTCCTCCTCCCCCTCCTCGCCTACGCCCTCACCGCCGCCGGGGAAGGCCTGACCCGCGCCACCTTCGGCAGCGGAGAAGTCATCGCCTTCGGCAAACGCGTCTTCCTCTTCCTCGCCGCGCTCGCCCTTGTCCGCCAGGTCCTGCCCCCCGGCTTCCTGAAGCTGATGGGCCGCTACGTCCTTCTCCCCGTCATGGCGCTGCACGCGCTCGGGGTCCTCGATGACGTAACCACAAGGCTCGACGCCGCCCAGGTCAACCTCGGCAACATCCAGTTCACCGCCCTGGCCCTGATCCGTGGCCTGATCGCGGGCTCCCTCCTCTTCTGGCTCGGCGGCTGGTCCAACCGCCAGTCCGCCGGCTACATCAAGGCCCAACCCGACCTCCGCCCCGCGACCCGAGAGCTTGCGATCAAGGCCTCCGAGGTCGCCATCTTCGGAGCGGCCTTCCTCCTCCTCATGTCCATCATGGGCATCGACCTCACCGCAGTCGCCGTTCTCGGCGGTGCGCTGGGCGTCGGCATCGGCCTCGGGTTGCAACAGATCGCCGCCAACTTCGTCTCCGGCATCATCCTGCTACTCGAAGGCCAGACCACCGTCGGAGACTACGTCGAACTCGACGGGGGCGAGAAGGGCACCATCGTCAAGATGACCGCCCGCGCCTGCATTCTGGAAACCTTCGACGGCAAATGGATCGTCGTCCCGAATGAGCATTTCATCACGTCCCGCGTCGTCAACTACTCCGACCAGGGCAGCGCCAACCGGTATGAGGCTTTGTTTTCAGTGTCTTACGAGACCGACATAAACATCGTGCCCGATATAATCGAAAGCGCTGTATCCAAACTCCCCTTCGTCCTGCAGTCCCCCGACGGTCCCGACTGCGAACTACGCGGCTTCGGCGAATCCTCCGTCGACTTCGCGGTCGAGTATTGGGTGGCAGGCATAGACGACGGCAAGAACAAGTACGGCTCCCCCGTCCTCTTCGCGATCTGGAACGCGCTGAAAGAGGCTGGGATCGAGATGCCATACCCCCACCGCGTCGTCGAACTGCGCAATGCCGGGGCCTGACGCCCTCGTCATCGGCGCCGGCCCCGCAGGCCTGATGGCCGCCGAGGAACTGGCGAAGGCAGGCGTGCAAACCCTTGTTGTCGAAGCCAAACCCACCGTCGCCCGCAAATTCCTGATGGCCGGGAAATCCGGCCTGAACGTCACAAAGGACGAGGGATGGGAAACCTTCGTCTCCCGCTACGATGCCCCGCAACTCCTTCCAATCCTGAAGGAATTTGGCCCGGAGCAAGTGCAAGACTGGTGCCGCGCCCTTGGCCAAGACGTATATACAGGCTCGTCCGGCCGCGTCTTCCCCGTGGCGATGAAGGCCTCCCCCCTGCTGCGAGCCTGGCTCAACCGCCTGACCTCCCAAGGCGTCGAAATCCGCACCCGCTGGCGCTGGACCGGCTTTGACGGCCCCGCCCTGACCTTCGACACCCCCAACGGCCCGCAAACCCTCAGCCCCAAAGCCACCATCCTGGCCTTGGGAGGGGCAAGCTGGTCCCGCCTCGGCTCTGACGGCGCCTGGGTCCCGTGGCTGCGCGAGAAGGGCGTCCAGATCACCGACTGGCAACCCGCCAACATGGGCTTCCGCGTCGACTGGTCCCAGCACATGACACCGTTCTTTGGCCAACCCGTGAAAGGCGTCGCGCTGATCGCAGGCCCGCACCGCGAACGCGGAGAATTCATCATATCGGCCAAAGGCTTAGAAGGCGGCGGCATCTACAGTATATACAAGTATCTACGCGACGCATATACACTCGTCCTCGACCTCCTCCCCAACCTGAGCGCCGAGGAAATCACCCGCCGCCTGTCGAAAATGAAGCCCGGCGACAGCGCCACCAACAAACTCCGCAAACTCGGCCTTGACCGCACCCAGACCGCCCTGGTGATGGAATTCGCCCGCAAAGACCCCTTTGGCCATCTCAAGCACCTGCCCATCCCCCTGCAAGGCCCGCGCCCCTTGGACGAAGCCATCAGCGTTGCCGGAGGCATCGCCTGGGACGCCCTCACCCCCGACCTGGAACTGAAAGCGCTCCCGGGAATCTTCGCCGCCGGGGAAATGCTGGATTGGGAGGCCCCAACGGGCGGCTATCTCCTCACCGCCTCCTGGGCCACGGGCCGCTGGGCCGGCCAGGCCGCCGCGCGCCGGATTCGTCTCTAACCTTGCGGAAAATGCAGTGCGTCGAACCACGGCAGCACCTGCTCCTGCAGGATTTCCACCGCCTGATCCAGGCACTCCGGCGTCTCCAGCACGTCGATGAAGGCCAGCGTCCCCGGGTCCTTCACCGGCTGCTCGAAGAAATCAGCCAAAGTCACATCCTCGCCGCCCGGCCAGTCCGGATGATCCGGCACCTCGCCTGACGGTGTCACGAACCGCAGCACGATCCGCACATCCCAGCCATAGCGGTCCCGCTGCAGATGCACTGCCGACTTCCCCGCCGCCGTCACCTTGTTCCAGGTCGTCCGGCTCAGCACAAACCCCGCCGGCCCAAGCACCCCGTCCAGCGCCGCAACGATCCGCCCCCAGGCCTCCTCCCGCCGCGCCGGAAAGGCCGGGTCATTGGCGGCAAGGTGCTTTCGAGCGGAAAGGTCCGGATCGTCCATTCACGAGCGCTCCGGCTGCTCAGGCTTTGCTTGACCTGCAGAAGACACTCCCTGGTTCTCGACTGCTTTCACCATTCCAAACTTCAAGGTCCGAACAGGATCAGAGAGGTGCTCAAGTCCCATGCTCTCCCGAAACCTATCTCGCAATGCTGTAAGGAGCGGCTCGTACGTGATCCACGTCTCTCCTCGCGCGAAAGCTTCTGCAATCTCTCTAGCCTTCAAGCGCGTCGCGCTATCAGCATAGAGGTCTATCGTGTTGAATGCCTTCTCAAGCTTAAGTTTTCGGTCGAAAGCCTCCTTGGCGTCCATACCGGGGTACTCGAGCGCGTCACAAACCGAAAGATATGCTTCCTGAAGCTTTCCAGCGACATACTCGCGCCTTCTAGCCTCCCGATCATCTCGTTTCCGATACCAGCGAGTAAGCCAAGCGCCCACTGCCCCGGCAATTATCGGGGAGACAAAAGCCCAAATTTGGGCCGCGCTGAAGCCCAAGAGCAGTGGAACTTCGTACCACGCAACTTCAGGCACTCAACCCCCCCGCCAGGTCCGGCACGTCCAGCGCGCTGAACCCATAGTGCCGCAGCCAGCGCAGGTCCGCCTCGAAGAACGCGCGCAAATCCGGGATGCCGTATTTCAGCATCGCGATCCGGTCGATGCCCATGCCAAACGCAAAGCCCTGCCACTGCGAGGGATCAACCCCCGCAGCCTGCAGCACCTTCGGATGCACCATGCCCGAGCCAAGGATCTCCATCCACTTGTCGCCTTCGCCGATCTTCAGCTGGCCGCCGACGTTGGAATAGCGGATGTCGACCTCCGCCGATGGCTCTGTGAACGGGAAATGGCTGGCGCGGAACCGCAGCTCCACCTTGTCCACCTCGAAGAAGGCCCGGCAGAACTCCTCCAGGCACCACTTCAGGTTCGCCATCGAAATCGACCGGTCAATCGCGAGCCCCTCGACCTGGTGGAACATCGGCGTATGCGTCTGGTCCATGTCCATCCGGTACACGCGCCCCGGAGCGATCACCCGGATCGGAGCCCCCTGCGCCATCATCGCCCGGATCTGCACCGGCGAGGTATGTGTCCGCAGCACATGCGGAGGCCGGTTGTCCCCCTCGGCCCGCGCCATGAAGAACGTGTCATGCTCCTGCCGCGCGGGATGCTCCGGCGGGATGTTCAATGCGTCGAAGTTGTACCAGTCGGATTCCACCTGCGGCCCCTCGGCCACGGAAAACCCCATGTCGGCAAAGATCGCCGTCAGCTCTTCCATGACCTGAGACACCGGATGCACCGTCCCGCGGGGCCGAGGCCGGCCCGGCAAAGTCACATCCAGCCATTCCGACTTCAGCCGCTCATCCAGCGCCGCATCCGACAGAGCCACCTTCCGCGCCCGCAGGGCCGCATCGATCTCATCCTTCAGCGCGTTCAGCGAAGCCCCCGCCGCCTTCCGCGCTTCGGGGTCCATCTTCCCCAGACCCGCCATCAGGCCCGAGATCTCACCCTTCTTGCCCAGCGCACCCACGCGGACCTCTTCCAGCCCGGCCTCATCCGCCGCACCGGCCACCGCCGCCAGATACTTGGCCTTGAGCGTGTCGATCCCGTCCATCGCTGGTCTCCTGCAAATCGGCTTCCCTGCTAATGGCGAAGGCCCCGCGATGCAAGATCAGGCTCAGCTCGGCAGGGCCTCGGTCACATAGAGCGCGGCGTTCTCGGCATCGGGAGCAATCGGTCGGATCAGGTCGATCAGCACGCCATCCGGTCCTTGGACGATGAAGTGTCGTTGCCCGAACACCTCATCCCGCAGGCCCAGTGCGATCTGTACACCCTCGGCCCGAAGCCGCTCATGCTGCGCATCCACATCCTCGATCTCGAAGTTCAACAGCATCGCGCCTGTCTTGCCGCGCCCCTCCTTGGGGATCGTCTCATGGTCCTTCGTCACCAGCCCCAGATTCACCGACGTGTCCTCGACCGACTGAAGATGCACATACCAATCCGCCTGATACAGCGGCTGGAACCGGAAATGCCGGATGTAGAACTCCGCCGCCTGCGCCACGTCCGACGAAAGAAGCACGGGATAGTAGCTCGTCACCTTCATGGATTTTCCTTTCCTGCAAAGTTCGATACACTGTGTACGTAAATAACATACAGGCTGTATGTATGCAAGAAGCCACCCGCCGCTCCCAGAAAGACCGCAGCGACACCATGCGCGCCGCCTTGATCGCGGCAGGCAGGAAACTGTTCGTCGACAAGGGCTTCGCCGCCACCGGCACCCCCGAAATCGTCGCCGCTGCCGGGGTCACGCGCGGCGCGCTTTACCACCACTTCGCCGACAAAGAGGCGCTCTTCGCCACCGTCATCCGCGCCGAGGCTGAAGCCGTCGCCACTCTGATCGAATCAAGCGGCTCCCCCGGCCTGACGCCAGCCGAAGCCCTGATCCAGGGCGGCGAGGCCTTCCTGGCAGCCATGCGCCAGCCAGGCCGCGCGCGCCTGATGCTGGTAGAGGCCCCAGCTGTCTTGTCCCCGGACATCCTTGCCGACATTGACGCCACCACTGGCGGCCGCACTCTGGAAGAGGGTCTGCGCGCGGTCGGCATGGCAGAGCCAGGGCCTACGGCGGCCCTTCTTTCCGCCGCCTACGACCGCGCCGCGCTGGCCATCGAACGGGGCGACCTGCCCGGGCCGTGGCATGCCGCGCTGCGACGACTGGTCTCTGGGGTCCTGCCCTAAAAGATCGACCGCCGCCCCCGGACCTCCAGAATGCGACGCGACCGGCCCACCTGACCGTTCTGGACACTGATCGAGACCGGAGGCTCCTTCACCCGCTTTTCGATCACCACCATGCTGTCAAAGAACCGGATGCCACCGATCTCCCGCGCCAAAGGGTGCAGCGGAAACCCGGCGTCGTCCTCGGTGTACCAGGAGTGCATCTGGTCGATCAGGTCCTTGGCGAATTCGATGAAGCTTGCCGGTTCGCGCAGGCCCCCGCCGAAACCCGGCCAGTAACTGGTGTGGACATCTTCGACGATATACAGCCCCCGATCCTTCAGGCGCGGCCACAGATGCCGGAAACTGGTGATCTGCTGGTGCATCTTGTGCCCGCCGTCATCGACGATCAGCTCGAACGGCCCATAGGCCTGGCCTAGCCGCTCCAGAAACACCGGGTCCGCCTGATCGCCGATCTCGACCGTCGTCCCCGGCAAGGCCAGGTCCCGGCAGGCCGGGTCGATGTCGCAGAACACCAGGCGTGAGCCCGCCCCCAGGAACCCTTGCCACATCGGCAGCGAGCCCCCCTTGTAGATCCCGATCTCCAGGAACGACACGTCGCGGCCCTGCCATCCGGCCAGGATCTCGTCATACAGCTCCAGGTAATGCTCCATCTTGATCAGCATCCTGTCGCCGCTTTGCGCAGGATAATCGCGGAAGTATCGCGTCAATTCTGGGCCTCTTGCCTGCCTGTCCCGACCCGGTTCCGGGCCCGGCCGCAAGCCTACATGATCGGCGTGTCGCTTGTCTCGAACACCAGCGTGGGGACCGCGCCCGTGGCATCTTCCCCCTGGACCGAGCGATGGGCGATCAGCCGTTGGGTCCAGATCGTCTTCTGGCCCGACTGCGCCACCAGCCGCAGCTTCAGATGCGCGCGATCCTCGCTCCAGGCACCCTCGATTTGCAGGTCCAACCCCTCTGGCATCGGCGTCCCGGCCGAGCGCAACAGATATTCCGCCGCCAAACGGGCAATCGCCCCGGCGAGCTCGCGCGCCATCCCCGCTTCCATTCCTTCCGGCAGGGCGCCCAGCCGCAGCGTGAAGGGCTGGGCTCGTTGCGCCTCGTCCCCCTGACCAAACCGTTGCGCCAGCCGCTGCCGCTCATCGGTCAGCCATTCGCGGAAGGCCGCATCCAGGATGTCGATGCCCTCCAGGAACTCACGGCCATGGATCAGCGCCCGCCGCGCCGCTTCGGGGTCCTCGTCCAGATCGGTGACGAAGTCCTTCAGCATCACCTGGTCCCGGTCGCTGTGCAGGTGGTCGGCCAGGGGGCCAAGCGTCTTGCGCAGCTCAGTCAGCGCCTGCCGCAAACTGCCCGAAGCCTGTTCCGCCCCGCGATCCGACCAAAGCCGCGCCTCCAGCCAGCGCCGCGGGCGGCAATGACCCGGGGTCTGGCACAGCAATGCCAGGATCGCCCGTGCCTTGGCACTGCGGGGGGTGAAGTCCCGCCGCGTTGCGTCCTGTACCTGAAATTGTCCCATCAGCCGGATGAACATCCCTATCGCCTCGCATGTCCCTGCGTTTGTCGTCTTCCGGCAGATTCGGACAGCCCGCGTGAAATTTGCGTCAATCGCCGGGGGCCGGGCCGGTCCAGCGCTAGAAACTCGTGAAATCGCGTGAAATGCGCGGCTGCGCACAGCCCGTTCCGGTCGTGATTCGCGGCGTCAAGGCTGGGCCGGGCCCGCGGATTCCTGAAGGTTTGGGCGTTTCACGGGGAATTAACGGCCATTTTTCCCCCCTGATCGCAGGGTCAGACACAAGCCGCGGCCAGACATGGCCCGGCAGGACCCCGGACCCTGCGAAAGGCCACACCATGACCAGACCCGCACTTTCCGTTCTTGGCCGTTCCGATGTCGATGCTAACGAAGGTCTCACTCGGCTTCTGTCGGACGGCCTGCTCCCCGCCAGCCGGTCCCGAGAGCGAGAGACACTTCGCGCCGGGCTCGATTTTGTCAGCCAGAACGCCCTTGGCCTGTCATTTCTACCTGCGCAGGGGGCCGCTGGTCCAGCCGGTGCCGCCGCCCGCGCCCTGGAACACCGCATCGCCGAAATCCTGTCCCAGCCCGCCGCCCTGACCTTCGCCTCGGCGACCGACGCAGTCCGCGCCACCCTGGCCAGCCTCCTGCAGCCCGGCGATGAAGTGCTGATCGATGCAGGTGCCGATTCAGCCATGTTAGAGACTGTTTTGGCCACCCGCGCCAACCTGCACCGCTTTCCTTCCGGTTCGCTCGACGCGGTGGAACGCCGCCTCCAGCGCCTGTCCCGGCAACCCGGTCGCGGGCGTCAGGCGATTGCCGTTCCCGCCGTGTCCGCCCACGGCGCGCGCATCGCTGACCTGGCGGGACTGGCCGATCTGGCCCGCCTTCACGGGGCGACGCTGATCGTCGATGTCGCGCAGGATTTCGGCACCATGGCCCCGAACGGGGGTGGCGTTCTGGAACTGCAGAACTGCCTCGACCGCGTCGATGTCGTCATCGGCAGCTTCACCCGCTGCTTCGGGGCTGACGGCGGCTTTGCCGCTTTCCGCGATCCCGCCCTGGCGCAGGCCGCCCATCGCGCCGCGCCCCTGCCCGATGCCGCAGCCCAGGCGATCCTTGCAGCCGCCGAGACCGCCTTCAGCCCGCTCGGCACCCGCCTCCGCCGCAAGCTGATGGGCATGTCCCAGCGCCTGCGCAACCATCTGATGGCGGATGGCACCCGCGTCCTCGGCTCTGCCGCGCCATTCGTCCCGGTCCTGCTTCCGCCGCTCACCGCCCTGCCGCGCACCGCGCTTCTGGAAAGCGCCGGGCCCCGGGTCACGCTGCTGATGGCGCCGACCGTACCAATGCAGGCCCCGCGCTGGCGAATCGAGCTGAACGCGCGGCATATCCTCGCCGAAATCGACGACCTGGCCGAGCTGATCCGCGACGTCAGCCGCGCCTTCGATCGCCAGCCCTCGCGCGCCCGGGTGGCCGCCTAACCCTTGACCGAAGCCGTCACGTAGTTGCAGCTCAGATCCCGGTCCGACAGGCTCCACCGCCAGCTGACCGGGTTGAACACCATCCCCTTGCGGTCCACCGGCCGCAATCCCGCCTTCTCGATTAGCGCATAAAGCTCATCAGGGGTGATGAACTTCGCCCAGTCATGCGTGCCCTTCGGCAGCCAGCGCATCACCCATTCCGCCCCGATGATCGCCATCACAAAGCTTTTCGGGTTCCGGTTCAGGGTCGAGCAGATCATCAACCCGCCCGGCTTCAACAGCTGCTGACAGGCGGTGAGGTAGGCCTGCGGGTCGGCCACATGCTCCACCACCTCCATATTCAGGACCACATCGAACTGCTCGCCTGCTTCGGCCAAAGCCTCCGCCGTCGTGTGGCGATAGTCGATCACCAGCCCCGACTGCTCCGCATGCACACGCGCCACCGGAATGTTCCGCGCCGCCGCATCCGCGCCCACCACTTCCGCCCCCAGCCGCGCCATCGGTTCAGACAGCAATCCCCCGCCACAACCGATATCCAGGATCCGCAGCCCCTTGAACGGCGCCTGCGCCGAAAGGTCGCGCCCGAACTCGGCAGCGATCTGGGCGCAGATATAGTCCAACCGGCACGGGTTCAGCATGTGCAAGGGCTTGAACTTGCCGTTCGGATCCCACCATTCCGCCGCCATGGCCTCGAACTTGGCCACTTCCTGCGGATCAACCGTGTCGACTGCCATCGCCGTCTCCTATTGCCCTTCGACTCCAGGCTTTCCCTTGGCTATATAGAGTGGAGATGGATCAGAGATCAGGTCAAAAGCGCGCAGTCGAATACCTTTACCCGCCGATCGACCCCTTCGATCAGCGCGTGATCGATGTTGGCGACGGGCACCGGGTCTATGTCGAACAATGCGGCAATCCCGAAGGCATCCCGGTCTTCGTGTTCCACGGCGGGCCCGGCGGCGGCTGTTCGCCCGCCATGCGCCGCTATTTCGACCCCCGTGCCTTCCGCACGGTCCTCTTCGACCAGCGCGGCTGCGGCCGGTCACGCCCCCACGCCTCGGTCACCGCCAACACCACCTGGCATCTCGTCCAGGACATCGAGACGATTCGTCAGGCGCTGGGCATCGACCGTTTCATCGGCTTTGGCGGCAGCTGGGGCGCGACCCTGGCGCTGATCTACGCGATCACCCACCCCGACCGCGTCTCGCACCTTGTCCTGCGCGGCGTGTTCCTGGCGACAAAGGCCGAGCTCACCTGGTTCTATGGCGGCGGGGCAGGGGCCTTCTTCCCCGACCTCTGGTCGCGCTTTACGGAAGTCATCCCCGCGGCCGAACGGGGCGACCTGATCGCCGCCTACCACCGCCGGCTCTTCTCCGGCAACCTGGTCGAGGAAACCCGCTTTGGCCGCATCTGGGCCAACTGGGAAAACGCGCTGGCCTCGATCCAGAACGAAGGCGCGCTGGGCGAAAGCCCCTCCGACTATGCCCGCGCCTTTGCCCGCCTGGAAAACCACTATTTCCAGAACGCCGGTTTCCTGGAATGCGACGGCTGGATCCTGCGCGAACGCCACCGGATCCAGCATCTTCCCGCCACGATCATCCAGGGCCGCTACGACATGATCTGCCCGCCGCACTCGGCCTGGTCGCTGGCGCAAGGCTGGTCAAAATGCGAGCTGAAGATGGTCCCGATGGCCGGCCACGCCCTGTCCGAACCCGGGATCTCCGAGGCCCTCGTCCGCGTGATGGACAGCCTCCGCCAACCCTGACCCGGGCGTAGGTCGGGCTTCAGACCGACTCTCCTCCGCCCCGTAGGGTGGGCAACCTGCCCACCATCCGCTAGACAACGCCGAACCGGGACGACACGAAGGGCCCAATGTCCAGCCTGTTCGGCACCGCCGACTACCTCCCCGCGCACGGCCTTCTGGTCGCCGTCACCCTTGCCGCCAGCCTCGCCCGCGGCTTTTCGGGCTTCGGTGCCGCGCTGATCTTCATTCCCCTAGTCAGCGCGCTCCTCGGCCCCCAGGTCGCCGTGCCGCTTCTCCTCGTAACCGACGGCATCATGACCGCCGCGATGATCCCCGCCGCCGTCCGCCGCGCTGACCGCCGCGATGTCCTGACCATGTCCACCGGCGCCCTGGTCGGAGTGCCCGCCGGCACCTGGCTTCTGACCTCGCTTGATCCCCTGACCCTGCGCTGGGCTATCGTGGCCCTTGCCGGTGTGATGCTCGCCGTCCTCGTCTCCGGCTGGCGCTACCGCAACCGCCCAACCCCGCCCCTGACCGTCCTCGTTGGCCTCGTCTCCGGCCTCTGCTCCGGCGCAGCCCAGATCGGCGGTCCCCCGGTCGTGGCCTACTGGCTTGGAGGGACGAGCCCCGCCCAGACCGTCCGCGCCAACATCATCTTCTACTTCGCCATCACCAGCCTGATCGGAGCCGTGGGCTATGTCTGGGGCGGGCTCATCACCCTCCACATCCTCGCCCTCGCAGCCCTGATCGCCCCGGTCTACGGGTTTGGCGCCTGGGCCGGAACACGCATGTTCGGCCTCGCCTCCGAACAGACCTTCCGCCGCATCTGCCTCGGCATGATCGCCTTCGCCACCCTGGTCAGCATACCGCTCTTCGACCAATGGCTGCGCGGCTAGGCCCGCCTCCCCACCACCGCAACCCCCAGCGCCTGCAGCACCTTCGCCTCGATATGCGCCGCATCCAGCCCGGCTACCCGGTACATCGCCTCGGGTGAGGCCTGGTCGATGAAGATGTCCGGCAGGACCAGCGACCGGAACTTCAGCCCCCGGTCGAACACCCCTTCCTCGGCCAGAAGCTGCGCCACATGGGACCCGAAGCCCCCGACTGCGCCTTCCTCGACCGTCACCAGCGCTTCATGCCCCGCCGCCAGTTGCAGGATGAGCTCCCGATCCAGCGGCTTGGCAAACCGCGCATCCGCCACCGTCACCGACACGCCCCGGCCCGCCAAGGCCTCCGCCGCCTTCAGGCTCTCCGACAACCGCGTGCCAAACGACAGGATCGCCACCCGCGACCCCTCGCGCACCACTCGGCCCCGCCCGATCTCCAGCGGCACGCCCCGCGCGGGCATCTCCACCCCCACGCCCTCGCCACGCGGATACCGGAACGCAATCGGCCCCGCGTCATGCGCCGCCGCCGTCGCCACCATATGCACCAGCTCCGCCTCATCGGCCGCCGCCATCACCACGAATCCCGGCAGGTTCGCCAGGAACCCCACATCGAACGCCCCCGCATGCGTCGCCCCGTCGGCCCCCACCAATCCCGCCCGGTCGATGGCAAACCGCACCGGCAGCCGCTGAATCGCTACATCGTGCACGACCTGATCGTACCCGCGCTGCAGAAACGTCGAATAAATGGCGCAGAACGGCTTCATCCCGCCCGCCGCAAGGCCAGCCGAGAACGTCACCGCGTGCTGTTCCGCAATCCCCACGTCGAAACACCGCATCGGGAACCGTCCGGCGAACAGGTCCAACCCCGTCCCGTCCGGCATCGCCGCCGTCACGGCCACAATCTTCTCGTCCCGCTCCGCCTCGGCCACCAGCGACTGCGCAAAGACCTTGGTATAGCTCGGAGCATTCGACGCCGCCTTCACCTGCACGCCGGTCAGCACGTCGAACTTGCCCGTCGCATGCCCCTTGTCCCGCGCCGCCTCGGCCGGGGCATAGCCCTTGCCCTTCTTGGTCAGCACATGCAGCAGCACCGGCCCCGTCGCCCGCGCCTTCAGGGTGCGCAGGACCGGCAGCAGCTGGTCGAGGTCATGCCCGTCGATCGGCCCGACATACTCGAACCCCAGCGATTCAAACAAAGTCCCGCCAACTGCCATGCCCTTCAGCATGTCCTTGGCCCGCTTCGCCCCCTCTTGCAGCGGCCCGGGCAGCAAACCGACAAACCCCTTCGCCATCTGCTTCAGGTCCTGCATCGGCTCGGCCGCATACAGCCCGCTCAGATACGAAGACAGCGCCCCGACCGGAGGCGCGATGGACATCTCGTTGTCGTTCAGGATGACGAACAGCCGCTTTTTCAGGTGCCCGGCGTTGTTCATCGCCTCAAACGCCATGCCCGCCGACATCGCCCCATCGCCAATGACCGCAATCGCATCGCCGGGGTCCCCGCCCAGCTCTGACGCCATCGCAAAGCCCAGCGCCGCAGAGATCGAGGTCGAGGAATGCGCCGCGCCGAACGGGTCATAGGGGCTCTCCGACCGCTTGGTGAACCCACTCAGGCCCCCCTCCATCCGCAAAGTCCGGATTCGATCCCGCCGTCCGGTCAGTATCTTGTGCGGATAGCACTGGTGGCCCACGTCCCAAACCAGCTTGTCGCGCGGCGTGTCGAACACAGCGTGGATCGCCACCGTCAGCTCGACGACCCCCAGCCCCGCGCCCAGATGCCCGCCCGTCTCAGACACCGTCGAGATCGTCTCCGCCCGCAGCTCTGCCGCAAGCTGGTGCAACTCCCGGTCGCTCAGAGCCTTCAGGTCTGACGGAGCATGCACCCGGTCCAGCAGCGGAGTCTTCGGTCGGTCGGTCATCATGCCTGCCTTTGGCGGTTCAACTGTCCCGCGCGATAACGAAGCGCGCCGCGGCGATCAAGTTGTCCGCGCCTTTTCCATACCCGGCCAGCGCCGCCTCGGCCTCGGCCACCAGTTCCGCCGCGCGCGCCCGCGCACCCTCCAGCCCCAGCAGTGAGACGAAGGTCGCCTTCCCCGCCTCGGCATCCTTGTGCAGCCGCTTGCCCGTCTTGGCCTCGTCGCCGGTCACGTCCAAAATGTCGTCCGCGATCTGAAAGGCCAGCCCCAGGCTCGCGGCATAGCGCCGCAACGGCGCGCGATCCGCCCCCGCGATCACCGCCCCGGCCTCGGCAGCGAACCCAATCAAGGCCCCGGTCTTACCCGCCTGCAGCGCCGTGATCTCCGCCAGCGTCAGTGACCGCCCCGCCGTCTCGGCCGCGATGTCCAGCGCCTGGCCCAGCACCATCCCATCGATCCCCGATGCAACCGCCAGACCCCGGACCAGTTCCATCCGCACCTCGGCGGACCCCAAAGCCGGGTCGCAAAGCAACTCGAACGCCAGCGTCTGCAAGGCATCCCCCGCCAGCACCGCCGTCGCCTCGTCCCATTTCCGGTGCACCGTCGGCTGCCCCCGCCGCAGGTCGTCATCGTCCATGCAGGGCAAATCATCGTGCACGAGGGAATAGGCATGCAAGGCTTCAATTGCTGCGGCAGCCGACACCGCCCGGGTCTCGGAAACCCACAGCATCCGCGCGCCTTCCAGCACCAGGAACCCGCGCAGCCGCTTGCCCCCGCGCACCGCATAGCGCATCGCGGCGGTCACCGGCTGGTCCGCGCGCCCCTCCAGGGCAGCCAGAAGCCGGGCCTCACACAGCCCCGCATCCGCCGCCAACCGCTGCGAGAAATTCACATCCCCTCCGCCGGCGAGGTCCCCACCGCCCGGCCTTCCTGCGCCCGGATCAGCTCCACCTTCTCCTCGGCCTCGGCCAGTTTCTTCGCGCAATGCGCCTTCAGCGCGGCCCCGCGTTCATACAGCGCAATCGACTGCTCCAGCGGCACCTCGCCTCGCTCCAGCGCCCCGACGACCTGCTCCAGGGCGGCCATCGCCTCCTCGAAACTCAACGCATCAACCGGCTTTTCGCTCATCGGCCCCGCTCCTCCAGCACGCCCACATGCGCGGCAACGCATGCCGCCAGCGCATCCAGATCATAGCCGCCCTCAAGTGTCGAGACCACACGCCCGCCCGCGAAATCGCACAAGCGATTGGTCAGCCAGCGAAAATCCTCTGCCTGCCACTCCAGCCCCGCCAAGGGATCATCCGCATGGGCATCGAAACCCGCCGATATGAGCAACAACTCAGGTTTCCAATCCGCCAGCGCCGGGAACACCACGCCCTCATAGATCTCGCGCATAGCCCGGCCCCCGGATCCACCCCGCAATGGCACGTTCAGCACCTGCCCATGCGCCCCCCGCTCCTCCGGTCGCCCTGTCCCAGGGTACAGCGGCATCTGGTGGCTGGAGATGAACAGACACCGCCCTTCATCCCACAGCAGGTCCTGCGTTCCGTTCCCATGATGCACGTCGAAGTCCACGATGGCCACGCGCTTCAGCCCATGATGATCCAGCGCCCGCTTAGCCCCGATCGCCACCGTCCCGAACAGGCAGAACCCCATGGCAATGTCCCGCTCGGCATGGTGCCCAGGGGGCCGCCCCGCCACAAAGGCCGTCTTCGCCTCGCCCGAGACCACTGCATCCACCGCCGCGCAAATCCCCCCAACCGCCCGCATCGCCGCGTCGAAAGACCCGGGGGACATGAACGTATCGCCATCCAGCTGCGCCCAGCCTTCGTCCGGCACCGCCGCCTTCACCCGCGCCAGATAGCTTGCCGGATGACAGCGCAGCACCTCAGCTTCGTCGCCAAACGGACACTCCCGCCGCTGCACCGGAATCCCCTCAAGCCCCCGCTCCACCGCCGCAAGCCGCTCCACCCGCTCCGGATGCCCAGGAGGAGTCACATGGCGCGCGCAGTCCGGATGGGTGAACACCAGAACCATGTCTTTCTCTTCTCCAAACATCCCACGGGTGCGTTCAGTGGTGCGCCATTGGTTCGAGAACCACTGGACGCGGGGGGTGTGAAATCCCCGGTCCGACGCTAGCCAACCCTCAATCCGGCTGCAGCATATAGCCCTCGCCCCGCACCGTCTGCAGATAGCGTGGCACCTTCGGGTCGTCCTCGATCTTCCGCCGCAGCCGAGTGATCTGGACATCCACCGCCCGTTCCTGCGCCGCGTCCTCGCCCTGGTCGGCCACCAGCTTCTCGCGGCTCAAGGGCACCCCCGGCTGGGCGGCAAAGATCCGCATCAGCGCCGCCTCAGTCGCCGTCAGCCGCACCGGCACCTCGCCGCGCCACATCTCGCCCCGGTCCAGATCATACCTGACCGCCCCCAGATGCAGGAACTGCCGCGCCGGTTCCGCCGGCACCACCTGAGGCATCCGCCGCAGGATCGCGTTGATCCGCAACAACAATTCCTTCGGCTCGAACGGCTTGACCAGATAATCGTCCGCCCCCGCCTCCAGCCCCTCGATCCGGTTCGCCGCCTCGCCCCGCGCGGTCAACAGCAGGATCGGCGTCGTCATCCGTTTCCGCAAGTCCCGCGTCAGGCTGACCCCGTCCTCCCCAGGCATCATCACGTCCATGACGATCAGATCGAATTCCAGCCCGCCCAGAATCCGCCGAGCCTGAGATGCATCGCGCGCGACTGAAACCAGAAAGCCGTTTCTTACCAGGAACTTCTGCAACAGCCCCCGAATTCGCTCGTCATCATCGACGATCAGCAGGTGCGCGTCCGGAACCATCAGCCGCCCTCCTTCAGGCGATTGAACTGGCGCCGCATCTCCGGGTCCATCATCGCCTCCAGCACCTGCCGGAAGCCCGCCACTGCCTGCGGCCCCGCCGCGCGATACGCCGCCCGCATCCGCGCCCGCTGCGCGTCCGACAATTCCCGTTCCAGCATCTGTCCCTTGTCCGTCAAATGCAGATGCCGTTCCCGCGCATCCACCTTGCCCTTTTCACTGCGAACAAGGCCATCCTCGATCAGGGTGCGCAACACACGATTCAACGACTGCTTTGTAACACCCAGGATCGACAGCAGGTTCGAAACCGTCGTCCCGGGCGAGCGATGGATGAAATGGATCGCCCGGTGGTGCGCCCGGCCATAGTCCTTCCCCTCCAGGATCCGGTCCGGGTCCGCCGTAAAGCCACGATAGGCAAAGAACATCGCCTCGATGCCCTTCCGCAGCTGCTCATCCGTCAGGTACAGCAGGTTTTCCCCGCCTGGGTGCTCGGCCATGACGCCTCTCCTTTTCGGGGAATTTACGTCAGCCTTGTTGACTTTCCAAGCACGAACCCGTAACTCTCCCCCGATTTCGCGCAAGAATCTGTCCGAAGCGGACCTTTCAGGCGCAACATTCGCAAAGCTGGAGGGTGGAATGTCAGGCTACGACGATCGTGACGGGTTCATCTGGATGGATGGCAAGCTGGTGGAATGGCGTTCCGCGAACGTCCACATCCTGACCCACGCGCTCCACTATGCCTCGGCCGTCTTTGAAGGCGAACGCTGCTACAACGGCAAGATATTCAAGGGCCACGAGCATTCCGTCCGCCTGCTGAAGTCCGGCGAACTGCTTGACATGCCGATCCCCTTTACCGCCGACCAAATCGACGCCGCGAAAGAGGCGACCCTCAAGGCCAACGGCCTGACCGACGCCTACATCCGCGCGATCGCCTGGCGCGGCGCGGGGCCCGACATGGGCGTCGCCTCGCTCCAGAACCCCGTCCGCCTGGCCGTGGCCTGCTGGACCTGGGGCAGCTATTACGGCGACGCCAAGTTCAAGGGCGCGAAACTCGACATCGCCAAGTGGAAGCGCCCCTCGCCAGAGACGATCCCGTCCGAGGCCAAAGCCGCCGGTCTCTACATGATCTGCACCATGTCCAAGCACGCCGCCCAGGCCAAGGGCTGCTCGGACGCGATGATGTTCGACTATCGCGGCTATGTGGCCGAGGCGACCGGCGCCAACATCTTCTTCGTCAAGGATGGCGAGGTCCACACCCCCAAGGCCGACTGCTTCCTGAACGGCCTGACCCGGCAGACCGTAATCCAGATGCTCAAGGACATGCAGATCAAGGTCCACGAACGCCACATCATGCCCGAGGAACTGGAAAGCTTCGAACAGTGCTGGCTGACGGGTACGGCAGCCGAGGTCACCCCCGTGGGCCAGATCGGCGACTACAACTTCGAGGTCGGCGACCTGACCAAGCGCGTGGCGACGGAATACGAACGCCTCGTCCGCGCCTGATTGGCAGAGCAGTGCTTGGAAAGGGCTCCGCTGCCGGTGCGGCGGGGCCTTTCCTTTGCAAGGCCTGGGGCTTTCAACAGGCCTGCCCGGCCCGACTTTGTGGCCGACAATTGCTCAGACCAGCCATTATCTCGCCGCGTTACTGCGTGAATGCTACGCTTCCAGACTTGGTAAACCTGTCAGAAACGATTCGAAGTCGACCGAATTGGCCAGCGCGCGCAGCCTTCTCACCGCCTTATGTCCACCGCTCTTGGGTGGGTCCGGGCCGCTGCCAGACCACGCCCGCCCGCTTTCGTTCGTCAGCCAGTCCTTCAAGACGATCCTCATCGCCTTCATCGTCATCGACCTGACCTTCATCGGTCTGAACGCCCTGGCCATCGCGGCGCATGCCCTGGGCCTGATCGACGCCGTGCCCGAGCTGTTGAAAATCACCAAGGACCACGCCCTGCCCGAGGATTTCAACTATCTGAAGTGGGCCATCATCGTCCTGGCACTGATGTGGCTGTCGATCCGCGACCATTGGCTGCCCCCGCTGATCTGGGCCTTCGTCTTCGTGATGATCCTCGCCGACGATTCCCTGCAACTGCATGAAAAGCTGGGTTCTTTCCTGTCGTCCTGGTCGGAACTGCCGTCCAGCACCTACTTCTACGCCGATGACATGGGCGAGCTTCTGGCCTTTGCTTGCATGGGGCTTGTAGCCCTTCTGCTCACCGTAACCCTCTTCACCCGCGGTGGCGCCGCGGCTCGGGCGATCAGTCTGCGCTACGGGCTGGTGATTGTCGCCCTGGGAACCTTCGGGGTCGGGATCGACTCGCTTCACCAACTCGTCTCGCACCTGACCGAGGGAACTTCGGCAGCGACGATCCTGTCGCAGTTTTTTGGCGTCCTGGAAGAAGGGGGCGAGATGATCGTCGCCAGCTTTGCCACAGCCATGACGCTGGCCGGAGAGTTCGGCCCCCCGCCCAGCGATCACGACCTCATCTAGCGGCACGCCGGACCGGCGCCGGTTTCGTCGACGCCGGCCGGTTTGTGCGGCTCCGGCTCAGACCACTTCGGTCTCGACCTCGATATTGCCCTTGGTCGCGTTCGAATACGGGCAGATGAAGTGCCCGTGCTCGGCGATCTTTTCCGCCACTGCCCGGTCCACACCCGGCATGGCGACCATCAGCTTCACCTTCAGCCCGAACCCGCCATCCGACCGCGGCCCGATTCCGACATGCGCGGTCACCGTCGCGTTGTCCGGTACCGTGCCCAGCTTCTCGCTGGTGGCGGCAAAGCGCATCGCGCCCAGATAGCAGGCGCTGTAGCCCAGCGCGAACAGCTCTTCCGGGTTATGCCCCAGGCCCGAGCCGCCCAGTTCCTTCGGGCTGGCATGCGTCACGGTCAGCTGGCCATTCGCCAGGCTGGCAACCCCGTTGCGCCCACCGCCGGTGGCCTTGGCTTCGGTCCAGTATTTCGCATCAACTGTCATCCACATATTCCTTCCATTACGATTAAATCGTGCGCGATCTTTATTGTCCGCCCTGTCTTTGCTGTCAAGTCTTGAGTTTAGATCGCCCGCGATCTAAACTGAATCATGACCCTTGCGCCTTCTGACATGCTCTGCTTCGCGCTGCATTCCGCTGCCCATGCGGTCCATGCAGCCTATGCGCCGCTGTTGCAGCCGCTGGGTCTGACCTATCCGCAATATCTCGCCCTGTCGGCGCTGAATGTCGCCGACGGTCAGACCGTCACCCAGCTCGGGGCCGAACTGCGGCTTGAGTCGAACACGCTGACGCCGCTCCTCAAGCGGATGGAAACCGCTGGCTGGCTGACCCGCAGCCGCGACACCAGGGACGAACGCCAGGTCCGCCTGCGCCTGACCGAGGCTGGTCGTGCCCTCGCAACGCAGACCGCCACGATCCCCCGCGCCTTTGCCGAAATGACCGGGCTGCAGCAGTCCGAACTGGCGGACCTGCGCGACATCCTCGCCGCGCTGCGCGACAAGCTCAAGCCGACCAAAGCTTGACAGGGCGTTAACGCCCGCGCCCAAGCCGTTGATTCTGCTGGCCCCGAACCTCTGTCCACGGTGGACAGATCAGGCGCTCCGCCCCCGTTCGATCCGCAGGAACTGGACCAGCCGGCCTGTCCCCGAGGCCCCCCGCGGCCGCAACCAGGTATCCCGAGGCGTCCGGGACAGCCGCAGGAAATGCTTGACGCGGCCCCCGTTCGTCCGGGCGCGATGATCGGCAAGATGTCGGCTCATGCTCTCCTCCCACGGTTCTGCACGGTCCCAGCTTGCACCCGAATCGCCGGATTCCCAACCGAGATCCGCAGGGCCCCGGCGTCAAACTGCCGAAAAGCCGCCATCCACGAACAGCTGCGCCCCGGTGACGAAGTCCGACTCGTCCGAGGCCAGGTACAGCGCCGCCCGCGCCACATCCTCGGGCTGCCCCATCCGCCCCTGCGCCGCCGCAATCGCCGCGTCCGAGACGTCGACCCCCAGCTTCATCAGCCCCTCGACCTCGCGGTTGCCGTGCGGCGTCGCGATGAACCCGGGGCAGACCGCGTTGCAGCGGATGCCCCTGTCCCGGAACTCCACCGCAATCGCCCGCGCGAACATGTGGCAGGCCCCCTTGGTCGCGTCGTACAGCACCTCGTTCGGCGTCGCATAGACTGCGCTGATCGAGGAAGTGCAGACAATCGACCCGCCCCCCGCCGCTATCATCCCCGGCAGTACCGCGCGGGTCATCAGGTACATCGACTTGACGTTCACATCGAACAGGAAGTCCCAGTCCGCCTCCTCGGTCTCCAGGAACGGCTTGATGACGATGGTCCCCGCGTGGTTGAACAGCACGTTCACCGGCCCCAAGCCTTCGTTCACCGCCGCCACCGCCGCCTCGACCTCGGCTTTCGAGGACACATCCGCGCGTGCAAACACCGCCCGCTGCCCCTTGGCCACCAGTTCAGCCACCAGCGCCTCCCCGGCCTCGACGTTCCGGTCGATCACGCCGACCGCGGCGCCCTCTGCGGCGAACAGCCGGGCCGAAGCCGCGCCCATCCCCGTTGCCCCACCCGAAATGATCGCCGTCTTGCCCTTCAACCGGTCCATGCCTGCCCCCTCAGCCGCTCTACCGCCCAGCGCGCCGCATCCGCCACCGCTGGATCGGCGTCATTGACCAACCCCGCCGCCACGTCGGCCAGCGCCGGCGTAGCCGAGTTTCCAATCGCATAAAGCACGTTCCGCACGAACCTGTCGCGCCCGATCCGCTTGATCGGCGACCCCGCGAACCGCGCGCGGAACGCTGCGTCGTCCAGCGCGGCCAGCTCTGCCAACTCTGGCAGCCCGTGCCTAGGCTGATAGCCGATCTCCCGCGCCGCAACGGCGAATTTGTTCCACGGGCAGACCGCCAGGCAGTCATCACAACCGTAGATACGATTGCCAATACAGGCCCGCAGCTCTGTATCTACAGCGCCCTTGTGCTCGATGGTCAAGTAGGAAATGCAGCGCCGTGCATCCAGTTGATAAGGCGCGGGAAAAGCGCGGGTCGGGCAGACGTCCAGGCAGGCCGTGCAGGTCCCGCAATGACTGACCTCGGCCGCATCCGGCTCCAGCTCCAGCGTCGTGAAGATCGCCCCCAGGAACACCCAGTTCCCCAGGTCGCGCCCCAGAAGGTTGGTATGCTTTCCCTGCCAGCCCAGCCCCGCAGCCTGAGCCAACGGCTTTTCCATCACCGGAGCTGTATCTACAAACACCTTGATCTCACCCCCGGCCTGATCGATCAGCCACCGCCCAAGCCGCTTCAGCCGCCGCTTCACCAGGTCGTGGTAATCCTTCCCCTGCGCATAGACGCTGATGACACCCCGATCCCGCTGCGCCAACCCCGCCATCGGGTCACCGTCCGGGGTATAGGCCTCGGCCAGCATCACCACTGACCGCGCCTCGGGCCACAGCGCCGTGGGATCGGCGCGCCACGCCTCCCGATCGGCCATCCAGCCCATCTGCCCGTGCCGCCCCGCCTCCAGAAACGCCCGCAACCGCCCCGCCGCCTCTGGCACGGCATCGGGCCGGCAGACACCTGCCTTCACGAACCCCTCCTCCAAGGCCCGCGCCACCAGCTGCTCTTTCGTGAGCGTTTTCATCTGTCCAGAAATATCCCGGGGGTCCGGGGGCTGGCCCCCGGTCCGCCGCCAGCCTCAGAAGTCGAGGTCGGCATAATGCGCCGCTGGCGGAAAGCCGGAGATCTGGTCAGCCAGCAAGGGCCGGAACGACGGCCGCGACTTGATCTTCGCATACCAGTCCTTCAGCACCGCGTGCCGGTTCCAGTCCACGTCGCTGATATAGTCCAGGCAGCTCAGATGCGCGGCCGCAGTGAAATCGGCCAGCGTCATCACGTCCCCTGCCAGCCAGCGCCGCTGGTCCAGAAGCCAGGCCATGTAATCCAGGTGATACTTGATCCGTGTCGACCCCAGCTTGACGTTCTTCGAATCCGGATAGCCCTGCCCGGTGACCTTCTTGTTCACTCGCTCGTACAACAGCTTGGACGTGACCTCGTTGTGAAACTTGTCGTCAAACCAGGCACATAGCCTACGCACCTCGTAGCGGCCGTCCGGATCCTTCGGCATCAGCGGCACCTGCGGCGCGATCTCTTCCAGGTATTCGCAGATCGCCTGGCTCTCGCTCATCACGCGGTTGCCCATCTTCAGGATCGGCACCTTGCCCGCCGGGTTGCGGCGCAGGAAATCGGGCGAGGGCTCCCAGTACCGCTCCTCGACCAGCTCGGCCTCGATCTTCTTTTCTGCCAGCGTCAGGCGCACCTTGCGGCAGAAGGGCGACAGGGGGACGTGGTAGAGACGGTTCATCGGTCGGAGGCCTCCGGGCTTTCCCTTCATTGCCGCGCCGGGGGGCGAAATTCAATCCCCGGGCCGCGTCAGTCTTCGAAACAGGCGGATCTGCCGTCCGCGGCAATGGTCTCCGCGCCCGAGATGATCGACCGGGTCCGGCTGCGGACAAAGCTCGACGGGTTCGACGCGCTGCGCCCTTTCGGGTCCGGCAGGACCGCCGCCAGCCTGGCCGCCTGCAGCGCCGTCAGGTCCTTGGCGTCCACGCCGAAATGATGCTGCGCCGCCGCCTGGATGCCGAACACGCCCTCGTCGAACTCGGCCACATTCAGGTAGACCTCCAGAATGCGCTGCTTGGTCCACACGAGCTCCACCACCGGGGTCATCACCGCCTCCATCGCCTTGCGCAGATAGCTGCGGCCGTGCCAGAGGAAGACGTTCTTCACCACCTGCTGGCTGATGGTCGAGGCGCCGCGGTTGCCGCCTTCTTCGATGGCCTGCCGGATCGCGGCCATGTCAAAGCCCCAGTGGTTGCAGAAATTCGCGTCCTCCGCCGCCACCGCCGACCGTCCCACGACCGGAGCGATCTCCTCCCAGCTGACCCAGTCCTTCTCGATCCCGCCCAGCCGCCAGGATTCCCCCAGCTGGTACAGGTTGATCGGTGGCGGCACGACGGCGAACAGCAGGATCAGCACCGCATAGAACCCGGCCACCGCGCCAAGGCCACGCATCAGCCACCGGGCACCCCGGCGCAGGCGCGATTGCGGAACCGGGGCGGCCGCTTGGGCCTTTGCCTTCCGCTTGCGTGCAGTCCCGCCGGGCTTTGCCGCGGGCTTGTCGACAGAGTTCTCGGTCACGGCCCGTCCCACGCCGCCGACTGGTTCAGCGCCGCGTCCGGAATCTGGCCCTGCATGTCGACCAGCGCGTCTTCGGTATCGGGGCTCAGCCGCGTCCAGAGGATTTTCGGGTTGCCCTTCAAACTGGTCAGCTTGTCGATGACCCGGTCCTTGCCCAGAAGGCGCACCCGCATGCCGATTGCGGCACCGCCCTTGCCCAACGCTTTGGTGATCTCCGCCAGGAACCTTTCGTCCACACCAACCGCCCGGAACTGCGCCGCAAGCCCCTTGGCCCCCGGCTGCGCCTTGCGCCGATCCAGGAACATCGTGCCGATCAGCGTCCCCCAGCCACCGCCACCCAATGGCCGACCGGTAGCCAGGTCGATCGACTGGTTGACCGACACCCGCCCCGCCGCATCGCGGGTGATGACGACGATATCCTCCGGTTCCGTGCCCGCTTCCTGCTGAAATGCCGCCAGCGCCTCGCCTGCAACAAAGGCAGGATTCTGGGTGCGGTAGAAGGCCAGGATCAGGTCAGACATATGGCACTCCAGGATCGTGTCGATGCGACTGTATCCTTAGTCGGAAATCCTGCAGCAAGCAGAATCGGTGACCGCGCCGATTTCTGCCGCGCCTGGGGCTGTTCGCCACCCCCTCGCAGCCAGCTTTTGGGCTTGACCCTGCGCGCCGGTAGCGATTCCCTGCGCGCCCAAGTGACCGGCACGCCCTGCCAGAGCGATCCGCCGCGCCACGAAACACCAGGAAGCCGGACCCATGATCCTGCGCAGTCATGCCAGTGCCGGCACCAAGTCCGAGGCGGTCTACTCCGATTGCAAACGCTATCGCTATCTCTTGACGCGCACCTGGGGGCCGGGGCCGCGCGCCCTGTTCATCATGCTGAACCCCTCCACCGCGACCGAGCTGCAGAACGACCCGACCGTCGAACGCTGCCAGCGGCGGGCTCAAGCTTTGGGATATGGGGCGTTTCGGGTGACGAACATCTTTGCCTTCCGCGCCACCGACCCCAAGGTCATGCGGGCCGAGGTCGATCCGGTCGGTCCCGCCAATGACGCCGCGATCCTGGACAGCTTGCCCTGGGCCGACATGGTGCTGTGCGCCTGGGGCAATCATGGCCTGCATCTGGACCGCGGGGCCGCGGTGACACGGTTGCTGCGGCAGAACGGGGCGCCGCTGTTCCATCTGGGCCTGACCGGCCAGGACCAGCCGCGCCATCCGCTCTATGTCGGCTATGACCGCCAGCCTCAGCCCTGGTGAGCCTCACTCCGCGACCAGTCGGATATCGGCCAGATCGACCGGTTCGCCATGCACCACGGCGACCTTGGCGCCATCCAGATAGATCACCTGGCCCTGACCGCCGTCATTCGGGCCCATGGTCAGAACCGGATCGGTGTGAACGGTGGGGTCGTAAACGATGACCAGGTCATCGAATTCGGGGTCATAGTCGGCAATCTGCGAGACGTTGTCTTGCTGCGACCAGTCCTGGACCACGAACTCATCCGCGCCATCCCCGCCGGTCGCATAGTCGCCCGACCCCAGGACCAGCTGGTCATCCCCGGTGTCGCCGTTCAGGTAGTCGGTTTCCTGCTCTTTTCCGTCAGCCTCGACCCCGTACAGCGCATCATTGCCCCAGCCGCCATCCAGGATGTCCGACCCGGCGCCGCCGATCACGGTGTCATTGCCAAGTCCGCCGGTCAGCCAGTCGTCATCTTCCAGGCCATCCAGCCAGTCATCGCCTTCGCCGCCCAGAAGCGAGTCCTTGCCTTCGCCGCCATACAGGCTGTCATCGCCGTCCCACCCGGCCAGGCTGTCGTTGCCGGCGCCACCATACAGCTGGTCATTGCCCGCCTGACCAAGCAGGCTGTCTTCGCCCTCATCCCCCCAGACCGTGTCCTCACCGTCCCCGGCCCAGACCGCGTCGCTGCCCTCGTCGGCATCGATCCAGTCGTCGCCACCACGACCGTCGATCAGGTCCGAATCGGCCTTGCCATAGATTTCGTCGTCATTCCCAAGGCCCGACAGGAAGTCGACCCCCGGGCCGCCCTGCAGCGTCACCGGGCTATCGACCGGTTCCGGGATGTCGTCCGATACCGGGACCCCGGGCTCGTCGACGTAATCATCCAGAAGGTCGCCATGGTCGACCGAAAGCTCGTCGTCGTCCGGCGGAAGCTCGGACTCGTCCTCGTCCGGTTCATCCTCACGGTTAAACAGCACCGCATCCGCGGCAAGGCCGACCATGATGACCCCGAACAACCCAACCAACATAAGCACGCCGGTACACTCCCAGACGACGGGCACCATAGGCGCCCCACCCCTAACTCCCTGCGTTAACCGCCTGTTAACACACGGAAACCCAAGGAAAAAATATCACGGCTGGAAGAACCAACAAAGAACAGATGGGCGCCACGCCCCGGGAATCTGAACGGGTGGTTAATCCCGGTTTACCCTGCGCCTAGCCCCTTTCCTTTTCCGGCATTTCCGCCTATACGCCCGCATCCGCCTGAACGCGGACCCTCCAAGGGCCCTGCTGGACGACATCCCGGCTTGCGCCATAACCCTTTTGACAGGAGATCCCGATGTCGATCACCGTTGAAGAAAAAGCGAAGCTCATCAAGGAATACGCGACCAAGGAAGGCGACACCGGTTCGCCGGAAGTCCAGGTTGCGATCCTCTCCTCGCGCATCGCCACCCTGACCGAGCACTTCAAGGGCCACAAGAACGACAACCACTCGCGTCGTGGCCTTCTCATGCTCGTCGCCCAGCGCCGCAAGCTGCTGGACTACCTGAAAAAGACGGACGAAGCGCGGTATTCCTCGCTGATCACCCGCCTCGGCCTGCGCCGCTAATCCCGGTCACAGCCATACGGAACGCCCGTACCGAAAGGTGCGGGCGTTTTGCATTGCTGGCGCCGCCCGACTATATGGGCTGAAACGGAGGGCATCATGGCTGACGAAAAATTCCCCGGCTGGCACGGCACCACCATCCTCGCCGTTCGCAGCGGCGGTGAGGTCGTGGTGGCGGGCGACGGCCAGGTTTCACTTGGCCAGACCGTGATCAAGGGCACCGCCCGCAAGGTTCGCCGCCTCTCCCCCGGCGGCCACGACGTCGTCTGCGGTTTCGCCGGATCGACCGCCGACGCCTTCACCCTGCTGGAACGGCTGGAGAAAAAGCTCGAATCCGCCCCCGGCCAGCTGGCCCGCGCCTGCGTCGACCTCGCCAAGGACTGGCGGATGGACAAGTACCTCCGCAACCTGGAAGCCATGCTGATCGTCACTGATGGCAAGGCTCTGTTCGTCATCACCGGCGCCGGCGACGTGCTTGAACCCGAACACGACGTCGCCGCCATCGGCTCCGGCGGCAACTTCGCCCTCGCCGCTGCCCGCGGCCTGATGGCCACCGACCTCGACGCCGAGGCCATTGCCCGCCAAGCCATGGCCATCGCCGCAGATATCTGTGTATATACGAACGGCAACCTGACCGTGGAAAAGATCAGCCGCCCCGCCTGAGCCCTATCCCTGGCCCAACTCTTTCTTCACCTGCATGTAGGCCTGCAGCACCGCGTTCATCCGCGTCTGATACCCCGGCCCCTGCGCCTTGAAGAACTCGATCACGTCCGGGTCCACCCGCAGCGAGATCAGCTTCTTCCGCGACTGCTCGGGCAGCGCGGCATTTGCCCAGTCCGACAGCGCCTCGACCGGCAGCTCGTCGACCTGATCCTCGGCTCCCAGCACCAGAGGCGCGTTCATCGCGCGCTTTTCGGCGATGCTCAGCCGCTTCGGAACTTCCTCCACCATTGACCCACTCCTTCCCGGTGCCCCGGCCTTCGTGTTTTTCTTGTCTTGTCAGCTCTTTGCCGCCCGAAGCGCATGTATATATGCATGTAGCTGCATGTATATACGCCCGGTAGCTACTGTTTTACCTGACTTGGTTTGCTGCGACAAACCCCTTATCTGTGCCTGAACGATTTCCTGCCGAAGAAGGCCGAAGATGACCCCAGAAGATCTACGCGCCGCCGTCGCTGCCGGAATTCTCAGCGAAGCGCAGGCCGCCTCGCTGTCGGCACTCGCCAACGACCGCGCCGGCAAACGCGCCGCCCTCCCCCAAGAAGACGAGCCGTTCGAGTTCTTCCGCGGCTTCTCGGAAATCTTCATCTCGATCGGCCTTGTCATCCTCCTGACCGGCATCCTGGGCCTGTTCACCCTCCTCACCCGCGGCCTCCTCCTCACCGCACTGCCGCTCGTCACCGCCGCGGTCGCCTGGTGGTTCGCCAGCTACTTCACCCTGAAGCGCCGGATGACCCTGCCCTCGATGGTCCTTGCCGTGGCCTTCGGGGCCGGGCTCCTCACCTTCGCTTTCACCATCGTTGCCCCCACCGTGACCAACGGCCGGATGATCTCCATCCTCGGCTTCGGCCTCGCGGCTACCGGGATGGTCGCCTGGTACCTGCGCTTTCGCCTGCCTTTCGCCGCCTTCCTGACCGGCTGCTTCGCGCTGGGCCTGGTCTATTCCATCACCGCCTCGGCCACGAATGTCGGCGGGCTGGTGGCCGGAGGCGTGCTGGGTGAGGGCGGCTACCGCGCCTTCTTCGACCTGTCGGAAAGCCCCGCCTTTGCCACCGCCACGCTCCTCTTCGGGATCGGCGCCTTCCTGGTGGGCATGTGGTTCGACACCCGCGATCCCCACCGCCTCGGCCGCCATTCCGCCACCGCCTTCTGGTGCCACCTCCTTGCCGCGCCCGCCCTGGTCAACACCGTTGCCATCACGCTGATGAACGGCGGCGGCACCGGTTTTCTCGCCATCGCGCTGGTCCTGATCGCGCTTCTCGCCCTGGTCATCGACCGCCGCAGCTTCCTCACCGCAGCCATCGCTTACATCGCCATCGTCATCACCTGGGCCACGGGCGAAGGGAGCGGCATGGGCTGGATTCTCACCCTCCTTATCCTCGGCGCCTTCATCACCGCCATGGGGACCTGGTGGGTCCAACTGCGCGCCCGCGTGATGGCGCTTCTTCCCGATTTCCCCGGCAAATCCCGCCTGCCGCCCTATGGATCGACCGAATGACCGACCTGACCCCCCGCGAAATCGTATCCGAGCTTGACCGCTTCATCATCGGCCAGCGCGACGCCAAGCGCGCCGTCGCCGTGGCGCTCCGCAACCGCTGGCGGCGCAAGCAGCTGGGCGATGACCTGCGGGATGAGGTCTACCCGAAGAACATCCTGATGATCGGCCCGACCGGCGTCGGCAAGACCGAGATCAGCCGCCGCCTCGCCAAGCTTGCCAAGGCACCGTTCCTCAAGGTCGAAGCCACCAAGTTCACCGAAGTCGGCTATGTCGGCCGCGACGTGGATTCCATTGTCCGGGACCTGGTCGATGTCGCCATCAACGACACCCGCGCCCGGATGCGCGACGATGTGAAAGCCAAGGCGCAGAAATCTGCCGAGGACCGGGTGATCGAGGCCATCGCCGGCAAGGACGCCCGCGAGCAAACGCGCGAGATGTTCCGCGCCAAACTGAAACGCGGCGAGCTTGACGACACGATGATCGAGATCAACGTGACCGACACCGCCCCCGCCATGCCCTTGGGCTTTGGGATGCCGGGGATGGAACAGCAGATGCAGGGCCTGCAGGATCTCTTCAAGGCCTTTGGTGGCCGCTCGACCCGCAAGCGGATGACCGTCGCCCAAAGCTATGAGGTGCTGATCGGACAAGAGGCCGACAAGCTTCTTGACGACGAGGCCGTCCGCGCCGCAGCGATGGAAGCCGTGCAGGAAAACGGCATTGTCTTCCTGGACGAGATCGACAAGATCTGCGCCCGCAGTGACGCGCGGGGCGCCGACGTCAGCCGCGAAGGCGTCCAGCGCGATCTCCTGCCGTTGATCGAAGGCACCACCGTCTCCACCAAACATGGCCCGGTGAAGACCGACCACATCCTCTTCATCGCCTCGGGTGCCTTCCACATCGCCAAGCCCTCGGACCTTCTCCCCGAACTCCAGGGCCGCCTGCCAATCCGGGTTGAGCTTGCCCCGCTGACCGAGGAGGACTTCGTCCGCATCCTGACCGAAACGGACAACGCCCTGACGCGGCAATATACCGCCCTGATGGCGACCGAGGAGGTGCAGGTCACCTTCACCCCCGACGGCATCGCGGCGCTGGCCCGCATCGCCGCAGACGTGAACCGCAGCGTCGAAAACATCGGCGCCCGCCGCCTCTACACGGTGATGGAACGGGTCTTCGAGGAGCTTAGCTTCAACGCCCCCGACCGGTCGGGCCAGTCCGTTACCGTCGACGCCGGTTTCGTCGAAACCAACATCGGCGCCCTCGCCCGCTCCGCCGACATCTCGCGCTACGTGCTGTAACTCGGGCTCCAGACCGACTCCCGGCCAGCGACCACACCGGCAACCGATCTCCGCGCGACCCACAGGGTGCGTCACCTTCCCTCTTGCCCATGTCCAAAATACTCCCGCCGGAGGCATCCACGCCCCCAACTTGCCTACCGCTCCAACAGAGGCGCCCTGGCGCCAACCCCCAGACCTTGCTCTTTTCCCAAATACTCCCGCCGGAGGCTCCGCCCTTGCGGCCCTCCCGCCGTCAATAGCCGGGCACCACGGCACAACCCGCATTCCCTCTCCCCTTGGGGGAGAGGGTCAGGGTGAGGGGCGCGCGCCAGGTCACATCTCTCACGCCTGACCAAGGCAAGTGGCATCCGCCGCCAATGCCCGGCGCCGCCACCGGGCAGAAGCGCGCCAGTTCGCCCAGGGTCACCCCTCTCCCCTTGGGGGGAGGGGCCGGGGGAGGGGGGCACCCGGCCAGCATCAATTCCTAACGCCCGGTAAACGCCCACAGCCAACCCATTGAAACCAATAGACCTCCACAGATCGCCCAGCGTGGACAGCCCCCTTTCCCGACCCCAAGCAACCCGATACTCTCCCCCCCAACCCGGGGGAAACGCAGTGACCGAAGACACCGTCACGCCGATGATGGCGCAGTATCTGGAGATCAAGGCCCAGAACCCCGGCGCCCTCCTCTTCTACCGGATGGGCGACTTCTACGAGATGTTCTTCGACGACGCCGACGCCGCCGCGGCAGCCCTCGACATCGCTCTCACCAAGCGCGGCTTCCACCTCGGAGAGCCCATCGCCATGTGCGGCGTCCCGGTCCACTCGGCCGAGGGCTACCTCCTCACACTGATCCGCAAGGGCTTCCGCGTCGCCATCGCCGAACAGCTGGAAGACCCCGCCGAGGCGAAGAAGCGCGGCTCCAAGGCGGTCGTCCGCCGCGACGTCGTCCGCCTCGTCACCCCTGGCACGCTGACCGAAGACTCCCTCCTCGAAGCCCGCCGCCACAACTTCCTCGCCGCCTTCGCCGAGGTCCGTGACCAGGCGGCGCTGGCCTGGGCCGACATCTCTACCGGCGAGTTCCGGGTGATGCCCTCCTCCCTCACTCGCCTGGGCCCCGACCTCGCCCGCATCGCCCCCCGCGAGCTTCTCCTCTCCGAGGCCCGCGAACGCGACATCGCCCCCCTCCTCGACAACACCGCCGTCACCCCGCTCAGCCGAGGCAGCTTCGACTCCACCAATGCCGAGCGCCGCCTCTGCGACCTCTTCCACGTCGCCTCCCTCGACGCCTTCGGCACCTTCGACCGCGCCGAGATCTCCGCGATGGGCGCGCTGGTCGACTACCTCCACCTCACCCAGCGCGGCCGGATGCCCCTCCTCCGACCCCCGGTCAAGGAACCCCTCGGCGGCACGATGCAGATCGACGCCGCAACCCGCCGCAACCTCGAACTCACTCAGGCCCTTTCCGGCGGACGCGAAGGCTCGCTCCTGGCCGCGATCGACCGCACCGTCACCGCCGGCGGCGCGCGCCTCCTGGAACGCCGCCTCTCCTCCCCCTCGCTCGACCTCCACGTGATCCACGCGAGACAAGCCGCCCTCGACCACCTCCTCGAAACCCCCACCCTCCGCGACCAGCTCCGCGAGGCGCTCCGCCGCGTCCCCGACATCGACCGCGCCCTCTCCCGCCTCGCGCTCGACCGCGACGGCCCCCGCGACATGGCCGCCATCCGCGCCGGTCTCGAACAGGCTGGCCGCATCGCCGGATTGATTGCCGAAGCGCCACCCTTGCTGGCGGAAGCTGCCCAATCGCTGATCGGCCACGACCAACTCGTCCAACTCCTGACCCGCGCTCTCGTCGCCGAGCCCCCGCTCCTCACCCGCGACGGCGGCTACATCGCGCCCCACTACGACCCCGAACTCGACGAAACCCGCGCCCTCCGCGACGAAGGCCGCAGCGTCATCGCCCGGATGCAGGCCGACTACATCGACCAGACCGGCATCGCCTCGCTGAAGATCAAGCACAACAACGTGCTGGGCTACTTCATCGAGACCACGACCACCCACGAAGACCGCATGCGCGCCATGCCCGAGCTTTTCATCCACCGCCAGACCACCGCCGGGCAGGTCCGCTTTACCACCCTCGCGCTTTCCGACCTGGAAACCCGCATCCTCAACTCTGCCAACCACGCGCTGGAGATCGAAAAGCGTCACTATTCCGGCCTGAAAGCCGAAATCCTCGACCACTCCGCCGCCATCGCCCTAGCCGCCCGTGCCCTGGCCGAAATCGACCTCGCCGCCGCTTTCGCCGACCTCTCCGCCGAAGAAAACTGGTGCCACCCGGAAGTCGACGACAGCCGCGCCTTCCAGATCACCGCAGGTCGCCACCCCGTCGTCGAACGCGCCCTCCGCAAGGACGGCCAGCCCTTCGTCGCCAATGACTGCGCCCTCACCGACAAGGACACCCCGGCGATCTGGCTGCTGACCGGCCCCAACATGGCCGGCAAATCCACTTTCCTCCGCCAGAACGCGCTCATCGCCCTTCTCGCCCAGGCCGGCTCCCACGTCCCCGCCACGTCAGCCCGCATCGGCCTCGTCTCCCAGCTTTTCAGCCGGGTTGGCGCCTCCGACGACCTCGCAAGGGGGCGCTCCACCTTCATGGTCGAAATGGTCGAAACCGCCGCCATCCTGAACCAGGCCGACGACCGCGCCTTGGTGATCCTGGACGAAATCGGCCGCGGCACCGCCACCTATGACGGCCTCTCCATCGCCTGGGCAACCCTCGAACATCTGCACGAGGTCAACCGCTCCCGCGCCCTCTTCGCCACCCATTACCATGAGATGACGGCACTCGCAGGCAAGCTGCCGGGCGTGAAGAACGCCACCGTCACCGTCAAGGAATGGGAAGGCGAGGTCATCTTCCTGCACGAAGTCCGCGAAGGCGCCGCCGACCGCAGCTACGGCGTCCAGGTCGCCCGGCTGGCGGGCCTGCCCGCATCGGTCATCGAACGGGCCAAGGTCGTCCTCGACGCGCTGGAAAAGGGCGACCGTGAGGGCGGCAAACAGGCCACCCTGATCGACGACCTCCCCCTCTTCCGCGCCGCGCCCCCCGCTCCCCCACCGCAAAAGCAGAAGGTCTCAGCAGTCGAAGAGCGGCTGAAGGACATCCACCCGGATGAACTCACCCCGATGGAAGCCCTGAAACTGATCTATGAAATCAAGGGGCTGGCGTAGGGTGGGCGACGCGCCCACCGCCCTTATCCAGCCGTGTTCGACGACACCCCGACCTGCGCCGGGCGCAGCAGGCGGTCGTGCAGAAGGAACCCTTCCGTCGCCACCTGGATGATTTGCCCGGCCTTGGTCCCTGGCAGCGGCGCCTCGAACATCGCCTGGTGCAGTTGCGGGTCGAACTGGTCCCCCACCGCAGGAGAAATCATCGTGATCCCGTGCTTCGTCATCACATTGGTCAGCTCACGCAGGGTCAGCTCGACGCCCTCGATCAACGCCGCCGAAGCTGCCCGAGACTCCTCCGGGATCGCCTGGATCGCGCGGTTCAGGTTGTCGTAGACCGGCAGCAGGTCCCGCGCCAACCGCGTCCCGCCATACATCTCGGCCTCTTTCCGGTCCCGCTCGGCCCGCTTGCGGCTGTTCTCGGCATCCGCCAGCACCCGCATGAACTTGTCGCGCAACTCATCGCGCTCGGCCCGCAGGGCCTCCAGCTCATCCATCTGGGGTTCAAACTCTTCCAGCTCCACCGGCGAGGTGGCTTCTTCCTGCGACATTCGCAACGTCCTCTTTCAGCCCTTGCCGCGGTCAGAGACCAGGCGGCCCACCAGCTGGGCGGTGTAATCGACAATCGGGACGATGCGGCCGTAGTTCAGCCGAGTCGGTCCGATGACGCCCACCGCGCCGATGATCTTTCGATCAGCGTTCATATAGGGAGAAACCACCAGACTTGAACCGGAAAGTGAGAAAAGCTTGTTCTCTGAACCGATAAAAATGCGCACACCTTCGCCCGCCTCGGTCAGGTTCAGGAATTCGGCGATGTCCCGCTTGCGTTCCAGATCGTCGAACAGCACGCGAATCCGGTCGATCTCCGCTTGATCCGCCGCTTCGCCGATCAGGTTCGACCGGCCGCGCACGATCAGCCGCTCCGACGGCTCCCCGGCGTTTTCCCAGAGGGCCAGGCCACTTTCGACCAACTCCCGCGCCAGCGAGTCGATCTCCTGCCTGCGCCGGGCTATCTCATTGACCATATTGGCGCGAAGCTCCGACAGCGTCCGCCCCTCAGCCAAGGCATTGAGAAAGTTCGCCGCTTCCCGCATCGAGGATGGTGTCTGCCCCGGCGGTGGCACAAAGACTCGGTTCTCGACCTGTCCATCGGCAAAGACCAGCACCACCAGCGCCCGGTCCGGGCCAAGGCTCACGAACTCAATATGCCGGATCGCCGCTTCCCGCTTTGGCGCAAGCACTACGCTCGCCCCACGGGTGATGACCGACAGCGCGGCGCCGACCTCATCCAGCAGGGTCGTCACGTCGTGGTCATTGATTCCCAGCGTCGCGTCGATCTTTTCCTGATCCTCCGGCGCGACTTCGCCTACTTCCAGCAGGCTGTCGACAAACATCCGCAGCCCGGCCTGCGTCGGCACCCGGCCCGCCGAGATATGCGGGCTGTCCAGAAGGCCCAGATATTCCAGATCCTGCATGACATTCCGCACGGTCGCCGCCGAGACCTTTTCGGACAAGGTCCGGGTGAGCGTCCGAGACCCCACCGGCTCGCCCGAGTTCAGATAGCCCTCGACCACGCGGCGGAAAACCTCGCGCGTGCGGTCGTTCATGTCGGACAGGATCGGCTGGCTGGTCATGGTAATCGGGGTTGCATCCTTGGCCCGCGGTTGCATATGTGGCCGCATCCCTAGGAAAGGTTCGGCGATGCGTCCGTCAGGCAGAAAACTAAGCGATCTACGGGCGGTTTCAATCGAAACCAACGTGATGAAGCATGCCGAGGGCTCTTGCCTCATCAAGATGGGCGAAACGCATGTGTTTTGCTCCGCCACGATCGAGGACAAGGCGCCCCCCTTCCTGAAGAACACCGGGCAGGGATGGGTGACGGCGGAATACGGGATGCTGCCGCGCGCGACAAACTCGCGCACGAGGCGTGAGGCCGCGGCGGGCAAGCAATCCGGCAGAACCCAGGAAATTCAACGGCTTATCGGTCGATCCCTGCGCGCAGGCGTGGACCGCCAGGCCCTGGGCGAGCGCCAGATCGTCGTCGACTGCGACGTGATCCAGGCCGACGGCGGCACCCGCTGCGCCTCGATCACCGGCGGCTGGGTCGCGCTGCGTCTGGCGGTGAACAAGCTCTTGTCCTCGGGCGTCATCGTGTCTGACCCGATCCTCGACCACGTCTCGGCGGTTTCCTGCGGCGTCTACGCTGGCCAGCCCGTCCTTGACCTCGACTACCTGGAGGATTCGGCCGCCGGCACAGACGGCAACTTCGTGATGACCGGCGCGGGCAAGCTGATCGAGGTGCAAATGTCCGCCGAGGGCTCCGCCTTCAGCCAAGACGAGCTCCTGCACCTCCTCGACCTCGCCCGCCAGGGCAACGCCGCACTCGTCGCCGCCCAACGCGCGGCCCTGGGCCTCTGATGCTGCACCGCGGGGATCGCCTTCTCGTCGCCACGCACAACCGTGGCAAGCTGGAAGAGATCGCCGACCTTCTGGCGCCCTTCGACGTGACCGTCGTCGGCGCCGGAGACCTCGGCCTCCCCGAGCCTGAGGAAACCGAAACCACCTTCGTCGGTAACGCCCGCCTCAAGGCCCACGCCGCCGCGAATGCCTCGAGCCTCGTCGCGCTGGCCGACGACTCTGGCCTCGCTGTCGACGCGTTGGGCGGAGCCCCGGGCGTCTTCACCGCCGACTGGGCAACCACGTCCAAGGGCCGCGACTTCAAGGTTGGCATGGAGCGTGTCTGGCGCGAGCTGGAGGCCATTAGAGCCCCCGAACCCCGCACCGCCCAGTTCTGCTGCACCCTCGTCCTTGCCGCTCCAGACGGCCAAGACCTTGTCTTCGAAGGCAAATCCCTCGGCCGCCTCGTCTGGCCCGGTCGCGGCGAACAGGGCCACGGCTTCGACCCCATCTTCATGCCCGACGGCTACACCCAGACGTTCGGCGAGATGGACCGCTGGGAGAAGAACCGCCTCTCCCACCGCGCCGACGCCTTCCGTAAACTCGTCGCGGCGCTGTTTCCCTGATGGAGGACTGGCGCCACGCCGGCTTCGGCCTGTATATACACTGGCCCTTCTGCCAGTCGAAATGCCCCTACTGCGACTTCAACAGCCACGTCGCCGCGCGCGTCGACCAATCCCGCTGGCTGCAGGCCTTCCAGCTTGAAATCGACCGCATCGGCGCCCTGACCCAAGGCCGCATCCTCAACACCGTCTTCTTCGGCGGCGGCACCCCCTCCCTCATGGAGTCCTCCACCGTACAAGGCATCCTCGACCGCATCCGCGCGACTTGGACCCTTGCGAACGACATCGAGATCACGCTGGAAGCCAACCCCGGCTCTGTCGAGGCCGCGCGCTTCGAGGGCTACGCCAAGGCGGGCGTCAACCGCGTTTCCCTTGGAATCCAGTCCCTTGACCCAGGCGACCTCCGCCGCCTCGGCCGAATGCATACGGTGGACGAGGCCGCAAAAGCCATAGCCATCGCCCAATCCACTTTCGACCGCGTCTCCATCGACCTGATCTACGCCCGCCAGAACCAGACCCTGCCCGCATGGCGCGACGAGCTTCGCCGCGCACTCGACTTCGGCACCAGCCACCTCTCGCTCTACCAGCTGACCATCGAGGACGGCACCGTCTTCGGCCAGATGCACGCGAAGAACCTCCTCAAGGGCCTGCCCGAGGAAGACCTCTCCGCCGACATGTTCGAACTGACGCAAGAGATCACCCGTGCCGCCGGGCTCCCCGCCTACGAAGTCTCGAATCACGCCCGCCCCGGCGACGAATCGCGTCACAACCTGATCTACTGGCGCATGGGCGACTACGCCGGCATCGGCCCCGGAGCCCACGGCCGACTCACCCTCGATTCGACCCGATTCGCGACGGAGGCCGAGCGCCAGCCAACCCCTTGGCTGACTCGCACGCTCGCGTCCCCCGGTTCCGCCGAAACCACCGACCGCCTTTCGCCCGAGGACCGCGCCAGCGAATACCTGATGTTCGCTCTCCGCCTCCGCGAAGGCGCGTCGCTCTCCCGCTTCGCCGCCCTCGCCGGACAGCCCCTATCGGACCAAGCCCTCGCCGAAGTCGAAACCCTCGGCCTCCTCACCCGCGACGGCGACCGCATCCACACGACCGATCAGGGTGTGGTGATGCTGAACGGCATCCTCCGCGCGCTGCTGGCTGACCGTCAGTCTGCCGACTGATCAGTCTTCATCTGGTAGCTGCGAAAGGATCCGGCACAACCTATCGAGGTCATCCAGCGATCCATAGCGGATCACCAGCTCCCCGCTCTCTGCGCCCGCGGAGTGCTCGATCCGCACCGGCATCTTTAGATTGGCCGAAAGGTCGCCTTCCAGCGCCCGGGTGTCCGCGTCTTTCTCGGACCCCTTGGCGGGCTTCGGCGCAGACGGCTTCACCGACTCCTGCGCCTTCATCAGCCGCTCGACCTCACGGACCGACAGCCCCTTGGCCACGACCTGCGCCGCAAGCTCGCTGGCCTTCGGACTGCCGATCAGCGCCCGCGCATGACCCGCCGAAAGCTTTCCGTCGCGGACGTAGTCCTGAACGTCATCGGGTAGTGTCAGCAGCCGCAACAGATTCGCCACGTGGCTGCGGCTCTTCGAGAGCGCCTCGGCCAGCTTTTCCTGCGTATGCCCGAATCGGGTCATCAGCTGGCGGAACCCCAGCGCCTCTTCGATGGCGTTCAGGTCGGCGCGCTGGATGTTCTCGATGATCGCGACTTCCAGGACCTCGGTGTCGTTAAGTTCGCGCACGACAACAGGAACTTCGTGCAGTTGCGCCAGTTGCGCCGCCCGCCAACGCCGCTCGCCAGCGACGATTTCATAGACATCGCGGCCCGGCTTGCGGCGCACGATCAGTGGTTGGATCACGCCCTTCTGCCGAATCGAATCAGCAAGCGACTCAAGCTCGGATTGCTTGAAGTCCAGCCGCGGCTGTTGCGGGTTCGGCTCAAGCTTGTCGACCGGAACCTGCAGTTCGGCTTTCCGGGGGGCCGCCATCTGCTCCGGCCCGGCAAGATGCACGTCCGCCATCAGCGCGGAAAGCCCCCGGCCAAGGCCTCTTCTCTCATTCTTGGACATCTCAGGCCTCTGTCATCACTGGAGTTTTTCGGCGGTCGGCAATCTCTTTCGCCAAGGCACGATAAGCCTCCGCGCCCTTGGAGGCCGGGTCATAAGTCAGCACAGGCAGGGCGTAGGACGGCGCTTCGCTGATTCGCACATTCCGGGGAATCGTGGTCTTCATCACCAACTCGCCCATGTTGGCGCGCGCATCTGCTTCGACTTGCGCTGTCAACCTGTTGCGGCGGTCATGCATCGTCAACACAATCCCTTCGATCCTTAGGTCCGGGTTGGCCGACCTGCGTACGTCGCGAATTGTCAGCATCAGCTGCGACAGGCCCTCCAGGGCAAAGAACTCGCATTGCAGGGGCACGAGCACCGAATCACATGCGACAAGCGCGTTCACAGTCAGCAGGCTCAGCGCTGGCGGGCAGTCGATCAGAATGTAGTCGAAGCCATAGCTGTCCATTTCCGGCCGGTGCAACGCATCGTGGAGCAAGTAGCTGCGCTTTTCGTTGGACACGATGTCCAGGTCTGCCGACGAAAGATCCGCGTTCGCGGGAATGATGTGGACGTCAGGAATCCCGGTTTCGATCACAACATCCTGTAGGTCGACGCCGTCGACGATCAAATCGTAGCTGGTCTTCTTCCTGTTGTCTGGTCGGATACCCAAACCGGTGGACGAGTTGCCCTGCGGGTCGATGTCCACTAGCAGGACTTTCTTGCCAAGCTCGGCAAGGCCGGCAGCAAGATTGATCGCTGTCGTTGTCTTTCCAACGCCACCTTTCTGGTTCGCTAGAGCAAGGATGTACGGCTCTCGGTCAGTTCTGGGCACGATGGATGTTCCTGATCACAAGAATTGCAGCTTCGCTGTCGGACAAGCTTGGCAGCGTGTCCAGATCAAATGACCACGCCCGCCGAGCTTCCGCGATCTCTTCAGCATGACGCGCGCCTTTTGGAAAGATCGCGACGCCCTGCGCATTCAAGTGGAGTTCCGCGAAGGCCAATAGGTCGGAAAGGGGCGCGAGCGCACGTGCTGAAACAACATCGGCAGCAAGCGGGGCAAGCGATTCGATCCGCTGGCTACGGACCTCGGCTTCGAGGCCCAGCGTCTGGACAGCTTGCCGTAAGAACGTCGCTTTTCTCAAGTCCGACTCGACAAGCGTTACACGCAAGTCTGGCATGCTGTCCCTTGCAAGAAGAGCAACGACAAGCCCCGGAAAGCCACCGCCCGATCCGAAATCGGCCCAGCGTGTCGCTGATGGCGGACACAACGCAAAGATCTGCGCGGAATCTGCAATGTGACGCGCCCAGAAATCCTGCAGCGAGCCTTTGCTGACAAGATTGATGGCAGAGTTCCAGCGTCGCACAAGTGCTTCATAGGCCCGCAAGGCTGCGAATGTTTCACGTGAAACATTCACTCCACCAACTGAGGCTTCAGCAGCCTCCGTCATCCTGCAAGCCGCTCCCCTTGCGGCTTCCGCAAGTGCGCCAGGACAAGGAGCAAAGCTGCGGGCGTAACGCCTTCGATTCGCGAGGCTTGCAGAATCGTGTCTGGTTTCGCTCGCTGGAGCTTTTGCTTCATCTCGTTAGAGAGGCCGGAAATGCCGCTGTAGTCGAGCGACGAGGGGATTCGCTGCGTCTCCTGGCGCCGAAGGTCCGCGACTTCCTTCGCTTGCCGGTCCGAGTACTGGTCATAAGTCGCATCAATCTGCAACTGAACGAGCACGTCGCGCGACAACATCTGGTAGGCTGAGAACGCTGGCACGACTAGATCAAGCTCTGCCCCGGGAAGTGAAAGCACATCATAGGCAGACCGCTTTCCCCCGTCCCGACTTACAGCTATCCCCGCGTCATTCAGCGCTTTCGGACCAATCATTTCCGCCTGCAAGGCGAGCCGTCCCGATTCGAGCAATTCGAGCTTGGCTTCAAACACCTGGCGACGACGCTCAGTGACACAGCCGGCTTGCAGACCGATCGGAGTAAGGCGCCGGTCCGCATTGTCCGCCCGCACCGTCAGCCGGAACTCGGCGCGCGAGGTGAACATGCGGTATGGCTCTGTCACTCCGCGCGAGGTCAGGTCGTCGATCATGACGCCGATGTAGCTGTCCGTCCGGCTGAACTCCACGGGCGCCTTGCCACAAGCAGCGGCGGCGGCATTCAGGCCGGCTACAATCCCTTGTGCTCCCGCCTCCTCGTACCCGGTCGTTCCGTTGATCTGGCCCGCGAAGTACAGGCCCTGCACTGCGCGGGTTTCCAGCGTCCGGTGCAAGCCGCGCGGGTCGAAGTAATCGTATTCGATGGCATAGCCCGGCTGCAGGATCACCGTCTGCTCCAAGCCTGGAATCGTGCGGATATAGGCGTGCTGCACCTCTTCCGGCAGCGAGGTGCTCAGCCCGTTCGGATAGATCGTGTGATCGTCCAGCCCCTCCGGCTCCAGGAACACCTGGTGCGAGGTCTTGTCGGCAAAGCGCACCACCTTGTCCTCGATCGACGGGCAATAGCGCGGACCGACGCCCTCAATATGACCCCCATACATTGCGGAGCGCCCAAGGTTGTCCCGCACGATCTGGTGGGTCGCCTCACTCGTGTGCGTGATCCCGCAGGAAATCTGCCGCGCTTCCGGCGCGCGGTTCAGGAAGGAAAACACCGACGGGTCCTCGTCCCCCGGCTGGCTTTCCAGCCGCGCCCAGTCGATGGTTCGCCCATCCAGCCGGGGCGGAGTACCCGTCTTCAGCCGCCCCACCGGCAGCGCCAGCTCCGCCAGTTGCGCCGCCAGCAGCTTCGAAGGCGAATCGCCCATCCGGCCGCCAGACATCCGCCGGTCGCCGATGTGGATCACGCCGTTCAGGAACGTCCCCGCCGTCAGCACAACCCGGCCCGAGGACAACTCCACCCCAGACGCCAACACGACCCCAGCCACCGCGCCGCCCGCCATCCGAAGCCCGGCAACTTCGCCCTCGATCACATCCAGCCCTGAGGTCGCCAGCAACTCCGCCCGCATCGCCTCACGATAGAGACGCCGGTCGATCTGCGCCCGCGGTCCTTGCACGGCGGGCCCCTTCCGGCGGTTCAGCAGGCGGAACTGGATCCCCGCCCGGTCCGCCATCCGGCCCATCACCCCGTCCAGCGCGTCGATCTCGCGCACCAGGTGGCCCTTCCCAAGGCCGCCAATCGCCGGGTTGCAGGACATCGCGCCCAGCGTCTCCACCCGCAATGTCACCAGCGCCGCCCGCACACCCATCCGGGCCGCTGCCGCTGCCGCTTCGGCCCCTGCATGGCCGCCGCCGATCACGATGACGTCGTAGTGTTTCACGTGAAACCCTCACTTACCGATGCAGAAGCTGGCGAAAATCTCGCCCAGCAGGTCGTCGACATCCACTCGGCCAACCAGAGCATCCAGTGCCCGGACCGCCTGCCGCAGATGCTCCGCCGCCAGCTCGACGCGCGAGTCATCCCTTACCACTTCCGCCCGTGACTCGGCCAGAGCAGCAATCGCCGTTGTAACAGCCACGCGATGCCGTTCCCGCACCAAGGCGCCGGCGGACCCCACGCGGTCGCCCAGGATTTCGCCAATCCGGGCCATCAGCTCTGCCACGCCCTGCCCGGTCTTCCCCGAAACCGCCAGACCGGGACAACCAGATTTGGTGTCTGCCTTGCCCAAAACCACCAGATCATCGCCCACCGGCTCCAGCGGCAACTCTGAGCCATCCGTCAGGAACAGCCGCAAATCCGCCGCCTCGGCCCTAACCAAGGCCCGCTCGATTCCGGCGCGTTCCAGCCGATCCTCGGTGTCGCGCAGCCCTGCGGTGTCCAGGAACGTGACCGGCAGCCCGGCGATCTCCATCCGCACTTCGATCACATCCCGCGTCGTCCCCGCGATCTCTGAGGTAATCGCCGCCTCCCGCCCCGCGAGCTGATTGAGCAGCGTCGACTTCCCCGCATTCGGAGCACCGACGATGGCGACCTCGAACCCGTCCCGGATGCGTTCCGCCGCCGTCACCCCCGCCGCCTCACGCCCGAGGTCGGCCATCAGCCCGTCGATCAACGCCAGCACCTCGGGCGAGACGTCCACCGGCACGTCCTCATCCGCGAAATCAATCGTGGCTTCCAGAAGCGCCCCTGCCCGGATCAGATCACGCCGCCAGCCATCCACTTTCTGGCCCACCGACCCCGACAGCACCCGCACCGCCTGGCGCCGCTGCGCCTCGGTCTCTGCGTCTATCAGGTCCGCCAGGCCTTCGACCTGGGCCAGGTCCAGCACACCGTTCTCCAGCGCCCGCCGCGTGAACTCCCCCGGCTCCGCCAGACGCAGCCCCGGTTGCGCAGACAAAGCCCGCAACACCGCGCCCACCACCGCCGGGCCGCCGTGGCAGTGCAGCTCCACCACCGCCTCACCGGTGAAGCTGGCGCCTTCCGCGAATGAAACCACCAAAGCCTCGTCCAGCAGCTCTCCGCCCCAGACCAGCCGCCGCAACCCCGCCACCCGTGGCGCAGGCAGGGACCCACAAAGCGCAAGACCGGCCGCAAACGCGCCCGGTCCCGAGATCCGTACCACGGCGAGGCCCGACCGACCCCGCGCCGTGGCGAGGGCATAGATCGTATCCATCGCCGCCCGCCTTAGGTGTTCATCGACTCGAAGAATTCGCTGTTCGTCTTCGTCTGCTTCAGCTTCGAGATCAGGAACTCGATCGCATCGGTCGTCCCCATCGGGTTCAGGATGCGGCGCAGGACGTAGGTCTTCTGCAGGTCCATCTTGTCGACCAGCAGGTCCTCTTTCCGGGTGCCGGACTTGAGGATGTCCATCGCCGGGAACACGCGCTTGTCGGCCACTTTCCGGTCCAGCACGATTTCGCTGTTACCGGTGCCCTTGAATTCTTCGAAGATCACTTCGTCCATCCGGCTGCCGGTGTCGATTAGCGCGGTCGCGATGATGGTCAGCGACCCGCCTTCCTCGATGTTCCGGGCCGCACCGAAGAACCGCTTCGGGCGCTGCAGGGCGTTCGCATCCACACCACCGGTCAGCACCTTCCCAGAGGACGGGACCACGGTGTTGAACGCGCGGCCCAGACGGGTGATCGAGTCTAGCAGGATCACCACATCGCGCTTGTGTTCGACCAGGCGCTTGGCCTTCTCGATCACCATTTCCGCCACCGCGACGTGCCGTGTCGCCGGTTCGTCGAAGGTCGAAGCGACGACCTCCCCCTTCACCGTGCGCTGCATGTCGGTGACTTCCTCGGGGCGTTCGTCGATCAAGAGGACGATCAGGTAGCACTCCGGATGGTTGGTCGCGATGGAATGCGCGATGTTCTGGAGGAGCACCGTCTTGCCGGTCCGCGGCGGCGCCACGATCAGCCCACGCTGGCCCTTCCCGATTGGCGAGACGAGGTCAATGATCCGGGCAGAGCGGTCCTTGATCGTCGGGTCCTCGACTTCCATCTTCAGCCGCTCATCGGGATAGAGGGGCGTCAGGTTGTCGAAGTGGACCTTGTGCTTGGCCTTCTCGGGATCGTCGAAGTTGATCTTCGTGGCCTTGGTCAGGCTGAAGTAACGTTCGGTCTCGGACGGTGCCTTGATCACGCCCTCGATGGTGTCGCCGGTCCGCAAGGAGAACTGGCGGATCATCTCGGGAGAGACGTAGATGTCGTCAGGGCCGGGCAGGTAGTTGGCCTCGGGCGAGCGGAGGAAGCCGAAGCCGTCCTGCAGCACTTCCAAGACGCCGTTTCCGCCGATCTCCCAGCCTTCCTCGGCATGTTCCTTCAGGATCGAGAACATCATCTCGCCCTTGCGCATGCTGGGGGCGTTCTCGATCTCCCACTCCTCGGCCATGGCGAGGAGATCGGCCGGGGTCTTGGCCTTGAGGTCGGCGAGGTTCAAGCGTTCAACGGTCATGGAATACCTTTGGGCGGACCACGGCCTTTGCGGCGGGTCTCAGCGGATTTGCAACGGGAGATGCGACGGACCGGACGGCCCTGCAAGCCGCCACGTAAGACCTGGCGGCCCGAAAGTCAATCAGTAGCGCAGGATGACCGAGAAGACGATGACCAGCATCAGGATCGTCGGGACCTCGTTCATCAGCCGGTAGGTGCGACCGGTGCGGGTGTTGGTCCCTGCCAGGAACTCTTTCCGGCGCAGGCCCAGCCAGTGGTGGAACCAGGTCATCGCCAGCACGCAGGCGGCCTTGACCCAGGCCCAGGCGAAGGACCAGTCCACCACGCCCGGCGTGAAGACCAGCGCAAGACCGAACACCCAGGTCGCAATCATCGCCGGATTCATGATCCCGCGCAGCAACCGCCGCTCCATCGTCTGGAACATCTTCTCGGTACGACTGCCCGCCTCGACCTGTTCCACGTGGTAGACGAACAACCGCGGCAGGTAGAAGATCCCCGCCATCCAGGAAATGACCGAGACGACATGCAGTGACTTGGTCACCAGGTACCAGTCGGCCAGGAAATCGGTGATCGTCTCAAGCATGTCCCTGTCCCAAGTCCGGCGCGCCAACCTTCTTCTATAAAGAAAGAATGAAAGAAGGAATGTGGATGATGTAGGCCCTGTGGAGGACGGGATTTCTTCGCCAGTCCCCGGATCCGTCCACAGGGAGGGCGCTGGGGAAAAGTTTGGGAAAACTGTTGGCACACAGAGATACTCCGAGAAAAACACTTTAATTCCAGTTACTTAACAAAGAATAACACCGCACACTATCCACAGGAAACCGCCAGCCCCTCCCCCCGCACAACTTCTTCTCCCGTCCTTCGTGACAAACCCGCGCACAGCGGGATATCTCTGTCCCGACAATCCCGGGACGCCCCTTCCGTCCACAGACTCCCCGATGCGCCCGCAATCGCCCCCACCCGGGACCCAGGAACAAACCAAGGATATTCACAACCTTGCCCCAACCCCTCATCCTCGCTTCCACCTCACCCACGCGCCTGCAAATGCTCCGCGCCGCCGGCCTTGACCCCACCCCGATCGCGCCGCGCGTCGACGAAGCCACCATCCGCGATGCCCTGACGGCCGAGGGCGCCTCCCCCCGCGACATCGCCGATGCCCTGGCGGAAATGAAGGCCCGCAAGGTCGCCGAGAAACACCCGACCGCCCTTGTCCTCGGTTGCGACCAGGTCCTCGCGCTGGACCGTGAAACCTTCGCCAAACCCGAAAGCCCCGACCACGCCCGTACCCAGCTGCGCCAACTGAGAGGGAAAACCCACAAACTCCTCTCCGCCGCCGTCGTCTACGAAAACGCCGAACCCGTCTGGCGCCATGTGTCTGAGGCCCGCCTGACCATGCACCCCATTTCCGACGCCTATCTGGACGACTACGTCCAGCGGAACTGGGAAAGCGTCCGCCACTCTGTCGGCTGCTACAAGGTGGAAGAAGAAGGCGTCCGCCTCTTCTCGGCCATCACCGGCGACCATTTCACCATTCTCGGCCTACCGCTTCTCCCGCTGTTGGCATGGATGGGCAACCGGGGCATGATCGCCACATGACCGATCATCCCCGTATCCCGCTTGCCGCCGTTCTGGGTCACCCCATCGCCCACAGCCGCAGCCCCGCCCTGCACGGCTACTGGCTGAAACGCTACAACATCAAGGGCCACTACATCCCCATCGACATCGCCCCTGTCGATCTGCCCCGCCTGATCCGCACTCTGCCGGACCTCGGCTTCGTCGGCTGCAACGTCACTATCCCGCACAAGGAGGCCATCCTCCAGATCGCCGATGTCGTCACCGACCGCGCTGCGCTGATCGGGGCGGCCAACACGCTGATCTTCCGGAAGGACGGCAAGATCCACGCCGACAACACCGACGGCTCCGGCTTCATCGCCAATCTCCGCCAGAACGCCCCCGACTGGAAACCCGCCTCCGGCCCTGCCGTGGTCCTGGGTGCCGGGGGGGCTGCCCGCGCCGTCGTCGCCGCGCTGATCGAGGTCGGGGTCCCCGAAATCCGCCTTGCCAACCGCACCCGCGCCCGCGCGGACGCCATCCGCCAGGACTTCGGCGCCAAAATCCACGTCCACGAATGGGTGCAGGCCCCGAACCTTCTCGACGATGCCGTCACCGTCATCAACACTACCTCGCTCGGCATGACCGGCAAGGCTGAGTTCAGTGTGCCGATGCACCGCCTGAATCCCGGCGCGGTCTGCAACGACCTCGTCTATACGCCACTCAAGACCCAGTTTCTGATCGAGGCCGAGGACCGTGGCGGCATCATCGTTGACGGGCTTGGCATGCTCCTCCACCAGGCCGCCCCAGGCTTTGAGCGCTGGTTCGGTACCCGGCCCGAAATCGACGACGCCACCCGCAAGGCCGTCCTTTCGGCATGAAAAGGCCTTTCGTTCTTGGCCTTACCGGGTCCATCGGGATGGGCAAGTCCACCACGGCCCAGATGTTCGCGGAAGAGGGGCTTCCCGTCTGGGATGCCGACGCCACCGTCCATCGTTTGTATCAGCCCGGCGAACCTGCGGCATTGGCCATCGCCAACCTGTTCCCCGACGCGATGGACCCGGACGGCCGCGTCAACCGCCCCCGCCTGCGCGCGCTTATCAACGAAGACGCCTCGGTGCTTGACCGCCTGAACGCCGCAGTTCACCCGCTTGTTGCGACAGACCGTGCAAGCTTTCTGTCCCACACCCGCGCCCCCATCGTCCTCCTTGACGTGCCGCTCCTCTATGAAATCGGTCTCGACAAGGACTGCGATGCCGTGGCCGTCGTCTCTGCCCCTGCAGAGGTCCAGCGCGAACGCGTCTTGATGCGCGGCATGACCGAGGCGGAACTCCAGATGATCCTTGCCCGCCAGATGCCCGATGTCGAAAAACGCGCCCGGGCGGACTACATCATCCCGACAACCGGCCTTGAAGCGGCCCGGCAAGCCGTGAAAGATGTGCTGGCAGACATCCGGCGGAAACTTGATGCGTGAAATCGTCCTCGATACCGAAACCACCGGCTTTGAACCCGCCGAGGGCCACCGCATCGTCGAAATCGGCGCGGTCGAACTGTTCAACCACCTGCCAACGGGCCGCACCTACCACCAGTACATCAACCCCGAACGCGGCATGCCCGTGGGCGCCTTCGAGGTGCACGGCATCGGCCACGACATTCTGGAAACCCCCGCCCAGCCGGTACCCGGCGGGGTCACCCTGCGCGACAAGCCGGTTTTCGCCCGGGTGGGACAGGCCTTCCTCGATTTCATCGGCGACGCGCAACTGGTGATCCACAACGCCGCCTTCGACATGAAATTCCTGAACTTCGAGCTTGAGCGGATCGGCCTGCCCGGCCTGCCCTATGCGCGGGCCACCGACACGCTGGCCATCGCCAAGACGAAATTCCCCGGCTCGCCCGCCTCGCTCGACGCGCTCTGCCGCCGCTTCGGCATCGACAATTCGATGCGCGAAAAGCACGGCGCGCTTCTGGACAGCGAAATCCTGGCCGAAGTCTATCTGGAGCTGATCGGTGGCCGCCAACCGGACCTTGTCCTTGGGTCTGCCGCTCCGGCCCCGGCACGCAACGCCAGCGGGGAAGCCATCACCTGGCGTCCCCGCCCGCGGCCGGAACCCCTGCCGCCGCGCATCACCGAAGAAGAGCTCGCCGCCCATGCGGCGATGGTGGCCAAGCTGGGCGACGCGGCGATCTGGAAGAAAGACGTCTGACGTCCAAGGAACCGGGTGCTGCCCGTTCCCCAAGCGTCCCCTCTCCCCCAGGGGGAGAGGGTCAGGGTGAGGGGGCGCCGCCCCCCACCCGACAGAGGTCAGTTGACCTTTTCGGTCGGGGCCGCCGCCTGGGCCTGTGCCCGCCGCGCCAGTTCCTGCCGGTACAGCGCCATGAAATCCACCGTGTCCACGTTCAAGGGCGGGAAGCCACCGTCGCGCGTCACGTCCGAGATGATCCGACGCACGAAGGGGAACATCAGGCGGGGGCATTCGATGAGCAGGAACGGATGCAGCTGCTCTTCGGCGACACCTTCGATGTGGAAGGTCGAGCCGTACTCGACCTCCAGCAGGAACAGCACGTCGCCGTTGACCTTGTTCTTCGACGTGACCTTGTACTTGGTGACCACCTCGTACTGGTTGGCCACCGGGCGCTTGCGGGCATCAAGGCTGACCGCGACCTGGATGTCGGGCTGCACTTCGCCGGCGCTCAGGCCCTTCTGAACCACCATGTTCTCGAAGGACATGTCGCGCACGTACTGGGCCAGCACCTGCATCTTGATCTGGGCCGGTGCTTGGGCCGCTTCCGCTGCCGCGCCATTCCCAGCCGGGGTTTCTTCTGCCATGTACGGGTCTCCTTGGACGGATTTGAGGCCTTCTATCAGGTCGGGTGCCGGCCCTCAATGCTGCGGTTATCCTGGACGAAAAAGGCTGCTTTGCGGGGCATTTCCAAGTGTTAATTTTCCGTATACGTCCGCGACCAAGCTACTGAAATCTAAGACATTACCGGAAATGTCCACCGTGGACACTTTCGTGGCCCCCGGTCAGAGGCTGGCCATGATCGCGTCGACCAGCCGCTGGGCAGAGGGGGTCAGCTGCGATCCTGCCCGGGTGACCAGGCTGAAGGGGGCAACGGTCAGGCCCAGGTCGATAGGCAGCGACACGAAGGGCACTGACGGGTTGCCCGACAGGCTGTCCACCACCGGCGTCGCCAGCGGGGCGATGGCGTCGGTCTGGTTCAAGAGAGCCAGCGTGAACAGAAAGGATGAGGTCGAGATGCGGCGGTTCGGGACCGGCATACCAATCTCATCCAGCCGCGCCATCACCGTCTGGGTCAGCAGGGTCTCATCGTCCCCCATGACCCAGTCAAACTGCAAGAGATCCGGAACCGTGATCTCCGGCCGCAACAGAAGCGGATGTCCCCGCCGCACCACCAGCGAAAGCGGCTCGCTGGTCATGACGGTCGACTTCAGCTGACCGTCGCCCGCCGGCGCACGAGCCAGGGCGAAATCCAGCCGCCCCTCCCGCAGCATGTCGCAGAGGGTGATTGACGTGGTGACCGTCACCTCGGCGCGGAAGTCCGGCAAGGACCGCTGCATGGCGGTGAGGGTCGGCAGGATCAGGCTGAGGGCCGGACCCGTCACCGCGCCGACTCGGACGATCCCGGCGCGCCCCGTCGCCGCCTCGGCCACTTCCTGCGCCGCGTCGAACAGTTCCATCTCGATCCGCGCGGCCCGGCGTGCCAGGGCGGCCCCGACATGGGTCAGCCGCAGCCCGCGCCCCTGACGCTCGTGCAGGACAAGGCCCAGCGCGGCCTCCATCTCTGCCAGTAGCCGCGACGCCGCCGGCTGGGCGATTCCAAGCCGCTCTGCCGCCGCCCCCAGTGCGCCCACCTGTTCAAGCTGTGCCAGCAGCCGCAACTGGATCGGCTTCAGCCGACGAAGTTGCGACACCAGGGTCGCGGCGGCCTGATTCATGGCATTTCCGTTATCAATAACTTCCCAAACCCTATTTGACAGGTATGGGTCTTCTGCGCAATGTGCGCGGCATCCGTGAGGAGGTGCCGCGAATGCGGGCTTGATGCGGATGCAAACAAGATATCATCGGGAGGAAACAGATGATTTTGACCCGTCGCGGCCTTATGGCGCTTGCCGGTACTGCCGCCGCACTGTCGGCTCTGCCGGCCTTTGCCCAGGACAAGGGCACCGTTGGCATTGCAATGCCGACCAAGTCGTCCTCGCGCTGGATCTCGGACGGCAACTCGATGGTCGAGCAGTTCACGGCCGCCGGTTACGGCACCGACCTGCAATATGCCGAGGATGACATCCCGACCCAGCTGGCCCAGGTCGAGAACATGATCACCAAGGGCGTGAAGGTCCTGGTCATCGCCGCCATCGACGGCACCACCCTGTCGAACGCGCTGGAGAATGCCGCCGCCGCCGGGATCAAGGTCATCGCCTACGACCGTCTGATCCGGGAATCCGGCGCGGTCGACTACTATGCGACCTTCGACAACTTCAAGGTTGGTGTCCAGCAGGCGGAATCGCTGGTGGCCGGCCTGAAGGAACGCTTCGGCGATGTGAAGCCGTGGAATGTCGAGCTGTTCGGTGGTTCGCCCGACGACAACAACGCCTTCTTCTTCTACAACGGCGCAATGTCCGTCCTGCAGCCGATGATCGACTCGGGCGACATCGTGATCCCGTCGGGCCAGATGGGCATGGACGTGGTCGGCACCCTGCGTTGGGACGGTGCGGTGGCACAGGCCCGGATGGACAACCTCCTGTCCTCGAACTACGGCGACAAGCAGCTGCACGGCGCGCTTTCCCCGTACGACGGGCTGTCCATCGGCATCCTGTCGTCGCTGAAGGGCGTGGGCTACGGCTCGGGCGACCTGAAGATGCCGATCGTCACCGGCCAGGACGCCGAGATCCCCTCGGTCAAGTCGATGATGGCGGGCGAGCAGTATTCGACCGTCTTCAAGGACACCCGTGCGCTGGCTGGCGTGACCGTGAAGATGGTGGATGCGATCCTGCAGGGCGGCGAGCCCGAGATCAACGACACCACCACCTACGACAACGGCGTCAAGGTCGTGCCGTCCTATCTGCTGGAGCCGATCTCGCTTGGCGTCGCCGACATCGAGAAGGTTCTGGTGGAATCCGGCTACTACACCGCGGACCAGCTGAAGTAAGCTGACCCGACCCTGCCCGTCGCGCCCGGAAAGCTCCCCCGGGTGCGGCGGGCATCGGCACGACTTTGGGGAACCACATGCCTGCCCTTCTGGAGATGCGGGAGATCAGCAAGGTCTTCCCAGGCGTACGCGCGCTGGATCGCGTCAACCTGACCGTGGAACAGGGCGAAATCCACGCGATCTGCGGCGAGAACGGCGCAGGAAAATCCACGCTGATGAAAGTGCTTTCGGGCGTCTATCCGAATGGCACCTATGACGGCGACATCCATTATGACGGCCAGGTGCTGCACCTGAAGGGCATCCGCGACAGCGAGGCCAAGGGGATCATCATCATCCACCAGGAGCTTGCCCTGGTACCCCTGCTGTCGATTGCCGAGAACCTGTTCCTGGGCAACGAGGTTGCGCCCAGCGGCGTCATCAACTGGCGACAGACCTTTCAGCGGACCGAGGAATTGCTGGCCAAGGTCGGGCTGAAGGAAGCGCCAACAACGAAGGTCGAAAAGCTGGGCGTCGGCAAGCAGCAGCTGATCGAGATTGCCAAGGCCCTGGCCAAGGACGTGCGGCTTCTGATCCTGGACGAACCGACGGCCGCGCTGCAGGAAAACGACAGCCAGAAGCTGCTGGACCTGATGCTGGAACTGAAGGCGCAGGGCGTCACCCAGATCATCATCAGCCATAAGCTGAACGAGATTTCCCGTGTCGCCGACCGGATCACTGTCATCCGCGACGGCGCCACTGTGTCAACGATGGAGCGACACGAGATTACCGAGGACCGGATCATCCGCGACATGGTCGGCCGCGACATGGCCCACCGTTACCCGGAGCGCACGCCGAAGATCGGTGAGGTGCTTATGGAAGTGCGGGACTGGAACGTCTGGCACCCCGAGCAGGCGGGCCGCCAGGTCATCAAGTCCGCGAGCTTTACCGTCCGCAAGGGTGAGATCGTCGGGATCGCGGGCCTGATGGGAACCGGTCGCACCGAACTGGCGATGAGCCTGTTCGGTCGCAGCTATGGCCGAAACATCAGTGGCGAAGTGCGGATCGGCGGGCGGGAGGTCGACACCTCGACAGTGGCCAAGGCCATCGATGCGGGCTTGTCCTATGTGACCGAGGACCGCAAGGTTCTGGGCCTGGTGCTGGAAGAGCCGATCACCCGCAACATCACCTTGGCGAACCTGGCGGGTGTCGCGATGCGCGGCGTCCTTGACAAGCGGCGCGAGACGCGCGTGGCAGAGGACTACCGCAAGCAGATGTCAATCCGGACCCCCGGGGTCTACCAGAAGGCGGTAAACCTTTCGGGCGGGAACCAGCAGAAGGTGGTGCTGTCCAAGTGGCTGTTCACCGACCCCGAGGTGCTGATCCTCGATGAGCCGACGCGCGGGATCGATGTGGGCGCGAAATTCGAGATCTACGGGATCATGAACCAGCTGGCCGAAATGGGCAAAGGCGTGGTGATGATCTCGTCTGAAATGCCCGAGCTTCTGGGCATGTGCGACCGGATCTACGTCATGAACGAGGGCCGCATCGTGGGCGAGTTGACCCGCGAGCAGGCAAGCCAGGAGGCGATCATGGCGCTGATCCTGAAAGACAGCGGAAAGGCAGCGTGATGGAAGATACCGGGATCAAGGCTCGACTGGGCGGGCACTTGCGGGAAAACGGGATGCTGCTGGCGCTGGTCGCCATCGTGTTCTTCTTCACGGTGATCGTGCGGGCGACGATCGACGTCGACTTCCTGTCGGCGCAAAACATCACCAACCTGTTCCTGCAGAACTCCTACGTCATCATCATGGCGCTGGGGATGCTGCTGGTGATCGTCGCCGGGCATATCGATCTGTCCGTTGGGTCGGTCGCGGCCTTTACCGGCGCGGTTTCGGCGGCACTGACGGTACAGGCAGGCCTGCCGGTCTGGATCGTGATCCCGGCCACGCTGATCGTCGGAGGAATCATCGGCGCGGCGCAGGGCTATTGGATCGCCTTCTGGCGCATTCCGTCCTTTATCGTGACGCTGGCGGGGATGCTGGTCTTCCGTGGCCTGACGCTGTGGCTGTTGGGCGGGCAGAACATTGGCCCATTTCCCAAGGAATTCCAGGCGATGGCGAACGGGTTTGTCCCGGATCTGATGGGCGACTGGGACCAGGCGATGCTGGGGCTGGAGCGGTTGAACGGAACCGCCGTACTGGTCGTGGTCGTCGCCGCGCTGGTGCTGATCTGGCTGGGCCTGCGGGCGCGGGCGCGAGACGCGGAGTTCGGAATTGCTCCGGAACCGAGCGGCCTGTTCTGGGCGCGCAACATCGTCGTCTCGGCCGCGCTGATCTTTGTCGGCTGGAAGCTGGCGCAGTTCCGGGGTTTGCCCAACGTGCTGGTGATCCTGGTGATCCTGACCGTGCTTTATGCGTTCTTCACCGAGAACACGTCCGCCGGGCGCCGCATCTATGCGACCGGGGGGAATGAGAAGGCGGCCAAACTGTCTGGTATCCGCACCAACCGGCTGGTCTTCTGGTGCTTTGTCAACATGGGGGTCCTTGCGGCCCTTGCCGGCATGATCGTGACCGCGCGCCTGAACAGCGCCACGCCAAAGGCCGGGACCGGGTTCGAACTGGACGTGATCGCCGCCGTGTTCATCGGTGGAGCCTCGATGGCGGGCGGGTCCGGCAAGATCGTCGGTGTCGTGGTCGGCGCGCTGATCATGGGCGTGATGAACAACGGCATGTCGATCATGGGCATCGGCATCGACTACCAGCAGGTGATCAAGGGCCTCGTGCTTTTGGCCGCCGTGATCTTTGACGTCTACAACAAGAACAAGTGAGGCCAAGGTGCATCTTTCCACAGTCAAAGGGGCCGGCGTCGTCGTTCGCGAAGGCACCAGCGCGCATGTGTTGCGGAACACTGTCTCGGTCTATGAGTTGGCCATGGCCGCGATACTGGCCGGGCGCAGCCTGAAGGACGAGATCGCAACGCGCGGGCGGGGCGATAGCATCGACTTGTCGCGGGCTGAGTTCGACCTGCCTGTCAGTCACCTTGATCCGGCCCACCTGCATCTGACCGGCACGGGCTTGACCCATCTTGGCTCGGCCTCGGCGCGGGATGCGATGCATGCCAAGCTGCAGGGGGCAGAGACCCTGACCGACAGCATGAAGATGTTCCGCATGGGGCTGGAGGGCGGCCGCCCCGCTGCCGGAGACGTTGGGGCGCAGCCGGAGTGGTTCTACAAAGGCAACGGTTACGCTGCAGTGGCACCCGGTGCCGCACTGGAAGCGCCGGGCTTTGCCGAAGACGGCGGCGAAGAGCCCGAGATCGTTGGCATCTACCTGATCGGCCCTGACGGAACCCCGCACCGGATCGGCTGGGCGCTGGGCAACGAATTCTCCGACCATGTGACGGAACGGGTCAACTACCTGTGGCTCGCCCATTCCAAGCTGCGCGTTGCGTCCTATGGGCCGGAAATCCTGGTGGGTGACCTGCCGGCCGATGTGCGCGGCCATTCCCGCATCCTGCGCGACGGCAAGACCCTGTGGGAAAAGCCGTTCCTGAGCGGTGAGGCCAACATGTCCCACACGCTGGCGAACCTGGAACACCACCACTTCAAGTATTCCATTTTCCGCCAGCCAGGCGATCTGCATGTCCACTATTTCGGCACCGCCACCCTGTCCTTCGCCGACGGCATCAAGACGCAGGCCGGAGACACGTTCGAGATCGAGGTCGCCGATTTCGGGCAGCCGCTCCGCAATACCCTGACTTTCGCCCCGAAGGCGCCGGGCGCGACCAAAGTTCACCCCCTGTAAAGAGGCCAGCCGATGTCCAAGTTCAAGCCTGCCCCGTGGCCCCGCAAGCTTCGCAGCCAGGAATGGTTCGCCGGCACCTCGAAGGATGCGATCTACCACCGCAGCTGGATGAAGAACCAGGGCCTGCCCGCCGACCTGTTCGACGGTCGCCCGGTGATCGGCATTCTCGACACCTTCTCTGAACTCAACCCCTGCAACGCGCATTCCCGTGACCTGGCCGAGCGGGTGAAGCACGGCGTGTATGAGGCGGGCGGCTTCCCCGTCATCGTGCCGGTCTTCTCCGTTTCGGAATCCGGCTTCCGCCCGACCGCGATGATGTTCCGCAACCTCGCCGCTATGGCGGTCGAGGAAACCATCCGCGGCCAGCAGATGGACGGCGTTGTCTGCATCGTCGGCTGCGACAAGACCACGCCCTCGCTTCTGATGGGCGCGGCCTCGGTCGACCTGCCGACGATCATGGTCTCGGGCGGGCCGATGCTGAACGGCTACTACAAGGGCGAACGTGTTGGGTCCGGCACCCACCTCTGGAAGTTCTCCGAGGCCGTCAAAGCCGGTGAGATGACCGCCGAGGAATTCGTCGAGGCCGAGGCGTCGATGTCCCGCTCCCCCGGGTCCTGCAACACGATGGGCACGGCGTCGACGATGGCGAGCATGGCCGAGGCGCTGGGCATGACCCTCTCCGGCAACGCCGCTATCCCCGCCGTGGACTCGCGCCGCCGCGTCATGGCGCACCTCACTGGTCGCCGCATCGTCCAGATGGTGAAGGACGACCTGAAGCCGTCCGACATCCTGACGCGCGAAGCCTTCCAGAACGCCATCCGCACCAATGCGGCCATCGGCGGATCGACCAACGCGGTGATCCACCTCCTTGCCATCGCGGGTCGTTGCGGCATTGACCTGACGCTGAACGACTGGGACGCATGGGGCAAGGACGTGCCCACGATCGTCAACCTGATGCCGTCGGGCAAATACCTGATGGAGGAATTCTTCTACGCCGGCGGCATCCCCGCCGTGATCAAGCGACTGGGCGAGGCAGGCCTTCTGAACAAGGACGCGCTCACCGTATCCGGCGGCGCGATCTGGGATGAGGTCAAGGACGTGAAGTCGCACAACGACGACGTGATCCTGCCGACCGAAAAGGCGCTGACCCAATCCGGCGGCATCGTCGTCGTGAAGGGCAACCTCGCCCCCGATGGCGCGGTCCTGAAACCCTCGGCGGCAACGCCCGCATTGATGCAGCATCGGGGCAGGGCGGTCGTGTTCGAGGATATCGACGACTACAAGGCCCGGATCGAGGACGAGGCGCTGGATATTGATGAGTCCTGCGTCATGGTCCTGAAGAACTGCGGCCCGCGCGGATACCCGGGGATGGCTGAGGTCGGGAACATGGGTCTGCCGCCCAAGGTCCTGCGCAAGGGCATCACCGACATGGTCCGCATTTCTGACGCCCGCATGTCCGGCACAGCCTATGGCACCGTGGTTCTGCACACCAGCCCCGAAGCCGCCCGCGGTGGCCCGCTGGCCGTGGTCCGATCCGGCGACTTCATCGAGTTGGACGTGGCCAACCGCCGCCTGCACCTCGACATCTCGGACGAGGAGCTGAAGGCCCGCCTCGCCGCGTGGAAACCTGCCGTTGAACCGCCGGGATCGGGCTATGCGAAGCTGTACCACGACCACGTGCAGGGTGCGGACAAGGGCGCCGACATGGACTTCCTTGTTGGCTGCCGCGGCAACGCCGTCGCGCGGGAGAGCCACTGATGGCCAAGATTAAGGTGGCTCTGGTCGGCATTGGCAAGATCGCGCTTGACCAGCATGTGCCTGCCATCGCCGCCAGCCCGGATTGGGAGCTGGCGGCGACGGTCAGCCGCAAGGGGCAAGTCGCGGGGGTTGAGGCCTTCACCGACTTTGCCACCTTCCTGGCCGCACGGCCGGATGTGCCGGTCGTCTCGCTGTGCCTGCCGCCGGTGCCGCGCTTTGACTATGCGGAAGCGGCGCTGAAGGCCGGGCGGCATGTCATGCTGGAAAAGCCCCCTGGCGCGACATTAGCGGAAGTGCATCAGCTGCAGGCGCTGGCGGGTGATCGCGGCCTGTCGCTGTACGCGACATGGCACAGCCGGATGGCGCATGCCGTGGCTCCGGCAAAGGCCTGGCTGGCGGACAAGGCGGTGAAGTCGGCACATATCACTTGGCGCGAGGATGTGCGGAAGTGGCATCCAGGTCAGGATTGGGTGTTCGAACCGGGCGGGATGGGTGTGTTCGACCCGGGCATCAATGCGCTGTCGATCCTGACCGAGATCTTGCCGTCCCCGGTCCATTTGACTTCAGCAGAGCTTGAGTTTCCTGAGAACTGCCAAACCCCTATCGCGGCGAAGCTGGCATTCAGCAACAAGGTCACCGCCGATTTCGATTGGCGACAAGAAGGTCCGCAGACCTGGGACATCGTCGTCAGCACCGACAAGGGTGACCTAGCGCTGCGCATGGGCGGCAATGTGCTCGAGATCGATGGCAAACCGGCGGGCGGCGAGAATTCGATCATGGGTGAGTATCCCTCGCTTTACGCCCGCATGGCCAAACTTGTCCGCAACCGCGCTTCGGATGTCGATCTTGCGCCGATGGTGCATGTCGCGGATGCGCTGACCCTGGGGCGCCGTAAGACCACGGCGGCGTTTCATTTCTAGACCGCGCCGACATCAGGCGGACTGTACAAGAAAGGCACCTCATGCTGACCGGAAAACATCTGATCGCGGGCGACTGGGTCGGGTCTGCGCAAAGCTTCATGTCCTCGCCTGCCCATGGACCCGTGCGCAGCTTTGCCGCTGGTTCGCCGTCCCATGTCGAAACGGCCTGCGAGGCAGCCGAGGCGGCCTTTCCCGAGTATTCAACCATGGGGAGGGTCGAGCGCGCCGAGTTCCTGAACCGGATCGCGGACGAGATCGATGCAAGAGGTTCCGAGATCACAGAGATCGGCACCCAGGAAACCGGTCTGCCTGCAGGGCGTCTGGAAGGCGAGCGCGGGCGGACGGTCGGGCAGCTGCGCCTGTTTGCAACCCATATCCTGTCGGATGGCTGGCTAGACCGGCGCCATGACCCGGCACTTCCAGACCGCCAGCCTGCCCCACGCCCGGACCTGAAGCTCATCCAGCGCCCGGTTGGCCCGGTCGCGGTATTCGGAGCGTCAAACTTCCCGCTCGCCTTTTCGGTCGCCGGGGGGGACACTGCCTCGGCCCTCGCGGCTGGATGTCCGGTGGTGGTGAAGGGGCACTCTGCCCATCCCGGGACCGGAGAGATCGTCGCCCAGGCCATCCATGCGGCAGTGAAGGGCACGGGTGTTCCGGCAGGAACGTTCAGCCTGGTGCAGGGCGGCAAGCGCGATGTCGGCGAAGCACTGGTGCAGAACCCGTTCATCAAGGCGGTCGGCTTTACCGGGTCGCTGGCTGGCGGGCGAGCGCTGTTCAACCTGTGCGCCGCCCGCCCTGAGCCGATTCCGTTCTTTGGTGAACTGGGCTCGGTGAACCCGATGTTCCTGCTTCCGGCGGCACTGGCCGCGCGGGGGGAAGCCATCGCCAAGGGCTGGGCCGGCTCGCTGACCCTGGGCGCTGGCCAGTTCTGCACCAATCCCGGGATTGCTGTGGTGATCGACGGTCCCGACGCGGATGCCTTTGTCGAGGCGGCGAAGGCGGCTGTCGGCGCGGTCGGTCCGCAGACCATGCTGACCGATGGCATTGCGGATGCGTTCCGCTCGGGCCGCGATCGCGTCGCCAAGGGCGGTGGTGTCCGGTCCGTGCTGAACGGAGCCTGCGAACGGCGGACGGCCGCGCCCAGTCTCTTCGAAGTCTCCGGAGCGGACTGGTTGGCCGATCACAATCTTTCGGAAGAGGTCTTTGGTCCGCTGGGTCTGATCGTGCGGGTGCGTCATGCCGCTGAGATGCAGGCCGTAGCCCGCAGCCTTGTGGGGCAATTGACCTGCACGTTGCACCTTGATGCCAGCGACATGGACCTTGCCCGGCTCTTGATGCCTGTGCTGGAGCGCAAGGCTGGCCGGATCCTCGCCAATGGCTTTCCGACCGGGGTCGAGGTCGTTGACGCGCAGGTCCATGGCGGACCCTATCCGGCGTCGACCAACTTTGGCGCGACCTCGGTCGGCACGCTTTCGATCCGCCGCTGGTTGCGGCCGGTGGCGTACCAGAACGTGCCAGATGCCCTTTTGCCGCAAACCTGGTCGGCGTGACGATGGCTGGCCTTGTCTCAGTCGGCCAACTTGGCGGCACGGATGTACACCGGATCACCCTGAGCGGGCAGGATGGGCTGCGGGCCGCGATCCTGACCAACGGCGCAAGGCTGGCAGAGCTGTGGGTTCCCGACCGCAAGGGCGCTTTGGCAGACATCGTCCTGGGCTTTGACAAGCTGACGGACTGGCAGGATCAGGGTGGCTATCTGGGCGCGACCTGTGGGCGCTATTCCAATCGGGTCGCCGATGGGCAGTTCATCCTGGATGGTCGCGTGATCCAGCTGGACTGCAACGAAGGCCAGCAGCACCTGCATGGCGGCCGGTCGGGTCTGGACACCAAGCTCTGGCAGATCGAGGACCATTCGGACAAACATGTGACCCTAGCAACCCAGTCGCCCGCAGGAGAGATGGGTTACCCAGGGGCGATGACGGCGCGGGTGACCTATCGGGTCGCAGGTCTGGGGCTGACTATCGAGATGGAAGCCCGGAGCGATGCGCCGACGGTCGTCAATCTGGTCAACCATGCCTATTTCAATCTGGCCGGGCACGGCTCTGGCGATGTCCTGGGGCAAAGCCTGCAGGTCGACGCGGCCTACTACCTTCCGGTGGATGAACGGCTGATCCCGACGGGTGAAGTCCGGCAGGTCGCGGGGACGCCGTTCGATTTTCGTGTCTCGCGGACGATTGGCGCGGACATGCCGGGACCGGGCGGCTTTGACCACAACCTCTGCCTGTCCTCGCCCACGGACGCCGCGGGCTTGCGGCCCTGTCTTCGAGCCGAAGACCCGATCTCCGGCCGTCGGATGCAGGTCTCGACCACCGAGCCCGGCCTGCAGCTGTACACCGGCGCGCATTTCGACGGGACGCCCGGCAAGGCGGGGGCACGATATCCGCGCTTTGCCGGATTTGCGGCGGAAACCCAACGCTTCCCGAACTCTCCCAACAGCCCGCACTTCCCGTCGGCGCGTCTGGAGCCCGGTCAGGTCTACCGGCATGTCATGAAGTTCGACTTCACCCCTGCTGGATAGGCTAGACCGAACGGGTCAGGCCGCCATCGACCCGCAGGGTCTGGCCGGTGATATAGCTGCTGTCGTCCGACAGAAGGAACGCTGCGGCCTTGGCCTGTTCCTTGACAGTCCCGATCCGCTTCAAGGCGGCAAGCTCACCGTACTTTGCAACATCGAGGCTGTCGGTGAAGCCAGGGGCAAGGCAGTTCATTCGGATGTTGGCCGGACCGTAGCGGTCGGAATAAAGTTTGGTGAAGGTCGAGACGGCCGCGCGATAGGTGCAGGACGCCGGGAACCACAAGGACGGCTCATGGCTGGCGTAAGTGGTGACGTTCACGATGGACCCGGACTTCTGGGTTTCCATCACCGGGGTGACAAGGCGTGCCATCCGGATCACCGAGGTCAGGATCATGTCGTGTGCAAGGTCCCAGCCTTCGTCGGGGATCGACAAGAGATCGCCCTTCGGCGGATGGCCGGTATGGTTCAGCACGGCATCGATCCGGCCATAGGTGGACAGGGCAAGGTCGACCACGGCCTTCAGGTCTTCGCCATTCTGTGCAACGCCGCGATGGGCGACGCCACCGAGTTCGGCCGCAAGCGCTTCGCAGCTTTCCGAAGGAGACATCAGCACCAGGGCGTAGCCGCGATCGTGCATTTCGCGCGCAACAGCGGCCCCGATCCCGCGTCCGCCACCGGTAACCAGACAGACCTTGCTTGCCATTTCACGATCCTTTCCATCGGTGGGCCCTACGGGCGTTCAGGCCAATGGGCCAACCTGCGCCCAAGCGCGCTGAAAAGGCCGATGCCCGTGCACAAAACCGATACGAACTACACTGCGGCAGGTTCTTGCGCGCGGGCGCCGGTCTGGCACCCAACCCAATTGACGGCGCGGTATGCCTGCACAGCGAATGTTGTCAGACCCGCAGTCAAGCCGCAAGGCAGGTGACAACAGGAAAGACCTCGTCAGTCAGTGGGGCTCCGCAGGGCGGTCACCCGCGTGGCTGGAACCTCGATACCGCCTTCCAGAACGAGGGTCGTGCCCGAACCACCCGTCTTCGCCTCGACCACGCGCGCGTAGTGCTCTACCGGTGTTGTCGTGATCAGGGTTTCCCCGTTCAGGCTTTCCAGCTGGATCGAGTAGTTGCCCGGCGGCAGCGGCGATCCGTCCATGCCGCCACCAAGCCACTGGTAGGGCTCAGAGCTGACCGGAATCTCTTCGCGCGACACCAGGTTGCCGGCGCTGTCGCGGACGGCCAGCACCGCGCGGTTCGATCCGACAGCCGGGTTCACGGTGAGGGTGACGGGCTGCCCGTCGTACCGGACCGGGGCGTCGGATCTGGCTTCCTTGCCGATCCAGGTGGCCATTTCCGCCAGCCCCAACTGCTGGAACCGGCCCTGAAGATCAGCCAAAAGCTGGTTCGTGCGCACCTGCTGTTCCACCCCGGAGAAGGTGGCAAGCTGAACCGCATAGTCTGCGGAATCGATCGGATTCAGCGGATCCTGGTTCTGCATCTGCACGGTCAGCATGCGCAGGAAGGTATTGAAGTCCGAAGTGATCTTCGACGGGGCTGCTGCACTGTTGGCAGGGGAGGTGCTCATCGTCGTGGTGGCGGAAGTGACGTCCATCATTGCCTCACAGTCTGAGATCGAGAGAAGCCCCAAGGGCATGCGGGCGGGCGGTTTCGACGGGTCCGATCTCTTCGAACGGACTTCCCGGACCTGCGGAAGTTGATTCCCTTCTGTGCCCGGATCCGTTGTCCTGAGTGTTCTGGCCAAAGCTGATGTCGGCCCCCGAATACCCTGCATTTCTGATCGCTTCGGCCAAGTCGCTGGCATGACGGCGGAACAGGTCAAGGGTTTCGGGACGCTCAACACTGATCAGGATCACCATTCGATCGGGGTTCGCGGAATCCGGCTCCATCCGAAGCCTGACCTTTCCCAACTCCTCCGGCGCCAGCGCAAGCTCGGACATGTTCATATCGTTGCGGACCAGAACGCTTGCGATCTGCGAGGCGATGTACGGAACCGGGAACTGCGGGGTGACGACGGTGGCGGTTGGTGACCCTGGCGAAGGTCCGCCAGACAGGAAGGGAACAGAGGAGAGGGAAAGCTCAGGTCGCTGATCAGGTTGGGAAAGTTCGCCCTGCCAGTCAGCGAAGACGAGCTGTGGCAGTGCTTTCGACAGGATATCGCCAAGCAATTGCCTGGACCAGGCCGCCGCCTTCGACAAGGTCGGGCCGGTCGGTACCGCTGCGTGCGGTTCGACGACTGATGTCTCTTGGGCGATCACATGCTCCCGCTCCGGTTCAGAAAGCGGTCTTGCCGCAAGGGCGATCAGGGCGGCTGCAGGGGGTGGAACAGTCCCATTCGACACAGTGTCGGATGGAGAGCGTGATCCGGTCGGCGCGGACGCCGATCCTTCGGCGAAGAAGCGTTCCCAGAAACTGACGACGCGCGGGTGAGGGTCGGCTTCCATATCGGCAGGTGGAGTATCGGACGGATCGACAGCGGCCGGGTCCGGCACAGACTGATCCATCGCTGTGACGGCATCCAACCTCGCAAGCACGGGCTCGACCGGCCCGGGCAAATCCTGCCTGACCGGATGTTGCGACGATACTGTTGCCTGCCAGGTTTGCTCAGGAACATCTGGCTCAACCCGGACTGCTTTGCCCGGCAGGGCGGCAATTGCGGCATTCGCACGTTCTGCCCGCTTAACGGTCCCAATTCCGCGATCCATCGCCCAATCGGAGTTGCCTTGCGGATGATCTGCACTAGCAGCCGGCCCACCTTTCCCGGTCGATTGGTCGGCGGATTCCACAGTGGCGAGAGCAATGTCTGATGCATTCTTCGCAGGGACAGCAGCCACCGGCCTGACGGATTCGACCGAAGCCACCTTCTGCATGGCTTCAGACGAAACAGAGAGAGGCCCAACCGTCGGATCCGGACTCGGCGGAACCATTGCGGCGGACGGCACCTCAAACGACGTCGCTGAATAGGATGGCTCCGAAGGGGCCTGGATCATTCCAGCCGATGGTCCGACAGCAACCGGCACGCCCGCCGTCAGGTTGAGTTCGGTATCCGGCGACGGGAATGTTGAGCCGACCTGCGGCGAAGTCGGCGAAGAGTTTTCAGAAGCGGGTGGCTGATGAACCGAAGGTTCGGACACTGGACCAACAACAGTAGCCGAAGGCGCCAAACCGCTGAAATCGGCCACCGCGCCTTCCGACAAGAGAAGATCGGTATCCAGCGCCGAAGCGATCTCGGCCGAAGCGGACGCTGGTGGCGTAGCTAGGAAAAGCCCGCCCCAGGCCAACGGCGAAATTACCCCGATACCAGTGCCGTCATCCGACTTCGCGACCGGTTCAGATGACGACACGACATCGACAAACGTTTCACCAAACGAACCGTCTCCGACTTCGGTCGGGGACACGGCCGGGCTGACGGCCTCAGTCAAGGGTGCAATTGGCAACAGGGCTGCAAGAGGGTTCTGCATGGTTCCACGACTTCTGCCGCTACATCCCAAACTTATCCGGGGCAGAAGTTACCCAATCTTTACCCGCTTGCCGGATGGTTCCTGAAAATACGACCTATCGGGAGCATGACATGGACCTTTCCCCAATCACGACCGTCCCGCCCACGCGGCAACAGCAGCTCATGGTCAAGGCGCAAGAGCTGGAGGCGACGTTTCTTTCAGAGATGCTGGCACATTCGGGCCTGTCCGAGATGGAGGGCGCCTTCAGCGGCGGGCAGGGCGAGGCCCAGTTTACCTCGTTCCTGCGCCAGGAGCAGGCAAAGCAGATCGTACAAAGCGGTGGGCTCGGGCTGGCCGAGCTGATCTTCAACTCCATGACCGAGGCCGAAAATGCAGCACCTTGAAGCTCTACTAGATTCGGCGGCGGCCGCCTTGATTGCGGGAGATTTCGACGCGCTTGCCCGCCTGACGCCGCAGATCGAATCGCTGGAGCTCGTCCCGCCCGACCGCAAGACTGCCGAGATCCTGCAGGCCAAGGCGCTTAGAAACGCGCGGCTGCTGGATGCCGCGTCGCGCGGACTGAAGGCCGCAAAGCATCGCCTGGCGGAAGTCACCCGCGGTCCCACGCTTACCACCTATGACGCGCGCGGGCAGAAAGCGCAGATCAATCCACTGGCGAACGGCGCTGTCCGACGCGCGTGAAGTCATTCAAATTCGGCGCAGTTGGTCGGCGGGCATTAGGAATTGGTTAGGGGCTTTGCGGCCTGATGGGTCTCGCGCCTCATGACGGGGCGGCGCTTCCCGGATCCCGGGGAGCATGGACAGAATGCCCCTTCCGCCACGCCTTGTGGCTTCTCCGGCCGTGAAACCTGCGGCCTTTTGTGAAGGACTGAATAATGTCGTCGATCCTGACCAATACCAGCGCGATGGTTGCCCTGCAGACGATGAAGGGCATCAACGCCAACCTCAACAAGACCCAGGCCGATATCTCGACTGGCAAGACCGTGGCCAGCGCCAAGGACAACGCCGCCGTCTGGGCCATCTCGAAGGTGATGGAGTCCGACGTCGAGGGCTTCAAGGGCATCTCGGACAGCCTCTCTGTCGGCTCTGCCACCCTGACCGTGGCGCGCAACGCCTCGGAAACCGTCAGCAAGCTTCTGACGGAAATGAAGGGCAAGATCGTTGCCGCCCAGGCCGAAAACGTCGACCGCAGCAAGATCCAGACCGACATCGACGCGCTGACCGGTCAGATCGAATCCGTCGTCGGGGCCGCGCAGTTCAACGGCCTGAACCTTGTCGATGGATCGCAGACCCAGGTCAACGTGCTGGCCTCGCTGGACCGCAGCCAGACCGGCGTGACCTCGTCCAACATCACCGTCGGTGCCCAGAACCTGTCCACCAACGCGGGCGCGGCGCTGACCGCCGGCGGCGGTACGCTCTCGGCCGCGAACGTGGTCACCGGCACGCCGGTCACCCTGAACGGCTTCACGCTGCAGGGTGGGGCCGGGGCACTTGCCGCCAACGCTCCGACCGCCGCTCCCGCCACGCTGACGGGCATCATTGCCGGCGACAAGATCACGCTCAACATCGGGTCGGTCGCGGGCAGTTACGTGGTGCAGCAAGGCGATACCGCCGACTCGCTGGTGTCCGGCCTGAAGAACTCGCTGACCGAAAACGGCCTGTCGGACAGCGACTTCACCCTGTCGCTTGCGACTGGCGCGCTGACCGTTGCGAACAACACCAACCAGTCGGCCGCGATCTCGGTCGGTACCACGCGCGGCACCGGCGGCCTGGCCGGGCTTAACAGCATCGATGTGGTCAACCAGCCTGCCAACGCGCTGAATGCGATTGAAGGCATGCTGCAGACCTCGATCGACGCTGCGGCTGCCTTCGGTTCCTCACAGAAGCGCATCGACATCCAGAACGAGTTCGTCAGCAACCTGTCTGACTCGCTCAAGACCGGCATCGGCGTCATGGTCGACACCGACATGGAGGAAGCCTCGGCCCGGCTGCAGGCGCTGCAGGTGCAGCAGCAGCTTGCGACCCAGGCGCTGTCGATCGCCAACCAGCAGCCGCAGGGTCTGCTGTCTCTGTTCCGCTAAGCACTACCGGGCCGCGGGGATGATCCTCGCGGCCCACCCCACCCCTTCGCTTTCGAACAGATGGACACCCCATGACCCTTCAAACCGCCATCAGCTACGCCCGGCCCGAGGCACCGACCCGTTCGCTTCGCTCGGTCGAGTACGACCTTCTGGCATCGACGACCCAGCGCCTTCGCGCAGCCTGGGCGAATCGCACCACGGATTTCCCTGGCCTTGTCCGTGCCGTCGCCGACAACACCCGGCTCTGGTCGACACTGGCTTCCGATGTTGCGCTGCCCGGCAATTCCCTGCCCGCCGCCCTGCGCGCTCGCCTGTTCTACCTGTACGAGTTCACGGCAATGCACAGCCGTTCCGTGCTGGACGGCAAGGCCAGCGTCGATGTGCTGGCCGACATCAACCTGGCCGTGATGCGCGGGCTTCGCGGCGAAAGGGGGGCCGAATGACTGGCCTTGTCCTGAAGCTCGGCCCGCACGAGCGTGTGCTGATCAACGGCGCCGTGATCGAGAATGGCGAAAAGCGTTCCCGGCTTGCGATCATGACGCCGAACGCCAACATCCTGCGTCTGCGGGACGCGATCCACCCTGAGGCGGTAAACACGCCGGTACGAAGGGTCTGCTACATTGCTCAGTTGGTCCTGTCCGGTGATGCTGACCCGGAAGAAGCCAAGCTGCAGCTTCTCCGCGGGATCGAGCAGCTGTCCCAAGTGCTGACCGACTACGACAGTCGCACGCAGCTTACGCTTGCCAGCCGGGCCGTCATGGAAAACCAGCACTATCAGGCGCTGAAGGCCCTCCGCAGTCTCTTGCCCAGGGAGGAGCGGCTGTTCGCGGCCGGAAAGGCATGAGCTTCCAGCCCGTCCTGCCGCTTACCGGATTTGCCGGCTGGGGTTTCCTCAAGCGGACCATGGAACGTCAGCAGCAGGTGCAGCAGTCGCTTCCGGTCCAGCAGCGGGACGAGGCTTACTTTCGCGAAAAGATCGGCAAGGCAGATACCGCCGAAAAGCTGGTGAATGACAAGCGCCTGCTGCGCATCGCCCTTACGGCCTTCGGGCTGGAGGGCGATGTCAACAGCAAGGCGTTCATCCAGAAGATCCTGGAAGGTGGCACGCTCAAGGAAGGCAGCCTGGCCAACAAGCTGGCGGACAAGCAATACACGAAGTTCGCCGCCGCCTTTGGCTATGGCGATTTCTCGGTTCCGCGCACCAAGCTTTCGACCTTTCCCGATGAGATCCTGGCCCAGTTTCGCGCCCGCAGTTTTGAGACGGCGGTCGGCGCGCAGAACAACACCTATCGACTGTCTTTGAATGCAGAGCGCGAGATCCCCGCTCTTGCCGCCAAGTCCACCAGCGAGCTTGCGAAATGGTACACGCTCTTGGGCAACGCCCCCTTGCGTGAAGTCATGCGAACTGCGCTGGGTTTGCCGAAAAGCCTGGCGTCGATCGACCTTGATCAACAGGTTTCCGTGTTGAGAGCGAAGACCGACGCGATATTCGGATCGCCGGATCTCAGCCAGTTCAAGGACCCGTCCAAGATGGATGCGCTGGTCCGGAGATTCATCCTGCAATCAGAGATGCAAGGCCAGACCGCAGCATTCTCGCCAGCGGCAACAGCACTTGCCTTGCTGAGACGATAGGCCTTCTTGGCCGGGCAACTCCGTTGTCGGGATTGGGCGTCCCAAACCGCTCCAATCCGCTGCCAAACATTGCAGCAAGCTGCAGACACGTCAGAGGCATTCGTCGCATGAGCTATGGGCGCGGTCCATGTGCTGTCAGAATCACATGTGTCGCATCACAGTGCTCTTGGGCAGGATGTCGCTTTGGGGCGAACAATTTACCTTTGCCATGCTGTCGGCATTGCCTAACGTGTGCGCAAGAACAAGCCCAAGGGAACCAAAAGAGTGTCGCATCCTGCCGTCGCAAAGTCCGATCCACACGGCTTGCCGATGGACGTGTCCACGCTGCGGACCCTGAACCAATTCGCGGTCGATCTGATCCAGATACCCAGCATCGAGGATCTTTTTTGGTATGTGGCGCAGAATGTGGTCGGCAAGCTGCACTTCGTCGATTGTGTGATCTACAAGGCAAACGAAGATCAGACCACGCTGCAGCAGGTGGCAGCCTGGGGGGACAAAAACCCTTTCGGTCGCAATATCCTGAATCCTCTGGTTATCCCGTTTGGTCGCGGGATCACTGGAACTGTTGCCCAAACTCGCAAGCCGATGATCGTTGACGATCTGCTGACGGACAAGAACTACATTCCGGATACGCAACCGGCGCGGTCCGAGATCTGCGTTCCGCTGATGCTCCGAGGGCGGCTTGTCGGCGTGATCGACAGCGAACACCCCGAGCCGAACGCCTTTGGCGAGCATGAACTGGAAATACTGGACACGGTGGCGGCAATGGCCGCCGCCAAGCTGGAGCTCCTGGCAGAAGCAGAACGCTCTGCACAACGCTATCGAGACCTTGTGTCATCGCACGAGCAGCTGAGCCAGGAAATCAGCACGCGTAAGGCGCTGGAAGCGAGACTTTTCGAGGCGCGAAGAGCGGAAGCCATCGGTAAGTTGACTGGTCGTTTCGCGCACGAGTTCAATAATCTTCTTACAGTCGTGCTGGGGAACCTCGAAATTGTCGAGGCCGAGCCTCTGTCACCCCTGGGTCGCCAGGGATTGGCCGATGCCCAGCTGGCGGGAGAGCGCGGCGCCCGCCTTGTGCGGGACATGCTGACCTTTGCACAGCGCGCGCGGCTGAACCCGGTGGAGACAAACCTGAATCAGGTCATCCTGGAGCATGTCGAGCGTGAGTACGGAGCCCTTTCCGGGCGCCTGATGCTTGATCTGCAGCATGGACTTTGGCCGATTTCTGTTGATGCATCGGCCTTCAGCCAGATCCTGTCGCATCTGATCGAGAATGCGGTCCTAGCGACCGAACCGCATGGCAAGATATTGATCCGAAGCGAAAATGTGCAGAAGTCCATGGCGGAAAGTCTTGGCCGACCCGCCGACCCGCCCCCCGGACGTTATGTTCAGATAAGCGTGACCGATACCGGCATCGGAATACCGGCCGAGCGCCTGTCGCAGATCTTCGACCCCTTCTACACAACCAAACCCATCGGGTCCGGGACAGGTCTTGGTCTTTCCATCGTCCGGGGCCTGACTCAGCAGTCCGGTGGTTCCGTTCTGGTGACGTCGGAACCGGAGCGGGGCAGCACCTTCCAGCTATTGTTTCCAGCGCTGCGGTAACTCGGGAACACTTTGTTAACCATGAATTCCTAACCTCCTCCTTCCGTACAAGAGGAGGATTTCATGATAACTTCACTCGCCCGTCAGCAGGCGATTGCTGACGAACTTCCCTTGATCGATGTGGGAGCGCTGCGCTCTGGTTCCGCCCGCGATGTACTTCGCGTCGCCAACCAGATCGGTGCTGCCGCACGCGACATCGGATTCTTCCGGATCCGCAACCACGGCGTTAGCCTAGAACTCATCAACGAAACCTATCGCGCAGCCGAAAGGTTCTTCGCGCAGCCTGATGCAGAGAAGCAGAGATACTACATCGGGCGAAGCCGCAACCACCGGGGCTATGTTCCCTTCACCGAAAAGGGGGACTATGCCGATGAAGTCCACCGAAACTATGAGGCCTTCGATCTGGGGCTGGACTTGCCCGAGACCGATCCGGATTTCCTGGCCGGAAATCTTGTACTGGGTCCGAATGTCTGGCCAGAGCTCGCCGGCTTCAAGGTCGCGGTTTCGCGCTACTACTCTGAGGTCGCGCAACTGGGTCAGCTGATCTGCGGTGCACTTGAGATGTTCCTCGGGCTGCCGAAAGGCCTGATGACCGACCAGATGACCAAGCCGATCTCGCAGCTTCGCCTGCTGCACTACGTCCGGCCCGAGGTCGCAAAGGATCATGGGTCGGTCAACATGGGCGCCCATACCGACTATGAATGCCTCACCCTGCTGCACACCAGGAATGCAGGCCTTCAGGTGATGACCCAGGCGGATCATTGGATCGACGTGCCGGTCGACCATACGGCATATGTGGTCAACATCGGCGACATGCTTGAGGCCTGGACAAACGGCATCCTGCGATCCACGCCGCATCGAGTGGTCAACCGCAGTCGCGAACGGTTCTCGATGCCGTACTTTGTGGCGGCCAACCATGACACGGTCATCCGGCCGTTTCCCCAGTTGGTCGGCAAGGGGCCGGCGCTGTACGAGCCCTTCCAGGCCGGGGCGCATCTGGAGCGCATGCTCATGCGGGATTTCCCCTATCTGCGGCAGCGGCGTCTTCTGGAAATGACCGCTCATCCAGCCGAATCCGCCGGGTCCTACAGCAATCCGTTCGAAGCGCGCATTCAGCGAGAAGGTGTCTAGGCCATGCCACCGCTCGAATCGATCCTTGCTGTCGCCCTGGCAGGCCTTGCCCTTAGCGCGACGCCAGGCCCGTCCATGCTTTACGTCCTGTCCCGAACGGTAGGGCAAAGCCGTTCCGCCGGCTTTGCATCGGCCGTCGGTCTGTGCCTGGGCGGCATTCTGCTGGCCATCGCTACCGCCTGGGGCCTGGGTCAGGTGTTCATGGCCTTCGACGGCCTGGTGCAGGCTCTCAGATATCTCGGGGCGGCGTACCTGGTTTGGTTGGGTGTCGGGATGATCCGGGAGGCCCGTGCCAATGCCCGACAGGACCTTGCGGCAAGCGCCGTCTCCAGACGGCCCTTGGCCGAGGTGATTTGGCAAGGCGTGCTGGTCGAACTGCTGAACCCCAAGACGGTCCTGTTCTTCGCGCTGTTCCTGCCGCCCTTCGTGGCGCTTGATCCGGGGTCTGACGTCACGCACGACATGACGATCCAGCTTCTGCTGCTGGGCATTCTGGTGCCCCTGACAGCGATTCCGGCCGATCTGGTCGTTGCCTGGCTAGGCGGCGGTCTGTCGGAAACGCTGAACAGCAACCGCAAGGCCCGCGAAATGCTGGCCTGGGGCGGCGGGATGATCCTGATCGGGATCGCGGCGATGTTGGTTGCCGAGAACCTGCGACCCGTCATGCACTGACTGAACGCGCAGCAGACCTAGTCGGTCAGGGTCGCCTTCAGCCGTGCAAAGCTCCCCGCAACTCCGGTTGCGGGGGCAGCCTCGGCCAGGAAACCATCGAGTTGCGGCCAGACCTTGATCGCGCGGTCGATCAGGGGATCGGTTCCGTGGGCATAGAGTCCGGCCTGGATCATCATTTCCGCCCGGTCGTATGTCCCGAGCAGCCGCCGCGCCTCGGCGATCAGCTGGTTCTCTTCTTCCGTTGCTGCCTCGGGCAGCGAACGCGACACGGATCGCAGAAAGTCGATCGCCGGATACCGTCCGCGTTCCGCAATGCGCCGGTCCAGGACGACGTGCCCATCCAGGACCCCGCGCAGGATATCGGCGACCGGTTCTTCCATGTCGGACCCGGCAACCAGGACCGAAAACACTGCCGTGATATCGCCCGCGCCTTCCGGCCCAGGACCCGCGCGTTCCGCCAGTCCCATGATCGCCTGGGTCAGCGATGGCGGAAAACCTCGCAGCGAGGCGCCTTCCCCACCGGCCAACGCCACCTCACGGTGAGCCTCGGCAAAGCGGGTGACGCTGTCGACCAGCAACAGCACATGCTTGCCCTGGTCGCGGAAGTGTTCGGCCACTGCCATCGCGGTCAGGGCGCACATCCGCCGCATCAGCGGCGACTGGTCAGAGGTCGCCGTGACCACCACACTGCGCGCCATGCCCTTGGGCCCAAGGACACGTTCAGTGAATTCCCGCAGTTCGCGGCCCCGTTCGCCGACCAGCGCGATGACGACAACGTCGGACTCCACCCCTTGCGCGAACCTTGCAAGAAGCGAAGATTTCCCGACGCCTGAACCCGCAAAGAGACCGATCCGCTGACCGCGCACCAGGGGCAACAGCGTGTCGAAGATCGCCACCCCGGTTTCCAGCCGTTCACCCAGGCGACGACGATGTGCGGCCGATGGTGCAGGCGCACGCAAGGACCGCAGTTGCGACCCGCGCAACAGGGGCCGACCGTCAAGCGGCTGCCCCGTCGCATCGATGATGCGCCCGATCCAGCTGTCATCCGGCGCGATCTCTGCCTTGCCCAGCAGTTCCACCCGGTCGCCGATGGACATCCCGTCGCCCGACGCGTCCGGAAGAACCGAGCAGCTGCCCGGAACCAGCCGCAGCACCTCACCCCCTGCGGTGCCGTCGCGGCTGTGAATCAGGACCCTGTCGCCGATCGCCGCAGAGTCGAGACCGGTGACCTCGACCAGGCCGCGACGGGTTTCTGCAACCCGTCCGATCCGCCGAATGGGCGAGCTTGCGCCGATTTCCGCCATAAGCCCGTCGAAGAGACCAGTCACGGGATTCTCCCTTTGTTCGCTCTCAACCGTTTCTAAACGAATCACCCTTAAGCCTTGGTGAAGCAGGTCGAGGGAGAAGCCCCGATGTTTGAAAAGCTGGAACTCACCCGGATGGCGCAATCACTTGCGGCCTATTCCGGTTCACGCATGTCGGTGATCGCAGAGAATGTCGCGAACGCCGATACTCCTGGTTACAAGACGCAGGATCTGCCTGCCTTTGCAAAGGTGTTCGACGACGCCGGTCTGGAAATGCGCGCCACCCGGAGCGGGCATCTTTCCTCGGCCCTCGGACAGGCGGCTCCAATGCCGGATACCGTGCGCGGGCATGAATCGCCGAACGGCAACTCGGTTTCGCTTGAGGCCGAAATGGTCAAGTCGGTCGAGGCGCGGCAGTCGCATGACATGGCCCTGGCAATCTACCGTGCGACCTCGGACGTGATCCGGGCCAGCCTCGGTCGGCCACGCTGAGGGGGGTAGGTCATGGGCAACGATCTCATCTCTTCGCTGTCGTTCGCGGCCTCCGGAATGGAGACGCAGGCTATGCGGCTTCGGCATGTGTCCGAAAACATCGCGAACGCAGACACTCCAGGCTACCACCGCAAGGTGATGACCTTCGAACAGGCCATGGACAGCGGCCTGGTTGAGGCTGGGCCGGTAAGACTGGACCAGAGCGAGCTTACGAAAGTCTACGATCCCGGCCATCCGCTGGCCGACGAAACCGGTCACTACGACGGCTCGAATGTCGATCTGGTGATCGAAATCGCTGACGCGCGCGAAGCGCAGCGCAGCTATGAGGCGAACCTCAGGATGTTCGACCAGACGCGTCAGATGACGCAAAGCCTGTTCGATCTACTGCGACGGTAAGGGAGATCCAGAATGGATGTGAAATCCTCCTTCGTTACTCAAGCATACGCGAATGCTCGAACGGCTGCCGCCCCTTCGCCTGGCGCAGGGGCGGCGGAACAGGGCTTTGCAAAGCTTGCCGGGAACTTCCTGGACTCACTGCAGGAGCACGAGGCGACGGCCCGCGCCGCAATGTCCGGTGGGGCCGATCCGCATGCCCTGGTGCAGGCGCTCGCATCTTCACAGCTGGCCGTTGAAACGGTGGCGACGGTCCGTGACCGGGTGGTCGAGGCCTATCAGGAAATCTTGAGGATGCCGGTATGACGGGCGCCATGACCGAGGCGGTGATCTATGACCTGACGCGCCAGGGTCTGTGGGTGTCGGTGATCATCTCGGCGCCACTTCTGACTGCGGCGCTGGTCGTGGGCGTGGTGATCGGTCTTCTGCAGGCGCTGACTTCGGTCCAGGAAATGACGCTGACGTTCGTCCCGAAGGCCGGCGCCATGATCGCGGTCTTCTGGCTGTCGATGAGCTTCATGACCTCCACGCTGGTTGTGTTTTTCACCGACACGCTCATTCCCATGATCGCAGGAAGCTGAGATGGACGCGGCCGGATACACAACGCTGAACCGCCAGTCGGGCCTGATGCGCGAGATGGGCATTGTGGCAAACAACATTGCCAACTCCTCGACCACCGGCTTCCGGCGCGAGGGGGTAGTATTCTCCGAGTACGTTGCCGCGCTGGATCAGGACCCGTCCCTGTCGATTGCCCATGCCAGCGGCCGTCATGTGGACCTGTCGCAGTCCACGATCGGCCAGACTGGTGGTGCATTCGATTTTGCCATCCAGGGCGAAGGCTTCTTCCTGATCGAGACGCCGAACGGCAACCAGCTGACCCGGGCGGGCAGCTTTACCCCGTCAGCCGAAGGAGAGCTGGTGACGCCGGACGGCTACCGTCTCCTCGATGTCGGTGGAGCACCGATCTTTGTGCCGCCGGATGCCAAGGGGGTAGCGCTTGCGTCGGACGGCACGCTGTCTGCAGAGGGCCAGCCCATTGCGCAGGTGGGCCTTTGGCAGCCAACGGATCCACTGACACTGCGGCATCAGGCGGGCACGATGTTCTCGGCAGATGCGATTGAACCGGCGACGACGGGCGCGACCATCCTGCAGGGGATGCTGGAGGACAGCAACGTCGAACCCGTCTCCGAGATTGCCCGGATGATCGAGGTCCAGCGGGCCTACGAGATGGGTCAGAAGTTCCTGGATTCAGAAGATGAAAGGGTCCGCGGCGTGATTTCGACGCTCGGGCGATAGGGGTAGGTCATGAAAGCGCTACAGATTGCTGCGACCGGCATGGCAGCCCAGCAGATGAAGGTTGACGTTGTCTCGAACAACCTCGCCAACATGTCGACGACGGGCTACAACCCCCGCCGCGCCGACTTTGCCGATCTGACCTACCAGCAGATGTCGCGCCCCGGAACCATCTCGGCCTCGGACGGCAGCATGCTTCCGACCGGCATCCAGATCGGCCTCGGCGTCAGGCCCGCGGCAGTTTCCGTGGTGATCGGCCAGGGCACGCTTGAGGCGACCGGCGCGGATCTCGACGTCGCCATCGATGGAAACGGCTACATCGAAGTTCAGTTGCCCTCGGGCCAGATTGGCTATACCCGGGATGGATCGCTGAAACGTTCGGCCGAAGGGTTGATCGTGACGTCCGATGGCTATCCGGTGGTGCCTGGCATCACGATTCCTGCCGACGCCCGCGGCCTGACCATAAGCCCGTCGGGTGAGGTCTGGGCCGACTTTGCCGATCGCGTGGATCCGGAGCTTCTCGGTCAGCTGACGATTTCCTCTTTCCCGAACGAAAAGGGGCTTGAGGCGATCGGGTCGAACCTGTTCCTGGAAAGCCCGGCATCGGGTGCGGCATTCTCGGGCACCCCCGGCCTCGATGGGCTGGGAACGCTGCGCCATGGCTACCTGGAAGGCAGCTCGGTCGATGCGGTCCGCGAAGTGACCGAACTGATCAAGGCGCAACGGGGATACGAGCTCAATGCGAAAGTGATCACCGCGGCCGACCAGATGCTGGCGGCGACGACACAGGTCCGCTGATGCTGCGCGTTCTTGTCTTCCTGATGCTGGCCGGGCCGGTCCTGGCCGAAAGCGTGGTCGCCACCCGGACGATCCGCGCCAAGTCGGTGATCGCGCCCGAGGACGTTACGCTTGTCAGCGCCGACCTGCCCGGTGCGCTGTCCGATCCCGCCCAGGCCGTCGGGCTTGAGGCGCGTGTCGCGATCTACGCCGGCAAGCCGGTGCGGCCTGGCGACCTGGGCCCGCCGACCCTGGTGGAGCGCAATCAGCTGGTGACGCTGGTCTACCTCTCGGGAGGGCTGGAGATTTCCACCGAGGGACGTGCTCTGGCGCGCGGCTCGGTGGGCGATGAGGTCCGGGTGATGAACCTCGGTTCGCGGAATACGGTGATGGGCCGGGTCGGTCCGGACGGAGCAGTCTATGTTGGATGGAACGAATAGGATGATGATGCGGTCCTGCATGATTTTGACGCTGGCGCTGGCCGGCTGTGCCAAGCTGGAACAGGTAGGCCGTGCGCCCGAATTCTCGGGACTCGAGGGCACCGACCAGCACTACGCGATGTACGCGGCCGAGATGCCCGAAGACGTGCCACCCGCCACGGTGTCGGATGGATCGTCCCTCTGGACCGGGGGAACCCAGTCGCTGTTCGGTGATCGGCGTGCGGCTCAAAGGGGCGACATCCTGACCGTGGTGATCGAAATCGACGACAGCGCCTCGATCTCGAACTCAACCGGCCGCAGCCGCAATGGCGAGCAAAGCGGCGGCATCCCCGACTTGCTTGGCATCCCGCAGCGCCTGAACGAAGGCCTGCCCGAGGGCGCGAGCATGGGCGACGCCTTCGACATGAATTCATCGTCGACGTTCAAGGGGCAGGGATCCGTGTCTCGCAAGGAAAAGCTGACCCTGCGCATCGCCGCGACGGTGGTTGAACAACTGCCGAACGGCGTCCTGAAGATCGAGGGTCAGCAGGAAGTCCGGGTGAACTTCGAGATGCGCGAGCTGATCGTCACCGGTTATGTCCGCCCGGCAGACATCACGCGGCAGAACGAGATCACCTACGACAAGATCGCGGGCGCGCGGATCGCCTATGGAGGCCGGGGCCAGATCACCGACGTGCAGCAGCCGACCTATGGCCAGCAGGTCGCCGACATCGTGATGCCGTTCTGATCATGCTGCGCAAACTCCTTCCCATCCTCCTTGCTCTGATCGGCCTTGGCGGAGGTGTCGGTGCCGGTCTGGTCCTGCGGCCGAGCGCGGAACACACAGCCGAGGGTGGCGATGCCACGGCCAAGGACGGCGAGCATGCCGAAGAGGGCGAAGGCGAAGATGCCGAGCCGGTCGAAGGCGCGCCGGAATATGTCAAGATGAACAACCAGTTCGTCGTTCCGGTGGTCGAGGAAGGCCGGGTTGCCTCGATGGTGGTTTTGTCCCTCTCGCTTGAGGTTGCGGCCGGGAACACCGAAATGGTCTATCAGCGTGAACCGAAACTGCGCGATGTCTTCCTGAGCGTTCTGTTCGACCATGCCAATGTGGGGGGTTTCTCCGGATCCTTCACTGACGGTACGAACCTTGTCACATTGCGAACCAGCCTGAAGGAAGCGGCAGGCCTGGTCCTTGGCCCGGTCGTATCGGACGTCCTGATCACCGATATTGCGCGCCAGGACAGCTAGTATCCGGTTGGCCTCCTCTCTCAAGCCCGACCCGAAAAGACTGCAGCCGGCAAGGGAAGGTTCGGGACCTGGGGATGGTCCGACGCGCCTCTCCTTGCGCGGCAATCACTTTCTCATCTGGGTTTTCTCGGCCAGAGCACGCAAGGCCTGCACACGTCCAAACGCTGTCTGGGCGTCGCTGCGCGCCTCCAGCCAGGCAGCCGTCTGGCGTGCAATCACCAGGTTCAGTTCGGCTCGTCGCACGTCGGCCCATCTTTCGTAGTCCAGTCCGACCTTGACGGCAGTCACCGGATCAAGATCCACCGGCTCGGCAGTCTGGTTGAGAGCCGAAAGCTGCATCCGGCTTTGCTCCAACCGGTCCGAGTTCGCCTTCAGAGCGCCGAGCCGGTGGTCAAGCATCAGTTGCGCCAGATCTGCAAGCTGCGAAAGGTCCTTGGCCTGGGTCATCGCCTTCTGGCCTTCTTGCGCATCGCATCGGCAAAGCGGATGGCGGCAGCGATCGCGCGGTAGTGTTCGACCCGGATTTCCTGACCGACTTCCACCGTCGCGTGGATCGCCCGGGCTGTCGGCGGGTCGCTGTGGATCGGAACGCCATTCTCGGCTGCGCGCTCGCGGATTTTCCGGGCAACCTCGTCGACACCCTTGGCGACGCAGAGAGGTGCCCCGCCTTTCGTCCGGTCCCACTTCAACGCGACGGCATAGTGCGTCGGGTTCACGACGACGACGTCCGCGGTGGCAACGTCGGTCAACATCCGGTTCGTTGCCACTTCCTGCGCCCGTTGGCGGCGCGCCGACTTCAGATGCGGATCGCCTTCGCTTTCCTTGAACTCATCCATCACTTCCTTGTGCGACATGCGCAGCTTTTGCCGGTGGTGATGGTTCTGCCAAAGGAAGTCGACCGCTCCAATGGCCAGCTGGATCAAGAGAACGATGAAGAGAAACTCCAGCACCAATCGGGCCATAAGTGCAGCCGACATCGCCGGGCTTAGGTAAAGGCTTGCCATAATGTCGGCCATCCGGTTTCCAAGCATGAGATACAGGATGACTGACACAAGGATCAGCTTGGTTGCGCTCTTGGCGAACTCGACCAGCCCGGCGACGCCGAACTTGTGCTTGGCCGTGGCAAGCGGCGAGATGCGCGACAGTTTGGGCGCCAGTTTCTTCGGTGCAAAGACCAACCCGCGACTGGCGATCAACAGAACCACCACCAGCAGCGGTGAGACCAGGAGCAAGGTCATTGAAGGGGCAGCGAGGGCTAGAATCAAGCCCCCAACGATCCCGCTGCTGCCTGCAGCGACCAATGCGGAAAGCTGGTCGGCCTGTTCAAGCAGAACCATCCCCGCGGTCCCAGTTTCCTTGATTGCCCAGCCGCCAATGCTGAACAGGGCAAGCAGAAAACCCCCTGTTGCGGCGGCGGCCTGCAGATCGACCGAACTGGGAATGTCGCCATCCTTGCGGGCCTGATCGAGCTTCTGCTGTGTGGCCTCGTGCTGCTTGTCGTCGTCATCCTCTTCTCCGCTCATGGCACGACCGCAAAGGGCTGAACCAGGTGTTCGGAGAATGCAGTGAACCAGGCCGCGAGCAGGAACGGTGTCGCCACTGCCAGAAGCGCCAACGCGCCCAGGGTAAGCGCTGGCGCACCAACCATCGAGACCATCAGGGTCGGCATGGCCCGGTTGATGGCACCCAAAGCGAGGTTGTACAGCATGGAGGCGATCACGAAGGGCGCGGCCAGGCTGAAAGCCAGACTGAACGTCCGGCTGATCAGCGCCAAGCTCCAATCGGCAGCCTCGGCCGCCGACGGATAGCCGCCCGCCGGTAGGATTTCGTAGGACAAGAGCAACAGCTCGACCGCTTGGACATGGAGCCCCGCGGTCATCGCAAGGGCAATCGCGGCGATCAGGAACAGGTTGCCCATGGCTGGCTGCGGCTCGGGCGCAGCGCCTGCAAAAAGCTGCGAAAGCGTGGTTGCCTGCGCAATGATTGCCGCAGCGGTCTGCAGGGCCACCAGAAACAGCCGAAGACCGATTCCGAGGATCAGACCGGCGAGCGCCTCACCGCCCAGGGCGATGAAGGATGGCTCCGGTCCCGCAGTGGCAAGGCGTTCGGCGAGCATGGGCGACAGGATCACCGTGAAGACGATGACGACCGCCAGTTTCACGCGCTGCGGGACGGCCGGGTCCCCGATCCCGGGCATCAAGGCAACCATCGCGCCGATCCGGACGAAGGCCAGTGCCGCTGCCCAGGCAATGCCGTTGGCAATATCCAACAGGCCGGAAAGTGCTTCGATCACACCGTTCATGCCGGTACTTGCCCTAACAGTGCGGGCCGCGCGTCGGTGCTGATCTCGTCATAGGACAGGACCGGCATCTGCAGTCCCTTGGCTTGCACAACTGTCCGCAGGAACCGCCGTCGCCCGACCGAGGTCACAAGGGCCGGATAGACACCACTCTCGGCCGCCCTGTTGGCCCGTTCGGTCAGGCCGTTGGCCAGTCGAGCAAAAAGTTCTGGTGGCAGAGCGATGTCGCGCTGACCGCGATCGCCGTCGATCTGGTAGGTTGTGAAAGTCTTCTCCCAGTCGGGCGCCAGCTGGATCAGGGGAATCGATCCGTCCGGACGCTTCAGTTCAGCCACGATCTGAAAGCCCAGGCGCTGGCGGACATGCTCGCAGATCGCCTCGGGCGTGCCCATCCCCCGGGCCTCGGCGATGGCTTCCAGGATGAGCGGCAAGTTTCGGATCGAGACCTTTTCGTCCAGCAGGAGGCGCAGGACCGCATGCAGCACATCCAGAGGCACCTTGTCGGGAAGGAGTTCGTCCAAAAGTTTCCGGTTCGCCTCGGCGCGCGCGGTATCGGACAGCCGGACGAACTCATCGAGAAGCCGACGAAGCCCGCGCAGGGTCAGGAGGCGCGACAGGTTCGACTTCAGGACCTCAAGCAGATGCGTCGCAAGAACCTCGGTCGGAGACACGACTGTCAGGCCGGAAAGCGCCGCATCTTCCTGTTGGTCGGGCCGGATCCACCGTGCCGGAGCGCCATAGACCGGCTCTTTCGTTTCCAGCCCGTCCGGCGCGGGCGTGCCGTCTGCCAGCAGGACCAGCACGCGATCCGGGTACAGCCGGTCGGACACCCGCTCCACCCCTTGCAGACGAATGCGATACTGACCCGGGGCCAGAGAGGCTTCATCGGTCAGGCGGATCTCGGGCAGGATCAGCCCGAACGCGGTAGCGACATGATTGCGCATGTTGGCAATCCGGCTGTCCAGTCCAGTCGCCGGATCGAGGACCATGGCAACCAGATTTGGCGCGAATTCGATGTGAATGTCGTCGAAATCGAGCACATCGCCGATGGTTCGTGGCTTCGGTTGCTCTAGCGCGGGCGTATCCGATGCGGCTGCGCTTGGTTTGTGCCGGCCCTGGTAGAAGGCCAGGCCGCCCAGAGAAACGGCGGCGAGAATGAACGGCAGGAACGGCATTCCGGGCACGAGGGCGAACAGCGCCATGAGGGCGGCAACGGTGCCCAGTGCGCCGGGATACCTGCCAAGTTGGGCGAAGAACGAGACGTCGGCTGAGCCCTTCTGACTGCCCTTCGCCAGCAAAAGTGCGGCGGCGACCGAGATGATTACCGCTGGAATCTGGCTGACCAGACCATCCCCGACGGTCAGGATCGTATAGGTCTCGAACGCGGTGCCGACGTCCAGGCCATGAACGAAGATACCGACGATCAGCCCGACGCAGATGTTGAGGAAGGTGATCAGCAGACCGGCAATTGCATCGCCCTTCACAAACTTCGAGGCGCCGTCGAGCGAACCGTAGAAGGTCGTCTCTGCCAGTTCCTGTTCCCGCCGGTGCTTGGCCTCGGCGTGGTCGATGGCACCTGCAGACACGTCGGCATCAATCGCGAGTTGCCGGCCCGGCATGCCGTCCAGCGCAAATCGTGCACCCACCTCCGCCATTCGCCCCGCGCCCTTGGTGATGACGATGAAGTTGACGATCATCAGGACGATGAAGATCACCAGACCCAGGATGATATCCCCGCCCATGATGAACTGGGCAAACCCCTCGATCACATGGCCTGCGGCATCCGTGCCGGTGTGACCCTGGCCGATGATCAGCTTGGTCGACGACACGTTCAGCGCCAGTCGCAAGAGCAGGGATGCCAGGAGAATCGTCGGAAAGGCCGAGAAATCCAGCGGACGGTCGATGAACAGCGTGACCGTCAGCATGAGAATCGCAAGAGAGAAGGACAGCGCCAGTCCGATGTCCAGCACCCATGCCGGAACCGGCAGGATCATCATCACGATCACGGCCATCAGGCCGATCGCCAAGAGGATCGTGGGACGGAAGATCCCTCTGAGCGTGATGCCAGACGCCATGTCAGGGATCTCCGATCAGCGGTCGCCCGCCATTGGCAGAAGGAAAAAGCGAGCCGTTCTGCCCAGGGTCGCCTGCGACAAGCAGGGGAAAGCGGTTCTGCCGATCCGCGACAGGTTCGCTGACCGGACCCTCGCCCTCGGCCAGGCGGTCATGCGCCGCCACGAACTTGCGCTTGTAGGCCTCAGCAAACTCTGGCGTGCCGGAATGATATGCAGCCGCGGCGAGCGCCCAATCCCCGGTCTTCGCGTAGTGCTGCGACAGGTATTCGGCCGCGTAACTTGCGTTCTGCACAGGGTCCAGCATGTCGTCGAGCGATGCGAAAGCCGACGCATGCCAGCGGTAGTTCAACTGGAAGCAGCCGAGGTCAACGTTCGTGGCACCCTCGCCTAGAGCCAGGTCGACATTCCGGGCTGCCTCTGCCGCACTTTCGTACCAGCGGCCGTCACCGCCGAAATTCACCGTCCAGGGCCAGGGCTGGTCGTCGCGCCCGGTCTCGACAATCGAGATCGCCAGCAAGACCTCATACGGCACACCGGTTTCCTTTGCGGCCTTGGCGGCGGCGTCGCGGCACAGGACTGGCGGATCGGAAAGGGCATGGCCTGACGCGGGGACCAGAAGGCAACAGACCGTGGACAGGACGCGCAGGGTCGGACCAGGATTCCCGAAGGCCATTTTCTTCCTTTTTCGCGTCTGGTTCCCAGGCGTTCTGCCGGGGGATGACCGCAATCTAGCGGGCGAATCTTTCCGGTCGGTTACCCGCTTCAGCCGCCATCGGGTTGGGCGACGGATCCGAGCAAGGCTTCGATTGCCGCGCGTGCTGCGGCACTGGACTCGATGGCTTGCGTGCCGCGACCAATCGGCCCGGTATCGGCGTCCGGTTCGATCGGCTGGGTCAGCTCTGCCGCGCTCTGCCAGACTTCCGGCGTTGTCGGGTAAAGGCTTGACCAGTCTTCCTGCCAGAGGCTTGTGCGCGATGCCGCATCCGACTGACCGGTCGCCGCCAACGCCTCACGCGCTGCGGTCAGATCGCCCGCAGCAAGAAGCGCCTCTGCTCGAACGGCAGCGACTTCCGGCCCCGCAAGCCCTTCAAGCAGGTCGACGGCAGTGGTCGGATCGCCGGTGTCCAGAAGGGCCTCTGCGGCAGCGAAACGGCGGTCGGGCTCATCGGCAGGCCCGACCGGACCAAGCCAGGACAAGCTTGCATCGGGGAAACCCAGCGTCAGCAGACGTCGAGATACCTTCAGGCTCAGGTCCGTTGGCACATCCGGAGGCTTTGTTCCTGCTGGCAATACGGCGTGGCGCAGGAATTCGTCATCCGTGGCGCGCTGATCGACAACTCGCCAGAGATCGACAAGGGTTTCTCCCTTGGCCGCCTCGGTCGCAAATGCGGCCTCGGTTTGACCTGAAAGCGCAAGCGCAAGGACAATGGCCCGGTCGACCTCAGCCGCCAGTTTGGTGTCTCCGATTTCCCTGCGCCCCGAAATCAGCGCTTCGGCCACATCGGGGCCGATGGGTTCAAGCGTGCCGAAATGTGCTTCGACCAGGGCAACCAACCCGTCTGGTGTGTTGCCCTCGAGCGAGACCGCTTCTTCGGCATGGGCACGGGCCGCATCGGAATTGCCCTGGTGCAGTTCGCTTTCCGCATCAAGCAGCGCAACGGTTGCGGCATTGATGTTGGGCGTACGCTCCATCGCGTCACGGATAGTGCGCACCGCATCGGAGTCGTCGAGCGCCAGAAATTTCTCTGCCAGACCGCTTCCCAGATGGGCGCGCAGGTGCGGGGGAAGTGCCAGGTAGGACCGCAGAACGGCATCACGGTTCATGCCTTGTCCAGGCGGCAGACGATCCCGCGCCAGCGCTGCCCAGAGCGCTGCCGGTCCATCGCAGTCCAGCATTGTCGCAAAGGGGGTGGTGGGGTCGGTTTCGCCGTCCACGATCCGTGCCATCGACCGGTACAGTTCCAGCACCTCATCGTCCTGCCCGGCGTCAGCAAGCCCGGCAACCTGCGCAGCCTCGGCACCGAAGCCAAGGTAGAGATGCGACTGCACCGACTGCAGCACCGCTTCGGGATCTGCTACATCGAACTCGCCAAATATATCCGCTCGGGCCGCTGCAAGCAGGTCGAGGGGTGAGCCGTCCCCACCCCAGGCCGCCACATCGAGCAGCTTGTCGTCCGGGCAGGTCGCGGTCGTTCCTGAACCCTCGACGAAGGCATCCGGATCAGTGACCACAATGCCCGGCTGCTCACCGAGAAGCACGTTTGACCACGGCAGTTCTTCCCTGGCACCCTTTTCTGAAGAAACCTCTGGACTCGGCAAGCTCATCTCGACCAGGCCGTCTGCCGCGCCTCGCGCGATCTGTTCCAGAAGCTCATCCCGCAAGGGATCAAGTGAGACTTCGCCAGTCGGAAGTGGCAGGGGAAAATCCTGGAGGGGAAGGGTCGCAGGCGACTGCGGCACGTTCAACCAGTCGTATGCAGCCGCAGCAGTTTCGGTCGTCGACGGTGTGTCGGAAGGAAGGTCTGGTTCACCCTGAAAATCTGCCTCGAACACCGAACCCGCCGGGGCAGGTCCGGGCTTGATGTCAAGAACGATGGCACCGGGCCGGTACTCGAAAGGGAAGACATGGCAGTCGCAGCCGAGGGAAAGCAGCAGGGCACCACTTTCGGGATCGACCTGCAGCGCGGCGGCGCGCGTGCGCGAGATTCTTTGCCAGACGCGAGACAAGTCATAGTCGGGCTGGCCAGCTTGCTTGACCGCAAAGGCATAGCCCTCAGGCGTACGGCCCACAGTCCATTCGGATGCTGCGGGAAGTTCGACGACCAGGCGCGTAAACGCACCGTGTTCGCCCGAATAGACCAGCGCCGTTTCGGCACCAGCGGGCCCGGCCAGCGCAAGCAGGACGGCCAGGAAACGGGTCATGCTGCATCCTGCTTCAGGTTCCGCATGGCCTCCTCAAGCTCGCTGAAGCCCGGGCGAACATGGTGTGGCGTGTTCTGCCGGCCAACCTCGATGCAGATGTTTGCCGGATGACGATGCAGGTTCGCGACCAGGACTTCCCGGATCAGCTGGTAGAAATGGATGTCGTCCTCGACCACGGTCTTCACGCGCGCGGCAAAGGGGCCCATCAGACCATAGGCAAGAAAGACGCCCAGGAAGGTCCCGACCAGGGCGCCACCGATCATCTTGCCCAGCACTTCCGGGGGCTGGTCGATCGAGCCCATGGTCTTGATCACGCCCAGAACGGCCGCGACGATCCCCAGGGCGGGCAGACCATCGGCCATGGTCTGCAGCGCATGGCTGGAGTGCATCGCATGGTGCAGCGTCGCCTCCATCCGCTTGTCCAGCACCTCTTCCACCTGATGCGGGTCGTCATAGTTCATCGACGCGGCCCGCAGCGTGTCGCAGATGATTTCCATCGCCTCATGGTCGTGCTGGATGCGCGGATATTTCGCGATGATCGAAGAATTTTCCGGTGATTCGATATGTTCTTCCAGCGCCACCGGGTTTGACCGGGCCAGGCGGATAAGCTCAAACAGAAGGCAAAGGAGATCGCGATAGTCCTCCGTCTTCCACTTTGGTCCCTTGAAAACCTTGCCGATGTCCTTGAGCGTCTGCTTGACCGCCGCCATGTCGTTCGAGATCAGGAAGGCCCCGACCGCTGCACCGCCGATCATGATCATCTCGAATGGCAGCGCCTTGAGGATGATGCCCATCTTCCCGCCGGCCAGGACGTAGCCGCCGAAGACCATGATGAGGATGACGGCGATGCCGACGAAGCCAAGCATGTTGCAGTCCTGTCTTGCTTTTGGTGCGGCCAGTATCCCGGGCGCGGGTTAAGACTCTCTGACCGGATTCATTCGGTGGGTGCCGTCGCGTTCCGGCCGGCGACGATGACGCTGATGCCATAGGCCGCCTCCGCGGACATGCCCGACAAGATTGCGGCCGCCGAGTCCGGAGGCATCCGACCCAGGAAGCCCGCCGCGAACTCGGGAGACATCGTCTCGAACAAGGCGGCGGCATCCTTGGGCTTCATCGCCTGGTACACTGCGGTCAGCTGCTGGATGTCTTCCTCGGCCGCGCCGTCCGCGATGGCGAGGGTGGCCTTCAGCTCCTCTTCGACGGCGCGAAGCTCTTCCATGCGCTTGGTGATCGCCGCATCCGCCAGGGCCAGGGCCGCCAGCCGATCCTTCAGAGCCGCTTCCTTCTCGGCAAGACGTTCCTCTCGCAGGGTCAGGGCCTCGGCCAGGGCGCTGGGCATCTCGCAGGACGTGGGCTCCGTCTCGACGGCGGCGGCTTCGGGGTCCTCCTTGGCTTCTGCAAGGGCGGATCCAATCCCCGATCCCAGGCGCAATGCACCTGACGAAGCGAAGAGCATTGCCACGACGAACAGTGCCCCGTGTCCCAGTCTCCGGCGGCTCATTCGGTGGTCTCCAGGGCATCGCGCGATGCGCGCCGACGCACGAACCGAAGGCGCCGCTCTTCTTCGCGCACCTCTTCGGCGGGCGCTGCCTGCGGGGCCTTCGGCTCCGGAAGGTCATGCAGCGAGGCAACCAGAAGTTCCAGCTTGCGTGCCACCGCCTCGCCGCGCGCGGTCAAGGCCTCCAGACCTTCGGCCGAACCGTTGGCCGCTTGCCGCGCCTTCTCCAACGCGACTGTCATGTCGTCGACCTGGGCGGACAGTACGGCGATGGCCCCGCCCATGCCGGTCTCCAGCGTGGTGAACTTCTTCAACCGCGTCGAAAGCACGTAACAATAGATCGCAGCGCCGAATGAGCCTGCCATCAAAAGAATATCGGCGATCAGGTCCATGGATCCCGTCCTAGTTCAAAACGAATTCGGTAATCAGCAGGTCACGCACCCGACCTTCCCCGGTGACGATCTGGATCCGCCGCAACATCTGCGCGCGGAGCCGCGCCATGGCTTGCGGATCCTCGATTGACGCCGTGTCGATGGCCCGCAGATAGCTGTTCACGACATCCAGAATGCGTGGCGTCAGCGTCGTCACATCCGCTGCGGCCGTGTCCACCACTTCCAGTTGGGAGGTGAACCGCAAATGCTCGCTGCCCGAATCCGGGCCCAGAGACACCACGATCGTTTCAAGCGGAACAAATGCAATCCCGGTAAGCGGACCGGGGATTGCCTCTTCCTCGGTATGCTCTTCTTCCCCGCCCAGGATTAGCCCGGAGAACGTGGCGTAAAACCCTCCGCCACCCAGCACCAGGGCCAGGACCAGCCCAATGAGAAGCGGCTTCTTCGACCGCTTCTTCGGTTCCTCTTCTGCAGTGGCTTCTGCCGTTGCCATGTTTCATCCCTCAGCTTCCGGATGGGAACAAACATAGATCAAAGGTCACTAACCGATTGTTAAGCCGAACCGATGAAAGGTGAGACCACGGCAGAACGCCGGAGCCGGAGAATCGCCTTGCAAAACCTGCTTTCCATCTGGGCCTCGCTTGATCTGCGCCGTCGCGTCATCATTGTGGGTGCAACGGTGGCCATGTTCGCGGCCGTTCTCGCCCTAAGCCGGTTGGCAGGTCAGCCCGAAATGGGCCTTCTGTATGCGGGCCTTGAACCATCGGCTGCGGGTGAGGTCGTTACCGCCCTGGATCAGCGGGGCGTGGCCTACGAAGTGCGTGGTGATTCGATCTTCGTCGATATCGGCCAGCGCGACTCGCTTCGAATGTCGCTCGCCTCCGAGGGGCTGCCGACCGCGGGTGGTGGTGGCTACGAACTCCTCGATTCGCTTTCAGGCTTCGGCACCACCTCGCAGATGTTCGACGCCGCCTACTGGCGCGCGAAGGAAGGCGAGATTGCCCGCACCTTGCTGGCCTTGCCGCAGGTCAAGGCGGCCCGAGTCCACATTGCCAGTGCACCTTCCCGTGCGTTTCAGCCGGATTCGCAACCCACCGCATCCGTCACGCTGACCACAGCGTCGGGCAGCCTGGATGAGGCTCAGGCTCGCGCCATCCGCCACCTGGTCGCCAGTGCTGTAGCTGGAATGACACCCGACAATGTCCAGATCATCGATACCGTGGCGGGGCTGATCGGCGGCAGCGAGCCGGATGCCTTCAATGCCGGCAGCGCGGATGATCGTGCCGCCGCAATCAAAGGGAATGTCGAGCGTCTGCTTGCCGCCCGCGTCGGTGAGGGCAAGGCCATCGTCGAGGTGTCGATCGATCTCAACTCGGAACGTGAAGCGATCACCGAGCGCAGGTTTGACCCGCAAGGCCGTGTCGCCATCTCATCGGAAACCGAAGAGCGTAGCGACTCCAGCACCGAACCCGGTGGCGAGGTGACGGTGGCGTCAAACCTGCCCGAGGGTGATGCTGGGGCCGGTGACCAGGGTCGCAGCCAAAGCTCTGAAACGCGTGAGCGGGTGAACTACGAGGTTTCGGAAACGCAGCGTGAAATCCTGCGCAGCCCGGGTGCCGTGCGGCGGATGACGGTGGCCGTCATGGTCGATGGCGTGGTGACCATCGCCGCCGATGGCACTCGGACCTGGACCCCACGACCCGAGGAGGAGCTTGCGGCTCTGCGGGAACTGGTGGCCTCTGCCGTCGGCCTAGACGAGGCAAGGGGTGATATCCTTACCCTTAAGTCTTTGGAATTCCAGGAAGTTGTGGCCCCCTTGGGCACCGAGCCGACGACCAGCATCCTGCCGCCTATCGGCCAGATCGACGTGATGACCATCATTCAGACGGCTGTTCTGGCGCTGGTGGCGCTGGTTCTGGGGCTATTCGTGATCCGCCCGATCCTGACCTCTGCCAACCGTCAGGCGCTGCCCGCACCTGATGCGACACTTGCCCTGCCTGCAGCCGATGTCCCAGGCGGCATGGCCGCTCTCAACGGGGAAGTGGACAACGGTTTCGACTTCGGCGGCTTTGGGAATGGCATGGGCGACATGTCAGGCCAGCTGGCTGCTGACGATGTTGAAGAGGACCCTGCAACGCGCCTCCGCCGCCTGATCGAAGCGCGTCAGACCGAGTCGATCGAGATTCTCCGCGGCTGGATGGAACATGAAGAGGAGCGCGCCTGATGCCCTCCTTGCGGCTTGAAGTGTTTGACACCGCGATGGCCTCTGACGGCTCGCTGCAGCCGATGGTCGAAGCGACGGCGGTCGAGGAAGCCAAGGTCGCGGCCTTCGAACAGGGCTATGCTGCCGGTTGGGATGATGCAGCGGCCGCTCAGCAAGGCGACCAGACGCGCATCCGGGCCGATCTGGCACGTAACCTGCAAACCCTGGCCTTCACGTTTCAGGACGCCCGCAGCCATGTGTTGCAGGCAATCCGCCCCCTCATGCTTGAGATGATCAGCCGCCTCCTGCCCGAGGTCGCGCGCGAAGCCCTTGCCCCGACCGTGCTCGACACGCTGACCCCGCTTGCGGAAGCGATGGCCGATGCGCCGCTGACACTTGTCCTGAATCCGGCTGTTCGGGCCCAGGTCGAAGACCTCGTGGCCCAGGCGACTGGCCTGCCAATGGTGATCGAGGAAGAGCCGTCCCTGCCCGAGGGGCAGGTCTACATCCGCTTCGGGGCGACCGAAACCAAGGTCGACCTCTCGCAGGTCACCGCTGACATCGCCACGGCCGTCCGCGCCTTTTTCACCCTCAACGCCTGAGGAGCATCATGGAAGACATTTCCGACACGAACCCGTTCAGCCAGGTGCCCATCGAGGTGACGATCTCTGTCGGTCGGGCGCGCCCGCTGGTGCGCGATCTGTTGCGGCTGTCGAAGGACGCGGTCCTGCCGCTGGATCGCCGCGTGGACGACCCGGTGGAGCTTTATGTGGGCGACCGGCTGATCGCCCGGGGCGAACTGATCGAGCAGGAGGGGGAACATGCAGGCCAGCTTGCCGTCCGCCTGACCGAGGTCGCCAATCTGCGGGGCGGACTGTGAAGCTTGTTGCAGGGCTGGCCGTCGCCCTGACACTGCTCGCCGGGCCTGCCCTGGCACAGCAGATGTCGATCGACTTCGGTGGTGCCGGGGGTGAGACCCTGTCGCTGCGGTCGGTGCAGCTCTTGCTGCTGATCACGGTGCTGTCGATCGTGCCGGGGCTTGCGGTGATGGTGACCTGCTTTCCATTCATCGTCACCGTGCTGTCGATCCTGCGGCAGGCGATCGGCCTGCAGCAGGCGCCGCCGAACATGCTGATCATCAGCCTGGCGATGTTCCTGACCTGGTATGTGATGGACCCGGTGTTCACCGAGGCCTGGGTCAAGGGGATCGAACCGATGACGAGCGGGCGGATGGAGCTGGCCCCCGGGTTGGAAGCCGCCATCGCGCCGTTCCGGGTCTTCATGGCGGCGCGGGTCGATCTGGAGACGCTGCAGACCCTGAATGACCTGCGGTCGGCCACCCCGGTCGCGCCAGCAGACGCCCCGCTGTCGCTGCTGATCCCGTCGTTCCTGTTGTCCGAGATTCAGCGGGCGTTCGAGATCGGCTTCATGATCTTCCTGCCCTTCCTGATTATCGACCTCGTCGTCGCGGCGATCCTGATGTCGATGGGGATGATGATGGTCCCGCCGGCCATCGTCTCCTTGCCGTTCAAGCTGATCTTCTTCGTGGTCGCGGACGGCTGGGCGCTGATCTCGGGGGCGCTGGTCCGAAGTTACTTCTGATCGGGGCGGCAAGAGTGTCCACGGTGGACATTTTCGGATAACTTATATTTTAGAATGACTTGCTCGTGGACGGTAACCATCTGTTAACCTGAATTTCTGACGGGGAGAGCGGCCAGAAAAGCGTGCCTTTGGAGCCTATCCAACAGAGGCAACGGGCCAGTAACAACATCCCGGCAACCGACCCGCCCGGGCGCTGCGTGAAGCAGCTTGCGACGAGGAGACGAAGTCGAACGAGGAGCGGTCCGGTGAGCAGTCCGGTGGGCGTCGCGGTGGTTGGTCCGGTTCAGCCGGAAAGAATGCCGCCGGAAGCGATCCACCAGTGGGGGTGGGATCGGCTTAGCGCTCGGGCCGCGGCTTCGGCATCTTCGGCGGTTGCGAAAAGTCCGAAATGCGTACCGCCAGAGCCTGACATGCGGGCCAGCAGGCAGCCGGGAAGCGTCTCCAGCATGGTCTGGACCTTTGCGAGGATCGGAGCGATGGCGCGCGCCGGGGCAACCAGGTCGTTACGGCTGTTGGCGGCAAGCCAGGCGGTGAAGCCCGCCGCTGTACTCAGCGCATCTGGGGGTAGGTCGGGAAGGGGCGGGTTGTCGCGGGATTGAAGCGCCGTGAAGACCTGCGGGGTCGGCACGGCCACCCGCGGATTGACCAGCAGGCAGCCGAGCGGTGGCAGGGGCAGTAGCGGCTGCAGGTCCTCGCCCACACCGCGCATCCGGACCGGGTGCCCAGCCAGACATACCGGCACATCCGCGCCCAGCCCTAGGACCGTTCCGGCATCGGGCAGCGGCAAGCCCGTCTGCCGGGCGATGAGGCGCAATGCAGCGGCCGCGTCCGCCGAACCGCCCCCGATCCCCGATGCCACGGGAAGCCGCTTGTCCAGCACGAAGGCCAGGTCGCGCGCGCCCATCGCCCGTGCCGCCCGCAGGATCAGATTGTCGGCGTCAGCCGAAAGACCCGCGGCCTCTGGGCCGGTGATCTGCAGCGACAGGCCGGCGCCCCTGGTCGCAGAAACGCGGTCACCGACACCGGCGAAGACCACCAGACTGTCGAGCAGGTGGTAGCCGTCTGCGCGACGGCCGGTGACATGGAGACAGAGGTTGATCTTGGCAGGCGCGAATTCGTCGGGCACGAACTGGTCAGGCCCGTCAGTTGCCATTCTCGGCGGCCTTGACCGGCTCGGTTCCCGCGGCCTCTTCGGCCATGACCACGTCCAGCCCGACCTCAAGCTTGCGCAGGATGCGGGCCTTGTCCTTTTCGGTCGGCTCGAACGACAAGGCGCGGCGCCACTGGAAGCGGGCTTCAAGCTTGCGGTCATTCATCCAATAGACATCGCCCAGGTGGTCGGTGACGATCGGATCGACCGGTTCCAGAAGCGAGGCCTTCTCCATCGGCTCCAGCGCCTCGTCATAGCGGCCCAGCTTGAAATAGGCCCAGGCGAGGCTGTCGATGATGTAGCCCTGTTCCGGGTCACCAGCGACCGCCTTCTTGATCATATCAAGTGCTTCGTCCAGCTTTTCGCCGCGGTCGACCAAGCCGTAGCCAAGGTAGTTCAGCACCTGCGGCTGGGTCGGATTCAGTTCCAGAGCCTTGCGGAAATCGGCTTCGGCGGGCGCCCAGTCCTTGGACTGTTCGTGGCAAATGCCGCGATAGAAATACAGGACCCAGTCCTCGTTTCCGCCAGCCTTGGTCAGGTCGATGGCGGCAGTGTAGGCCAGTTCGGCTTCGTCAAAGCGTTCCTCGCTGCGCAGGACATCGCCCAGCGCAAAATGCACCGGGACCAGGTCGCCATGCGCCCGGGCCAATGTCTGCAGCGCTTCGATGGCGGCATCGGCCTTGCCCTGCGCCCGAAGCGCCCCGGCGCGGCCGATTTCGGCGGTCACGAAGGCGGGATCGTCGGACTTGAAGGTGGTGTAGGTCTGAGTGGCGAGTTCGTGCTGTTCCAGATCTTGCAGCACGTCTGCGGTGAGCAGCAGCGCGTCGGAGTGGTCCGGGCGCAGGTAGCTGGCAACGCGCAGGTGGATCAGGGTGTAGACCGGATCCGCCTCGCCGCTGAGCGCGGTCGAGATCGAATAGAATACCTCGGCGATGCCGTCCTTTGCGGTACGGACGGTGTCGAACGGGATCGGCTCGCCCGCCTGCAGCCTGCGGCGGACGGCATCGACGATCGGGTCGGGTCCGGGGCCGAAGCTGCGGTCCAGAAGCTCAAGCGCGTCGGCATTGCGTTCCAGCTGGCTGAGGATCTGGGCATGGGCAAAGACCCCGCGCCGCATCACCCGGATGGGACCGGCGGCCTTGCCCGACAGGATCTCGTCCGCGCCTTCGAAATCGCCGACCGAGGCCAGCGCCAGGGCCTTGTGGAAGTAGCCGAAGGCCTCAAAGCCCTGGCGTTCGGTCACGGCGTCGAAGGCCTCAATGGCCTCGGACATCTTGCCTTCGCCAACCTTGGCCCACGCAAGCACCAGCTGGTCGGCGAGATCACCAAGATCGCGCCCGCCATTCGCCGCGGTCAGGATCGCCGCATAATCCTCACGGTTGGCTTCGTCGGCCAGAAGCGTCATTTCCGCCAGCTGGCTGGGGTCAAGGCCCTGCTCGGTGCCGAGCTTCTGGCGCATCCTTGCGACGTCGATGGCCAAGGGAAAGTCGCCCACGCCGATTTCGGCCAGGATCGCACCGTCCAGGAGGTCGGGATTGCCGGAATCCGCGATGATCGCGCGGCCGTACCAGATCGCCGCCGACCGGAAGTCGTTTTCAGCCTCAGCCACGCGGGCCGCAAGATAGGCGCCGCTGTCCGGAGTTTCCTCGGCCTGCAGGGGAGTGCCCAGGGCCGCCGCAAGTGCCAGGGCGGACAAAGTGCGGAAAACTGCGGAACGCATGGGCCTCTCCTTGACGGTCGAGTGGAAGTTAGCCCGGCTGGCGCTGCCGCGCAATGCAGCGGGGCCCGACCTTGCGGCCGGGCCCCGTGGATCGGGACAAGCTTTCGTGAGTCGCCCTTATGCGGGCGTCACATGTTGGGGTAGTTCGGGCCGCCACCGCCCATCGGGGTGGTCCAGTTGATGTTCTGCGACGGGTCCTTGATGTCGCAGGTCTTGCAGTGGACGCAGTTCTGGAAGTTGATCCGGAAGGTGGCATCCTGGCCCTCGCCCAGCACCTCGTAGACGCCGGCGGGACAATAGCGCTGGGCGGGTTCTGCGTATTTCGGCAGGTTGACGGCGATGGGGATGGACGGGTCCTTCAGGACGAGGTGGGCGGGCTGCGCCTCGTCGTGGTTGGTGAAGGAGAAGGCCACGTTCGTGAGCCGGTCGAAGGAGAGCTTGCCGTCGGGCTTGGGGTAGTCGATCGGCTTGAAGTCGCGGGCCTCGCCGGTGGCGGCGGCGTCGGACTTGCCGTGCTTCAGGGTGCCGAAGGCGGTAAGGCCGATGGTGTTCAGCCACATGTCGACGCCGCCGCCCATCAGGCTGGCGACGAGGCCGTAGCGCGACCAGAGCGGCTTGACGTTGCGGACCTTCTTCAGGTCGCGGCCGATGGCGCCGGTGCGGACTGCGGTTTCATAGGCGGTGAGTTCGTCTTGGGCGCGGCCCGCGGTGATCGCCGCATGGGCGGCCTCGGCGGCGGCCTTGCCGGAGAGCATGGCGTTGTGGTTGCCCTTGATGCGGGGGACGTTGACGAGGCCCGCCGAGCAGCCGAGGAGGGCCACGCCGGGCGCGACCATCTTCGGGATCGACTGCCAGCCGCCCTCGCTGATCGCCCGGGCACCGTAGGCCACGCGCTTCCCGCCCTTGAGGAGTTCGGCGACCATCGGATGGTGCTTGAAGCGCTGGAACTCCATGTAGGGGTAGAGGTGCGGGTTTTCGTAGTTCAGGTGGACGACGAAGCCCACGTAGACCTGGTTGTTCTCCAGGTGATAGATGAAGGACCCGCCGCCAGCGTTCTTGCCGAGCGGCCAACCCATCGTGTGGGTGACGGTGCCCTCGCGGTGCTTGGCGGGGTCGATCTCCCAGATTTCCTTCATGCCGAGGCCGAACTTCTGCGGGCAGTGGCCTTTCGAGAGGTCGTACTTGGCGATGACCTGCTTCGCGAGGCTGCCGCGCACGCCTTCGGAGAGGAAGACGTACTTGCCGCGCAGCTCCATGCCGGGTTCGTAGGAGGGGCCGGGCTCACGGGTTTCGGGGTCGCGGCCGAATTCGCCGGCGACGACACCCACGACCTTGTCATCCTCGAACACAAGCTCGGAGCAGGCCATGCCCGGGAAGATCTCGACGCCCAGGCCTTCTGCGACACCGGCCATCCAGCGGCAGACGTTGGCCATCGAGACGATGTAGTTGCCGTGGTTCGACATCAGCGGCGGCATCGGCCAGTTCGGGATGCGGACCTGACCGGCTGGGCCGAGAAGGTAGAAGTTGTCCTCTTTCACCTCGGTCTTGATCGGTGCGCCCATCGACCGCCAGTCGGGCAGCAGCGCATCAAGCCCCGAGGGGTCCAACACAGCGCCGGACAGGATATGCGCGCCGACCTCGGAGCCTTTCTCCAGCACGACGACCGAACGGTCCGGGTCCAGCTGCTTGAGCCGGATCGCCGCCGACAGGCCCGCAGGCCCCGCGCCAACGATCACGACGTCATAATCCATCTTCTCGCGCTGAACGGTCATTGGCTTCCTTCCCGGGCGGTCCCACCCACCCTGAACCCTGGCTTTTTCGCGGCTTCCCTGTTGCCGCAGCGGCGACCCAAGGTCAACCGTGACGCAACAGCACGGGATCCACAGGCGCATCCCCCGCAAAACTTTCTGTCTTTGCGACGACCGCCTGTCGCCCATGCGCGGCATGACCCCTTGCATTTGCGCATTCCATCGGGTGAGGTGAGCCGAGCCTAGCCCGAAGTCATGGATCGCGCCTCGATCCGTGACTTCTTCTTTTACTGTGGAATGCCGATGGAAAAGATCCCGATGACCCGGCGCGGGTTCGATGCGCTGGATGCGGAACTAAAGCAGCTGAAGACGGTGGACCGTCCGGCGATCATCCGGGATATCGCGGAAGCCCGCGAACATGGTGACCTTTCGGAAAACGCCGAGTACCACGCTGCGCGGGAAAAACAGGGCTTCATCGAGGGCCGCATCAAGGAGCTGGAAGGCACCCTGTCGCTGGCGGACGTCATCGATCCTTCCAAGCTGTCGGGCGCGGTCAAGTTCGGCGCGACCGTGACGCTGGTGGATGAAGACAGCGACGAAGAGAAGACCTTCCAGATTGTCGGCGAGGTCGAGGCCAACATCGAGAACGGGCTGCTGAACATGCGCTCGCCGCTGGCCCGCGCGCTGATCGGCAAGGAAGAGGGTGACAGCGTCGAGGTGAAGACCCCGGGCGGGACCCGATCCTATGAAATCCTGTCGATCCGTTACATCTGATCTGGGGGGTGACCCAGGTGAAACCGGTGATCGAACCGCCCAGAGGTGACAACGGACTTGGCTCCGGCCCCTTGGCGCAGCTGAACGACCGTCCGAGCCGAAGCATGGAGATCGGCGGCATCGCGCTGAGCCTGGTCTGGGTCATCCTGATCCTGGTCTATGTGCTGATCACGCCGCCCGGCAGCGAGACGCGGACGCTGGGCTTGATCATGACGCTGCTGATGGTCTTTCTGCCCATCGCGCTGATCTGGGCCGTTGTCATCACGCTGCGGTCGATCCGTGAGCTGCGGGCTGAGGCAAAGCGGTTGCAGGCTACGGTCGATGCCATGCGGTCAAGCTATGTGCAGGCCCAGTCGCAGGCACAGCCGTCAGGGTTGAAGCCATCGGTCGAAAAGAAGATCGATGAGATCGCCGCCTCGACCAAAGAGGCGCAGACCGTGCTGGCGACGTTTACCTCGCGCCGGGATGCCGCGTTGTCGGTGCCTTCGGCGGATCGCAAGGCCGCGCTGGTCACCCCACAGCCGGAACCATCCGTCGAAGAGCCGACGCTGGCGCTCGGCACCCCGCCGGAGGAGTTCCGCCCACCCCTGTCGGTCGCGAACTTCATCCGGGCGCTGCAGTTTCCCGAAACGCCCGAGGACAAGGAGGGTTTCCGCGCCCTGCGCCTCGCGCTGGAGGACCGGACCTCGGCCAAGCTGATCCGCGCGGCGCAGGATGTGCTGACGCTGCTCAGTCAGGACGGCATCTATGTCGACGACCTGCAGCCCGACCTGTGCCACCCAGAGGTCTGGCGGCGCTTTGCGGGCGGAGAGCGGGGACGGTCGATCGCTGCGCTGGGCGGGATCCGCGACCGCGCCTCGTTGACCTTGACGGCGGCGCGGATGAAGTCGGATCCGGTCTTCCGCGATGCGGCGCACCACTTCCTGCGCACCTTCGACAAGACTTTCGCGGCCTTTGAGCCAAACGCCAGCGATGCCGAGCTTGCCGATCTGGCCGATACGCGAACGGCACGCGCCTTCATGCTGTTCGGACGGGTGACAGGGACCTTCGACTGACGGCCCCTTATGGGACAAACCTGTTGTCTCTTCGCCCCTGAGTGGAACGGTTTTCCTATTTGCCCAGCCAATCACGCGGGGGGATGAAACCCTGTTCTTTTGGGCCTATGTTCCGGCCAGCAGGATTCCAACCGCATGAGGTTCCCCATGGCCATCCGCATCAACGACATCGCCCCCGATTTCACCGCCGAGTCGACCGCCGGAACGATCAAGTTCCATGAGTGGCTGGGCGACAGCTATGGCATCATCTTCAGCCATCCGCGCGACTTCACCCCGGTCTGCACCACGGAATTCGCCGCCGTGGCCCAGCTGGCGGCGGAATGGAAAAAGCGCAACACCAAGGTCATCGGCGTGTCGGTCGACAGCGTGGAAGACCACGGCAAGTGGAAACGCGACATCGAGGCGTTCGGCGGCGCTCCGGCCGATTTCCCGATCATCGACGACACCAGCCTGACCGTCGCCAAGGCCTATGACATGCTGCCCGCCGACTACTATCTGCCGACCGAGGGGCGGACACCCGCGAACTCGGCCACGGTGCGGACGGTCTATATCGTCGGGCCGGACAAGAAGATCCGCCTGTCGATGACTTACCCGATGTCGATCGGCCGGAACTTCGCGGAAATCCTGCGCGCGCTGGACGCGGTGCAGAAGACCGATGGCGTGCCGCTGGCGACCCCCGCGAACTGGGTGCCGGGGCAGGACGTGATCGTTGCGCTGGCGCTTAACAACGATCAGGCGAAAGAGCGGTTTGGCGAGTTGGACATCAAGCTGCCCTACCTGCGCTTTGCCAAGGTGTAAGCAGACCGCCTGATAATTGGGCAATCCGCCCGATTTCAGGGCAGGAAAGGGGTCGAGTCGCGCAGGCGGTCTCGGCCCTTTTGCTGCCCGCGCGATCCGGTTTGCGGGCGGTGCGGCGCGGTCCCTAGAACAGGGGCATCATGCCGCGCGACTGCCTTGCACCACAGACGATCCGCCAGCGGGCCTTTGGCCAGGCCTATGTCCGGCTGGGGCTGCGGGGTCCGGTGACGCGGCTGGCGGATTTGCGGCAGGAGGGCTCGGCCCGGGCGATGCTGCCCAGGTCGGCTCCGGAGTGGCCGGAGGTGGTGTTCCTGAACACCTCGGGCGGGCTGACCTCGGGCGACCGGATCGGGTTTGCGCTGGCTTTGGGCGATGGCGCGAAGGTGCAAGCGACGACGCAGACGGCGGAACGGGCCTATCTGGCGTTGGAGGGTCCGGCGCGGTTGACCGTTGCGATGACGGCGGGTGCGGGTGCGGACCTCGTCTGGGCGCCGCAGGAGACGATCCTCTTCGAAGGCGCGGACCTGGAGCGGCGGACCGAGATCGATCTGGGCGACGGGGCGGCGTGCCTGTTGTCCGAGATGGTGGTGCTGGGGCGGCGGGCGATGGGCGAACGCCCCAGCGCGGCCCGGCTGACGGATCGGCGGCGGGTGACGGTGCGCGGGCGGCCCCTGTGGGTGGAGCAACTGCGGCTCGACGAAGGCGCGCTGGCTATGGCCGAGGGCGCGGCGATCCTGCACGGCGGCGCGGCCTTTGCGACGCTCGCCTTCTGCGGGCCGGGGCGCGAGGCGGCGGTGGATAGCTTGCGCGCAGTTCCGGTGCCCGAGGGCGTGACGGCAGCGGTCTCGGGCTGGAACGGGCGCTGCCTGATGCGCGCCGTGGCTGTCGAGCCTTGGCCGTTGAAAGTTTATCTGGGCGCGGTGCTGGCGCGGCTGACGGGCCGCCCGTTGCCGCGTGTCTGGCAGATGCAGGGAGTGAACCCATGAACCTGACCCCGCGCGAGAAGGACAAGCTGCTGGTGTCGCTTGCCGCGATGGTTGCAAGGGGCCGCCTGGCGCGCGGCGTCAAGCTGAACCACCCCGAGGCCATCGCGCTGATCACCGATTTCGTCGTCGAAGGCGCGCGGGATGGGAGAAGCGTGTCGGACCTGATGCAGGCCGGTGCCCATGTCATCACTCGTGAGCAGTGCATGGCGGGCGTGCCCGAAATGATCCACTCCGTCCAGGTCGAAGCCACCTTTCCCGATGGCACCAAGCTGGTGACCGTCCACCACCCGATCCGCTGAGGTAACCCGATGAAACGACTGACTTTCCTCCTCGCTGCTCTCGCGTCTCCGGCGCTTGCCCATCCGGGGGACCACGGGGGTAGCGGGCTTGTGCACTTCCTGACCCAGCCGGATCATCTGGCGATCCTGGCGCTGGCTGGGCTGGTCGTGGCTGTCGTGGTCTACCGGGTGCGGCGATGATCCCCGGGGAAATCCTTGCCGCCGCGGGCGAGATCGAACTGAACGCAGGCGCGCTGGTCACCGTCTTGATGGTCGCCAATACCGGGGACCGACCGGTGCAGGTGGGCAGCCATTACCACTTTGCCGAGACGAACCCGGGCCTGTCCTTCGATCGCGATGCCGCGCGGGGCCAGCGGCTGGACATTCCGGCGGGGACAGCGGTGCGCTTTGAACCGGGGCAGTCGAGGGAGGTACGGCTGGTTCCGCTCAGCGGCGCGCGCGTTGTCTACGGCTTCAACCAGAAAGTGATGGGCCCGCTGGAATGATGCTTGACGCGAGGGAAGCGCGTGTCGACGCTTCGATCTCCGCATCAACAGGGAGATCGACCGATGTGTGACGCCTGCCTGATCGAAAACATCAAATACTCAATGCTCTCGCGCCGCGCGCTGTTCACTGGGGCTGCCGCGACCACTGCCGCCGTCGTTGCCAGCGGCCTGACCACGGCGAAACCGGCGCTGGCGCAGGCGTCGGGTAAGGTCGTGGACCTGACCCATGCCTATGACGGGGCCTTCCCGACCTTCGACGGCAACCCGGGCATCCTGTACGAGCCCGCCGTCAAGTTCGCCGACTCGGGCTACCAGCTGTGGAAGCTGACGATCTTTGAGCACACCGGAACCCATATCGACGCGCCCTTGCACTTTACTGCTGATGGTACCTCGGTCGCCGACCTTGCGCCCGAAAAACTGGTCTGCCCGCTGTGCGTTCTGGACCTGACCGCCAAGGCCGCAGAGGACGCCAACGCGATGGTCGAGCCGGAAGACATCGAGGCCTGGGTTTCGGCCAATGGCGAGATCCCGGCCGGGTCCTGCGTGGCGATGAACTCGGGCTGGGCTGCCAAGGTCGGAGATCCTCTGTACCGCAACACGCCCGACGGCAAGTTCGCCTTCCCGGGCTTTTCCAAGGCCGCGACGGACATGCTGGCCGGGATGGATGTTGCCTGCATCGGCGTCGATACGCTGTCGCTCGACCCCGGTAATTCCGCTGATTTCGCGGTGCATTTCTCATGGCTGCCGGGCGGGCGCTTCGGGATCGAGAACATGGCGAACCTCGACCAGTTGCCGGCGACGGGTGCCACGGTGTTTATCGGAGCGCCGAAGCACAAGACCGGCACCGGCGGCCCGGCGCGCGTGATGGCGGTGGCGTGATGGCGGTTGTCCCCCTTCTGCGGGATGAAGAGGCGGGGGCCGAGGCCCTCGCCGTCTTCGATGACATCCGGGCCAAGCGGCAGACCGATTACGTCAACAACTTCTGGCGCGCACTGGCGCATGATCCTGCCCTGTTGAAAGCGACCTGGGATCGGGCGCAGGCCGTCATGGCCCCGGGCGCCTTGGACCCGCTGGTCAAGGAGTTGATCTACATCGCGGTTTCCACTGCAAACGGCTGCGATTACTGCGTCCATTCCCACACGGCGGCGGCCAAGGCGAAAGGCATGACATCGGCGCAGCATGGCGAGCTTCTGTCGGTGATCGCGCTGGCCAGCCAGACCAACGCCATTGCCACGGCGCTATCCGTCCCCGTCGACGAAAGGTTCCAGGCCTGATGCATCCCCTGTTCAACCCCATCGAGATCATCCGGCTGCAGATCAAGACGGCCCTCATGCTGGCCGAGGCGCAGATGGTGATCGGCATGCGCCTGATGGGGATGGCGGGGATGTGGCGTGTCCAGCCGTCGGAAAACGCCCGGATGGTCAGCGAAAAACTGGTCGCCGCGCAGGACGCGAGCTTGGCCGCGACCCGTGCGGCCCTGAGGGGCAAGTCGCCCGCTGTCATTGCCGACCACGCCCTGAAACCTATCCGCCGCCGGACCAGTGCGAATGCCAAGCGCCTGGCCCGTCGCGGCCCCGGCACACCGTGAGGGACTGACCATGGCCTACCGCATCGCCCGCGCCGACTATGCCGCCATGTATGGCCCGACCACGGGTGACAGGGTTCGTCTTGGGGATACCGACCTGATCATCGAGGTCGAGCGCGACCTGACGACCTATGGCGAAGAGGTCAAGTTCGGTGGCGGCAAGGTGATCCGCGACGGGATGGGGCAGTCCCAGGTGCCGCGGTCGGGCGGGACTGTAGATACAGTCATCACCAACGCGCTGATCGTCGACTGGACCGGTATATACAAGGCTGACGTGGGCCTGCGCGACGGATTGATCCATGCCATCGGCAAGGCCGGGAACCCGGATACCCAGCCGGGCGTGACCATCATCATCGGCCCGGGGACCGAGGTCATTGCGGGCGAAGGGCGCATCCTTACCGCGGGCGGGATCGACGCGCATATACACTTCATCGCCCCCGGTCAGATCGAGGACGCGCTGCATTCCGGCGTGACGACGATGCTGGGCGGCGGGACCGGCCCGGCGCATGGGACTTTGGCCACGACCTGCACGCCGGGGCCCTGGCACATCGGGCGGATGCTGCAGGCTTTGGATGCCTTCCCGATCAACTTCGGCCTGTCAGGGAAGGGCAACGCGAGCCGCCCCGAGGCCCTGGTCGAGATGGTCAACGCGGGTGCTTGTGCGTTGAAATTGCATGAAGATTGGGGGACGACGCCCGGCGCGATCGACTGCTGTCTTTCGGTCGCAGACGATATGGACGTGCAAGTCATGATCCATACCGACACGCTGAACGAGAGCGGGTTCGTCGAAAACACTCTGGCTGCGATCAAGGGCCGGACGATCCACGCCTTCCATACCGAAGGTGCAGGGGGCGGACATGCCCCGGACATCATCAAGGTGGCGAGCCATCCGAACGTGCTGCCGTCCTCAACCAACCCGACGATGCCCTACACGGTGAACACCATCGAAGAGCATCTGGACATGCTGATGGTCTGCCACCACCTGGATCGCTCGATCCCTGAGGACGTGGCCTTTGCCGAAAGCCGCATCCGGCGCGAGACCATTGCGGCCGAGGACATCCTGCATGACATGGGGGCGTTTTCGATCATCTCGTCGGACAGCCAGGCGATGGGCCGGGTGGGCGAGGTCATCACCCGGACCTGGCAGACCGCGCACAAGATGAAGCAGCAGCGCGGGCGGCTGAGTGACGAGACGGGGGACAACGACAACCTCCGCGTCCGCCGCTATGTCGCGAAATACACGATCAACCCGGCGCTGGCGCATGGGTTCAGTCAGCATATCGGCAGCGTGGAGGTCGGCAAACGGGCGGACCTGGTCCTGTGGTCTCCGGCGTTTTTCGGGGCCAAGCCCGAGATGGTGCTGGTCGGCGGGTCGATCGCGATGGCGCAGATGGGGGATACCAATGCGTCGATCCCGACGCCGCAGCCGGTGTTTTCGCGGCCCATGTTCGCGGCCTTTGGCCGGTCTGTGGAGCGCGGGGCGGTGCTGTTCGTCAGCCAGGCGGCCGAGGCTGCGGGGGTGGGACGTGAGCTTGGGCTGCGGAAGGACCTGGTGGCGGTGAAGGGGACGCGGACGGTGACGAAGGCGGATCTGAAGCTGAACAACGCGATGCCGCAGATTGAGGTGCATCCCGAGACCTATGAGGTGCGGGCGGATGGCGAGCTGCTGACCTGCGCGCCCGCTACCGAACTCCCCTTGGCGCAACGCTATTTCTTGTACTGACATGCCGTTTCCCTTGCCCGCCCGCACGCATTTGCCGAAAGACCAATGGACCGGCCCAGCCGCCACGGTGACCTTGTCCTACGACGAACGCTTTCTGCGCCGGAAGCGGCTGATGACCGATGCCGGGGAGCCGGTGATGGTCGACCTCGCGCAGACGACGAACCTGGAACCCGGCGACGCGCTGAAGACGGACGATGGTCGGCTGGTCGAGGTGCGGGCGGCGGATGAACCCGTGGTACGGGTGACGGGGCCGAACCTTGCGCGGCTCGCCTGGCATATCGGCAACCGGCATACGCCGTGCGAGGTGCAGGAGGGGTGGCTGGTGATCCGGCAGGACCATGTGCTGGAAGGCATGCTGGTCGGGCTGGGGGCGAAGCTGGAGCGTGTGATCGGTCCGTTCCGCCCGGAAGGCGGGGCTTATGGGCATGGGCGGACCCTGGGTCACGACCACGGGCCGCATGGCTTCCCGCTGGCGCATCATGGCTGACCTCGACCGCCTGCGGCTGACGCAGATCCTCTCGCCCGCCTTCCCCATCGGGTCCTTTGCGCATAGCCAAGGGCTGGAATGGGCGATCTCGACCGGCGCGGTGCGGGACGGGGCGGGGATGGAGGCCTGGGTTGCGGCGGTGATCCAACGCGGGTCGGGCTTTGCCGATGCGGTGTTCCTGTCGATGGGGCGTCAGCCGGGAGCGGACCTTGGGGCGCTGGCCGACCTGTACGAGGCGTATATACCGGCCATTGGACGGCGGTTGGAGGCGGCGGAGCTGTCCAGCGGCTTCCGCGCCCTGACGGATGCCACGGCGCCGGACCTGCCATATGTGCTTGTTTTGGCGAAGGAAACGGCGTCTATACAGGTGCCAGAAGTCGAGGTTCTAGGCCTGTATCTACAGTCGCTCGCGGTGCAGCTTCTCTCGGTCGCGGTCCGTTTCATGCCAATGGGCCAAGCCGAAGCGCAACGGATTCTGGCAGCGCTCGCCCCGGTGATCGCCGACGCGGCTGAGCGCGCTTCTGGCGCAGGGGAAGAGGAGCTGTACACCTTCTCCCCGGGCGCGGACATTGCGGCGAAGGCGCAGGAATTTATGGAAACGAGGATATTCCGGTCATGACCTCCCCCAACGGCCCCCTCCGCGTCGGCATCGGTGGCCCGGTGGGCGCGGGCAAGACCACGCTGACGGCGGCTTTGTCGCGGGTTCTGGCACCGCAGCTGTCGATGGCAGTCATCACCAATGACATCTACACCCGCGAGGATGCCGAGTTCCTGATGCGAGCCCAAGTCCTGCCGCTGGACCGGATCAGGGGCGTTGAAACCGGCGGCTGCCCGCATACGGCGATCCGGGAAGATGCCAGCATCAACCTGGCAGCGGTCGCGGACCTGCGGGCGGTGCATACGGACCTGGATCTGATCCTGATCGAGTCGGGCGGCGATAACCTCGCCGCGACCTTCTCGCCGGAACTGGCCGACCTGACGATCTATGTGATCGACACGGCGGCGGGGCAGGATATCCCGCGCAAGAAGGGACCGGGGCTGATGCGGTCGGACATCCTTGTGGTGAACAAGACCGACCTTGCGCCCTATGTCGGTGTTGATCTGGAGATGCTCGAATCCGACGCGGCGAAGGCGCGGGCGGGGCGGCCTTTCGTCCTGTCCGACCTGCGGAGTGGCAAGGGTCTGGAGCGGATTGTCGGCCTGCTTGCGGAACTGGGCGGGCTGGACGTCCACGCATAGAAAAAGGCCCCAGGGTCTCCCCCAGGGCCTTGGTCTGACGTCGAAAAAGGCCTCAGCCCTCGGCGGCTTCTTCCTTCTTCTCGGTGATTTCCTCACCGGTCTCCTGATCGACCATCTTCATGCCAAGGCGCACCTTGCCACGGTCGTCAAAGCCCAGAAGCTTGACCTTGACCTCCTGGCCTTCCTTCAACAGCTCGTTCGGGTGGTTCAGGCGCTTGTTGGCGATCTGGGACACGTGCACCAGACCGTCGCGCTTGCCGAAGAAGTTCACGAAGGCGCCGAAGTCGACCAGCTTCACCACCTTGCCGGTGTAGATCTGGCCCTCTTCGGGTTCCGCCACGATCGACCAGATCATGTCGTAGGCCTTCTTGATGGCCTTCTGGTCGTTCGAGGCGATCTTGATCTGGCCGTCGTCGTTGATGTCGACCTTGGCACCCGAGACTTCGACGATCTCGCGGATGACCTTGCCGCCCGAGCCGATCACTTCGCGGATCTTGTCGGTCGGGATCTGCATCGTCTCGATCTTCGGCGCGTACTCGCTGAAGCCCTGCGGCGCGCTGATGGCCTTGGCCATTTCGCCCAGGATGTGCAGACGGCCGTCTTTCGCCTGGGCAAGAGCCTGCTTCATGATCTCCGGGGTGATCCCGGCAACCTTGATGTCCATCTGCAGCGAGGTGATGCCAGCGGCAGTGCCCGCGACCTTGAAGTCCATGTCGCCGAGGTGGTCCTCGTCGCCCAGGATGTCGGTCAGGACCGCCCAGTCACCGTCCTCTTCCAGCACCAGACCCATGGCCACGCCAGCCACGGGGGCCTTCAGCGGCACGCCCGCATCCATCATCGACAGCGACCCGCCGCAGACCGACGCCATCGAGGAAGAGCCGTTCGATTCGGTGATCTCGGACACGACGCGGATGGTGTAGGGGAAGTCAGTCGGAGCCGGGAGAACCGCCTGCAGTGCGCGCCAGGCAAGCTTGCCGTGGCCGATCTCACGACGACCGGGCGAGCCCACGCGGCCAACCTCGCCGACCGAATAGGGCGGGAAGTTGTAGTGCAGGAGGAAGTTGGAGCGGTAGTTACCATTCAGCGCGTCGATGATCTGTTCGTCTTCGCCGGTCCCGAGCGTGGTGACGACGAGGCCCTGGGTTTCACCCCGGGTGAACAAAGCCGAGCCGTGCGCGCGCGGCAGAACGCCGGTTTCGCAGACGATCGGGCGGACGGTCTTGGTGTCGCGACCGTCGATCCGGGCGCCTTTCTTGACCACGTCACCGCGCAGAACCGCCGATTCCAGCTGCTTGATCGCCGGGTAGAGGTTCGGGTTGGCGGCGTCTTCTTCGTTCATCTTCGCCTTGATCGCGGCGACCGCGGCCTCGATCGCGGTGGTGCGTTCCTGCTTGTCGCGCAGCGCAAAGGCGGCGCGCATCAGGGACTCGCCAGCCTTCTTCACCTTGGCATAGAGGTCCGAGAAATCGGGCGGCGAGAAGTCGTAGGGTTCCTTGGCCGAGGTCTCGGCGAAGTCGATGATCAGGTCGATCACCGGCTGCATCTGCTGATGGCCGAAGACGACGGCGCCGAGCATTTCCTCTTCGGTCAGCTCGTAAGCCTCGGATTCCACCATCATCACGGCGTCCTTGGTGCCGGCGACGACGAGGTCCAGGCGCTGTTCGGGCTTCATGCGCAGCTGCGTCATGTCGTCCATCGCCGGGTTCAGCACGTACTGGCCGTCGACAAAACCAACGCGGGCCGCGCCGATCGGGCCCATGAACGGCACGCCCGAGACGGTGAGGGCGGCGGAAGCTGCGATCATCGCCACGATGTCGGGGTCATTCACCAGGTCGCAGGACAGCACGGTCGCCATGACGAGCACTTCGTTGCGGAAGCCGTCGACGAACAGCGGGCGGATCGGACGGTCGATCAGGCGAGAGACGAGCGTTTCCTTTTCAGAAGGACGCGCCTCGCGCTTGAAGAAGCCGCCGGGGATCTTGCCGGCTGCATAGTACTTTTCCTGGTAGTGAACGGTCAGCGGGAAGAAGTCTTGGCCCTCCTTCGCCGATTTCGCGAAGGTCACGTTGGCCATCACCTGGGTCTCGCCCAGCGTCGCGATCACCGAGCCATCTGCCTGGCGCGCAACTTTCCCCGTTTCCAGAGTGAGCGTTTCGTTGCCCCACTGGATCGATTTCTTGGTCACATTGAACATGTATCGTTTCCTCTGAGGACCCGGCCCCTGCCGGTGCCCTCGTTATCCGGCGGCCCCATTGCCGCCCTTCCCCCGTATCCTTTGCATGTGCCCCGGGGGCGGGCCGCACGTCTCAGATGGCGGGGGCCATACAGGAAAAGTCTTGCCAATGAAAGAACGGATGCGGGGGCCGGTCAGAAGATCGCATGCGCCCCGCGGTCATCCGCAACCTCGCCGCGGAGCATGGCGGCGTAGTGGTCTTCAAGGCGGTCAGTGCCGAATTCGGGGGTGGCGTCCGCGTCGTAGGACTGGGTGGCGGGGTTCCAGACCAGCATGGACTGTGTGGCATAGTAGCGCCCGATACGCGCCAGCCCGGCGCGGGCCGCAAAGCGGGGCGAGACGGTGCCAAGGGCAGTGAGGACCGCGATGATCCCGGTCATCAGAGCGACAGGGACTTTCTTCACTGGAACGGGTCGATCAAAGAGAGCGGCAAGCATTGCGGCCTGGTCCAAGGGCGTGATCGCGGGACCGGGGCCTCCGATGGGCAGGATGCGGTTACGCTTGTCGGGGTCGGTCAGGGTCAGCGTCAGGAACCGCGCCAGATCGGCGTCCGAGATCGGCTTGCAGGCCGTGAGCTTGCCATCACCGAACACCAGGAACGGCCGGTTTTCCTGCACGCGGGCGACTTGGCCGGAGAGCGATTTGAAGAAGGCGGTGGGGCGGACGATGGTCCAGCCGATTGGGGCGGCCTGCAGTTCCGCCTCGAACGCCAGCTTGGCGCGCTGGAACTCCAGCAGCGGCTTCTGCACGCAGATCGCGGAGAGGAGGGTGAAGTGCTGAACACCCGCTGCTACGGCAGCCTTCAGCGCGGCGGAGTTGGCGGCGTGGTCGACGGCCCAGGCGTCCTGCGACGCTCCGGTGCGCGAGGCGAGGCAGGAGACGACGGCCTCGATGCCGGTCATGACGGCGGGAAGCGCTTCGGGGAAATCTCCCCTTATCACCGTGCAGCCAGGCAGGAGGCTGGCGTCGGCCATGGGACGGATCAGCGCGGTCACCCGATGCCCCTCGGCCCGCAGCGCCCGCGCCGTCGCCCGACCGATGGTGCCGGTGCCGCCGAGGAGGAGGACGTTCAGACTGACCATGCCGCCAGAATGCAGAACGCCCGGCCTCTGGCAAGGCCGGGCGTCGTAGGTTGCAATCGGGCCGGGATCAGATCGCCGACTTGATCCAGTTTTCCAGAGCGGCTTTGGGCGCTGCGCCGACCTTGTTCGACACGACCTGGCCGTCCTTGAACATGAACAGCGCCGGGATGCCGCGCACACCCAAAACGGCGGGGCTGTCGGGGTTTTCGTCCACGTTGACCTTCACGATCTTGACCTGACCGGCGTATTGCGAGGCCAGTTCCTCAAGCGCCGGGCCGATCTGGCGGCAGGGGCCGCACCATTCGGCCCAGAAATCCACGACGACCGGAATAGGCGACTTGCGGACTTCGGCATCGAAGGTGGCGTCGGTGACGGCGACTGTGGCAGCGCCCATGATCGTTTCTCCTGCGGGGATTGGTCGGGTAGGGAAGGTAAGAACCCGCGACGACGACGTCAAGGTATCGTGGCACGGGCCAGGGCGGCCCTCACGATGTCGGGATCGACGGGCATCAGGCGGGGGGACTTGGTCCAGAGGATCGCGGTCTCGATCCGGCGGTCGGGGTAGATGGCGGCCAGCATGTGGGCATAGGCGCCCAGCTGGCGGAGGATACCTTCGGGAATCTGGTCGGGTCGGTCGGGGACGAGCGTGTTCGACTTGTAGTCGATGATCAGGATGCGGTCCGGGTCGATCAGCAAACGGTCGATGGAGCCGGTCAGCGTGCGGCCTTGCCAAGGGGCGGTGACGGCGACCTCGGTCAGGCTTTCGGGGGCAAAGAGCGGTGACAGGTCGGGATGTCGCAGCACCCGCTCGGCCTCAACCAGCGCATCGGCGCGATGGACGGGGTCGGGGATCAGGCTTTCGGCATGCCTTGTCCAGTCCGACGGGGCGAGGCCGGGCAGGCGTTCCAGCAGCAGATGCAGTGCGGTGCCGCGCGCGCGGGCTTCGGCCTCGGGCCAGGCGGGTTCGCCGGGGAGGGCCTTTGGTCCGCCAAGATCGGAGGGGGACAGGGTCGGCAGTGGTTTGAGGGCCTCGGGCGCGGGTTCGGTGGCCCAGCCGGGCAGGACGGGAAGGCTGACTTCGGTCGCGGACCTGTGCAGCGGGGCAGGCCAGTCGCCAAAGCTGTGCCGGAGGATGCCGCCTGCCAGTTGTTCATGTCCGAGCGAAGCGACACCGTTGCTGATCAGCCGGTGCCAGGTTGCATCCTTTGTCACCTTCCCGGAGCCTGCGGCCACCAGCCAGCAGCGCGCACGGGTCATCGCCACGTAAAGCAGCCGCAGCCGTTCGGCGGCGTCGCGTTCAGTGCGGATTTCGCGTTCGGCGGCAATCGCGGCGGGGCTTTCGTCCTTGTTGACCTTCCAGACCGCCTGCCCGCCCGCCAGCGTATGGATCTGGTCGCGGTCGGGAGGGGAGTAATCGGCGCATTCCGGGAGGATCACGATCTCGGCCTCCAGCCCCTTTGCGCCGTGGACGGTCATCACCCGGATCAGGTCGCCCTCGCCGTCCATTTGGCGTTTCACCTCGACATCGTCGGTTTCCATCCAGGTCAGGAAGCCGGTCAGGCTGGGAACCTCTGCCGTCTCATAGGCAAGGGCTTGGCTCAGCAGTTCGTCGATTCCGTCTTCCGCCTCGGGCCCCAGGCGACCGACCAGTTTGCGGCGGCCGTCGTGGCGGTGCAGGACGCGTTCGATCAGGTCATAGGGGCGCAGGAAATCGGCCTGGTCGCGCATGTCGTCGAGGAACGCCAGGGTCTGTTCCGCCCCCGGATGGTCGCGCAGGGCTTCCCACAGATAGCCTTTGCGGGGATGGGCCAACTGGAAGAGCTGCGCTTCGGTCCAGCCGCAGAGGGGAGAGCGCAGGACGGCGGCAAGCGAGAGGTCGTCCTCGGGCGTGTCAAGGAAGGCCAGCAGCGCGGACAGGTCCTTGACGGCAAGCTCTCCGCCCAGTTTCAGCCGGTCGGCCCCGGCAATGGGCAGCTTCAGGTCCTTGCAGGCGCGGATGATGTCGTGGAAGACGCCAGACCGGCGCTGGACCAGGATCAGGAAGTCGCCATAGCGGATCGGGCGTTCAGTCGGGCCGCCGTCCTTTGGGGCCTGCGGAATCTGCTCGCCGCCTTCCACCCGGTCCCTGATCCAGCGCGCGATGTCCTGGGCCAGCCGGATCTGCGGGTCCTCGGGGTGGGTGGTGTCGACGGGTTCGTACCAGGGTCCGGGCTTGGGTTTCTCGTCTTTCTCCAGCACGGGCCAGACATCGACGCGGCCGGGCAGTTTGTCGTTTATGGCGATGTGGTGCGAGCCGCCGCCCAGGGCGGTCTGTTCGGCGGGGGTGAAGGTGGCGTCGACGACGTTCAGGATCGCGCGGGAGGAGCGGAAGGAATGCTCCAGGACGCTGTCGTTCAGGCCCCGCCCCCCGGCAAGACGCGAGGCGAAATGGTCGCGCATCCGGTCGAAGGCCGCGACATCGGCGCCCTGGAAGGAATAGATCGACTGCTTCTTGTCGCCGACGACGAACAGGGTCCGGTCGCGGCTGTTCGAGCCCTCACCGGCGATCAGTTCCGCTGCCAGGGCTTCGATCAGGTCCCATTGTTCGGGGCTGGTGTCCTGCGCCTCGTCCACCAGGATGTGGTCGATGCCGCCGTCGAGGCGATAGAGGACCCAGGCGGCAAGCGAGGGGTTGGTCAGCAGGTCCTTGGCGCGCAGGATCAGGTCATCAAAGTCCAAAAGGCCACGGGCAGCCTTGCGCCGTTCGTATTCGGGCAGGAAGACGGCGGCGAAATCGTGCAGCGCTAGGGTCCTTTCGGCTGCGGAGAGGGAGAGTTCGGCAAGCCGCGCATCGCTGACGCGTTGCATGAAGTCGTCGAAGTCGAACACCAGATCGCCCATGTCCGTCCGGACTTTCCGCGAAGGGACAGAGCCGAACTTGGGCTCTGGAATGCGATGATCGCCCTTCTTGAGGAGGAACGCGTCGCAAAGCGTATCAAGGTCCTTGCGCGTCGGGACTTGCAGGTTGATCCCGGCCAGAACCGTGGCAAGGTCCTGCATCGTCGGGGTGGCGGCGCGCAGGAGAGGCAGGGTCTGGGCGATCAGCCAGTCCTCGCGGCCAGTGAAGGCAAGCGACATCAGGTAGGCTTCATCGACAACTTCGGGCAGCCCGAACAGCTGCCAGATCTCGTCTTTGGTCAGTCGCTGGGCAAAGCTGGCGCGGTTGCGGGCGATTTCCTCGACCAGCTTGCCGAAATCCTCGCCGTTCTGGACCTCGGTCAGACGACGCACGACGGTGGCGTCAGGACCGTCGGCCATTTCCTCGACGATCTCGGCCCGCATCAGCTTGCCGGACCGGTCGTCCATTTCGACAAAGCCCGGCGAAACCCCTGCCTCCAGCGGAAAGCGGCGGAGGAGGCTGGCGCAGAAGCTGTGGATGGTCTGGATACGCAGGCCGCCCGGGGCCTCGATCGCGCGGGCGAAGAGCTGCCGGGCGCGAGCCAGCCGGGGGGCCGGGTTGTCGGGTTCACCAAGCTCGGCGAGGGTTTCTTGCAGCTTGGCCTCGGGCATCATCGCCCATTCCCCCAGCCGCTTGAACAGCCGGTTCTGCATCTCGGAGGCGGCGGCCTTGGTGTAGGTCAGGCAGAGGATGTGCTGGGGTTCGACGCCCGACAGCAGAAGCCGCGCCACCCGGTCGGTCAAGACGCGGGTCTTGCCCGACCCGGCATTCGCCGACAGCCAGGTGTTGCTGGCGGGATGGGCGGCGGCGATCTGGCGGGAGAAGGCCTGGTTCATGCCAGGCTCTCGGGTCTGGGTGTGCTGGTCATTTCCCATTCGCCATAGCGCGACAGGTGGTCGTAGTCGCTGGGATCGTCGGTCTTTTCCAGCGCGCGGCGGGACGTATATCCCTGCCCCGGCTGGGCGTAGGCCGAAATGAGCTTGGCGAACTCGGCCCAGACCTCCGCTACCTGACCCGGCTCGAGCACGATCTCAGCCTTTTTCAGTTGTGCCTTCAGGCCGACATAGACCACACGGGCCACCTCTTCGGCGTCCAGACCCTGGAAGCCGCCACCTTCGGCCATTGCGGCGAGCAAGAGGAGCTGCTTGTCAAAGTACTTCTGCTGGTCGGGCGTTGGCGGTGCACCCGTCTTGTAGTCGATCAGCAGAAGCCGCCCGTCGTCCAGCCGGTCGATCCGGTCGGGCTTGCCCGTCAGGGTGAAGTCGACACCTGCGAGCTTGACCGCGCCCTTTTCCTCCAAGAGCACCGGCTGGCCCCCGGTCGAGGCCGAGAAGGCCAGGAATTCATCGGCCGCCTTGGCGATGCGGCTGCGCCAGATCGTGCGCGCCAGGGGCCAGGCGACCCGTTCGGCAAGGACGGCATCGGTGATGGCCAGAAGGCTTTCGCGCGTGCCGTCGCCGTGGCGCAGGAAGACCTCAAGGATCTCGTGCAGCACCACGCCGCGCAGACGGGGGTCGGCTTCGGCGCGCAGGGGGTCGAGCGGTTTCAGCTTCAGCACGTGGCGCGCATAGATCGCGTAGGGATCGCGGATCAGGGTCTTGATCTCGGTCACCGACAGCTTGCGCGGCCGCGCGGCCATTGGCGGGCGGGGCGAGGGACGCGATGCTGCATCCACCTTGGGAGCGGCGTCGAAGGCCTGCGCCAGCTGCAGCCAGCGGTCACCCCGCGCCCGCATGGCAGCCAGCGCCTCGGGGCCGCGCCGTTCCGGCAGGCCTTCCATCAGGTTCACCAGCCGGTTCAGCCAGCGCGAGGGCACGGTTTCCGCCTCGGCCCCGCGTTTCGCGCGGCTAAGGACGACCTGCGGCGCGGCGACGGCCTGCTGATAATCATGCGCGGACAGGCCAATCCGGCGTTCGGGCAGCAGGAGCCCGGCCTCTTTCCGCATGGCCCGGTTCAGCCACGGGTCCGCCGGGGGCTGCGCCGGCCAGATACCGTCGTTGAGGCCGCCCAGGATCACCAGTTCGGCCCCCTGGACACGGGATTCCAGCGTGCCCCAGATCATGATGCCGGGGTGCATGCTTTCTGTCTCGCGCACCTCATGCCGCTGCAGGACGCCCAGGAAGATGCCCGCGTAGTCCATCGGAGTCATCTCGCCCGCTGCGGGGGCTTCTTGCTGCAACTCGGCCAGAGCCTTCGCTGCCTCTTCCCCGGCGGCTTTCTTCCACAGTTCGCCGCTTCCCGAGGCGTCGAAACCCGCTGCCAGACGTTCCGTAAGGCGAAGGTGCAGGGCCACGAACTCGGCCAGCGACTGCCGGCCCAAGGTTTCGTGGCCGCACAGGGTTTCGGCGATGATCCGGGCCCAGTCTTCGGCCATCGGAAGTCCGGACTGTTCTGCCCACAGACGGACGCTGGATGCGGTCGGAAAGGCCGGGCCGTTGCGGCGGATGGTCAGCTCGAACTCGCGCGTCAGGATCAGGTGGGGGCCACGTCCGCTGCCCGAAAAGGCAAGCGGGTGCTTCAGCAGTGCCAGAAGGGCGTCCGCAGTCAGCTTCTGGCCGAACAGGGCCGCGATCTGGCGCATCAGTCGCCCTGGCGCAGAGAGTGCCAGCGGGCGACCGGCGGAATCGTCGGGGCGAATGCCCCAGCGGTCAAGCGCCGCGGTGACCCGGCGGGTGAGGTTGCGGTCAGGCGAGATCAGCGCGGCGCGGGTCCCGTCCTCGGCCGCCTTGCGCAGGATGAGCGCGATAGCGACGGCCTCGGCGCGAGGGCTGGGGGCCTCGATCAGGGTCAGGCCCTGTGTCGCGGTGACCAGGTCGGGCAGGTCCGGCCCCTCGGCCAGCCACTGATGCGTGGTGGGCGCGGGGCGCAGGGACAGCGACACCAGCCGGTTCCGTTGCGGATCGGGGGCCGGGGCAGTGGTCCAGGGCTGGACGTCGCGGGGACCGCAGCCCAGCAGGTCCATCATCCGGCGAAAGCGGAACTGCGGGTGATCCTCGGCCACCAGCACGTCGTCCATGCCGTCCCAGACCTCGGGCGGCAGGTCGAAGTCATAGCCGGGCAGCACGATGGCGCCCTGGGGCAGTTGGGCGATAGCCTGCATCAGAAGCGCCGTGGTGCCCCGCGAGCCGGTGGAGCCCGCAAGGATCACCGGGCCGGGCGGGGGCGTGGCGGCCCATGTGTCCGACAGGCCTTGGACCGCGCGGCGCAGGACCGTCTCGGCATCGGGAGCATCGCCGGACAGGGCCTCGGTCACGATGCCAAGGAAGGCCTGGGTCCGCGACCAATGCGCGGAATGGTTGGCGACGTCCAGCGCGGCAATGCGGTCGGGCGAGACGCCTTCGCCCTGCATCTCCTCGACCAGCGCAGCAAGGCTGTCGGCCAGCTCGTAGAGTGCTGCGCGGGGGAAATGCGTGGTGCCGGTGGCCAGAAGCCGGTCGAGGAGGACCGACAGGACCAGCCGACGGCGCAGAGGATAGACAGGTTGCGGCTGGGGCAGGTTCGACAGAGCGGCGACTTCGGTGACGAGGAGGATGCGGGGCAGCAACCGGGCTCCGTGGCCTTGCAGCTGTTCCACGACGCGCCGCCGCATGCGCTGGGTGTTCACGATCAGGGTGGCGCGGGCCATCGCCTCGGGCGGTGTTCCCTGCATCCGGTGCAACAGGCCCGCCACGAGTTCGGCCGGAAAGTCGGCACCGGGGGGCAGGGCGAACAGGGGAACTGGTCTAGACATCCCGGGCATGGTGAAGCAGGTGCTCTGCCTCGGCAATCCCTTCCGGATGGCCGACGTCGCACCAGTCACCAGGATGCAGGACGCCAAACGCCGTCCCCGCCGCGATCATCTGGTCCCAGACCCGGTTCAGCGAGAAGACATCGTCGGGGAAGGCGCGGACCCGGTCCGGGGCGATGATCTGGGCGCCGATGTAGACGTGATCCTCGCCCCCTGCCCCGCGCGACAGGCGGCCTTCGGCATCAACGCGGAAATCGCCCTTCGGCCCATGCGCGCGGGTCTTGTGCAGCGGCAGAAGCAGCAGAAGCGCCTCCATCCGCGCGCCGTCCCACGCGGCGGCCAGCGTCTGCAGCGGGTTGGCCCCGGTCCAGATGCCGTCGCTGTTCAGGATCGCGACTGGCCCGTTGCCCAAGAGGGGTAGAGCGGCCTTCAACCCGCCGCCGGTTTCCAGGATCCGGTCGGCCTCATGGCTGATCGTAACGCCGCGACCGGCGAGATGCGCGGCCATCTGGTCGGCGCGGTAGTGGGTGTTGACGACGATGCGGCCGACTTTGGCGGCGGCGGCCATGTCCAGTGCGTGGTCGATCAGCGCCCGGCCTGCCACGGGGATCAGCGGCTTTGGCCGGTCGGCGGTCAGCGCCTTCATCCGGGTGCCGAACCCGGCGGCGAACAGCATCAGCGGGAAGGGGTAGGCGGGCATTGATCCTTGATCTTCTGCATAAGGTCGGGGGTCGGGGCGGGCAGCAGCCTCTCACAGACCGCGCGCAGGTCGGCAAGGGCCGGATGGGCGAGGTTCCGCTGCAACTGACCCCAGACGCGGGGGATCAGGGGCAGGTAGCCGGGCTTGCCCGCGACCAGACACAACCGCGCGAAGATGCCCAGGATACGCAGGGCGCGCTGGGCGCCGAGGGTAGCGTAGTGCGCGGCAAAGGCCTGGGGATCGTTGCGGTTGGCATCGACAAAGCGCGCGATCATGGCGGCTTCGGTTGCCGGACTGACATCCCGACGGGCGTCCTGCAGCAGGGAGACCAGATCGTACCCGGGCTGGCCAAGCTGCCCAAGCTGGAAGTCGAGAAGACCGGTGCGCGCAAGACCCGCACGGCCTGGCAGCCAGATCAGGTTCTCGGCATGGAAGTCGCGCAGGATCAGGACGCGCGGACCGTCCGCGTGGGTCTGCAGGGCGAGCGTTAGGCTGGCCAGGAAATCGGCCGGGTCGGGTTGGGTGCCGGTGGAGGCGAAAGCGTACCAGTCCAGCGCGAACCCGGCAGCCTTGGCCCAGTCTTCGGCGGAAAGGTTGGGCAGGCCGGGTGGCGGCGGCGCGGACTGCAGATGCAGGAGCGTGTCGGTCGCAGCGGCGTAAAGCTGGCCCTCGCAGCCAGGGTCGGCAGCGACGAGCCGGGCAAAGAGATCATCGCCCAGGTCCTCCAGCAGCAGGAAGCCCTGATCCAGGTCCTCGGCCAGGATCGCTGGGGCCGACAGGCCAAGCCCGCGCAGGTGGCGGGCCATGACCGAGAAGGCAGCGGGGTCGTCCGCGCCCCCAGGCGGGTTGTCCATCAGGACTGCTGTCGCCGCACCCAGGCGCAGGCGTTCATAGCGCCTGTCCGATGCGTCCCCGGCCAGGTGCTGACGGTCTGCGGAACCCCAGCCGGACCGCTGCAGGAAATCCGCAAGGGCCGCGCTGCGGTCAGGCATGGAACGCCTCGCGCAGCCCGGGCCGCCCGCCCGTCAGCACCGCCCGCCGCCCGTCGCCCTTGGCGTCCAGCCGGATGATCAGAGCGCCCGCGGGGCGATGGCTGCCCAGACGGTCGGGCCATTCCACCAGACAGATTGCCCTCTCGAATGCCTGGTCCAGACCCAGCTCCCAAACCTCGTCCGGGTGGGTCAGCCGGTACAGGTCGGCATGCCAGATCTCGGTGCCGTCATCGTCGTAGACCTGGACCAGAGTGAAGGTGGGTGAAGGGACCTCGGTCGCTGCACCCAGACGGGCGCGGATGAAGGCGCGGGCAAGACAGCTTTTCCCCGCGCCAATGGGGCCTTCCAACAGGATTGTATCGCCCGGCCGGGCCAGGGAGGCCAGCCTCTGGCCGAGAGCTTCCGTGTCGGCGGCGGTCGGCAGGTCGAGGACCGTGGTTGCGGTGGCGGCGGCGGGCATGGCGGGACATTAGGGCCAGTCCCCGCCACTGGCAACGCGCCCGCTTGCCCGGCCCAACTAGGCCGTCATCACCCCAAGCTGGGCAGGATCGCGGACCGGTACCAGCACCGCCGGGCTTTGCACCCGGAAGGTGACCAGCGTCGCCCCCCCGGGAAGCGGCTTGAACCGGCAAGCGACATGCCGCCCGTCCAGGAGGCGGACATCGCCTTCCCAAGGAGAACGGTCGTCCGTGTTGGTGGCATAGTCGATGGCATCATCCCACAGAAGCGTCGGCGCCGCGTGTTCACGCCACCAGGTGCACAGGGTAGAGATGCTGGCTTCGGACAGCATAACCTGCGGATCGTGCCGCCAAAGCTGGGCGTAGGCGTGGTTCGACATCACCAGTTGCCCACCCTGCGAGAAGACCGCGACCGCATCCTCAACCGCATCGATCACCGACTGACCAAGTTCGACATCCGCCCGATAGCGCCTGGTGCGGGACATTTCGTTCGAGATGTCCTCGAACATGAAGGCGAGGGCGCCATTCGGATGCGGGCGACCAATCACGCGGTAGGTCTGGCCACCCGGCAGGCTCCAGGTGTCCTCGAAGGTGCCCATGGCGGCCTCTTCCTCAAGCCGGGTCAGCTGTTTGCGCCAGCTGCGATAGTCGCGCGGTTCCGGGATCATCGCCCGGGCGCGCATCGCATCGAGGAAGGCGTTCAGCGTCGGTCGTGCGATCAGCATTTCCGGCGGCAGGGTCGTGAGGTCGGCCAGAGCCGGGTTGAACATCTGCAAGCAACGGCTGCGGTCAAAGATCGCAAGACCAATCGGCAGGTCGGCAAAGGTCTTGGTCAGGGTCTGCATGAATTCGCGCAGCGCGGTTTCCGCCTGCACCGCCTTGTCGGCGGCCTGGGCGTAGCAGAGCGATTCCTCCCCTGCCGGCATGCGCACCAGATCGTACCATTCAGCCCCGCTGGGCATCTGCAGTTTCAGCCGCGGCAGCTTGGCCGAGGTCGAAGCGGGCTGGTCAAACAGTTTCGGAAGCGGCCAGGACAGGTCTTCGCCTTCCGGCAGAAGTTCGACCGCACGGATCAGATAGGCGTGGTTCGCCCAAATGACCGAGCCATCCCTGGCCTCTTTCCACATCAGCACCGGGGCGCGCGACAGCACGGTCCGCTGCGCCATCACCTCTTGCTGCAAGGCCGCAGAGGTTGCCACATCGACCGGGCCGGACGCCTGTTCAGATTGCGCAGCCGAAATCGTGAGACGGGTCAGGCCCGCAACATGTTCGGCCTTCAGCACGAGCGGCGTCGCGACCCCAGCCTGCGAGGCGATCTGGATCAGCCCGATCCGGGGCAGGTTGGCCAGGCGTTCGGCAAGGTCGGGAAAGTCTGGTCCGAACCGCGCCATCAGCCGACCCCAGGCGCGCTGGTCTTCGCCTTCGGGCAAAAGCGCCCTCGCCGAGGGCGAGGCATCGACCAGCCTTTCGCCGTCGAACAGGTAGGCGATCTGGGTAGGAGTGGAGTCGAACACGCTGGCAACCGGGGCAGGGCGGCGCGAGGTCCAGGCCTGCATGAAGGCCAAGGCCGCAAGCGCAACCATGAATGCGGCGAACACCATTCCAACAGCCGTCGGCAAATCACCCATCGCCTGGAAACCCTGATAATGGACTCAACTTGAATCAAAACTAGGCGTGGAACAGTTAATCGCGGGTTAATCGGCCTTACTCGGCGATCTGCTGGTTCTCTCCGAGGCCACCGGAGGGTGGAATCGCCACGATATCCGCTGCGTCCCAGACCGCCTCGATCACCGCGCCAGAGCGTTCGGGGCGGTCTTCCGGAGCAAGGAACGGGTCGGTCGCATTGGCAAAGGACAGGTCTGCGCCCGACCGTTCTAAGAGCGTCTTCGCGATGAAGAGGCCAAGGCCCATGCCTTCGTAGCCCGGCCGTTTCTCGACCTCTGGCTCGGCCCGGCGGGCGCGGACGAAGGGATCGCCGATCCGGCCGATCACGCTGGGCGGAAAGCCGTCGCCGTCATCGGTGATGCGGACAACGATCTGCCGGGAGGACCATTCGCCCTCGACCCAAACCTTGGACCGGGCAAAGTCGACAGCATTCTGCACCAGGTTTCGCAGTCCATGGATGATCTCGGGACGGCGCTGGATCGAGGGTTGGTCCTCGCCGCCGTCCTGGATCGGGCCAAAGCTGAAACTGACCTGCTTGCCGCGTGACAGGTGCGGCTCGGCAGCTTCGCGCAACACGGCGGACACGGGCGCCTGGCGCAGATGGCGGTCATCCTTTCCGACCCGGCCCATGTCGCGCAGGATGTCCCGGCAGCGGTCGGCCTGGTCGCGGATCAGGCGGGCGTCGTCCTGCAGGTCGGTCTGGCCGTCCAGTTCCTCGATCAGCTCGGCGCTGACCAGCTTGATGGTGGCAAGCGGTGTCCCAAGCTCATGCGCCGCGGCGGCGACGACGCCGGCCAGGTCGGTCAGCTTTTGCTCACGCGCCAGTGCCATCTGCGTGGCCAGAAGCGCCTCGGACATGTGCCGCATCTCGGTGGCGACCCGGCGCGAGTAGAGGCCGAGGAACAGGATACCGATGACGATCGACAGCCAGAAGCCAAAGATGAACAGGGGCGGGATCACCAGCTCGCGCCCGTCGGCAAAGCGCAGGGGCAGGTACCAGAACAGGGCCAGCGTCACGATCAGGATCGCCAGCGCCCCAAGGATGACGGTCGAGCGCAGGCGGAGGACGCTGGCCGAAATGGTGACCGGGGCAAGGACCAGGATCGCGAAGGGGTTGGTCAGGCCGCCGGTCAGGAAGATCAGGAGCGCCAGCTGTGCCAGATCGAACAGCAGGGTCAGGAAGGCTTCGGCCTCGGTCAGACGGCGGTTTTCCGGGAACAGCGTCATGAGCAGCAGGTTCGCCACCACCGACAGCCCGACCGCCAGCGTGGTGAGCCCCAGCGGCAGGTCCAGGCCGTACAGCTGGCTTGCAACAAGGATCGCGGTGATCTGGCCGGCAATCGCCATCCAGCGCAGGACGATCAGCGTCCTGAGCCGAACCCAGTTGGCCCCGGTGTCCCGGGCCTGCAAGCCGGAGGCGAAGGGTGCCATGTGTGACCGGATGTCCCTCTTCCAGGATTGTGCATTGTTAAGTGCGGCCCCATCTGAGATCAATGCGGCCCGTCAGACAGGGGAGGGGTACCGATGACCAAGCTTTTTGCCGGCGTGGCTGCTGCAGCAGTGGCGGCTCTGCTTGGGTTTTCGGCATGGTACGTCACGCTGGGTCGTGCGGATGACGCCTTCGCCGAATGCCGCCAGGGCCAGGTGGCCGGGGGCGATATCGGCGGCCCGTTCACCCTGGTCAACACCGCCGGGCAGACCGTGACCGATGCGGATGTGCTGGCCAAGCCGTCCCTGGTCTATTTCGGCTATACCTTCTGTCCGGATGTGTGCCCGCTGGACATGATGCGCAATGTCGAAGCGGTCGATCTGCTGGCGGAACAAGGGATCGAGGCCACCCCAGTCTTCATTTCAATCGACCCGGAACGCGATACGCCGGAAGCGCTCGCGGATTACGCGTCGAACATGCATCCAAAGCTGATTGCCCTTACGGGAACTGCCGATCAGGTGAAGGCGGCATCACAGGCCTACAAGACGTTTTACAAGCGCCGTGAAACCGGCGACGAGTATTATCTGATGGATCATTCCACGATGACCTACCTGATGCTTCCAGGCCGAGGATTTGTAGACTTTTTCCGTCGCGAAGCTAGTTCAGAGCAAATGGCAAAAAGCGTTGCTTGTTTCGTCGAGGCAGGCAAAGCTGCATCGTGACGGATGAAGAGCAGGTAAGCCGCATGACCGAGGATCCAGCAGCCGACCTTGGGCCGGACCGGACCCTTCTGCTTGTCGATGACGACGAGCCCTTCGTAAAGCGCCTCGCCAAGGCGATGGAGAAGCGCGGCTTCCTGCCCGAAACCGCACTAAGCGTGGCGGAAGGCCGGGCCAAGGCGATGGCGCGGCCCCCGGCCTATGCCGTGGTCGACTTGCGACTGGAGGACGGCAACGGGCTGGAAGTGATCGAGGCCTTGCACGAAAAGCGCCCGTCCTGCCGCGTGGTGGTCCTGACGGGTTATGGGGCGATCGCGACGGCGGTGGCCGCGGTGAAGATCGGCGCCATCGACTATCTGTCGAAACCGGCCGATGCGAACGACGTCACGAATGCGCTTCTGGCGCGGGGCGCGACGTTGCCGGAACCGTCCGAGAACCCGATGTCGGCTGACCGCGTACGCTGGGAACATATCCAGCGGGTGTACGAGATGTGCGACCGGAATGTCTCGGAAACCGCGCGTCGGCTTTCGATGCACCGTAGGACATTGCAGCGCATTCTGGCAAAACGCAGCCCGAGGTAATTCACCTTTCTTGCACTATCCCTCCAATAGGCCTATTGAGTACGGGTCTTTATCCGAGGGGGATCAGACATTGAAAGTTGACTTGAATAGCCTCTCCTTGAAAGAGCTGAAGGACTTGCAATCGCAGGTGGCAAAAGCGATTTCCGGGTATGAGGATCGCCGCAAGCGGGAAGCCCTTGCGGAACTGGAAGAAAAGGCGAAGGCAATGGGCTTTTCGCTGGCCGAGCTGACGGGAACTTCAGCCGGGCGTAAACGGTCGCCTTCTGTAGCGAAATATGCGAATCCGGCGAACAAGGCCGACACCTGGTCGGGCCGTGGCCGCAAGCCGCGCTGGTTCACCGAGGCGCTGGCCAAGGGAAAGAAACCGGACGACATGGCGATCTAGGGCCTAGGCCCGTCTTGCCAGCCATTTCAGGAATGCCCGGGCCGCAGCCCGCTTTGGCCCGGGCAACGTCACGATGAAGTATGCAGGAAGTTTTTCCCGACTTTCGTGCACGATTCGCAGGCGCCCTTCGGCCACGTCCGATTCAATCAGCGCCACGCTTTCCACCACCAGCCCCAATCCCTGACGCGCCGCCGCCAGCGCAAGTTCCTCGCTGCTGATGTCGGTGCTGCTTAGCGCTGAGGGGTCCAATCCCAATTGCCGCAGATAGGAATCCTGTTCGGCCCAATTGCGCGACAGGATCCAGTCCATGTCCGCCATCTCTGCCACCGTCGGATTTCGGTCCCCGATCAGGGAGGGCGCCCCCGCGATCACCAGCCGGGCCGAGGTCAGGTAGGCCGCCTCCACCCCCGGCCAGTCGCCGTTGCCATAGCGGATCGCAAGGTCCATCCGTTCCCGGTGCAGGTCGACGACCTTGCTGTCGGGATGCAGCGACAGGCCGATGTCGGGATGCTTTTCCCAGAAATCCTTCAGCCGCGGCATCAGCCATTGCGCCGCGAAGGTGGCCGTCAGGGTGATCCGCACCGGGCGATCGGCCTCTCCCGCCCGCAGTGCCTCCAGACCCCGCTGGATCGTGCCGAAGCCTTCGCCCAGGGCCTGCGCCAGCTGTTCGCCGTCCGCCGTAAGACTGACCCCTCGCCCTTCGCGCTGGACCAGCGGTCGACCAAGCTGCTCCTCCAGAGCGCGGACCTGCTGGGCAACGGCGGCATGGGTGACGTTCAGCACCCGGGCCGCCTGGCTGAAGTTCCGCAGTTCCGCCGTGGCCGCAAAAGCCCGCAATGCGGTCAGCGAGGGAAGGCTACGCCAGTCAGTCGCCATATGATAGCCAGTCTTACAGTTGAAAAGACTTCCTGAGTCGCATCATGGCCGCATACATGGCAAAAGCAATCATCGAAAGCCGAAAAGGAGAAAGGCCATGTTGAATATCTTCGCCGACGCCCTGCTGATCGCGACGCGCCTGGGCCAGAACACGCAGGAGTATCTGCCGCGCCACTACCCGCGCCGGTCCCCGCGTGAGTTCCAGGATGACGCCGGTCTGCGCACCGCCGATCACCTGCGGCACATGGGCCGCTGATGCCCGGTTCCTGTCAGCAGTCAGCAAGCAGTCTCGCCACCGTCGAGACATAGTCCGCCCGCACCTCTGCGGGCGGACGAAGCTTTATCTCCAGCCGGTGGATCAGTTCCGGCAATGGCCGCCCGAACAACTTGTCGGCCTCCGCCTCCCGGAACCCCGCGATGCGCACCGCCTCCAGCCAGGCCGAAACCTTGTCCGCCGCCTTGATCGCCTTCTTGATCGGTGCGGGTAAGACCGCCGGCAGGCCAAAGCGCAGATGCACCGCCGCTGTCAGCCTTTCGTCCAGCGCGCCATACCCCGGACCTACCGCCGCTTTCACCGGGCTGATCATGTCGCCGATCACGTATTCCGGCGCATCATGCAGCACCGCCGCCAGCCGCCACTTCGCCGCCGTCCCCGGGTTCCCGCGCGCGAAGATCTCCTCGACCAGCAACGAATGCTCCGCCACCGAATAGGGCCAATCCCCCCGCGTCTGCCCGTTCCAGCGCGCGACGAAGGCCAGTCCGTGCGCGATGTCCTCGATCTCGATATCGACCGGGGTAGGGTCAAGCAGATCAAGGCGGCGGCCCGAAAGCATGCGTTGCCAGGCGCGGGGTTGTTTCATCTTCGGGCCTTTGTTGTCTGCGGTGCCGATCAATGCTATCTGCCCGCCCAACCAAGGATCAAGGAGAGCGCAAAGATGGCTGCGGATTACATCGTCAAGGACATCGCACTGGCTGATTTCGGCCGCAAGGAACTGACTATTGCCGAGACCGAGATGCCGGGACTGATGGCCTGCCGCGAGGAATTCGGGGCCAGCCAGCCGCTGAAGGGCGCACGGATCGCCGGGTCCTTGCACATGACGATTCAGACCGGCGTGCTGATCGAGACGTTGAAGGCCCTTGGCGCCGATGTCCGCTGGGCCTCCTGCAACATCTTCTCGACCCAGGACCACGCTGCCGCCGCCATCGCGGCTTCGGGCACCCCCGTTTTCGCCATCAAGGGTGAAACACTGGAGCAGTACTGGGACTACACCGACAAGATCTTCCAGTTCGGCGGCGAGGGCGGGACCTGCAACATGATCCTCGACGACGGCGGGGATGCGACGCTGTATATTCTGCTCGGTGCCCGCGTTGAGGCTGGCGAGACCGGCCTGATCTCTGTCCCGACCAGTGACGAGGAAGTCTGCCTCTTCAACCAGATCAAGAAGCGCCTGGCTGCCAGCCCCGGCTGGTTCACCAAGCAGCGCGCCGCGATCAAGGGCGTGTCGGAGGAAACCACCACCGGCGTTCACCGTCTGTATGAGCTGCACAAGAAGGGCCAGCTGCCCTTCCCGGCGATCAATGTCAACGACTCGGTCACCAAGTCCAAGTTCGACAACAAGTACGGCTGCAAGGAATCGCTGGTCGACGGCATCCGTCGCGCGACCGACACGATGATGGCCGGCAAGGTCGCCGTCGTCTGCGGCTATGGCGACGTGGGCAAGGGCTCGGCGGCGTCCCTGCGTGGCGCGGGTGCCCGGGTGAAGGTCACTGAAGTCGACCCGATCTGCGCGCTGCAGGCCGCGATGGACGGCTATGAGGTGACCCTTCTGGAAGACGAAGTCGCCAGCGCCGACATCTTCATCACCACCACCGGCAACAAGGACGTCATCCGCATCGAGCACATGCGCGCGATGAAGGACATGGCCATCGTCGGCAACATCGGCCATTTCGACAACGAGATCCAGGTCGCCTCCCTGCGGAACCACAAGTGGACGAACATCAAAGAACAGGTGGACATGATCGAGATGCCCTCGGGCAACCGGATCATCCTGCTGTCCGAAGGCCGCCTGTTGAACCTCGGCAACGCCACGGGCCACCCGTCCTTCGTGATGTCGGCAAGCTTCACCAACCAGGTGCTGGCGCAGATCGAGCTTTGGACCAAGGGCAAGGACTATGCCCCCGGCGTCTACATCCTGCCGAAGGCGCTGGACGAAAAGGTCGCCCGTCTGCACCTGAAGAAGATCGGCGTGAAACTGACCGAACTGCGCAAGGACCAGGCCGACTACATCGGCGTCAAGGTCGAAGGGCCGTTCAAGTCGGACCACTACCGCTACTAAGGCTGCCAATCCGTCAGGAGCCCCGGACCGGGCTCCTGACACCGCCTGCGGCGTTTCGTCTTTCCGCCGCCGGGGAAACCGCGACCATCTTTCCCGTTGCCGTTTGACCGCATTTCCTTAAGCTTTGCCGCGTCCGCGGGCACATTGCGGAACGGGACAGGTAACAGGAACGAGGATAAACATGGGTAAGAGAGACGAACTCATCGCGAAATACGCCGATGACCTGAAGAACAAGTGCAAGGTGACGCCGGACATGGCGCTGCTTACCAAGGTCACCATCGGCTGCGGCCCGTCGATCTATGACAACGACGCATCCACCGTCGCTGCCTCGGACAAGGACGAGCTGGAGCGGATCAAGGCGAATTTCCTGGTCAAGAAGCTTGGGCTGAAGGACGGTCCGAACCTGATGGAGGGCATCAACGCCGCCATCGACACCTATGGCAAGTCCGAGCGCAACAAGCTCCGCGCGGTGTTCTACTATCTTCTGGTCAAGCACTTCGGCAAGGAAGCTGCCTACAAGTAACCCCGGCCCGCCGGGAAACCGCAAAGGCCCGTACCACAAGGTGCGGGCCTTTTGCATCGAGTGTACCGGATTTGACTAAACGCCTCGACACTTGCGCCTTGCCGGGGCGGGGGGATTCGAGGCACAAGGATGAAGTCAGGGCAGGATGCTCGGGACCCTATACAGATCACGCGGTGCTTCGGGGTGTACGCGTGGGTTGGATGGAGGGTTCCGTAGGGGTGCGGGGCCCTCCATTCCATTTTAATGGCCGCTTGAACTGTTGTCCGGCGCGCCGGTCAGAACAGCATCAGCACAAGACCCATCAGCCCGCTGCCGATGATGATGTTCACGCCATCGATCACGGTCAGCATGAACTTGCGCTGCCCGAAGGCGTAGTTCATCGCCACCCAGGGCAGCACGGAAAACGCGCCGATTCCCAAGCCTGCGGTCAGGCCCTCCATCACCGTATCGATGGCCGTCATGCCGAAGATATGCCGCATCATTCCGGCGGCCAGGATCATGCCGACAAGGCCGATGACGAATGGCGTCTTGTCCGAGGCGTTTGCAGGTTTCCCGTCCGGGCCAAGCTTGATCTCGGCGGCGGCCATCCACGGCCTGGACATCGAGATGTACCAGACTGCCCCGAATGCAAAGGCTGCCAGGCCTGCGGCGATCACGTTGAGGAATTCCATGGCTGTCCCTTCCTGTTGTTGTCCGGAAAGAATGCCGCAAAACCGGAAATCGGGAAAGCCGGGCGCGGTTTCCGGCAGAGGACCGGCTTGCCGGGATCAGTGAGACATGGACAGCGCGGGGATCGCTGTGGTTCTTTACCGCCGATCAATGAAGTGGTCCGGTCCCGCCAACGCGGCAGGATGCGGTCTGCGAACGGGGGACGGCTGCAATGGACCTGGGGCTGGAAGGCAAGATCATCGTGGTGACTGGAGGGGCTGCGGGTATTGGTGGCGCGATTTCCGAAGACCTTGCCGCCGAAGGGGCCGTGCCCGTCATCTTTGCCCGCCGCGCGCCGGACCCGGACTGGCTGGCGGGCCTTGGGCCCCGGGCCAGCTGGGTCGAGGTGGAACTGTCCAGCGATGACCAGTGCCGCCGTGCGGTAGCAGAGACCAAGGCGCGCTATGGCTCGGTCTATGGGCTGGTGAACAATGCCGGGAGCAATGACGGGGTGGGGATCGAGGCCGGGCCTGAGGCCTTTCGCGCTTCATTGGACCGGAACCTGATCCACTACTACACGCTGGTCCATTTGTTGGCAGACGACATCAAGGCGGCGTCGGGGGCCATCGTCAACATCAGCTCCAAAACGGCGGTGACGGGGCAAGGCAATACTTCTGCCTACGTGGCCGCAAAGGCCGCCCAGCTGGGCCTGACCCGGGAATGGGCGGCGGCCCTTGCGCCGCATGGCGTGCGGGTCAATGCCGTCCTGCCCGCCGAAGTGATGACGCCGCTGTACGACCGCTGGATCCGCACCTTCGACGACCCACAGGCCAAACTGGCGGAAATCACCGCGCGCATTCCGCTTGGCCAACGCATGACCGAGGCCGCCGAGATCGCCGCGATGGTGGTTTTTGCCCTGTCGGACCGCGCGCGGCATTTGACGGGGCAATGGCTGTTCGTCGATGGCGGCTATTCGCATCTGGATCGGGCGCTGGCCGGGGTCGGCAAGTGAAGGCCCATAGGTAACTGGCCAAGGGAGGCTGTTGATCTTGTCGGAACGGTTGAAGGGAAAGCGGGTGCTGGTCACCGCTGCAGGCCAGGGGATCGGCCGCGCCAGCGCCATTGCCATGGCGCGCGAGGGTGCGCAGGTGCTGGCGACCGACATCAACGCTGCAACGCTGGAAAGCCTGGCGGAGCATGGCATTGAGACTCGGCTTCTGAACGTGCGCGATCCGGCCGAGATCGCCGCCACGGTCCAGACCGCCGGGCGCGTGGACGTGCTGTTCAACTGCGCGGGCTTTGTCGCGGGGGGGACCATCCTGGACTGCGACGATGAGCAATGGGCCTTCAGTTTCGACCTGAATGTCACGGCAATGTACCGGATGTGCCGCGCTTTCCTGCCTGGCATGATCGACCAGGGCGGCGGGTCGATCATCAACATGGCTTCGGTCGCGTCCTCGGTGATCGCCGCGCCCAACCGCTTTGTCTACGGCACCACCAAGGCCGCCGTCATCGGCCTGACCAAGGCGATCGCGGCGGATTTCGTGACCAAAGGCATCCGCTGCAACGCGATTTGTCCCGGTACGGTGGAAAGCCCCTCGCTTGAAGGTCGACTGCAGGCCACCGGCGACTACGAGGCCGCGAAGGCCGCCTTCGTAGCGCGCCAGCCCATCGGGCGGATCGCCAAGGCCGAAGAGATCGCGGCTCTGGTGGTATACCTTGCATCGGACGAGGCCTCGTATACCACGGGCGTCGCACATGTGATCGACGGCGGTTGGTCCAACATCTGAGGGAATGCGATGAAGCTTTTGCGTCACGGGACTGCGGGTTCGGAACGGCCCGGCCTTTTGCACAGCGATGGGACGATCCGCGATCTGTCGGGCCTGGTGCCCGACATTGGCGGCGGCGTCCTGTCGGATGCCGGGCTTTCGATGCTGCGGGCGGTGAAGCCAGAGACGCTGCCTGTCGTCGACCCGGCCACCCGGCTTGGCCCCTGCGTGGCGGGCACCGGGAAGTTCATCTGCATTGGGCTGAACTATGCCGATCACGCCGCGGAAAGCGGGATGGCCGTGCCGCCCGAGCCGGTGATCTTCATGAAGGCGACCAGCGCGATCTGCGGTCCGAACGACCCGATCATTATCCCGCGCGGATCGCAGAAGACCGACTGGGAGGTTGAGCTGGCGGTCATCATCGGGACCAAGGCCAAGTACGTGAGTCAGGCCGAGGCGATGGCGCATGTCGCGGGCTATGCGATCACCAACGACGTCAGCGAACGGGCCTTCCAGACGGAAAGGTCCGGCCAGTGGACCAAGGGCAAAAGCTGCGACAACTTTGGCCAGATCGGCCCTTGGCTCGTGACCCGCGACGAGGTTGCCGACCCGCAGGTGCTGGACATGTGGCTGACGGTCAACGGCGAGAAGATGCAGAACGGGTCCACCCGGACCATGGTCTATGGCGTGGCCTATCTGGTCAGCTACCTGTCGCAGTTCATGACGCTGCATCCGGGGGACGTGATCTCGACCGGGACACCGCCGGGGGTCGGGCTGGGCCAGAAGCCGCCGCGCTATCTGAAGGCGGGCGACGTCGTGGAACTTGGAATCGCGGGGCTTGGCCAGCAGAAGCAGCAGGTTATCGCTGACTGAAGTACGGGCGGCCTAAGCGGGCGGCCTGCAAGAATCGATGCCTTCCCGCAGGCTTAGGGCACATAGGTAAGCAAAAGCGACCTAAAAACTGGAAAATGGGACAACATTTCTGCCTTCTCCAGACGAAAAGCCGCATATAGGTCAACATTACTGACTTTTACTGCCTTTCGATCCGCTGTATCCAGCAGGCCCGAAGGATTCCGGTGAAAGGCGCAGCCATGGCCACGCAGAAGATGCTGAAGTTCGTCACGGTCGGCAAGGAAATGCCGGAAAAGCGTGACGCATCCTCGCGCGCGCAGGATTTCAACGAGATTTACCGGGAGTACGCCGACCGCAAGGCCGCCGAACAGGCCAGCCGCTGCAGCCAGTGCGGCGTGCCCTACTGCCAGTCGCATTGCCCGCTGCACAACAACATCCCCGACTGGCTGAAGCTGACCGCCGAGGGGCGGCTGCAGGAAGCCTACGAGATCAGCCAGGCCACCAACACCTTTCCGGAAATCTGCGGTCGCATCTGCCCGCAGGACCGGCTGTGCGAAGGCAACTGCGTCATCGAGCAGTCGGGGCACGGCACGGTCACCATCGGCTCGGTAGAGAAATACATCACCGACACGGCGTGGGAGGAAGGCTGGGTCAAGCCGATCCGCCCGCATGCGGAACGCAGCGAAAGCGTCGGCATCATCGGCGCGGGGCCGGGGGGCCTGGCGGCGGCGGACATGCTGCGGCGGCAGGGCGTGCAGGTGACGGTCTATGACCGCTACGACCGCTCGGGCGGGCTGATGACCTATGGCATTCCCGGCTTCAAGCTGGAGAAGGATGTGGTGGAGCGTCGGAACACCCAGCTGGCCGATGGTGGCGTGAACTTTGTCCTGAACTGCAACGTGGGCGAGGACATCACCTTCGACGCGATCCGCGGCCAGCATGATGCGGTGCTGATCGCCACGGGCGTCTACAAGGCGCGGGACATCGAGGCGCCGGGCGTGGGCGCGAAGGGCATCGTGAAGGCGCTGGACTACCTTACGGTGTCGAACAAGCACGGCTTTGGCGACGACGTGCCGGAGTATGAGAGCGGCGAGCTGAATGCCTCGGGCAAGCGGGTGGTGGTGATCGGCGGCGGCGACACGGCGATGGACTGCGTGCGGACGGCGATCCGGCAGGGCGCGCTTTCTGTGAAGTGCCTCTACCGTCGCGACCGGGCGAACATGCCGGGCTCGCAGCGCGAGGTGCAGAACGCGGAAGAGGAAGGCGTTGAATTCGTGTGGCTTTCCGCACCCAAGGGGTTCACCGGCGGGACGGAAGTCGAAGGCGTCATGGTGCAGAAGATGCGCCTTGGTGCCCCCGACGCGACGGGCCGCCAGACCCCCGAAATCATCGATGGCGCCGACTATGTCGAACCCGCCGACCTTGTGATCCAGGCGCTGGGCTTCGAGCCCGAGGACCTGCCGACCCTCTGGGGTGTGCCAGAGCTGAAGGTCACCCGCTGGGGCACGATCAAGGCCGATTTTCGCACGCATGAAACCAGCCTGCCCGGCGTCTATGCCGCCGGCGACATTGTGCGGGGGGCTTCGCTGGTGGTCTGGGCGATCCGCGACGGGCGCGAGGCGGCGGAGGCGATCCTATCCTACCTGAACCAGACCGGAGCAGTGGCGGCAGAGTAGGCTACACCCCGTCTACATTGCGTATGCATCCCATGCATACGCGCGTATGCGGCAGAGTAAATTAAACGTCAGGCATGTTGACCTGACTTCAGTGGTGAAACGGCGATGCGGAAGTTTCTGATCCTTGCCTGCCTGATCGCCCCGGCCGCCCCCGCGCTGGCCGGCACCTGGGACGTTCCCGCCGGTTGCACCGCTTTCCTGACCGTCCAGTCCAAGGCCTGCCGCGTCTCGCATTACTACCGTTGCGAGGCCGACAATCCGGGCGACCAGTGGCGGGTGGACCTGGATCAGGAGGGGCCGTTCTTCTATTCGAAGATCGATGCCGAGGGGCAGTGGGTCGAAAGTTACGACCCGATCAAGCAGGTGCTGGACCCGAGCCCTGCCGATCCCGCCAGCATGACGGAATTGCTTGGCGAAGGCATGGATACCTGGAGCTTCAGCCTGTCGAAAGCCGACGGGACGGGGAGCAGGGCCGAAGGCTATGACCGGCTGACCGGGAAGAACGTGCTGATCGACGGGATCACGCTGCAGGAAACCGAGGTGGATTTCACCGAGTACGACCTGACGGGCAATGTCCTGCGTCGGTCGAAGGGCAACGAATATGTCCATCCCGAGTGGCGCCTGTTCTTTGCCGGGCCGGGCGAGACCGACCTCGGTGACGGCCAGTGGTTACCGATCGACGGCTCACCCGTTCAGTTCATCTTCCCGGGGGAGGAGGGGTTCCTCTCCAGCCAGCCGCTGTATGACTGCGACGCGCTGACGGCCTCGCTGCCGGTGTGGAGGGTCAGCCATGAGCCTTGAACGGACGGGCGGATGCCTCTGCGGCGCGGTGCGGTTCACGGCGCGGCTGACGGGGACGAACTTCGGGGTGTGCCACTGCCCGATGTGCCGGAAGTGGACCGGCTCGGCCCTGCTGGGGATCACGGTTCCCGAAGGCAACGTGGAGTGGACGGGCGCGGAGCATATCGCCAAGCGCCAGTCCTCCGCTTGGGGGGAGCGGGCCTGGTGCGCGGAATGCGGGTCGGCCCTGTGGTTCCGGGTGACGGTGGAAGGGCCTTACGCGGGCAATCTGGAGCTGCCCATCGGCACGTTCGACGATGCGAACGGGCTGACCATGACGAATGAGATCTACATCGACCACAAGCCTGACAGTTACGCCTTCGCGGCGACGGATCGGCAAGTTTTGACGCGAGCGCAGTGCGTGGAGAAGTTCCCGCTTCTGGCCAGTGAATGAGGAGGTACGCAGAGATGACGCAGCTACCTTCGATTACGGCCTTCGTCCTTTCGGGCGTTTCGATCGCAGGCGGAGCTGCATCGGCGGAAGACGCTGTGACCTTCTATCTAGACGTCGCTTATCTTGCCGCTCCAACGGACTGGTGCCCTGCTGACAAGGGCGTGCCGATGACTGTGACCATGAACGGGCCGGACATCATTCGGGGGCCAGAAGACTTTCCCCGGGGCGTGACGGTCCGACGCGGAAGCGAAGTTACCTACGTAGACGGTGAGCGCACCAACTCTTTCGCTAGGGATGAAGACTTCGTCGGCCCGAATGCAGAAGTCATCGGGCGCTTTTCTGCTGAATTCCATTCCTGCTTCAGTGCGTTCGGCGGGAACAGTTCCAGCGGAACCTGGACACTTCTGGGGCTGGACGGAGTGATCGTGCAAACCGGCTCGATCGAGAACAGCTATCTGTCCTATCCGTTAAGTGTTCCGTTCTTCCGCGCTGTGACTGTGGGCGGATCATCGAAAGCCTACTACGCCAAGTTCGGCGAAGACCGACTTTTCACTGCGGCTCCACCAGTCGCCGAAACCAAACAGACCTTCCTCGCCGAGCCAGCCAAGGAGTAATGCCATGACCAAATACGATGCCGCCTGGGTGAAGGCCGAAGACGAAAAGCGCGCCTGGCTGGATGCGAACGGGCTTTACAAGACCGAGGATGAGCATTCGTCCTGCGGCGTAGGTCTGGTCGTCTCGATCTCTGGCAAGCCGTCGCGGAAGGTCGTGGAGAACGGGATCAACGCGCTGAAGGCGGTGTGGCATCGCGGCGCGGTGGATGCGGATGGCAAGACGGGCGACGGCGCGGGGATCCATGTGCAGATCCCGGTCAGGTTCTTCTATGACCAGGTGCGGCGGACGGGGCATGAGCCGGACGTCCACAAGCTGATCGCTGTTGGCCAGGTCTTCCTGCCGCGGACGGACTTTGGTGCTCAGGAACGCTGCCGGACCATCGTGGAGACCGAGGTCCTGCGGATGGGGCATTACATCTACGGCTGGCGGCATGTGCCGGTGGATGTGTCGGTGCTGGGCGACAAGGCCAATGCGACGCGGCCGGAGATCGAGCAGATCCTGATCCGCTGCGAGAAGGACATCGACCAGGAGCAGTTCGAGCGCGAGCTGTATATCATCCGGCGGCGGATCGAGAAGGCGGCGACGGCGGCGGGCATCCAGGGGATGTATCTGTGTTCGTTGTCGTGCCGGTCGATCATCTACAAGGGGATGATGCTGGCCGAGCAGGTGTCGACCTTCTACCCGGACCTCTTGGACGAGCGGTTCGAGAGCGCCTTCGCGATCTACCACCAGCGCTATTCGACGAACACCTTCCCGCAGTGGTGGCTGGCGCAGCCCTTCCGGATGCTCGCGCACAACGGCGAGATCAACACGCTGAAGGGCAACGTCAACTGGATGAAGTCCCACGAAATCCGCATGGCGTCGAACAACTTCGGCGAGGCGGCCGAGGACATCAAGCCGATCATTCCGGGCGGGACGTCGGACTCGGGCGCGCTGGATGCGGTGTTCGAGGTGCTGGTGCGGTCGGGGCGGTCGGCGCCGATGGCCAAGACGATGCTGGTGCCGGAGGCCTGGTCGAAGCAGACGGTGAACATGCCCAAGGCCTGGGCGGACATGTATTCCTACTGCAACTCGGTCATCGAGCCGTGGGACGGTCCGGCGGCCTTGGCGATGACGGACGGGCGCTGGGTTTGCGGCGGGCTGGACCGGAACGGTCTGCGGCCGATGCGCTATGTCATCACCGGGGACGGGATGCTGATCGCTGGGTCGGAAGCCGGGATGGTGCCGGTGGATGAATCGACCGTCCGCGAGAAGGGGGCGCTGGGGCCGGGGCAGATGATCGCGGTCGATATGGTGGAGGGGAAGCTCTACCACGATGTCGAGATGAAGGACAAACTGGCCGCCGCCCAGCCCTATGGCGAGTGGGTGGGCAAGATCGTCGACCTGAATAGCCTTTTGCGCGACATCCCCGAGACGCAGACCTTTACCGGCGGCGACCTGCGCAAGCGGCAAATCGCGGCGGGGTTCACCATCGAGGAGCTGGAGCAGGTCCTGGCGCCGATGGCCGAGGACGGGAAGGAAATGGTCGCCTCGATGGGCGATGACACGCCGCCTGCGGTGCTGTCGTCGGTCTACCGGCCGCTGTCGCATTACTTCCGGCAGAACTTCAGCCAGGTGACGAACCCGCCCATCGACTCGCTTCGCGAAGGCCGCGTGATGTCCTTGAAGACGCGCTTCGGCAATCTGCGGAACGTGCTGGACGAGAACAACAGCCAGACGGAAATCCTGGTCCTGGAAAGCCCCTTCATCGCGAACCGTGAGTTCGACGTGATGGTGCAGCGCTTTGGCGACCAGGTGGCGTTCATCGACTGCACCTTCCCGGTGGGCGAGGGGCTGGATGACCTGCGGCAGGGGCTGGAGCGGATTCGGGCCGAGGCCGAGGATGCCGTGCGGTCGGGCGCGGGGCAGCTGGTCCTGACGGATGAGCATCAGGGGCCGGAGAAGGTGGGGATGCCGATGATCCTCGCCACGTCTGCGGTGCACAGCTGGCTGACGCGGAAGGGCCTGCGGACGTTCTGTTCAATCAACGTGCGGTCGGCGGAGTGCATCGACCCGCATTACTTTGCCGTGCTGATCGGGTCGGGCGCGACCACGGTGAACCCGTATCTGGCGCAGGATTCCATCGCCGACCGGATCGACCGGGGGCTGCTGGATGGCTCGCTGACCGATGCGATGCGGCGGTATCGGGATGCCATCGACGCAGGGCTCTTGAAGATCATGTCGAAGATGGGGATCTCGGTGATCTCCAGCTATCGCGGGGGTCTGAATTTCGAGGCGGTGGGTCTGTCCCGCGCGATGGTGGCTGAATACTTCCCCGGCATGCAGTCGCGCATTTCGGGGATCGGCCTGACGGGCGTGGAGCAGAAGCTGGAGGAGGTCCACAAGCGCGGCTGGCTGGGTGGGGCGGACGTGCTGCCCATCGGCGGCTTCTACAAGGCGCGGCGGTCGGGCGAGAAGCATGCCTGGGAAGCGCAGACGATGCACATGCTGCAATCGGCCTGTGACCGGGCGAGCTATGACATCTGGAAGCAGTATTCCGCCGCGATGCGGGCGAACCCGCCGATCCATCTGCGCGACCTTCTGGACATCAAGGCGCTGGGCAAGCCGGTGCCGATCGAGGAGGTGGAGAGCATCACCTCGATCCGCAAGCGGTTCGTGACGCCGGGGATGTCGCTGGGGGCGCTGTCTCCGGAAGCGCACAAGACGCTGAACGTGGCGATGAACCGGATTGGGGCGAAGTCCGACAGCGGCGAAGGTGGTGAGGACCCGGCGCATTTCACGCCGGAGCCGAACGGGGACAACCCCAGCGCCAAGATCAAGCAGGTGGCCTCGGGGCGCTTTGGCGTGACGGCGGAATACCTGAACGCCTGCGAGGAGCTGGAGATCAAGGTGGCCCAGGGCGCGAAGCCCGGTGAGGGCGGCCAGCTGCCGGGGATGAAGGTCACGGCGCTGATCGCGCGGCTGCGGCATTCGACGCCGGGGGTGACGCTGATCAGCCCGCCGCCGCACCACGACATCTATTCGATCGAGGACCTGGCGCAGCTGATCTACGACCTGAAGCAGATCAACCCGCGCGCCAAGGTGACGGTGAAGCTGGTGTCGTCGTCGGGTGTGGGCACGATTGCGGCGGGCGTGGCGAAGGCCAAGGCCGACGTGATCCTGATCTCGGGCCACAACGGCGGGACGGGGGCTTCGCCCGCGACGTCGATCAAGTACGCTGGCCTGCCGTGGGAGATGGGCCTGACCGAGGCGCATCAGGTGCTGGCGATGAACAACCTGCGTGAGCGGGTGACGCTGCGCACGGACGGCGGGCTGCGGACCGGCCGGGATATCGTGATGGCGGCGATGATGGGGGCCGAGGAGTATGGGATCGGCACCGCCGCCCTGATCGCGATGGGCTGCATCATGGTGCGCCAGTGCCAGTCGAACACTTGCCCGGTGGGCGTCTGCACGCAGGACGAACGGCTGCGGGCGAAGTTCACCGGCAGCGCGGACAAGGTGGTGAACCTGATCACCTTCTACGCCCAGGAAGTGCGGGAAATCCTCGCGTCGATTGGCGCGCGGTCGATGGATGAGATCATCGGGCGGGCCGATCTGCTGACTCAGGTCAGCCGCGGGGCGGCCAACCTCGATGACCTCGACCTGAACCCGATGCTGATCAGCGTCGATGGGGCGCGGGCGATCACCTATGACCGGTCGAAGCCACGCAATGCCGTTCCGGACACGCTCGACGCCGACATCATCCGCGACGGACATCGGTTCTTTGAGGATGGCGAGAAAATGCAGCTGTCCTACGCGGTGCGGAACACTTTGCGGACCATCGGGACGCGGGCGTCGAGCCATATCGTCAAGAAGTTCGGCATGCGGAACGCGCTGCAGCCTGACCATCTGACGGTGAAGCTGACCGGGTCTTGCGGGCAGTCGCTGGGCGCGTTCAGCGTCCGGGGGCTGAAGCTGGAAGTGCAGGGTGACGCCAACGACTATGTCGGCAAGGGCCTGTCGGGCGGCACGATCACGGTGCGGCCGCTGATGTCCTCGCCGCTGAAGGCGGAGGAGAACACGATCATCGGGAATACTGTGCTGTATGGGGCTACCGATGGGTTCCTGTTTGCCTCGGGTCGGGCCGGGGAGCGGTTCGCGGTGCGGAATTCTGGCGCTTCGGTTGTGGTGGAAGGCTGCGGGTCGAACGGGTGTGAATACATGACCGGCGGCGTGGCGGTCATCCTGGGCCGGATTGGCGCGAACTTCGGGGCGGGGATGACGGGCGGGATGGCCTATGTCTACGATCCCGAGGGCGTGGCCGAGGACTTCATGAACCTGGAGTCGATTCTGACCTGCGCGGTGGAGCATCCGCACTGGGAGATGCAGCTGAAGGGCCTGATCCAGCGCCACCTGGATGAGACCGGCAGCCGGATCGCCGAACGGATCCTCGCGAACTGGGACCGCGAGCGGCTGAACTTCCTTCAGGTCTGCCCCAAGGAGATGGTGGACCGCCTGCCCTATCCGCTGTCGGACGAGGTGGCGAAGGTTCCCGCCGAGTGAATGAGAGACAGGCCCCGGAGATGATCCGGGGCCTTTTCGCATTGGGACTCAGTCCTCGGAGGAGCGGGCCCAGAGGTTGATGTCCTTTTCCTCGGAGATGGCGTCGATCCGGGCCAGTTCGTCGGCGGTGAAGTCCAGTTTCTCCAAAGCGCCAACGCAGTCGACAACCTGCTCGGGTTTTGAGGCGCCGATCAGGGCGCTGGTGATGCCGCCATTGCGCAGCACCCAGGCCAGCGCCATCTGAGCGAGGGTCTGGCCGCGGGCGGCGGCCATGTCGTTCAGCTTCTTCACCGAGCCGATGGCCTTTTCCACCACGGACGGATGCAGGGACTTGTCTTGGGTGGCGCGGCTGCCAGCGGGGATGCCGTTCAGGTACTTGTTGGTCAGGATGCCCTGCGCGAGGGGCACGAAGGCGATGGAGCCGACGCCCAGTTCCTTCAGTGTGTCCTTCAGACCGTCGGTTTCGACCCAGCGGTTCAGGATGTTGTAGCTGGGCTGGTGGATCAGCAGCGGAGTTCCCAAGTCTTTCAGGATCGCCACCGCCTCGCGCGTGCGCTGGGAGTTGTAGCTGGAGATGCCGATGTACTGCGCGCGACCGGAGCGGACGATGTGGTCGAGGGCACCCATGGTTTCCTCTAAGGGCGTGTCCGGGTCGAAGCGGTGGGAATAGAAGATGTCGACATAGTCGAGGCCCATGCGCTTCAGCGACTGGTCGCAGGAGGCGATGACGTATTTCCGGCTGCCCCATTCACCGTAGGGGCCGTCCCACATCAGGTAGCCGGCCTTGGAGGAGATGATGAGTTCGTCGCGCAGGGAGCGGAAATCGGTCTTGAGGAGTTCGCCGAAGGCCTCCTCGGCGCTGCCGGGCGGGGGGCCGTAGTTGTTGGCGAGGTCGAAATGGGTGATGCCAAGGTCAAAGGCGGTGCAGCAGATCGCCTGTTTGGTTGCGTGCGGTGTGTCGTGGCCGAAGTTGTGCCAGAGGCCGAGGCTGATTGCCGGAAGCTTGAGGCCGGAGTTGCCGCAGCGGTTGTAGATCATCCGGCCGTAACGGTCGGGGTTCGGGATATAGCTCATGGGGGTCCTCCTGTTGGCGCTATCATGCGCCGGGCATGGGGCGGCTTCAAGTTGCGCAGGAGGGGATTCCGGGGGATGCTGGCGGCATGAGACAGCTTCGGCAGGTCTGGGATTTCATCGTGGCGGTCTGGCTGCGCGTCGGTGACGGCCATTTCGGCCTGATCGCCGCCGGAGTTGCTTTCTTTGCCATGTTCGCTGTCTTCCCCGGTCTCGCGGCCGCCGTGGCGGTCTGGGGGATGTTCGCGGACCCTGGCGTGATCCAGGGCTATCTGGTGGTAGCCGAACGGTTCCTGCCGCCCGAAGCGGGGACGCTGATCCATGACCAGGTGATGGGCTTGATCACAGCGCCGAAGTCGGCCCTGCAATGGACCACGATCCTGTCGCTGGCGATTGCGCTGTATTCCGCGCGGGCGGGGGTTTCGGCGCTGGTGCAGGGGCTGGACGTGGTGCACCGGTCCAAGCCTCGGAGTTGGCTGAAAGGATGGGCGGTGGACTTCGTGCTGACCGTCGCGCTGATCGGGGCGCTGTTCGTCGCTCTGGTCACTGTCGTGGTCGTTCCGATCCTTCTCAGCTACGTGACTTTCGGCACCTTCGAGGCCTGGCTGACCAAGGTCCTGCCCTGGGGGGCGATGTTCCTGCTGGTGGTGACCTGCCTGTCGATCCTGTACCGGTTCGGCCCCAATGTGCCGGGCGGGTTCCGCAGCCCCTGGATCACCGTGGGGGTGCTGGTCGCCGCGCTGGCCTGGGCCGGGGTGTCGATCGGGTTTTCGATCTACTTGTCGAACTTCAACAGCTACAACGCCATCTACGGGTCCATCGGCGCGGTCATCATCCTGATGATGTGGCTGTACCTGAGTGTCTGGGCCGTCCTGTTGGGCGGGGCGATCAACGCGGAACTGGACGCGCGGCTGCGGCGCTGATCAGGCAGGGCGGAAGGCTTGGGCCAGAGCCTCGGGCAGGGGGAATTCGGCCAGAACCCGGGTGCGAGCGGCCTCGGACATCTTGCGCGCGGTCTTCTGGACGATGTCCAGCACTTGCGCCTCTTCGTGCTTGGCCGCGAAATCGGCGAAATACCAGCGCAGAAAGACAAAGCAGATCACATCCTCCAGCGCCTGCACCTCGGGGTCGCGCTTGATGCCTTCCTTGCGGAGCAGCACACCCACCCGGTCGCAGTCCTCCGCAGGATAGCCCGAGGCGGCCATGATCCCCGCCACGCGCTGGGCATGGCGGCGGCCCTGTTCGCGGCGCCAGTCCAGATAGCCCGCCTTGCCCTCCGGGTAGTCCGACCGCGGCAGAAGCCAGCGTTCGACATGCTGGCCGCGCGCCGCGATCTGCAACACGTCCGAGGCCTGGGGGAACAGCCGAGACAGCTCGGCCGTCATTCGTTCGCCGTAGGCCAGCGCCTCGCCCTTGGGGTCGGCGGCGTTTGCCGCGTCGATTTGTGCAAGCGCTGTCTGCAGCCTGTCCATGGTGGAAGTCCCGTCGTCTGATCCGTTTCGCCTGGCGCGAGTCTGACCCCGGATGCGGCGTTGCGCAACCATTCCGAATCCGGTTCCAGCGGCTGAAAACCGGGCAGTTCGTCGCCCCGAACCGCCCTGCAGACCCGGTCCTGCCTCTGCACTCTGCCCATTTCTGCACCGCAGCAAAGTGAGTCAGCCCCATTTTTGGGCATCTCACCCCGATTGCCGCATTTCCGGGCTGGCCGCACCGGGCAGGATTTGCCGGGTGCCGCCTGCGCCGATCATCTCTGTCTCTGACGCGGGGGAAACCATCGCGCCTTGTCCGCCTAGCGGGGTAACCAGCTGCCCGGGATCGTCCCGTCCACTGCCGGACGGACAGCCACGGAAAGCCCAAACGGGGAAAGTCCTGATGAAACTCAACAGACGTGCACTTCTTGCTTCCGGTATCGCTGCCCTTGCCTTGCCGCGCGTGACCTTCGCGCAGGCCGAGACGATCAAGGTCGGCGTCCTGCATTCGCTGTCCGGGACGATGGCGATTTCGGAAACCACGCTGAAAGACACCATGCTGATGCTGATCGAGCAGCAGAACGCCAAGGGCGGGCTGCTGGGCAAGCAGCTTGAGGCGGTCGTTGTCGACCCGGCTTCGGACTGGCCGCTGTTTGCGGAAAAGGCGCGGGAACTCCTGACCGTGTCGAAGTGCGACGTGATGTTCGGCTGCTGGACGTCCGTGTCCCGCAAATCCGTCCTGCCGGTCATTGAGGAACTGAACGGCCTGCTGTTCTACCCGGTCCAGTACGAGGGCGAGGAATCGTCGAAGAACGTGTTCTACACCGGCGCCGCGCCGAACCAGCAGGCGATCCCGGCAGTGGACTATTACCTGAACGAGCTTGGCGTGCAGAAGTTCGCGCTGCTCGGCACCGACTATGTCTACCCGCGCACCACGAACAACATCCTGGAGGCCTACCTGATCTCGAAAGGCATCCCGAAGGAAGACATCTTCGTCAACTACACCCCGTTCGGCCATTCGGACTGGTCGAAGATCGTGTCGGACGTCGTGGCGCTGGGTGCGGACGGCAAGAAGGTCGGCGTCATCTCGACCATCAACGGCGATGCGAACATCGGCTTCTACAAGGAACTGGCCGCTGCCGGCGTTTCGGCTGACACCCTGCCGGTCGTCGCCTTCTCGGTCGGTGAGGAAGAGCTGTCGGGCCTCGACACCTCGAACCTCGTCGGCCACCTGGCCGCCTGGAACTACTTCATGTCGGCCGACACCCCGGAGAACGCCAAGTTCATCGCCGACTGGAAAGCCTTCATCAAGGACGACAAGCGCGTGACGAACGACCCGATGGAAGCGCACTACATCGGCTTCAACATGTGGGTGAACGCGGTGACCGAGGCAGGGACGACCGCCGTCGATCCGGTGCGCGAAAAGATGTGGGGCCAGAAGTTCCCGAACCTGACCGGGGGCATCGCCGAGATGCTGCCGAACCACCACCTCACGAAGCCGGTGCTGATTGGCGAAATCCGCGCCGACGGTCAGTTCGACATCATCAGCCAGACCGAGCCGGTCCCGGGCGATGCCTGGACCGACTTCCTGCCGGAATCGGCGGTGCTCGATGCCAACTGGAAGGATCTCCAGTGCGGCATGTACAACACCGAAACCAAGACCTGCGTCCAGCTGACCTCGAACTACTGACGCAACGGCGGGAGGGGTCTGTCCCCTCCCGCACCTTCCTTTCCCCCGGACATCCCATGCGCCTGACCGCCCTCCTGTTTGCGGCCATCCTCTGGCTTCTGCCCGGCCTCGCCCTTGCCCAGACGGCGGCCGAAATTGTTGCGCAGAACCGCGACCAGATCGAAAAGCCCTCGCGCCAGACGATCGGCCCGGTGATCGCCGAGCTTGCGGGCAGCGGCGATGCGATGGCTGATGACATCCTGTCGGCCTGGGCCGACAAGCGGCTGGTGATCCGCAAGGCGGACGATGCGATGTTCGTGGCGGTGCCCGAGGGCGACGGCTTTGCCCTGACGGCGCTGGACGGTACGCCTGCCGGGACCGCTGCAAAGGGAGACCTGACCGAGCTGAAACCCAATGCCGGGGTGCGCGGGCTGATCGAGACGGCGCTGGTGCAGTTCACCCTGTCGGACCCCGACCCCGCGCGACGGGCCGAGGCGCTTACCTCGATCGCCCGCGACCCGACGGCCGAGGCGCTGGAGCCTCTGCGGGCATCATTGGCGACGGAAGAGGACCCCGCCCTGAAGGCGCAGAAGGAGCGGTTGGAGCGGTTCCTGACCCTGCGCTTTGACCCCGATCCCGCGGCCCGCATCGCCGCCATCGACAGCCTGTCCGGCGACATCTCGCTGGACACCCGCGCCGCGCTGAACCCGCTGGTGACCAGCAGCCGCGCGGCGTTTCGCGGCGATCCGGCCGGCAACGTCGCCCGTGAGCTGCAGATTGGCCGCGACCTGACCGAGGCCGAAGCTTATGACTTGCTGGTCGCCGCGAGCCTTGCCCCCGCCCGCCTGACGCTGGAAGAACAGAGTGCGGCGCTGGTGGCGAATGTGGCGGACGGCAGTGTGGGTGGCATACCGGTGGCCGAGCTGAACACGCAAAAGGCCCGCGACCGGGCCTACACGGCACTGGAGGTTGCAGGCACCGTCCCCACGGCCGCGACCGATGACGAGGTCGCCGCTGCGCTGGCAACGCACCGCTTTTTCGAGATCTACGCCGAGCCTGACGCCAATGTGACCCTTGCCGCGACCGCCGCGCTGGAAAGCATCGACCGCAAAGTCGCAGCGATGCAGGCAGCCGACCTGGGGCTGGATGCCCTGTCGTTGGCCGCGATCTACTTCCTGGCCGCCATCGGCCTTGCCATCACCTTCGGCGTGATGGGCGTGATCAACATGGCGCATGGCGAGTTCATCACCATCGGCGCCTACACCGGCTTTGTCGTCCAGCTGTTCGTGCCCGACTACACGCTGTCGATCTTGATCGCATTGCCGCTGGCCTTCGCCGTCACCTTCGGCGCGGGGGTCGCGATGGAGCGCCTTGTCATCCGCCACCTGTACAAGCGCCCCTTGGAGACGCTGCTTGCGACCTTCGGCATCTCGATCGCGCTGCAACAGATCCTCAAGAACGTCTTCGGCACCCAAGCCCGCCCGTTGACCGCGCCCGGCTGGCTGGACGGGGCGCTGACGTTCAACGATGTCGTCTCGATCAGCTACATCCGCATCGCGATCTTCGTGCTGGCGCTGATCTTCCTCGCGTTCTTCCTGTACCTGATGAAGCGTACTCGCCTGGGTCTTGAAGTCCGCGCGGTGACGCAGAACCCGGCGATGGCAGCCAGCATGGGCATCAACCCGGACCGCATCAACATGCTGACCTTCGGCCTCGGCTCCGGCATCGCAGGTATCGCCGGGGTCGCCATTGGGCTTTACGCCAAGGTCACCTCGGAAATGGGTGCGGACTACATCGTGCAAAGCTTCATGACCGTGGTCGTGGGCGGTGTGGGCAACGTCTGGGGCACGCTGGCCGGGGCCACCATGATCGGGTCCTTGCAGAAGGTGATCGAGTTCCTGAACCCCTCGAACACCCTCGCGGCCCAGACCTACATGATCCTCTTCATCATCCTGTTCATCCAGTTCCGGCCGCGCGGGATCATCGCGCTGCGTGGCCGCGCGGCGGGGGATTGACGCCATGACCCGCAGCTTCTTTGCCCGGAACCCCTCGGCCCTGGTCTTCATCGCCTGTCTGGCGGTGTTCACCCTGGTCGTCACCCTGATGTCCGAGGCGTACGGGCCGGGCGTCATCTCGACCTCTTTCGTCAAGACGTTGGGCAAGACGCTGTGCTTGTGCCTGGTCGCCCTCGCGATGGACCTGATCTGGGGTTATGCGGGCATCCTGAGCCTTGGCCATATGGCGTTCTTTGCCCTCGGCGGCTACATGATCGGCATGTGGCTGATGTATGCCCGGACCGAGGAGATCGTGGTCACGGCGCTGGCGCAAGGCGGCCTTCCCGCCACGCCGGAAGAGGTGAGCCAGGGCATCGCCACGCAGATCTTCGGGGTCGTGGGATCGTCGGAGCTGCCCGCGATCTGGAGCTTTGCCCACTCTCTGCCCCTGCAACTGATCCTGGCGCTGGCGGTCCCGGGGCTGCTGGCGCTGGTCTTCGGTTGGCTGGCCTTCCGCAGCCGGGTGACGGGGGTCTACCTGTCGATCCTGACCCAGGCGATGACGCTGGCGCTGGCGCTGTACCTGTTCCAGAACGACAGCGGCCTGCGTGGGAACAACGGGTTATCGGGGCTGCAGAACCTGCCGGGCCTTGGGGGTGTTTCGCAGGACCTGATCTCGATCTGGTTCTTCTGGGCCTCGGCCGTGGCGCTGGGCCTTGGCTATCTGACGCTGAACTGGATCGTCTCGGGCAAGTTCGGCAGCGTGATCCGGGCTATCCGCGATGACGAGGCGCGGGTGCGGTTCCTGGGCTATCCGGTCGAGACGTACAAGCTGTTCGTCTTCACCCTGACCGCGATCATCGCGGCTCTGGCGGGGGTCCTTTACTACCCGCAAGCGGGCATCATCAACCCGGCGGAGCTGGCGCCCATCGCCTCGATCTACCTTGCCGTCTGGGTCGCCATCGGCGGGCGTGGCCGACTGTACGGGGCGGTTATCGGGGCGGCTTTCGTGTCGTTGCTCTCGTCGCTCTTCACCTCCGGTCGCCTGCCGGACATCCCCCTGGGGCCGGTCAGCCTGAATTGGGTCGACTGGTGGCTTGTCATCCTGGGCCTGTCCTTCGTCGCGGTTACCCTGCTGGCCCCGAAGGGCATCGGTGGACTGTTTGACCGGTTCCAGCGCATCGGCACGCCCGACCGCAAGGGCGCGCCGCTTGGGCCGGATGACGGCAGCCTGCAGGAACAGGAGGCGCAGAAGTGACGGCTCTCCTTGAGGTGTCCGGCGTTTCCGTCACCTTCGACGGCTTTCGCGCGATCAACAACCTGTCCTTCGAGATCGGCCCGACCGAGCTGCGCGCCATCATCGGGCCGAACGGCGCGGGCAAGACGACTTTCATGGACATCGTCACCGGCAAGACCCGGCCCGACAGCGGCAGCGTGACCTTCGGCGAACGCTCGATCCCGCTGATCGGGATGAACGAGGCGCGCATCGCCCGCGAAGGCATTGGTCGCAAGTTCCAGCGCCCGACGGTGTTCGAGGACCAGACGGTCGAAGCGAACCTGATCCTGGCGCTGAAGGCCAATCGCAGCCCCTGGGCCGTGCTGTTCTGGAAGCCGAAGGCCGCCGACATGACGAGGGTGCGCGAGCTGGCCGAGGAGGTGGGCCTGGCCGACCACCTGCACCGCAAGTCCGGAGAGCTGAGCCACGGCCAGAAGCAGTGGCTGGAGATCGCCATGCTGCTGGCGCAGGAGCCTCGGCTGCTGCTGGTCGACGAACCTGCCGCCGGGATGACCCCTGCGGAACGCGAGCAGACGACGACCCTGCTGGTGAACCTCGCCAAGACCCGCGCGGTGGTCGTGGTGGAGCACGACATGGAATTCATCCGCCGCCTGAACTGCCGGGTGACCGTGCTGCACGAAGGCAGCGTCCTGGCCGAGGGCTCGCTTGATCACGTCACCCGCGATCCGCAAGTGATCGCCGTCTACCTGGGGCGCGGCTGATGCTGTCTACCACTGGACTTACCCTGCACTACGGCGGGAGCCAGATCCTGCACGGCATCGACTTTGCCGCGAAGGCGGGCGAGGTGACCTGCATCATGGGCCCGAACGGCGTCGGCAAGACGTCCTTCCTGAAAGCCCTGGCCGGGACGCACCCCCGGTCAGGCGGGACGGTGACGCTGGGCGACGAAACCCTGCCCGTGAGCCGCCCTCAGGACATGGCCCGGCGGGGGCTTTCGGTGGTGCCGCAGGGGCGGATGATCTTTCCGCTGCTGACCGTCCGCGAGAATCTGGAAACCGCCTTTGCGGTGTTGCCGAAGGCGCAGCATCAGATCCCGGAGGAGGTCTTCACCCTGTTCCCGATCCTGAAGTCCTTCCTGAACCGGCGTGGCGGGGACCTGTCGGGTGGCCAGCAGCAGCAGCTTGCCATTGCCCGGGCATTGATCATGCAGCCGAAGGTGTTGCTCTTGGATGAGCCCACCGAGGGCATCCAGCCCAACATCATCCAGCAGATCGGCGAGGTGATCGACTACCTGAAAGCCAAGGGCACTATGGCAGTGGTGCTGGTCGAGCAGTATTTCGACTTCGCCTGGGCCCGGGCCGATCAGGTCTATGTCTTCCGGCGCGGCGCAGTGGCGCTGGAGGGGCGGAAGGACGCGCTGGACAAGGCGGTGCTGCACCGCGAGGTCTCGGTCTGAGCTTGTCTCTTGGGGGGCATCGCCACTAGGGTCACCGAAACCCGAAGGACCCGACCCATGCGTGTGCTGTACGACCCCGAGCCCCGGACGACCGAGGACATCCTTTCGCCCAAGGAATTGGCCGATTTCCGCGCCCGGTATCAGGTCGCCGAATGGCAGGGCGAGGACCGCGAGGCCTTCTATGCCCGCCACCTGCCGGAGACCGAAATCCTGGTCTCACAGCAGGCGATGGGGGCGGACCGGCTGGCGCTGGCGCCGAAGCTGAGGGCGATCATCAACGTCGAGACGAACTTTCTGCCGAACATCGACTACGAGGAATGCTTTCGCCGGGGCATCCATGTCCTGGCCCCGGCGGCGGTCTTTGCGGCCCCGGTGGCAGAGATGGCCTTGGGCATGGCGCTGTCCTTGGCGCGGAACATCCACGGCGAACATGCGGCCTTCCTGCGGGGGCAGGAGAAGTGGCTGTTCGACGGGAACCGGGAGTCCGAGCTTCTGGCCGGGTCGACAGTAGGCATCATCGGGTTCGGCGATCTTGGCCGTGCGCTGTACCGGCTGCTGGCGCCCTTTGGCTGCCGGGTGCAGGCGCATGACCCCTGGCAGCCCGATGGGCACCTGCGCCGGCTGGGCGTGGAGCCCGTCAGCTTTGACCGGCTGATGGCCGAGAACCGGTTCGTTTTTGTGATGGCCAGCATCACCACGGCGAACAAGGGGATGATCGACGCCCGCGCTCTGTCGCTGATGCAGCCCGGGGCGATGCTGCTCTTGATGTCCCGTGCCGCCGCCGCCGATTTCCCAGCGCTGACGGCGGCTGCGGCCGCGGGCCGGATTCGCGTCGCCTCGGACGTCTTCCCGGTGGAGCCGCTGCCCCAGGACGACCCGATCCGGCAGGTGCCGAACATGCTGTTCTCACCGCACCGGGCGGGGGCGCTGACCTTTGCACTGCGCGAGATCGGGACTCGGATGCTGGAGGACATGGACCTGATCGCGCGCGGCCTGCCCCCCGTCGCCTGTCGCCGGGCGGAACGGGAAACCGTCGCGATGATGCGGTCGAAACCGGTGGAGCGGTCCTAGCCCTTTCCCTGGGCCGCGAGCGCTGCCTTGCGCATGTCCGACAGGGTCTGTCGTGGCGTCAGGGCCTCGGCCGAGATGACAAGGTCAAGGACGGCGCCGGTTTGGCTGGATTGGGCACGGGCGAAGGCTGCGGGGAAGTCTTCGGTCGTCTCGACCCGTTCGGCATGGAACCCGTAGGACCGGGCGAGGCCGACGAAGTCCGGGTTCATCAGGTCGGTTGCCGAGACGCGCGTTGGATAGTTGCGTTCCTGGTGCGCGCGGATCGTGCCGTAGGTGCCGTTGTTCAGGATCAGGACGATGGGCTGTGCCCCGGCTTGCATCGCGGTGCCAAGCTCCTGGCAGGTCATCTGGAAATCGCCGTCTCCGGCAAAGCACACAACCGACCGGTCCGGGAATGCCACTTTGGCCGCGATGGCGGCGGGCAGGCCATAGCCCATCGCGCCGGACTGCGGGGCCAGAAGGCGGGCCTTTGGGCCGAACCGGTAGAACTTGTTCGGCCAGACGGTGAAGTTCCCCGCCCCGTTCGTCAGGATCGCATCCTCGGGCAGCACCTGCCGCAGATGCGCGGTCACCAGCCCCATGTCGACCGGCGAGGGCTGCGGCGGCAGGGTGAAGGTCGCCTCATAATCCGCCCGCGCCCGCTGACGCCAGGCGGCCCAACTGCCCCGCACCGGGGTCAGCGCGGCGACAAAGGCGTTGGGGCCGGCGGGAATGCCCAGGGAGGGAATGTAGACCTTGCCGATCTCGGCCGTCGAGGCGTGGACATGGATGATCTTCTGGCGAGGCGTCGGCACCTCGAACAGGGTGTAGCTTTCGGTGGAAATCTCGCCGAACCGGGTGTTCAGCGCCAGGATCACGTCGGCCTCGGCCATCGTCTTCCGGACGCCCGCCGCGAGGCCAAGGCCCAGGTCGCCCGCGTAACAGGGGGAGTGGTTGTCGAACATGTCCTGATAGCGCAGGGCCGCGACGACCGGGATGTCTGACGCCTCCGCAAAGGCCTGCAGGGCGGTCTTTCCGGCCGTGGTCCAGTTGCAGCCGCCCAGCAGGATCGCCGGGCGTTCCGCCTTTGCCAGAAGCTCCAGCGCCTCGGCCAGGGCGGCGGGGTCGGGGGCGGGCTCGGCAATGCGGGCGGGGCCGGTTAGGGGGGGCGCAGATGCCGGGCCGCTGAGCATGTCCTCGGGCAGGGCGATGACGACGGGTCCGGGGCGGCCCGTGGTGGCGGTGATCCAAGCGCGGGAGAGGAACTCGGGGATGCGGTCGGCCCGGTCGATCTCCACCACCCATTTCGCCATGGTGCCAAAGACCGCGCGGTAGTCGATTTCCTGGAACGCCTCGCGCCCCTTCATGTCGGTGCCGACCTGGCCCACGAACACTAGCATCGGCGCGGAATCCTGCATGGCGGTGTGGATGCCGATGGACGCATTGGTCACCCCGGGACCGCGGGTCACGAAACAGAGGCCGGGTTGCCCCATCAGCTTGCCCCAGGCTGCCGCCATGAAAGACGCGCCGCCTTCGTTGCGGCAGAGGACAAAGTCCAGCTTGCCTTGCGTGTCGTGCAGCGCGTCGAGGACCGCCAGATAGCTTTCCCCCGGCACGCCAAAGCCCTTGGTGGCCCCAAGCGCCACCAGGCATTCCACCAGAAGCTGACCGCCGTTCCGCATCTTCGTCCCTGCCTTCCGTTTCCGCGCAATGTTGCACCGCGGGACGGCGGCGGAAAGCCGGAAAAGCGCGGTCAGTAGCGCGCGTCGGGCAGGCCGCAGAACGGATCGACGGGGTTTGTACCTTGGAAAGGCGCGCGACCCAGAAGGCAGTCGAGCGTGGCGCGCTGCATTGAGTCCATCGTGGCATAGGCGTTGACCACGCAGGGCATCCGGGGCGCGTCGTAGAGGTAGTAGGGGTAGCCGAACGAGATCAGCGCGGTCGGCACTTGGTGCCAGTGCCTTTGCATCGCGCCGAACATGCCGCCGGTCAGGCGGTTCCAGTCAAGGAAGATGCGGCCGCGAGTCAGAAGGGTCTCTTCGGCCATCACGAACAGCACCAGGTCGAAGTCGCGCTGATCATACCGGTCACCGGGCTGGTTGACCGTGACCTCGAAGCCCTCGGCGCGGAGGAGGTCGGGGAAGGCCATTGGCATCCCGTCGCCATGCAAGGGGGTGACGATGCCGGTCGAATAGACCAGCACGCGGCGGTGGCGGTCGGGCGACAGGGGCAGGAGGCCCTGCACGTCCTTGACCAATGTCGGCGCGCGGGCGGTGATGGCTTGGGCGGCGGTGGCATCTTCGCTCCGGGCGAGGCGGGTGCGGTCGGCGGGGGCATTTCCGTCGCTTTGGAGACCCAGCCAGGCCTTCAGGCCGAGGACGCGGGTCATCGCCTCGTCCAGGCGGGCTGCGGTGATCCGGCCGTCGTCGAGCGCGTTCTCGATCCGGGCGATGTCCGCTTCGGGCTCGTCGGAAAACAGGATGATGTCACAGCCCGACGAGACGAGTTCAGGCAGGGTCACGTCCCGATGCGCCCAGGCGCCGAGGCCAGCCATCGGCGTCGCGTCCGAGACGATGATGCCGTTGAAGCCCAGTTCCCCGCGCAAGAGCGTCTGATTGAGGAGCGCGGAGACAGAGGCCGGGCTGTACGCCTCCAGCCCCGCGTCGGGGTCATGCGCTAAGACATAAGCGGGCAGCGCAATGTGGGCGGACATCACCGACATGACGCCCGCGTCGATGGCGGCCTGGTAAAGCGCGCCGTGGGTCGCGCGCCAGTCGTCCATCGACAGCGGGTTGATGGTGGTCACCAAGTGCTGGTCGCGGTCGTCGTGGCCCTCGCCCGGCCAGTGCTTGACGGTCGCCGCCACCCCGTTCGCCTGCAACTCGCGGATATGCGCCAGTGCATGGGCGCGGATGCGGGCGGGATCGGACCCAAGGCCGCGGGTGGCCACGATGGGTGACCGGAAGAGCGCGTTGATGTCGATGACCGGCGTAAAGGACCAGTTGATCCCCGCCGCCCGCGCCTCGGTGGCCATGATCCGGGCGATGGTGCCTGAGGCCTGGACGTCATCCACCGCCGCAAGCGCCAGGGGGTTCGGCACTTCGGTGCCGAAGGACGGGCTCATCCGGCTGCCTTCGAGATCGGCGCTGACGAGGTAGGGGATGTGGGCTGCGGCGCGCAGGGCGTCGAGGGTGTCGAGTTCCCCTTGCGCATCGGGGCCGAAGAACTTGGTGATCCCGGCGGGGGCAAGGGCGGTGATGCGGTCGACGACCTCAGGCCCGGTGCCAAAGCAGATGTGGACGAAAAGCTGCCGGATTTTGGCGGCGCGGTCCATTGCGGAGAGGGTGGACCGCACCCAGTCGCGCCCCGCACCATCAAGATTGAACGGCGGGGCGGAGAGGATGCGGTCGATCTGGTCCACGTCGGGATCCCTTGGGCTTGCCGCTTTGCGGCGGGTCAAAATGAGTGCACCGGAGCCTAATCAGGCCCCGGTGCGATGTCTAAACGAAATCCGCCTCAGCTTAGACGAAGCGGTTCCAGAGGTTTTCCAGACGCTCCTGACGGCCCGACTTCGGCTGCGGCTCGATCTTCTCGGCGGTGACGCGGGCGGCGGCTTGCTCCAGCGAGCCCTTAAGCATTGCCTGCGCCTTGGGGTCCTTCCAGCCGGCATAGCGGTCGGCCTTCGCGGCCTCCATCTCGCCCGACTCCAGCAGGGCCGCCGCGCATTTCAGCGCACGGGCGCAGGTGTCTATCCCGCCGACATGGGCGAGGATCAGGTCCTCGGGGTCCAGCGACTGGCGGCGGATCTTGGCGTCGAAGTTGGTGCCGCCGGTAGTATAGCCGCCCGCCTTCAGGATCTCGTAGAAGGCCACGGCCTTTTCCGCATGGTTGTTCGGGAACTGGTCGGTGTCCCAGCCGGACTGGTAGTCGTTCCGGTTCATGTCGATCGAGCCGAAGATGCCCAAGCTCGCGGCCAGCGCGATCTCGTGTTCGAACGAGTGACCCGCCAGAATCGCGTGGCCCTGTTCGATGTTGGTCTTGACCTCTTTCTCCAGCCCGAAGTCCTTGAGGAAGCCGTAGACCGTCGCGACGTCGTAGTCGTACTGGTGCTTCGACGGCTCCTGCGGCTTCGGCTCGATCAGGATCGTGCCCTTGAAGCCGATCTTGTGCTTGTATTCGACCACCTGCTGCAGGAAGCGGCCCGCGTGGTCACGCTCGGCCTTGAGGTCGGTGTTGAGGAGCGTCTCATACCCCTCGCGCCCGCCCCAGAGGACGTAGTTCGCCCCGCCCAGCCGGTGCGTGACGTCCATGTTCGCCTTCACGGTCGCGGCGGCATAGGCGTAGACGTCCGGATCGGGGTTCGTGGCCGCGCCAGACATCCAGCGGCGGTGGCTGAACATGTTGGCCGTGCCCCAGAGGAGCTTGGCTTTGTGCTTGGCCTGCTTCTCGCCGATGTAATCCGCGACCTCGTTCAGGTTCTTGAGCGATTCCGCGAAGGTCGCGCCCTCGGGCCGCATGTCGGCGTCGTGGAAGCAGTAGAAGGGGACGCCGAGGATATCGAACATCTCGAAGGCGATGTCCGCCTTGAGCTTTGCCAAAGCCATTCCGTCGCCAAACCACGGACGCTCAAAGGTCTGCCCGCCAAACGGGTCGCCGCCCGGCCAGGCGAAGCTGTGCCAGTAGGCGACGGCAAAGCGCAGGTGATCCTCCATCCGCTTGCCCATGACGACTTCGTCCGGGTTGTAGTGGCGGAAGGCGAATTCGTTGGTTGAGGACGGGCCCTCATACTTGATGGCAGGGATGCCCTTGAAGAAGTCGGTCATGTCAGATCCTTGATGGCAGTTTGGGCGGCGCGGAACCTTGCGTGGCCCGCGTCAAAGGCGTCCTTGAGGGAAGGATCAGGGTCGATGGTGCGGGCGATCTGCGGCAGGGTAGCGACTTCCGCGCCAGCTTTGGTCGCGGCCATCAGGCCCAGCCGGGCAGCCCCGAAGGCCCCGCCGAAGTCGCCAGCGACCGGCAGCTGCACCGGGCAGTCAAGCGCGGTGGCGATCAGTTTCAGCCAGTAATCCGACCGCGACCCGCCGCCGACGGCCAGAAGGCTTTCCAGCCGCGTGCCGGTCGCCGCCAAGGCATCGCGGCTGTCACGGATGGCAAAGGTCACGCCTTCCAGAACGGCGCGGGTTGCCGCTTGCCGGTCTGTCGCATGTTCCAGGCCGGTGAAGGCCCCGCGCACCGAAGCCGAGTTCAGGGGCGTCCGTTCGCCGCCCAGATAGGGCAGGAAGATCGTCTTCCCAGGAGCCTGCAAGTCGCCCAGCTCTCCGGTCAGTCGCGCCGCATCGGTGCCGATCAGCTTGGCGTACCAGTTCAGCGCATCGGTCGCGGCCAGGATCACGCCCATCTGGTGCCAGGTATCGGGCAGCGCATGGCAGAAGGTGTGAACTGCCGTTTCCGGATCGGGCTGGTAGCCGTCGTTGGCGGCAAAGAGGACGCCCGAGGTGCCTAGCGAGACAAATGCCTCACCCGCCCGCACCACGCCGACGCCGACGCCCGAGGCCGCATTGTCACCACCTCCACCGGCCACGACCACGCCTTTCGGCAGGCCCCAACGGCTTGAGAGCGCCTCGCGCAGGTAGCCCGAAACCTCGGACCCTTCGACCAGCTTCGGCATGTGGCTGCGGTCAAGGCTGGTGGCCGCCAGAAGGTCATCCGACCAGTCGCGTTTGCCCGTATCCAGCCAGCTGGTCCCGGCGGCATCCGACATTTCGCCAACGTGTTCGCCGGTCAGCCAGAGGCGCAGATAGTCCTTCGGCAGCAGAACCTTCGCCACCCGGTCCCAGACCTTCGGCTCATGCTTGCGCACCCAGACCAGTTTCGGCGCGGTGAAGCCCGGAAAGACGATGTTGCCGGTCAGACGCCGGAACAGCGGATCGCCGTCAAGGTCGGCCGCTTCCAGATGGCTGCGGGTGTCGTTCCACAGGATGCAGGGCCGCAGCACCTCGTCGGCGGCATCGAGGAGCGTCGCGCCGTGCATGTGACCCGACAGCCCGATGCCGCGCACTGCGCCAAGACCGGACTGCGCCAGCTTGTCGAACACGGTCTCGGCGGCGCGGATCCATTCCGAGGGTGCCTGCTCGCTCCACCCTTCGGCGGGGCGCTGGACGGTCAGGGGCGCCGTCGCCTCGGCCAGGACCTGCTGGTCCTCACCGATTAGGATCCCCTTGATCCCCGACGTGCCGAGATCGAGCCCGATGTACATCACGCGGCCAGGTGCTGGGGTTTCTTGCCCAGGATGATCATGCCCAGGATGTCGTCATCGGTGACCTCATTCACGTTCACCGTGCCGACCAGCTGGCCGTTCTTCATCACCGACGCCCGGTCGCACAGCTTCATGACGTTGTGGATGTCATGCTCGATCAGGAAGATGCCCAGGCCCTGCGCCTTCAGTTCCTGGATCAGCTCGGCCACCATCTGGGTTTCATGCGGACCCAGCGCGGCGGTCGGTTCATCCATGATCAGGATCTTGGCATTGAAGTACACCGCGCGGGCGATGGCGACCGACTGGCGCTGACCGCCCGAAAGCATGTTCACCGGCACGTTGAACTTGCGGAAGTTCGGGTTCAGGCGCCCCATGATCTTCCGCGTCTCGGCTTCCATCTTCGATTCGTCCACGAAGCCGAAGCTGTTCACCAGCTCGCGCCCGAGGAACAGGTTCGAGGCGGCATCGAGGTTGTCCGCCAGGGCGAGCGTCTGGTAGATCGTCTCGATGTTCTGGGCGCGGGCGTCGCGGGGGTCCTTGATCTCGACCTCCTGGCCGTTGATCAGGATCTGGCCCGAGTCCTTCTGATACGCGCCCGACAGGCACTTGATCAGCGTCGACTTGCCCGCGCCGTTGTGGCCAAGAAGGCCTACGACTTCGCCTGGGTACAGGTCGACCGTGACGTGGTCCACGGCCTTGATCCCGCCGAAGGCGATCGAGATGTCGCGCAGTTCGACAAGCGGGGTTCCGGTTCTGTCTACCATGATATCAGCCCCTTACTTGATGCGTTTGCGGTAAACGATGTCGAGCCAGACGGCCAACACCAGTGCGATGCCGATCACGATGCGCTGGTAGGAGCCGTCGCCGAAGCCGATCAGCACCATGCCGGTCTGAAGGCTGGTCAGGATCAGCGCCCCGATGATCGCGCCGTAGATCGTGCCCACGCCACCGGCCAGCGAGGTGCCGCCGACAACGGCTGCGGCAATGACGTAAAGCTCGTCCAGGTTGCCCATCGCGTTTGTGGCCGAGTTCTGGCGGGCCGCACCGATGACGGCAGCGACGCCGGCCAGCGCACCCATCAGGGTGAAGATCTTCACCGTCATCGCGCGGGTGTTGATGCCCGACAGCGCTGCAGCTTCGGGATTGCCCCCGATGGCGAAGACATAGCGGCCGAAACGGGTGCGGGTCATCAGGATCGTCATGCCAATCGCCACGATGATCATGATGAGAACCGGGTACGCGAAGCCGTGGCCGAAAGTGGCGCAGACATCGCTGTAGATGTCGCCGCCCTTCTGCGCGCAGGCCGGAACCTCTTCGCCGATGCTGGCATAGTATTTCTGGATGTTCCCGATCGGCCAGACGTAGGAATTGACGATCGTCGTGGCCCCCAGGATTACCGCGCAGACCAGGCCGATCACGAAGGTCTCGGCCCAGACCGGGCGGAGCGCAAAGCCGTGGATCTTGCGCGACCGGCGGCCGTTCAGGAAGGCCCAGACCACGAAGACGCAGGCGATGACCGCGAAGATCCAGCTGCCGGTCTTGCCAAGCGCCCCGAAGGACCCGCCGCCGATCAGCGAGAAAGTGTCGTCCAGCGGAGCGATGGTCTTGCCGCCCGCGACGAGGAAGGCCGCGCCGCGCCAGACCAGAAGACCGCCAAGCGTCACGATGAACGACGGGATCGACAGGAAGGCGATCAGCACGCCCTGGAAGGCGCCTATCAGCGCGCCCATCGCGATGCCGAAGATCACCGTGATGATCCAGATCGACGGATGGCCAAGACCAAGCGCCGGCGACAGGTACTCGACCTGCAACAGGCCCATGTACATGCCGACCATGCCCATGATCGATCCGACGGACAGGTCGATGTTGCGGGTGATGATGACCAGCACCATCCCCGTGGCCATGATGCCGATATAGGCGGTCTGGACCGACAGGTTCCACAGGTTGCGGGGGGTGAGGAAGCCGTTCGCATCGGCCTGGGCAGCGCCCAGAAGCAGCGAAGGCCGGCCAAGGACCAGGGTCGAATAGGCCTCGAAGGCCACCCAGATCAGCAGCAGGGCACCGACCATGCCCAGAAGGCGCGGATCGATCTCTGTCGCGCGGAGGAAACGGGTGAACCCGCCTTCGTTCGGCGCATGGGTTGTGGGCGATTGGGGTGTTGCGGTCATGTCCTCGTCCAGCCTGAGAGGGATGGGGCTGTGCCGGAACCGGGCGCGTCAGTGCGCACCATCAAACCCCGCAGGGCAAAGGTCCAGCCAGGAGAAAAGCGTGGCGCCGCCCCGAAGGACGGCGCCGGTAGGTCAGATCACTGGCAAGCAGCGACGTCAGCTGCCGCGCCTTCGCAAGCCTGCTCTTTCGAGATGTGGCCCGCGTCGATCGCCAGACCGATGGTCTCTTTGGTGATCGGGGTCGGGGTCAGCAGGATGGCGTTCATTTCAACGCCCTTCTCGCCGCCCGAGAACTTGCCAGCACCCGGGATCGCGTCCAGAGCGGTGCCATCAGCCAGCATGCCGGCGATTTCGCCAGCGGCCTTGCCCAGGTCACGCGCGTTCTTCCAGACCGAGACGGTCTGGGTGCCGCGGGCAACGCGGTTGATGGCGGCGAGGTCGCCGTCCTGGCCACCCAGCGGAACGTTCAGGCCCTGAGCAGCCAGCGCGGCGGCAGCGCCACCGGCCATGCCGTCGTTCTGCGACAGAACGGCGTCAACGGCGTTGTTGTTGGCGGTCAGGATCTGTTCCATGTTCTTCTGGGCGTTCTCGGGCTTCCAGCCGTCCGAGTTCGCTTCGCCGACGATCACGATGTCGCCCGCAGCCACGGCAGCGCCGATGACTTCTTCCATGCCCTGACGCAGGAAGCCGGTGTTCGGGTCGCCCGGGTCGCCCTTGATGATGGCGTAGTTCCCCTTGGGCACCAGCTTGAAGACTTCTTCCGCGATGATGCGGCCGACGCCAACGTTGTCGAAGGTCAGGTAGAAGGTGCGGTCGTCTTCGATCAGGCGGTCATAGCCCACGACCGGAATGCCTTCGGCAGCGGCCTTCTCGATGGCCGGCCCGATGGCGTCCTTGTCCCAGGCGTTGATGACGAGGGCGTCGACGCCCTGGGCGATCAGCGCGTCGATGTCCGACAGCTGCTTTTCAGCCGAAGCCTGCGCGTCGGCCGAGATGTATTCGTTGCCAGCGGCTTCGATCGCGGCCTTCATCGCGGCTTCGTCGATCTTCCAGCGCTCTTCCTGGAACTGGGCCCACGAAACGCCGATCTTCTTGCCTTCGGCCAGAGCGGCAGACGAGAAGCCAGTCACCGCCAGAACGGCGGCGAGAATTGCGGTACGCATATGTATCCTCCCTATGGATCGGCCTCTGCGGGCCGGTCCGGCAGATTCGCCGGAACAGGCGGGAAGATGCCGCGAATAATTTCAGTTGTCAAAATATAAAAGCGCCGACGCGGTGAGGGGCCGGCGCGATGCAGGACAGCAGGCGGCGCCTACTGGCAGGCCGCGACTGTCGGCAGGGCGTTCCGGCAGACGTCCCGCTTGGTCACGTGGTCGGCGTCGATCACGATGTCCAGCGACTCGGCGGTGATCGGCGTGGGGGTCAGCAGGATCGACCAGACCGGGATCCCCTTCTCGCCCCCGGTGAACTGCCGGGCTTCGGGGATCAGGCTCATTGGCGTTCCTTCGGCCAGCAGCCCGGCGATGGTGCCGGCCTGCTTGGCGAGATCGAAGTTGTTCTTCCAGACCGACACCGTCTGCAGCCCCTGTGCCACCCGGTTCAGCGCCGCCGGGTCGCCGTCCTGCCCGCCGATCGGAACGCTGAGGCCCGCCGCCGTCAGCGCCTCGATCGCCGCGCCCGCCATGCCGTCATTCTGGGCCAGCACCGCATCGACCTGGTTGCCACTGTCGGCCAGGATCTTCTCCATGATCGCCTTGGCATTTTCCGGTTTCCAGCCATCGGCATTCGCCTCGCCGACGATCTTGATCTGTCCGCCGGCCACTGCGGCCCCGATGACCTCTTCCATGCCTTGCCGCAGGAATCCGGTGTTTGCGTCGCCCGCATCGCCCAGAATGATCGCGTAATTGCCCGTCGGCTGCGCCTCTTTCACGATGGCGGCGATGATCCGGCCCACGCCCACGTTGTCGAAGGTGATGTAGAAGACGCTTTCGTGTTCGATCAGCCGGTCATAGGCGATCATCGGAATCCCGGCCTCAGCGGCGCGTTCGACGCCAGTCATGATCGCTTCCTTGTCGACCGGCTGGATCACCAGCGCATCGACCCCGGCAGCAATCATCGCCTCGATGTCCTGCAGCTGCTTTTCGGCCGACCCCTCGGCGTTCGTCGGAAGATATTCGTTGCCGCTGCGTTCGATGATCGACCGCATTGCCGTGACATCCCACCGCCAGCGCGCCTGCGCCAGGTCGCCCCAGGCCACGCCGATCTTCTTGCCCTCGGCAAAGGCGGTCGATGAGAAGGTGGTCAATACAAGTGTCGCGGCCCAAAGCATGCTCCGCATAAGGCTTCCTCCGGTGATTGCGGCAGGTGGCGTGACTAACCCGCCGGTTGAAAAATACTATTGCCACCGTGCCACATCAATTTCAGTTGTCAAAATTATTCTGCTGCCCTTAGCTATGGAACGGGCATAAGCCGGGGACTTCTGGCAGAATTCCGTCCATCCTGCCTTGGGGCGCAGCAGATTCGAGGTATTTTACTTCGGGGAGTGAAGGAATGCTGGCGAAGGCTAGTCGGTCAGCCAACAGCGAGGGGCGCAAGGGCGTCGGTCCGCTGATTCCGCCGCTGACCGAAAGCCAGCGTCCGCTGCGCCAGCAGGTCTTCGAACTGGTGCGCGCGGCAGGCCTGATCCCCCGGGTGCAGCTGGCCAAGGACCTTGGTGTCAGCCCTGCCTCGGTTACCACGATTTCATCGGAACTGATCGAAGCCGGCCTGATCGAAGAGGTGGCGGTTCCCCGCGACGGCGAGGCCGGGCGCGGCCGACCTGCGGTGTCGCTGGGTGTACGGGCCGGTGCGCATCTGGTTGCCGGAATGAAGCTTTCCGACCGCGAACATACCGCGGTGATCGTCGACTTCGCCGGCAAGCTGATCGCGGATGAGGCGATCCCGCGGCAACCCGGCCCGATGCAGCTCGACGAGATTCTTGCCGCGATCCAGACCCTGCTGGACCGGGTCTGCGCCAAGTCCAAGGTCGATCCGGCACAACTGTCGGGGGTCGGCATCGGTCTGCCGGGCTTTGTCGATTGCGCGGACGGAATGGTGCTGTGGTCGTCGATCCTGGCGGATCGGTCGGTACCCATCGCCGCCCTGGCAACGGCGCGGCTGGGAATCCCGGTCTTTGTCGACAACGACGCCAACCTGGTGGCGCTGGCCGAGCTGTGGTTCGGCGCGGGGCGCAACCTTTCGGACTTTGCCGTCGTGACGATCGAACACGGCGTGGGCATGGGGTTCGTGATGAACCACCGCATCTATCGCGGCGCCCAGCGGCTGGGGATGGAACTTGGCCACACCAAAGTACAACTGGACGGCGCGCTGTGCCGCTGCGGCCAGCGCGGCTGCCTAGAGGCCTATGTCGCCGACTATGCGCTGGCCCGCGAGGCGACGACGGCGCTGAACTGGGGGCACAAGGAAAGCCAGCCGATCAATGTGCTTCTGGAAAGCCTGTACGACCACGCCAAGGCCGGCAATGCGACGGCCAAGTCGATCTTCCGCCGCGCGGGCCGCTACCTGGCGGTGGGGCTGTCGAACGTGGTCAACCTGTTTGACCCGGCATTGATCATCCTGTCGGGTGAACGGATGCGCTATGATTACCTCTATGCCGCCGAGACCCTGTCCGAGATGGACAACCTGTCGATCAACACCGGCCGCCCGCGCCCGCCGATCGAGATCCATGCCTGGGGCGACCTGCTCTGGGCGCATGGCGCGGCGGCCCTGGCGCTGTCTGAAGTGACCGAGGCGATCCTGGCCACCCAACCGCGCGACCTTGCCGCCGAGTGACGGGCGTCAGTCCTGGCCCCCGGCCAGCAGCGCGGCCAGACCTTCCGGATAATCCGGGTACAGAAGCTTGACGCCCAACTCGTCCTTGATCCGGTCGTTCCGGACCTTCTTCGATTCACTGTAGAAGCCCAGCGCCATCGGCGTCATGGTCGGCGCGACCTCTTCGAAGGGCACGGCGGGCGGTTCGGGCAGGCCCAAAAGCTGTGCCGCATAGCCGATTACGTCCTGCGGCGGGCAGGGGTTGTCGTCGCAGACGTTGTAGGCGGCACCCGGGTTGGGGTGGCGGATCGACGCCTCAAGCACCTGGGCGATGTCGTCGACATGAATCCGGCTGAAAATCTGTCCCGGCTTGATGATCCGCCGGGCAGTACCGTCGCGCACTTTCTCGAACGGGCCGCGACCGGGGCCGTAGATGCCGGCCAGACGGAAGATGTGGATCGGCAGGCCTGTTGCCCGCCACTGCCCTTCGGCCAGGACGCGCTGTCGTCCGCGGTCAGACTGCGGGGTCAGGGGCGTCGTCTCGTCCACCCAGCCGCCGTCGTGGTCGCCGTAGACCCCCGTGGTGGACAGGTAACCGACCCAACCGGCCTTGGACCGCGCTATCTCGGGCCGGGCCTGAAGGAACGGGTCGCCTTGTGCATCCGGCGCAGCCGAGCAGAGGATATGGGTGGCCTCTTCGAGCACCCAGTCCAGATCACCGGGCCAAATCAGGGGTTCCACCCCCTCGGCGCGGAACTGGTCGGCCTTGGCCGGGTTGCGGGTGGTGCCGATGATGCGCCAGCCTTGCGGCACGAGGCGACGGGCAAGTGCGCGGGCGGAATAGCCGTGGCCAAGGGAGAGGAGCGTGGACATGGCGCGACTATCGGGGCGCGGGCTTGGGGGCGCAAGGGCTTGCGGCATCGGCTGCCGCATTCCATGCTGGTCCCAGAGCCGGAGAGACACATGGACCAGGGTCTGAAAGGGGCGCTTGGGCTGACCGGGCCCGAGGCCTGCCTTGCCTACTACCGCGACTGGGCGGCAAACTACGATACCGGCTTTGCGACCGAGATGCAGTATCTGCTGCCTGCGCATGTCGCCGCCGCCTACATGGCCACCGGCGCGCGCGGCCCGGTGCTGGACGTGGGGGCGGGGACTGGGCTCTTGGCCGAGGCGCTGCGCGATATGGGCCTCCGGGAGGAAATCGACGCAGCGGATTTCTCGGCCGAGATGCTGGAGCGTGCTGCCGCCAAGCGCATCTATGCCGGGCTACACCAGACCGACATCACACAGCCGCTGGCCTTGCCCCGGCGGTATGGCGGGATCGTCTCGTCGGGAACCTTCACGGCGGGGCATGTGGGACCGGAGGCCCTGCCGCAGCTGCTGGCCGTGGCCGCCCCGCAGGCCCAGTTCGCGCTGTCGATCAACCGACGCGTCTGGACCGAGGCGGGCTTTGACCGGGCGTTGCAGGGATTGGCGGACCGGGGCCGCATCACCGGCCTGCAGCTGATCGAGGTGGAAATCTACGGTGCCGCCGCCGCCGTGATCGACGCGGATCACGCCGCCGACCGCGCACTGATTGCGCTGTTCCGCGCCAGCGGAGAGTGACCGTTACAATCGCTTCACTTGCGGACCAGCCCGGCTTTCGGCTTATATGCCGGATCAACCGCAGGACCTGGAATGCAAGACGATACCAACAGCGCGATCCTTTCCCCCGACGCCCCGGCGATGGAAAGCTTTACCAGTGCCGCCGCCGCCGTCGACCGGCTTGAGGCGCTGTACACCCAGGCCACGACCTTCCTGTCCGATCAGTTCCTGCAGACCGTGTCGAAAGGCCACCCCGGTCGCCGCATCCGCGCCTTCTACCCGGAGATCCGCATCACCATCACCAGCTTTGACAAGGTGGACACCCGCCTTGCCTTCGGCCATGTCTCCGCGCCCGGGACCTATGCCACCACCGTCACGCGGCCCGATCTGTTCCGCAACTACCTGATCCAGCAGATCGAGCTTCTGATCCGCAACCACGGGGTCACGGTGGAAATCGGGTTGTCCGACACCCCGATGCCGGTGCATTTCGCCGTGTCCGGCAGCACAGTCGCCATCCCGCAGGAAGGGGTGATGGACTTCAGCCTGCGCGATGTGTTCGACGTGCCGGACCTGGTGACGACGAACGATGACATCGTGAACGGCGTGATGACGCGGTATGACGATGGCTCGGCCCCCCTGGCCCCGTTCACAGCGCAGCGGGTGGACTACTCCCTCGCCCGTCTGTCGCACTACACCGCGACCGACCCGACGCATTTCCAGAACCACGTGTTGTTCACCAACTACCAGTTCTACGTCGACGAGTTCGAGGCCTATGCCCGCGCCGCGCTGGGTGATGCTGCTTCGGGCTACACAGCCTTTGTCGCGACCGGCAACCAGGTGATTACCACGCCCGATGGCGAAATCGCCCCCGTCGCCAAGTTGCCGCAGATGCCGACCTACCACCTGAAGCGCGCGGACGGGAACGGAATCACCCTAGTGAACATCGGGGTCGGCCCGTCGAACGCCAAGACCGCGACCGACCACATCGCCGTCCTGCGCCCCCATGCCTGGCTGATGGTTGGCCATTGCGCGGGGCTGCGCAATTCTCAGTCGCTCGGCGACTTCGTCCTGGCCCATGCCTACCTGCGCGAGGATCACGTCCTTGACGCTGACCTTCCCGTCTGGGTGCCGATCCCGGCGCTGGCGGAAATCCAGATCGCACTGGAAAAGGCCGTGGCCGAGGTCACCCAGCTGGAAGGCTATGAGCTGAAGCGGATCATGCGGACCGGCACTGTCGCCACCATCGACAACCGCAACTGGGAGCTTCGCGACCAGTCCGGCCCGGTCCGCCGCCTGTCGCAATCCCGCGCCGTCGCGCTGGACATGGAGTCGGCCACCATCGCTGCCAACGGCTTCCGCTTCCGCGTCCCCTACGGCACGCTGCTGTGTGTCAGCGACAAGCCGCTCCATGGCGAGCTGAAGCTGCCCGGCATGGCGTCCGACTTCTACAAGACCCAGGTGAGCCGGCATCTCCAGATCGGCATCCGCGCGATGGAGCGGCTGCGCGAAACGCCAATCGAGCGGCTTCATAGCCGAAAACTGCGCTCGTTCGAGGAAACTGCCTTCCTTTAGCCAGCGAAAAAGCCGTCAAAACCCCTTGTTTTGCGGTTCGGGGCTTGATTTCGGACCTTAAACCGTGTGTTTGGGGCATGGCCCCGCAACCGGGGGTGGACGCTCGTGTTTTGCGGGCTGAACCGTGCATATGTCACGAAACGAATAACAACGAAGGATGATCAAATGTCCAAACCGATGACCAAGACCCAGCTGGTGGCTGCCGTTGCCGAAGCCATGGGCGGTGACAAGAAGACCGCGAATGCGGCTCTGGATGCCATCGCCGCTGTCGTGGCGCGTGAAGTCGCCGCGGGCGGCACCGTGACGATCCCCGGCCTCGGCAAGGTGGCCTGCAAGGCCCGGCCGGAGCGTCAGGTCCGCAACCCCGCCACCGGTGAGACGATGACCAAGCCGGCCGACAAGCAGGTCAAGTTCGCCATCGCCAAGGCGCTGAAGGACGTGGTCAACGGCTGATCGTATCGCCGAATCCCGAAATGTGAGAGGGTCGCCCAAGGGGCGGCCCTTTTGCTTTGCGGGAGGCGGACATGGCCAAGGTCACCGGCATCGGCGGCATCTTCTTTCGCGCGCGCGACCCTGCGGCGCTGAACGACTGGTACAAGACGCATCTGGGGATCACCCAGCCGGATGTGGCGGTCTGGATGCAGGAAGCGGGTCCGACGGTCTTTTCCCCCTTCAAGGCCGACAGCGACTATTTCGCCGCCGACAAGCAGTGGATGCTGAACCTGCGGGTCGATGACCTGGCGGGCATGATCACTGCGCTTCGGGCGGCAGGCATCGCGGTCGAGACGCGGGCCGAGTGGGACGGCGACGGCAGCTATGGCACCTTCGCCCGCATCCACGACCCCGAGGGGACCCCTATTGAGTTGTGGCAGCCGCCGGGGTGAAGGGCCCAAAAACCTACGCGAATTATTTTGGGCCCTTCCGGGTGCTCAGGCTGCCATGCTCGCCGCGTCCCGCTCCACGACCTTCGCCCGTGCGGGCCGGGCCTTGCAGCGCTCGATCCAGTCGCGCAGCACCGGGTCGGCGGGCGTCGCCTCGGCGAACCAGGCGTAGGGAGAATGCAGCAGCAGGTCGGCCGCCGAATAGCTGTCGCCCATGATCCACGGCCCCTTGTCCAGTGCCGTCCGCAGCCGGGCCACCGCCGTCTGGTGATCGCGGATCGCCGCCGTCATCCAGGGATGCGAGACGCCCGCGGCCTCCATGATGAATGCGGGTTCCAGCACGCCCTGATACCAGGCCATCCACATCGCGAAGACACCCCATTCGGGGGTCCCCAGCTTCGGGGCCAGACCGCTGTCGGGGAAGAGGGTCGTCAGATGCAGGATGATCGCGGCGCGTTCGGTGATGACCTGGCCGTCATGGACCAGTGCGGGGACCTTGCCCTCGGGGTGCGGGTTGGACGGGTCCCGCCCGCCACTGCCGTCCATGCGCGGGATGGTCACCTCGCGGATGTCGATCCAGTCCTGGATGCCCATCTCCTCGATCAGGGTCAGGATCGCCGAGGACCGGCTTTGCGGGGAATGAAACAGGGTCAGCATCTTTCTCTCCTTTGCTTTCCAATGTCCTCTGATTAACCTCCCACTCCTGCCAGAAACTGTCAGGATGCCATGCCGAAATCCGACCGCCTGTTCCGCCTTTTGTCCGCCTTCCGGATGCTGCCCCAGCCCGTCACCGCCGCGCGGCTGGCCGAGGAGACAGGGGTGTCTGAACGCACGCTCTACCGCGACATCCAGGCGCTGCGGGCCGCGGGCGCGCTGATCGATGGCGAGGCGGGGACGGGCTATACCCTGACCGAGGACCCCGCCCTGCCGCCGCAGATGTTCACCCGGCTGGAGGTCGAGGCGCTGGTTCTCGGCCTGGCCGAAGTGACGATGTCGGGCGATCCGGCGCTGGCCAAGGCGGCCGCGCAGGCGCAAGCAAAGATCATCGCCACCCTGCCCGACCGCGTCCAGCGCCAGGCGATCCACGCCGTCACCCAGACCTACCGCTTCGACCGCCGCGCGCCCCTGCCGCCGCATATGCAAACACTGCGCGAGGCCGCCTGGGAGGAACGCGCGCTGGACATCGCCTACCGCGACCTGAACGGCGCGGTGACCGAGCGGCGCATCTGGCCCCTTGGTACGGTGTTCCTGGACCGCGAGGTGCAGTGCCTTGCCTTCTGCTGTCTGCGCCAGGACTTCCGCCGCTTCAAGGTTCAGCGGATGGACAGGGTGACACCCGCCGACGAAAGCTTTCGCCCCCGCCGCGTGCCGCTGTTGCGGCAGTTCATCGACCAGCTGCGCCAGGAAGGCCGCCGCACCACCCGTGCTTGAAAGCCGCCGAATCCGCGTGATACCGTCCTGGACGCAGCCCAAGGAAGGCCCGATGTCCGAAACCCCCGTCCAGACTGGTCCGGCAACGCTTGATCCGACCAAGAAGCCTGCCGGGGCCATGACCATGGTCTACAAGGACTACTACTTCCTGCAGCGCTGGGTCGACTACTACGGCCGCCAGTTCGGGCGCGAACACCTCTATGTCCTCTCGCACGGCGGCGACCCGGAACACGACCGCATCTGCGAAGGTGCCAACGTCATCCACCTGCCCCGCGATCCCACGCTGTGGCGGATGGAGCGGCGGCGCTGGGGGATCAACAGCCAGTTCTCTGCCGGGATGCTGCGCTATTACAACTGGTTCATCGTCGGCGACGTGGACGAGGTGGTGATCGTCGACCCCGCCGTCGCGCCGGACCTGGTGACCTACCTCGGCACCTACACCGGCAAGCGCGTTCCGGCCTCGCTTTGTCCCTTCGGGATCGAGCTGATCCACAATCCGGAAGCCGAGCCCGAGCCGCTGGCGGATGATGCGCCGATCCTGTCGCGCCGCCGGGTGTTCCGGGCGAACGCGAACTACTCCAAGCCCTGCGTGCTGCGGAAGGAAACCGGCTTTACCATCGGCGGGCATGCAAACAACCACCAGCCCCGCGTGCTGGACCCGCACCTCTACCTGATCCACCTGCGGTTCTTCGACTATGACATGGTCACCGAGCGCCTGAAGGGCCGCAAGGAGATGCGGGCGACGATGGCCGGGGACCGCGACCTGAAGGACGTTGGCCAAGCCTGGGGCAAGGACTTGGAAACCTTCCTGGCGCTATCCAAGGGCGTGGCCGTCCGCGAAGACGCCGAACTGCCCGAGTTTCGCAAGCGCATGGTCGAGGAACAGCAGCACCTGCACGACGGCAAGATCACCTTCTTCGGCGGGGGGCGCACGAAGTCGCTGTTCCGCCTGCCCGACCGCTTCGCTTCGGTCTTCTGACCACCCAAAGGACGCCCCATGGACCTGAACCGCCGCCCCGTCGCCTCGCTCTGGATTGGCGAAAGCCTGCATTACGTGAACCAGTTGTGCCTGAAGTCGCACCTGGTGATGGGGCATCCGGTGACGCTTTACTGCACCGACCAGGTCCGCAACGTGCCGAAGGGGGTCGAGGTCCGCCCGGCCACCGAGATCATGGACATCGACCGCGCCATCGTCGCGGAAACCTCGGCGTCGTTCCTGTCGAACGTCTTCCGCTACAAGATGATCGCCAAGACCGGTGCCATCTGGATCGACTGCGACGCCTACTGCTACCGCCCTTTCCCCGAAGGCCAGGAGCATATTTACGCCGGCCACGGGATGCGCGGCGCGCTGAACTGCGGCGTGGTGGCGATGCCGAAGACGGGTCGGCTGATCGAAAGCCTGCTCGACTATTACGACAACCTGCCCGACTACCCCGCATGGTGGGGGAACAAGCAGAAACGCAAGATGGACAAGCTCGACCGGTCGATCCCGAAGCCCGTCCGCATCTACCAGACCGAACGCACCGCCTTCGGGCCGCAGGCGTTCACGCACTTTGCGACGAAAACCGGCGACATCGACAAGGCGATGGGGGCGGATACGCTGTACCCCGTGCCCTTCCAGCTGAACGACGTCTTCTACGACCCGCATTCCAACGTCGAGGGCCATTTCACCGACGCGACCCTGTCCGTCCACATCTACACCAACGCCGCCCGACCCTGGTGGCGGAAGAACCCGCCCCTGAAAGGCAGCTACATCGCCCGCATGTGCGAAAAGCTCGACATCGACCCCACCGCCGCGCTGGAAGAATGACCTTCAGCAAACAGACCAGCCCGCATGGGTCTTTGGTGGTCCTGTCCACCATGAAGGACGAAGGCCCCTTCGTCGTCGAATGGGTCGCGCATCACCTGGCCTTGGGCTTTACCGAGCTGATGGTCTACACCAACGACTGCTCGGACGGGACCGATACCCTGCTGAAACGGCTGGAGGCGATGGGGACCGGCGTCCATCACCGCGAGAACGTGATCCCCAAGGGGATGAAGCCGCACCCCTCGATGCTGAAATCCGCCGCCGAAGAGCCGATGATCATCAATTCCGACTGGGTTCTGGTGATCGACGCGGATGAGTTCATGGTGATCAACCACCCCTCGGGCACCTTGGACGGGTTGGTCACCGACCTGAACGCGATGGGCGCGCATGCGATGGTGATGACCTGGCGCATCTTCGGGTCCTCCGGTGTCCGCGACTGGTCCCGCGCGCCGATCACCGACCAGTTCACCCGTGCCGCGCCCGAGTTCTGGAACAAGGGCTGGGGCACCAAGACCATGCTGCGTTTTGACGCCGAGTATCAGCGGCTTGGGATGCACCGCCCGGTCATCAAGGAGAAGTTCCGCGAGACGGAATATCCCGACACTCAACACTGGGTGAACGGCTCGGGCCGCCCGCTGGAGGAATGGTTCAAGTTCCGCGGCTGGCGTTCGATCCGGCGGACGGTGGGCTATGACTGGGCACAGATCAACCACTACGCCATCAAGTCGATGGACGCCTACACGCTGCGCAAGTTCCGCGGCAATGCGAACGGCAAGCTGACCAAGTACGGGTCCGACTACTGGTCCCTGCAGGACCGGAACGAGGTTGAGGACCTGAAGATCGCCCGCTACCGCGACCGCCGCAATGCGATCATGGCAGCGCTCTTGGAGGATGACGAGGTTCGCGGGCTGCACGAGGCCGCCCATGCCCGGGCCGAGGCACGGCTCGCGGAGATCCGGCAGACGCCGGAGTATCAGATCATGGTCGAGGACCTGGTTGCCGGATCGACCGTGCCGATCAGCCAGGTGGTCGCAAAGCCGCCCAAGCTGCGCGACCCCGAGGCGGTGCGGGCGGTGCAGACCAAGATCGAAAAGCGTCGCAACGCCCAGCCGAAAGAGGAACGCCGCACACCGCCCCCGCCCGGCTGGGGGTCGCCCTTCGCCTCGCCCTATGTCTCGGGATCTGCCGACCTGAGCGCCGACATCCCGCTGGAGGTGGTTGAGAACCAGACGCTGAAGATTCCGCTCGATCCCCGCGTTTTCACTGCCGCCACGATGGAAGTGCTGAAGGCCGGCAAGTTCGACCGCCGCCATGCCCGCAACATCGCGGGGTTCCTGAACGGCTGCACCCGGCTTCTCGACCTTGACTGCGGCATCGGCTTTGTCGCGCTGCGCGCCCGGGCCGCGAACCCGGACCTTCAGGTAACGATCCACGAGGAACGCCCCTCGCTCCTGACCCTCTCCCGCCGCATCGCCGGGCTGAACTTCCCCGATCCCACGGGCATCGCCTGGTCGCAGGCAACTCTCAACCCCGACGGCATCTGGTCCGGCCTGCACAAGCTCCTCGCCGACGCCCGCCCCGAGGTCCTGCGCCTCTCCGGCCCGCTCCTCCCTGGCGAGGCCTTCTCCGAGGCAACCCTGACCGGTGTCCGCCGCGTGCTGGTCCCCTTCCTCGACCCCTCCGAAGTCACCGCCGCCCGCGAAAAGCTCGCCCCGGCCCTTGCCACCTTCGGCTTCTCCGAGGACACGAACGGCGAACCCAACGGCACGGTCTACTTCCGCCGCGAATAGCTCTTGCCCATTCCCAAATACTCCCGCCGGAGGCGCGCCCGAGCCGCTTTGCGCCCCTACGCAAAGCGGTGAGACAAAGAGTCTTCGCGCGGAACGCGCTCGATTCAATTGCCGCCCCTTGCACCCAGGTCGCATTCGCTTATGTTCACGCTCACCTCGGGGTGTCTGGTGACAGGCTGAGATGCGCAAGCGAACCCGTCGAACCTGAACCGGATCATACCGGCGGAGGGAAGGTGCATGGGTTCTCCATCCCCGACCATTCCGTCGCAACATGGAGAAAGACATGCAAAAACAACTCCTTGCTGCGGGCCTTCTGACCATCGCCACCCCGGCGCTGGCCGAAACTCCTGTCCTGCAAGTGCTGACCTATGACAGCTTCACCTCGGAATGGGGCCCCGGCCCGGCGGTGGAGAAGGCCTTCGAGGCGACCTGCGCCTGCGACCTGCAATTCGTCCCGGCGGGCGATGGTGCAGCGCTGCTGGCGCGCGTCCAGCTGGAAGGCGCGGCCTCAGACGCTGACGTCGTCCTTGGCCTCGACACCAACCTGACCGCTGCGGCAACGGCCACGGGGCTGTTCGCGCCGCACGGCAAGACGCCCGCGCTAAACCTGCCGGTCGACTTCGCCGACCCGAACTTCCTGCCTTTCGACTGGGGCTGGTTCGCCTTCGTCTACGACAAGACCAAGGTCGCCGAGCCCCCGAAGAGCTTCGAGGCGCTGGCCGCGTCGGACCTGAAGATCGTCATCCAGGACCCCCGTTCCTCGACACCCGGCCTTGGCCTTCTGATGTGGGTGAAGGCGGCTTACGGCGACCGTGCACCGGAGATCTGGCAAGGGCTGGCCGACAACATCGTCACCGTTACCCCCGGTTGGTCCGAGGCCTATGGCCTGTTCCTGGAGGGCGAGGCCGACATGGTCCTGTCTTACACCACCAGCCCGGCCTATCACCTGCTGGCGGAAAGCGATGACACGAAGGCGGCGGCGCTGTTCGACGAGGGGCATTACATGCAGATCGAGGTCGCCGGGAAGCTGGCCGCAACCGACCAGCCGGAGCTGGCGGACCAGTTCCTCGACTTCATGCTGACCGATGCCTTCCAGTCGGTGATCCCGCAGACCAACTGGATGTATCCGGCCGTCACCCCGGCGGCGGGCCTGCCGGAAGGGTTCGACACCTTCCGTCCGGCCAAGTCGCTGCTCCTTTCGCCCGACGAGGCGCAGGCCGTCCGCGACGCGGCCCTGGCCGAATGGCAAGCGGCGCTCGCCCGTTAGGCCTGGCCGCACCAGCGCTGGCGGTTTTGCTGCTGGCGCTGGTGCTCGCCCCTTTGCTGGCCGTGGGCTGGCGGGGGGCGGGGGTTTCGCTTGGCCCGGCAGACTGGGCGGCGGTGCGGTTTTCGGTCACGCAAGCCCTTCTGTCGGCTGTCTTTTCCACCCTTCTCGCCATCCCGGTCGCCCGCGCCCTGGCCCGTCGTCGCTTTCCGGGGCGCAACGCGCTTATCACCCTGATGGGCGCGCCGTTCCTGTTGCCCGCCGTGGTCGCCGTCCTTGGCTTGGTCGCCATCTTCGGCCGCATGGGGCTCTTCAACCAGGGGCTGGGGCTTCTCGGCCTGCCACCCCTGTCGATCTACGGGTTGCACGGCGTCGTTCTGGCGCATGTCTTCCTGAACCTCCCCCTCGCCACCCGGATGATCCTGCAAGGCTGGCTGGCCATCCCCGCCGAGCGCATTCGCCTGGCGCAATCCCTGGGGTTCGGCCCGCGTGAGACCTTCCGCCACCTGGAAGGACCCATGCTGCGCGAGGTGCTGCCGGGGGCCGCTCTGTTGATCCTGGTGATCTGCCTGACCAGCTTCGCCGTGGTCCTGACGCTGGGCGGCGGCCCATCGGCCACCACGATCGAACTGGCGATCTACCAGGCCGTCCGGTTCGAGTTCGACCTTGGCCGAGCCGCCGGACTGGCCGGAGTGCAGCTGGGTGTCGGGGCCGTCGCCGCACTGGCGGCCTGGAGCCTGACGAAACCGGCAGGCTTTGGCGCGGGGCTTGGACGCGAGCTTGGCCTTTCTGCCCCGTCGGGCTGGCGACGGGTTGGGGATGTGGTTGCTCTGAGTGCGGCGACGCTGTTCCTGACCTTGCCCCTGCTGGCGGTCATCTTGCGCGGAGTGCCGGGGCTCATGGACCTGCCGGCCTCGGTCCTGCCCGCGGCCGGGCGGTCGGTGCTGGTCGCGCTGGCCTCGGCCCTGATTGCCACGGGGGCCGCCCTGACACTGGCGCTTGCCGCCGCGCGCCGGACGCGTCCCCTGGTCGAGGCGGCGGCGATCCTGCCGCTGGCGACCTCGGGCCTGGTCCTCGGGACTGGGCTGTTCCTGTTGATCCAGCCCTTCGCCCCGCCGATGACCCTGGCGCTGCCGGTCACCGTTCTGGTCAACGTCGCGCTGTCCTTGCCCTACCTCTACCGCATCCTGTTGCCCGAGGCCCGGGCGCTGCACAGTGACTATGGCCGCCTGGCCGACAGCCTGGCGCTGCAGGGCTGGTCGCGGCTGCGCTGGCTGGTCCTGCCGCGCCTCGCCCGCCCCCTGGGCTTTGCTGCCGGGATCGCTGCTGCGCTCTCGATGGGTGACCTGGGCGTCATCGCGCTGTTTGCCGGTGAGCGTCAGGCGACCTTGCCCCTGGTCGTCAGCCAGTTGACCGGCGCCTACCGGATGGAGGCCGCCGCCGCCGCCGCGCTGATCCTTGTCACCTTGTCCTTCGCCCTCTTCTGGGCATTCGATGCCGGAGGCCGCCGTGCTGCAACTTGACCGCCTGACCTATGCGCAACCGGGCTTTCGCCTGACCGCCGACTGGTCCGCCGCCCCCGGCAGCCGGATTGCCATCATGGGGCCTTCGGGGGCGGGGAAGTCCACGCTTCTGTCGATGATCGCGGGCTTTCTGCCTCCGACCGCAGGCCGGGTGCTATGGGGCGGCAAGGATCTGTCAGCCCTCCCGCCGGGAGAGCGCCCCATCACCATCCTCTTTCAGGACCAGAACCTGTTCCCGCATCTGACCATCACGCAGAACCTTGGCCTTGGCCTGCGCCCTGACTTGCGCCTGTCTGCCGCCGAGCGGGACCAGGTCGAGGACTCGCTGCAGAAGGTCGGACTGGCAGGTTTGGGTTCGCGGCGGCCGGGGCAGCTTTCCGGTGGTCAGGCGAGCCGCGCGGCGCTGGCACGGGCCCTGTTGCGGGCGCGGCCGGTCCTGCTTCTCGACGAGCCCTTCGCCGCGCTTGGTCCTGCATTGCGGCAGGAAATGCTGGTCCTTCTGCGCGAGGTGGCCGAGCGCACAGGGGCGTTGGTCCTGATGGTCACGCATGACCCCGAGGATGCGAGGTCGCTGGCGGGACAGACGGCCTTTGTGGCGGACGGCATCGTGCAGTCCCCGGTTCCGACGGCAGAGCTTCTCGACAATCCTTCGCCAGCCGTCCGCGCTTACCTGGGCCAAAAATGAAAAACCCCGCCACTTGGGCGGGGTTTTCCGAAAGTCATCGCCAAAGGATCATGCGTGCGCCTTCTTGCCCTTGATCCCGGCCCAGAGCCGCTTGTTGGTCAGGTACAGAAGCGTCGAGAGGACCAGAAGGAAGATCACGCTGACAAAGCCCGCGTTCTTGCGGTCCATCAGCTTGGGCTCGGCTGCCCAGTAGAGGAAGGCAGAGACGTCCATCGACATCTGGTCAACCGTGGCCGGGGTGCCGTCGGCATAGGTCACCTGATCGTCCGACAGCGGCGGGGCCATCGCGATCCAGCCGGTCGAGAAAGCGGTGTTCTCGTAGAAGAACGAGCCGAACTCTTCCTTTTCCTCGCCGGTGTAGCTGGTCAGGATCGCGTGGATGTATTCCGGCCCGCCCATGCCCTTGAACAGCTGGTTCATGCCGGTGCCATAGGGGCCATGGAAACCGGCACGCGCCTTGGCCATCAGCGACAGGTCGGGCGCGCCGGCCCCGGTGTTGGCCGGGAAGTTGTCGGTCGGCAGGCCCTCGCGGTCCTCGCCGGTGTCCTTATCGGTGATGGTGAACTGCTTGGCATAGGCGCGGACCTGATCCTCGGGGAGGCCAGGGCCGCCTTCGTCGGACAAGGTGCGGATCGGGACGTATTTCAGCCCGTGGCAGCCCGCGCAGACCTCGGTATAGACCTGCAGGCCGCGCTGCAGCTGGAACTGGTCGAACTTGCCGAACGGGCCTTCATGGGCGAAGGCCACGTCTTCGACATGCCCGCCTTCGCCAGCGGCGATGACGCCACCGGCAGTCAGGGTCAGGGCCGATGCGGCGATGAGTGCGATGTTGCGGAACATGTGTCGTTTCCTCTCACTCGGCCGGATGGGCTTTGGAGCCGTAGTGGGCGTTGAAGTCTTCCTCGATGGTCGCGGGCTGGGCCAGCGGCTTCTCGATCACGCCAAGAAGCGGCAGGATCACCAGGAAGTAGGCGAACCAATAGGCCGAGGCGATCAGCGAGATCGTGGCATAGGGTTCCTCTGCCGGCATGGCACCGGCCCACATCAGGACGATGAAGTCGATCACCAGCAGTGCGAACCACCACTTGAACATCGGGCGATACTTGCCCGAGCGCACCGAGGAGGTGTCCAGCCAGGGCGCCAGCGCCATGACTGCGATCGCGCCGAACATCGCCAGCACGCCGAAGAACTTGGCGTCGATGATGCCGAAGGACAGCCAGTTGGCCGCGATCACGACCCAGACGTCGGCGGTGAAGGCACGCAGGATCGCGTAGAACGGCAGGAAGTACCATTCCGGCACGATGTGTGCGGGCGTCGCCAGCGGGTTCGCCTCGATGTAGTTGTCGGGGTGGCCCAGGTAGTTCGGCATGAAGCCGACGATGGCGAAGAACACCGCAAGGATCACCGCCAGCGCGAACAGGTCCTTGATGACGTAGTAGGGCCAGAACGGCACGGTGTCGCGCTCGGCCTCTTCCTTCGAGCCACGGCGAACTTCAACACCCGTGGGGTTGTTGTTGCCGGTGGTGTGGAACGCCCAGATGTGAACGGCAACCAGCGCCGCGATCACGAAGGGAAGCAGGTAGTGCAGCGAGAAGAAGCGGTTCAGCGTGGCGTTGTCGACGGCAGGGCCGCCCAGCAGCCAGGTCTGGATCGCTTCGCCGACGCCCGGAATCGCGCCGAACAGGCCGGTGATCACGGTCGCACCCCAGAAGGACATTTGGCCCCAGGGCAGGACGTAGCCCATGAAGGCGGTGCCCATCATCAGAAGGAAGATGATCATCCCGATGATCCAGGTCACCTCGCGCGGGGCCTTGTAGCTGCCGTAGTAGAGGCCGCGGAAGATGTGCAGGTAGACGGCGAAGAAGAACAGCGAGGCGCCGTTCTGATGCAGGTAGCGGATGAAGTAGCCGCCGTTCACGTTGCGCATGATGTGCTCGACCGAGGCGAAGGCCTTGTCGACATGCGGCGTGTAATGCATCGCAAGGATGATCCCGGTGACGATCTGCAGCGCAAGGCAGAAGGTCAGGACGATGCCCCAGATCCACATCCAGTTCAGGTTCTTGGGCGTGGGGATCATGATGGTGTCGTACAGAAGCCCGACGATGGGCAGCCGCTTGTACAGCCAGCGCTCACCCCCGGTCTTGGGCTCGTAATGGTCGTGCGGAATTCCGGCCATGTTTCTGGTCCTTACCCAAGCTTGATCGTGGTTTCGTCGAAGAAGGTCGCCACCGGCACCGGCAGGTTGCGCGGCGCGGGCCCTTTGCGGATGCGGCCGGCAGTGTCGTAGTGCGAGCCGTGGCACGGGCAGAACCAGCCGCCGAACTCACCCGCGCCATCGCCCAGCGGCACGCAGCCAAGGTGGGTGCAGACGCCCATCATCACCAGCCATTCGCCGGCGTCATCCAGGGTACGGTTCGCGTCCGAGGCATCGGCATCGGGCTTGTTGGCGTTCTCGGCCATCGCATCGGGCAGCTCTTCCAGCGCGGTCGCGCGGGCGGCCTCGATCTCTTCGGGGGTGCGGCGGCGGATGAAGACCGGCTTGCCCAGCCACTTCACCGTCAGCTGGGTGCCAACCTCGACCGCCGAGACGTCGACCATGATCGACGCAAGCGCCCGGGTGTCAGCCGAGGGGTTCATCTGGTTGACCAGCGGCCAGACGGCAGCGCCAGTCGCTACCACCCCGGCGCCTGCCGTTGCGTAGTACAGGAAATCCCGCCGAGTGCCTTCGCCGGTGCCTGCGTGATCGTCTGCGTGGGACACGAGAACTTCTCCCCTTTCGGACCGGTGGATGCCGACCCATATGATCTGAGGGACAATGGATGGCCATGCCCCGCCGCGCGTGTATCTAGCCAAGGCGCGTCCCCTCGTCCAGCGGACAAAGTCGCGCAGGGCCGCATTTCTGTGCGGCTATTGGTCCGCTGTGTCGCTGCAGTCGCGCGGGATCAGGCCGCGGGAGCCGTGGCGCGCATCGCCGGGCGCGCCTCGAACGCGGTGAACCAGGCGGCCAGCGCCGGGTGGGTCGCCCTCCAGTCCCGGTCGGCATGCCGCAGGTCAAGATAGCCCAGCCCACAGCCCACGGCGATCTGGCCCATGTCCAGCGGACCGGAGAGGTGGCTCATCCAGCGCTCTTCCAGCGCAGAGAGGGCGCGGGCAATCTTTTGCCACTGTCCCTCGATCCAGTCAGGCGATCGGCTGGCCTCGGGGCGGACAAAGACCTCGTACCGCATCAGGACGGCGGCTTCGGCGATGCCGTCGCCGGTGGCCTCGATGGTCAGCGTGTCCCACAGGTGCGGCGCGGCGGGATAGAGACGGGCATGCAGAAGGTCGTCAAGATAGCGGGTAATGACCCGGCTGTCGTAGAGGGTCGGGCCGTCGGGGCGTTCCAGCGCCGGGATCTTGCCCAGCGGGTTGCGGTCGATGGGCATCGTGCCGGGGTCGAGCGGATGGCCCACGGCGGACACCAGGGTCACACGGTCCATAGCCCCGGCTTCGTGCAGGAGGACCATCACCTTCCGGACGAAGGGCGACAGGGGCGCGTGGTAGAGCTTCACTCCTCCGTCTCCCGCAGGCGGAAGCGGGCCATCAGGCCGGCGTCGACTTCGTAGGCGCGGCCGCGGAAGCGGACCACCCGGCGGAGGCGAGCGGTGGCGTTGGTCTGCTCGGCCCGATCAGCGGGGCGGTGGACGGACAGGCCCTCGCCCAACTCGTCCAGCGCGTCCTCGGCCCGCTGGTCGGTGCGACCGGGATGGGTGTTGGAGCGGACCCAGCGGGTGACGGCGAGGGTCGTCGTCGCGACGAGGCCGAGGCGGATCGCGAGCGGGATCAGGGGCGCGAGGGGCAGGGGCATGGGGACCTCCGGGTTATGGAAGGACTGTAGGGGCGGAGGGGGCGGGGTGTAAACAGGCGCGAAAAGTGTCCACGGTGGACAAACGCGATAGGGTAAACGATTCCAATGACTTGGCCGCGGACGGTAACGGAAAATTAACGCGCGGATCTTGCGGGGTTTGGCGCAGGGATGGCTCCTCGTTCGCCTTCGGCTTCTCGTCGCGGGGGGTCATGCGAGGAGTGCCGAAGGCAATCGACGAGCGGCTTATCGCGGTGCAGCCAGCCAGTCGTTCACCGCCTCGGCCATCACCTCGGGCTTCCTGCCGCTGGTGTAGTAGCTGGTGAAAGGCACGGTCTCCTCCGGGCCGGTCAGGCGGAGTTCCGTGCGATAGGTGTTGCCATCGCTGTCATAACTGACGCCGACCTTTGCCTCTTGCAGACGGGCCAACGAATGGGTCGTCTGTTTCAGACCACGGACGGACCGTTCGATCCGGGTGATCTGACCGGAGCTGCGGTCAAGGCTGACGCGCACCCGCCGCACCATCAGCGCCGCGATCAGAAGCGGGATGCCACCGCCGAACATCGCGAAGAACGCCCCGCCAAGCAGCATGCCTTCGCCCATCATTGCCAACCCGCCTGCGACAAAGCAGAGGGACATGGCGATCATGAAGATTCCAAGGAACCAGGGGCGGTCTTCAAGGACAAGAAGCGTGTCGGACCTGTGGATGACCTTCATGGTGAACCCTACGCCGCAACTGCGGGCAAGTTGACACAAGCCCATGTCGCCGACAATGCGGACGCCCTAGTCCAGGTCGCGGCGGAGCAGGGCGGCGATTTCCTGCGCCGAGGTATTGCCCTGGGCCAGCGACGCCGCCGCCCGGGCGCGGACCTCGGGCGTCTTGTTCTGGTTCAGCTTCCAGGTGCCCTCGACCGAAGTGACGACAAAGCGGAACGGCAGGATCATCCGCATCATCCGGGGCATCGCGCCCTCGGTCATCTTGGCGCTGGTCCAGGGGCGTTTGTCGGTGATTCGGGCCTCGTGCTCGGCAGACAGGGCATCGACATGCGGGCGCAGGGCATCTTCGGGCAGGGGTTCCAGATGCCCGCGCAGGTGGACGGCGACGTAGTTCCAGGTCGGGACCTGGTCTGGCACCTGCTCATGCGGGCCGTACCAGTCGGGCGAGATGTAGGCATCGGGTCCGGAGATGGCGATCAGCGCCGGTGCGGGAAGGCCGGCCCGGGCAATGGGGTTCGAGCGGGCGAGGTGCAGATCGGCATGGCTGGCGTCCTCGTTCAAAAGGAACGGGACATGCGCGGCAAGCGGACCTTCCGGGCCGTTGACCGACAGGACGCCGAATCCCCGGTCACGGGCGAAGGCGAGGTTCTTCTCGCGCGGGGATTGGCGGAAGGCGGGGTTGGGGTGCATCTGGCGTCCTGCGCGTGGGTCTGGGAGAGACAAAATCCTTCGAAGGATTTTGGCAAATCTTTTCGAAAAGATTTGGCGCCCGGCGGGTCAGAGAGTCAGGCCCGGGCGGTCAAGCGATTCGGCGTGGTTGCGCTGGGCCGTCAGGGCGGCTCCTCGTTCGCCTTCGGCTTCTCGTCGCGGAACAGCGAGGAGTGACGAAGTCCACGACGAGCGGCGGAATGGAAAAGGCCGCCGAGGTTTCCCCCAAGGCGGCCCCTGATTCCGTCTGCCGAAAGCGGCTCAGCCCTGGCGGGCCTTGTAGCGCTTTTGCGTCTTGTTGATCACATAGACGCGGCCTTTGCGGCGCACGACCTGGCAATCGCGGTGACGCGTCTTCAGCGAGCGGAGCGAGTTGGCGACTTTCATGGTCTGCCCTCCTTCTACGCGGCGCGAGATGCGCCAGATTGAAACCCATGCCCCCCGGGGGAGGCGGCGAATGGTGGGCGGTACTGGGATCGAACCAGTGGCCACTACGATGTCAACGTAGTGCTCTACCGCTGAGCTAACCGCCCACTTGAGCCTTGCGGGTTCCCTGTCCCCTGCGCTTCCCTTTCGGTGAAACGAAAAGGACGCGGGGTGAACCGCGCCGGTCAGGCCGGGTCTATACTGACAAGCGTCGGGGGCTGCAAGGGGTTTTGGCTTTCGGAAAACTCCGGCTATATCGGAATGTAGCAGACAGCGACTGTCACAGAGGGCGCGCATGGAGCGGACCCAGACCGAGGCCTATGTCCTGACCCGCCCGGCGCGCCGGACGAGTTCGCTGATCTTCGCCTCGCCGCATTCCGGGCGCGAGTATTCGTCGGATTTCCTGGGCCGCGTGGTGCTGGACCGCAAGGCGATCCGGTCGTCGGAGGATGCTTTCGTCGACCAGCTGTTCGCTGCCGCCCCCGGGCTGGGCGCGCCGCTCTTGGCCGCCCGGGCGCCACGGGCCTACATCGACCTGAACCGGGCGGCGGACGAGCTGGACCCGGGCGTGATCGACGGCATTGCCCGGGCGCCGCACAATCCGCGCATTTCCTCCGGGCTTGGGGTGATTCCCCGCGTGGTGGCCGGGGGGCGGGCGATTTATCGCGGCAAGCTTTCCCTGACCGAGGCCGAGGCGCGGATCCGGCGGTTTTGGCATCCTTATCATCAGGCTCTGGCCGGGCTGGTCGAGGAGACGCTGGCGGCCTTTGGCGAGGCGGTGCTGATCGACTGCCATTCGATGCCGCATGAGGCGATCGAGGCGCATACAAGGCCGGGGCATCCGCGGCCCGAGGTGGTGCTGGGCGACCGCTATGGGGCGACGGCGGGCAGCGCGGTGATGGACCGGGTCGAGGCGGCCTTTGCGGCGGCCGGGCTGCGGGTGGCGCGGAACAGTCCGTTCGCGGGGGCCTATGTGGCGCAGGCCTACGGGCGGCCGTCGCGGGGGGTGCATGTGGTGCAGGTCGAGATCGACCGGGCGCTCTACATGGACGAGGTGCGGGTGGAGCCCCTGGCGGGGTTCGAGGGCTTCCGCGACCTGATCTCGGGCGTGGTGGCCGAGCTGGTCCAGCCGCCGGGGGTGGCCTTGGCGGCAGAGTAGGCTGTCCGGCGTGGACAGGATGGCGGCCTGCGGGATTTCAAGGGGTTGGCGGTGGGCGTTTACGTGGTCTTTGCCATGATGGCCACCGCTTGAGCTTGCCAGTGGTCAGGCGTCGCCGGACTGCCGGACAGAGGCCCTGGCAGCGGTGAGGGTGGCGATCAGCCGGTCGACCGCGAGCGGCTTTTCGACCTTGGTGTCCTTGGCCAGGTCCGGTGGCGTCTGGACCGTGTCCGAGGAGCCGATCGCGAAGTCGAAGGGAATGCCCTGTGCGCTAAGGGTCTTTGCCACGGGCCAGACCCTTTCGCCGTCGAGGTTGATGTCCAGAACGGCCGCATCAAGCGACGCGGACACGGTCAGGCGCATGGCATCGGCGACGGTCCGGACCGGGTCCAGCACCAGGCAGCCGGCCGAGCGCAGCGTCTCGGTCGTCTTTTGGCCGCCGAGGTAGTCGTTCTCGACCACCGGGACGCTGCGGCGGCTCAGGGTGACCGGGTCCATCGGAAGGTGTCTGCCCCGGGTGCTGGAGCGGGTGCCGCGCTGGCTGCCCTCGGCGCGGATGACGGCGGAAAGCCCGTCGGGCGCGAAGATCTGGGTCACCTTGCAGCCGCGTTCCTGCCAGGTAAAGACCAGGCTCTGCCGGGAGATGGGGTCAGTCGCAATCCCGCTGAACCCGCCACCCCGGACCCGCGGCACCTGTCGTTCAGCACCGATTCCGTAGCATAGCCTTGCAACCAGCGATCCCGCGCCTTGGGCGTGGGATTTCGGTTGACAGAACCCGGCGATGCCAGCACTTTGGCCAAAAGCTATCATACAGGTTTTGCGGTTTTGGCATGAAGAGCGACGCTTCCTTGTCGACAGGTGGTCTGGTGAGCAGCGTGATCGGGGCGATCACCCGGCTGATCCGGGATGAGGATCTGATGCCCGGTGACCGCCTGCCCTCGGAAGCGCAGCTGTCGAAGGATCTTAGCGTGTCGCGCACCGTGGTGCGTGAGGCGATGCGGTCGCTTGAGGCAATGCAGATCGTCGATCTTGCCACCGGGAAACGGGCGACAGTGGCCCATATCAGCCCCAGCGCCATGTCGCTGATGATCGAGCACGGGGTGCATACCGACCAGATCAGCATCCAGCAGATCTATGACGTGCGCCGCACCATCGAGACGCGGATCGTCACTCTGGCAGCCATCCGCCGGACCGAGGCCGAGGCCACTGCCATCCTCGACCACGCACATGAGATGCGCCGCGTCGCTGCCAACCCCGACCGGTTGATGGAGGCTGATCTTGCCTTTCACCTGGCCCTGGCGCGGGCCTCGCGCAATCCGGTGTTCGAACTGATCGTGGGGGCGTTCCAAGGGATCACCCGGCAGACTTGGCCGATGGGCTGGAAAAGCCGGACTACAGCGGAGGCGCGAGAAACCATGGTCGCCACCCATGAGGAAATCGCCCGCGCCGTGGCCGAGGGCGACCCGGTGGCCGCCAACGCGGCGATGGCTGTCCACTTCGACGAAAGCGTGCGTGCGCTGTTGTCGGCAGGAATGGCCTGAGGGGCAAGCGATGCGGATCACGGGCCTGGAAACCATCCGCATCGCCGAACGACCGAACCTGATCTGGCTGCAGGTCCATACCGACGAAGGCATCACCGGCCTGGGCGAGACCTTCTTCGGCGCAGCCACGGTCGAGGCGCATGTCCACGAATACATCGCCCCCCGCGTCATTGGCCGCGACCCGCTGCAGATCGACCGGCTGTCGGCAGAATTGGTGGGCTATGTCGGCTTCCGCTCTTCCGGCGCCGAGACGCGGGGCAATTCGGCCTTCGACATCGCGTTGTGGGACCTGTTCGGAAAGGCCGTGGGCCAACCCATCGCGCAGCTTCTGGGCGGGTTCACCAGGGCCGAGATCCGCACCTACAACACCTGCGCCGGGACCGAATACATCAAGGAGGCGACGGGCCAGCAGACCGCGAATTACGGGCTTGGCGGGGGACGCGATTACGACGACCTGAACGCCTTCCTGACGCGGGCCGACGAACTGGCGCTGTCGCTTCTGGAAGACGGCATCACGGGCATGAAGATCTGGCCCTTCGACACGGCGGCAGAACGCAGCGGCGGGCAGTACATCGAGCTTCCGGACCTGAAGGCCGCGCTGGAACCGTTCGAGAAGATCCGCAAGGCGGTCGGTGACCGGATGCAGATCATGGTCGAGTTGCATTCCCTGTGGCAGCTTCTGCCCGCGATGCAGATTGCCCGCGCGCTGGCGCCCTTCCAGACCGCCTGGCACGAAGACCCGATCCGGATGGACAGCCTGTCCAGCCTGAAGCGCTATGCCGAAGTGTCGCCCGCGCCCATTGCCGCCTCGGAAACCCTGGGCGGACGCGGGGCCTTCCGTGACCTTCTGGAAACCGGTGCGGCGGGGGTCATCATCGTCGACATCAGCTGGTGCGGCGGCCTGTCAGAGGCGCGCAAGATCGCCAGCATGGCCGAGGCCTGGCACCTGCCCATCGCCCCGCACGATTGCACCGGGCCTGTCGTCCTGACAGCCTCGACGCACCTCTCGCTTAATGCGCCGAACGCACTGATCCAGGAAAGCGTCCGGGCGTTTCACCGAACCTGGTACCGGGACATCGTGACCACCCTGCCGCCGATAAGGAACGGCATGATCACGGTGCCGCCGGGTCCCGGCCTGGGGCTGGAGCTTAGCCCCGAACTCGACCGTGCCTTCACGGTCAGCCGCAGAAGATCGGATGCGGCAACGATCTGAAACACCGATCACGGACAGGGAGGAGACAGAGAATGAGACTGAAGGGACTGGCGCTTGTCGCCACACTGCTGTCAGGGACATCAGCCCTGGCACAGGAGCCGCTGGACATCGTGTTCACGGTGCATTCGGGGGCCTCGAACACCTTCTGGCAAGCGGTCCAGAAGGGATTTGAGGACGCCTGCGGCAAGCTTACGGCCAACTGCCAGATGGTCTATGTGCAGACCGATGGCTCGGTGCAAGAGCAGGTGGCGAACATGGAAGCCGCCATCGCGCGGAACCCGGATGCGCTTCTGACCTCGATCGTCGACAACAACGCCTTCGACGACGTGATCAAGCGCGCCCGCGATGCCGGGATCATCGTCATCGCGTCGAACGTGGACGACCTGGAAGGCGCCGCAGGCAATGCGCGGCAGGCCTTCATCGGGCAGGGCTTCGTGCCGGCGGGCTATTCGCTGGCCCAGGCGCAGTGGAAGAACATGCCGGCCGAGGGCGACCTGCATATCCTGGTCGGCGTCTCGGCCCCGGGCCAGAACTGGTCGGAACAGCGGGCGCTGGGGGTGACGAACTTCCTGGACGAGCAAATTGCCGCCAGCCCGGACCGCAAGATCACCTACGAGAAGATCGACTCAGGAACCGACCTGGCGACGGTTGGCGACCGCGTCGGTGCCTATCTGTCGGCAAACCCCAACACCAGCGCCTACTTCGACACCGGCTTCTGGCACGCTGCCGTGGGTCGAGTACTGGCGGACCGCGGTGTGGAACCCGGCAAGGTGCTGCTTGGCGGCTTTGACCTGGTGCCCGAAGTGCTGGACCAGATGAAGGCGGGCTATGTCCAGGTCCAGGTCGACCAGCAGCCCTACATGCAGGGCTTCATGCCGGTGATGCAGGTCTACCTGGCAAAGACCGTGGGCCTGGCGCCGGCCGACATCGACACCGGGCAGGGCATCGTCACCCCGGACATGGTCGACGCGATCATGGAACTGTCGGCCAAGGGCCTGCGCTGAGATCCATAGCCCCCGGCGTCCAGCCGGGGGCATTCCCTTGCCCAGGAAAGCGCCCATGCGACGCCTTTTGAAACTTGCCCTGCAGAAACCCGAACTGGCGGCGACACTGCTGTTGCTGCTTATGGTCCTGTTCTTCCAGGTTCGGTCCGGCGGAGTGTTTCTGGACTACAACAACCTTCGCGGCATTCTCGGCTTCCTGCCGGAAATGGCCCTGGTCGCGATCGGGGTCACGCTTCTGATGATCGCCGGCGAGTTCGACCTGTCCGTGGGGTCGGTCTTCGCCCTGTCGCCGATGACGATGGCGGTGCTGATGGTGGCGGGGTGGAGCTTCTGGCCCGCCTTCCTGGTTGCCCTTCTGGCCTGTGTCGTCGTGGGCCTGCTGAATGGCTGGCTGACGATCTGGTTCGACATCCCGTCGTTCATCACCACGCTGGGCATGATGTTCATGGCCCGGTCGATGACGGTCGTGGTCTCGGGCGGCTTTCCGCCCCGGCTGGACTTCGAGCTGATCCCCGAACATCTGTTCGTGGCCTATGTCGGCCCGGGCGAGATGTTCCGCGCCTCGTTCCTGTGGCTGGTGGCAATCGCGGTGATCGTGGGAATGCTGCTGTCGCGGACGAACTTCGGCAACTGGGTGCGCGCCACCGGCGGCTTCCTGCCCGCGGCCCAGGCAATGGGCATTCCGACGCACCGGGTGAAGCTGGCCTGCTTCGTGATCTGCTCGGTCCTGGCAGGTTTGGCCGGAATCATCCAGGTCTTGCGCCTCGGCTCTCCGCTGCCGTCCTTGGGGATGGGGTATGAGCTGCAGGCCGTGTCGGCCGCGGTGATCGGAGGGACCTCGCTGTCGGGTGGCATCGGGTCGATCATCGGCGGGATCATCGGGGCGACGCTGATCCGGGTGATCGACAACGGCATGGTGATGAGCCAGATCGACGGCACCTGGTTCCAGTTCGCCGTCGGCGCCCTGACGATCTTTGCCGTGGTGGGCAACGCCTGGCTGCGCAAGCGTGGTCGCGCGATGAAGGTGGAGACCGATCCGAAATGACCGATCCGATCATTCAGGTAAAGGACCTGCACAAGTGGTATTCCGGCGTCCATGCGCTGAAGGGCGTGTCGCTGGACATCAATCGGGGCGAGGCGCTGGGCCTTGTCGGCGACAACGGGGCGGGGAAGTCCACGCTGATCAACATCCTGTCGGGCCTGCATCGCCCCGACCAGGGTGAGATCCTGATGGACGGCCGCCCCGTCGACATCCGCAATCCGAAGGACGCGATGGGGCTGGGGATCGAGACGATCTACCAGTACAACTCGATGGTCCCGATCATGTCGATTGCCCGCAACCTGTTCATCGGGCGTGAGCCATTGAAGTTCTCGCTGGGTGGTCTGGGCTGGCTTGACCTCAAGCGGATGCGCGAGGACAGCGTCGCGGCCATCGCTGACGTGGACCTGCACCTGCGGTCCCCCGACGCGCTGGTCGGCGAATTGTCGGGCGGCCAGCGGCAGGGGGTGGCCATCGCGCGGGCGATGCATTTCCGGTCGAAGGTGATGATCCTGGACGAACCCACCAACCACCTGTCGGTCAAGGAGACGAACAAGGTCATCGGCTTCGTGCGCGGCTTGCGCGATCAGGGCGTGACCGCGATCTTCATCAGCCACAACATGCACCACGTCTTTGCCTGCTGCGACCGGGTGGTGGCGATGGCCCTGGGACAGGTGGTGCTGGACAAGCGGATCGGCGACACGTCGATCGAGGAAGTGCAGGACGTTCTCTGAGACGGGCATGGCAGAGCTGACAGGAAAACGCGCGCTGATCACCGGGGGCCTTGGCACCATCGGGCGGGCATTGGCATCGGCCTTCCGCGACGCTGGGGCCGAGGTCACGCTGCTTGACCGGCCCGGCTCTGCGCCCCCGGCGGGCTTTGGCTGGATCGGGGTCGACCTTGCCGACCTTGCGGCCTCGACCCGCGCAGTGGAAGGGGCAGCGCCCTTCGACATCCTGGTCAACAACGCCGCGATGATCCTGAACCGGCCGCTGGAAGAGGTCTCGATCGAGGACTACGAACAGGAGTTGCGGGTCAACTCCTCTGCCGCCTTTGCCCTGTCGCGGGCCGTGGCCCCCGGCATGAAGGCCCGGGGCTGGGGGCGGATCATCAACCTGACATCGTTGACGCTGAACGGCCAATGGGAGGGGTTCGTGCCCTATGTCGCCTCGAAAGGCGCGCTGTACGGGCTGACCAAGGCCCTTGCGCGCGAGCTTGGGGCGCATGGCATCACGGTGAATGCCATCGCCCCCGGCGCTGTGCGGTCGGAGGCCGAGGATCGCGTCTTTGCCGACCGGCTGGAGGAGTACAACGCCTGGATCCTGGCCCATCAGTCGGTGAAGCGGCGGATCGAGCCGGTGGACATCGCCGAGGCCGCGCTGTTCCTGGCGTCGGACCGCGCCCGGATGATCAGCGGGCAGAACCTCGGCGTTGACGGGGGCTGGTGATGCGACTTGCCGCAGGCCAGGCGACGGCGATCCTTGACCCGCAGGCGGGCGCGGGCGTGGTGTCGCTGGACGTCGGCAAGCGGGCCATTCTGTCCACCGGCACCGGGCGCGCGGCGGGCAGCCCCTTTGCGCAGGCGATGAACCTTCTCCTCCCGTTCTCGAACCGCATTTCGGGGCCGTTTCCTTACGAGGGTCGCACCCACCCCGTCCCCGCCAACCTGCCGGGCGAACCCTTTCCGATCCACGGCGACGGATTTCAGAAGGCCTGGACCGTCGCGGCGCAGGGACCGGACCATGCGACGCTGACGCTTTCGGGCGGCATCGGCCCCTACGTCTACGACGCCGAGGTTACCTACCAGCTGACCCCCAGCATGCTGTCCGCCAGCCTGGTCATGACCAACCGCGCCGATATCGCGCTCCCCTACGGCGGCGGCTTCCATCCCTGGTTCCCCCGCCACCCCGACACCCACCTTGGCTTCCGCGCCACCGGCTATTGGCCGCAGGACGACCGCCACCTCCCGCGAACCACGGCGCCGGACCCTCTGCCCCCTGCCCTGGTCTTCGACCCGCCCACGCCCCTGCCCGACGGCTGGATCAACACCGCCTTCGCAGGCTGGGACGGCCAGGCCAGCCTGCGCCAGCCCGGCCTGCGGTTCGACATCCTTGCCACCGGCTGCGAAACCCTCATCCTCTATTCGCCCGCCACCGACGCCCCCTTCCTCTGCATCGAGCCGGTAAGCCACCCGGTCGATGCCCATACCCTGCCCGGCCAGCCCGGCCTGACCCGTCTTGCCCCCGGCGCAAGCCTGGTGCTGGGCCTGGCCCTGTCCTGGACGCCCGACCCCGAAGGAGCCCCCGCATGACCAGCCTTGCCACCCCGGTTTCTGTGCCCCGCGACTACAGTCTGACCGGCCCCTCGTCCAAGCGCGCCATCGAGATCGGCCTCGCCTCGGCCGAGTGGTACCACACCGAGGTGCCGCGCAAGGTGATGAAGGAGCTGATGCAGCGCCGCGACGGCCCGGCGATCCGCGACACGATCATCTGGGCGCTGGGGCATGTGCTGTTCGCGGCGGGGGGCATCTACTTCTGGGGCACCTGGTGGTGCGTGCCGTTCTGGATGGCTTACGGCGTTCTCTACGGTTCAGCCTGCGACTCGCGCTGGCACGAATGCGGCCATGGCACCGCCTTCCGCACCGGCTGGATGAACGACGTGGTCTACAACATCGCCTCGTTCCAGGTGATGCGGAACCCCGTCGCTTGGCGGTGGAGCCACGCCCGCCACCACACCGACACCTACATCGTCGGCCGCGACCCCGAGATCGCCTTCATGCGTCCCCCCGCCGTGGTCAAGCTGCTGCTGGCCTTCGTGGGCGTGCAGGCGGCGTGGGAGTCGCTGGGCATCCTGATCCGTCAGGCCGGGGGGAGGCTTTCCGACGACGAAAAGGACTACATCCCCGAAAGCGAACGCGGCAAGGCGATCGTGGCGGCGCGGGTCCACATGGCGATCTATGCCGGCACCATCGTCGCCGCGCTGGCCTGGCAATCCTTCATCCCGCTGATGCTGATCGGCCTGCCGCGCATCTATGGCTGCTGGCACATGGTGATGACCGGGCTTCTCCAGCACGGTGGCCTCGCTGACAACGTCATCGACCACCGGCTGAACAGCCGCACGGTCTACATGAACCCGATCAGCCGCTTCATCTACCTGAACATGAACTATCACATCGAACACCACATGTTCCCGATGGTGCCGTATCATGCACTTCCGCGGCTGCATGAGTTGGTGAAGGACGACTATCCCCCGCCGAACCGGTCGATTCTGGAGGGCTATGTCGAGATGTACCGCGCGGTGAAGCGGCAGTTGACCGAGCCCGACTACTACCTGAGGCGCGAGCTTCCGCCGGGCGCAAAGCCCTACCGGGACGAATTCCACAACATGTTCGTATCGCGCTGAAGGAGGCCGGAATGCGCAAGAAACCCACGGTTGCCGACCTGCGCGCGCTGAAGGGCAAAGGCCAGCGCACGATGTTGCGGGTGATGACACTGGACGAGGCCGCTGCGGCCGAAACGGCGGGGATCGACATCGTCTCGGTCCCGGCCGAACTGGTCACGCATCCCGAGTACCGCCGGGTCGCGCCGACCCTGTTTTCGATGACCGGGGTCACGCATCTGCAGGCGGGCACCCGTGACGACTACCTCCGCTGGGCCTGTCAGGTGATGGAGGCCGGGGCGGATGCCGTCTATTGCTCGGGCAGCCTTGCCACCGTCGAACATGTCGCGCGTGAACATATCCCCGTGGTGGGACATGTCGGCCTGGTGCCGTCGCGCGCGACCTGGACCGGGGGCTTCAAGGCGGTGGGCAAGACCGCTGACGCAGCCCTGGCGCTTTTCCACGAATGCCGCGCCTACCAGGAGGCCGGGGCCTTCGCCGTCGAGATCGAGGTCGTCCCGGTCGAGGTCGCCACGGCCATTTCGGCGCGGCTTGACCTTCTGCTCTGGTCGATGGGCGCGGGGCCGGGCTGCGATGCGCAGTACCTTTTTGCCTGCGATATCCTAGGTGACCACAAGGGCCACATGCCGCGCCATTCCAAGGTCTACCGCAACTTCGCCGCCGAGTACGACCGCCTGCAGGCCGAACGCGTCGCTGCCTTCCGCGAGTTCATCGCCGATGTCGCCGATGGGTCCTTCCCCGAGCCGCAGCACCTGGTCAGCATGGCCCCGGACGAGCTTGCCGCCTTCCACCAGGGGCTTGCAGACCTTCCCGCCCGGAAGTCCAAGGCATGAGTTCCTGGGTCCGCGCCTGCGCCACGGATGACATCGACCGTGAAGACCTGATCCGCTTCGATCACGAGGGACGGACCTATGCCATCTACCATGCGCCGGACGGCAAGTTCTTTGCGACCACCGGACTTTGCACGCATGAGAACGTCCATCTCTGCGACGGGCTGGTGATGGGCCACCTGATCGAATGCCCCAAGCACAACGGCCAGTTCGACTACCGCACCGGTGAGGCGATGCGGGCCCCGGTCTGCGTGAACCTGAAGACCTATCCGGTGAAGGTCGAGGCCGACGAGGTCTTCATCGACGTTGGCGGCTGACGGCGCTTGACACGGCGGCCGATGGTTCTGGTTGTCGGACTGCGGTCAAGGTGCCAGCCGCATGCCTGCCGCGTCGAACAGATGCAGCCGCGAGGGCTCTGCCCCCAAGGCAAGCGCGCTGCCCGGATCGAGCGCCACGTCTCCGGCGAGCTTGGCAATCATCCCGGCCCCGCTGCCGAGGCGCAGATGAAGGATCGTCACCTCCCCCAGCCGCTCGCTCAGTTCGACCCGGCCCGTCACCAGGGCTTCGGCCTTGGCGACCATGCGCAGGTCCTCGGGCCGCACGCCAAGACAGGCCGCGCCCGGGGGGAGCGCGGAGCCCAGGTCCCCTGCCTGGATGAAGTTCATCGCCGGTGAGCCGATGAACCCTGCAACGAAGCGATTGGCCGGGCGGTTGTAAAGCTCGAGCGGGGTGCCGACCTGTTCGATGCGGCCCGCATTCATCACGATGATCCGGTCGGCCAAGGTCATGGCCTCGACCTGGTCATGGGTGACGTAGATCATCGTGGTCTGCGGCATCGCCGCCTTCAGCCGCGCGATCTCTACCCGGGTTGCGGACCGCAAGGCGGCGTCGAGGTTCGACAGCGGCTCGTCGAAGAGAAACAGCCGGGGGTCGCGGACCAGCGCCCGACCGATGGCCACGCGCTGGCGCTGCCCGCCCGACAGCTGCGCGGGCCGCCGGTCCAGAAGGTCGGTCAGTTGCAGCATCGCCGCGGTCCGGGCGACGCGGCCCTCGATATCGGCGGCGCGGGCGATCTTCAGCCCGTAGGACAGGTTCCCGCGCACCGTCATATGTGGGTAAAGCGCGTAGCTTTGGAACACCATCGCAACGCCACGGCGCGAGGCGTGGACCTCGTTCATGCGCTGGCCGTCGACGCGAAGCTCGCCCGAGGTGATGCTTTCGAGGCCTGCGATCATCCGCAACAGGGTCGACTTGCCGCAGCCGGACGGGCCGACGAAGACCGCGAATTCGCCCGAGGGGATGTCGAGGTCGATCCCGTGCAGCACCTGCTGCGACCCGTAGGATTTGGTGACCGCGTCCAGCGTCAGATGCGCCATGACGGACCTGCCTTACAGCCCATGGATGCGCTGCCTCCACTTCTCGACCAGCGCGGCACTGTTGTCGCCCTCGGCGGCATTGGCGCTGCGCCAGACATCGACCTGGATTCCCTCGGCGGCAAGCTGGGCCACCGCCTCGGCGATCAGGCTGTTCAAGAGGAAGACGCCGACAATGGTCGAGGTCGGGCCCATCGGCGAGGGGTGCCCCGGCACGGCAAGGCCTGCATCCCCCGGCACGCCGCCGTTGTCCAGCACGATGTCGGCCAGTTCAAAGAGCCGCTTGCCGCTGTCGTGCCGCGAGGTGACCTGGGCCGAGTGCCGGAGCGAAGTGATCGCGATCACTTTCGCGCCCGCGTCGCGGGCCGCCAGCGCCAGTTCGACCGGAAAGGCGTTCCGCCCCGAGTTCGATGCCACGATCAGCACGTCACCGGATCCGATCCCCTGCCCGGCCAGGACTGCCGATGCCCGGCCCGACTCGCGCTCAAGCCGGGTCGAGCGTTCGGCACCCCGGTGCAGCATCAGGTCTTCGTCCAGCACCGCTTGTGCAGCCGCGATGCCGCCCGCGCGGTAGAATACCTCGAGCGCCAGAAGATGCGAATGGCCGGAGCCTGCCACCCGCAACAGACGGTCCTCCCGCAGGGCGGCGGCGATGGCGTCGCGGGCGGCGTCCAGCGCCTGGGCATTCTCGGCGAGGACGCGGTCGAGGATGGCAACGATCTGGTCGCGGTAGAGATGGCGCAGCGCGGTCATCCGGTCAGCTCTCCCACGTATTTGTAGCGGTCGCCGCGATACCAGCTGAGCGAATCCTCGACCGCGCGTTCGTCCGCCGCATAGCCTACCTGACGGATGCGCAGGACTGGCGCACCCGTGGGGATGCCCAGCGAGCGGGCGATGTCCTCGGGCACGGCGACCGCTTCCAGCGTCTGCAACATGCGCTTGGGGCGGGTGCCGTAGCGTTCCATCCGGTCGTAGAGCGAGCCCTTGCCGTCGAAATCGGGCCCGACGGCCCAGACCGGCACCGACACGCTTTCGTAAGACAGCGCCTCGCCGTTGGCGCGGCGGAGACGGATCAGGGTCATGACCTCGGACCCCAGCGGCATCCCGGTCCGCAAGGCGGTTTCCAGGCTGGCCGGACCGATGGTCAGGGACAGGATGTCGGACGAGGGCACCAGTCCGCGGGAAAGCGCATCCTCGGTAAAGCCGGAATGGCGCGAGAGGGCCTTCGGGATCTGGTTCACCACCACGGTGCCCGCGCCGTGCCGGGTTTCGACCAGCCCCTGCAGCGCGAGGTCCTTGAGGCAGGTCCGCAGAGTGCTGCGCGAGACGCCGAGAACTTCGGCCAGCTCGCGTTCGGAGGGCAGCGCGCGGTTCGCAGGCAGGCTGCCGTCGCGGATCGATTGCGCCAGCGCCTGGGTCAGTCGATGCGACAGCGGTCCCTTCTGGGTCCTCATGCGCTCGGTTACGGCGGTTAGCATCAGAGTCGGGCGTCCAAGTCGATTTTCATACCAGTGGTATGATTTTCTGCTTGCATTCTTCAAGCGTCTTTTCATTCTTTCAGGAAATGGACGGCAAGAACCAGACCAATTCCAAGCCACTTCCAACTGTGGAGCCCCGAATGAACCGCATGAGCAAACTGGCCTCTGTCTGCGTCCTGGCACTGATCGCCGGGACGGCGGCGCAGGCCGAAACCGAAATCCGCATCACGCACCCGATGTCGGCTGGTACAAGCAAGGAGGCCTTCGACAAAATTGTCGCGGCCTTCGAGGCTGCAAATCCTGGCATCACGGTCAAGCAGATCGTCTTTGACGACGACATCTATTCGGATACCGGCCTGATCACCCAGCTGCAGGGCAGCGAAGTGCCGGATCTCTACTTCCAGTGGGCAGGTTATCCCGTCCAGCGCGATACGGAGGCCGGCTTTGCCGCCGATCTGACCGACGCGATGGCGGGCGGCTGGAAGGAAAGCTTCATCGACAGCGCCTTCGCCCCGGGATCGGGCACGGCCATCGACGGCAAGATCCGGCTGGTCCCCATCTCGCTCGATGTGACCAACACGATCTGGTACAACAAGGCGATCTTCGCCGAGAACAACCTGACGCCTCCCGCCACCTGGGATGAGTTCCTGACCGTGGTGAAGACCCTGGCCGAGGCGGGCGAGACGCCGATCATCACCGGCAACAACGAGCTTTGGCCCCTGGGGAACTGGGCGAGCCATGTCGCGGCGCGCACGGTTCCGGCGGCCGATTACGACGCGGCTTTCCGGCAGCAGAAGACCTTTGCCGAGGCGGGGTTCCTGAAGCCGCTGGAGCTGATGCAGGGCCTGGGCGAGGCGGGGGCGTTCAACAAGGACATGCAGGGCCTGGGCGCGGACCCGGCGATGGCGGGCTTCTTCCAGGAGGCCGCGGTGATGCATCCGATCGGGTCCTGGCTGGTCGGGTCCGAGGGTGATCTGGCGGGCGAGGGCTTCCAGTATGGCCAGTTCGACACGCCGGTGATCGATGCGGCGGCGCCGGGCGCGAAAAGCGTGATCGGCACGATGACCGGCTTTGTCCTAGGTGCCAACGCTGCCCATCCCGAGGAGGCGACAGCCTTCCTGAAATTCCTCACCTCGCCGGAAAGCGCAGTGATCTGGGCGGAAGCGGGGGCGATCAGCCCGGTCAAGGGCGTGGCCGACACCGCCAAGATGTCCGAGCAGATGAAGGGGTTGGCCGACATGCTGGCGGCTGCCGATGCGATGGCCTCGCCGCCTGACACGACCTATCCGGTCCCGGTCGCCGAAGCCTACTACCAGGCCGCCGCCTATGCGGCGAGCGGTGAGAAGACCGCGGCCGATGCGCTGGTCTGGCTGGACGAAACCGTCGGCGCCATGCCAAAACCCTGACGCATGGCCCGCGACGCCAATGCGCCGATCTCGACCGGGGCGGCGAACCTGCTGTTCGTTGCCCCGGCGCTTCTGATCTTCGGGCTTTTCGTGCTGCTGCCGCTGGCCCTGTCGGTCTACTATGCCTTCACCTCGTGGAGCGGCTATGCCGAGCCGACCTGGGTTGGGTTCGACAACTTCCGCCGGGCCCTGTTCAACGACCCGGTGCACCTGGCCGCCTACCTGCATGTCTCGCTTTACATTCTAGGCACCCTGGTGCTGGAGGTCGGCTTTGGCCTGGTGATGGCCGTGGCGCTGAATTCCGACCGGCGCGGTTTCGGAGTGATGCGGGGGATGTTCTTTTCGCCCATGGTGCTGTCGATGACCGCGGCCGGCGTGCTGTTCGCCTTCGTGCTGGATTACCGGCTGGGCCTGCTGAACTCGGCCCTGCGGGGGCTGGGTCTGGACGACTGGGCGCAGCCCTGGCTGTCGCAACCCGGCACGGCGCTGATTGCGATCATGTTCGTCTCGGGCTGGAAGTTCGCGGGCTTCTACATGGTGATCTTCTTTGCTGCCCTCAGGCGCATTCCCCGCAGCATCTACGAGGCTGCCACGCTGGACGGGGCCTCTCCGCTGAAGCAGTTCTTCACCATCACCTTGCCGCTTCTGCGCCAGCAGATGCTGACCTGCGTACTTCTGGCCATCACCGGCGGGTTCGCCGGGTTCGACCTGTTCTTCACCATGACCAACGGCGGGCCGTTCGATGCTACCCAGGTCCCCGCCACCTGGATCATCCGCCAGGGCTTTGACAACAACGAGCTGGGCTATGCCACCGCGATGACGGTGATCCTGGCCATCGTCGTGCTGGCCATCGCAATGCTGTACCTGCGGCTGACCGAGCGGGGCGACCATGTCCGCTACTGACCGCCGCAGCGTCGGGGAATGGCTGCAACTGGCGGTGGGCGGAGCCATCGTGGCGGCGATGTTCTACCCGACAGTCTGGATGTTCCTGTCGGCCTTCAAGTCCAACCGCGAGATCTTCAAGCACCCCTTCGCCCTGCCCGCCGACTGGAAGTGGGAGAACTTCGCCGAAGCCTGGGAGAAAGGCGGGCTGGGCGGGCTCTACCTCAACTCGCTGATCGTCACGGCAACGGCGGTCACGTTGACCGTCTGTCTGGCCACCGCCGCCGCCTTCGCCTTTGCCCGGCTGGAGTTTCCGGGGCGGCGCTGGCTGTACCGGCTGCTCTTGATCGGGCTTCTTCTGCCGCCGCCGGTGGTCGCCATCCCGCTGTTCGGCGTGCTGCGCGACATCGGGCTGTTGAACACGCTGTGGGCGCTGATCCTGGCGGGAACGGCCTGGTCGCTGTCGCTGAGCATCTTCATCATGCACGGCTATTTCAGCACGATCCGCCCCGACATGGAGGAAGCCGCCATGCTGGAAGGGGCAAACATCTGGCAGATCTTCCGCGACATCTCGGTACCGATGGTCTGGCCGTCGATGCTGACGCTGGCCATCGTCAACACCATCGCGATCTGGAACGAGCTGATGTTCGCTCTCCTGTTCGTGGTGGATGACGAGAAGCGGACCCTGCCCGTGGGCCTGATCCGCTTTTTCGGGCGCTATTCGACCGATTACGCTATGGTCTTCGCCGCACTGACCATCACCACGGTGCCGATCCTGGCGCTGTATTTCCTGCTGCAACGCCACGTGATCGCAGGCCTTTCGGCCACGGCGATGGACTGAGGGGACCGATGTTCAAGGGGGTAATCGAGGGCTTCTACGGCCGCGACTGGTCCGTGGGCCAGAAGCATATGATCATGGACTGGATGCAGCAGGCCGGGATGAATGCCTATATCTACGGCCCGAAGGATGACGTGAACATCCGTGCCCGCTGGCGCACGCCCTATTCGCCGTCGCAGCTCTCCGACCTTGCCGCGCTGAAGGCCGAGGCCGAGGCGCGAGGATTGCGTTTCCTGATGTCACTCGCACCCTCGCTGGACATCACCTATTCCAGCGCCGCCGACCGTGCTGCCATCGCCGCCCGCATCGACCAGATGCTGGCGCTTGGTGTCTCCGACGTGGTGCTGCTTTACGACGACATCCCCTCGGTCCTGCCCGAGGCCGACCGGGCGCAGTTCGTGAACTTCGCAGCGGCCCAGGCGGATGTGGCGAACGCGGTCCTGGCGCAGTTGCGCCCGCACGGTGGCAAGGTCCTGTTCTGCCCGACGGAGTATTGTGGCCGGATGGCCGGGGGCGATCCGCGTGGGTCGGACTATCTGCAGACCCTGGGCCGCGCGCTTGCCCCGGAGGTCGAGGTGATGTGGACCGGTCCGGAGATCGTGTCCCCAGTCATCGAGGCCGAGGGGCTGCGCCAGGTGGCAGAAGTCCTGCGCCGGGCCCCGGTGATCTGGGACAACTTCCACGCCAACGACTATGACATCCGGCGCATCCATGCAGGGCCTCTGGGCGGGCGCGGCGCGGAGATCCTGCATCTGATCTCGGGCTGGTTCACCAACCCCAACAACGAGGCCGAGGCGAATTTCGTCCCGATCCGCACCACGGGCGATTTCCTGAACCGCAAGCCCATCGACCTTGGCACGGCCCTTGCCGATTGGACCCCGCGCTTTCGCCTGGCCTTCTCGGACGGGGCCACCGTCCCGTCGGACCTGGTGCGTCTTCTGGCCGACCTCTTCTGGCAACCCTTCGCCCAAGGGCCGGAAAGCGCTGCCATGCTGGATCTTGCAGAGCAGCTGGTCGCTCGCCACCGCCCGGACCCGTCCGACCCCGCCTGGCGCGCGGGGCTTACGACCCTGCGGGGGTTTGCGCAGCGGATCACCCGGCTTTTCGAGCTGATGACCGAGGTGGAGAACCGCGAGCTTTTCCACACCTTCCACCGCTATCTCTGGGAAGCGCGCGAGGAGATCGGTCATCTGATCACGTATCTCGACTGGCTGGATGGCGCGCCGGGGCCGGACGAGGATTTCCCCGACGAGGGGCGCATCCACAACTTCTACCGGCGCGGTTTCGGGGTCGGAGTGCAGGAAATCCTGAAGCGCGACCCCTTCGGCCGGTATCACCATGACTGAGCTTTCCGGCGGCTTCCGGATCCGCCTAGCGGGTCCCGACGACCATCCGGCGCTGAACATGGTCTGCCTGAAGACCGGCGATTCAGGGGCCGACGGGACGGCGCTGCAGGATGATCCGGACCTGTTGGGGCTGGTCTATGCCGTGCCCTACCAGGTCTTCGCGCCCGACTTCGCCTTTGTGCTGGAGGACGCGGAAGGGGTCTGCGGCTATGCCTTTGGCGCCCTGGACACCGCGGCTTTCGCGGGTTGGCTGGAGCAGGTCTGGTTTCCGCCGCTGCGGGCGCGGGTTCGCAATCCGGGGCCGGACCCCGCGGGCTGGCGGATGAGCGACTGGGTGCGCTGGCGCATCTTCGCCCCGGCCGCGCCGCCGCCCGTCGACCTGGCCCGGTTCCCCGCGCATGTCCATATCGACCTGCTGCCGCGTGCGCAGGGCAAGGGTCTGGGGCGGGCGATGATGGAGCGGGAACTGGATGCGCTTCGGCGCGCGGACTGCCACGGGGTCTTCCTGGAAGTCGGCCGCAAGAACCTGCGCGCGCAAGGGTTTTACCGCCATCTCGGCTTTCGGGAGGCGGTGACAAACCCGGATGCCATCGTCATGGTCAGGGAATTGGCACCTCGGGAGGCGGCGTGACGGTCTATCTGGGCATAGACGGCGGGGGCAGCACCTGCCGGGCCCGCGCGGTGGATGCGCAAGGGGCGATCCTTGGCGAGGGCCAGGCGGGGCCATCGAACATCTCGACCGACCTGGAGGGCAGCCTTTCCGCCATCCTGACCGCGGCCGGCATGGCCCTTGCCGGCCATGCCCCGGGGTCTGTCCATGCCGTCCTTGGCCTGGCCGGTGCCAACAATCCGGCCGCGGTCCGGGCGCTGGAGGCGCGTCTTCCCTTCGCGGCCAGCCGCATCGTGACCGATGGCCATATCTCGACCCGGGGTGCCCTGGGGCCAGAGGACGGCATCGTCGCCGCCATCGGCACGGGGTCGGTCTTCGTCCTGCAGCGAGCGGGCGAACAGCGCGAGATCGGCGGCAAGGGGCTGGTGCTTGGCGACGAATGCAGCGGCGCCTGGCTTGGTCGGGCGCTGCTTGCCACCACGCTGCGGGCCACGGACGGGTTCCAGCCCTTTACGCCCCTGCTGGATGCCATGCTGGCCGAACTGGGCGGGGTCGAGGCGATCATCGCCTTTGCCGCCGACGCCCGCCCCGCCGACTTTGCCGCCCTGGCGCCGCGGGTCACCCGGTCCGACGATCCGGCCGCGCGGGCGATTCTGGCGCAGGCCAAGGCCGATTGCCTGGCTGCGGTCCGGATCCTGCAAGGGGATGCAGAACTTCCGGTCGTCTGCCTGGGTGGGCTCGCCCCGGTCTATGTGCCCGATCTTGCCCGCCACTGGACAGTGCGCGACCCGCGTGGAACAGCGCTGGACGGGGCGGTAGCGCTGGCGCGAAGCTTGGCAGGGCCTATGGCGAGAGGGTGATTTCGGTGACGCGGCAGCGCCCAAGGTTGGCGGTGTAGAGCCGGTTGCCCTTCAGCGCGATGTTGGTGGGGTGGGCCAGCACCGAGGCCAGCGGGTCCTCGATCAGGATGGCGACGCTTCCGTCGGGGCTGCGGCGGTAGATGCGGCCCGGTTCGTAGCAGGATATGTACAGCGTCCCGTCCGCGGCCTGCGCCAAGCCGTCCAGCACGCGGCCCGGCCCGGTGACGGCATCGGTGGCCGGAGCCGCCGCGCCATCGACCCGGACCGCAACGTGACGCGCCCGGTGAAGCTTTCGACCACGTAAGGCCCGCTGCGGCTTTCATCCAGGCACATCCCGATGGCGAAGTCCCAGTCCTCGCTGCTCCAGACCCCGCCATGGCCGGTCTTGAGGTCGATGCGGAAGATGCCGGGCCGCAGAATGCCCTAGCCCCGGCTGTCCCAGACCCAGAGCGCCTGTCGCGCCTCGTCCACCACGGGATAGTTCGGCACCAGGATGCCGCTGTCGGCGAACCGGTCGAAGCGTCCGGTGGCGGGGTCGTGGCAGAAGATCGCGCGATGAAACAGGTCGCAGGCGAAGCGGCGGCCACGGCCGTCGAGGCCGCCGCTTGCAGCGCCTCCGGACTGCTGATCGCGGCGATGGTCAGGTGGCCTTTCCAGATGGCGTGCGGTTCCGTGGCAACCCGCAGCGACGGGACAGGTACCTGTGAAAGTTGCCCGCCGGTCAGCGCAGCGCGCGGCCCTTGATGATTGCCTCGGCTCCGAACTTGGCGCGGATGGCGTCGGTGGCGCGTTCGGCGGCGGCTCGGCGGGTGGCTTGAGGGTCGAGGAGGTCGCCCGACAGGTCGGCCTGGTCTTCGGGGGCGAGGTCAGAGATGCCGACGCCGATCAGGCGGAAGGGGCCGGTGGTGCCCGCGTGGTCGAACAGGTCGCGGGCGGCGCGGTAGATGCGGTCGGTCAGCTGGGTGGGGTCCGTAAGGGCGTGGCGGCGGGTCACCAGTTGGAAGTCGCCCTTCTTCAGCTTCAGCGTCACCGTGCGGCCGGAGAGGCGCTTGGCCTTGGCGCGGTCGGCGACTTGCTCGGACAGGCGCCAGATGTGGCCGTCGAGGAGGTCAGGGTCGGAGGTGTCCTCGAAGAAGGTCGTCTCCTTGGAGATCGATTTCAGCTTTTCGTCGCGGTTCACGCGGCGGGTGTCGAGACCGCGCGCCAGGTGCCAGAGGCGGTCGCCCATTGACCCGAAGCGGGCGACAAGGTCGGTGCGGTCCCAGCGGAGGAGGTCGGCGATGGTGCGGATGCCGGCGGATTCGAGGGCGGTCTGAGTCGCGGTGCCGACGCCCCAGATAATGCGGACGGGTCTGGGTTTGAGGAAGGCCTCCGTCTCTGCCTTGCCGATCACGGAGAAGCCTCGGGGTTTGTCGAGGTCGCTTGCGATCTTGGCGAGGAACTTGTTGTGCGACAGGCCGATGGAGCCGGTGAGGCCAAGCTCATCCTCCATCCGCTTGGTCAGGCGGGCCAGAAGGACGGCGGGGGGTGCGCCGTGCAGGCGGGCGGTGCCGGTGAGGTCCATGAAGGCCTCGTCCAGCGAGAGGGGTTCGATGGCGGGGGTCAGTTCCTCCATCATCGCGCGGATGGCGCGGGAGGCCTCGGTGTAGGCAGAGAAGCGGGGTTTGACGACGACGGCCTCGGGGCAGAGCTTCAGGGCCTGGAACATCGGCATGGCGGAGCGGACGCCCTTGATGCGGGCGATGTAGCAGCAGGTCGAGACGACGCCGCGTTGGCCGCCGCCGACGATGACGGGCTGGTCGCGTAAGCCTGGGTTGTCGCGTTTTTCGACGGAGGCGTAGAAGGCGTCGCAGTCCATGTGGGCGATGGAGAGCCCGGTCAGTTCCCCATGCGCGACCACCCGGGGGGACCGGCAGGCGGGGCAGCGCGGTGCCGGAATCTCGGTCAGGGTCAGGCAGTCGCGGCAGAGGCTGGGCATGGGGCGAAGCTACCACGCCGCTTGCGGGCTTTGGAAGGTGGTGGTCAAAAGCGGTTGACCTTCCCGCAACCTCTCCATCCTATCCTGAACCAGGACACAAGACCGGTTTCGCGCATGACGCATCCGTATGAGACCCTGCCCGAGGACCGTTTCTGGCGCACCGCCGTTGCCGAACGCGACGCGATGGAGATCACCGGACTTTGGAAACCGAAGCATGCCATTGCCCGCCGGACGCGGATCGTCACGGCGGGATCTTGCTTTGCGCAGCATTTTTCCAAGGCGCTGGTGGCGCGGCGCTATCGCTGGCTGGATTATGAGCCGGGGCCTGCCGGGCTGACGCCAGAGCAGCGGAAGGACTATCACTACGGCACCTTCAGCTTTCGGACCGGCAACATCTACACCCCGAAGATGCTGAATCAGTGGCTGATCTGGGCGCTGACGGATGCAACACCTCCGGACGAGGTGTGGGAGAAGGACGGGCGGTTCTACGATCCGTTTCGCCCAGGGGTCGAACCGGGCGGCTTTGTCAGCCCTGAGGAGCTATACGCCTCGCGCAAGGATACGCTGCGCGCGGTGGCCGAAGCGGTGCGCGGATCGCATGTCTTTGTCTTCACCATGGGGCTGACCGAGGCGTGGCAGGACAAGGCGACGGGGGTCGAATATGCGGTTTGCCCGGGCACGGTGGCGGGAGAGTTTGATCCTGACCGCCATGTCTTCGTGAACCATGGCTTCGCCGCGCTGTTCCGGGAAATGACAGCGGCGCTGCGGCTGATGTTCCGGGCGAACCGGCGGCTTCTGGTCTTGCTGACGGTGTCGCCGGTGCCGCTGACTGCGACGGCGTCGGGGCAGCATGTGCTGACTGCGACCAGTCATTCCAAGTCGCTCCTCAGGGCGGTCGCGTCCGAGCTGGTGGCGACACAGCCGCGGGTGGATTACTTTCCGTCCTACGAGATCATCACCCATCCCGCCTACAAGGGGCGGTTCTTCGCGCCGAATCTGCGGTCGGTCCTGCCGGTTGGCGTGGACCATGTGATGGCGCAGTTCTTCCACGATCAGGCGGCGGCGTTTGACGGCGAAGCTGCAATCCCTGCCCCTCAGCTGCCAGAGGAGCCGATGCCCGAGCCGCCTGTGGTCGAGGCTTTGCCCGAAGATCCGGCAGAGCCGGAGCTGACCGAGGCCGACGAGCTGCGCTGCGAAGAAGAGATTCTTGCGGCCTTTGCGCCGGATCAGCGCCATGTCTGACCGGTTGCCACGGCTTTGCATCTTTGGCGACAGTCACTACGCCTGCCTGAAACTGGCAGAGATCCAGGGGCTGGTCGACGTATCCGGGGTCGAGCTGGAATACTGGGGCCATGTCGGGGGCCGGTTCCGCTATCTGGAGTTTCGCGATGGTGCCATCCATCCGCTGGACGATTTCACCGCCCGTCGATTTGCCAAGTTCAACGCGAACGGGCGCGAATTCCTGCCCGCTCGCGACTTTGACACGATCCATGTCACCGGCGCTCGGGTCTATGTCTGGGGCATGTTCAACCAGATCCTGCGCGGCCTCGCACAAGGGCCGTTCCTGAGCTCGGGCCTGGTGCAGCGCATCCTGGTCGATGGCTTGCGGGGGCAGGCAGGGTATCGGCTGACCAAGGGGCTGGCGGCGACCGGAACGGCGCGGGTGCTGTTGTCGCCAATCGCCTATTACACCGCCGACCCGGAGCGCTTTGCCGATGTGGTGACGCCCGGGATGGCGGCGTTGATCCCCGACCAGGTGCCGCTGTTCTGGGCCATTCTGGAGGAGGCCGCAGCCGAGGACGGGATCGAGCTGTTGCGCCAGCCCGAGGCTACGGTGACGGCGGGGATCTTCACCGACGAGGCCTATGCCGTGGCGAACCATGTCGAGAAGCGGGATTTCGAGCACCACAATGCCGCCTATGGCGCGCTGATCCTGTCCCGCGCGGTAGATCTGGCGCGGCGGGGTCGGGCTTGCAGCGGCGAGACGGGGCCTGCAAGATAGGTCAAGGAGGCCCGATGCTTCAGATCGCCGCGAAACTGCCGCCCGGAGCCTTGATCGGGGGGGATGAGCACCTGCTGGCCGAGGCCGTGTTGCACACCGGCGGGGCGCGCTTTGTGGCGCGGGACATCGACATGATCTGGTCCGCTGGCAAGATCACCGGCTGGCGCGAGCAGTACGGGGCGATCGAAGCGGTGCAGGCCGCGCCAAACGATGGCAACAGCCGCCATCACGCCGGCCCGCCCGAGGCTGTGGTTTTTCAGGAGGGGCTGAACTGCGGTTTCACCCTGCCCCGCTTTGCCGCCGAGGTCGAGGCATTCACCGTGGCCGTGGTCTACCGGTCCGAGGGCGAGGCGAAGACCCTGGCCTCGGTCTTTACCGGACAGTCGCACAACATGATCTTCCTGTCGGAAAGCGAGGGGCAGCTGCTGGCCAAGGACCGGGAAAACACGGTTGAAGTCTCGGTCCCGGTCCAGCGCGGCAAGGGGGTGAAGCTGGCGGTGCTGGGGTTCGGCAAGCAGTCGCTGCGGCTGGAGCTGGGCGACCTGCGGGCCGAGGGTCGGGGGATCATTCCGGGTCTGCAACACTCGGCGGATTTCTTCATTGGCTGCCGGTCGAACCGGGCGGGGTTGGGCAAGACGCTGGGCCAGTCGCTGGTGCACGAGGTCCTGTTCTGGCCCGACCGCTGCCTTCTGGGGTCCGAGGATGCAGAGGACCGCATGGTCCTGTCCAGGTTGAATGCGCATGTCCGCTGGACCTACTGACGACCCGGAGGGCGACGGGGTGGAGGAGGCCGCCGCGCCCGCTTTGCTGGACGTGCCGCCCGAAATGGCGCTGGACGCGGCGGCCGAGGCCCGGCGCTTTCTGGTGAAGGGCGCGCATGCGAACCTATGGTTCGAGGGGCAGGGGCCGGAACGCGGCGGGGCACTTGTGGTGTCCTTCGACAATCTGGCGACCATCGACGAAGGCTGGCCGCGCGGGCCATGGGCCTGGTCGCGATTGGGGCCTTTGGGCCATTCGGTGCTGGGGGTGCAAAGCCATGCGAAGGACTGGTTCCGCCAGCCGACGGCCCCGGCGCTGATCCGGGGGCTGGAGGAATGCGGCTTTTTCCGCCGGTTTGACCGGGTGGTGCTGACTGGCGCGTCGATGGGCGGGTTCGCGGCGCTGAACTTCGCCCCCCTGATCCCCGAGGCGCGTGTCCTGGCCTTCAGCCCGCAGTCGACGATGAACAAGGTCATCGCGCCGTTCGAGCAGCGGTTTCCCTTTGCGGTCCGCAAGTCGAACTGGGAGGGGATGCCGTTCCTCGATGCGGCGGCGGCGATTCCCTACATCCGGCGGGCGGTGGTGCTGTATGATCCCTTCGTGCCCGAGGACCGCGCCCATGCTGCGCGGCTGGCGGGGTCGAATGTCCAACAGCTCCGCATCCCCTTCACCACGCATGAAGCGATCCGGGTGGTGCTGAAATCCGGGACCTTGCCGCTCTTGATCGACGGGCTGGTCCAGGGCGACACGATCGGGACGGACTTCTGGGCGGGCTACCGCGCGCGGCGGGGGGTGCCGAAGTGGCAGCGCGCGCTTCTGGCGGCGGCGGCGAACCGGGGGCGGCATGCCCTGGTGATGCTCGCGGCCGAGGGGATGCTGCGGCTGGGCGCAGACCTGCCGGATGAAGAGAAGGTCTTCATCCGCCGGGCGCGGCGGGCGGCGGCAAATGCCATGAAAGCGGCAAGCGCGGGCTAGGCCTTGGGCGCGGCCTCGTGCTAAGCGGTTGGTGGAAGACGGGAACGGCGGAATGGACCAGACGCGCGGCCGGATGATGGCGATGACCATGGTGGGCGGGGATCACTTCTTCCTGTCCCGCTGGGTCGACTATTACGGGCGCCAGCTGGGCCGCGAAAACTGCTTTGTCCTGAGCCACGGCGGCGACCCCGAGCACAAGCGCATCGCCAAGGGTTGCAACGTCATCTACCTCCCCTTCGACGAGACGCGGAACTGCTTCAACCAGCGGCGCTGGCAGATGCTGTCGCGGCTGACGACGGGGTTCACCAATTTCTACAACTGGGTGCTGGTGGGCGATGTGGACGAGATCGTCTGCGTCGATCCGGCGGTGTCGGACAGCCTGCCGGACTATATGGAAAGCCTGGTGGTGAAGGGCGGGCCGCGCGTGGTGACGCCTTTCGCTATCGAGATGGTGCATAACCCGAAGCTTGAGCCCGAGCCGATCAGCGAGGGGCGCAACATCCTGGACGTCCGGCGGATCTTCCGGCTGAACGCGAACTACGCCAAGCCCTGCATCACCTGCGACAAGATCGACATTGCCCCTGGCGGGCATTTCGCCAACCACCCGAAGCTGCACCTCGACCCGCATCTGTACCTGTTCCACCTGCGCTTCATCGACCATGACATGACGGAAAAGCGTCTGGCCACGCGGCGTGCCCAGCGGGTGATCCAGAGCGGGGCGCTGGAGGAGGTGGAGCGGGAGAAGACCGGCTGGGATACGGCGTGGGAGACGTATCAGGCCCTGTCCAAGGAAAAGCCGCGCGCGGAAACCGTTGATTTCCCCGAGTTCCGCAAGGAAATGGTGGATGGCTGGAGGGAGAAGAAGGTGGTCTATTTCGCCCCCGGCGGCGCGCGGCCCAAGGGGGTGTACCGGCTGCCGGAACGGTTCAAGGTATTGTTCTGATGGCTGAAAAGATCCCCCCAGAAGGCGTCATCATCCAGGCCGAAAACGGCGACGTGATCCGCTATGACGCGACCGGGCTGGTGTTGCGCCTGTCGGACAAGGTGATTGCCGATATTGCGGCCCGGCTGGAGTTGAAGCCGCAGGTGGCCCCAGTGGCCGAGGCGCTGCCGTTGCCCGACCTGCCCGAGGAGATCGACCTCTGGGCCCCCCGGCGCGAGGGGGACTGGGTCTACTTCCACGCCAACCTGCCGGGTGCGGACGGCCCGCGCGGCTATCGGCGGCATGTCGATGGCGGGGCGATCCTGGCCGAGACGCGGGGGCCCTTGTACGCGATTCTGGGGATTGGCGGGGCGCGGGCGGGGCTCGGCTCACCCGGTCCGGCGCGGTTTCCCTGGTATGTGCTGGCCCCGGCCGACGACATCGGGGCGGTCGGCCAAGGTGGCGAGGGCGAGGCGCTGTTGACCGACGCGCTGGAGCCATTGCGCGAGCTGACGGTCGAGGCGCTGGTGGCGGACGAAATCCTGGCGCGGCGGCGGGCGGCGCACCAGTCCTTGCCGCTGGTCATGGTCCGGACGGAAACCGACATGGCAAGCACCTCGCATGAACTGGGCGCGGGGACGGCGGTTGCGAACCTGGACCGGGCCTGCGTCAACCTGCTGGCGGCGGCGGCGCGCCTTGGCCAGCGCGCCCAGGTGCTGGCGGTGGTGCTGGACTATGCGCTGGAAGACCTGACCGGCGATCCCTTGTCCTATCGCGACGGAATGATCGGCCTGATGGAACGGGTCACCCGGGGCATGGCGAAGGCGGGTCTGGCGCGGCCGATCTTCCTGACCGCGTTTGACTGCGGCACGCAGGATGTGACGCGCGGACCGGGGCTGGAGGGGCAGTGGGAGCTGTCCTGGAACCACGGCGACCACCAGCTGGTCTTTGCGGCTCCGTCTTATGCCTTCCAGATCGACGACACCGGGCGGCTGACCGACACCGGGCGCGCCGAGAAGGCACAGCTAATGACCGAGGCGCTGCTGGCGGTGCAGGGTGGGGGCAGGTGGCTGTGCCCGGTGATCCAGCTGGCGGAGCGGTCGGGCGATGACATCGTTCTGACCTGCGAGGCGCAGGACGGGCTGGTGATCGATCCCGAGGACCCGTTCGGTGCCGGCCCCACGGCGGGTTTTGCGCTTGAGGGAGTGACCAATGGCGCGACGATCACAGGGATCGAGTTCGGGAAGTATGATCCGAAGGCGGTGATCCTGAAGTGCTCGAAGCGGCCCGAGGGGGAGGTGTTCGTGACCTACGCCTATGGCCTGGGCAAGGGCGAGGGCCCCTATCCCGCGAACCGCGGCGCATTGCGGGGGGATTTCGGCGCAGGCCTGGTCCGGCGCTGGGCGCTGCCTGCGCGGTTGAAGTTGAACGACGGAACCCCGTGATGGCGTTCACCGCCGAGACGATCAGGAACGACAGCATCTGTGTCATCTGGGTGGATGACATGATCGACGTCTTCACCTGGCGCGACACGTTCGGGTTGACGATCCAGACGCCGAACCTGGACCGGCTTCTGAACCGGGGGGTCCGCTTCGGGAACGCCTATGCGACGATCCCCTTGTGCGCGCCCTGCCGGGCGGAGCTTGCCACGGGGCTGTCGCCGTTCCGGACGGGGCTGGTCGACCTCAACCGCTTCTGGCGTCAAGTGTTGCCGCCGGAAAAATGCTGGGCCTATGACCTGCGGCGGGCGGGGTTCTACAACTTTACCACCGGCAAGGTCGACGCGACCTACACTCCGATGCCGCTGCGGTTCCGGCGCGTGTTGTTCCACGAGGACCCGCAGGCCCATGATTCCGGCGGCCGGACGAAGCTGAAGGCGTACCTGGACCGGGGACCGGGGATCAACGGGGTGAACCACCCAGACGACGACGGGTCGCAGGACAAGCTGTTCTACGACTTCACCGTGGCGCAGAACGCGATCGACTTTCTGAACCGGGGCGTCGACCCGAACCGGCGGCATCTGATCCAGCTGGGGTTCAAGCACCCGCATTACAATCTGGAATGCCCCGACCGGTTTTACCAGCTGTACGACCCCGCCGACATCCGCTGGCCCGACATCGCGGCGCCCGAGGATTACTACGGCCCTCCGCCGGGCTTTGCGGTCTACGAGGCGGCCTATATCGCCAACGGCAACTGGACGCCCGAGAAGGGCGGGGATGATGGCTGGCGGCAGGTCGTGCGCGCCTATTTCGCAGCGATCAGCCATGTGGACCACGAGATCGGGCGGTTCCTGAATGCGCTGGAGGCCTCGCCCCTGGGGGACCGTACGACAGTCGTGTTCCTGTCGGACAACGGGTTCAACCTGGGGAACCACGACAGTTTCCACAAGATGAGCCAGTGGGATTCGGCGGCGCATGTGCCCTTTGGCATCTGGTCGCCGCGGATGGAGGCGGGCCGGGTCATCGACCTGCCGGTCAGTCTACACAACTTCCCGAAGACGATCCTGCAGCTGGCCGGGCTGCCCCCGCGGCCAGACTGGGTGTCGGGGCAGAGCCTTTTGCCGCTGATCGACGAAAGTTTCGGGGCGTTTGACGATACGAAGTCGCCGATCACCTCGGTCTTTGGCACTCTGTCCGTGCGGCCGTCCATCGAGGGGTACCGGCAGTACCGTTACTTCCGCTATCCGAACGGCGAGGAGCATGTCTACGACGTGGTGGCCGATCCCGGCGAGACGGAGAACCTGATCGCCAACGCCCCGATGGACGTGCTGCGGGGCGAGCTGGTGAAGGGCGCGCTGGAGCTGGGGCTGGATCTGCGGGGGTTCGAGAATCCGGCGGACGGGGTCAATGCGATGATGGCGGTCGACGGGTCGGTGGTGCTGGAAGGCCACCGGGGCAACGACAACTATTGGGTCTATGGCGCCGAGGCGGAGAAGATCCGGGAAACCAAGGACGGCGGCAACGACACGCTGTGGTATCTGGGCGGGCCGGACAGCTATGTGCTGCACTGCCCGATGAACGTGGAGAACATCCGGATTGCCACGGTGCTGGCGCGGAACGAAGGGGATGATGTCTCCAAACGCGCGGGCCGGGTGCTGCGGATCGTGGCGCATCCTGACAGTCCGATCAATTTCGAGACGACGGAGCGGGTGATGGTGAACGTCACCGGGTCCCGCGGGAACGACGTGATGGTCGGACCGAAATACGGGGGGGCCACCTTCTATGGCGGCGAGGGCGACGATGTCCTGAAGGCGATCACGCTGCACCCGAACTCACGCCATTTCTTCTATGGCGGGGCCGGGAACGACCGGATTTCCGGCGGCGGCGGGCGGGACGTGCTGGACGGCGGGACGGGCGACGACACGATCTTGGGCGTCGGGGGCCGGAACCAGATTTTCGGCGGGCATGGCAATGACGAGATTCACGATGGCGATGCGTCGTCGGTCGTCCATACCGGGCCGGGGCGGAACCGGGTGAACCTGAACGGCGGCAACGACACGCTGCACGGGGGGACGGGGATCAATCTGGTGAACCCGGGGCCGGGGGCGGTGGTCTTTGTCCTTGCCTACGGGGGCGTGACGCATGTCAGCCAGTGGACGGCAGAGCAGGTCTATGACCTCTCGGCCTGGCCGAAGCCGCCACAGGTGACGCGGCGGGCAGACGGACTGGTCGACGTGACGCTGGGCCTGTCGGTCCTGCGCATCGCGGGTGTCCCCGAGGGCCACGACCTGACGACGCAGATCAGGCAGGGCACCGAATAGGAACGCCCGCCCCGTGAGGACACACGGGGCGGGCGCCACTGCTTGCCTGCCTCAGACCGGCGGCCTTACTCGGCCGCCTTGACCTCTTTCCCGTGTCCGTCGTCATCGCCGCGCGTCTTCCACAGCGAGTAGAAGATGCCGGCCGCGATGATGCCGATGGTTATGGCCAGCGACAGGTAGGGGTCGAACTTGCCGAAGAAGTAGCTGTAGAAGCCCTTCAGGCCGATGAAGATCAGCACCACGGCCAGCGCATACTTCAGGTAGTGGAAGCGGTGCACCAGGGCGGCCAGCGCGAAGTACAGCGCGCGCAGGCCGAGGATCGCCATGATGTTCGCGGTGTAGACGATGAAGGTGTCGGTGGTGATCAGGAAGATCGCGGGCACCGAGTCTACGGCGAAGATCAGGTCGGCGAAGTTGATGACGATCAGCGCGACGAAGAGGGGCGTCGCGAAGAGGACCAGCTTGCCTGTGGTCGGGTGTGGCTGGCGGACGAAGAACTTCTGCCCGTGCAGGTCCTTGGTCACGTTCATGTACTTCGCCGTCAGCTTCACCACCGGGTTCTTCGACACATCCATGTCGCCTTCCGGCACAACCAGCATCTTGATCCCGGTCAGCGCGAGGAAGGCTGCAAAGACCAGCGTGACCCACGCGTAGGTCGAGATCAGCTCGGCCCCGATGGCGATCATGATGCCGCGCAGGATGATGACGCCGATGATGCCCCAGACGAGTGCCCGGTACTGGTATTTCCGGGGAATGGCGAAGTAGCCGAAGATCAGCGAGATGACGAAGACGTTGTCGATCGAGAGCACCTTCTCGATGATGTAGCCCTGGAAGTAACTGGCCACCGGGTTGGTGCCGTCGCTGGTGACCAATGTGCCGTTCTGCCAGGCCCACCAGATGTAACCGCCAAACAGGATCGCGATGAAAATGTAGAAAGCGGAAAGCTTCAGGCTTTCGGCAACGCCAAGCTCGTGGTCATCCTTGTGCAGCACGCCCAGGTCGAAGGCCATCAGCGCGATGACGATGGTCAGGAACATCATCCACAGCCAGAGCGGCTTGTTGACGAATTCGTAGAAGAGGAAATCCATCCCCGTGAACCTCTATTCGGGTGCGTCGAGAGGTCAGCCTTGTTAGGGGCAGAGTGCCGGGCTGACATCGAGCACGATTTCTCGATGCGGTCCGACATCACGTGCGCCAATAGGGAATTGGCGACGCCAGAGGGGCCCGGCCCGCAGTACCGTTAGGTGGGGCTGGGGTGCGACAATTCAACCCCATGCAACGCGCATTTTTCACGGAGGCGTGAGTCGGCTGTGAAGTTTGGCCGGGTTTCGCAGGCTCAGGGGGCTTGTGGCGGGGGCCGCGTGGCCTGTATGCCCAACACCAAGCGAGGATGAGCCCATGAGCCTGAACACCTTCGGTCACCTGTTCCGCGTCACGACCTGGGGCGAAAGCCACGGGCCGGCCATCGGCTGCACGGTGGACGGGTGTCCCCCCGGCGTCAGCGTGAGCGAGGCGGATATCCAGCCCTGGCTGGACAAGCGGAAGCCGGGGCAGAACAAGTTCACCACCCAGCGGAAAGAGCCGGACGAGGTTCGCATCCTTTCGGGGGTGTTCGAGGGCAGGACCACGGGCACGCCGATCCAGCTGATGATCGAGAACACCGACCAGCGGTCGAAGGACTATGGCGAGATCGCCCAGTCGTTCCGGCCGGGGCATGCCGACATCACCTATCACCAGAAGTACGGCATCCGGGACTATCGAGGTGGCGGGCGGTCTTCTGCTCGTGAGACGGCTTCGCGCGTGGCGGCGGGTGGCGTGGCCCGCGCTGCTCTGGCGGCGCTGGTGCCGGGGCTGAAGATCACGGGTTACATGGTGCAGATGGGGGTCAAGGGGATCGACCGCAGCCGGTTCGATGCCGAGGAGATCGAGCGGAACCCGTTCTGGGTGCCCGATGCCGTGGCAGCGGTCGAATGGGCCGAGTATCTGGATGCGCTGCGGCTGTCGCACAACTCGGTCGGGGCGGTGATCGAGGTGGTGGCGGAAGGCGTCCCGGCGGGTCTGGGGGCTCCGCTTTACGGGAAGCTGGATAGTGACCTGGCCTCTGCGATGATGTCGATCAACGCCGTGAAGGGCGTGGAGATCGGCGAGGGGATGGCGGCGGCGGCCCTTACGGGGGTGGAGAACGCCGACGAGATCCGGATGGGCAAGGATGGGCCGGAGTTCCTGTCGAACCACGCGGGCGGCATTCTTGGTGGGATTTCCACCGGGCAGCCGGTGGTGTGCAGGTTTGCGGTAAAGCCGACGTCAAGTATCCTGACGCCGCGGCAGACGGTGACCCAGGGCGGTCAGGAGGTCGACCTGATCACCAAGGGCCGGCATGACCCCTGCGTCGGCATCCGCGCGGTGCCGGTGGGCGAGGCGATGATGGCCTGTGTCTTGCTAGACCACCTGTTGCTTGATCGCGGCCAGACTGGCGGCGTGCGCGGCCGCATCGGCTAACGGGCCGGCGCCTGTCAGAGGCTGAGGCGGGTTGCCGTGCCGACCTGCACCGGCTGGCCCGTGCGGCGCGACTGGATGGCGGCGAAGGCGAGGGCGAGGCTGTCGAGGTTTTCCTCGGCGCCGTTCGCCGGTTCGGTGTCGTCCTCGATGGCGACGAGCAAAGCGCCCATTGCCCCGCGGAAGCCGTCGTTGAACCAGGTACCCTGCAGGTGCGGGCGGGCGATGCCTGCGGCGGTGGTCAGGGTGACGGACTGCTGGCCAAGGTCCGGCCCATCGCTTTGCAGGCTGCCCTTCGTGCCCGCGATGTAGGTCGTGTCGCGGGGGCCGTGCGGGGTGGCGCCGTCGAAGACCAGCGAGGCCTGGCCGCCCTCCATCTGCACCAGGCATTGCGCAAGGAGCGGGGCCTTGGCGGTCTGGCCGGTGGCGGTTGCGGCGGTGGCGAAGACGGTCTGTGCCCGGGGGCCGATGACGCTGCGCAGGAAGTCGAACCAATGGATGCCGAAGTCGTAGAGGATAAGGTCGTTGATTTTCTCGAATGGTGTCCCGGCGATCCAGCCGTGGTTCCAGTGGATCGAGATGTGCGTGGAGATGACGTCGCCGACCAGCCCGGCACGGACGGCTTCACGCATCCAGGCGAGGTGCGGGGCCCAGCGGCCGTTCTGGTTGATCGCGAGCTTCACGCCGTTGTCGCGGGCGAGGGCGACGAGGCGGCGGCCTTCCTCCAGGTCCAGTACGAAGGGCTTTTGCGACAGGACGTGTTTGCGGGCCTTCAGCGCCGCCTCGATGATCGGCAGGCGGTCGGCGGGGTGCGGGGTGATGTCGACCACGTCGATGGTGGGGTCTGCGAGGACCTCTTCCCAGCGGTTGGTGACGCGGGCCTTTGGGGTGAATTCGGCGGCCTTGGCTTCGGCTTTCGCAAGGGTCCGGTTGCAGATTGCGGCGACCTCCCAGCCCGCCGTGCGGTAGGCGTCGAGGTGGGCGGAGACGATGCCGCCCGCCCCGATCACGCCGATCTGCGGGCGGTAGGCACGCGGCATGGGCGGCTGGTAAGGCAGGTCGGGGGCGGCGACCTCGGCCAGAGCGGTGGATTTCAGGGCATAGCTGTCGGCGTCGGGTTCGCTCATGGGACCAGCGGGAGAGTGCGCTTCTGGCGGGCGGATTCGGCGGCGGTGTCGACGATGCGCTGGCCAATCAGGCTGACGGCGGGGTCAAGGGGGCCGTTCAGGGGTTCACCCCGCGAGATGCAGCCAAGGACGTATTCGATGGCATTGCGTCCGCCCGGTGGCAGGGGGTCGGACGGGATGGGGTGCGGCTCCGGGTTCGCGCGAGTCTGCACGGTGACGTGGTCGTCGTAGTCCCATGAGGAGATGGTGCCTTCGGTGCCGACAAGGATGAAGCCGCATTTAGGTTGCGGCTGGATCACCCAGGGGTCGGTGAAGGTGCCCCAGCGGGTCTCCATCTTCGATAGGCCCTTGGCGTAGCGGCAGATGGTGACCGAGTGCTGGTCAACCTCGATCCCCGGGGTTTCGTCGGTGACGCAGGTAACTTCCAGTGGGGCCTCGCCATTGCGGTACCAGGTGCCCAGGGTCGCACCGTAGCCGAGGTAGTCCAGAAGGCTCCCCCCGCCGCTGGCGCGCTTGTACCACCAGGAGGTGGGCTTCTGGCGTTCCACTTCCTCGCGGCTGACCTCGATCTTGTCGGCCAGGTGGTAGAGCGGCCCGCGGTTGCCGCCGTAGGAGTGGATCTCGATCACCTCGCCGATCAGGCCTTCGTCGACCAAGCGCTTGGCGGTGACGTGGGATTCGACCCAGCGGAGCGGCCAGTTGATGGCCAGGTATTTGCCGGTGGGTTTGACGGCGTCAATCATCGCGCGGGCGTCGGCGACCGAGGCGGCGAAGGGTTTCTCGACGAAGACATGGACGCCGTAGTCCGCAAGACGCTTGGTGTAGTCGGCGTGGTTCGCCGTGGCGGCGCAGAGGATGGCGAGGTCGGGTTTTGCCGTCCGCATGCAGGTGTCGAAGTCGGTGAAGACGCGGTCCGATGGGATGCCGAAGGTGTCGATGGCGCGCTGCATCGTGGCGCGGTCGGGGTCGAAGATGCCGGCGATCTCGGCATCGGGGTGGTCGTGCACGCAGCGGAGGAGGTCGCCCATGTGCATGTGGTCGAAGCTGATGCCGACGATGCGGAACTTTGCCATGAAGGGTCCTTTCAGCTGCGTTCGGTGAGCCGGATGAAAAGCGCGGTGACGGCCAGGATGATGAGGCCGAAGAGGATGCGACGGCCCCCTTCCGGGATCTGCATGAGGGTCAGCATGGAGGTCAGGACGGTCAGGATCAGCGCGCCGACGATGGTGCCGCCGTACCCCCCGCGCCCGCCGAAGATCGAGGTGCCGCCGATGACGGCTGCGGCGACGGAAGGAAGGTCGAGGGGGAGTGCCAGCGACAGCGAGGCGGTCTTGATCTGGCCGAGGTAGAGGAGGCCCGTCACCCCCGCGATCAGGCTGGAGAGGGTGTAGAGCGTGAGGTGGACCTGCCAGACGCGGACTCCGGAGAGCCTCGCGGCGGCCTCATTCGCGCCGATGGCGTAGAGGAGGCGGCCAAAGCCGGTGCGGCGCTGGGCCCAGATGACAAGGATCGCGAAGGGGATGAAGAGGGCGAGACTGTTCGGCAGGCCCCAGGTGCGCCCGGTCCCGAGCCAGAGGAGGGCGTCGGGGATCAGGACTCCGGTCGCGATGACATAGCGCTGGTAGACGAGGAGGCAGCCGGTGGCGATCAGCGCGGTGCCGAGCGTCATGATCAGCGGGTGGACGCGGCAGATGGCGATGCCGAAGCCGTTGACGAGGCCAATGACCAGGGCCGAGGCGATGGCAATCGCGATGGCCGGGGGGACGCCGATCAGGGGGGCGAGGGTCGCGGTCAGGTAGGCGGCGATGGTGGCCGCAGTGCCGACGGAAAGGTCGATGCCGCCGGTCAGCATGGTCATGGTCTGGCAGGCGGCGAGCATGGCCAAGGGGATCGCGATCTTCAGCGTGTTCGACACCCAGAACATGCTGAGGACGCCGGGGTTCAGGATCGCAAGCACGGCGATGAGCAGGATCAGGAGGCCGATCAGTGGCAGGAGCGGGCGGTCCACCATCAGGCGGCCAAGGCGGTTCATCGCGGTGGGGGTGTCAGTCATCGTCATGTGCGCCTCGCCCGCGTTGCCAGAACCGCGCCGAACATCACGACTACGACCATGATCGTGCCCTCAATGATCGCGGCGACGTTGGGGTCGACCGACAGGAGCGTCAGGTCCAACCGCACAGTGCGCAGGATGAGGACGGCGAGGATGGGGCCGAGGATGCCGCCGCGTCCGCCGCCGAGGACCACGCCGCCAAGGACGACGGCGGCGACGGAGGCGAGGAGGTAGGGGCCGGGGATCGGCTCGCCGATGCCGGTGCCCATGGAGACGGAGAGGCCGCCGAGGGCGGCGAAGAGGCCGCAGAGGGCGTAGGCGATGATGCGGGTCTGCCCCACGGGCACGCCGGAGCGGAAGGCGGCGAGGGGGTCGGAGCCGATGGCGTAGAGGCGGAGGCCCAGCTTGGAGCGGCGGATGGGGAGCCAGATGACGGCGGTGACGACGGCGAGGAAGACGATGGCTCGCGGGAGCCAGTCGGGGCCGAAGCTGCCGGTGATGAGGGAGCGGAGCCAGGGGGCGATGGACCCTCCGGGCGCGTTGAGGATCAGGAGGGCGACGCCCTGCCAGACGAAGAGCATGGCGAGGGTGACGACGATGTCGGGGACTTTCGTCACGACGATGAGGGTGCCGTTGATGGTGCCCATGAGGAGGCCGAGGAGGAGGACGCCGATCACGATGGGGATGGACTGCGCGTCGGTGGCGCCGTCCATCAGCACGGCGGCGGTGACGCTGGCGACGGCCATCATCGCAGCGATGCTAAGGTCGATGCCGCCGGCGATGACGACGATGGCCATGCCGACGGTCGCCAGCGCGAAGGGGAGTGCTGCACGGGCGAGGCTGTCGAGGCCCGAGGCGCCGAAATCGGGCTGGATGAGCTTGGTGAGGAGGAGGAGCGCCACCAGGAGGACGGCGAGCCCCAAGGTCCAGCTGTTGGCGTCGATCCAGCGCTTCATGGCTGGACTCCGGGGTGTCGGGCAGAGCCCCCCACCCCCATCCCCTCCCCACAGGGGGGAGGGGAGGCGCTTGGAGTTTCCGGTGTGCGCTGTGGTTGGCGGTAAGCGCTTCCCTCCCCCCATGTGGGGGAGGGAGAGGGTGGGGGGGCTGTCACGAAAGCCAAACGCTTCATGCCGGGGCCTTCTCGGTCAGGCCGTAGGCGGCGCGCATCAGGGTGGGTTCGTCGGCGTCGTGCGCGTCGATCACATCCACCACGCGGCCGTTGAAGATCACCACGGCGCGGTCGCAGGCGAGGCGAATTTCGGCAAGTTCGGAGGTGTAGAAAAGGACCGCGGCACCCTGATCGGCGAGATCGCGGACCAGGCCGTAGATCTGCCGCTTGGTGCGAATGTCGATGCCGCGCGTCGGGTCGAAGAGGAGGAGCGTCTGTACCCCCTTGGCGATCCACCGGGCGATGGTGACCTTCTGCTGGTTGCCGCCGGAGAGCCTGCGGACCTCTCCTTGAGCGCGGGTGTCGATCTGCAGGGTTTCGATGGCTTGGCCGACCTTCGTCGCTTCCTCGCCCATCCGGATCGCGCCCCAGTTGCGGATGCGGGCCAGAAGCGGCACGGCAATGTTCTCGCGGACGGAGCGGGACATGAGTAGCGCATGGGCGCGGTCACCGGGGACGAGCGTGAGGCCGGCCGCAATGGCGTCGGCAGGGTGGTGGAAGGTCTTGGGGGTGCCGTCGACCTCGACCGTCCCGGCGCTGGCGCGGCGGTTCCCGGCGAGGACGTCGAAGAGTTCGTCCTGCCCCTGGCCTTCGAGGGCGACGACGCCCAGGACCTCGCCCTTGTGGAGGTCGAAGGAGACGTCGGTGAGGCGGGTGCCTGTCTTGAGGCTGCGGACCCGCAGGCGCGGGGCGGTGGTGGGGACGGGCTTCAACGGGCGGTCCTCGGCCACGGCTGCGGCGACGGTGCTGCCGAGCATCATCGCGACGATGCGCTCCTCGATGCCGGGTTCGATGGCGACGTCACCGACGGTCAGGCCGTCGCGCAGGACCGTGGCGCGGTCACAGATCGCGGCGATTTCGTTGAAGCGGTGCGAGACATAGACGACGGAGCGGCCTGCGTCGGCCTGGGCGCGGACGGTCTTCAGCACGCGCTCGACAAGGTCGGTTGGCAGGGCGGCGGTCAACTCGTCGAGGAGGAGGACGTCGGGCTCGATAGCCAACGCGCGGGCGAGGTCGACGATGCGGAGGGAAGCGAGGGGGAGGGAGCGGATCACCGCCTCGGGGTCGAGGTCGGGGAGGCCCAGTTCAGCGACCCAGTGGCGGAAGGGATCGACCGGCGTGTCGCCGAGGCGGAGGTTGTCGAGGACCGAGAGGTCGGGGATGAGGGACGGCTCCTGGTAGACCGGGACAAGGCCCCAGCGCCGGGCCCCGGCGGGGTTGGCCACGGTGCTGTCGCGGCCCTTGATCTTCACATGGCCGGAGTCGGGTTTGAGGACGCCGGTCAGGATCTTGACGAAGGTGGACTTCCCCGCCCCGTTCGCGCCCATCAGGGCCACGACCTGCCCCGCCTTCACCTGCAGCGAAGCGTTCTTCAGGGCCTGGACCGCGCCGAAGCGCTTGGCGACTCCCGTGGCGTCGAGAACGGCGTCGGAGGGGGCATCCGGCATGGCAGGCTTTCGGGTATGGGAAGGCGGCCCCCGGAAGGTATCCGGGGGCAGCAATGGATCAGGCGACGGGGCTTATTCGCCCGGGCCCTTGCAGGCGATGATCTGGTCCATCGAGTAGTTCGTCCAGCCGGGGATCGAGACTGAGACCGGCCATTCAGGCGACAGGTTCGGGTTCGCGGCGGCGGCAAGCTTGGCCTTGCCCTCGTCGGTCACGTTCTCCCACAGCTCCGGGTTCACCAGCACGGTCTTCTCGGCCGGCATCTTGCCGTCGAGGATCTGGATCGCCAGCGCCACGCCCGCGCCGCCGACCGAGCCGGGGTTGGTGACGGCAGCGCCCATCAAGCCCTCGACGCTGGACAGCTGGCCGACGAAGCCAGCGTTGTCCGCGCCGACGACCGGGACCATCGGCGCGCCTGCTTCGACCAGCGCATCAACGATCACGTTGTCGATGCCAGAGGTCCAGATGCCCTGGAACGGCACGCCCGCCGCGATGATGTCGTTGATCTGCTGCTTGCCCTGGTCCTGCTGCCAGCCGGTGAAGACCTCTTGCGCGACGGTGATCTCCGGGAACTCGGCCATCGCCCGCTTGAAGCCCTTGTCGCGGTCGTTGTCGGCGCCGGCACCCGCGGCCCCCCGCATATAGACGACGGCGCCCTTGCCGCCCATCTGTTCGAACAGCCACTTCGCGCCGAGGTAGGCGTACTCTTCCTGGTTGTTCGACAGGATGTAAGCCGAAGGCTCGGTCACCGCCTGGTCGACGGCCACCACGACGATGCCCGCGTCGGTCGCTTCCTTGATCGCGGCGTTGATGCCGTCGGCGTTCGCGGGGTTCACGACGATCGCATTGACGCCCGCCTGGATCAGGTTGCGGATGTCTTCCAGCTGACCTGCCGCGTCAGTGTTGCGGTGGGCGATGTTCAGGCTTTCGACCTTGCCCGAGGCCAGTGCCTCGGCCTTCATCGCGCAGACCATCTGTTCGCGCCAGCCGTTCCCCTGCACGGTGTTCGAGACGCCGATCTTGTAGCCCTCGGCGGCGGCCATCCCGGCCAGACCCATGGCAAGGGCGGTTCCAAGCAACAGTCGTTTCATCGTGATCCTCCCAGATCGTTGGTTGTCGTTGGTCGTTCTATTTGACGAAGGGGCGCAGGACGTCCCTGGCCAGTGCGAAGCCTCGTTTCACCTTATCATCGGTGCCTTCGAAGGTCCGGTCCTCGTGTTCGATGATGATGGGGCCATCGTAGCCCGCGCGATAGAGATTCGCGAAAAAATCCGGCCAGTCGACTTCGCCAAGGCCCGGCATCCGTGGAATCTGCCATCCCATCCCCAGCGACATGATCCCGTGGTCATAAAGCCCGTCGCGGTCGATCATCAGGTCCTTGGCGTGGACGTGGACCATGCGGGGGCCGAATTCGCGGACAAAGCGGGCGGCGTCGATCATCTGCCAGACAAGGTGGCTGGGGTCGTAGTTCATCCCCACGGCATCTCCCCAGGTGTCGAAGATGCGCCGCCAGACCTTGGGCGAGTAAGCGATGTTGTGCCCGCCCGGCCATTCGTCGTGGCTGAAGATCATCGGGCAGTTCTCGAAAGCAAGCGTGACGCCCTTGTCCCTGGCATGGGCGACGATGGGGGCGAAGATCTCGGTGGCGCGGGTCCAGTTCTGGTCGACGGTCAGTGTCCGGTCACCGCCGACAAAGGTGTTCACCACCTTGATGCCCATCAGGCTGGCGGCGGTGATGACCTTCTTCAGATGGCTGATGACAGCGTCCCGGTGGCCCGCGTCAGAATGGAGCGGGTTCGGGTAGTAGCCTAGGCCCGAGACACTCAGGCCCTTGGCCTTCAGCATCCCCATGATCTCGCTGCCGCGCGCGGCGGTCATGTCCTCGATCGGCAGGTGCGCGGTCCCGGCATAGCGGCGCTTTTCGCCCCCGGCTTGTGGCCAGCAGGCGATTTCCAGCGCCTCGAAGCCCGCGCTGGCGGCGTAGTCGGTGACGGCCTCAAGGGGCGTGTCGGGGAAGGGGGCGGTGAGGATGCCAAGTTTCATGTCTTATCCCACATTGACCCAGGTTCCGCTTGCGGCGCTGGCAAGGACCGCGTCGCAGAAGAGCATCTCGTAGTGGCCGTCGTCGAAGGTGGCCCAGGTGGAGTCTTTCCCCCGGCCCCCGCGCGCCACGTCGCGGTAGACTTGCGTAAAGAAGGCGGCCCAGGTGTCGGCGAAGCCTTCCGGGTGGCCGCCGGGCATGAAGGCGGCGGCGGTGCCGGTGGGGTTCATGAGCGACGGGTCGCGGAGGAGGATCTGGTTCGGCCCCTCGCGGTGGCCGATCCACAGGTCCTCGGGGTGTTCGGCGGACCAGGCGGCGGAGGCCTTGGAGCCGGAGATATCCCAGGAGAGGAGCCCCCGGCGACCGTGGCTGACCTGGCTCGTCGACATCATCCCCCGCCCGCCGTTGCCGTAGCGCAGCAGGATGGTCGCCGCGTCGTCGGTTTCGATCTTGCGCGTCTCGGTCGGGCCCTTGGTGGCAGTGAAGGTTTCGACCGGGCCGGTGGGTTTCTGGCGTTCCTTGATGAAGGTCGCCAGTTCCGCTATCACCGCTACGGGCTTCTGGCCGGTGATGAAGTTCGTCAGGTCCACCCAATGCGTGCCGATGTCACTGACCGACCGCAGCGGCCCGCCCTCGGACGCCTCCAGCCGCCAGTTCCAGTCAGTGTCCTTGGCCAGCCAGTCCTGGTGGAAATGGCCGGTGATGAGGCGCAGGTCGCCAAGGTCGCCAGCCTTCATCATCCCGTGGGCGTGCTGGTTCAGCGGGTAGAAGCGGGTGTTGTAGCAGACCGCCGCGACCTTTCCGCTCGCGCGGGCCATCTGCACCATCTCGGCCGACTGGGTCGAGGTCATGGCCAGCGGCTTTTCGCAGATGACGTGCTTTCCGGCGGCGAGGATCGCCTTGACCTGCGGGTAGTGCGCAACGTTGGGCGAGGTGACATGGACCACCTGCACGCCCGGGTCGGCGAGGAGTTCATCCAGCGACGAATAGGCCTTTGCCACACCAAGCGCGCGCGCACGCTCCGCCCCTCGCGCGGCGCTGGAGCCAAGGACCCCGACGATGGGGATGCCGAGGCGGCGAAGGGTGGAGAGGTGCACCGCGCCGATGAAGCCGGTGCCGATGACGGCGGCGCCGATGCTGGAAAGGTCAGACAACGGAATATCCCCCATCAATGGCAAGGCAGGTGCCGGTCATGAAGCCCGCCGCATCCGAGGCCAGGAACAGGACCGGCCCGGCGATGTCCTGAGGCTCGCCCCAACGGCCCATGGGCGTGCGGGCCGAGACGTTGGCGACATGCACCGGGTCGGTCCGGCTGCGGGCAGATTGCTGGGTGACGATGAACCCCGGCGCGACGGCATTCACCCGGATGCCATCCCCGGCCCAGGCAATCGCCAGCGACTTCGTCAACTGCACCACGGCGGCCTTCGACGCGCCATAGGCCGGGTTCTTCGGGCTACCGAACATCGCGTACATCGAGGCGATGTTGATAAGCGCCCCCTTTGCGGCCTTGAGTTGGGAATGGAACGCCTCGGCCATGCGGAAGGTACCGTGCAGGTTCACGTTGACCACATGGGCGAAGAAGTCAGGCGCCATCTCCTCACCCCGCGCGGTGATCGCGGCGCAGTTGACCAACACGTCGACCTTGTCGTGCTTCGCGGCGAAGTCCCGGACGGCCACCCCGTCGGTCACGTCCAGCTGGGTGTAGGCAAAGCGCGCCGCATCCTCGGGCGCGGGCTCGGGTTCAGCCCCAGTGATCGCCACCTTTGCCCCCGCGTCCTGGAAGGCCCGGGCAATGGCTGCACCGATTCCCGCCTTGCTGGCGCCGACGACAACAACCTCGGCCCCCGCAAAGTCAAAGCGAGTGTGCATCATGACGTCCTCCCCCCGGAGTTCTTGCCGTCATGTTTGGCCAAGCGATGAGTCGATGCAACGGATTTTTCATTTCCGGGATTTTGGGTATTCCCAACCGCCCCGAGCCTGTGGCCCAACCCGACGATCATCGCCTGCGCCACGACAAGAGCGGGGACCTGGCTGCGGAAATGGCCAAGCCGCGCCTCGTTGACGTAAAGGACATGGGTGCCAAGGCCCGCAACGGGTGACAGCGCGTTGTCGGTGATGACCAGCACCCGGTTGCCCCGCGCTGCCGCCATTCGAACGACCTCTACCGTCTCGGGCGTGTAGTCGTCGAAGGTCATCGCCAGCAGCGTATCCCCTGGCCCCATCGCGGCCACCTGCATTGCCCGCATGGCGCCGAGGTTGTCGATCAGCTGCGCTCGCCGTCCGATGCTGCCGAGGCCATAAACCGTATAGGCCCCCAGACCGAATGCCCCCCGCGCGGCTGCGACATGGACCACCTCGGTCGCGGCAAGTACCTCGACGAAGGCCGCAAGCTGGTCACGGTCCAGCGCCTCTTCGATGCGGAGGAGGGACTGCACGGCGGCCTGCACGAAACTGCCGAACACCACCCCGGGCTGGTCCAGGTCACTGTCCCCCGCGCCAGTGACCCGTTCGGCATAGGGCAGACGCGGGCCAAGCAACCGTTCCCGGAACACCTGCTGCAGGTCGGCAAAGCCCTGGAAGCCCATTTCCTTTGCAAAGCGGGTGATCGTGGCGGGGGGCACGTCGGACAGGTCCGCCAGGCGGACGAGGGTGGAAACGGCCACCTCCTCGGGGTGGTTCAAGCAGAACTGCGCCACCTGCGCCAGCCGCTTTGACAGACGGTCGGAGCGGGCGACCAGCGCCATGCGCAAGGCCTCGAAATCGCGGGGCGGGCCTGCCTCGGTCATCGCGCGCCTGCCACCCGCTGCTCGAAGTCGATGATCGCCCCGCTCATCGGGGTCGAGGCATCGGACAAGAGGAACGCCGCCAGCCGGGCGCATTCTTCGGCGGTGACGAGCCGACCCAGCGGCTCGGTAGCGGCGACCTTCGCCTCCCAGTCCGGTCCCAGAAGCGCGGTCTGAAGCCGGTCTTCGGTTTCCGTGGCGACCCAGCCCAGGTTGATGCCGTTGACCCTGATGCGGTCGGCCATGTGGGCGTTGGCGGCGTTCTTGGTCAGGGTGACCATCGCCCCTTTGGAGGCCGCATAGATCGCCAGGTCCGGGATGCCGCAATGGGCGTTCATTGTCAGGATGTTGACGATGGCCCCTGCCGCGCCGCGCCCCCGCATGTCGGCGATGGCGGCCTGCATCAGCAGGAACCCGGCGCGGGCGTTGACGGCAAAGAGCTGGTCCCAGGTCTCGGCTGTGCCGGTCACGAAGGACGCCCGGGTGGTCAGGCCCGCCGCGTTCACCAGCCCGTCGATCCGGCCAAAGGCCCTGCGCGCGGCGTCTGCAATCGTGGCGGGGGCGGCGGTGTCGGTCAGGTCGGCGACGATGGTCTGGACGGCGGTGGTCGGGGAAAGCTCGTCGCCGATCCGGGCAAGCCCCGATGCATCGCGGTCGGTCAGGAGCAGGGCGCCCACGCCCTCGGCCGCCAGCATCCGGGCGATGGCCGCACCGATGCCGCTTGCCGCCCCGGTGACGATCACCGCCTGCCGCTGAAGGTCCAGGTTCATCCGCCGATTCCCGCCAGAAGGCTTAGCCGATTCCGCCGGGCCATGGTGACGAATGCCCGCGCTTCCGGGAATACCCCTTTTGCGGGCAGGGTCGGGCCCAGGCTTGCGCGGTGGGGGACCTGCTGTTGACTCCCCCGGTTTCCCTTGTATAAGCCGCCCGTCCCGGAAGCGATTCCGGGGCTTTTCATTGGTGTTGGTGGCCCCTGCAAGGGGATGCCTGTCGCCGGGGAGACCCGGAGAGGACAACGCCCTTCATCGCCGCCCCGCGCGGCACCATAGAAGGAGATCAGCGGTGACCAAACGCACCTCTGCCAAGTACAAGATCGACCGCCGCATGGGCGAGAACATCTGGGGCCGTCCGAAGTCCCCGATCAACAAGCGTGAATATGGCCCGGGCCAGCACGGCCAGCGCCGGAAGAACAAGCTGTCGGACTTCGGTACGCAGCTGCGCGCCAAGCAGAAGCTCAAGGGCTACTACGGCGACCTGACCGAAAAGCAGTTCCGCAAGATCTATGCCGAAGCCGAGCGCGTCCGCGGCGACACCGGCGAGATGCTGATCGGCCTGTTGGAGCGTCGCCTGGACGCGGTGGTCTACCGCGCCAAGTTCGTCCCGACCATTTTCGCCGCCCGCCAGTTCGTCAACCACGGCCACGTCCTGGTGAACGGCAAGCGTGTGAACATCGCATCCTATCGCGTGTCGGAAGGCGACGTGATCGAAGTGCGCCAGAAGTCCAAGCAGATGGCCGCGATTACCGAAGCCATCGCTCTGACCGAGCGTGACGTTCCGGACTATCTGGAAGTCGACAACAACAAGCTGACGGCCAAGTTCGTCCGCACCCCGGGCCTGGGCGACGTGCCCTATCCGGTGCAGATGGAACCGAACCTGGTCGTGGAATACTACGCGAAGAACTAAGGTTGCAGTGCGCTGTAGCGCACCCTACGATCCTGGGCCGTGCCGTGAAAGGTGCGGCCCTTTGCGTTTCCGGGAGCGGGTGATGAGCGACAAGAATTTGGTCGAGACGACGTTCGAGAAGGGCCTTTTCGCCAGCCGCTGGCTGATGGCGCCGATGTACCTGGGCCTGGTGGTGACGCTGGGGATGCTGACGGTGATCTTCGTCAAGGAGCTGTTCTACTACCTGCCGCAGGTGCTGGACCTGACGGCCGAAGGGATGATCCTGGTGGCGCTGACGCTGATCGACCTGACGCTGGCGGCGAACCTGCTGCTGATCGTGATGTTCTCGGGCTACGAGAGCTTCGTGTCGAAGTTCGACATCGACGTGGGCGATGACAGGCCGGGCTGGATGGGCAAGGTCGATTTCGGCGGGCTGAAAATGAAGCTGATCGCGTCGATCGTGGCGATCTCGGGGATCCATCTCCTGAAGCGGTTCATGGAGATCAGCGACCTGGATACCGCGACGACCTTCGGCGAGACCGAGATGTACTGGCTGGTGGTGATCCATCTGACCTTTGTGGTCTCGGGCGTGCTGATGGCGCTGATGGATTGGCTGCAGGCCAGGACCTACAAGTAAGGAGAGAGCCATGACCTACCCGGTGCATGCGCGCGTGGACGGCGCGCTGGTGATGATCGGATTCGGTTCGATCGGGCGGGGCGTGCTGCCCTTGATCGAACGGCATATCGGGTTCGAGCGGGAGCACTTTACGGTCATCGAGCCGACGGATGAATATGCGCATATCCTGCGCGACCACGGCATCCGGCATCTGCAGGTGGCGCTGACGGCAGAGAACTTCGCCGAAGTGCTGCGCAGCCTGTTCCCGGCGGGGCGGGGGATGATCGTCAACCTTTCGGTGGACGTGGATTCGATCGAGCTGATGAAGCTCGCCCAGAAGATGGGGGTCCAGTACATCGACACGGTGGTGGAGCCCTGGCCGGGGTTCTACTTCGGGTCCTCGCTGCCGAATGCCGACCGGACGAACTATCCGCTGCGGGAACGCGTGCGGGAGCTGGGGAAGGCCTATGTCGGCGGGCCGACGGCGGTGTCGTGCTGCGGGGCGAACCCGGGGATGGTCAGCTGGCTTTTGAAAGAGGCGCTGCTCCGGCTGGCGGCGGATACCGGCGTCAAGGCCGATCCGAAGTCGCGCGGGGATTGGGCGGCGCTGATGCAGGGGCTGGGGGTCAAGGGCATCCATGTGGCCGAGCGGGATACCCAGGTTTCGGCCAAGGCCAAGCCGCTGGGGGTCTTTGTGAACACCTGGTCTGTGGATGGGTTGCTCTCCGAAGGCTATCAGCCGGCGGAACTTGGCTGGGGCACGCACGAGAAGAAGCTCCCCCCGAACGGCCATGCCTTCGACCACGGGCCGGGCTATGCGATCTGGATTGACCGGCCCGGCGCGGATACCCGCGTGCGGTCCTGGTGCCCGGATGTGGGCCCGCAGTTCGGCTATGTCATCACCCACAACGAGGCGCTGTCGATCCCGGATTACTACACCGTCTGGGACGGCGCGAAGGCGGTCTACCGACCGACCTGCCATTACGCCTACCATCCCTGCAACGACGCGATCCTTTCGCTGCACGAGATGAACGGCGCCGGCAAGCGCCAGGCGGAACAGCATATCCTGACGGCCGAGGAGATCGTGGCGGGCGGGGATGACCTGGGGGTGTTCCTCTACGGCCATGCCAAGGGCGCAATGTGGTACGGCTCGCGGCTGGCGTGTGAGGACGCGCGCAGGCTGGCGCCTTACCAGAACGCCACTGGGATGCAGGTGACATCCGCCGTGCTGGCGGCGATGGTCTGGGCGGCAGAGAACCCGAACGAGGGCTTCGTCGAGGCCGACGAGATGGACCATGTCCGCTGCCTGGAGGTCCAGCGCCCCTATCTGGGCCGGATCGAGTGCCATTACACTGACTGGACCCCGATCCAGAACCGGATCAACAGCTTTGCCGAAGATCGCGACGACGAAGACCCCTGGCAGTTCACCAACTTCCTTGCCGTGTGAGGCGAACCGCCACTCTGGGTGGAAGCCTCTGGTCTAAAGCGGTTTTGGCGGGTAAAGCGTCCTCAACCGGGGGGTCCAGATGAACGACCAGATCAAGCCGCAGCCAGGTATCCTTGACATCGCCCTTTACGAGGGCGGCAAGGCGCATGTGGCGGGCGTGGCGAATGTCGTGAAGCTGTCGTCGAACGAGAACCCGTTCGGGCCGTCGGACAAGGCGAAAGAGGCGTTTGCGCGCACCGTTCACAGCCTGCACCGCTATCCCAACACCGACCACGCCGACCTGCGCGCGGCGATTGCCGAGGTGCACAAGCTGGACGCCTCCCGCATCATCTGCGGGGCGGGGTCAGACGAGATCATCACCTTCCTCTGCCAGGCCTATGCCGGGCCGCGGGATGAGGTGGTGTTCACCGAGCATGGGTTCCTGATGTACCGCATCTCGACCATGGCCGTGGGTGCAACCCCGGTCGAGGTGCAGGAGCGTGAGCGGACGGCGGATGTGGATGCGATCCTGGCCGCCTGCAACCGGCGCACAAAGCTTGTCTTCATCGCCAATCCGAACAACCCCACCGGCACGATGATTTCGCCAGCCGAGATCGCGCGGCTGGCCGAAAACCTGCCGCCGCAGGCATTGCTGGTGCTGGACGGGGCCTATGCGGAATATGTCGAGGGCTATGACGGCGGCGCGGCGCTGGTCGATGCGCGCGACAACGTGGTGATGACCCGGACCTTTTCCAAGATCTACGGGCTGGGTGGGCTGCGGATCGGCTGGGGCTATGGCCCGAAGCACGTCATCGACGTCCTGAACCGCATCCGGGGGCCGTTCAACCTGTCGTCGACCCAGCTGGAAACCGCCGAGGCCGCCGTGCGGGATCAGGCCTATCTTGCCCACTGCCGGGCGGAAAACAGCCGGATGCGCTCGTGGCTGGCCAATGCGCTGGCCGAACTTGGGGTGCCGTCGGACACCTCGCTGGCGAACTTCATCCTTGCGCGGTTCGCCAGCCAGGAAGAGGCAGAGGCCTGCGATGCCCACCTGCAGAAGCAGGGCCTGATCGTGCGGCGGGTGGCGGGCTATAAGCTGCCGCACTGCCTGCGGATCACCATCGGCGATGAGGCGTCCTGCCGCCAGGTCGCCCATGCAGTGGCGCAGTTCAAGGGTGCGAAATGATGTACCAGCGCGTCGCCCTGATCGGTCTGGGGCTGATCGCCTCGTCCATGGCGCATGCGATGCGGGCGGGTGGGCTGGCCGGTGAGATCGTGGGTTACGCCAAGTCGGCCGAAACGCGGGCGGTGGCGAAGGAGCTGTTCTGCGACCGGGTGACCGAGACGGCGGCCGAGGCGGTCAAGGGCGCGGACCTGGTGGTGCTGGCGGTGCCGGTCGGCGCGATGGAAGCGATTGCCGCCGAGATCGGGCCGCATCTGGCTCCGGGGGCCACTGTGACGGACGTAGGCTCTGTCAAGCGGGCGGTCGTGGATGCGGTCGCACCGTATGTGCCTGCGGGGGTGCATTTCATCCCGGGCCATCCGCTGGCAGGGACGGAGTATTCCGGCCCGCGGTCGGGCTTCGCCACGCTGTTCCAGAACCGCTGGTGGCTCTTGACCCCTGCGCCGGATGCGGATGCTGGCGCGGTGGCCAAGCTGCGGTCGGCACTGGAAGCGATGGGCGCGAATGTCGACGAGATGGATGTCGACCACCATGACCTGGTGCTGGCGGTCGTGAGCCACGTGCCGCATGCGATTGCCTACACGATGGTGGGTGTAGCCGATCACATGCGGCGGGTGTCGCAGTCGGAGGTCATCAAGTATTCCGCCTCGGGGTTCCGGGACTTCACCCGGATTGCCGCAAGCGACCCGGTGATGTGGCGCGACGTGTTCCTGACCAACAAGGACGCGGTGCTGGATATCCTTGGCCGCTTTGCCGAAGAGCTGTTCGTGCTGCAGCGGGCGATCCGGATGGGGGATGGTGATCATCTGCACGCCTATTTCACCCGCACCCGCGCCATTCGCCGGGGCATCATCGAGGCGGGGCAGGATACGGCCGCGCCGGATTTCGGTCGCGCGGCGCCTTCGGGGGCCAACCGGTGACGGCGCTGCGGCGCTTGTGTCTGCTGCTGGGCCTCTGCCTGGCGCAGGCCGCCGTTGCGCAAGAGATCGACCGATCCCTGCGGCCCGTGGCCAACCCTCGGCTGGGCGAAGCGGTTGTCCTGCCGCAGCCGACGGGTGACCTGCAGTCCCAGGCGGCGGCCCTGGCCCCGGTGGCTGCGCAAGCGGCAGTGGCGGAAGACGTCCCGCCTGATGCGATGCTGCGCTCCCTGCGCCCCCTAGCCCGACCCAAGGCCCTGACTGCGCGACTGGCGGGGTTGAAGGCGGCCTCGAACGCGCCGGGACTGGATCTTGCCGCGCCCGCGCCCGAGGACGAGATCGACCTGGCCGCGATCCCGCCGCCGACCCGCAAGGAAGAGCGGAAGAAGCGGCGCGAGAAGGCCTCACGCGCCGGGTCGGTCTGCGGCGTGGCGGCGATCAAGGGCGAAGAGATCGCGCGGATCACCTCCAAGGTGAAAGGCTGCGGCGTCGAGGACCCGGTGCGCGTCACCTCGGTCGCCGGGGTCCGGTTAAGCCAGCCCGCGACGGTCGATTGTTCCATCGCCAAGGCGCTGAATTCCTGGGTGGATGAGGTCGCGCAGCCCGCCTTTGACGGCAAGCTGGTCGAGTTGCAGATTGCCGCGCATTACATCTGCCGCAGCCGCAACAACGTGAAGGGCGCGAAGATCAGCGAGCATGGCAAGGGACGTGCGGTCGATATCTCGGCCTTCATCCTGTCGAACGGCAAGGTGCTGACCGTGTCACAGAACTACAACAGGCTGCTACGGCGCATCTACAAAGCGGCCTGCGGGTACTTCAAGACCACGCTAGGCCCGGGGTCGGATGGGTATCACGAGGACCATTTCCACTTCGACACCTCGGCCCGGAAGGGCGGCGCCTACTGCCGTTAGCCGGAGGGCGGCACCATCAGGGGGGCCGGGCCAAGGGGGAAGGGGCCAAAGCTCATCCGGCCCTCGGCAAGCGTCAGTTTCAGGGACAGGATGGAAAGGTCCGGTGACTGCGCGGCCAAGGCCTGCATGCCGCGCGCGACGGTGGGGGCGGCCTCGGGCGTGATGGCCCCGGCGGCGACCAGGAGGGCGGGGAGGCGGTTCCAGTTGGTGACCTCGACCGTGACTTCGCCGGCAGCAAAGCCCTGGTCGTCAGCCGCGACGATGCCCTTCGCGGTGGCGGACAGCTGGCCCCAGGTGAGGTTGAAGCGACTGATGTCGATCTTGGTCAACAGCGGCCGCGTTTCACCCGCGTGGCGGTCAAGCGGCGCAGTGAAGGTGAGGTAGATTCCGGTGCGGAGGCCTTCGATGGTGGCGGGCAGGTCCGAGGCGGGCAGGTCCGGGATCGTCACGGATTGCACGGCGGCAAGGAAGGCGGGATCAGGCGCGATCTGGGCCAGGTCGGCGGCGAAGAGATAGGTGTTCGGGGCGTCACCCGCCCCCTCAACCTCTTCGTCGGCGCTGAACGAGATCACGCTGCGCCCCGTGCCTGCCGTCCAGCCTGCGGATGACGTCGCGGCCAGTTGATTGGCTTCCAGAACGATGGCGGCGAGCGGCAGGTCGGTCGCGGGTCTGGCGCGGAAGCTGGCCTTCAGGCCTTCGGAAGCGATGTCGATCTCTTGGCCAGGGACGGTCACTTGCTGGTCCGGCGGGAAGGCCGCGATCACGTGCCAAGGTTTCCAGGTCATCGCAAAGACCTGGACGAAGGGCGCCTTCCAGCCGAAGGTCTGCGATGGGTCGGACAACTGCAGCCCCTCGACCGTCACGTCGAAGCGGTTCGGGAAACCTGTGACCGTCAGTGCGGACTTTTCGGCCACCAGCCCCTGCGTTACGGCACCCGCGAATCCGTCCTCGACCCCCTGCCGGATCGCGCCTGCGCCGACGAACCAGTAGCCCGACCAGAGCCCCGCGCCCAAGAGGATGAGAAACAAAAGCTTGCGCATCGACCGGCCCTTTTCATTGCCTGTGGCCCGGTGTTTACAGGGCGAAACGCAACAGGACCAGACATGCACACGACCTTGTGGGTCTTCGGCTACGGATCGCTGATCTGGGACCCGGGCTTTCCGGTCGCAGAACGCCGCATCGCGCGTCTGGACGGCTGGCATCGCAGTTTCTGCATGCGGTCGATCCACCATCGCGGCACGGTCGACAGCCCAGGGCTGGTGCTGGCGCTGGACCGGGCCGAGGGCGCGACCTGCACCGGCGTCGCTTTTCGCGTCACCCCCGGGCATGAGGCCGCAACCCTGTCAGCTCTGCGGGAACGCGAGCTGGTTTCCTCTGCCTATCTGGAGCTGACCCTGCCCGTCGTTACCGATGTCGGTCCGCTTGACGCCCTGGCCTATGTCATCGACCCCGACCACTCGCAGTACTGCCAGCTGGATCACGAGGAACAGGCGCATATCATCGCCCGCGCCCATGGCGGGCGGGGCGCTAATCGGGATTACCTTTGGTCCACCGCCGCGCACTTGGCCGACCTTGGCATCGGCGACCCCGATCTGGAATGGCTGGCCGCCCGGGTGCGCGAGCTGACCTGACCTTTTGCTTGGCAGATTCCGCCATCCTGATAGTCTTGCCGGCAAGAGCAGGGACCAGAGGACAGACAGAGGACAAACATGTCCCATATTGACCAGCGGGCGGCCGAGGTTTCGACGACCTTCTCGCAACCGATCCGGGCGATCACCACGATGCTTCTGGTCTGCGCCCTGGTCGGCAGCGGGGCCTGGCTGATCCACGCGCAGATCGTCGACATCCTGCGCGCCAACACGATCCTGAACGGCGTCATCGCGCTGGTCTTCCTGTTCGGCGTCCTGTCCTGCTTCTGGCAGGTCTGGATCCTGGCGCAATCGGTCTACTGGATCGAGAACTTCGTCCGCGGCACCCCGGGCACCGAAGACGCCAGCCCGCCGCGCCTGTTGGCCCCGCTGGCGGCCCTCCTCCGCTCACGCTCGGCCCGGATGACGATTTCGGCCTCTTCGTCCCGGTCCATCCAGGAATCGGTCGTCCAGCGGATCGACGAGGCGCGCGACATCACGCGCTATCTGATCAACCTCCTGGTCTTCCTGGGTCTGCTTGGCACCTTCTGGGGCCTGGCGACCACCGTCCCCGCCGTGGTCGAGACCATCCGGTCGCTGGCCCCGCAGGAAGGCGAAAGCGGGCTGGATGTCTTCGGCAAGCTGATGGGGGGCCTCGAAAGCCAGCTGGGCGGGATGGGGACGGCGTTCTCCTCTTCGCTTCTGGGCCTTGCGGGGTCGCTGGTCCTTGGCCTCTTGGAACTGTTCGCCGGGCACGGCCAGAACCGGTTCATCCGCGAGCTGGAGGAGTGGCTCTCCTCGATCACCCGGCTTGGCTATGCGGGCGACGGCGAAAGCGCTGACCAGAACGCTCTGGGCCTTCTGGTTGACCACATGGCGCAGCAGTTGGAGGAGCTGCAGGCCCTGCAGTCGCAGACCGAAAACAGCCGCTTCCAGACCGAGATGAAGATCAGCGAACTGGTTACCGCGATCACCTCGCTGACGGATCGGATCGATTCGGAACGCGGTCAGGCTGCGCTCTTGCGCCGGATCGCCGAGGGGCAGGAGAAGCTTTTGGCCGCGCTGCAGACCGGAGAGGCGGGCGGCGGCAGCGACCCGGAAAGCCGGATGCGGCTGCGGTCGATCGACGTGCAGCTTCTGCGCATCCTGGAAGAGATGGCTGCCGGACGGCAGGAAACGCTGACCGACCTCAAGACCGACATTGGACAGCTGACCTCGGCCATCCGCCAGCTGGGTCGCAGCGCCGGGCGGGCCTGAGATGGTTGCACGGACCCGCCGCCGGGACAGCAGCATCATCTGGCCGGGCTTCGTCGATGCGGTGACCACGCTTCTGATGGTGCTGATGTTCGTCCTGACCATCTTCACCGTCATGCAATCGGTCCTGCGCGACACGATCACCACGCAGGACACCGAACTTGACGCCCTGACCGCCCAGGTCGCGCAGCTCGCCGATGCCCTGGGGCTGGAGCAGGCCAAGGCGACCGACCTTGAGGCGCGGGTGGCCGAACTGCAAGCGGGCCTCAGCACCGCCTTGGCCGAGGGCGAGCGGCAGGCCGGGCTGATCGCTTCACTAACCGCGGACCTGACGGCGCGGGAAGGCGAACTGGCCACGGCGAAAAGCCGGATCACCGATTTCGAGACGCAGGTGGCCGCGCTTCTGGTCGAACGCGACACGGCGCGGGGCGAGGCCGAGCGGCTGACCGCCTCGGTTGCCGATCTGGAAGCGGCCCGTGCGAAACTGGTCAGCGAGGCCGAAGCGATGGCGCTGGCGCTCGCCAAGGCGCGGGACGAGGTCGACGCCAATGCCGAGGCCGCCCGCCTTGCCGCCGCCCGCCGCGACGCGCTGGAGGCGCTGCTGGCGCAGGAAAAGACCAAGGGCGCTACGGATGCGGCTGCGCTGAAGGCCGCGCAAGAGCAGGTGACCGAGGCCGAAGCGGCACGTCTGGCCGATGCGGCAGCCTTGCAGGCGCTGCGCGACCGGCTGGCGAATGCCGACACCGAACTGACCGCGATGACCCTGGCGCTGGAGGAAGAGCGGAAGAAGGCAGAGGAGACGCTGACCCTTCTGGCCGCCGCGCGGACCGAGGCCGCGAAGGGCGCGACCGAGAAGGAGGCCGTCCTGGCTGCGGCCGAAGCGGCCCTGTTGGCCGAACAGGAAAAGGTGCTGGCCGCTGCGCGCGAGGTCGAGCTTTTGAACCAGCAGGTTGCCGCGCTGCGCAGCCAGCTTGGCAGTCTGCAATCGGTGCTGGATGAGGCCCGGGCCAGGGACGAGGCCGCCAAGGTGCAGTTGGAAACGCTGGGCAATGACCTGAACGCGGCCCTCGCCCAGGTCGCCGCCGAACAGCGCAAGCGGGCCGAGCTTGAGGCCGCCGAAGCCGCGCGGCTGGCTGCAGAAAACCTGGACCTCGCCCGGTTCCGGTCAGAGTTCTTTGGCCAGCTGTCGACCCTTCTGCAGGGGCGCGAGGGCGTGCGGGTGGTGGGGGACCGCTTTGTCTTCTCCTCCGAGGTGCTGTTTTCGGCCGGGTCCGCCGATCTTGCCCCCGAAGGGCGGGCGCAGATCGCCGGTGTGGTGCAGATCCTGGACGAGATCCGGGGCGAAATCCCCGAGGGGATCGACTGGATCATCCGGGTCGACGGGCACACCGACAACGTGCCGATCAACCCGGGCGCGGCCTTTGCCGACAACTGGGAGCTTAGCCAGGCCCGCGCGCTGTCGGTCGTCCGCTACATGCAGAACGAGCTGGGCTTTCCGCCCGACCGGATGGCGGCGACGGGCTTTGGCGAGTATCGGCCCGTCGCCCTGGGCGATGACGAGGCCTCACTCGCGCAGAACCGGCGGATCGAGCTGAAGCTGACCGAACGGTAGCGGGTCAGACGGCGGGTTTCGGCGCGACCGCACCTCGCGCGATGGTGGCCAATTGATCAAGCGAGATGGGCGCAACGATCGGGTCTGCATGGCGATGGGCCAGCCGCCATTCCTCGCCAAAGCGCTGATACACCAGCGTCGCGCGCAGGGACCAGTCCTGCTCGGTCAAGTTGCCGATAACGCCATGGGCCCGCTCAATGGCGACCAAAACGATCATGTCGGGCGTGGCATGGCTGGAGAGAAGCTCGAAGCTGGTATCCGCCCGCAAGAACCGGCGCGACATCGCCGCGATCTGGTCAGCGGACCAATCGATGCCGCCCGTTGTGGCGCCACCGAACGGGGTCATGATCGAGAAGTCGACCGTCTGTGGATTCAGTGCAAAGGACCCGGAAGCGTCGGCATTCATGAAACGATCGTGCGCCAGACGGGCGCGGTCGACAAGCTGGGCCAAAGGCGATTGGAGTTTGGGTGGCATGTGATCTGGTCCTAAAAAATCGCAGTTGAATAAGGACAAACCCGTCTGCCGCTTTGCCCGGAAAGTCAACCGGGCGAGGCCGCACCAATCCGTGACTGTATTGCGACGGGTTTCGTGGTAGGCTTCTATCACCAACAATTCGTGCTTGCCGTCGTTGCCACTGGGACGTCCCCAGGCAGGACCAGCCGGGCGTCCCCTTTGCGGGAGGACCCCTGATGCCGAAGACGATTGGAAACCCCCTGTCCTGGACCTTTGGTGCTCTCGGCTCGGCCGCGGGCTATGCGACCGATATCGCGGCGCATGCGTCGGCCGATCCGACCCTGCGGCCCGAGACCAGGGCGCTGGGTACGGGTGACCTGCGCGAGGCCCTGCGCAAGGGGTGGGACGACCTGGCTGCGATGCGGTCGGACGTGATGTTCGCCTGCATGCTGTATCCCGCGATGGGGGCGGTGCTGCTGGCACTGGCCAGCCAGGGCAACCTCAACCACCTTCTGTTCCCGGTCCTGTCCGGCTTTGCCCTGGTCGGGCCGGTGGCGGCGCTGGGGCTCTACGAACTCAGCCGGCGGCGTGAGGCTGGGGCAGAGGTCAGCTGGGGCGCGATGTTCGACGTGCTGCGGAATCCACGCTTCCCGCGCATCCTCATGCTGAGCCTGTTCAACGCGGTGATCTTCATGGCCTGGCTCTTGATCGCCGACGCGATCCATGCGTCGACCCTGGGGACGGAGCGGGTGATGGGCATCGGCGCCTTGCTGGCCGAGGCGGTGTCGACCCCGGCGGGCTGGGTGATGATCGTGGTGGGGACCGGGGTCGGGTTCCTGTTGGCGGTGGCGGTGCTGGCGATCAGCGTGGTCTCGTTCCCGCTGCTGCTGGACCGGAACGTGACGCTGCCGGTCGCGGTGATGACCTCGGTCCAGGTCGCGCGGGAGAATCCGGTGGTGATCGCCACCTGGGGACTGATTGTCGCTGGGGGGTTGGTGCTGGGGATCCTGCCGTTCCTGCTGGGCTTGGTGGTGGTGCTGCCGGTCCTGGGGCATGCGACCTGGCATCTGTACCGGCGGGCGGTGGTCTGACCCTGTCCACGGTGGACAAACGCTGATGGGTGAATGATTACAATGACTTGCGCGCGGGCGTTAGGGATCTGTTAACCTGCGCCCGCGCCGCGCGTCACGGCCCGACGGTGATGCCGATCTGCATCTTGTCAATTTCCTTGCCACCCCGGATCAGCGTCGCCGTGGCGCCATACTGGCCCGGTGGCCAGTCCGTAGTGCCTCGCTTCCAGCCATAGGCGCGAAAGGCCAGGGCCTGGGTCTTCTCCAGCGAAACCTCGTCGCCCCAGACCTCTCCGTCCGGCCAGGTCAGGGCGAACAGGATGGTGTCCCCGGCCCGTGGCCCGAAGAAATAGGCCCAGATCACCAGGGCGGGCGCGTCGGTGGGCAGATCGGGCGACGGCAGCCCGGCCTTGATCGCGTCAAAGCCCGGAACGGCGGTGCTGATCCCGATACCGAGAAGACCGCCGGGTTCGACCAGAGGGTCCTGCGCCCAAAGATCATCGACCGACGCCCCGCAGGTGCTGCTGCCCAGTGAGAACGGGTCGAGTTTCTGGCCGTTCTGGCGGACTGACAGGTGAAGGTGCGGAAACTCGGCCAGGCCAGATTGCCCGATCAGGCCGATGGGCGTGCCGGCCTGGACCTTGTCGCCAGGCCTGACGATCACCGAGCCATTCTTCAGGTGGCAGTACTGGGTTTCCCAGCCCTGCCCGTGGTCGATGACGGCGGCATTGCCGCATTCCTTGCCAGGCACGGCCGGGGCAAAGTCCGCGACCCCATCCCTTACCCGCGTGACGGTGCCGGGGGCGGCGGCGAGGACGGCGACGCCTTCCTCCATCGCGGCGCGGGTGGGAACGGCGAAATCGGTCCCGTCGTGACCGTCATAGACCAGCGGGCCGCAGGTAAAGTCCTTCGCGCCGGGCCCCGGATCGTGATCGAAATACTGCTGGATATAGCAGGTCTCGCCCAGGGTGCAGTCCACCGGCAGCACCAATTCAAAGGCCCCCGCCGGAAGGGCGAGGGCCAATGTCAGGACTGCAGCGGTGCGGATCACTCAGCCGTCAGCAGCGGCGGCTTGGACTTGGTGATCGCGGGCTTGGCCGGTTCCTCGATGTCGAGAACGATGGCGTCGTCCTTGACCTTGACCCGGACCACACCGCCCTTGACCAGCTTGCCGAACAGAAGCTCTTCGGCGAGCGGCTTCTTGATGTGTTCCTGGATCACGCGGCCCAGCGGACGCGCGCCCATCTTGTCGTCATAGCCCTTGTCGCCCAGCCACATAGCGGCTTCGGGGGACAGCTCGATATGGACGTTGCGGTCCATGAGCTGGGCTTCAAGCTGCAGAACGAACTTTTCCACCACCTGCATGATGATGTCCTTGCCCAGCGGGGCAAAGTTGATCACCGCGTCCAGACGGTTGCGGAATTCCGGCGTGAAGGTCCGCTCGATGGCGGCGGTGTCTTCCCCGGTGCGGCGTTCGCGGCCAAAGCCGATGGCGGCTTGCGACTGTTCCCGTGCGCCCGCGTTCGAGGTCATGATGAGGATCACGTTGCGGAAGTCGACGGTCCGGCCGTTGTGGTCGGTGAGCTTGCCGTGGTCCATCACCTGCAGAAGGATGTTGTAGACATCCGGGTGAGCCTTTTCCATTTCGTCCAAGAGCAGGACGGAATGGGGGTGCTGGTCGATGGCATCGGTCAGCATGCCGCCCTGGTCAAAGCCGACATAGCCCGGAGGCGCCCCGATCAGGCGGGAAACGGCGTGCTTTTCCATGTATTCCGACATGTCGAAGCGGATCAGTTCCACGCCAAGGCTGGACGCAAGCTGCTTTGCCACCTCGGTCTTCCCGACGCCGGTGGGGCCCGCAAAGAGGTAGTTGCCGATGGGCTTTTCCGGTTCGCGCAGGCCCGCGCGGGCCAGCTTGATCGCCGAGCAGAGCGCCTCAACCGCCTTGTCCTGACCGAAGACGACGCGCTTCAGCGTCTTTTCCAGATCGCGCAGGGTTTCGGCATCGTCCTTCGATACGGTCTTGGGCGGGATGCGGGCGATCTTGGCGACCACAGCCTCAATCTCTTTCACGCCAAGCGTCTTGCGGCGTTTGGAGTCCACCACCAGGTGCTGGGCAGCCCCGGCTTCGTCGATCACGTCGATGGCGCTGTCGGGCAGCTTGCGGTCATGGATATAGCGCGCGGCCAGTTCCACCGCCGACTTGATCGCGTCGTTGGTGTATTTCAGGTCGTGATGCTCCTCAAAGCTGGGCTTGAGGCCCATGAGGATCTTGATCGCATCCGGCACCGAAGGCTCATTCACGTCGATCTTCTGGAAGCGCCGCGACAGTGCACGGTCCTTCTCGAAGTGCTGACGGAATTCCTTGTAGGTGGTTGATCCCATGCAGCGCAGCTTGCCGCCCTGCAGCGCGGGTTTCAGGAGGTTCGAGGCATCCATCGCCCCGCCAGAGGTCGCGCCAGCGCCGATGACGGTGTGAATCTCGTCGATGAAGAGGATCGCGTCGGGGTGGTCTTCCAGTTCCTTGACCACCTGCTTCAGCCGTTCTTCGAAGTCGCCGCGATAGCGGGTCCCGGCGAGAAGCGCGCCCATGTCGAGCGAGAAGATCGTGGCCTTGGCCAGAACCTCAGGCGTTTCGCCGTTGACGATCTTGCGGGCAAGGCCTTCGGCGATCGCGGTCTTGCCGACGCCCGGGTCGCCCACCAGCAGCGGGTTGTTCTTGCGGCGGCGGCAGAGGACCTGGATCGCCCGCTCCACTTCGGATTCGCGGCCAATCAGCGGGTCGACGTCGCCCTTGCGGGCCTTCACGTTGAGGTCGACGCAGTATTTGGACAGCGCCGATTCCTTGGCTTCCCCCGCCTCAGCCTTGGGGGTTTCCTGCTGGTCTTCGGCGCCCTGGACAGGGCGGGATTCGCCGTAGGACGGGTCCTTCGCCACGCCATGCGCGATGAAGTTGACCGCGTCGTAGCGGGTCATGTCCTGTTCCTGCAGGAAGTAGGCGGCGTTCGATTCGCGTTCGGCGAAGATTGCCACCAGGACGTTGGCGCCCGTCACTTCGGTGCGGCCCGAGGACTGGACGTGGATCGCGGCGCGCTGGATCACGCGCTGGAAGGCGGCGGTGGGGACGGCTTCGGACCCTTCGACATCGGTGACGAGCGTCGACAGGTCGTCGTCGATGAAGTCGGTCAGGGTCTTGCGTAACTCATCCAGGTTGACCGCGCAGGCCTTCATCACGCGGGCCGCGTCGGGTTCGTCGATCAGCGCCAGCAGCAGATGTTCCAGCGTGGCGAGTTCGTGGCGGCGCGAATTGGCCAGGGCCAGGGCGCTGTGGATTGCCTGTTCAAGCGTGGTCGAAAACGATGGCACGTCAGTGCTCCTGTCCTGCAGGTTGGCCCGGGCGTATGGGCCCGTACCAACCGTGGCCTCATAAACTTAAAGTTCGGTTTTCTTCACCGCACTTCAAGCGCAATTTTCCAGATTTTGGGGTTTCCCCCGGACTCTCACGCCATTTGTGATAGTGCGCGCCTAGAACTTGTCTTTTCTGGCCCGGATTTCGGCGAAAACCGTGGCAGCGTCGGCATCTGGGAGGCCGACGGCTGCCTGAAGCGCGGGCAGGTGGGCCCGCAGATAGGGGTTCGTCGCCAGTTCTTCTTCGAGTGGAACGGGGACGGTGGGAAGCCCCTTGGACCGCCGGTCGGCGACCCAATCGCTACGGGAGATAAGGCGTGGATTGTCCGGTTCAAGGGTCAGGGCGAAGCGGAGGTTCGAGGCGGTGTATTCGTGGCCCGAGCAGATGAGGGTGTCGGGCGGTAGCGCGGCGAGCTTCTGGAGGGAGGCGTGCATCTGGCGGGCGGTGCCTTCGAAGAGCCGTCCGCAGCCGCCGGCCATCAGGCTGTCGGCGGTGAAGGCGAGTTTGGACTGCGGGAAGTGGAAGGCGATGTGGCCGAGGGTGTGGCCGGGGACGTCGATGACGCGGGCGAATTCGGTGCCGACCGAAAAGGACGAGGTTTCGTCGAGCGGAAGGTCGAGACGCGGCAGGCGGTGGGCGTCGGCGGCGGCGCCTAGGACCATTGCCCCCGTGGCCGTGCGCAGCGCGTCGACGCCCTGGATGTGGTCGTCGTGGTGGTGGGTGATGAGGATGTCGGTCAGTCGCCACTGGTGGGCAGACAGCGCGGCGAGGATCGGGCCTGCCTCGGGCACGTCGATGACGGCGGTCTGGCCGGTGCCTGCGTCGTGGATCAGGTAGGCGTAGTTGTCTTGCAGGCAGGGGATGGTGACGAGTTCAAGCGGCATGGTTTTTCGCACCCTAAGTGACTAGGTTACGGGCAGACTGACCGGAAGGATGCGCCCCCGCAATGCACCTTGATGTGCTGGACCTGAGGAATTTCTACTACCGGACGCAGCTGGGCCGGGTGGCGCAGCGGGCGATCCGGGATCAGGTCGTGCGCCTCTGGCCGCCGCAGGCGGGCGAAACGGTGGTGGGGTTCGGCTTCGCGGTACCGCTGCTGCGCCCCTACCTGGCAGAGGCGCGGCGGGTGATCGGGCTGATGCCGGGGCCGCAGGGGGTGATGCCCTGGCCGGCCGGGATGGAGAACGTGAGCGTCTTGTGCGAGGACACCGCCTGGCCGGTGCCGACGGGTCTGGTGGACCGGCTGGTGCTGATGCACGGGCTGGAAACCTCGGAAAACCCCTCGGCGGTGCTGGAGGAGGCGAGCCGGGTGCTGGGCCCCGGGGGTCGCGCTCTGTTCATCGTGCCGAACCGGTCGGGTCTGTGGTCGCGGCGGGACGAGACGCCCTTCGGCTTTGGTCGACCCTATTCGGTGTCGCAGCTGGAGACACAGCTGAAGCGGCACGGCTTCACCCCTGAACGCAGCTGTTCGGTCCTGTTCGCGCCGCCGTCGGGCACGCGGTTCTGGCTGCGGTCGGCGGACTTCTGGGAGGGCTTCGGGCGGAGGATGCCCTGGCTGGCCGGGGGCGTGCTGATGGTCGAGGCGTCCAAGCAGGTCTACGCGCCCACGCAAGGCGGTCTGCGTGCGGCGGTCAAGAAGCCGCTGCGGGTGCTGGAGGGCGTGGGCCAAGGCGCGCCCGAGCCTGCCTTGAACCGCGAGACCTCGTCGCGCTGAGCGGTCTGGCTGCGCCCGGGTGGCAACAGCGACAAAGTGACCGGGCACAGCGCCCAGAATCCCTCACGAAACGGCGAGCAACCCGGTTGCGGGGTGGGAAAGCCTCTGCTAAGGACCCCGCGACGGACTGCGCCGCTTGCGACGACTGTCGAGGTGTGTGCGGAAGGGATGGCCCGGTTCATCAGAGCCCTGGGCACAAGACATACGGAAGGGTTGACGTGTCAGAACCAGCTTCGATCTCTCTGGGCATTGCCGCACGCTATGCTTCGGCCTTGTTCGATCTGGCCAAGGACGGCGGCGCGCTGAAGGCACTGGAATCGGATGCAACCGCGCTGGCCGATACGCTGGCCGCCAGCGAAGAGCTGCGGGGCGTGATCGCCTCGCCGGTCATCAGCCGGGAAGATCAGGGCAAGGTCATCGCGGCGATCGCCGCGAAGCTGGGCCTGAGCACGCTGATGTCGAACACTCTGGCCCTGATGGCCGACAAGCGCCGCCTGTTCGTGCTGCCGCAGTTCGTGACCCAGCTGGCCGACCTGATCACCCAGGAAAAGGGCGAAGTGACCGCCGAGGTCACCGCCGCCCGCGCGCTGACTGCCGCACAATCCAAGAAACTTGCCGAGACGCTGAAGGCCCGCGTCGGCAAGACCGTGAAACTGAAAACGACCGTCGATGAATCCCTCATCGGCGGTCTTGTCGTCAAGCTGGGCTCGACCATGATCGACACTTCGGTCAAGGCAAAGCTCGCGGCCCTGCAAAATGCAATGAAAGAGGTTGGGTGATGGGAATCCAGGCTGCTGAAATCTCTGCGATCCTCAAGGAGCAGATCAAGAACTTCGGCAAGGACGCACAGGTGGCCGAAGTCGGTCGCGTGCTGTCGGTCGGCGACGGGATTGCCCGTGTGCATGGCCTCGACAACGTGCAGGCCGGCGAGATGGTCGAATTCCCCGGCGGTATCCGCGGGATGGCGCTGAACCTCGAAGTCGACAACGTCGGTATCGTTATCTTCGGGTCCGACCAGGACATCAAGGAAGGCGACACCGTCAAGCGCACCAAGGCCATCGTGGACGTGCCGGTGGGCAACGCCCTGCTGGGCCGCGTCGTGGACGGCCTGGGCAACCCGATCGACGGCAAGGGCCCGATCGCTTCGACCGAGCGTCGCGTGGCCGACCAGAAGGCCCCGGGGATCATTCCCCGCAAGTCGGTGCATGAGCCGATGGCGACTGGCCTTAAGGCCGTGGACGCGATGATCCCCGTTGGCCGCGGCCAGCGCGAACTGATCATCGGTGACCGCCAGACCGGCAAGACCGCCGTGGCGCTGGACACGATCCTGAACCAGAAATCCTACAACGACGCTGCCGGTTCGGACGAATCGAAGAAGCTGTACTGCATCTACGTCGCTGTCGGACAGAAGCGGTCGACCGTGGCCCAGCTGGTGAAGAAGCTGCAGGAAACCGGCGCGGACGCCTATACCATCGTCGTCGCTGCGACCGCTTCGGACCCGGCCCCGCTGCAGTTCCTGGCGCCTTACGCCGCGACCGCGATGGCGGAATTCTTCCGCGACAATGGCCGCCATGCCCTCATCATCTATGATGATCTTTCGAAGCAGGCCGTCGCCTACCGCCAGATGTCGCTGCTGCTGCGCCGTCCGCCGGGGCGTGAAGCCTATCCGGGCGACGTGTTCTACCTGCACTCGCGCCTGCTGGAGCGTTCGTCGAAGCTGAACGAGGACTTCGGTGCCGGTTCGCTGACTGCGCTGCCGATCATCGAAACCCAGGGCGGCGACGTGTCGGCCTTCATTCCGACGAACGTGATCTCGATCACCGACGGCCAGATCTTCCTGGAAACCGAACTGTTCTACCAGGGCATCCGTCCGGCCGTGAACACCGGTCTGTCGGTGAGCCGCGTGGGCTCCTCGGCCCAGACCAACGCGATGAAGTCGGTCGCGGGCAAGGTGAAGCTGGAACTGGCGCAGTACCGCGAAATGGCGGCCTTCGCGCAGTTCGGTTCGGACCTCGACGCCTCGACCCAGCAGCTTCTGAACCGCGGCGCGCGCCTGACCGAACTGATGAAGCAGCCGCAGTATTCGCCGCTGACCAACGCGGAAATCGTCTGCGTGATCTTCGCGGGCACCGCCGGTTACCTGGACAAGATCGCCGTCAAGGACGTGGGCCGGTTCGAGCAGGGGCTGCTGAAGCACCTCCGCTCCTCGGGCAAGGCGCTTCTGGACGACATCACCAAGAACGACCGCAAGGTGGCGGGCGATCTGGAGAAAGCGATCCGCGCGGAACTTGACGCCTTCGCCAAGACCTTCGCGTAAGTGGCCCTGAGGGAGTAGGCAGATGCCCAGCCTTAAGGACCTGAAGAACCGGATCGGAAGCGTGAAGAACACGCGGAAGATCACCAAGGCCATGCAGATGGTCGCGGCGGCAAAACTGCGCCGCGCCCAGGAAGCTGCCGAAGCCGCGCGTCCGTTCGCTGAACGGATGACGGCGGTCATGTCGGCGCTGGCTGCGGGCGTGGGCACCGGGGAAGGCGCACCAAAGCTTCTGGCCGGGAACGGCAAGGACCAGGTGCATCTTCTGGTGGTCATGACCAGCGAGCGCGGCCTGTGCGGCGGCTTCAACTCGTCGATCGTCAAGCTGGCCCGGACCCGGGCGAACGAGCTGGCGGCGGCGGGCAAGACGGTGAAGATCCTCACTGTCGGCAAGAAGGGCCGCGAGCAGCTGCGCCGCGACTGGGGCCAGGCGTTCATCGGCCACGTCGACCTGAGCGAAGTGAAGCGCGTGGGCTATGCCAATGCGCAAGGCATCGCGCGGGAAGTCATGGCGGCGTTTGAGGCTGGCGAAGCGGACGTGGTCACGATCTTCTACAACCGCTTCCAGTCGGTGATCAGCCAGGTCCCGACCGAACAGCAGGTCATCCCGGCCAAGTTCGAAGCCGCCAGCGCGACGGCACTGTACGACTACGAACCCTCGGAAGAGGCGATCCTCGCCGACCTTCTGCCGCGCGGGGTTGCCACGCAGATCTTCACCGCTCTCCTGGAAAACGGCGCCTCGGAGCAGGGCGCGCGGATGTCCGCGATGGACAACGCGACCCGCAACGCCGGCGACATGATCAACCGACTGACGATCCAGTACAACCGGAGCCGTCAGGCCGCGATCACCAAGGAACTCATCGAAATCATTTCGGGCGCCGAGGCGCTCTGACGAACCCGGAGTAGACAACAATGGCAAAAGCCCCGAAAGCCTCTGCTGGCGCTGGCAAGGTGACCCAGGTCATCGGCGCGGTCGTCGACGTGCAGTTCGACGGCGCGCTTCCCGCGATCCTGAACGCGCTGGAAACCGACAACAACGGCAAGCGTCTGGTCCTGGAAGTGGCCCAGCACCTTGGCGAAAACACCGTCCGCTGCATCGCGATGGACGCGACCGAAGGCCTCGTCCGCGGCGCTGGCGTCAAGGACCTTGGCGCGCCGATCTCGGTTCCGGTGGGTGACGCGACGCTCGGCCGCATCCTGAACGTCATCGGCGAGCCGGTGGACGAAAAGGGCCCGGTCGTGGCCAAGGAAATGCGCCCGATCCACCAGCCTGCCCCTTCGTTCAGCGAACAGGCGACGGAATCCCAGGTGCTGGTCACCGGCATCAAGGTCATCGACCTTCTGGCGCCCTACGCCAAGGGCGGGAAGATCGGCCTCTTCGGCGGCGCCGGTGTGGGCAAGACGGTTCTGATCATGGAACTGATCAACAACATCGCCAAGGTGCACTCGGGCTATTCCGTGTTCGCCGGTGTGGGTGAACGGACCCGTGAAGGGAACGACCTCTATCACGAAATGATCGAATCGGGCGTTATCAAGATCGACGACCTGACCGCCTCGAAGGTGGCGCTGGTCTACGGTCAGATGAACGAACCCCCGGGGGCCCGTGCCCGTGTGGCGCTGACCGGCCTGACCCTGGCCGAGCAGTTCCGTGACCAGTCCGGGACCGACGTTCTGTTCTTCGTCGACAACATCTTCCGTTTCACCCAGGCGGGTTCGGAAGTGTCGGCGCTCCTCGGCCGTATCCCTTCGGCCGTGGGCTACCAGCCGACGCTGGCCACCGACATGGGTGCGCTGCAGGAACGCATCACCTCGACCAAGGCGGGGTCGATCACCTCGGTGCAGGCGATCTACGTTCCGGCCGACGACCTGACCGACCCTGCGCCTGCCACCTCCTTCGCCCACCTCGACGCCACGACGGTTCTGTCGCGTGCGATCTCGGAGCTTGGGATCTACCCGGCGGTGGACCCGCTCGACTCGACCTCGCGTCTGCTGGACCCGGCGGTCATCGGGGAAGAGCACTACAACGTCGCCCGTTCGGTGCAGGGTATCCTTCAGCGCTACAAGTCGCTGCAGGACATCATCGCCATCCTCGGCATGGACGAACTGTCGGAAGAGGACAAGCTGACTGTGGCCCGCGCCCGGAAGATCCAGCGCTTCCTGTCCCAGCCGTTCGACGTGGCGAAGGTGTTCACCGGCTCGGACGGTGTGCAGGTTCCGCTGGAAAAGACCATCGCGTCCTTCAAGGCGGTGGTGAACGGCGAATATGACCACCTGCCGGAAGCTGCCTTCTACATGGTTGGCGACATCGACGAAGTGAAAGCCAAGGCTGCCAAACTCGCCGCAGCTGCAGCGTAAGGGGGCGACATGGCAACCAGCACGGTTCAATTCGACCTGGTCAGCCCGGAACGCCGCCTTGCGTCGTACCAGGCGACCGAGGTCCAGATCCCGGGCGCGATGGGCGATCTGACGGCGATGGAGGGTCATGCGGCCACCATCACCTCGCTGCGGCCGGGCCTCCTCAAGGTGGTCAACGCCGACGGCATGAAGGCCTATGTCGTCACCGGCGGCTTTGCCGAGATCAGCGCGACCGGCGTTTCGGTTCTGGCCGAACAGGCGGTGCCGCTGGACGAGATGACCCCGGCGCAACTGGACGCGCTGGTGGCCGATGCCTGCGAGGCGGCAGCCGTCAACTCGGACAAGGACACGGCTGACAAGGCGGTGGCAGACCTTTACGCGATGCGGGCCGCTGCGGGCATCTAAGCCTTCAGGCCCTGCAAGAATCTTGGAAAGACCCCGGGTGCGCCCGGGGTCTTCCTGTTTTCGGGGGGCCTAAGCGTCGATCGGCTCTGCCTCGCCCACCGGGCAGCAGCGATACTCCTGGCTCTTTTCCAGCAGGTCGATCTGCTTGGCCAGCAGCTTGTTCTCCAGCGCCTTCCGCTCCAGGTCCAGCGCGATCGACTTCTGGCGGCTGTCCTCGCAGGTGTTGCAGCGGTCAAGGCACCCCTTCACCACGATGCCTTGCGTCGGCAGGCAGAAGGTCCGCTCGAAGTTCAGCTCTGCCGCAAGCTTGGCGCCGACCTCGTCCGAGCCGACCTGGGCCAGCACGCCTTCCTTGACCAGATCGGCATCGACCTTCTTCAGGACAGCATCCTGCGCCTCGACGGCAAGCGGCTGGGTGGCGATGGCGACCCGGAACGGCGTCAGGACCGGGGCGAAGCCGCCGACGCTGCCGATCCCGTTCGGGGTCCCCAGCACGTTCGCCTGCTGTGCCGCTGCCGAAGTGCGGCCTTCGGTCTGCACCGCGATCCGCCCAGCCTGGGTGGCCAGGATGCCCGCAGGCAACACTTTGACCCCGGTCCCCGGCCGCACCGGCCGCGCCACGACCGAGCTGTCCCCAGCCGCATCGACCACCCGGCGCAATACCGACACCACGCGGAACTTCAGCGTCTGCTGCTTGACCAGCTGATAGGCGAAATATGTGACGGCGTGGCACTGGTTCTTGTTCTCGAAGGTCCGGGTCGAGGCTTCATAGGCGTCCTCGCTTTCACCTTCGGTATGGGTCCGGCTTTGCACCTCGCCCATCTGCACCGCATTGGCCGCCCGCGTCGACTGCACCGACCGGTCATGCGAGGTCCGGACATGGTTCGACAACTCCCGCATGAAGGACGAGGCGCTGCGCGAGTTGAAGTTGCCCTCGACATTGACGCTGCCGCCGCCGGCAAAACCGATCGAGGCATAGGAGGCGTCGACATCCGTCTCGAAGTCCGAATGCGACGAAGACGATGCCGAACCGCGGTCCGTCGCCGTCAGGTCCGAGGCATAGCGGTCCATCGCGCGCATGTAGTAGGTCTCTTCCGACGACTGCTCGTGCCGGTAGCTGACCTTCGATTCCGAATCGTAGGTAAAGCGGGTGTTGCGGGTGGAGTTGAACAGCCGGACCTTTTCGCCCGGCAGTAGGGTGGTCGAATAGACCACGTCGCCCAGCGACAAGGGGCCGGGGCAGCGTTCTAGTTCGGCAACGATGATGATCTCGACCGGGATGTCGCTCTGGCGGTTGGTGAGGCGGTAGGAAAACCGCAGCCGTTCGCAACAGGGTTCCTTCGCCACCTCGGGGCAGCAGGGCAAGTCATTGATGGAAATGGTTTCGTGTTCCATGTGAAGCACTCCATGAAAAAAGCGGGGTTCAAAAAGCCTCTTCCTGGACAGACGGCTGAAATTGCCCTTGCGACCAGAAGAGGAGAACAGGGTAGCACGAGTCGCCCCATGCGCTAAGTAACGCAAACCCCATGTCGGGCGGACAGTAGGGGAAGACCAGCGGCTTCTGGCCGTTTGAAGATGAAGGACAGGCCATTTCCCGCCGGTGGGCCGGGCCGACTGGGCCCCAGCATTTCTCTGGCCATGGAACCGAAACGGCGGCATCATCATGTACGGGGTTGGCGTTGGGTGGGTAATGCGGCGTTTTACGGGGCCAATTGGGGTCCAGCACGGTAGCAGGATACTGTTTTCGGACTTTGCCCATGACGGGGCGATGTGGACAGGCTCTGGCCCCCGCGAGGTGCGCCAGGTGCAAGAGTTCAGCGAGCCCTTTCAGTCCGTGCCCGTCGTCAGTGTCGGCATCTCGATGTGGGACATCGACCAGAAGACCAACTCGCGCGTCGACCTAAGCGCCGAGAACGTCACTGCGAAGGGGTTCGAGATCGTGTTCCGCACCTGGGCCGACACGCGGATCGCGCGGATCCGGGCCGACTGGATCGCCATTGGCCAGGCGCGGGACGAGGACGACTGGGACGTCAGCTAGCACCGGGCGGGTGGCGGATCAGGCGGTTGGTGATCCAGACCGACAGGGCAAAGACCACCAGCCCCGCGAGAAGGTCGACCAGATGATGCCCGCCGTGCGTCAGCGTTGCCGGGATCATCAGCGTGTTGACGCCGGCAAGCGGCAGGAAGGCGAAGGTGCCGCGCAGGAACCAGACCACCATCAGCGCCATGATCATGTGATAGGACGGAAAGGCCACGACCCCGGTGATGACCTCGGGGCTGATCTGGCGCGGGCCAACCTCGACCAGGTTCAGCAGGAACTGGCCATAGGCCGGGTTGAAGTAAAGGCCGGTGGCCTGCCGGTCAGCCTCGGGGATCGACTGGAAGGCCGATGGCCCGACGCTGGGGATGACCCACCAGATCGCGACCGCAATGACCAGAGTGATGATTCCGACCAAGAGGAAGCGGTGCAGCGCGACCTCACGCGACAGGGCGGACAGCAGGACGATGGTCAGCAGGATCTGCGGCAGCGAGGAGTGGTAGATGTAGCTTAGAACCACCGCAAAGCCTGGGTACTGGGCCAGCCAGGCCACGACCGTGGGCCAGTGATAGCCCACAATCGCGTCAGCCTCGATCAGGGCCGGGTCGATCAGCGGGTTGGCCAGGGGGAACAGCGCAAAGATGAAGATCGACGAGACGGCGGTAAAGCCGGTGAAGATCGCCGCACCGATCAGCGCCAGGGCCAGGCGCGGGGTGGCCTTGGTCTGCCGGACATAGGCACCGATGCCTGCCAGGCCAAGCGTGGCGAAGTAGCCGCCGAGGAAGGGCAGCCAGTTCACCTGCCGCTGCATCAGCACCGCCAGCGCCACCGCCATCAAGCCGACGAAACCGATGAACCACAGCATCACCGCCTCGGCTGGCAAGAGCCGGAGCATTCGGCTTGATCCGTGTCCAGCCATCGCAGTCTTTGACCACATCTGACGCCTGCCCATTCCCACCGGGGGCCCGCGATCTTGCGCGACCCTGCAACAATGCATGGACTATCGGGAAATTGGGCAGACTTTATGGCAATACCAGCGCCGTTTCGCGTCAGCTGCGCTGGTAGAGACCCTCATAGATCGGGACGAGGGTATCGGTCTCGAAGAGGGAGGACACCGACATTCCCCCCCAGATGTTCAGGATGGCCTGAGCGAACATCGGGGCGGTGGGGACGATGCGGATGTTCTTCGCGGCCTTCACCTGTTCGGTCGGCGCGATGGAATCGGTGATCACCAGCGACTTCATCACCGAATTCTGCACGCGTTCCACCGCAGGACCGGACAACACGCCGTGGGTGATGTAGCTGTGGACCTCGGTGGCGCCCGCCTCCATCAGCGTTTCGGCCGCCTTGCACAAGGTCCCCGCCGTGTCGCAGATGTCGTCGACGATGATGCACTTGTGGCCGCGCACGTCGCCGATCACCGTCATGCCCGCGACCTCGCCCGCTTTCTCGCGCCGCTTGTCGACGATGGCGAGCGGGGCGTTGATCCGTTTCGCCAGTTCCCGCGCGCGGGCCACGCCGCCCACGTCCGGCGAGACGACCATCAGGTCCTGCATCTGGCCCTTGAACTGGTGCTCGATATCCAGCGCAAAGACCGGCGAGGCGTAAAGGTTGTCGACGGGGATGTCGAAGAAGCCCTGGATCTGCGCTGCGTGGAGGTCAAGCGTCAGGACCCGGTCAACGCCCGCCTGGGTGATGAGGTTTGCCACCAGCTTGGCCGAGATCGGCGTGCGGGCCTTGGCACGGCGGTCCTGGCGAGCGTAGCCGAAATAAGGGATCACGGCGGTGATGCGGCTGGCCGACGACCGCCGCAGGGCGTCGGTCATGATCAGCAGTTCCATCAGGTTGTCATTCGCCGGGTTCGAGGTCGACTGGATGACGTACATGTCCTCGCCGCGGACGTTCTCGAACACCTCGACGAAGATTTCCTGGTCGTTGAACCGTTCGACCCGCGCGTCCACCAGGTTCACGCTCATCCCCCGGTGCATCGACATCCGCCGGGCGATGGACTTGGCGAGGGGGAGGTTCGCGTTCCCGGCGATGAGCTTCGGTTCGGTGACGGCGGGCATGGCGGCTCCGTGGCAGCGGATTCGGGATGCGCACCGCTTACCACCGGGTTTAGCGGTTGCAAACCGGCGCGACCGCTAACGGTACGAAAATCCTTGGCTCGTGGCGGAATGGGGTCAGAAGGCGTTCAGGAAGCGGTCGACATCGGCCTCGGTCGTAGACCAGGAGGCGACGAGGCGGGCCTTTTCGCGGCCCTCGGGGGCCGGGAAGCGGTAGTAATGCGCCCCGGCGGCTTCCAGCCGTTCGTGATGGCCGGTGCCCCACTCGGGGAAGAGCATGTTGGCATCGGCGGGCGGGACATGGGCCTGCCGGTCGCGCAGGCCGGTGACAAGACGCTGGCCCATCGCATTGGCCTGCGCCGCCAGCCGCAGCCAGAGGCCATCGGTCAGGTAGGCCTCCATCTGCGCCGACAGGAAGCGGTGCTTGGAAAAGAGATGCCCGCCCCGCTTGCGACGCAGTTCAAGTTCCCAGGCCTTGGCGGGGTTGAAGAGGACGACGCCTTCGACCCCCAGGCAGCCGTTCTTGGTGCCGCCCAGCGAAAGGACGTCGATCCCGGCTTTCCAGGTCATCTCGGCGGGTGTTGCGCCGGTGGCGACCAGGGCATTGGCAAAGCGCGCACCGTCGAGGTGGCAAGGGATACCCTTGGCCTTGGCCAGCGCGGTCAGGGCGGCGATCTCGGCGGGGGTATAGACGGTTCCGGCCTCGGTCACGTTGGTGAGGGAGAGCATGCCGCGCTGGACGCCGTGGACGCCGCTTTCGCCGGTGGTGGCGAGGGCTTGGGTGAGGGCGTCCGGGGTGATCTTGCCGTGATCGCCGGGGACGAGGACCAGCTTGGCACCGGAGTAGAATTCGGGCGCGTTGCATTCGTCTTCGGCGATGTGGGCGAGGCGGTGGCAGAAGACCGCGTCCCAGGGCTGGACATGGGTGGCGATGGCGAGAGCGTTGGCGGCGGTGCCGGTGGCGACAAGGCGGACCTCGGCCTGGGGCGCCTCGAACAGCTCGCGCACCAACTCGGTCACGCGCCCCATCGCGGCATCGGCGCCGTAGCTGCGCTCATAGCCCTCGTTGGCCTTGACGATTGCGGCCATGATCTCGGGGGCCGCGCCGGAAGTGTTGTCAGAGGCAAAGCGCATCAGGGGGTTTCCTCGATCAGATAGTCTTCCCAGTCGTCCTCGGGGATATCGCTTTCCGACAGGGTGATGCCCTGGATGGAATTGCCCGAGCTATGCGTGCTGTTCGGATCGCCGGTCACCAGCGGGTGCCATTCCGGCAGTTTCTTCTTCTTCCACAACAGCTTGTAGGCGCAGGTCGCGGGCATCCAGTAGGCGATCTTCGGCAGGGACTTCGGCGTGAGGACGACGCACTCTGGCACGTGGACCTTGCGGTTCGGGTAGTCGCGGCACTGGCAGGTGCTGCCGTCGAACAGGCGGCAGGCGATGCGGGTATAGGCGACCTCGCCGGTGTCCTCATACTCCAGCTTGTTCAGGCAGCATTTGCCGCAGCCGTCGCAGAGCGCCTCCCACTCGGCTTGCGTCATCTTGTTCAGGGGAACGGTTTCCCAGAAGCGGGGGCGAAGTGTGGTCATGCGCGAGAGGGTGGGGCGGCGGTGTGAAAAAGGGAAGGGTCAAAGCGCAGACAGGATCGCGCGGGACTTGGCGCAGTCGGCGTCCATCTGGGTGATGAGCGCGGGCAGGCCGTCGAACTTCAGTTCCGGACGCAGGAAGTCGACCAGAGCGACGGACAGGTGATGGCCGTAGAGGTCGCCCTTGAAGTCGAGAAGGAAGGTCTCCAGGTTCGGCACCTCGCCCGCGAACATCGGGCGCACGCCAAGGCTGGCCGCGCCCATGTAGGTGCCGGCATGCGGGCCGGTCAGCACGTCGACCTTGACGGCATAGACGCCAAAGCGCGGCAGGTGCAGGCCGGAAAGCGCCATGTTTGCCGTGGGATAGCCAAGCTCTCGACCCCGCTTTTCGCCGTGGATCACTTCGCCCTCAATCCGGTGCAGGTGGCCGAGCATGGCGGCTGCGTCACGGGGGCGGCCCTCGGTCAGGGCCTGGCGGATCGCGGTGGACGACACCTCGCGGCCCGCGATTTCGACCAGGGGCGCGATGGTGGTGGCGAAGCCGAAGCGGTCGCCCAGTGCGCGGAGGTCCTGGGCGGTGCCGCTGCGGCCCTTGCCAAAGCAGAAGTCGGCCCCGACGACGACGTGCGAGATGCCAAGCCCCTCGGCCAGAACGGTTTTCGCAAACTCTTCCGGCGTCAGGGCGGCGAGCGCGCGGTTGAAGGACAGCTGGAACAGATGCCGGACCCCCAGCTTGGCCAGCCGGTTGGCGCGGGCCTCGGCGTTCATCAGGCGGAAGGGCGGCGCGTCGGGGGCGAAGAACTGGCGGGGGTGCGGTTCGAAGGTGATGATGCCCAAGGGGCCACGGCCGCGCGCGAGGTCGATCACCGACTGATGCCCCAGATGCACGCCGTCGAAATTGCCCATGGCGACGGAGGCACCCCGGGCGTTGGGGTCAAGCCACTGGAAGTCCTGATGAATCTGCATCCGCGCCCTTCAAGGGGGCGTCTGGCCCCATCAGTCGAACTTGCGGCTGGGCGCCAGAACCAGCGCCTCACCCTTCAGCACTACGGTTTTACCCACCGAGGCCAGGGTTTCAAGGGTGACTCGGCGCTTTGCGTGGTCGATGGCGGTGACGATCACCTCGGCCCGGACCATGTCGCCGGGACGGACGGGGGCCATGAACTTGAGCGATTGCCCAAGGTAGACGGTGCCGTGGCCGGGAAGCTGTTCGCCGATGACGGCAGAGATCAGGCCGGCGGTCAGCATTCCATGGGCGATGCGGCCTTCGAAGATGGTGTCCTGGGCGTAGCTGTCATCCAGGTGTACGGGGTTCCGGTCGGTGGAAACCTCGGCAAAAAGCTCGATATCCCGGTCGGTTACAACTTTCGACATGTGGCGGGACATGCCGATTTCGATGTCCTCGATGCAGATCGTGCCGCGGGGCATGTTGTCCAGCATGGTAAGCGAATCCTTTCCGGCGCGCGGAGAGGCTAGCACATGCTGCAGCGCGGCACAATCCGTTGCGCAAGAATTGTTCAATACGACCTTGGTACGTGAACTAATCTTGCGGGTCGGTCAGCGAAGACGACCCATGGCGAAAGTGGGGGAGAGTTCCTTGCCCTCCAGCCAGTCGTCCAGGAGTGATTGGTCGGGGGCCTCGACATCCGCGCCGAAACGGTCTGCCTCCAGCCCGCCAGTGATGAAGAGGGTGTCGAGACCTTCACCGATACCGCCTTGAATATCCGTGGAAATCCCGTCGCCAATGCAAAGGATCTGCGGGTCGGCGGGTGCCCCGGATTCAGCCAGGCGGCGGCGGGCGAGGTCGTAGATCGGGGGGTGCGGCTTGCCGAAGTAGAGCGTCCAGCCGCCCATTTCCTCATAGGCCTGCGCCAGCGCCCCGGCGCAGTACAGCCGCCGGTCGCCGAGGTCGACGATGATGTCCGGGTTGGCACAAAGCATTGGCAGGCCTAGGGTTTTTGCCATGAGGAGCGTGGAGCGGTAGTCGTCGGGCGTCTCAGAAAGGTCGTCGGCGAGGCCGGTGCAGACGATCCCTTCCGCTTCCTGCAGGGGGACGCGGGTGATGGGCGGCTGCGTGGCGGCGTAGGCCGCAAGATCCTCGGCGAAGTCGGTAAAGAAAGGCTCATCCTTGGGCGCGCCGATGAAGTGGACCTTGCGGCCCACGGCGCCGGAGAGCATCCCCATCTGGGCGGCGTCGCCGGAGGTGACCACCAGGTCATAGGCGTCGCGGGGGACGCCCAGCCCGTCCAACTGCTTGATCACACTGGATTTTGGCCGTGGCGCGTTGGTCAGGAGGACGACCTTGCCGCCCGTCGCGCGGAAGCCCTGCAAGGCCGCGACGGCGGCGGGGTAGGCGGTCTTGCCGTTGTGCAGGCAGCCCCAGAGGTCGCAGAAGACGGCATCGTAGCGGCCGGTCAGGTCGGCGAGGGAACGGATGATCTCGGTCATTCGGGGCCCTTTCAGAGCGGAACCGGCAGTCTACGATGTGTCTACATCGCGTATACCGCCCATGCATACGCGCGTATGCACGGACGGTTGCGCAACAGGGCCTGAAATCAGAGTTTCAGCGCCGGGATGATCTGCTTCTTGCGGCTCATGATGCCCGGCAGGACGACGGTGTCGCCGGTGACCTTGGCGCCGAACGAGGCTTCGGCCATCTGCTTCACCAGATCGTTCGGGACGAGAAGGGTCGCCTCTTCCTTGATGATGTCGACGACGAAGAGGAGGACCTGATCGGCGCCGTCTTCCTTGGCGACATCGACCATCGAGCGCATCAGGCTGTCCTTGCGGTCAAGGACGACCTTGGGCGCAGTGGTTTCAAGGACGGAGACGCGAAGCTCTTTCCCGGCGACATTGTATTCCTTGGAGTCCATCCGCAGAAGCTCGGCGTCAGAAAAGGCGGAGACGTCGGATTTCGCCTCGAACATCTTCGTGGCGAGGTCGTTGATGTTGACGCCCAGGTCGGCGGCCAGCTTTTCGGCCACGGCGCGGTCGTGGGGGGTGGTGGTGGGCGACCGGAACTCCAGCGTGTCCGAAAGGATGCAGGAGAGCATCGCGCCCTTGATCGCCTTCGGCGCCTTGGCCACGTGCGCACCCATCAGGTCGTGCATGATGGTCGCGGTGCAGGCCAGCGGGCGGATGGTGATGTCGATCGGGGTCTTGGTCTTGATGCCGCCGACCAAGAGGTGGTGGTCGATGATGCCCTGGATCTTGGCCTCGTTGATCGAGGGGGGCAGTTCGGCCGGGTTGTTGGTGTCGACGATGACGACCTTGTCGTCGGCGGTGACGTCGGAAATGATAGCGGGCTTTTCCAGACCCCAGTGCTTCAGCACGAAGGCGGCTTCGGTGTTGGGTTCACCCAGAAGGACGGGCTTTGCCGGGGTGCCGGTCTCGGTCAGGTACCAGGCCCAGATTAGGGCTGAGCCGGTGGAATCGGTGTCGGGGGACTTGTGGCCGAAGACGAGGGTGGTCATGGAGAATGCCCTTACGGTTTCGCGATTTTCGGGCGCGGTATAGGCGAGGGCGCGGGGAATGTCACGCAGGCGCGGTCAGGCCTTTCGTGCCATGCGGCGGCGGCGTTCCTTGATGCGTTCCGTCGCCTCGTCCGAGCCATCGTGGAACGAGCCGAACCAGCGGTCCCAGGGGACCTCGGCGGTGCCGTAGTTGCATTCGAAGAAGCGATGATGGAGCTGGTGGTGGAAGTCGCCGGCGTTGATGACGCGGGTGTCCTTGGCCAGAACGCTTTCGAACCCGGCGTGGGAGAAGGAGGGGCCGATCATCTTGATGTAGATGTGGACGAGGAAGATCACCGGGTGCGACGGCACGATGAAGTGGATCAGGACGGCGGAGGCGTAGAGGAGGCTTTCCACCGGGTGCATCGAAAGGCCGGACCAGGGGCCGATGTTGATGGATCGGTGGTGGAGCGCGTGGACGCGGGCGTAGAGCGGCGGCCAGTGCAGGAGGCGGTGGACAAAGTAGAAGTGGGCCGAGGTGAAGATCGGCACGGCGAGGAGCCAGAGGAGGAACCAGACTTCATTGCCCTGGAAGGCGAAGGTGGGGATGACGCCGTTCGACACGCCCCACCAGTAAAGGACATCGAACAGTGTCCAGGCGGCGACGCCGGAGGTGAGGCTGTGGAACATGTTGTCCTTGACCTGGTCGCGGAAGGTGAAAGAGCCGTTGTCGCGCATCAGGGGGCGGGCGTCGTACTTCAGCCGGTCGCCCTGCATGGTGAAAGTGAAGAGCCAGAGGTGCAGGGTGCCTGCGTAGAGGGTGATGAGGATCAGGTTCCGCAGCCAGATCGTCAGGACCCAGCCGGGGGCGAGGGTCTGCATCGTCTCGGGGCTTGGCTGGAAGACGTTGTAGACGAGGATCGCGGTGGCGAGGAACAGGGTGCCGGAGGTGAGCTGGACCCAGCGCTTTGTCACCCACCAGAGCGCGGCCCTGGGGTTCAGGGGCCAGTGGAAGAGGGCTGAATCCGGGATGGGGAACGGGGGATGGTGGTTCCAGATTTCGCGGCGGGGGGGCTGGTCGGTCATGGGCTACTCGTGCGTCGGGCGGAGGCGGGCGAGGGCTTCGTGGAGCTTGTCGCGTTCCTCGGGCGGCATGGTTGTGGTGGTAGCTGGGTCGGGGAAGCTGCCGGTGCGGACGGCTTTGGCATAGGCGGTGAGGGCGCGGCGGCGTTCGGTGTCCAGCGCGGTGCGGAAGCTCGGGAGGTCGCCGAAGGATTTGGCGTGGCGGGGGAGTTTCGGGGTGTCGCCGCAGATGTCTGAGGTGAAGAGGAAGATGACGTCGGTGCCGGTCCCTGAGCCGATGCCGTGGGTGATGAGGGGGGTGCGAGCGCTGATAGCGGCGGCGGCTTCCTCGGCGACACATTCCAGTTCGACGGCGATGGCTCCGGCATCTTGCAAGCGTCTGACGTCGTGGAGGATCGACAGGGCCTCGTCGGCGGTGCGGCCCATCGCGCGCAAGCCCCCGGTGGTGATGGACTTGCGGGGGATGAGGCCGGCGTGGCCCTGGATGGACAGGCCTTCGCGCGCGAGCATCTCGATGATCTGCAGGCTGCGGATGGTGTAGATGCAATCGGCCCCGGCGGTGGCGACGCGGAAGGCCTCGCGGAGGACCTCGTCCGGGGTGACGATGTGCGGGGCGCCGATGGTGGCGATGATGTACTGGTCGGGGGCGGCGGCGCGGGCTTCGTCGTAGCGGAGCGAGGTGACGGAGAGGAGGTCGATGCCGGAGGCCGCGACGGCGGCGGCTTCCTCGGCGATGTCGCGGGTGGCGTTGGCTTGGGTCAGTTTGCGGCCCTCGGCTTTCGCCTGGCGGAGGTCGCGGAGCGTCAGGTTCCGCCGGGCGGGCTGGCCGCCGAAGGTGTAGATCGGGGTCATGTGCCGACCCCGATGCGGTAGCGGGTGGTGAAAGGGGTGCCGGGGTTGAAGCGGTGGGCGGTGCCGATGCCAAGCGTGCTGATCGGGTTCGGGGAGGTCGAGACTGCGGGGCCGAGGTCGAAGGCCGCGCAGACGGGTTCGACGCCAAGGGCGACGTGGCGGCTGTTCCAGGGCGCGTAGGCGCGGCCGCGGTTCGAGATCCAGAGGAGGAGGGAAGGGAAGTGGCTCGTGTCCCAGTCGAGGGTCACGTGCCAGCCGTCCGGGTGCTGCAGGCGAAAGCCGCCCGAGACGCCGCAGAGCTGGACGAGTTCTTCGGTGTCCTCCGTCAGCGGTAGCTGGATAAGGGAGAGGGTGCTGCCGTCGCGCCCTGGGACGGTGGACAGCGTCTTGAAGGAGGCACCGGGCTCTAGCAGGCCCTGGCCGGGTTCGACGTCGAGGGGGAAGGTGCGGCCCTGGCGGAAGGCGGGCGGGATCAGGCGGGCCTGGCCAGTGAGGGGCAGGCGGAGCGTGGGGTGCAGGCCAATGGGCAGGCGGCAGGGGCGGCGGGCCTCAACCGTAAGGGTGATGTCGAGGGCCGGGGCCTTGGGGTCGGCGGCGATGGTGCGGGTCAGGCGGCGGATCGGGTGGGTCTCGGGGTAATCGCAGGAGAGGGTGAGGTGGTCGGACGAGATTTCGGTGAAGACCCATTCGGCGTTGGAGGAATGGCCGTGGGGGACGCCTGCGCCGTCGAAGGTGTCTCCGGTGGCGGACCAGCCTTCGGGCAGCGCGCGGGGGGCGTCGGTGCCGAAGGGGACGCAGGGCCATTCGCCGCGCAGTTCGCGCAGGATCGGGGGATAGGCCTCGCGGTCAGGATCCTCGCCCCAGGGCGCGACGTGCAGGGGTGAGACCTCGCGGCCATCGGGCAGGCGGAAGGCGACGGGACCGAGCATGCCGCCCAGCGACTGCACGACCGCGAGCCCGTGTGACCAGAGGATCGCGCGCCGTTCGGTCACCGGATCGCCATCAGGTTTTCGGCCATGCCCGGCGTGTCGGTGCGCAGGCGGAAGAGGCTGCCGGCAAGCCGGTGGCCGGGGGGCGTGACGATGGAGGCGGTGGTGACGTAGAGGGTGCGCAGGTCCGCGCCGCCGAAAACGCAGGTGGTGACGTTGGGGACGCCGATGTCCACCTCGCCCTTCAGTTTGCCGTCGGGGCCGACACGGGCGATGCAGCCGCCGCCGAAGCGGCAGTTCCAGAGGTCTCCCGCAGCGTCGATGGCCGAGCCGTCGGGCAGGCCCCGGTCAAAGCCCCGGAAGTGGTCGCGGCGGTTGCTGATCTGGCCGCCATCGTAGTCGAAGGCCCAGATCACGTTGTCGAGCGTGTCGCCGAAGTAGAAGGTCTTGCGGTCCGGCGACCAGCAGAGAGTGTTGGAGATGCCGATACCTTCCACGAAGACGGTGACGCTGCCGTCGGGGGCGATGCGGAACAGTTTGCCCTCGCCCGGTCCGGCCTCGCCAAGTTCGCCATCGGGAAGGACGTTGTTCTTCATCGAGCCGACCCAGAAGTTGCCCAAGGGGTCGGTACGGCCATCGTTGAGACGGACCTTCGGGGAGCCCTCCAGCCGGAAGCCGTGGTCCTGGCGGCGGTCGGTGGCGGGCCACCACCAGATGAGTTTGGAGGCGAGGCAGACCAGCATCCTGCCGGGGTCGGTGGTCAGCGACAGGGCGACGACGGGTTCGTCGAAGAGCCAGGAGCGGGTGGCGGAGGAGGCCTCGTCAAAGCGGTGGATCAGGAAGCGGTTGATGTCGGTCCAGTAGACCGCGCGGTCGGGGGCGGACCAGACCGCGCCCTCGCCGCAGCGGTCGCCGACGGGGGTTGCGACCTCGACCGTCATTCTGCCGCCACCCGCAGGCTGCGCGCCGGGCCAAGGGCGTGGGCGTTCTGGACGAGGGCCTTCATGTAGCCCAAGGCGAAGGCTTTGCCCGCGTGCCAGGACGCATCGCAGGTCATTTCGGGCGTGTGGTCGGGGATCATCACGCCCTGGTAGTTCTCGTCGCGGAGGATGCGGACGATCTCGGCCATGTCAATGTCGCCGTCGTCGACAAAGGTTTCGACGTATTGCGGGACCTTGCCGCGCACGTTGCGGAAGTGGATGTAGCCGATCCTCCCTGTGCGGGCAAAGCGGCGGACGTGGTCGTAGATGTCGCCGCCGGGCATTTCCTGCAGCGAGCCGAGGCAGAGTTCGAGGCCGTTCCTCGAGCTGTCCACGAGGGACATGAGGCGGTCGTACTTCTCGGGCCGGTTCACCAGACGCGGGGTGTTTCTCAGGAGGTCGAGCGGCGGGTCGTCGGGGTGGGCGGCGAGGGTGACGCCGGCCTCTTCGGCCACGGGGATCATCTCGGACAGGAAGTGGCGAAGGCGATCCCAGAGTTCGGCCTCGGTGAGGGAGACCGGGGGCGCGCCGGGCCGTTCGGGGCGGTAGCGCATGTTCCAGACCATGCCGTCGGGGATCGGCGCGTCGAGTTCCGAGGGGGCCATGCCGAGGCCCACGGAATTGGCGCGGCCACGGGCATAAGGCCCCCGCGTCCAGCCGTAGACCCCGGCGATGGAGAAGTTGTAGCCGATGCAGGGGACGCCGGCCCTTCCGGCGTCGCGGATTAGGCGCTTCAGCCCCTCGATCTGGGCGGGGCGTTCGGGGCCGTCCAGAAGGACGTCGTACCAGAAGCGCGGGGAGAAGTTTTCAAGGGCGGCGAGTTCCAGGCCTTCGGCTTTCAGGGCGGCGACGAGGGCGGAGAGTTCGTCGTAGGTCCAGAGCGTGTCGGTGGAGCAGTCGCCCCACCCCTGCCGGGGATCGCCGCCGTGGATCTTCGGGTCGCGCCCCGCGAAGTAGTTGGTCAGGTGGGCGACGACATGGGTCGCGCCCGCCTGCACGGCGAAGCGGAAGTTGTCGGGGGTCAGCATTTCCCGATAGAAGCCGAGGCCGATTTTCATCACTTCACTCCAATTCCGGCGGTGAGGCCGCCGTCGATGCGGAAATCCGAGCCGGTGATGAAGCCGGCCTTGTCCGAGGCGAGGTAGGCGACGAGGTCGGCGACCTCTTCCGCCTCGCCGATGCGGCCGATGGGGTGGGCAGCGCCAAAGCGGGCGAAGGCCTCAGCCTCGGTCACGCCCTCGCCGCCGTAGGTGCGGGCGGCAAGCGACAGGAGCGGGGTGCGGACCGAGCCGGGAGAGATGGAGTTGACGCGAACTTTCTGGTCGGCGTGGTCCAGCGCCATCGCTCGGGTCAGAGCGTGGATTGCTCCCTTCGTGGCGACGTAAGCGGCGACGTTCTGCTGGCAATTGAAGCCCTGGACCGAGGCGATGTTCACGATCGCTCCGCCTTGCGCCATGTGGGGGATGCCGTGGCGGGCGATCAGGTAGATGGAGCCGACGTTGACCGCCATGCAGCGGGCGAAGGTGGCGGGGTCGGTGGTCAGGACCGTGCCATAGGGGTGGATCGCGGCGGAGTTGACGATGATGTCGAGCCGTCCGTGGCGGGCGATCAGGTCGGCCACGGCGGCGGCGACCTGGGTGTCGTCGGAGACGTCGCAGAGGCGGGCGGCCATCTGAAGGCCGTCGGTCTTGGCCAGCGCGTCGAATTCGGCGTTTGCTGCAGGATCGATGCCGAGGGCGAGGACCTTCGCACCGCCTTGCGCCAGCCGTCGGGCCGAGGCGCGGCCGATGCCGGAGGTGCCGGTGACGAGTGCGACTTTGCCTGAGAACTCCATGATGACCCCCTTAGCGGCTGCGATCGAGCATCTGGTTCAGGAGGACGGCGCCCAGGATGATCGCCCCCCGCACCACGTATTGCCAGTATTCCGAGACGTTCAGCAGCGTCATCCCGTTCGAGATGCAGCCGAGGAAGATGACGCCGACGAAGGTGCCCCAGATCCTGCCCTTGCCCCCGAACAGCGACGTGCCCCCGATGATGACGGCGGCGATGACGTCAAGCTCCATCCCCGTGGCGGTGGTACCGGTGCCGGAGCCGATCTGCGAGGCGATGAGGGTGCCGGAGACGGCGGTCAGGACGCCGGTGAGGGCGAGGGTCAAGCTCTTCACCTTCCAGACGTCGATGCCCGAAAGGCGTGCGGCCTCCATGTTGCCGCCGACGGCATAGACCTCTCGGCCAAAGGAGGTGTGGTTCATCAGGAAGTGCATGCCGATGAAGGTCAGGACGAAGAGGTAGACCGGGAAGGGGATGCCGAAGAGGTAGCCGCCGCCGAAGAAGCCGAAGCTGGGGGGCAGGTTCGACAGGGGGAAGCCCCCGGTGATCAGGTTCGCGGCGCCGCGGAGCGCGGTGAAGAGGGCGAGCGTGGTGATGAAGGAGGGGACGTTGAACCACTGGCGGAACTTGCCGGTCATGAAACCGGTGAAGAAACCGACGACCACCGCGCAGAGGAAGCCGAAGCCCAGCGCCGCGGTGCCGCCCCAGCTTTCGGTGTAGTTCACGCCGAACCAGGCGACGATGCACCCCGCAAGTGCCGCCCCCGCGCCCACCGACAGGTCGATCTCTCCGGCAATGATGACGGCGGTCATGCCGAAGGCGATGATCCCCAGCATGGCGACGGTGCGAAGCACGTTCAGGGTGTTCGCCAAGGACGCGAAACCGGGGGCGGTGAAGATCAGGAAGACGATCAGCGCGAGAAGGATCAGCTCCATCGTGTAGCGGCGGACGAAGGGCATCAGCCCTCCGCCAGCCCTTTGCGCGGTGGTGGCGTCGGTCATGTCTGGTCCTTCATGCAGATGGCGTAGAGGTCGTTCAGGGTGATTTCGGTCGGGTCCACCTCGGCCACGATGCGGCCCTGGCGCATGACGAGGATCCGGTCGGCGACTTCGAGGACCTCTTCGAGTTCGGTCGAGACGAAGACGGCCCCCAGGCCCTCGGACGCCTTCTGCCAGATGATGTCGAAGATCTGCCGCTTGGCCTGGACATCGACCCCGCGCGAGGGTTCGTCGAAGAACATCACCTTGGGCGCAGTGTTCATCCACTTGCCGATGACGACCTTCTGCTGGTTGCCGCCGGACAGGGACGAGACCGGCAGCATCGGGTCGGGTACCTTGATGGCGAGGTCCTTGATCTGGCGGTCGACAAAGCCCTGTTCGCCTGCCCGGCTGACGATCCCGGCCTGGCTGATGCGGCCAAGGCTCGCGAGGCAGAGGTTGTCGTGGGTGGACAGGATTTGCACCAGCCCGGCTTCCTTCCGGTTCTCCGGCGTGTAGCCGAGGCCCGCCTGTTTCATCGCCTTGAGGCCCGGGCGCTGGTAGCTGCGACCGGCGACCGTCACGGCCCCTGCATCCACCGGGTCCGCCCCGAAGACGGCGCGGAGGACTTCGGTGCGACCCGCGCCCAGTAGCCCCGCGATGCCGAGGATTTCGCCCGGGTGGACCTGGAAGCTGATCTCCTCGAACACCCCGTGCCGCGTCAGACCCTGCACGTCCAGAAGCGGCGGGCCGGAGCGGTCGATGGCGCGGCGGGTGGGGCGTTTCGCCTTGGCGGTTTCGCCGAACATCATCTCGACGATGCGGTCGGGGGTGGCCTGGGTCATGTCGATCGACCCGGCAAAGACCCCGTCGCGCAGGACCGTGCAGGTGTCGGCGATCTGGAAGAGCTCGTTCATCCGGTGGGTGATGTAGAGGATCGTCACCCCCCGTTCGCGCAGGCGGCGGACGAGGGTGAAAAGAAGATCGACCTCACGCGTCGCAAGGGCGGAGGTCGGTTCATCGAGGAGAAGGATCGCCGGGCGGAAGGACATGGCCTTGGCGATCTCGATCACCTGCTGCTGGCCGACCGAGAGGGTCGAGACGGTGGCGTGGGTGTCGAGGTCGAGGCCCATCTCGTGCAACAGCGCCGCCGCCTCGCGGTGCATCCGGGCCCAGTCGACGACGCGGACGCCCAGGCGGCGGGTCATCGGCAGGCGGCCAAGGAAGATGTTCTCGCCGATGGAGAGGGACGGGACGAGGGAGAGTTCCTGGTGGACGGTCACCACGCCCGAGGCGAAGGCGTCATGCGGCGAGGCGAAGCTCGCGGGCTTGCCGCCGACGCGCAGGGTGCCTTCGGAGGGCTGGACGACCCCGGCCAGGATCTTTACCAAGGTCGACTTGCCCGACCCGTTCTTGCCCATCAGGGCGTGCACCTTGCCCGGCGCGAAGTCGTGGCTGAAGCGCGACAGCGCCAGCGTCGGGCCATAGGCCTTGGAGACGGCGGTGAACTCCAGCCGCCCGCGGTCGGGGCTGTGGGTGGGTTGGGCGTCGAGCATCATGCGGCCTTCAAGGGGGTGGACCGGCCCTGGGAGCTTAGGGCCGGTCCGGAGAGTCAGCCAAGCGCCTTCAGCTGTTCGAGGAAGGCCTTGACCCCATCCGGGTTGGTGCGCGTCAGCGGCAGCACCGGGACGGACTGGTTCTTCTCGACCTCCTTGCCGTCAAGGACGGCGTTGGCGGCTTCCAGCGCCAGGCGACCGACTTCGAAAGGCTGCTGGGCGGTGACGGCCTGCAGCACGTTGTCGGGGTCGAGGAGCATGTTGGCCAGCTGTTCCGTCCCATCGATGCCGAAGACGAAGACCTTGCCTTCCAGACCCGCCTTCTTCACGGCCTGCGCCGCGCCGATGGTGCCGCCTTCGTTCGCGGCGTAGATCAGCTCGATCTCCGGGTTCGCGGTCAGGATGTCCGAGGCCACGGCCACGGCCTTTTCTGCCAGCCAGGCGTCCTGCTGGGCGACGACCTCGACCTGGTCCTTCACCTTGTCGAGGAAGCCGTTGACGCGGTCATCGCTTTGCTCGGGCAGGAGCGACTTGAAGGCGACGGTGGCGATCTTGACCTTGCGGTCGGGGGCGAGCGTCTTGAGGAAGGCGCTGGCGGCGTCGCCCGTGGCATTGCCAAGGTCGATGTTCGACGAGGTGATCGAGGCCTTGGGCAGGTCGCTGTTCACCGTGGTGCCGAAGGTGATGACGGTGATGCCTGCGTCGACGGCCTTCTGGATCGCGGGGATCGACCCGTCGGCCGACAGCGGCGTCAGCGCGATGGCCTGCACGCCGCGGGCGATGTAGGTGTCGATCAGCTGGGTTTCCTTCTCCAGCTTGTTGTCGCTGTTGGCTTCCAGAAGCTCGACCCCCGAAGCCTCGGCGGCGGCGGCCATGCCCATCAGCACGGTCCGCATGTACTGGTCCTGCTGGAAGACGATCCCTGCAATGGCCCGGTCCTGCGCAAAGGCGGGCAGGCCGATGCCCGCTGCGGCGGCTGCGCCTACGGACGACAGCAGCATACCACGTCTGGTAATCATGATTGGTCTCCTCCCGTTTCGGTGCGCTCTCTCCTCAGGACGACCGGCGCGTGAGCGCTTCGTTCCGGTCGCTGGGATGCGCAGCCCGCCAAGACGGACGGCGCGGCGGGTCAGGTCCGCTGGTCCTCTGCCGCCGCGACGAAGCGGAGGCCGAAGTCCAGATGGCGGCTAATCAGGTAGGCATAGGCGACGCGGTCGCGGGCTTTCAGCGCGGCAATCACCTCGGCATGGGCGGTGTGGGTGTCGGCCTGCACGGGCCGCGCGGACTTGCCGATGCGCATGACCTCGATGATGACGGGCGACAGCATCCGGTAGGCCGCAAGCGCGGTGCGGTTGCCGCCAAGAGAGAGGATCGCCTCGTGGAAGTCGTAGTCGGCCTGGGCGGCCTCATCGACGGTGCTGGCGGTCAGCAGCCTGTCGTTCACCGCGGACAGCGCGTCGATCTCGGCGTCCGTCGCCTTCAGGATGATCTCGTCGCCCACGCCCAGTTCGACGATCCGGCGAAAGCCCTGCAGGTCGCGGAAACTGTCGGGCGAGATACCGTTGTGGAAGGCAAAAAGCCGCTTGATCGCCTCGCCATGCCCGGCGGCGACCACGGCGCCGACCTTCGGGCGGGTCTCGATCAGGCCGTAGGCGCGCAGGACCACAAGCGCCTCACGCACCGTGTTGCGCGAGGCCTGGAACATCTCGCCCAGTTCCCGTTCGGTTGGGACCGGGTCGCCGATGCCAAGGCCGCGGTCGGTCATCATTTCGCGGATCTGCTCGACCAGACGGTCCACGGCCGAGACGCGAGGGGCGTCGGTCCCGCTGCCGTTTGCGCTGTCCTCGACCTCGTCCACCAGCACGTCGCGGCCCCCTGTTGGTTCTTCTATTCGTTGGACCAGGATTCGGATTCTGTCAATCGTCTTTGCTTTCGACTGCGGATTTTGCGGTGAAACCGGCGGTGAGGCGTTGATTTTGTCGAGAAAGCGGGTATCAACGGCGAAATTGGTCCAACAATAGGGGGCGGGGATGGAGAGGATGGAAGAGTGTTTCCGCTGGTATGGTGCAAATGACCCCGTGCCCCTGGCCCATATCGCCCAGGCCGGGGCGACGGGGATCGTGACGGCGATCCATGAGATCTACGATGGCTCGCCCTGGCCCGACGCGGCCATCGCGCGGCAGAAGGCGATGATCGAGGAAGCGGGGCTGCGCTGGTCGGTGGTCGAGAGCATCCCGGTGCATCCGTCGATCAAGCTGGGGACTGCGGAGCGCGACCGCTACATCGGCCATTGGCAGGACAGCCTGCGCGCGCTGGCTCGGCACGGGATTGGGACGGTCTGCTACAACTTCATGCCGGTGGTGGACTGGACGCGGACGGAACTGCGCCACCCGATGCCGAACGGCGCGCTGGCCTTGCGCTTCGACGCGGTGGATTTCGCGGCCTATGACGTCTTTGTCCTGAAGCGGCCGGGGGCGGAGGAGGACTACTCGGCAGCGCGGCTGGAGGAGGCCAAGGCGCGGCTGGCTGGCATGGACGAGGCGGCAGTGGCGCGGGTGGAGCGGAACCTGATCGCGGGCCTGCCCGCGACCGAGCAGAAGTATGACCGGGCGGGGTTCCTGCAGGCGCTGGCCGCCTATGACGGGATCAGCCCGGCGGATTTGGCCGAACACCTCAACCACTTCCTGCGGTCGGTGGTGCCGGTGGCTGAGGAGCTGGGGATCAACCTCTGCATCCATCCCGACGACCCGGCCTTTTCCCTGTTTGGCCTGCCGCGTGTGGTGTCCGACGCCGCCGACGTGCGCCGCATCTTCTCGGCTGCGGATACGCTGACGAACGGGCTGACCTTCTGCACCGGGTCCTTCGGTACGCGTGCGGACAACGACCTGACCGCCATGGCCCGGGAGTTCGCACCGCGCATCCACTTCACCCACCTGCGCAACGTCACCCGCGAACCGGACGGGTCGTTCCACGAGGCGGATCATCTGGGCGGGTCGTCGGACCTGCCGGAGGTGATCCAGGTCCTTCTGGACGAACAGGCGCGGCGGCGGGCCGAGGGGCGCGACGACTGGCGCATTCCGCTCCGGCCCGACCACGGGCATCTGATGGCCGACGACCTGACCAAGGACCGGATCAACCCGGGCTATTCGCTGATCGGGCGGCTGCGGGGGTTGGGCGAGATCAGGGGCGTGATGCACGGCATCGATGTCGCCCGCCGGATGCAGTGAGGAGACAGCCGATGAAGTTTGCGGATGACGCCGAGATGTTCGCCGCGATGCGCGCCCAACTCTTCACCGCCGTTGTAGGCGACATACTGGACACGATGGGCTTCCTCCACCAGTTCCTGCCGCCGCGCCTGCGCCCGGTGCGGGACGACATGGTGGTGTTGGGCCGCGCCATGCCGGTGCTCGAGGCGGACCATTTCGGCACCATTGTCCAGGGCCAGAACCCGCTGACCGCCAAACCCTTCGGGTTGATGTTCCGCGCATTGGACGACCTGAAGCCGCACGAGGTCTACATCTGCACCGGCTCTTCGCCGCGCTATGCGTTGTGGGGGGGCCTGATGTCGACGCGGGCGATCCACCTGAAGGCGGCGGGGGCGGTGCTGGACGGGTATTGCCGGGACACCAATGAAATCCTCGACCTCAACTTCCCCTGCTTCTGCATGGGGAGTTTCGCGCAGGACCAGGGGCCGCGGGGAAAGGTCGTGGATTACCGCGTGCCGATCGAGATCGAAGGCGTGGCGGTCCGGCCCGGCGACATCGTCTATGGCGACCGCGACGGGGTGCTGGTGATCCCGGAGGAAGCGGCAGAGGAGGCGATCACCAAGGCCTTCGAGAAGGCGACGACCGAGAACAAGGTCCGCCTTGCCATCCAGAACGGCATGAGCACAGTGGAGGCCTTCGAGCGTTTCGGGGTCATGTGATGCAGCTGGGACGGATCGCTTGCCTGGGCGAGGTGATGGTCGAGGTCGCCCGCACTGGCGGCGATGCGGCGCGGATCGGCGTGGCGGGGGACACGTTCAACACCGCCGTCTATCTGTCGCGCGCGCTGGGGTCGGGGCGGGTATCTTGCATCACAGCGCTGGGGACGGACCGACAGTCTGACCGGATCGTCGAGGCTTTGCACTCCGAGGCGCTGGACACGACCCACGTCGCGCGCCTGCCGGGCAAGATGCCGGGGCTGTACCTGATCGACACCGACGATAAGGGCGAACGGAGTTTCTCGTACTGGCGGTCGACCTCGGCGGCGCGGCAGATGTTCGCGCCGGGAAGCGGACTGGGGCCGGATGTGCTGAACGGCTTCGACACGGTCTATCTGTCGGGGATCAGCATCGCGATCCTGGACCCTGCGGCGCGGGATGTGCTGGCGGATGGGTTAAGCGCAGTCCGGGCGCGTGGCGGGCGGGTTGCGTTCGATTCGAACTATCGCCCGGTCTTGTGGCCGGATGTGGCGACTGCGCGCGCGCAGATGACGCGGTTCATGGCCTCAAGCGACATCGCCTTCCCCTCGCAGGACGACGAGGCGGCGCTGTTCGGGGATAGCGGGGTGGAGGCGATCCTGGGGCGGTACCGGGCGGCGGGCATCCGGCAGGGCGCGCTGAAATGCGGGGGCGAAGGGGCCATTGCGCTGGACGGCAGCGGTTTGCACCGGGCGGCGTCTGCCGGCGTGACGGTGGTCGACACCACGGCGGCGGGGGACAGCTTCAACGCAGGCTTCCTGGCGGCCTTGGATCGGGGCGCGGACATGGCGGCCTGCCTGGATGCGGCGGCGACGCTGGCGGAACGGGTCATCGGCGTCCGCGGTGCGATCCTGCCGCGGGGGTAAGTTGTCCCTGTCGTCGTTTTGTGGCATCCTATGTGCCTTGGCAGAGGAGTGCGACGCGATGGACAAGCAAGCCTGACGCCCCACGGGGGCAGTACGCGGGGCCGGTTGGCCCGGGACTTAGCCTTCACCCAAGGAGTACCCTGAGAATGGACAAGACCGTTTCGGCCTAAGCGCCTTTCGTGGCCGTCTGTCGGCCAAGTCTTTCTTCAACACAGGGGCAGAACATGCCGAACACCAAGACAGGAAAACCCGCTTTGGCGGGGTTGAAGCCGTTGCCGAAGACCGCGAAGGGGCCGGGGTTTGATCCCGGCCTTCTGAAGGGTCACAAGGGCCCGCAGGGGCCGAAGCTGGTCCCGAAGCGGGGGATGATCCCCGGCAAGTCGGGGCAGCGGTAACACTGGAGGGCGCCTCGCGTGGGGCGCCCTTTCCCTTGTGCGGAGGGGTAGGGTGTCGTACATGTATGACGTGTATGACGTGTATGACAGACCCGGAGGTGCGCCATGCTGTCGGTCAGGTTGCCGGAAGACATCGAAAAGCGGCTTGAGGCGTTGGCAAAGGCCACCGGTCGCAGCAAGACCTACTACGTGCGCGAGGCGCTGATCCAGAAGCTTGAGGATATGGAAGACCTCTACATGGCCGAAGCGGTGATGGAACGCATCGCAAGCGGCCAGGAGAAGACCACTCCGCTGGCCGATGTGGAGCGCGAGCTTGGCCTGGCAGATTGAAGTCTCGGATGCTGCCAAGAAGCAACTGGCCAAGATGGGCCGCGTCGAGGCCAAGCGAATAACGGCGTTCTTGCGAATGCGCGTGGCGTCCCTTGACGACCCGCGACAACTCGGCGGCCCGCTGCAGGGCGCGCATTTCGCGGGCCTCTGGCGATATCGCGTGGGCGACTACCGCATTCTCGTCGACATCCAGGACCAGAAGGTGACGGTGCTGGTCGTCGGCATCAGCCGTCGGGGCGAGGTCTATCGCTAGGCCGGCACGTCAGGTGCGTGCGCTGCGCAGGATGTGCCAGAACACGGCGCCGAAGACGATGGCTCCACCGAGAAGAGTGGCGGGTCCGGGGGTCTCTCCGAACATCAGCCAGACCCAGACCGGGGCAATGGGGGCCTCAAGGGCGCCGATCAGGGCGGTTTCGACCGCAGGGATGCGGCGCGAGCCAAGAATGAAGAGCGCGAAGCCGAGGAGCGAGTTCGACAGGCCGAAGATGGCGAGGATGACGATGGTGTCGGTCGGGGGCATGGTGGTTGCCACCCACGGTGCCACGGCGACAACGGTCAGCAAGGTCGCAACCAGCCCTGCGGCAAGGGCCGGGATCTCGGGGTTGCGGCGGGCGAGGACGACCAGGATCGCCATGCCGAAGGTCATCGCGAGCGCCAGCGCATCGCCAAGCGCGGTGCCGTCGGTACTAAGGCCGACCATGATGACCGCCCCCGCCAGTGCTAGGACCGAAGCGATGATGGCCGAGCGCGGGGCGACTTCGCGCAGGACGACCCATGCGAGGCCGGCGGTCATCAGGGGCACAGTGGCATAGATGATCGCGACATGGGCGATCGAGGTCAGGTGCAAGCTGGCCAGGTAGGCGGGCAGGGTCAGGACGGACACGAAGACATAGGCCCAGCCAGCCCTGCCCAGCCGCTTGAAGCTGCCCAGTCCGGCCCAGCCCTGGAAGACCAGCAGCACGACGGCCATGCCAAGGACACCAAAGGTGCCGCGCCAGAAGATGATGGTAGCAAGGTCGGTGTCTGCGGCGCGGATGAAGAGACCGGCCGTGCTCCAGGTCAGGGTCGAGGCGAGGACCATGGCCAGGCCTAGGCGACGGTCGGTCACCATGGCCGCGGGGCCTTTGGCAGAAGCGGCCATTGTGCGGGCTCGTGGCCGTAGATCAGGACGGCCTCGGGCGGAGCGAGGTTGAGGAGGTAATTGGCCGAGGCCCGCGCGGCAGCGGGGTCATCGGCGTCGGCGAAGTGCTCGGCCGGTTCCGAGGCGCGGTTTATGGCGTCCGCGGCAAGGATCGCGCTGCGGCCGTCGGGAAGGGTCACCAGGGCCGAGAGGTGACCGGGCGTGTGGCCTGGGGTGGGGATCAGGGTCAGGCCGTCGCAGACCGGGGTGTCGGTGTCGATGGTTTGGTAGGCGGCTTCAGGCCAGGCGATCGGGCGGGCCTGGCCAAAGTAAAGCGGCGCGGGTTCGGCGCGTTCGCGGGCGGTCAGGACGATGGGAGCATGGGCGAAAAGCGGCAGCGATCCGACATGGTCGATATGGCTGTGCGACAGGATCACCAGGTCGATGTTGGCAGGCGCAAGTCCAAGCAGGGCGAGGGCGCCTTCGGCGGTCTGCTCCCGGCGAAAGTCGATCAGGCGACCGAAGCGGGGAAGGCCGTCTTTCGCCGGGCGGTCCGGGTCGGTCAGGTAGTCGGGCGGAAAACCTGTGTCGAACAGGATGTTCGCGCCACGGTCGGTCTGCAGCAGATAGCCCGGGATGCCGATGACCCGCTCGCCACCGCGGACCTCGAACAGGCCCAGGTCAAGGATGTAAAGCCGTTCAAGCCCGCCGGGAAGGATCACAATGGCAGTTCTTCCAGGGTGAAGCCTTCCTTCTGCAGAAGGTTCAGCACGCCGTCCTCGCCCGAAAGATGCAGAGCGCCGAAGGCGGTGAAGACCGGGCCCTGGGCGGCGGCCTCGGTCAGGATCGGGATCCAGGCGCGGTTGCGGGCGGAGGAGACAACCTCCTCCATCTGGGCAAAGTCGGCGTCGATCTGTTCGCGGGTGAAGCCGGGCATGTCGTAGCCGGCAAACCGCATCAGTTCCCACGCCTTGCGACTTTCCCCGGCAAAGTAGCTGTCGACGAGGGTGGTGAAATAGTCCTCGCTCATGTGCTCGATGGCGAGGGTGGAGACCAGCATCTCGGTCAACTCTTCGGGCGTCATGCTGTCGAAGATGGTGAAGAGCGTGTTGAAGGGTTCAAGCCCGCGGACGGGGACACCGGCGGCCTGGGCGGTTTCGATCACCAGTCCGTCCAGGCCTTTCGGCTTGTCGGTCATCGCGGTCATGGCGCAGGGCGGGATCGACAGTAGCGTCAGCACGTACCAGGGCTGGAACTTGGCGGTCATGAATGGGGGTATGCCACGGTCCGAAAGCGCCTGTTTCAGCGGATCCCAGACCTCGGGCGGGAGGCGCTGGTTCAGGGGCGCACCTTCGGTGATGACCATGACCGAGGGATTCTCGGCGATGTGGCGCATCAGGGCCTTTTCTTCATCGGGTCCGGCCTCGACCAGGACGGTCGCCGCCGCCTCGATGTGGGGCGTCAGCGCAGCGATCGTAGGCCCGTGGCGGGCGTCGTCGAAATGGTAGGTCCCGGCGATGGTGATGACCTCCTCCCCCCGCGTCGCGCGCCAGAAGTTGCCGGTGGCGAAGGGGGTCGCATCTGCGGCGGCATTGATCTCGGCCAGGCGCCCGGGTTCCATCTCGGCAAAGAGGTTCCGGCCAACACACTCGGCCGATGCCGGGCCGGACAGGACAGCGCCCAGGAACAGGGCGGACAGGCAAGCGAACAGTCGGGACATGGGCAGGGATCACCTTGGTTTCACTGGCCGCCATCGTGGCATCGGGACCAGAAAACACAAAGCAAAAAGCCGCGTCCCGGGTGTTGACTCCCGCAAGGTCATCGCCTACCTCAGGCGACGTTAGCACTCGGGCAAGCTGAGTGCTAATCAAGATCAAACCTGGAAACTCAAGGGAGTACCCCAGATGGCTTTCAAACCGCTGCATGACCGTGTCCTGGTCAAGCGTATCGCCTCCGACGAAAAGACCAAGGGCGGGCTGATCATCCCCGACACCGCCAAGGAAAAGCCCGCCGAGGGCGAGATCGTCGCCGTGGGCGAAGGTGCCCGCAAGGACTCGGGCGAGCTGATCGCGCCGTCGGTCAAGGCCGGCGACCGTGTGCTGTTCGGCAAGTGGTCGGGCACCGAAGTGACCCTGAACGGCGAAGAGCTGCTGATCATGAAGGAAAGCGACATCCTCGGGATCATTTCCTGACGGATGGTGGGCGAACCGCCCACCCTACGCGTTTCCTGACATCAACCCATTCAAGGAGCTATCAAAATGGCTGCTAAAGACGTCAAGTTTGACACCGATGCCCGCGACCGCATGCTGCGCGGCGTCAACATCCTTGCTGACGCTGTGAAAGTGACCCTCGGCCCGAAAGGCCGCAACGTGGTCATCGACAAGTCGTTCGGCTCGCCCCGCATCACCAAGGATGGCGTCACCGTCGCCAAGGAAATCGAACTGGCCGACAAGTTCGAGAACATGGGCGCGCAGATGGTGAAGGAAGTCGCTTCCCGCACCAATGACGAGGCCGGTGACGGCACCACCACCGCGACCGTGCTGGCCCAGGCCATCATCAAGGAAGGCATGAAGGCCGTTGCTGCCGGCATGAACCCGATGGACCTGAAGCGCGGGATTGACCTTGCCACGACCAACGTCGTCGCTGCGATCAAGGCGATGGCCCGTCCGGTGAAGGACTCGGCCGAAGTCGCCCAGGTCGGCACCATCTCGGCCAACGGCGAATCCGAAATCGGCCGTCAGATCGCGGAAGCGATGCAGAAGGTCGGCAACGAGGGTGTGATCACCGTCGAAGAGAACAAGGGCCTGGAGACGGAAACCACCGTCGTCGAAGGCATGCAGTTCGACCGCGGCTACCTGTCGCCCTACTTCGTCACCAACGCCGACAAGATGATTGCCGAGCTGGAAGACGCCTTCATCCTGCTCCACGAGAAGAAGCTCTCGTCGCTGCAGCCGATGGTTCCGCTCTTGGAAGCCGTGATCCAGTCGCAGCGTCCGCTGGTGATCGTGGCTGAAGACGTCGAAGGCGAGGCTCTGGCCACGCTGGTCGTCAACAAGCTGCGTGGCGGGTTGAAGATCGCAGCCGTCAAGGCCCCGGGCTTCGGCGACCGTCGCAAGGCCATGCTGCAGGACATCGCGATCCTGACCGGCGGCCAGGTGATCTCGGACGACCTTGGCATGAAGCTGGAAAACGTCGGCCTCGACATGCTGGGTCGTGCGAAGAAGGTCATCATCAAGAAGGACGACACCACGATCATCGACGGCGCTGGCGACAAGGCCGAGATCGAAGCCCGCGTTGGCCAGATCCGCGCGCAGATCGAGGAAACCACCTCGGACTACGACCGCGAGAAGCTGCAGGAGCGTGTGGCGAAGCTCGCCGGCGGCGTCGCCGTCATCCGCGTCGGCGGCATGACCGAGGTTGAAGTGAAAGAGCGCAAGGACCGCGTTGACGACGCCCTGAACGCGACCCGTGCGGCAGTGCAGGAAGGCGTGATCGTCGGTGGCGGCGTTGCTCTGGTGCAGGCCTCGAAGGGTCTTGACGGGCTGAAGGGCGCCAACAGCGACCAGGATGCCGGTATCGCCATCGTCCGCCGCGCGCTGGAAGCTCCGCTGCGCCAGATCGCCGAGAACGCCGGTGTTGATGGTGCCGTGGTGGCGGGCAAGGTCCGCGAGTCGAAGGACACCTCGTTCGGCTTCAACGCCCAGACCGAAGAATATGGCGACATGTTCAAGTTCGGCGTGATCGACCCGGCCAAGGTGACCCGCACGGCGCTGGAAGACGCTGCGTCGGTGGCTTCGCTGCTGATCACCACCGAGGCGATGATCGCTGACCGTCCCGAGCCCAAGGCTGCACCGGCGATGCCGGGTGGCGGCGGCATGGGCGGGATGGACTTCTGATCCATCACGGTCCACGGATACGGAAAGGGCGCCTTTGGGCGCCCTTTTCTTTTGGTGTCGTGCTATTCTGCGCCAAGGCGGGAATGGGGGCGGCGATGGGACAGCTCGACTTCTTCTACTTCTTCGGCAGCGGTTATGCCTATCTGTCGGTGCTGCGGATCGCGGACCTTGCGGCGAAGGACGGGGTGACGGTCAACTGGCGTCCGTTCAACGTGCGGCCGTTGATGAAGGAAAACAACGTGATGCTGCGCGACGAGGCGCAGAAGGTCCGCTACCTGTGGCGCGACATCGAACGCCGGGCGGCCTTCCATGGGCTGCCGTTCGTCAAGCCGCCGCTCTGGCCGACCGAGCCTGACTTGCTGGCCAGCCGGGTGGCGATGGTCGCGGCCAGCGAGGGTTGGGTCGAGCCCTACACGGTAGCAAGCTTCCGCGCCTGGTATCTGGAGGGCCTGCCGCTGGGGACGCCGGAAAGCCTTGGCGCCATCCTGCCGCGCGTCGGGCAGGACCCGGCGCGGGTTCTGCCACTGGCTGACCGGCCCGACGCCTCGGCGCGGCTGGAGGCCGAGACCGAGGCGGCGCGCAAGCTGGGGGCCTTCGGCTCTCCGACCTTCGCGGTGGGGGACGAGCTCTTCTGGGGCGACGATCGGCTGGAAGAGGCGGTGGCCTGGGCAGCAGGACGTCATCCGGCGCAAGGTTAGGACCTTCGCGGGGTTGCCCTGGGTGGCCGGGACGGACCATGCTGCGGCGATGCGCCTGTTCCTGCTGACCGCCCTGACCATGCTGGCCTTCGCGGCCAATTCCGTGCTGAACCGCTGGGCGGTGGGGCAGGGCTGGATCGGTCCGGCGGGGTTTGCGATGGTCCGGCTGGTTTCTGGCGCGGCAATGCTGGCCATTATCCTGGTCGTGCGTCTTGCGCTGAAGCGTGCGGTGATCTGGCCGCAGGGGTGGCCGATCCTGTTCGGGGTGGGCGGTCTGCTTCTGTACCTCCTGGGCTTTTCGCTGGCCTACACCCACCTTGATGCGGGGACCGGGGCCCTGGTGCTGTTCGGCTCGGTGCAGGTGACGATGTTCGCGGGTGCCTTGCTGCTGCGCGAGCAGGTGCCCCCGCGCCGGTGGTTGGGAGCGGGCGTGGCATTGGCGGGGCTCTACGTTCTGGCCGCCCCAACGGCAGAGGCTGCGCAGCTGGGCAGCGCGATTCTAATGATGGCTGCTGCGGGGGTGGGTTGGGGGGCCTACTCACTGGTGGGGCGCGGTCAGAAGGATGCCCAGACTGCGACGGCGGTAAATTTTGTCCTCGCGGTGCCGGTGATGATCTTTCTTTACCAGAATGGTCTGGGCTGGGTCGACGTCATGGTGACCGATAACGAGACCCCAAACCTCGCCTGGGGTCTGGCACTGGCGGTGATTTCAGGTGCCATCACCTCGGGTCTTGGCTATGCCCTGTGGTACGCGATCCTGCCCCAGCTCGGCGCGGCGCGGGCGGCGGTGGCGCAGCTGACGGTGCCGGTGATCGCGGCGCTGGGGGGCGCGGTCCTGCTGGCCGAGCCGCCAGGGCTGCGGTTCTGGCTGGCGGCGGCGCTGGTGCTGGGCGGGGTGGCGCTGGCGAGCTTGCCCTACAAGGGTTTGACCAGACGCTCGACCCAGTGACCCGTGGTGCCGTCCTGACGGCGGATGCCCGTCGGCCTGAACCCCTCCCTCTCCCAGAACGCCCTTCCCCGCGTGTTGATGTCGAGGACCGCCAGGTACAGACGCGGGGCGTGGCGTTTGCGGGCGAGCGCTTCGGCGTGGGCGAGGAAGGCCTTGCCATGGCCCGCGCCTTGCGCCCAGGGGCCGAGGATCATCAGACCCAGGTAGGCGTCGCCGGGGTCCGGGAAGCCGTAGGAGACTTCGGCCACGCCCGAGAGCCGTTGGTTGAGGAAGAGGCCCAGCCGGTCGCTTTGGGCGGGGTCGCAGTTCGGCGGCGCGTCGGTGAAGAAGTCCTGTGCTTGCGCGGCGGGGTCGCAGCGGCCTTCGGCCAGCAGCCAGTAGTCCGGCGCCTCACGGTAGAATTGCGCGACGAGGGCGGTCTCAGAGGGGAAAAGCTCACGGATGCGCATGGGCTATCCTTGTGATTTCCAGATCGACAGCACCCGAGGGCCGCTTCCAGGTGACCACATCCCCGACCTGCGCGCCAAGAAGGGCGCGGGCGAGGGGGGAGTTCGGGGCGATGCGCTGGCGGGTGGCGTCGGCCTCGTCTTCGCCGACGATTTCGTAGGTGGTCTCGGCGCCGTCCTCGTCGGCTACGGTGACGGCAAGGCCAAAGGCGACCTTCGTGAGATCGTGCCGTGCCGGGTCAATCACCACGGCGGCCTTCAGGCGGGCCTTCAGCGCGGCAAGGTCGGCCTGGCGCTGCACGATCCTTGCTTGGAGCGTGACGAGCCCGCGCGGGGTGACGATGTTGGGGCCAGCCGGGACGGGGAGTTCGGGCAGGTCGGGTCGGTCGTTCCCGGCATCCTCGTTGACGAAGGCGCGGCTCATTTCAGGATCACTTCCAGCGGGTCGTAGAGCGCCTGCGCCTGACCCCAGGCGGCGTCGGGCAGGCTGTCGGGCTTGAAGCGGACATGACCGGCGGCGAGTTCGGTGCGGCTGAAGAAGCGGCGTTGGGTGACCACGCCCTCCGGGTCGGTCCATGTTTCATCCAGATCACCCGCGACAAGCTGGCAGCGGAAGAAAAGGTCGACCTGGTGGAAGCCGGAGTCCGGGTCATGGAATTCGTTCACCAGGACCGGCGGGCCGACAGATATGGTCAGGCCGGTTTCCTCATGCACTTCGCGGGCGAGGTTTTCCGGCAGCGACTGCCCGGCCTCGCAACCGCCTCCCGGGGCGCACCAGAGGCCAAGGCGGGCGTCAGGGTAGGCGTTGACCAACAGAAGCCGGTCCTCATGCAGGATCAGCGCGCGGACGGCGAGGCGGGGCTTCAGCTTGGCCATGCGCGGAACCCTGTGACGCTGCGTCGGCTTTGTCCAGTGGTGGGTATTCCGGGCTTGAGACGCGGGCGGCCCAGGCGCAGAGTTGGGCCATGTGGATGACCGGACGCCTTGCCCGTTTCCTGCCTGCGCCCGCGACCGAGGAAGGCGCGGGTCAGGCGGAGGCTGTCGTCTTGCTGCACGGGCTGGCGCGGACCGATGCCTCACTGGTGCCGATGGCGCTCGCGCTGAAGAAGTCAGGGTTCCGGGTGGTGAATTGGGCCTATCCGTCCACCAAGGCCGCGCCGGAAGAGCTGGTGGAAGAAGTGGGCCAGGCGGTGGCGCAGGTCGAGCCGGGGCGGGTGCATTTCGTCACCCACTCGATGGGCGGGATCCTTCTGCGCGACTGGCTGGCGCGTGAGCGTCCGGCGCAGATGGGCCGGGTCGTGATGCTGGCCCCGCCGAACCATGGGTCAGAACTGGTGGACAAACTGGGGGACAACCCGGTCTTCAGCATGATGAACGGCAAGGCCGGGCTCACGCTCGGCACCGGGCCGGACAGCTGGCCGAACCGGCTGCCGCCCGCCGACTATCCCCTGGGGATCATCGCAGGGACGCGCAGCCTGAACCCGGTCTGGAATGCGATGCTGCCGGGGGCCAATGACGGCAAGGTTACGGTGGAAAGCACGAAGCTGGACGGGATGGCCGATCATCTGGTGCTACCGGTCACCCACACCTTCATGATGGTGAACCCCGTGGTGATCCGGCAGGTGATCGCCTTCCTGCGCGAGGGGCGGTTCGACCCGTCGCTGACCCTGGGCGCGGTGGTGAAAGAGACGATCCAGTCGGTGCAGTCCGGGTGAGTGGACTGTGGGCCGCTCGTCGTGCGCTTCGCTTCTCCTCGCCACCGACGAGGAGCCGAAGGCGAACGAGGAGGCGTCAGGGGCGGATGATCCGGTTCACGTGGCCCATCTTACGGCCGGGACGGGGCGCGCCTTTGCCATACAGGTGGACGGCAGTGTCGCGGGCCTTCAGAAGGTCCGGCACGCGCAGCACATCGTCGCCGATCAGGTTCTCCATCAGCACATCGGCATAGCGGTTGCCGTCGCCCAAGGGCAGGCCCGCCACCGCGCGGATGTGCTGTTCGAACTGATCCACTGTACAGCCTTGTTGCGTCCAGTGGCCGGAGTTGTGGACGCGGGGGGCGATCTCGTTCACCAGCAGGCCCTGCGGCGTGACGAAAAGTTCGACGCCCATCACGCCCACATAGTCGAGCGCGTTCAGGATGCGGGCGGCCAGCAGGATCGCGTCACTGCGCTGGCTGGGGGAGAGCTTCGCGGGCACGGTGGTGGTGCGCAGGATGCCCTCGCGGTGGACATTCTCACCCGGGTCGAAGCAGGCGACCTGGCCGTCGAGGCTGCGGGCGGCGATGACGCTGACCTCGCGGTCGAAGGCGACGAAGCCTTCCAGCACGCAAGGCGCGTTCTGCATGGAGGCCCAGGCGGCGGGGATGTCCGTGGCCTCGGTCAACTTGACTTGGCCCTTGCCGTCATAGCCAAGGCGGGTGGTCTTCAGGATTGCCGGCAGGCCGAGTTTGTCCACGGCGGCGCGGAGGTCGGACTCAGAATTCACGGCGGCCCAGGGGGCGGTCTTGAGGCCGAGGTCGTTCAGGAACGACTTCTCGCTGATCCGGTCCTGGCTGATCGCCAGTGCCCGGCGGTTGGGGCGGATCGGCTTGATCGACTCCAGCAGGTCCAGCGCCGAGGTGGGGACGTTCTCGAATTCGTAGGTGATGACATCGACCGATTGGGCAAAGGCGCGCAGGGCCGTTTCGTCCTCATACGGCGCGGTCGTCACCTTGAAGGCCACGTCGCCCGCCGGTGATGCGCCGGGCTCATAGATGTGGCAGCGATAGCCCAACCGGCTGGCGGCGACCGAGAGCATCCGGCCCAGCTGCCCGCCGCCGAGGATGCCGATTGTGGAGCCCTGCGGGAGTTCAGTCATCCGATGGTTCCTCGGGGATCGAGGCGGAAAGGGCGTCACGCCAGGCGTCGAGTTTCGCGGCGACGGCAGGGTCAGAGACGGCGAGGATCGCGGCGGCCATCAGGCCCGCGTTGGCCGCCCCGCCGATGGCCATGGTGGCGACCGGATAGCCCTTGGGCATCTGCAGGATGGAATAGAGCGAGTCGACGCCGGACAGCGCCTTGGTCTGGACCGGGACGCCGATCACTGGCACGCGGGTCTTCGATGCCATCATCCCCGGCAGATGCGCCGCGCCCCCGGCCCCCGCGATGATGACCTTGAGGCCACGGGTGACGGCGCTTTTGCCATAGTCCCAGAGGCGGTCAGGGGTCCGGTGAGCGCTGACGATCTTCGCCTCATAGGGGATGCCAAGCTCGTCCAGCATCTCGGCGGCGGCCTTCATGGTGGGCCAGTCGCTTTGCGAGCCCATGATGATCCCGACCTGTGCCATGTCCGCCTCCTGCGTGAAGCCTCCGGTTATACGATGGACGGGGGGACGGGCAAGGTGCAGGCTTGCACTGGATGATGGCGGAGGATGCCGATGCGGACATGGGCGGGGGTCATTGCGGCGCTGGGCCTGGCGGGGCCGGTCCATGCCGACATCTGCGGGGCGGGGGCGCGGCTGGACTATCCGATGTCCGAGGTGCTGGCGCTCGAGGCGAAGGGCTATCAGACGACCGCGAACATGGCGACGGATTTCGACACCCTGGACCCCTTGGCGCAGGCCCCCTACGCGCCGGCCTATGTGACGGCAGTCGAAGCGCGAAGCAAAGACCTGCCCCCGGCCTTGGCCGATCTGCCCTATCTGATCGTGCTGACCGGGATGGTCGAATACCCGGACCCGATCTACAGCCTGATCTACATGGCCGAGTCGATGATCCTGCCCCGGATGATCGAGGCGGCGGAGCGTCAGGGTCTGGGGCCGGAGGCTGCCCTCTTGCGCGCGCCGATGCTGATTTTTCCCGATTGGGAGGCGGGGCCGGATGCGCGCTATCGCGCGGTCGAGGCGGTCGGCCATGAGTTTCCCGGTCTGAAGGGCCAGGCGCTGCGGCTTGCCTCGGACTCCTTGCGCCGCTCGGCGCCCAGGATCCGGATGGCGACCGAGGCGCTGATGGCCAGCGATCCCAAGGTGGCGGCAGAGTATGCGGCAAGGCGGCAGGCGACGGATGCGGACACGCGAGTCCAGTATCTGGCCTATCGGCTGATTGTCGACTGTCTGGCGGACTGGTGGACCGTGGATGAGGCGGATGCGGCCTTTGCCGGAATGGCCCAGCCGCAAGCCGATGTCCTGCTGTTGCACTTCTTCCTGGCCGAAAGCTTCAATGGCAGCACGCACCAGTACTTCTACAACTCATCCGGCACGATGGCGCCGCAACTCGCCGCGCTTCTGGACCGGATCGGCCTGCCCGATCACGCGGCGGGCATCAGGGCGGGCATGGCGATCTTCCCGGCCCCCTATCCGCGGGACACCGATGCCCGGCGCGAGATCATGCTGGGCTTTACTGAGGCGCAGGACGATGCGCTGTACCAGCTGACCGTCTGGGCTGACGATGGCAAGGTGAGTGACGCACTGCAGCGACTGGCAAGCGAAGCGGGGCTGATGCCGCAGTAAGCCTTCAGGCGATGCGGCCCGTCACGCGATGATGTCGGGGATCAGCATGTCCTCGATCTTCACGATCTGGTCCTTCAGCGCCAGCTTCTGCTTTTTCAGGCGGCGCAGGGTCAGCTGATCGGGACGACCGGTTTCCTCAAGCGCATGGATCGCCTGGTCCAGGTCGCGGTGTTCGCGACGCAGGACTTCCAGACGGATGCCAAGCATTTCGTCGTGGCTGAGTTCGGTGGGCGCGTTCATGGTCTGACGAATCGGTTCCTGCCTTTCGATCAGAATATAGGAAAGCACTTCCCAGCGTGAAGGTTTCTGACGAAATTCCTGCACAATCCCGCCGTTCCATGCCTTGCCGCAGGTCTTGCGATGCGGGAGTGCGGGCCCCATATTGCCTTTTGCGGTGCCTGAGCGAGGGCCGCAAAGACCGAACCGTCGCTTATGCCAAGGACTGTCCGATGACGAAGTTAAGCTTTGGGGCCCACCCGTATCTTCTGGGGTTCGAGCAGCTGGAACGGCTGGTGGAACGCACCGCGAAATCGGGGGCCGAGGGCTATCCTCCGTTCAACATCGAGGCGGTGGCAGAAAACGCCTACCGGATCACCTTGGCCGTTGCTGGCTTCCGCGAGGAAGACCTGTCGATCACGGTTGAGGACCGACAGTTGGTCGTCCGGGGCCGTCAGGCCGAGGATGCCGGGGATCGGGTGTTCCTGCACCGGGGCATCGCCTCCCGCGCCTTCCAGCGCAGTTTCGTGCTGGCCGACGGGGTCGAGGTCGCCGGGGCCACGATGGAGAACGGGCTTCTCCACGTCGACCTGCGCCGCCATGTGCCCGAGACTGTGGTGCAGACGATCCGGATCGGTCGCAAGGATGCCAGCCAGAAAGGGGGCAAATGATGAATACGCCATTCAACGGATTGCCGCAGGGCGCCGACCGGATCGTCTATGTCCGTGAGGTTGCCGTGGCCGAATTGCCGGACGAAGTGCGCGAGCAACTGGGCGAGGCGGAAGTGATCTGGTCGGTCCATGGGGCTGACGGTCGTCAGCTTGCCCTGGTCGCGGACAAGAAGCTCGCCTTCCATCTGGCGCGCGAACACGACTATACCCCCGTAAGCGTGCACTGACGCACGAGGGTTCAAGGTCAACGCTGACTGGCCTTTTGCGACGGAACCGGTAGGCTTTGGCGGATCGGTTTCGGAACGCGCAAGGGGCAGTCATGAAAACCACCACAGGATATTCGGGCCTGCAGATTGGTCTGCACTGGCTGGTTGCCATCCTGATCGTCATCGCCTGGTTCACCGGCGAGGGCGCGGAGGAGGCGATGGAAGTCGTCGAGGATGGCGGGGTCGCAGGCTTTGTCCCGCATGTGGCCATGGGCCTGGCGATCCTGGCGCTGGTTGTGGTGCGGGTCCTGGTGCGCCTGTCGCGTGGCGCTCCGCCAGCCCCGGGTGTGCCGGGCAGCCTGTCGGCGCTGGCGGCGGACTGGGGCCACCGGCTGATCTACCTGTTGATGATCGCGGTGCCGCTGGGCGGGATCAGCGTGTTCTTCCTGGGCCTCGATGTGGGCGAGGTGCACGGGCTGGCGGCAAACATCCTGATGCTGGTCGTCCTGGGCCATGCGGTGATGGCGCTATACCACCAGTACGTGCTGAAGGACGGCTTGTTGCGCCGGATGATGAAGGCCGGGTGACCCAGCCCGGTCGTGGCTACGGTCCCGCCTTCTTTGGCGGTTCGGCAGCCGAGGAGGTGCAGTTGTTCAACAGCTGCAGATACTGGTCCAGGCTGAAGCCCGGATGCTGTGTGCGTTCGGCCGACCTCGGGCCCGCGCTTTCCAAGCCGAGGTCTCTGAACTCGTCCTGCAGCTCCTTGAACAGGTCGGAGAAGTCGGCCATCTCCCGGACGATGCTTTCTCGGGTCAGGATCTTGATGTGGTCGACTGCCCCGACGGTCGCGGCCAGGGCTGCCTGATCCGATTTGTCGGAAAAGCCCAGGGCGACTGCCATCTCGGCCGTCACCGCCACGCAGTTCAAACGACGTGCTCCCTTGTACATGGCCTCGATGGACGCTTTTGGTACGAGACGGCGCCCCGCGACGGAAGCCGCCGCCCCGGGGGCGGCTCGTTCGACCAGAACCGTTTTGGACGCGTCGCCCACCGACCCCGCCAGCGTCGCCGCCGCCGAGACGAAGACGACCGAGCTTAGGACATCCTGGACGGTCCGGGTGGATTGCGCTGCCTTGACGTATTCGCGGGACAAGTGCCGCGTGTCCTTGGCAACCGCCGCCAGATCCCCGGTGTCCGAGATCGGCGCTGCAACTTCGGCCTTGTCGATGTAGGTGTCGGCGCAGGCCGATAGCAATAGACATGCAATCAATGGAAAAACGCGCATGATAAAACCCCGCAAATCAATGCGGGGATCCTATCACGATCGCGTCATGATCCGAAGCGATTCTCGATGGCCGATACTGGCCCTTATCGAGGATCAGGCCTTGATCAGGCCCATCTGCTCCAGCTTCAAGAGGACCAGGTGGGCGCAGTGGTCGACATCCACGTTTTCCGTGTCCACGACCAGTTCGGCCTGGGTCGGGGCCTCGTAAGGATCTGAGATCCCGGTGAATTCCTTGATCTTGCCTTCGCGCGCAAGCTTGTAGAGGCCCTTGCGGTCGCGGCGTTCGCATTCCTCGATGCTGGTGGCCACATGCACCTCGACGAAGGCGCCATAGGCTTCGATCATCTCGCGGACGGCGCGGCGGGTCGCGGTATAGGGCGCGATGGGGGCGCAGATCGCGATGCCGCCGTTCTTGGTGATCTCGGACGCGACATAGCCGATGCGCTTGATGTTGATGTCGCGGTGTTCCTTCGAGAACCCAAGCTCTGAGGACAGGTGTTTCCGCACCACGTCACCGTCCAGCAGCGTGACCGGACGCCCGCCCATCTCCATCAGCTTGACCATCAGCGCGTTGGCAATGGTGGACTTGCCGCTGCCCGACAGGCCGGTGAAGAACACCGTGAAGCCCTGCTTCGACCGCGCAGGGCTGGTCTTGCGCAGCTCGTTGACGACCTCGGGGAAGGAGAACCATTCCGGGATGTCCAGCCCTTCGCGCAACCGGCGGCGCAGTTCGGTGCCGGAGATATCCAGGACGGTGGAGCCTTCGGGGATCTCGTTCGCCGGGTAGTACTGCGCCTTCTCCTGCACGTAGACCATGTGCTTGAAGTCGACCATCTCGATGCCGATTTCCGATGCGTGCTGCGCGAACAGCTCCTGCGCGGCGTAGGGGTCGTAGAAGTCCTTGCCCTGGCTGTTCTTGCCCGGACCGGCATGGTCGCGGCCGACGATCATGTGGGTGCAGCCGTGGTTCTTGCGGATGATGCCGTGCCACACCGCCTCACGCGGGCCAGCCATGCGCATGGCGAGGTTGAGGAGGCTGAGGGCCGTGGTCTGGGCCGGATACTTGTCCAGGACCGCCTCATAGCAGCGGACGCGGGTGAAGTGGTCGACGTCGCCGGGTTTGGTCATGCCGACGACGGGGTGGATGAGAAGGTTTGCCTCGGCTTCACGCGCGGCGCGGAAGGTCAGTTCCTGGTGCGCGCGGTGAAGGGGGTTGCGGGTCTGGAAGGCCACGACCTTGCGCCAGCCGAGCTTGCGGAAGAGGGCGCGGAGTTCATTGGGCGTGTCGCGGCGGGCCTTGAAGTCATAGTGGACGGGCTGCTGGATGCCGGTTACGGGTCCGCCGAGGTAGACCTTGCCCGCCTGGTTGTGCAGGTAGTTGACGGCCGGGTGGGCGAGGTCGTCGGCGCCGAAGACCTTCTCGGCCTCGACCGCCTTGTTCGGCACCCATTTGTCGCTGATCGACAGGATCGCGAGGATCACGCCTTCCTGGTCGCGAAGGGCGATGTCCTGGCCGGGTTCGACCTTGTCAGCGAAGGCCTCGGAGACATCCAGCGTGATCGGGATCGGGAACAGCGCGCCGTCGGCCAGTCGCATGTTGGCGACGACGCCATCATAATCCGCCTCGCTCATGAAGCCTTTCAGCGGATGGAAGCCGCCGTTCATCAACAGCTCCAGGTCGCAGATCTGGCGCGGGGTCAGGTCCCAGGAGGGCAGGTTCCCCGCCTCGACCTTCAGCTTCTGGGCGCTGTCGTAAGAGACGTAGAGTTCCGGGATCGGGGCGTGGTTCGGCAATTGCATTGGGGCAACCTTTCAGTGCGGCAGGTTCCCCCGCCAGTTGCGCGGGTCCGTAGCCCGACCGGGGGGCGCTGTTCAAGCGATTGCGGGGGATTTGACAAAGATAAGGCGGAAATCGCGGGGGGACTGGCGCGGCTGGGCAACGGTTCTGCGCTGCGGCAGGGGCAGGGACAGATTTCCCATCAAGGGCGCTTTTCAGCGACGTTTTGGAATTCTGTTCTGCGAGGACCGCTCGTCGATTGCCTTCGGCACTCCTCGCTGCACCTGCGACGAGAAGCCGAAGGCGTACGAGGAGCTTTCCGTCAGGCGAGATAGGCGCGGAAGCTGCGGACGACTTCCTCGTAGACCGCGCGCTTGAAGGGGACGATGCTGTCGACCATCTCGTCCGCGGTGATCCAGCGCCAGGTCGAGAATTCGGCGTGGTCGGTCGTGATCTTGATGTCGCTGTCCTGCCCCTTGAAGCGGAACAGGAACCACTTCTGCTTTTGTCCCCGGTACTTGCCGCCCCAGACCTTGCCCAGAAGCTCGGGCGGCAGGTCGTAAGTCACCCAGCCATGCGTCTTGCCGACGAATTCCACCTTGTCGCGGGTGACGCCGGTTTCCTCCCACAGCTCGCGATAGGCGGCCTCACGCGGCTTTTCGCCCTCGTCGATCCCGCCCTGCGGCATCTGCCAGGCGGGTGAGGGGCTATCGATCCGTTGCCCGGCAAACACCATGCCACGGGCGTCGATCAGGACGACGCCCACGCAGGGCCGATAGGGCAGGTTTTCCGGACCAGTCATCGGCTCAGGGTTGATCCATGGCGATGGCGGTCAGGCCCTTGATGATGTCGACGGCATAGGCCAACTGATAATCCTCGTCCCGAAGCTTGGCCGATTCCTCGGCCCGGGCGAGTTCTTCCTCGTAAAGCCGCTTTTCCTCGTCCGTCATCGAGTCGTTCGAGATCGCCCCGCGCAGGTCGGCCTCGGACCGTTCGCGCAGCGCGGCGCTGACTTCTTCCTTGGGCGCATCGGGATCGACCGGCTCGGGGATCGGCTGCTGCACGACGATGTCGGGCGAGATGCCAAGTGCCTGGATCGAGCGGCCCGAGGGCGTGTAGTAGCGCGCTGTGGTCAGGCGCATCGCCCCGTCGCCCCGCAGCGGGATCAGCGTCTGGACCGAGCCTTTGCCAAAGCTTTTGGTGCCGACAACGATGGCGCGGCGATGGTCCTGCAGCGCGCCCGCGACGATTTCCGAGGCCGAGGCCGACCCGCCGTTGATCAGCACCACGATCGGCTTGCCCGCGATCACGTCGCCCGCATTGGCGTTGTAGCGTTCGCCCGACCCGGCAGCGCGGCCGCGGGTCGAGACGATCTCGCCCTTTTCCAGGAAGGCGTCCGAGACGGTGATCGCCTCGTTCAGAAGGCCGCCCGGGTTGTTGCGCAGATCGATGACGACGCCGTCGAGGTTCTCCATCCCGCCCAACTCGTCCAGCCCCTTCTTCAGTTCCGCATTCAGGCCGCTGGTCGTCTGGTCGTTGAAGGTGGTGATCCGCAGGACGACGGTCTTGCCCACGACGCGGCCCCGGACGGCGGTCAGCTTGATCGTGTCCCGGATGATCGAGACGTCAAAGGGTTCCGGCGTGCCCTGGCGCACGACGGTGATGATGATCTCCGACCCGATCGGGCCGCGCATCTTTTCCACCGCCTCGTCCAGCAACAGGCCCGACACCGCCTCGCCGTTGACATGGGTGATGAAGTCACCCGCGAGGATGCCCGCCTTGGCCGCCGGGGTGCCGTCCATCGGCGCGATGACCTTGATGAAGCCTTCTTCCTGCGTCACCTCGATCCCGAGGCCGCCGAACTCGCCGCGGGTCTGGACCTGCATGTCCTCGAAGTCCTTGGCGGACAGATAGCTGGAATGCGGGTCAAGCGAGGTCAGCATGCCGTTGATCGCGGCGGTGACCAATTCCTCGGTCGGGACTTCCTCGACATACTGGCTGCGGACGCGCTCGAAGATGTCGCCGAACAGGTCAAGCTGTTCGTAAAGCGAGCTTTCGGGGACCACTTCCTGCGCGACCAGCGGGCCCGCGATCTGGGTGGTTGCAACGACCCCGGCCACGGTTCCGGCCAGCGCGGCCATCACATGCTTCTTCATGCTCGTCAGTCTCCTGTGCGGGCGAGGCTTGCGAACCACGGCATCGGGTCCACGGGCTGCGCGCCCTGTCTGAGTTCCATATAAAGCGTTTCCGTGTCACGCCCGCCAGAGCCATCTGGGGCCAGCGTCACGAATTCCGCCGTCGCGCCTGCCGATCCCCCCATGAGGCCAAGCGGGGCCTCTGCGGCCACGACTTCTCCCACTTCGCCATACAGGGTTTCCATGCCCGAGAGCACCAGAAGATAGCCGTCTCCGGGTTCCAGGATCATCACATTTCCGTAGTCGAGAAGCGGGCCGCGAAAGCGGATCGTGGCGGGCCAGGGCGCGGTGACCAGCGCACGGGCCTGGGTGGCGAGCGTCACGCCGGGGCGGCGAATGTCCGAGGCGTCGGCCTCCCCGGGGCGGCGGAGGACGGTGCCCAGGACGGGCAGCGGCAGGCGGCCCTTTTCGCTGGCAAAGCTGGTCCCTGCCTCGGCATCGGGCGACAGGCCCGCGGCAAAGGCATCCAGCGTGTCGGCGCTTTCCAGAAGGCCCTTCAGGACCTCCGGGTCCTCGGTAAAGCGCTTCGGCAGGTCGGTGCGGTCGGAGATAGCCTGCGACAGGGCGGTACGGGCGGCTTGCGCCGTCGCCAGCCCGCGTTCCAGCACCTCGCCCGCCGACAGTTGCAGGGCACGCAGATCAGAGAGTTCCTGCAACTCTGCCTTCAGCGCCAAAGCTTCGGACTGCAGGGCGGGGGTGACATCGGCCAGGATCATCCCAGAACGCGCCGTGCCCAGCGCCCCGTCCGGGTGCAGAAGAAGCAGGGGGCCGGGGTTCGCCTCCATCGTCGCCAGCACGCCCAGAAGGCGGCCGATCCCGTCGCGCTTGGCCTCAAACGCGCGGGTCAGGGTCGCCTCACGCAGCGCCGCCTCACGCAGGGCACCTCGCAGGGCGGCAAGGCCCGCCTCATAGGCCCGGATCGTCCGCGATAGGGCGGCCACCCGGTCACGCGCCTCGACCGCCTCCTCCAGCGCCACCACGGCCTCTTGCAGCTCGGTCGAGGCCTTGGCGGCCTGTTCGGCCACGGTCTCGGCCTGCAGCGGCAGGGCCAGAAGAAGCAGAAGGGCGGCGGCGCGGATCATGCGATAAGCGACTGTCCGGTCATCTCGGGCGGCTGCGGCAAGCCCATCAGTTGCAACAGCGTGGGGGCGAGGTCGGCGAGGCGCCCGGTCCGTAGGGTGGCGCCCTTTGGCCCACCCACCAGGATGACCGGAACCGGGTTCACCGTATGCGCGGTGTGCGGCCCACCGGTGACGGGGTCGACCATCACTTCGCAGTTGCCATGGTCCGCCGTGACGATCATCGCGCCGCCCTTCGCCTGCAGCGCGGCGAGCGCCCGGGTCAGGCCACGGTCCACCGCCTCACACGCCTTGATCGCGGCGGGCAGGCTGCCGGTGTGGCCCACCATGTCGGGGTTGGCGTAGTTGACCACGATCAGGTCATAGCCCTTTTCAATGGCCGCGACGAAATGGTCGGACACCTGGTCCGCGCTCATCTCCGGCTGCAGGTCGTAGGTGGCGACCTTGGGCGACGGCGGCATCGCGCGGTCTTCGCCCGGATAGGGCTGTTCGCGCCCGCCGTTCAGGAAGAAGGTCACATGCGGGTACTTCTCGGTTTCGGCCAGGCGGAACTGGGTCTTGCCCTGGGCAGCCACCCATTCGCCCAGCGTGTTGACGATGTCCTTCTTCGGGAAGACTGCCGTCATGAATTCGTTGTGCCGGGTCGAATAGTCGACCATCCCCAGCAGGGCCGAGAACTTCGGGCGTGGGCCGGTGGCAAAGCCTGCGAAATCGGGGTCACCGATGGCCGACAGGATCTCTCGCGCGCGGTCGGCGCGGAAGTTGATGAAGAAGAGCCCGTCGCCGTCCCGCATGCCGCCGTAGCCGTCGATCACCGTGGCGGGCAGGAATTCATCGGTCTTGCCTGCGGCATGGGCCTTGGCAATCGCCTCGGCGGCCGATCCGGCCTGCGCCTCGCCCACGCCCTGAACCATGGCGCGGAAGGCGGTTTCGACCCGTTCCCAGCGGTTGTCGCGGTCCAGCGCGAAGTAGCGGCCGGTGACGGTGACAATCCGCGCAGCCTGCGGCAGGGCGGCCTCAAGCGCTGCGACATGCGCGGGGGCCGAGGTCGGGGCCACATCGCGCCCGTCGGTGATGACATGGACCGCGACCGGCACGCCTGCGGCGGCGATCACCCGGGCGGCCTCGGCAACATGGCTCTGGTGCGAATGCACCCCGCCGGGCGAGACCAGGCCCGCGACATGCGCCACGCCGCCCGCTGCCTTGACGCCGTCGATGAAGGCCACCAGCGCCGGTTCGGTGGCGAAGGTGCCGTTCTCGATCGCCAGGTCGATCTGGCCCAGGTCCATCGCCACCACGCGGCCCGCGCCGATGTTGGTGTGGCCGACCTCGGAGTTGCCCATCTGGCCGCGCGGCAGGCCCACGTCGGGGCCGAAGGTCGTCAGCGTCGCATGCGGGCAGGTGGCCCAGAGGTGGTTGAAGCTCGGGACCTGCGCCTGCGCCGGGGCCGAGGTCTTCGGGTCCGGGCCGATGCCCCAGCCGTCGAGGATGCACAGGACGACGGGTTTCGGGGCGGGCATCGGCGGTCTCCTTCTGTCTGGCATGGCTTTTACGCGCCGATGGCGAAGGGGGCAACCGGGACCGCTCCTCGTGTCGCTCCGCTCGCTCGTCGCTAGGGCTCCGCCTGCCGTTGGGCCTTTTCCCGCACCCGTTGCCGCCAGAGCGTGAAGATCCCCGCCGCGACCACGATGCCCGCGCCGACTGCGACGTTCACCCGCAGCGTCTCGCCAAACAGGAACAGGCCGATGGCGCTGGCCCAGACCAGTTGCAGATAGGCGAAGGGCTGGATCGCCGAGGCTTCGGCCACCGCATAGGCCTTGATCAAGAGCCAGTGGCTGAGCGCAGCCGTGCAGCACAGGACCGCCATCCAGCCCCAGTCGGCGGGCGTCATCCAGACCCAGTGCATCAGCCCGAAGGGGGTCATCGCGATGCCGCCCACGACGCCGGTGTAGAAGAAGCTGACGCTGGCGCTGTCCTTCCGCGAGACATAGCGGGTGAGAAGTCCGTAGACCGCGAACATCGTCGCCGCCAGCAAAGGCACCAGCGCCCAGGGCGAGAAGACGCCATACCCCGGCTGCAGGATGATCAGGACACCCGCAAACCCCACGAGGATCGCCGTCCAGCGCCGCCAGCCGACCTTTTCCCCCAGGATCGGCCCGGACAGGGCAGCGATCAGCAGGGGATAGCAGGTAAAGACCGCATGCGCCTCGATCAGGCCCAGCTTGACGAAGGCCAGCAGCATGACGGCGATTTCCGCGACCAGGATCACGTTGCGGATCAGCTGGACCCAAGGGTAATGCGTCCGCGCCGCCTGCCGCAGCCCGCCGTCCGACTGCGCGGCCATTGCAATGGCGAAGAGACCGAAGAACCAGAACCGCACCATCACCACCATGGTCACGGGGTAGTTCGACCCCAGGTGCCGCGAGATGCCGTCCTGCACCGCGAAGACCACGGTCGTCGCGATCATCAGCCAGATGCCGGCCTTGGTGTTCTGCGGCGTGGTCATGCGGGTTTGCGTTCCAGCGACAGGGCGTAAAGGCCCGCAGCGATGATGATGGCCGCACCGATGACGACCGGAAGCTCCAGCGTCTCGCCAAAGACCGTCAGGCCGACCAGCGTGACGAAGACGATCTGCAGATAGGCGTATGGCTGAACGCGCGAGGCCTCGATCGCCTCGTAGCACTTGAGCAGCAGCCAGTGCGACAGGATCGACAGCGCGCAGTAAAAGGCCAGGAAGCCCATGTCCTGCGGGGCCATCGGTTCAAGATACGGCAAGCCGATCCCGGTCATCAGCACCGCACCGATCACCCCGGGCCAGAAGAAGGCGGGGAAGGTCGGCTCGTCCCGTGTCGTCAGGCGGGTCAGGACGGAATAGACGGCGAACAGGAAGGCCGCGGCCAGCGGCAAAAGTGCGGCCCAGCTGAACACCCCCAGCCCCGGGCGCAGGATGATGAGAACGCCCAACAGCCCCGCCGCCACGGCAGCCCAGCGTTGCCAGATGATCCGCTCGCCCAGGATCGGGCCGGAGAGCGCGACGATCAGCAGGGGGCAGACTGCAAAGACCGCGTGGCTGTTGATCAGGCCGATCAGCGTATAGCCGTAGACGATCAGGCAGATCTCGGCGACGAGGAGGCAGGACCGCAGCACATGCGCGGGCAGCCGGGCCGAGCGGATCGCGGCGCGCGGACCTTCGGGACGGCGCAGCGCCAACAGGATCACGAACCCGGCGAAGGCCCAGTAGCGGATCATGATGACCATCAGCGTGTTGTATTCCCCGGCCAGATGGCGGGAGAACCCGTCCTGCGCGGCAAAGGCCGCGACGGCGGCCACCATCAGCCAGATGCCCAGGGTCGGATTGCGCGAAGACGTCATGACCCGCGTTGGCTATCACCGGCCTTGGACAGGCGGAAGGGCCGTTTCGCGGACGGTCAGCCCTGCTGGCCCGTGGCGGCGCCAAAGGCCGCAAGCAAGCCGCCCCAGCCGTTCGGGCTGTCGAACACATGCGCCATCTGGGCACCGGCTGCGCCGTAATTCTCCAGCATCCGGTGTTCCAGCCGCACCCTTGTGCCCGCGCCTTCGGGGGTGAAGGTCACCTCGACCTCGGTATGCAGGTCGGGGTCATAGGCGAAATCCGGCGTCAGCCGCCAGATCAGCACCAGTCGGGCAGGTGGCTCCCAGGCCGCGACATGGCCCCAGTTGCAGCGTTCGCCCTTGGTGCCGATCTCGTACCAGGCGCCCCCGACAAAGGGCTCGACCACGATCCGCGCCAGGCCCGAGGCGGCAATCGAATGCGACTTGAGCCACCAGCGGTCCATCTCGGCCGCAAAGACCTGGAAGGCGCGGTCCGGGCTGCAGGTGACCAGAACCTCCTTGCGGACCGGGGCAGCGGTGATCGTCGTCATGACAGGTCCTTCTCCACGGCCCGCTGATAGGCCGCCAGTTGCGCATCCCAGTACCGGTCGAGCCACTGCCGCAGCGGAGCCAGCCCGGCAGGGTCGATCCGGTAGATCGTGCTTGCCCCCCTTGGCGTTCCCACCACTAACCCGGCCTCGCGCAGCACCTTCAGGTGCTGGCTTACGGCAGGCTGGCTGACCGGCAGGCCACGAGTGATCTCGGCCACGCTGGCCGGAGCCTGGGCCAGCCGCTCGAACACCTGCCGGCGGGTAGGATCAGCAAGGGCAGTCAAGACTGTTACATGAGTCATTGCTTATCATAAGTCCTAAACGATCACAACTGTCAACTAGCGGATGGTGAAGGCCACCTCGTTGCGCCGCTTCCAGGGCAGGGTCATCGGCGCGTCATAGAAATAGTAGTGCGGGCCGGCGACGATCCCATGGCCCTGCGCCTGCGCCCATTGTCGCAGGGTCTCGGCCCGATCAGCCAGGTTCTCGGTGCCGGGAATGCCCGAGAACCGCTCAACCAACTGCCGCGACGGCCCGGCCTGGACAAAGCGGATCGCGTCGGTCTTCGGCGCGGGCAACGTCTCGGTCGTATAGCGCGCGGGCATCATGAAGCTGACCACCCAGGTCTCGCCGCCGGGTTCGGGCGTCTGCGCCACCGGCACGGTCATCGCGATCTTCTCGCCCGTCGCATTGCCACCGAAGATATAGCCCGCCAGCACCCGAAACCCCTTCTGGATCGCCCCGGACCTGCTGCCCGACACCTTCACCTCGGCCAGAAGATGCGGGCCGTAGACGCGAATCTCTCGCGCGCCGTCCTGCCATTCGACCTTATAGGGCGGCATCTCATAGCCCTTGTGGCTCGCCTCGGCCCCCGCCTGCCCCGCCATCGCCACCCCCAGTGCCAGAATGATCCGCTTCAGCATGTCGAAACCCCTGTGTGCCAAGGGGGACCTAGCTTGCTTGATGCGCATTTCGAGCGTATATCGCCCCCATGTCCCGGTTCATCTTCTTTGACATCACCGATCACGCGCGGCTTCCGGCCCGCTTCTTCGGCATGACCCGCAACGTCCTTGCCCGCGCCTGACCCGCGCCCTGGACCTGACGCCCCTTTCCAGCCATCCCAACGAAGGTGAGAGCCATGGCTCCTCGTACGCTTTATGACAAGATCTGGGACGACCACGTCGTCCATCAGGCCGAGGATGGCACCTGCCTCCTCTACATCGACCGCCACCTCGTCCACGAAGTGACCAGCCCGCAGGCCTTCGAGGGCCTGCGCATGACCGGCCGCAAGGTGCGCGCGCCGGAAAAGACCATCGCCGTGCCGGACCACAACGTGCCGACGACGCTGGACCGCGCCAATGCGGCGACGATGACGGAAGACAGCCGCATCCAGGTGGCCGCGCTGGACAAGAACGCCAAGGACTTCGGGATCAACTACTACCCGGTGTCCGACGTCCGTCAGGGCATCGTCCACATCGTCGGCCCCGAACAGGGCTGGACCCTGCCCGGCATGACCGTGGTCTGCGGTGACAGCCATACCGCCACCCACGGCGCGTTCGGTGCGCTGGCCCACGGGATCGGCACCTCCGAGGTCGAACACGTCCTTGCCACCCAGACGCTGATCCAGCGCAAGGGCAAGAACATGAAGGTCGAGATCACCGGGTCGCTCCGCCCCGGCGTGACCGCCAAGGACATCACTCTCTCGGTGATCGGCGCCACCGGCACGGCGGGCGGCACCGGCTATGTCATCGAATACTGCGGCCAGGCGATCCGCGAGCTGTCGATGGAAGGCCGGATGACCGTCTGCAACATGGCGATCGAAGGCGGCGCTCGGGCCGGTCTGATCGCCCCGGACGAGAAGACCTTCGCCTATTGCATGGGCCGCCCCCACGCCCCGAAGGGCGCGAAGTGGGAGGCCGCTTTGGCCTACTGGAAGACGCTTTACACCGACGAAGGCGCGCATTTCGACAAGGTCGTGACGATCCGTGGCGAGGACATCGCCCCGGTCGTGACCTGGGGCACCAGCCCCGAGGACGTGCTGCCGATCACCGACGTGGTCCCCGCGCCGGAAAGCTTCACCGGCGGCAAGGTCGACGCGGCCAAACGGTCGCTCGACTACATGGGCCTGCAGCCCGGCCAGAAGCTGACCGACATCGCCATCGACACCGTCTTCATCGGCTCTTGCACCAACGGCCGGATCGAGGACCTGCGGGCCGCAGCCGCGATCCTGAAGGGCAAGAAGATCAAGGTGAAGCGGGCGATGGTCGTCCCGGGTTCGGGCCTCGTCCGCGCCCAGGCCGAGGAAGAGGGCCTCGCCCAGATCTTCATCGACGCGGGGTTTGAGTGGCGGCTTGCCGGCTGCTCCATGTGCCTCGCGATGAACCCTGATCAGCTGCAACCAGGCGAGCGCTGCGCGGCGACGTCCAACCGCAACTTCGAGGGCCGTCAAGGCCGCGGCGGCCGCACGCACCTGATGTCGCCCGCGATGGCGGCAGCGGCGGCGATCACCGGGCACCTGACTGACGTCCGCGAGCTGATGGGCGAGACGGTCTGATGCAACAGGCGGCGTCCCCGGATGCCGCCACCAGCGGGGCCGCGCCACGGCCCCGCGTTCTGGTCATTGCGGAAGCCGCGAACCCGGAGTGGGTCTCCGTCCCCCTCATCGGCTGGTCACTGACCGAGGCCTTGCGGGGCGTCGCCGACGTTCACCTCGTCACGCAGATCCGCAACCGTGATGCCATCCTGCGCAAGGGCTGGGTCGAGGGCACCGACTTCACCGCCATCGACACCGAGGCCATCGCCGCCCCCGCCTGGAAGCTGTCCCAGGTCCTGCGGATGGGCGAAAGCCGGGGCTGGACCATCGTGCAGGCCGTGAACAGCCTGACCTACCCGTGGTTCGAACGCAAAGTCTGGCAGCAGTTCGGCCCCGCCATCCAGCGCGGCGACTACGATGTCGTCCACCGCATCACGCCGCTCTCCCCCGCCGCCACCGGCTCGCTCGCCACGAAATGCCGCAAGGCGGGGATCCCCTTCGTTCTTGGTCCCCTGAACGGTGGCGTCCCCTGGCCCAAGGGTTTCGAGGCCGAACAGAAGCAGGAGGGCGAATGGCTCTCGCGCTTCCGCGGCCTCCTCAAGGTCTTTCCGGGCCGTGCCAAGATGCTGCAGGCCTGCAACGCCATCCTCTACGCCTCGAAATTCACCCGGGGCGACATCCCCACCGCGCTCCTCGACCGCGCGATCTACCTTCCCGAAAACGCCATCGACCCGACCCGCTTCTTCCGCGAGGCGCAGCCCGAACCCGGCATCCTCAAGGCCTGCTTCATCGGCCGCTTCGTCCCCCTGAAGGGCCTGTCCATGCTGATCGAGGCCGCCCGCCCCCTGGTCGAGGCGGGACGGATGGAGCTGCATCTGGTCGGCGACGGCCCCCTGACCCCGGCGCTCAAGGACCAGGCCAAGGGCCTTCACGGCATCACCTTCCACGGCTGGCTCAAGCACGAAGAAGTGCAGGACGTCGCCGCCCGCTGCCATGTCCTCGCCTTCCCCTCGATCCGCGAATTTGGCGGCGGGGCGGTGCTGGAAGGCATGGCACTGGGCCTCGCGCCGCTGGTCGTCGACTATGGCGGGCCGGCCGACCTGGTCACGCCCGAGGTCGGCATCAAGGTCCCCCTCACCGACCGCGCAGGCACCACGGCAGCCCTCCGCGCCGCGCTGGAAAGCCTCGCCGCCGACCCCGCCCAGACCGCCCGCATGGGCCAGGCCGCCCGCGCCCGCGTCACCGACCTGTTCACCTGGCCGCAAAGGGCCCGGCAGATCGCCACCATCTATGACTGGGTCCTGGGCCGCCGCCCGACCCGCCCCGAACCCATCAAACTCACCTGAAGGCAGACCATCATGGACAAGTTCACCACTCTCACCGGCGTCGCAGCGCCCATGCCGCTGGTCAACATCGACACCGACATGATCATCCCCAAGCAGTTCCTGAAGACCATCCAGCGGTCGGGCCTGGGCAAGAACCTGTTCGACGAGATGCGCTATACCCAGGACGGCAAGGAAATCCCGGACTTCGTCCTGAACCAGCCCGCCTATCGTTCGGCGCAGATCATCGTCGCCGGCGACAACTTCGGCTGCGGCTCAAGCCGCGAACACGCGCCCTGGGCGCTGCTTGACTTCGGCATCCGCTGCGTGATCTCGACCAGCTTCGCCGACATCTTCTACAACAACTGCTTCAAGAACGGCATCCTGCCCGTGGTCCTGCCGCAAGCGGCGGTCGATCACCTGATGGACGACGCCCGCAAGGGCGCGAACGCGCGGATCACCGTGGACCTTACGGCCCAGACCGTCACCGCCTCGGACGGGACCAGCTTTGCCTTCGAGGTTGATGCCTTCAAGAAGCACTGCCTGCTGAACGGCCTCGACGACATCGGCCTGACGCTGGAAAAGGTCTCGGCCATCGACAGCTTCGAGAAGAAGAACGCCGCCCTGCGCCCCTGGGCCTAAAGCCTGGAAGCCATCCAGCGGAATGGCCCGGTCGCCAGGCCGGGCCTTTTCCATTGCACCGCCACCTTGGCCGGGCGTAGCCTTCGTTCATGCCCAGCCCCCTTGCCAACCCCACCTTCCGCCGCCTGTTCGCCGCCCAGATCGTGGCGCTGACCGGCACCGGGCTCGCCACCGTGGCGCTGGGTCTGCTGGCCTATGACCTCGCGGGCGACAGCGCGGGGGCGGTTCTTGGCACGGCGCTTGCCATCAAGATGGTGGCCTACGTCACCTTGGCCCCTCTTGCTGCTGCCCTCGCCGCCCGCCTGCCGCGCCGGGCCTTCCTCGTCGGCCTCGACCTGATCCGCGCAGCCGTGGTCTGCGCGCTGCCGTTCGTCGATCAGGTCTGGCAGATCTATGTCCTCATCTTCTTTCTGCAGGCCGCATCTGCCGGGTTCACCCCCGCCTTCCAGGCCACGATCCCCGAGGTCCTGCCGGACGAAGACGACTATACCCGTGCCCTGACGCAGATGCGCATTGCCGAGGATGCCGAGCAGATCGCCTCGCCGCTGATCGCCGCCGCGCTGCTGACCGTGGTCAGCTTCCCCGTCCTCTTTGCCGGGACCGTGGCAGGCTTCGTCCTCTCCGCGCTTCTCGTCGGCACGTCACGCTTGCCCCCGCGCAAGGTCCAGAGGGTCGAGTCCTTCCTGACCGCCGCCACGAAGGGCCTGCGCATCTATGGCGCCACGCCCCGCCTGCGCGGGCTTCTGGCGCTGGAGGCCGCGGTCGCAGCTGCGGGGGCGATGGTCTATGTGAACACGGTGGTCCTGGTCGAAGCCCGCCTCGCCCTCGGCGCGCCGCAGGTGGCGCTGGCCTTCGCGGCCTTCGGCGCGGGGTCGATCCTCGCGGCCCTTCTGTTGCCGCGCCTGCTGCACCGCATGGCCGACCGTCCGCTGATGCTGTCGGGCGCGGCCATGATGCTGATGGCCGTCGCCGCAGTGCCGCTGGCCGCCACGCTTGCCGCGCTGATGGCGCTTTGGGTGCTGGCAGGTTTCGGCTTCTCGCTGACCCAGACACCGATCGGCCGCATCCTGACCCGCTCGGCTGCCGACCCCGACCGCCCCGCGCTGTTCGCTGCCCAGTTCGCCCTCAGCCACGCCTGCTGGCTGGTGACCTATCCGCTGGCGGGCTGGCTCGGGGCAACCCTGGGCCTTGCCCCGGTTGCCCTAGCCCTTGCCGCGCTGGGCACGCTGGCCCTTGCCCTCACCTGGCACCTCTGGCCGGCGCAGGACCCCGAGACCCTGCCGCACGCCCACCCGAACCTTCCCGCCGACCATCCGCATCTGGCGCAGCACCGGGCCCCGCACGCCCATGCCTTCGTGATCGACGACCTGCACCGCGCCTGGCCCAAACCCGCGGGCTGACCCTCCCTCCTTGCCCATTTCGGAAATACTCTCCGGGGGTTTGGGGGTGGAAAACCCCCAACGACCGAGGAGGAGGCGACAGCCCGACGACGAGACAAAAGGCTCGCGCGCCAGCGCTCGATTCAACAGTCGTCCCCACCCGCGCAGGGTTACGGAACTGTTACCGTCCACGTGTAAGACCTTGAAATCCCAAGGCCCACCCTGCCTGTCCTGCGTGGACAGCCACCCTTGCCCACTGGGGGCCCGCAGGCTAGGCTCCCGCCGACCCATACCCGGAGGACCCCATGCACGCCATCGAATCCCGCCTCGCCGAACTTGGCGTCACCCTCCCCGACGCCCCCGCCCCGGCGGCGAATTACGTCCCCTTCGTGCAGGTGGGCAACCTGATCCACATCTCGGGCCAGATCAGCCAGAACGAGGCGGGCCTCATCAAGGGCCGCCTGGGCGAGGACCTCAGCTTCGAACAGGGCGCCGAGGCCGCGAAGCGCTGCGCGATCTCGCTCCTCGCCCAGCTGAAGAAGGCCACCGGCGGCGACTGGGACCGGCTCGACCGCGCGGTGAAGCTCGTGGGCTTCGTGAACTCCACCCCCGATTTCACCGACCAGCCCAAGGTGATCAACGGCGCGTCGGACTTCCTGGTCGCGGTCCTCGGCGACGCCGGCCGCCACGCCCGCTCTGCCGTCTCGGCCGTCTCGCTGCCCCTGGGGGTGGCGGTGGAGATCGAGGCGATCTTCGCGCTGAAATGACCCCAGAGAATGACCCGCGTCCCGCTGCCCGACAGCTTCCTGAAGCTCCCCGTCGCCCACCGCGCCCTGCATGACCGGTCGCGGGAAGTGATCGAGAACTCTCCCTCCGCGATCCGGGCGGCGGTGGAGGCCGGTTATGCCATCGAGATCGACCTGCAGCTTTCCAGCGACGGCGTGCCGATGGTCTTTCACGACGAGGAACTGGACAGGCTGACGGAAGAGACCGGGCCGCTGAACGCCCGGACGGCCGCTGAACTGGGCCGGATCAGGCTGAAGGGTTCGACTGACACGATCCCGACTCTGGCCGAGGTGCTGGCGCTGATCGGCGGGAAGGTCCCGCTCCTTATCGAGATCAAGGACCAGACCATGGTTATGGGCCCGACCGACGGACAGCTGGAGGCTGCCACGGCGGAAGCCTTGAAGGGCTATCAGGGCGACGTGGCGCTCATGTCCTTCAACCCCCATTCCATCGCCCACATGGCCCGCCTCTCACCCAACCTCCCGCGGGGGCTGACCACCTCGGCCTACAACCCCGAGGATTGGGCTCCCCTGCCCGTGGACGTCTGCGACCGCCTCCGCCCCATCCCGGACTATGATGCCACCGGTTCCAGCTTCATCAGCCATGAGGGCCGCGATCTGGGCCGCGCGCGGGTGGCCGAGCTGAAGGCGCAGGGGGCAAAGATCCTGTGCTGGACGATCCGCTCTGCCACTGATGAGGCGCTGGCGCGCAAGGTTGCCGACAATGTGACCTTCGAGGGCTACCTGGCGGCGCTTCCGGCTTGACCTTCCCGCGCTGCCCGCCACCTTTCCCCCGACCCATGGGGCGCGAATGGCTGACCTGACCCTGCTCGACACCCTGTCCGACATCCCCGCCGCTGATTGGGACGCGGTGGCCGCCCCCGAACAGGCGGACGGGCGGCCTGTCGACCCCTTCACCACGCACCGCTTTCTCGCCGCGCTTGAAACCTCGAACTCAACCGGAACCGGGACCGGCTGGCAGGCACGCCCGCTCGTGCTGCGGGACGGAGGAAAACTCCTCGCCGCGACGCCGCTTTACGTGAAGTCGCACAGCCAGGGCGAATACATCTTCGACCACGGCTGGGCCGATGCGCTGGAGCGGGCAGGGGGCCGCTACTACCCCAAGCTCCAGATCGCCGTCCCCTTCACCCCCGCTACGGGCCGCCGCTTCCTTGGAGCAGACGAAAACCGCGAAACGCTGTGGCAGGGCGCCATCGCCGTGACGGCGCAGAACCGGCTGTCCTCCCTTCACGCCACCTTCTGCACCGCAGAGGAGGCCGAAGCGCTGGCGGGCGTGGACGGCACGCTGCACCGGGTCACCCAGCAGTTCCACTGGGAGAACCGGGGGTACGGGTCGTTCGACGAGTTCCTCGCCGACCTCTTCAGCCGCAAGCGCAAGATGATCCGCAAGGAGCGCGAGACGGCCCACGCCTCCGGCCTGACCATCCGCGCGCTGACCGGGGACGAGATCGAGCCGCAGCACTGGGACGCCTTCTGGGCCTTCTATCAGGACACCGGCAGCCGGAAATGGGGGACGCCCTACCTGACCCGGAAGGCCTTTGCCCGCTTTCATGAGACGATGCGGGACGACATGCTCCTCGTCATTGCCTTCAACGGCGACAGACCCGTGGCGGGGGCATTGAACTTCATCGGGCGGCATACCCTTTACGGCCGCTACTGGGGCTGCATCGAGGACCACCCCTGCCTGCACTTTGAACTCTGCTACTACCAGGCCATCGACTGGGCCATCACCCACGGCCTGAGCCGCGTGGAAGCCGGGGCGCAGGGCGAACACAAACTGGCGCGGGGTTACCTGCCGGTCGAGACACATTCGATCCACTGGATCGCGGAACCCTCGTTCCGGACCGCCGTGGACCGTTACCTGCAGGCGGAACGCCGCGCAGTGGGGGAGGAGATCGAGGTCCTTACCTCATACGGCCCCTTCCGCAAGTGCGAGGCGCGGGAGTAGGCTGCCTGCCAAACGGAGGGGCCGATGATTACCTTCTACACCAACCCGATGTCGCGCGGCCGGATTGCCCGCTGGATGCTGGAAGAGATCGGCCAGCCTTATGAGACGGTGGTGCTGGACTACGGCACCTCGATGAAGGCGCCCGACTATCTGGCCGTCAACCCGATGGGCAAGGTGCCGGCAATTGTCCATGACGGATCGGTGGTGACCGAAGTGGCGGCGATCTGCACCTATCTTGCGATGACCTTCCCGGACGCAGGCCTGATGGCGCAAGACAAGGCCGCCTTCTTCCGCTGGATGTTCTTCGGGGCGGGACCTCTGGAGCAGGCCGTGGTCAACAGCTCGTTCGGCTGGAAGCCTGGCAGCCCGCAAGAGGCAGGTCGCACGGGCTATGGCAGTCTTGAGGCCGTGACCCGTACCTTGTCCGGGCATCTGCAGCGGCACGACTATGTCGCCGATGGCCGGTTCACGGCGGCGGATGTCTATCTGGGCAGCCAGGTGGGGTGGGGGCTGCAGTTCAAGACCATCCCGGCGAACCCGGTGCTGGAGGCCTACTGGGCCAGGCTGAAGGATCGGCCCGCACTTCAGGCAGCCAACGCCAAGGACAACGCCCTGATCCCGGAGGCCCGGACATGACCCCGCTTCTTCCCGAAGCCGACCGCAAGACCGCCTTGCCGCCCCTGGCCGAAACCGGCTGGGCCGCCGTGCCGGGCCAGGACGCGATCCGCAAGGTCTGGAAGTTCCGCAATTTCAGCCAGGCCTGGGGCTTCATGTCCCGCGCGGCGCTGGCGGCGGAAAAGCTGAACCACCATCCGGAATGGAAGAATGTCTACAACGTGGTCGACGTGACTCTGACCACCCATGACTGCCACGGGATCAGCCAGCTGGACATCGACCTGGCCCGAGCGATGGACAAGCTGACCCCCGAGGCCGAGGTCGAGCGCAACCACGGCGAGCCGGTGTCCTGCCTCTGCGAGATCCGCGCGCGGAAGGCCTAGGTCCCGCGACTAGAGCAGCCCCGCCATCCGCGCGCCGGTCAAGAGGTCGGGGGCAAGGTGGTGCGCCCAGCGCCCCTCGCTTGGCACGATGTCGGGGACCTGCACCACGGTGCACCCGGCGCGGTGGGCAGCCTCCGCCCCGGTTTCGCTGTCCTCGAAGACGAGGCAGCGTCCGGGCGGGATGCCGAACAGCGTCGCGGCCAGCAGATAGGGCTCGGGGTCGGGTTTCGGCGCGCGCACATCGTCCAGCGTCACGACATGGGTGAAGGCCTCGGCGATCCCGGCGATGCCCAGCTTGTAATGCGCGCCGGTCCGTCCGGTCGAAGTGACGATGGCCAGGGGCAGCGACAAAGCCGACAAGAGGTCGCGGACGCCGGCCTTCAGGTCCAGCCCGGCGTCGACCCCGTCGTTGAACCCCTTGCGCCAGTGCCGGTTCACGGCATCAAGGTCAACTCCCGGCATGGCCGCACGAATGATGCGTGCTGCGGTCGGCTCGTCCTTGCCCACCAGGCCGTGCATGAAGGCATGGTCGACCGGGTGGCCATGCGCGGCAAAGGCAGCCATGCCCGTAGCAAGCGCGATGCTTTCGGTGTCGATCAGCGTGCCGTCCAGATCGAAGAAAATGGCGTCGTACATCATGGCCTCCGAAGCGGAGCCATAGCCGATCAGAGGTGCAGCCGGTAGTGGCTAAAGCCGTCGCCGCCCTGGCCCAGCGCGACCGGGCGGAAGGCGTCAATGTCGGCGAGGTGCTGCGCGGCGCCTTCTCCGGCGGCGATGGTGACGCTGGTGCCGGGCATCGGCAGGAAGTGCCAGTTGCGCCGGAACGGGCCGGTGAGCGGGTTCCTGCGCTGCAAGTGCGTGGCGATGACGGTCTGCACCCTTGCCCCGTCGGTGAACACCACGTTCACCTCGGCGCTGGAGCCCTGCAGACGCGCGCGCCCGGCCCGGTGCGTGTTGGTCACCAGAAGGTACTGGTCCTCGTCGCGGACCGCACGGCCGTTGTAGGATAAGCCGACGATCCGCCGGGCATTGGGGTTCAGCAGAAAGCCCTGTGCGTCAAAGCGGGCCGGCTGGCTGAGGTCGAAGGCATAGTCGAGCTGCGGGATTGTCTCGAAGGTAAAGCCCGGGATGTCGGCGTTCAGCAGTGGCGCATCGGTGGCGCCCGGCTCGATCCGGTTGAAGACCGTCGCCGCGCGTTCCAGCCAGTCGGCGAGGTCGGCTCCGGACAGCTTCAGCGTCACCAGCGTGTTGGGGAAGGGGTAGAGGTCGGACAGGTTGCGCATCCGCAGCGGGCCTGCCGGAATGTCGGTAAAGTTCGCCGGGCCGCTGCGCCCGCCGGTCCGGAACGGCGTTGCCGAGGACAGGATGGGCAGGCTTTCCAAGGGGCTTCCGGCAAGCGCCTCCCGGACATGGGTCACCTTGGCTTCGGCGATCAGATTCAGCGCGGCCGAGGGTGCGACGGTGGCGAAATGGGTGTGCAAAGGCACCAGGCTTTCGCCCAGATGCCGGCGTGACCAGGCCAGCGTCGCGCGGTGGTCCGGGGCCAGCGCCTGGTGCAGGGCCGGCGTGGCGGACAAGGGGGCAGCGCGGCGCATGCCGACCCGGGTCCGGGCATCGACGACCCGCCAGCGCCGCGGGCCCGAGGTGCAGCGTTCCAGTTCCAGATCGATGATCCCAATATGGCTTGCCGAGTGCCCCGGCATCACGGCAGGTTTGCCGGCCAGGCGCCCGGCTATGGGGTCGACCGCTTCCGAGGCAGGGATGTCCGGCCCCGGAAAGACCTGGTGGCTGTGGCCAGCAACGACGGCGTCGACCTCGGGCAGGGCAGCCAGGGCTGTCGCGGCGTTCTCGGTGCCGCTTTTCGGGTCGAGGTCGCCGATCCCGGTATGGGCCAGCGCCACGATGATGTCGGCACCGCGGGCGCGCAGTCGGGGCAGCCAGATCTGGGCAGCGGCCAGGATGTCACGGGTCAGGACGCCTCCGTCCGGCGTGTCGCGGTCCCATTCCTGGATCTGCGGCGGCGCAAAGCCGATCACGCCGACGCGGATCAGGTGCGCCTTTCCGGCATGGTCGGTGATGTGGCGGCGCAGGATCGCAAAGGGGGGAACCAGCGTATCGTCATGCGCCGGGCTTCGGCCCAGCCTGCGGGCGATGTTCGCCGATACGACCGGAAAGCGGGCCTCGGTCAGCGCCTGCGACAGAAAATGCAGGCCGTAGTCGAATTCGTGATTGCCAAGCGTGGCGGCGTCATAGCCGAGCGTGTTCAGCGCCGTGATCACCGGATGCGCCCGCCGCCGCCGCGCGGTGGCGGCAAAGTCGGCGATTGGACTGCCCTGCAGGAAGTCGCCATTGTCGAACAACAGGCAATTCGGCGCCTCGCCCCGAGCTTCGGCGATCTGCCGGGATATCGCGCCAAGCCCCATGCTGGAGTTCGGCCGGTTCGCGCAATAGTCGTAGGGCATCAGGCTGGCGTGCAGGTCGCTGGTCGCAATCAGCCGCAGCGCGGCTCTCGCAACGTGGCGCGGAACCTTGGCGCGCAGCGGGGTAGTGCCTGATGCCTGGAGGTCAGCCTCTGGCAAGTCCGGGGAAGGGGCAGGTACGACCGCAACGGAGGGAACTTGGTACATGAAACTTCCAGCGAATTGTCTGCTAATCGGCCAGGGACGACGTTCTCACCATCAGTAATGCACGCTTTACGGGAACGATCTACCCCTTTGGTTGTGTCAATGTTATGGCAAATTGTCGTTATTCACGCGATGGTTGTGCGATTGCCGATTGCATTCAATCCTGATCACGGTGTTGGCTCTGCAGGGCCGGCCGGCGTGGGCTTATTTGGGAAAGACGGGTCATCATGCAGATCGCGGAAACGGTAACTTTTGGCGGGTCCGGACTGGACCGGCATGCCGGGATGCGGCGGGATTCCGAGGGTCTGGCCACCGCGCTTGGGCACGGCACGGTGCTGCCGATCTGGCGTGGCAAGCCCCTGGTCGCCGGGGATCGGCTGGCCTGGGTTCCGGCGGATCATCCGATGCTGGCGCTGGCCGAGCCGCCGATATTTCTGGGGATGGATGCCGGGACCCCACGCTTCGCGGCCGACCTGTCGGACTGGGCGCCGGAAGCCGGCGCAGATGCGCCCGAGGCGGGTTTCTTCGACCGGACGGTGCAGCATCATCCGGCGCTGCCCGGTGCGGCAGGCTTCACCGAACTGCGCGGCGTGATGACCCTTCTCGACCCGCGCGAGGCCGAGCTTGTGGCGACCGGCAAGGCCTTGGTGCAGTGGCACAAAAGCCATGGGTTCTGTTCCACCTGCGGTTCCCGGTCCGACATGGCGCAGGGCGGCTGGCAGCGCAGCTGTCCGGCCTGTGGCGCCCAGCATTTCCCGCGCACCGATCCGGTGGTCATCATGCTGGTCACCCGGGGCAACTCGGTGCTTCTGGGCCGCAGCCCCGGCTGGCCCGAGGGGATGTTCTCCCTGCTGGCGGGCTTTGTCGAGCCTGGCGAGACGATCGAGGCCGCCGTGCGCCGCGAGGTGCTGGAAGAAACCGGCGTCACCTGCGGGGCGGTCACCTATTTGGCCAGCCAGCCCTGGCCGTTCCCCGCCTCGCTGATGATCGGCGCGCGCTGCGAGGCCACCAGCAGCGCAATCAAGGTTGATCCGGACGAACTTGAGGCCGCGATCTGGGTCAGCCGCGAAGAGCTGGTGCAGGCATTCGCCGGGCGGCATCCAACAATAAAGCCCAGCCGGAAAGGCGCAATTGCGCACTTCATTCTGCGCAATTGGCTTGCGGATCGGCTTGATTGACCCAATCTAGCTGCTATTCGGTTGATCCGACCCTGCGCGAGCTTCTGGAGTAACGATGAAACTGACGGCCAAGACCGATCTGGAAGTGCCTGCGGCCTTTGTCTTTGCTGCCTTGAACGATCATCAAGCCTGGGAGCGTGAGGCCGTCCGCACCGGGGTCGACGTGGAACGCCCGCCCGGAACGCCCGAGGCGGGGGTCGGGGCCGAATGGCGGGTCCGGGGGCACTTTCGTGGCAAGTCGCGGAAGGTCCAGGTGCGGATCATCGAGCTGACGCCGGACAAGGACATGACCCTGTCGCTGGACGGCCCGTCGGTCGAGGGCACGACCCGGTTCGAGGTCATGGTGCTTTCGCCCCGCCGCAGCCGGTTGCGGCTTGACCTGGAAATCAAGCCCAAGACGCTGGCGGCCCGGCTGTTCATCAACACGCTGCGTCTGGCCAAGGGCCGGGCGCAGGCCCGGTTCGAGAAGGGGCTGGAGCGGATCGCCGGCCGGGTCCGGGAACGCTATGCCCGCAGCCAGGCCAACGTAAGCTAGCCGCGTTCGCGGTCAGCGGGATAGACGCCCAGGATGCGCACCTCCGAGGTGAAATAGCGCAATTCTTCCAGCGCAAGGGCGACGTTCGGATCCTCGGGGTGGCCTTCGATGTCGGCGTAGAATTCCGTCGCGGTGAAAGTGCCGCCGACCATGTAGCTTTCCAGCTTGGTCATGTTCACGCCGTTGGTCGCAAAGCCCCCCAGCGCCTTGTACAGCGCGGCAGGAATGTTGCGGACGCGGAAGGTGAAGGTGGTGATCATCTTCCCCGTGCCGCGGCGCGTCAGATCGGGGGTGCGCGACATCACCAGAAAGCGGGTCGTGTTGTTCGCCTGGTCCTCGATGTGCCGTGCGAGGACATCCAGCCCGTAGATTTCCGCCGCAAGTTCGCTGGCCAGCGCGGCGCGGGTCTTGTCCTTGCCCTCGGCCACTTCTCGCGCGGCGCGGGCGTTATCGCTGCTGACCTTGCCCTTGATGCCATGCGACTTCAGGAAGCCCGCGCATTGCGGCAGGATGACCACATGGCCATGCGCTTCCTGCACGTCCTCCAGCCGCGCACCTTTCACGCCCAGAAGGTTCACATGCACCCGGACAAAGGCCTCATCGATGATGTGCAGCCCGGACCGCGGCAGCAGGGAATGCACATCCGCCACCCGGCCATAGGTCGAATTCTCGACCGCGAGCATCCCGAGGTCGACCTCACCGCGGGCGACCTTGTCCACCACTTCCTCGAAGGTCGTGCTTGGAACCGCTTCGAAATCCGGGCGCGATTGCTGGCAGGCCTGGTGCGAATAGGCCCCGAGTTCGCCCTGAAATGCGATGCGACCGACCATCTGGCGTCATCCCCTGTCGAAAACCTGCCCCACGGGGCGTTTCGTCGCGCGTCTACACCTTGAAACCGGGCGGGGGAAGCGGATACATACCGCGCAACTTCAGACCCCAGACAGGTGAGACCCATGTTCGACACGATGACGATGACCAAGGCGGTGGGCGCGGTGTGCGGCTCGCTTCTGGTTCTGATGCTGGTGAACTGGGCGGGCGACGGCCTTTACACCGTGGGCGGCAAGGGCCATGGCGGCGAACATGCCGAGGGCGAGATCACCCAGGCCTATTCGATCGACACCGGGGAAGAGGCGGCGCCGGCCGAAGGCGAGGCCGAAGTGGTCGATGTCGCGGCGCTGATGGCCGTGGCTGATCCGGTTGCGGGCGAGGCGGTGTTCAAGAAATGCGGGTCCTGCCACAAGCTGGACGGCTCGGACGGCGTTGGTCCCCATCTGAACGGCGTGGTCGGGCGCAACCATGCCGCCGCTGCGGGCTTTGCCTATTCCGATGCGATGGCCGCCCTGTCGGCAGAGCCCTGGACGCCCGAGGCGCTGTTTGCCTTCCTTGAAAACCCGAAGAAGGCGATCCCCGGCACCAAGATGGCCTTTGCCGGTCTGCCCAAGCCGGAAGACCGCGCCAACGTCATCGCCTACATGGCAGCGAATCCCTGATCTTCTGCCGCTTCCGAAAGATGCAAAGCCGCCCACCCGGGCGGCTTTCTTGTTTGCGCTCACGAAATCTCGCTGCACAATCGCGGCTTGTTGGCTCGACAAAGCTGGAAATAGCATAAATGAATGGTTCGGGCTGAACCTTGGGGAGGGCGAAGGATGCGGACAGGCGATCGGAGTGCAGCACGGACAATGGTGGCCGGGTCCCCGGTTGGTCGGCTGGTCACGGCGGGTTCGCTGATCCTGGCGCTCGCAGCCCTGGCAATTCCGGCCCGCGCCGAGACGGTCATCAAGTCGCACGGGATTTCCACCTTCGGTGACCTGGCGCTTCCGGCCGACTTCACGCATCTGCCTTACGTCAACCCCAATGCCCCCAAGGGCGGCGAGATCAGCCAGTGGGCTCCCGGGTCCTTCGACAGCTTCAACCCCTACACCATCGCGGGCAATTCGGCCGCCCTGTCCTCGATCTTCTACGAATCCATCCTGTCCGGCACGCTGGACGACGTCAGCGCCGCCTACTGCCTTCTGTGCGAGACGATGGAATACCCCGAGGACCGGTCCTGGGTGATCTTCAACCTGCGCAAGGACGTGACCTTCTCGGATGGTACGCCCTTCACGGCGGAAGACGTGCTGTTCAGCTATGAGATATTCCGCGACAAGGGCATTCCGGAATTCCGCGCCGTCGCGAATGAAAAGTTCCAGTCGGTCGAGATCCTGGACCCCTACCGGATCAAGTTCACCTTCGCCCCCGGCACCCCGTTCCGCGACATGCCGGCACAGGCGGGCAGTTCGCCGATCTTCTCCAAAAAACACTACATGGACAACAACCGCGACCTGGAGAAGTCGAGCCTGGAGCCCTTCCTCGGCACCAGCCCCTATGTGCTGGAAAGCTTCAAGCCCGGCCAGCAGGTCATCTACAAGCGTGACGAGGATTATTGGGGCGAAAAGCATCCGCTGAACGTCGGCCAGAACAATTTCGACCGCATCCGGATCGAATACTTCGGCGACGACAATGCAGCGATGGAGGCGTTCAAGGCGGGGGTCTACACCTTCCGCGTGGAATCGCTGCCGAAACGCTGGGCCAATGACTATGCCTTCCCGACCGTGCAGTCCGGCGATGTGAAGACCGAAGTCATCCCCTCGGGGAACATCGCGGGCGGGCAGTCGATCATCTTCAACCTGCGCCGCCCGCAGTTCCAGGACCCCAAGGTCCGTGAGGCTCTGGGGCTGGTGTTCAACTTCGAATGGTCGAACAAGGCGCTGTTCTACGGGCTGTTCGCACGGGTCAACTCGATCTGGGAAAACTCGGAAATGGCGGCGACGGGCGTTGCCGGCCCCGATGAGGTGGCGATCCTGCAGCCCCTGGTCGATGAGGGCCTGCTGCCCGCAAACATCCTGACCGATGAAGTGAAGATGGGGTCGGTCTCATCCGATGCGAACAACCTGGACCGCAAGAACCTGCGCGCTGCGTCGGCCCTGCTGGACGAGGCTGGCTGGACCGTTGGCGACGACGGGCTGCGCCGGAAGGACGGCAAGACGCTGAAGATGGAGATGGTCCATTCGCGAACCGACCTCTTGCCGGTGATGAACGCCTACGTAGAAAACCTCCGCGCGCTGGGCGTGGACGCAAGCTTTGACATCATCGACGACCCGCAGCTGCAAGAACGCGCCAGCCCGCCGAACTTCGACTTCGATGCCCTGCCGACGACGGTGGTAAATGGCGGGCTGGAGCCGGGTGGCGTCCTGAAACAGGCCTGGGCGTCCGTCGCCAAGGACAACTCCAGCCGCAACCGGATGGGCTATGCCAACCCGGCGGTCGACCGGATTCTGGACCTTGCCGAAGGTGCAACCAGCCGTCAGGAACTGACGACGGTCATCAAGGCGCTGGACCGGGTGCTGCGGTCCGAATTCGTGATCGTCCCGCGCTACTACAAGCGTGACAACTGGGTCGCCTACTACAACATGTACGAACGTCCCGACCCGCTGCCCCCCTATGCTCTGGGCGAACTGTCGATCTGGTGGTACAACGCCGAAAAAGCCGACGCGCTGAAGGCCAAGGGCGTGTTGAAGTAACAAGGAACGGGCAGGGACCTTGGGCGCCTACATCCTTCGCCGCTTGCTGCTGGTGATCCCGACGCTGTTCGGGGTCATGCTGATCAACTTCGCGCTGATCCAGTTTGTCCCCGGCGGGCCAATCGAACAGATCCAGGCCCGGTTCGAGGGCGAAGGCGACTCGATCCAGAACATCTCTGGCACCGAGGGCGGCGGGATACAGGAAGAAGACGGCGGCTATGTCGGCGCCCGCGGCCTGCCGCCCGAATTCCTGGCCCGGCTGGAGGTCCAGTTCGGTTTCGCCCGCATCGTCTGCGACGAAGGCTTTACCGGCGAGCCGTCGATCTCGGCCCCGGAATGCCGGAAAGAGCAGATCCCGGCGGTCGAACGCTTTTTCATCATGATGGGCAAGTACCTGACCCTGGACTTCGGAGAAAGCTACTTCCGGTCGATCAGCGTGGTCGATCTGGTGCTGGAAAAGATGCCGGTTTCGATCACGCTCGGCCTCTGGTCGACGCTGATCGCCTACCTTGTCTCGATCCCCCTGGGCATCCGCAAGGCGGTGCGCGACGGGTCAAGCTTTGACACCTGGACCTCCGGCATCATCATTGCCGCCTATGCGATCCCGGGGTTCCTGTTCGCGATCATGCTGATGGTGGTCTTCGCCGGCGGGTCCTATTTCCAGTGGTTCCCCCTGCGCGGCCTGACCAGCGACAACTGGGCGGAACTGAGCCTTTGGGGCAAGATCGTCGACTACCTCTGGCACATCACGCTGCCGGTGACGGCGCAGCTGATCTCGGCCTTTGCGGTGCTGACCCTGCTGACCAAGAACAGCTTCCTGGACGAGATCAAGAAGCAGTATGTCCTGACCGCCCGCGCCAAGGGCCTGTCCGAGGCGCGCGTGTTGTACGGCCATGTCTTCCGCAACGCCATGCTGATCGTGATCGCGGGCTTTCCGGGGCTGTTCCTGTCGGTCTTCTTTGGGTCGAGCCTTCTGATCGAGGTGATCTTCTCGCTCGATGGCCTGGGCCAGCTTGGCTTCAAGTCGGCGGTGGAACGCGACTATCCGGTGATCTTCGGCACGCTCTTTGCCTTCGGCCTGATCGGCCTGGTCGTCGGCATCCTGTCCGACCTGATGTATGTGCTGGTCGACCCCCGGATCGACTTTGAAAGGCGTTCCTGATGGCGCTGTCCGCCCTCAACCAACGCCGCTGGCGCAACTTCAAGGGCAACCGGCGGGCCTTTTGGTCGCTGTGGATCCTTCTGGTCCTGTACGGCCTGTCGCTCTTCGCCGAGTTCATCGCCAACGACCGGCCGGTCCTGGTGAAATACGACGGCGGCTACTACATGCCGGTCTTCAAGTTCTACCCCGAGACGGCCTTTGGCGGCGACCTGCGGACCGAGGCGGACTATTCCACCCCCGAAGTGCAATGCCTGATCGTATCGGGCGGATCGCTGGACTGCTGGGACGACCCCGAAGGCATCCGGGCCGAGGTCGAGGAAAAGGGCACTGCCGCAGGGCAGGCGGTGACGGCGGGCTGGATGGTCTGGCCGATCATTCCCTACCGCTACAACACCATCGTCGACACCGGCGGGGTCGCCCCCGGCCCGCCCTCGGCGCAGAACTGGCTCGGCACCGACGACACCAGCCGCGACGTGCTGGCGCGGGTAATCTACGGCTTCCGCCTCTCGGTCACCTTCGCGCTGATCGTGACCTTCCTGACCACGGTCATCGGCGTCGCCGCTGGCGCCGTGCAGGGCTATTTCGGCGGGTTGACCGACCTTCTGTTCCAGCGGTTCATCGAGCTTTGGTCCTCGGTCCCGACGCTGTACGTCATCATCATCCTGACCGCGATCTGGGCGAAGAGTTTCTGGTTATTGGTGTTCCTGTTGGTGATCTTCGGCTGGACCGGCCTGGTCGGCGTGGTCCGGGCCGAATTCCTGCGCGCGCGGAACTTCGAATATGTCCGCGCCGCCAAGGCGCTGGGCGTGTCCGACTGGCACATCATGTTCCGCCACGTCCTGCCGAACGCGCTGGTCGCCACGCTGACGCTTCTGCCCTTCGGGATCACCGGGGTCATCGGCACGTTGGCCGGCCTTGACTACCTGGGCTTCGGTCTGCCCACCAGCTTGCCCTCCCTCGGTCAGCTGACCCGTCAGGCGCAGCAGAACCTGCAGGCGCCGCATCTGGCCTTTGTCGCCTTCTTCACCTTCGCGATCATGCTGTCGCTGCTGGTCTTCATCTTCGAAGGGATCCGTGACGCCTTCGACCCAAGGAAGACCTTCAGATGAGCGTGTTGGAGGTCAAGGGCCTGACGGTCTCGTTCCGGCAGGACGGGCGGGTCATTCCGGCGGTAAAGGGCGTATCCTTTTCCGTGGCCAAGGGCGAGACGGTTGCGCTGGTCGGCGAAAGCGGGTCGGGCAAGTCGGTGACCGCGCTGTCGACCGTTGGGCTGTTGTCCGACAATGCCGAAGTCGCGGGCTCGGTGACCTACCTGGGCAAGGAAATGGTCGGCGCGTCCGAGAGTGAGTTGCGCAAGGTCAGGGGCAACGACATCAGCTTCATCTTTCAGGAGCCGATGACCAGCCTGAACCCGCTGCACACCATCGAAAAGCAGCTGGCCGAAAGCCTCATGCTGCACCAGGGGCTGACGGGCGATGCCGCCCGGGCGCGGATTATCGAGCTTCTGGGCAAGGTCGGCATCCGGGAAGCCGAAAGCCGCCTTGGGGCCTATCCGCACCAGCTGTCAGGCGGGCAGCGGCAGCGGGTGATGATCGCGATGGCCTTGGCGAACGGGCCGGAACTTCTGGTGGCGGACGAACCCACCACTGCGCTGGACGTGACGATCCAGGCGCAGATCCTGGACCTCTTGGCCGATCTGAAGCGGGCCGAGGGGCTTTCGCTTCTGTTCATCACCCATGACCTTGGCATCGTCCGCCGGATCGCCGACCGGGTCTGCGTGATGCAGGGCGGCGAGATCGTCGAACAGGGCCGGACGGCTGAAATCTTCGGCAACCCTCAGCACCCCTATACGCAGAAACTGCTGGCGGCCGAGCAGAAGGGTGGACCCTCGCCCGTGCCCGCCGACGCGGCCGAGGTGGTGCGGACCGATGCCCTCCGCATCTGGTTCCCGATCCAGCGCGGCCTTCTGAAGCGCACCGTCGGCCATGTGAAGGCGGTGAACGAAGCGACCCTGTCCGTCCGCGCCGGTGAGACGCTGGGCATCGTCGGCGAAAGCGGCTCGGGCAAGACGACGCTGGCCTTGGCGATCCTGCGGCTGATCGAATCCACCGGCAAGGTGACCTTCCTGGGCCGTGACCTGCAGGGGCTGGGACGGTCCGACCTGCGCGCGCTGCGGCGTGACATGCAGATCGTGTTCCAGGACCCCTACGGCAGCCTCTCGCCCCGGATGACGGTGGCCGAGATCATCGCCGAGGGTCTGGGCGTCCACGGCGTCGAGCCGGGCCGCAACCGCGAGGAGATGGTCGCCGAGATCATGCGCGAGGTGGGCCTCGACCCCGCCACCATGCAGCGCTATCCGCACGAATTCAGTGGCGGCCAGCGCCAGCGCATCGCCATCGCCCGGGCGATGATCCTGCGGCCCAAGCTTGTGGTGCTGGACGAGCCGACCAGCGCGCTCGACATGACCGTGCAAGTGCAGATCGTGGAGCTGTTGCGCGAGCTGCAGCGGAAATGGGGCCTCGCGTTCATCTTCATCAGCCACGACCTGCGGGTGATCCGCGCCATGGCGCACAAGGTCATGGTGATGCAGGCGGGCGACGTCGTCGAATCCGGCGATTGCGAGGCCGTGTTTACCAATCCGCAAACCCCCTATACCAAAGCTCTGATGGCCGCCGCCTTCGGAGCCTGACGCGTTGAAGCTGCTTTTCGTCCACCAGAACTTTCCCGGCCAGTTCCTGTACCTCGCGCCCGAGATGCAGCGTCGGGGGCATGATGTGCGGGCGATCACCGATGTGGCCAATGACAAGACGTCCGAGGTCCCGACCCTGCGCTACACCTACAAGCCGCAGACTGTTGACCCGCAGGCCACGCGCCTTGGCCGCAACTTCACCGTGATGAGCGACCGCGGCGTCGCCGTCGCCCGCTTTGCCCGCAAGCTGCGCGCCGAGGGCTACGTGCCGGACGTGATCTACGGCCATTCCGGCTGGGGCGAGACGCTGTTCCTGAAAGAGATCTGGCCCGAGGCGAAACTGCTGATCTTCGCCGAATTCTACTATCGCGGCGTCGGGGCCGACACCGGCTTTGATCCCGAGTTTCAGGCGACGGGCTTCGACCAGGTGATGATCGCGCAGTCGCGGTCGGCCTACATGGCGCAGGCCCTTGTCCACGCGGATGGCGGCGTCAGTCCGACCCAGTGGCAGGCCAGTTCCCACCCCCCCGCGCTGCGCAACCAGCTGGAGGTGATCTTCGACGGGGTCGACTGCGACCGGCTGGCCCCGAACCCCGACGCGACCTTTGTGCTGCCGAACGGCCAGACCCTGCGCCGGGGCGATGAGGTGCTGACCTTCGTCAACCGCAACCTAGAACCCTATCGCGGCTACCACATCTTCATGCGCGCCCTCCCCGATGTGCTGGCCGCCCGGCCCGAGGCGCAGGTCGTGATCGTCGGCGGCAACGAGATCAGCTATGGCCAGCCGCCCAAGGGGGGCGGGTCCTGGAAGGATGTCATCCTGGACGAGGTGAAGGATCGGCTGGATCTGTCCCGCGTGCATTTCACCGGGCGGGTACCCTATGACCGGCTGGTCGACCTCATGCACGTCAGCCGTGTCCACGCCTATCTGACCTATCCGTTCGTCCTGTCTTGGTCGATGGTGGAAACCCTGGCTGCCGGGACGCTGGTGATCGGCTCCAACACCCCGCCGGTGGCCGAAGCGATCCGTGATGGGGTGAACGGGCGTCTGGTCGATTTCTTCGATGTTCCGGCCTGGTCGGCAGCCCTGACTGACGCGCTGGCCCGGCCCGAAGCATACGCGCAGATGCGCGAGGCCGCCCGGCAGATGGCGCGTGAAAGCTATGACCTGCGGACCGTCTGCCTGCCGAGGCAGATCGACCTGCTGACCCAGCTGGACCGCAGCCGGGGTGCGATTTGACCTGTTGGGGCCGTCAGATCGCAGCCGAATGCTTGGCCCGGGCGCTGTCGTAGGCGTCGAAGACCCGGGCGATCATCCGGGTCAACGGGCGCGCGCGTTCGGGGATGAAGAGCCCGTCTTCAGTGATCCGCACCATGTCGCCGAACTCGGCCACCGCCATGCGGAACAAGGTCTCGATCCGGTTGGCAGTGACCGCGAAACTCTGCAGAAGCTCGACCCGCGACACCCGAAAATCGCACATCAGCGCTTCGATGATCCTGGCGCGCAACAGGTCCTCGCCCTGGAAGACATGCCCGCGATGGGTGGAAAACTGCCCGGCGCGGATTGCCTTGGTATGGTCCGCCGTGCCGGAAGCATTCTGCGCGAACCCTTGCGGAAAGCGGCTGATCGACGACGCGCCCAGGCCGATCAGGGCCGCAGCCGTGTCGTCGGTATAGCCCTGGAAGTTGCGGCGCAGCATTCCGGCCTGCAGGGCGCGGGCCAGGCCGTCCTCGGGTCGGGCAAAGTGGTCGATGCCCACCTCGACATAGCCGTCCCACAGGAACAGCTGGCGCGCGGTTTCGAACAGCGACAGGCGTTCCTCGGGCGTCGGCATGGCGTCGGAGGGGATCATCTGCTGCCGCCGGCTCATCCACGGAACATGGGCATAGCCGTATAGCGCGACCCGGTCGGGCGACAGCGTCAAGAGCTTCTGGACAGAATCGGAGATGCGCGCGCCGGTCTGGAACGGCAGGCCATAAAGGATATCGGCGTTCAGGCTGGCGACACCGCGGTCGCGGATGCGCGAGGCCACGTCGCGCGTCAGCTCATAGGCCTGGTCGCGGCCGATGGCCTTCTGGATCACCGGGTCAAAGTCCTGCACCCCGATCGAGGCGCGGTTCATGCCCGACGCGGCCAGGGCGTCCAGCCGGGCATCGTCGATCTCGTTCGGGTCGATCTCGACCGAAAACTCCCCACCCGCCGCCATCGGGGCGACCTGCAGGATCGTATCGGCCAGCTCCCGGATCAGATCGGCCGAGAGCAGCGTCGGCGTGCCCCCGCCCCAGTGCAACCGGCTCAGCGACACGCCCTGCGGCAGATGATTGCGCAAGAGGGCAAGTTCGGCCTTCAGCGTCTGGACATAGGCCCGCACCGGCTCGTCCGAGGCGGTACCCTGCGTGCGACAGGCGCAGAACCAGCACAGCCTGCGACAGAAGGGGACGTGCAGGTACAGCGAAATCTCGCTGTGTTCGGGAACCGCCTCGATCCAGTCGACAAAGTCGCGCGGGCCTACGTCCGGCCCGAAATGCGGTGCAGTCGGGTAGGACGTGTAGCGCGGCACGCGTGCGTCGAATAGCCCGAGGCGGGCGAGTTGCGGGTCATGGCTCATCAGTCTAGGATAGTTGACAGGGGTACGTGTACCTTGATGCAGATCAACACGAAGGAACCTTGATGACCGAGCATTCCGTCCACATCCAGTGCGGCGATTGCCCGATCCGTCACCGCGCAGTCTGTGCGCGCTGCGATACCGACGAGCTGAGCCGGTTGGAGCAGATCAAGTACTACCGCAGTTTCCAGGCCGGTCAGACGATCATCTGGTCGGGCGACCGGATGGAATTCGTGGGCTCGGTTGTCAGCGGGATTGCGTCGCTGACCCAAACGATGGAAGACGGCCGCCGCCAGATGGTCGGCCTTCTGCTGCCGTCGGATTTCGTCGGGCGGCCGGGGCGCGCGACGGCTGCCTTCGACGTGACGGCGACGACCGACCTGGTGATGTGCTGCTTCCGCAAGAAGCCGTTCGAGGACCTGATGACGACCACCCCGCATGTCGCCCAGCGCCTGCTTGAAATGACGCTGGACGAACTGGACGCGGCGCGGGAATGGATGCTGCTTCTGGGCCGCAAGACTGCACGGGAAAAGATCGCCTCGCTGATCTCGATCATCGCGCGGCGCGACGCCGCCCTCCACCTGCGCCGGGCTTCGGGCGGGCTGTCGGTCGACCTGCCGCTGACGCGCGAGGAGATGGCCGATTACCTTGGCCTGACCCTGGAAACCGTCAGCCGCCAGATCAGCGCGCTGAAGCGGGACGGCGTGATCAGCCTGGAAGGCAACCGGCACGTCACGATCCCCGATCTTGACCGGCTTTTGGAAGAGGCAGGCGACGATAGCGACGGCGGCATGCTGGTCTGATCGGCGCTGCAATTCCGGACAAATCCCGACGGTATTAGCCAAAACTTCACCAACTGGGTCCAGTCTGCCCGGCAGCGAAAAGTGTTAACGAATTCCGCTGGCTGAAGGGCAGTGTCACTTGATGCAAATAAGCTATAGGCCGGGCAAAGCTGCGGTTGCAGGACGCGTTTGGCCTTTCTCCTTTGGCGGGAATAGGGTAACGCTTGCCAAAATTGGATACGTTTCCGGCCGGAGAGAGAAATGAGCAGAGCAATCAAGCAGGCACTTCTTCTTGGCACGTTCCTGCCCCTCGCGGCGGTCGCCAATGCGCAGGATACCGGTTTTGTCCAGTTGACCTACGGCTCGATCAACGTGTCGAACGGCTATGCCGACCGTGACTTCCTCGGCCTGAATTCCCGGTTCCAGCTGAATCCGGACACCGCCCTCCTTCTGGACATCACGCGCCAGGACCGTGAGGAAGAGGTGACCTCGGTCGGTGTCGGCGCCGAACTTTCCAGCGGTTCGGGCAAGCTGCGGTTCGGGCTTGAACATTCCGATTCCGACATCGGCGCCGCGCCGGACTGGAAATACTTCGTCGGCTACCGCTTCAACGCCAACGAAAGCACGATCTACGACATCGAGCTGAGCCGCGCCCGCTATGAAGGCGGCGTTTCGTCGACCAGCATCGGCGGCGAGATGGTCAAGTACTTCCCGGCCATGGCCAACGGGTCCTTCGTCGTCACCCAGCTGGGCGCGACCGTGACCGACTCCAGCGGCAATTCTGACATCGGCTATGACGTTGCCGTCGTGGCCACGCTGGTTTCGCCCAGTGGGCTGAACTTTGGGGCCGAACTGGGCTTTGGCCAAATCTCCTACGACCTGGCGCCCCTGTCGGAAGTGAACAACGACTATACCGCCTTCAAGCCCTTCGTGTCCTACCGCTTCTCGGAACGGGGCGAGGTCATCCTGCGGGGTGAGTTCGTCGATACCGATCTCTACGATCTGGAAGGCGCATCCATCGGCATCAAATTCGGCCTATGACGGGGGTGGCGGTCGCCGTTCTGGTCTTCTGGAACGTCGCAAGCACCCTTCTGGCCCTGATGGTGCTGGTCCGTCAGGTTGTCGTGACTTTGCTGTTCCATTTCGGTCGCGGCGGGGCTGGTAGCCCGTTGATAACCGACGACAAGCTGCCGAAAGTCACGGTGATCGTCCCCGCCCACAATGAAGAGCGGGTGATCCACGGCTGCCTCGAAAGCCTGACCCAGGTGGACTATCCTGCCGACCGGTACGAGGTCATCGTCATCAACGACCGCTCGCGCGACCGGACCGGGGCGATTGCCGACGACTTCGCCGCCCGCTTTCCCTTTGTGCGGGTGATCCACCGGCCGAACGATGCCGCTCCGGGAAAGCCGGCGGCGCTTCTCGATGCGATCAACACCTCGACCTCGGAAGTGCTGGTGTTCTTCGACGCCGACTACCTGCCGCCGCCGCAGATCATCCGCCGGCTGGTGGCGCCCTTTGCCGACCCGCTGGTGGGCGCCACGATGGGGCGCGTCGTGCCCTACAACGCCAATGCCAACATGCTGACCAAGATGCTCGACCTCGAACGGCGGGGTGGCTATGTCGTCGACCAGGAGGTGCGGCACCGGATGGAACTGTTGCCGCAGTTCGGCGGCACCACGGGCGCCGTGCGTCGGTCGGCGCTGGACGCGGTGGGCGGTTGGAACACCATCTCGCTGGCCGAGGATACCGACCTGACCTACCGGCTGTTCATCGCCGGGATGAAGGTCGCCTATGTGGCCAGCGCCGAATGCTATGAGGAAAGCCCCGAAACCTGGCAGGTCCGCTATCGCCAGGTCAAGCGCTGGGCCATCGGCCACAACGACTGCCTCGGCCGCTATTTCTTTGCCACTCTGCGTGCAACCCATCAGCCGCTGATGGCCCGGCTGGACGCGGCGCTGGTCCTTCTCATCTACACGATTCCCAGCCTGGTGATGCTGAACCTGATCCTCGCCCTCGCCCTGCCGGTGCAACTGGGCGAGACCTGGGCCAGCCTGTCGATCATGATGCTGTCGCTGACCCTGTTCACCGGCATCGGCAACTTTGCGCCCTTCTACCAGATCGCCGCCGGCTGCGTGGCCGACGGGCAAAGGCGTGCGTTTTCCGCGGTGCCGTTCCTGTTCGTGTCGTCCTTCACCAGCCTTCTGGCCTGCAATGTCGGGGTCCTGCAACTCTTGAAGGACAAGCTCTTTGGCATCACCACGCAATGGGACAAGACCCAGCGGTTCCGCGGGACAGCGTGAGAGGCGGGTCCGGTGCTAAATTCCCTGATCGTCCTTGTCGTCTACGAATGCCTGGTGGCGCTGGTGTTCCTCTGGTGCTGGCGCCTGGTCCGCAACGTCGACACCCGACTGCCGATTGTGGACGGGCGTGATCCCACGCGTTCGTCGCGCACCTTGCCGCCGGGCGCGGCGATGCGGGGCTTGCCCGGGGCGCATTGGCAGATCTTCGCCATGCTGGTCAGCGCCGCAGTGCTGGGCGGGGTGGCGCTGTCGCTCTCCGGCACCCTGGGGGCGCTCCGCGATGCGCTGGTCGCGCCCGACGCAGCCCTTGCGGCACAGGTTGACCCCCTGGTTTTGCGACTCGTCCTGCCCATCGGCCATCTGGCCGTCCTGCTGGTCCTCTACCTGCGCTTCCGCAACGCGGTGCAGTTCCCGGCCATCGTGGTTCACCTGCTGCTCTTGCTCTTCTGTCTTCTGGTCACCCTGGTGACCCCCGCCCGGATCGAGCCCGCTCGCCTGACGCTGATACCGATCTTCACCGCCAACCTGGTGCTTCTGATCCTGACGCATGGCCTGCTGACACTTCTGTTCTGCCGCAGCCTGGCCGAATTGGTCTGGTCCGTCGTGCTGGCCGCCGTTGCAGGCGGTATCCTGGCCGTTGGGACCATGGTCATCGCGCTGGTCTCGACCCTTCTGGGCGGGCCGCTGTTCTTCTTCCAGCTGTACCTGGTGTCGGCCTTCGGGATTTTTGGCCTCTACTTCTGCGTCATTTCGATCGCCCTGACGCTCTGGGTGCGCGACCAGGCCGTGGACCCGCGGGGCTAGGGCGCCTCAGCCCGCCCTGGCAAAGCTGTCCGCCCGCGCCATCGCCCAGGCCTCGGCGAACCGGGGCGAGGAGGCCGGATCGGCAGCCAACTGACCCGGCGCTAGCTGTTCATACTGTTCGGCCAGCGAAATCACCTTGTCGGATGAGGCCCGGCGCAGGAAGTGATGCGGGCGGAGTTCGGATGGATGGTCCAGACCCGCCGCCGCGACCAGTTCCGCCAACGCATGCAGCGTGTTGCGGTGGAAACTGGCCACCCGTTCCGCCTTGTCCGGCACCACGATGGCGCGCTGGCGCAGCGGGTCCTGCGTCGCCACCCCGGTCGGACACTGGCCGGTGTGGCAGGACTGCGCCTGGATGCAGCCGACGGCAAACATGAACCCCCGCGCCGCGTTGCACCAGTCGGCCCCAAGCGCCAGCGTCCGCGCCATGTCGAAGGCCGAGGTGATCTTGCCGCTTGCCCCGATCTTCACCCGGTCGCGCACCCCGATCCCCACCAGGGCGTTGTGGACGAAGGACAGCCCGTCGCGCAGCGGCATGCCGACATAGTCCATGAACTCCAGCGGTGCCGCGCCCGTGCCGCCTTCCTTGCCATCGACGACGATGAAATCCGGGGTGATCCCGGTCTGCAGCATCGCCTTGCAGATCGCCATGAACTCCCACGGGTGGCCGATGCAAAGCTTGAACCCGGCAGGCTTGCCGCCCGACAGGTCGCGCATCTGAGCGATGAACTCCAACAGGCCGGTGGGCGTCGAGAACACCGCGTGACTGGCCGGAGAGACACAGTCCACCCCCATCGGCACGCCGCGGATGCGGCTGATCTCCTCGGTCACCTTGGCGGCAGGCAACACCCCGCCGTGCCCAGGCTTCGCGCCCTGGGACAGCTTCAGCTCAACCATCTTGATCTGCGGGTCGGCCGCCGCATCCCGGAACTTGGCGGGATCGAACCCGCCGTCCGCCGTCCGCGCGCCGAAGTAGCCCGAGCCCAATTCCCACACCAGATCGCCGCCATGTTCGCGGTGATAGGGCGAACAGCCACCCTCCCCGGTGTCATGATAGAACCCGCCCGCCTTGGCCCCCTTGTTCAAGGCGCGGATCGCGTTGGCGGACAGCGAGCCGTAGCTCATCGCCGAGATGTTCAGGAGGCTCGCCGAATAGGGCCGGTCCGACCCGACCATGGTCCGCAGCCCGTCATGCGGCACGGCCGGTCTTGGCGCGATGGAGTGGTGCAGCCATTCGTACTGCTCTTGATAGACATCGAACTGGGTGCCGAAGGGCCGCTTGTCCAACTCTCGCTTGGCGCGCTGGTAGACGATGGCCCGCTTGTCGCGCGGAAAGGGCGTGCCGTCCTTGTCGCCTTCGAAGAAGTACTGCCGCATCTCGGGCCGGATCGATTCCAGGAAGAACCGCAGGTGCGCGGCCACCGGATAGTTGCGCAGGACCGCATGCCGGGTCTGGCGCAGGTCATGGATCCCGACCAGGACCGAAACCAGACACAAGGCCCCCGCCGGAAGCAGCCACCAGGTCTGGCCGGGAAAGGCCAGCATCAGCAAGGCCGCGACCACGATCAGGATCGCTGGCCAGGTAATCAAGGCATAGCGCAGGTTGAAGATGGTCGACAGCATCGCGGCCCCCGAGCTTGGTCGGGCCAGAGTTAACCATGGAACTTGAAACTTGGTTAACGGATTTCAGAACGGCACCGGCGCCGTGAAGGTCATCCAATCCCCGGTCGCCGGGTGGTGCAGGGACAGGGTCTCGGCGTGCAGCATCAGGCGGGGGTGGTCGGCCCGGGTCTCGGGCGCATAGATCTGGTCGCCCAGGATCGGATGCCCCAGCGCCAGCATATGGACCCGCAGCTGGTGGCTGCGCCCGGTATGCGGGGTCAGCCGCACCCGGGTTTCCGTGTCGCTCCGCCCGATCACCTGCCAGTCGGTGACGGCGGGGCGACCGTTTTCATGATCGACCTTCTGCCGCGGCCGGTAGTCCCAGTCGCTGCCCAGTGGCAGGTCGACCGTGCCACTGTCAGGCTCAAGCCGCCCCTTCAGCCGGGCGATGTAGGTCTTCTGCGCGCGGCGCTGCTCGAACTCTTGCCCCAGGAACCCCTGCGCTAACTTCGTCCGGGCAAAGATGATGACACCGCTGGTGTCGCAGTCCAGCCGGTGCACCGTCAGCGCATCCCAGCGCGCGGCCTGCAGGCGGGTGATCAGACAATCCTTCCGCCCCTCCAGCTTGCCCGGCACGGTCAGCAGGCCCGCAGGCTTGTCCAGGACCAGGATCTGCGCGTCCTCGTGCAGGATCTGCAGCGGCGTGTCCGGCGGGTCGTAGTCGAAATCCGGGATCAGCGAGGGGTCAGACAATCGTGTGGCCCGCCGCGACCAGCCGGTCGCGCAAGTGGCGGATATGCGCCGGGCCAACCTCGCAGCAGCCGCCGACGATTGTCGCACCCATCCCAACCCAAGCCATTGCGAAATCGGCGTATTTCTCGGGCGTCAGGTCGTGGCGGTGGGTCAGTTCCTTGACCGTGGGCGCATCCTTCAGGAAGTTGCCCGAGATATGGGTGAACCCGTTGGCATAGGCGCCGAAGGGTTTGCCGAGCGTCTTCAGGACCTGAAGCGCCGCCGCCATCGCCTCGGGCACCGAACAGTTGGCCAGCACTGCCGCAACCGGGTGGTGCAGCAGGCGGGCCAGGTCGGCGACCGGCTCCCCAGACCGCAGTTTCGTGCCGTCATGGTCATCGACCGAGACCGACAGCCAGACCGGTTTCCCCGCCGCCTGCGCCCCGATGATCGCGCCTTCCGACGCCTCGATCGAGGCCGAGGTTTCGATCAGGATCAGGTCGACATGCGGCCCCAGGATGCGGGCGATTTCCGCGAACTTCGGCGCAGCCACGGCCACAGGTTCGGTCAGGTCGGGGCGATAGCTCGCCTGCAACGGGCCGAGCGATCCTGCGATGCGGCCCGACCCATGCGCGGCGCGGGCCTCATGCGCCTCGGCCAAGGCGCGCAGGTGCAGCGCGTGGAACATCGGGTCGAGGCCGACCCGGGCCAGCCGGTCATGATGGATCGCATAGGTGTTCGTCGTGGCGATGGTGGCCCCGGCGGCAAAGTAATCGGTGTGGATTTCCCGCACCATGCCCGGATGGTCCAGCATCACCCGCGTGGCCCACAGGGGCGTCGGCTCGTCGCCCGAACGCGCCACAAGCTCTTGCCCCATGCCGCCGTCCAGAAGGGTGATCTCGGCCATCTTTGTCTCCTGTCATTCGGGCGCGACATTCCCCCGCGTGATGGGGAAGATCAAGAGAGGTCGTTTGACGCCAGCCGCCCGTACCGGCAGTCTAGCGGGAAGGGAGGACGGATGATGGATTACGACAAGGTCTCGGGGCCGGAGCTGGGGCACGCCTTGCGGGCGATCTCGGTCAACCTCTTGTGTCGCGACGTCATGGCCGAAGTGGCGTTCCTGACCACGGTCTTCGGGATGACCGCGCACCAGGCCGGGCGGGATTTCGCGATTGTCCTCCACGCAGGCCAGCCGCTGCAACTGCATTCCGACGGGGCTTTCGCCAGGCATCCGCTGATCGGCCTTCTGCCGGAATCCGGCGCGCGGGGCGCAGGGGCGGAGATCCGACTGCACGAAGCGGACCCTGATGTTGCTGCCGCCCGAGCCGAGGCTGCGGGCGGAATCGTCCTGCAAGCACCCGCCGACAAGAAGGGCCACGCCTTGCGTGAGGCCGTGATCCTGTCGCCCGCTGGTTATGCCTACGTGCCCAGCCGCCGGATTTAGGCGGCGTCCCGGAACACCTCGGCCAGAAGGGGCACCAGCCAGTCCTCATCCGCGCGGGTAAAGGCCTCGGGCGTGTCGCTGTCGAGGTCGAGGACGCCCAGCAGTTCCCCCCGCCCGTTCCAGACCGGCAGCACGAGCTCGGACTTCGTCGACGAGGAACAGGCGATGTGGCCCGGAAAGGCTTCCACGTCCGGGACGTTCTGGACCTGCCCGGTCCGGGCACAGGCCCCGCAGACGCCGCGGCTGAACGGGATCACCAGGCAGCCATGGCCGCCCTGATAGGGGCCGATCTTCAGCAGTTCTGGCGCCACGACGCGGTAGAACCCGGTCCAGTCGGCAAGCGGGTGGGCATGGTGGATCTCGCAGACGACGGTGGCCATCAGCGCGACGGTATCCGTCTCGCCATGGGTCAGCGCGCGGATCGCGGCGGTGATGGCGGGGCGGTCAATAGCCAAGGGCGCAGCCGTCCTTGCGGGGGTCGGACGCGCCGACCAGCACCTCGCCGTCGATCCGGATCGCCTGGGACCCGCCCAGAGGCGTGGTCGGGATCACCACCTGATGCCCCATCGCTGCCAGTTCCGCCCGCACGGTGTCTGAATACCCACGCTCCACCTCCATCCCCTCGGGGCCCGAGAAGCTGCGCGGCGCATCCATCGCCGCCTGCAGGTCCATCCCGTAGTCGACCAGGTTCGTCACAAATCGTGCATGGCCGCAGGGCTGATAGGCCCCGCCCATCACGCCGAAGGGCATCACCACCTTGCCGTTCTGGCGCAGCATGCCGGGGATGATGGTGTGCATCGGGCGCTTGCCCCCGGCGGCCTCGTTCGGGTGGCCTTCCTGCAGGGTGAAGCCAGCACCGCGGTTCTGGAAGTTGATCCCGAACTTCGTCGAGGCAAGGCCCGAGCCAAAGCCCCAGAAGACCGAATAGATCAGCGACACCGCCATCCGGTCGCGGTCGACCACGGTGATGTAGATCGTATCGCGGTGCACCGCCTCGGTCAGGGGCGCGGCCTGCGGCATGGCGCGCTTGGGGTCGATCAGCGCGGCAAGCTTCGCGGCGGTCTCTGCCGACAGCATGTGATCGAGCCGGGTCGTATGGTCGGGGTCGGCGATGAAGCGGTTGCGGGCGTCGTAGGCAAGTTTCGCGGCCTCGGCCTCGATATGGGCGCGCTGGGTGCCGAATGGCTCCATTGCCTTCAGGTCGAAGTGGCGCAGGATGTTCAGCATAAGGATCGCCGTCGCGCCCTGGCCGTTCGGCGGATGCTCCACCAGCTCGATCCCCTGGTAGGGGCCGGAGACCGGGGTGGTATAGTCGCAGGCGGTGGCGGCCAGGTCATCCAGCGTATGCGTCCCGCCAAGGGCCCGCAGCGAGGCGATCATGTCCTCGGCCACTTCGCCCTCGTAGAACCCGGCGCGGCCTTGCTTGGCGATCCGGCGCAGCACCTCGGCCTGGCCGGGCGCGCGGAAGACCTGGCCCACGGTCGGGGCCTTGCCACCAAAGGAATAGAAGTCACGCGCCGCGCCCTTCAGGCAGGGTATATCGTCGATCCAGTCGAAGGCGACGCGCGGGGCGACAGGGATGCCTTCCTCGGCATAGTGGATCGCCGGGGCCAGGACTTCGGCCAGCGATTTCAGCCCGTAATCGGCGTTCAGGCGGCAGAAGGCGTCGATGGCCCCGGGCAGGGTCACCGCCTCGATGGCCTGGATCGGCATCGCCGTCAGGCCCTTCGCGCGCAGGTCCGCCGCGTTCAGCCCCTTCGGCGCGCGGCCCGAGCCGTTCAGCGCGACGATGTCCTCGGACCCCGCGGGTTTCAGCAAGACAAAACAGTCGCCGCCGATGCCGGTCATCTGCGGCTCGGCAATGCCAAGCACCAGGGCCCCGGCGATCGCGGCATCGGCAGCGTTGCCGCCGGATTTCAGGACCTCGATCGCAACCTGGGCCGCGATCGGATGCGAGGTGGCGCACATGCCGTTGCGGGCATAGACGGCCGACCGCCCGGGCAGCTGAAGGTCGCGGGCAAAGCTTGCACCAGGCGTCTGCGGTGTCCCAAGACTTGAGTCTGCCATGACGTCGTGCCCCCCATTCCTTCCAAGCCCGGTCCGTGGCCCGGTGCTCGGCACGCATCGCGCGCCTTCTGGGAAGCTAGGGCGGGTCAGTCGGGAAGCCAAGGGGCAAGGGACCCCTGGCGCCCGGTGAGAGGGAACATGGGAGCGGGCGCCAGGGTGCAGCAGTTGCCACGCGTCGACCTTGCACGGCAATCGGGGCCTGTTCGGTGTCACTTCGGGGCGGGACGGCGGCAAATGCCCGGCATTCGATCCAGTCGAGCCTGAACGCCGCCCTAGGCGCCGGTGGCAATCAGGAACGACAGCCGGTTCTGCCCCTGCGCGCGCGCATAAGTCAGCTCTGCGCAAAGCGACCGGATCAGATGCCAGCCGAAACCGCCTTCCGGCAGGACGTCGACATCACCCTCGAGATCAGCGGGCAGACCGCCTTCGGGAAGGCGCCCACCTGGCATTTCGCGTCCGGCATCCAGGACCAGGCAGCGCAAGCCACTAGGATCCGGGTCAACCCGGACTTCGACCATGCCGCCGGCTACGCCATAGGCATGTTCCGCCACGTTGTTCAGGACTTCAGCCAGCACCAGTTCGGCGGTGCCGCGATCATCCTCGGACAGGTCGGCAAGCAGCGGACAGGCCAGCATGTCCTGCAATGCCTGCCGGATCGCGCCCGGGTCGGCCGGAAACACGAGGGCCAGCCCGGACGTCAGAAGATCTGCATCAGGCACTGGCTGCGGTTGCAACGGCGACCTCAAGCGACGGGTAGATCGTGAAGACGCTGTCCATCCGCGTCAGCCGGAACACCTTTTCCACGGTCGGGGTCAGGCCGGACAGTTCCAGCGTGCGATCCGGCCCCAGCATCTTCTTCACCGCGACAATGGCGCCCAGACCCGAGGAGTCAAGGAACTGGACCCGCGCCAGGTCCAGCACAACGCGGGCCGGGCCGTCGCGCGTCACGTCGCGCATCCGTTCCTTGAACTGGATCGCCGTCGCCGCGTCGATCCGGTTTTCCATCACCAGAACCGAGAGAACCTTGGGCCGTGTCTGAGTCTTGAGTTGCATGACGCACTTCCTTGCTTGCCTTTGCCGCAGAATAAGGGGCAAAGGGTGAACAAGTGGTAAGCGTCAGTTAAGTTGGAAGGTCACCGGATAGCGTCCATCCTCGAAATCGCCGAAGAGGTCACCCAGGTCGGGATGATCGACAGGCTCGCCGGTTTCGTCCGGGACAAGGTTCTGTTCGGACACATAGGCCACGTAATAGCTTTGCCCGTTTTCCGCCAACAGATGATAGAACGGCTGGTCCTTGGAGGGGCGGCTGTCCTCGGGGATGTTGTCGTACCATTCCTCGGTATTGGAAAACATCGCGTCCACGTCGAAGACGACACCCCGAAACGGGTGCTTTCTGTGACGAAGCACCTGACCGATATGGTACTTTGCGTGCGTGGTCTGCATCGACGTCAGTCCCCCAACGATTTCTTTACGCTCTTGCTTCCAGCCTGTCCACTTTGCCGCAACACCCTTGGGGAAACAGTCTGTGGGCTATGGCCCGACAGTCCGCCTGCGCGTTGAATTCTCGCGGATATCTGATGGGTTTCTCTGGCGTTGCCCATTTCCTCCGGACCGCGAATGGTCTAGAATTGTCGCAAAAGAAAAGTGCACGAGGGGCAGATGAGCAGGTTTCTCCGTGCGTCGCTGGTGGTCCTATGTCTTGCGTCCTGCGGGGGCGGGGGCAACTATCAGGCGCCGAGGCAGTTGGACGATGCATGCGCGATCCTGCGCGAGCGGCCGCAGTATCTGCGGGCAATGACCGCTACCGAGCGGCGCTGGGGCATCCCGGTCCATGTCCAGATGGCGACGATCTACCAGGAATCGAAGTTTGTCGGCAACGCACGTACGCCGCATACCTTTGCGCTGGGCGTGATCCCGATGGGGCGGCAAAGCACGGCCTATGGCTATAGCCAGGCGCTGAACGGCACCTGGGAGGAATACCAGCGCAGCGCCGGCAGCCGACGGGCCAAGCGCGACGACATCGGCGACGCGACCGATTTCATGGGCTGGTACATGGATGAATCCGCGCGCTCCTTGGGCATCTCGAAGGACGACGCCGAGGCGCAGTACCTGGCCTACCACGAGGGCCGTACCGGCTATGCCAACCAGACCTATCTGGAAAAGCCCTGGCTGGTCGAGGTTGCCGCAAAGGTCGGATTGCGGGCCGCGATGTACCAGGAGCAGCTGGCCTATTGCCGCTAGGCCGGTGGTCTAGACAACCCGCTGATAGACAAGCGTTGGCTGCCTGCTTTCCAGCTTGAAGTTCGCGATATCGCGGATCAGCTGTTCCGACGTTTCGGTCATGGCCGAAGTTGTTTCCGCCGTCTCTTGCGCCATGGCGCCGTTGCTCTTGGTCGCGGCGTCGATCTCACCCATCGAGGCAGTCACCTGCTGCATCTGCCCCGACTGCAGGGTCGCAGCATCGTTGACGTTGGTCATGCGGGCATGGATTTCGGTGATCGCCCCGAGGATCCTGGAGATCGAATCCCCCGCTTCGTTCACCAGCGCCTCACCGCTTTTCACCTGCTCGGAAGACTGGCCGATCAGGGCCGCGATCTCCTTGGCGGCGACCGACGACCGCTGCGCCAGCGCACGGACTTCCGAGGCGACCACGGCAAAGCCGCGCCCGGCCTCGCCAGCCCTGGCCGCCTCGACCCCGGCGTTCAGGGCCAGGAGGTTCGTCTGGAACGCAATCTCGTCGATGACACCGATGATGCGGGAAATCTGCGCCGAGCTTTCGGCGATCTTGGTCATTGCCCCCACCGCGTCCATGACCACGGCGCTGGTGTTGTCGGCGCTGACCTTCGCTGACGCCGCAAGCTTGCTGGCCTCGGCGGTGCCGGCCGAGGTCGCCTTGCTGGCCGAAGCCATGTCGGTCAGGGCCGCCGCCGCCTGTTCGATGGCCGCCGTCTGGCGTCGGGTTCGGGCCAGAAGCTCGTTCGCGGCGCTGTTGATCTTCCCGGTCTGCGCGTGAACGATCTGCGCGTTGCGGGAGGTATCGGACAGCATGCTGGCCAGCTTGACCAGGGCATTGTTCAGGTCCGACCGGACCTCCTCCAGCTCGCCGTCCAGCATGTCGGTGACCCGCACGGTCAGATCGCCACCGGCCAGCCGGTCCAGTGCCTGCCCGATCGCGCGCATCCCCTGCTTGCGGCGGGTGATGTCGGTCGCGAACTTGACCACCTTGGTGACCGTTCCGGTGGCGTCAAAGATCGGGTTGTAGCTGGCAAGGATCCAGACCTCGCGCCCGTCCTTGCCGATACGCCGGAACTCTGCCTGTCGCACCTTTCCCGCGCGCAGAGCGGTCCAGAAGGCCTGATAGCTGTCCTGCTCGGCCTCACCCGGGGGCATGAACATTGCGTGGCTCTTCCCGACGATCTCTTCCAGCTTGTAGCCGACGGTATTCAGGAAGTTGCGGTTTGCCGCTAGAATCCGACCATCGGGCGTGAATTCGATGACCGCCTGTGACTGGTCCAGCGCGGCCATCTTGCCGCCCAGATCCAGTTCCTCCTGCTTCGCGGCCGTCTTGTCGATGGCGAACTTGATGATCTTGGACACCTTGCCGTCATGCCCGCGGATCGCGTTATAGGTTGCGTGCAGCCAGATCTGCTTGCCCTGCTTGTTCACCCGGCAGAATTCGCCCGAATGAAAGCCCCCTGCCCGCAGCGCATCCCAGAACGCGCGGTATTCCTGCGTCGAGGCTTGGCCGTCCGGCATGAACATCGCATGGTGGCGACCGCGGATCTCGGCCAGCGAATAGCCGGTACAGTCCAGAAAATTCTGGTTCGCGTTCAGGACATGACCCTGGGAGTCGAACTCGATCACCGCCTGGGACCGTTCGATACTGGCGCGAATCCCTTCCGCCTCCATCGCCTCGGTCACGCGGGCTGTCACGTCGGTGGCGAACTTGACGACGCCGGCAACGGACCCGTCCGGGCCTCGCAGCGGGCTATAGCTCGCCTCCAGCCAGATCGTGCGACCATCCTTGGTCTTCCGCGCGAAGGTGTCGACGATTTCCTCGCCCTTGCCAAGGCTTTCCCACAGCTTGCGATACTCTGCCGTATCGGCCGCGCCTGCGGGCATGAACATCCGGTGGTGCTTGCCGACAATTTCGGCCAGCGTGTAACCCGTGGCCTTCAGGAAGTTCTCGTTGGCATCCTTGATCGTCCCATCCGGCTTGAACCAGATGATGGCCTGAACTTTCGAGACTGCAGCCAGCAGCGCCTCTTGACTTGCTGACTTGTCATCAGAGGTTGTTGAGGCAAGTTTGGCAAAGAGATTCAGCATCGACACGCTCCACAAGTCGACGCGACGGTACGGCCAGTAGCTTTCCGACCTGTTAATGCCTCAACTTGACGGAATCTTTGTCAGTTTGCCCGTGCAGACGTCTCTGCCGTGATGTCGAACAGGCGCGCGCCCAACTGCCCGCCCTTCTTCATCTCGCCCAAGATCACCGTCGTCTGTGCGCCCAGATCATCGGTAATCACCCATTGCCGCAGCTCGACCGGGTCGGCGGTGAAGACCAGCTCGATCGAGCCATATTCCGGGTTCTCCGGGTCCTGCGCCCGCACCCGAGTCGAGGTCCCGTCCTCGGTATGGCCCACGACCATCTTCGCGCGGCCAAGGTCGATGTTCTGCGCCAGGATCAGGTTCAGGGGCGTGCGCTTCAGCGGGTACTGTTCCGGCGGCTGGTTCGACTTCGCGTCGAAGATGGCAACCTGCTGACCCCCGGCGATCACCAGGCTGCGGTCGGGGGGCGAATACTCGAACCGGACGCGACCGGGACGCTTGATGAAGATCTTGCCGGTCGAGATCGACCCGTCCGAGTTGATCTGGGTAAAGTCCGCCTCGACCGTGGTCAGCCCGTTCAGATAGTCCGAGATCGTGGCAAGCGGGATCTTCTCGGCCAGGGCTGGCAGAGGCAGCAGAAAGGCAAGCGGGGCCAGAAGGGCAAGGCGTCGTTTCATGGCCTTGATATACGCAATCTCTGGTGTGGATGCACCCCCGGTCGGCGGCGGCTCGCTTGAAAGTGCCGATGCCGTGAAGCGCCGTGACGCCGCTTCCTTCTGGGGTTAGGACTATTCATCGAACAATCTTCGAAGATAAGCGAAAGAATCAGAAGATCATTCTCAATTGGCGCGATCGAGCAGTCGAAATCCCCAAGAAATCCCTTTCCCTTCGCGATATCTTCGCCAAAGAAGCATCGCAACGGAGGCGAGTGATGAAAGTTGTGGTTCTGGGCGCAGGCGTGATCGGGGTCACTTCGGCGTGGTATCTGGCCCAGGCCGGGCATGAGGTCACGGTGATCGACCGCCAACCCGCCCCGGCGCTGGAAACCTCGTTCGCCAATGCGGGCGAGATCAGCCCCGGCTACGCCTCACCCTGGGCTGCGCCCGGGATCCCGATGAAGGCGCTGAAGTGGCTGTTCATGGAACATGCGCCGCTGATCGTGCAGCCCAAGCCCGACTGGGCCAAGATCAGCTGGCTGGCCCGGATGCTGATGAACTGCACGGCCGAGGCCTATGCCGTGAACAAGTCGCGCATGGTGCGGCTGGCCGAATACAGCCGCGACTGCCTGATCCAGCTGCGCGAGGACACTGGCATCACCTATGACGAGCGGACCAAGGGCACCCTGCAGCTGTTCCGCACCGAAAAGCAGGTGGCTGCCGCCGAAAAGGACATTGCCGTCCTGCGTGCCGATGGCGTGGCCTTCGAGGTGCTGGATGCCCAGGGCTGCATCGCAGCCGAGCCCGGCCTTGCCGCCTCGCGCGACAAGATCGCCGGGGGCCTGCGCCTGCCGGGGGACGAGACCGGGGATTGCTTCAAGTTCACCCAGTCGCTGGCCGGGATGGCAGCGGCGCAGGGCGTCACCTTCCGCTATGGCGTCAGCATCGACCGGCTGGAGGCCGCAGGCGACCGGATCGCTGCCGTCCACACTTCGGAAGGCCGGGTCACTGCCGATGCCTTCGTGCTGGCGCTCGGGTCCTACTCGCCGATGCTGGTGCGCGACTTCGGGATCAAGCTGCCGGTCTACCCGGTCAAGGGCTACTCGATCACCGTGCCGATCGTGGACGAAACCCGCGCGCCGGTGTCGACGGTGATGGACGAAACCCACAAGATCGCCATCACACGCCTCGGCGACCGCATCCGGGTGGGCGGCATGGCCGAGATCTCGGGCTTTGACAACAGCCTGAAGCCCAAGCGCCAGGCGACCCTGACGCATTCGGTCGAGGACCTGTTCGGCGGCGCCGGCGATCAAACCCGCGCCAGTTTCTGGAGCGGCCTGCGCCCGATGACGCCCGACGGGACGCCGATCCTGGGCCGCTCGCCCATCGGCAACCTGTTCCTGAACACGGGTCACGGCACGCTGGGCTGGACGATGGCGGCCGGATCGGGTCGGGTTCTGGCCGATCTCGTCTCGGGCCGGCAGACCGACATCGACACCGCGGGCCTTGGCTACGACCGCTATTTGCGCCCGGGCCGCAAGGCTCCCGCACCGGTTGTACCGTCCCCCGTTCCCGCCTGATCTGCCCCATCGGCAAACCGCCCGGCTGACACCTTCAGGCAACAGCGGCACGTAGAATCACGCCTGCGCTGATGCGTCGAACTGGATTGCAGGGCCGATTCCCCTAAGACTGCCGACAGGGGGAACCGGTCCGGGAACAGCGGTCTTGGCAAGCGCGACACGAAATGGGCTGATCGACTACGGCCGGTTTCTGGCCGCGCTTGGTATTGTCTGGTTCCACACTCAGGCGCCAGGCAACCGGGTGGCCTACATGGCGCTGCCCTTTTTCCTTGTCCTGCTGTCGATGCCGTCCAGCTCCAGCCTGTCGATCCGAGCCAAGCGGCTTCTCTTGCCGTTCGTGACCTGGTCGCTGGTCTTTGCGATGCTGAACACAGCGCTGGCGCTCAAGAACCAGACGCCACCCTTCGACTGGTGGAAGTGGAACATGGTCCTTTCGGGGACATGGATTCACCTGTGGTTCCTCCCCTTCGCGTTCCTCGCGGCCCTGGTCTCGCCCTGGCTGCGTCATCCACTGGCATCGCTGGGCGCAGCCATTCTGGCCGCCACGCTGATCGCGCTCTACGGCAGCCCGCAGACCGTACCCTTCGGGCAATGGGCGTTCGGGATCATCCCGGTCCTGGTCGGGATCGCCTTCTTCTCCTGGGGCTGGCGCCTGGCCGTCACCACGCTGTTCCTCAGCACCCTGATCCTGTTCCTCGGCAATCCCTCGCCGGACAACATCACCATCCTGTGCGGCACCGGCCTCGCCCTGTTTTGCCTGATCCTGCATGTACCGGCAACGCAGGTTTCCGACTGGTGCGCGCGGTTGTCGCTGTGGATCTACCTGTCACATCCCCTGGTCATCATCGCCGGACAGTCCCTGCGGATCACCTATATCGAACTGGCACTCTTCTCTCTGGTAGGCAGCGTGATCCTGGCCCAGATCATCGAGACCATGGTCAAGGCCTCGCGCAAGGGCACGTTCGAGTTCTAGCGACCCCCTCCGAGGATCAAAGCCGGATCGCCGCGGCCACCCGGCGCAACTGGAACCGCGCCATCCCCGGGTTCGCCGCATCCCGGTCCAGCGTCAGGCAAACCAGATAGCGCGGGGCGCCGCGCAGCGGCTGCAGCAGATGGAACTGCCGCCCAAGGGCCAGCTGGATGTCTTCGACCGCGTCATCCGTCCCCAGCTCGGACATCGCCTGCAGGTTGGCCTTCGCCACCGCCAGGGCTGCCCGGATCGAGACCTCGGAATCGCCATCACCCGCCTCGCGCGCCATGACCTGACCCGACAGGCTGTCGACCAGGCAGCCGGCCTGGAATCCGTTGATCCGGCGCAGGCCGGACAGATCGACCTCGGCCACCCGGGTCGTCGGGCGACGGGGACGCAGCGGGGGCTGCGGGACGACCGGCGTCTCCACGGCCCGCAGCTTGACCGCCTTGGGCACCATCGGCAGGACCACGGCTGGCTGGGCCACCGGCTCCGAGACAGGCCTCACCGCAGCTTCGGCCAAAGCCGGAATGACCCGGCGCACCAGCACCACCTTGCGGTCTGCCCGGGCCTCGGTCTGCGGCATCACCTTCAACCAGTCCGCTGCCGTCTGGAACCGGGCCGCCGGCATCACCGCCATCGCCTTGTCGATCGCCTCCAGAAAGCCCTTGGGATACCCCTCGACCGTCCCCGCCAGCGGCTTGCACGGGTCTGGCCGCTTTTCCGCCATCGCCGCCAACCGGCTTTGGCAGTTCGTCGGCGCGACCCCGGCAATCGCATGGTACAACGACGCCGCAAGCGCATAGATATCGCTCCACCGCCCGCTGTTGCCGCCAGCCGTGTACAGCTCGTGCGGCGAATAGCCGTCCTTCACCACCGCCAGCCCCGAATACTTCTCGACCGCCCCCGCCGCCGTCCGGCGTGCCGCGCCGAAGTCGATCAGGATCGGCTCTCCCGCCGGGGTGACGAAGATGTTGTCGGGCGAGATGTCGCAATGCAAAAGCTGGTTCTCGTGGATGTAGCCCACCGCCGAGATCAGCTTGCCCGTCATCCGCACGATCAGGTCTGGCGACAGCTCGGCGCGATTGTGCTCGATGATGTCCAGAAGGTCGTGACCCCTGATGTAGTCCATCGCCATGTAGGCGGTGTCATTGTCCTCGAACACCTGGTGCACGCCAACGATGTTCGGATGCTTCAGCCGCGCCAGGCTTTGCGCCTCGTTCAGGAAGCTGCGGACGATCTTCGACATGTGGTCCCGCGTGCTGGCTGACCGGGCGCGGACCCGGGTCTGCAGACGGCGGCAGAAGGTCGAGGAAAAGCACTCCTTGATGACCACGTCGCGGCCCAGGCTGTCGGTCGCCTGATAGGTGATGCCGAACCCGCCCGAGTTGATGAAACGGGTGATCTTGTAGCTGCCGTGGAACAGCGTCGTGCCCGGCAGAAGTTCGTCACCGAAGTCGCTCTGCGCAAGTATCTCAGACGTGTCGAATGCCATCGCTTTGCAACAATCCCCCGTCCCTGAAAGCAGCTTAAGGATCGCCCCGCCGGTGTGGCGATTCTCCGCCGAGGCATGACCCTGTTTACAACTTTAGGTTGTGTCGCGATTCGGGCGGGATTGAGGCGGATTCTTGTCGGAATTGCCACAAGTCTTGCCAACCCGGCAGGAACTGCCGGGGTTTACGCTAGGTCAGCCGGGGATTTCAGCGCTCTTCGACCAGAATCTCGCGCTTGCCGACGTGGTTGGCGCGGGTGACCACGCCTTCTTCTTCCATCTGCTCGACCAGCCGCGCTGCCTTATTGTAGCCGATTCCCAGTTTCCGCTGGATGTAGGACGTCGAGCATTTCCGGTCCCGCGCCACGATGGCCACGGCCTGGTCGTACAGCGCATCGTCCGATGCTTCGCCTGATCCCAAGCCCAGAACCATGTCGATGTCGCTGGCGACCTCATCCTCCGGCCCTTCGACGACGCCCGACATGTAGACCGGGGGTCCGAAGCTCTTCAGGTGGTTGACGATCTCTTCCACTTCCTCGTCGCTGACGAAGGGCCCATGGATACGGGTGATCTTCGCACCGTTGCCCATGTAAAGCATGTCGCCCGCACCCAGCAGCTGCTCGGCCCCCTGTTCGCCAAGGATCGTGCGGCTGTCGATCTTCGACGTCACCTGGAAGGAAATCCGCGTCGGGAAGTTCGCCTTGATCGTGCCGGTGATGACGTCCACGGAAGGCCGCTGCGTCGCCATGATCAGGTGGATGCCGGAGGCCCGCGCCATCTGCGCCAGGCGCTGGATGCAGGCCTCGATCTCTTTCCCCGCGACCATCATCAGGTCGGCCATCTCGTCCACGATGACGACGATATAGGGGAAGGGCTGCGGCGCGAATTCCTCGGTCTCGAACACCGGATCGCCGGTTTCCTCGTCGAACCCGGTCTGGATCGTGCGCTTGAACATCTCGTTCTTCGACAGCGCCTCGCGGACGCGGCCATTGTAACCCTCGATGTTCCGCACGCCCATCTTGGACATCTTGCGATAGCGCTCCTCCATCTCGCCCACGACCCATTTCAGGGCGACGACGGCCTTCTTCGGGTCGGTGACGACGGGGGAGAGGAGATGCGGGATGCCGTCGTAGACCGACAGTTCCAGCATCTTCGGGTCGATCATGATCAGCCGGCATTCCTCGGGCGTCAGCTTGTAGAGGAGCGACAGGATCATCGTGTTGATGGCAACCGATTTCCCCGACCCCGTGGTCCCGGCGATCAGCAGGTGAGGCATCTTGGCCAGGTTCGCCACGACGGGTTCACCGCCGATGTCCTTGCCCAAAGCCAACGGCAGCCGCATCTGGCTGTCGCCAAAGTCACGCGCCGAAAGGATTTCCCGCAGCACAACCTTCTCGCGGTGGGCGTTCGGCAGTTCAATACCGATGACCGACCGACCGGGAACAGTGGACACACGCGCCGACAACGCGGACATGCTGCGCGCGATGTCATCCGCCAACCCGATCACGCGGCTGGCCTTCAGGCCGGGGGCCGGTTCCAGCTCGTACATCGTGACGACCGGCCCCGGGCGAACCGCCGTGATCTCACCCTTCACGCCATAGTCGTCCAGGACCGACTCCAGCATCCGCGCGTTCTCTTCCAGCGCCTCGTCGGACAGCTGGTTGCGCTGGATCGCCACCGGGGCCGACAGAAGGCTCAGCGGCGGCAGTTCATAGACATTCGCCGCATCGTCGAAGCGCAGGCCCGGCTGGCTTTCCGCCAGCGCCTGCCGCGACGGGGCCGCCTTCTTCACCGCGTGCTGCACCACTGCACGCCGGTCCGAGGCAAAGGCCATCGGCCGCGCCTGGGGCAACTCATCTTCCAGTTCGTCCAGGTCCTGCAGGTCGTCCCGCGCGTCGGTGGCATAGTCCTCAGGCAAGCTGTCCCAAGCCTGCTCGTCTGCAAACACGTTCGAGGGCAGGTCGTCTTCGGCCCAGTCCCGCGCGTCGGCGGGCGGCGGGGTCATGGCAGGCGGGGCAGTCCGGGGCAGGGGCCGGGTGTCGGCCATCAGCACCACCGGACCTTTCGGGCGCATCACCGGCGGCTCGACCCGCGCGGCGGTCGGCAGGGGCGGCGGGGCCACCGGGAAATCCGGGCTGCGCTGCACGCGGGTCCGGATCACGTCGGAAATCCGCGCCTTGATCCGCTCGTCCTGCGGCATGGCCGGGTTCCAGGTCGGCTCCACCTCGATCAGCTCCGGCTCGGGTTCCGGTTGATGCTTGCGGCGCAGGCGCTCCAGGAGGCCCAGCTTCTCCTTCACCGGGGCGGGGGCCGGTTCCGGCTCATAGCGCGGCTCGGACCGCAGCGACGGCGGCATTGCCCGCGCCGGGGCAGCCCGCAGCGGCTCGGGCGCCATTGCCCCGGTCACCGGCGGCGACATCCGGCGCGAAACCGGCGCATCGCGGCCCATCGCAACGGGCGGCTCATACCGGGACGCATGGCTGGCATTCGCCGCCGCCCGCGCCCGCGCCCGGTCCTGCAGGGCAGCCGCACCGGACAGCGCCCCGCGTGCGCCATAGCCCAGGCCCTGGCGCAGCGCCGCATAGCCCATGACCGACCCGAGCATCAGGAAGCGCTGAATGGTCCGCAGCTCCTCGGTGACAAAGCCCGTGACGAACAGCATCATCGCGATCAGACCCGCAAAGGTCATCAGCGACAGGACCTTCAGCCCAAAGCCCGCGCCGCCGGGAATGACACCCAGCAGCGACCCGGTGACGGTATCACCGAACAGCCCGCCCAGCCCGAAGGTGTGCGTCCAGCTGTCGCCGGGGACCAGCGTCGCGCAATGGACCGCCGCGAAGGCCACAGCGATCACCGCGAACACCACCCGGCCCACGGCGCGTTCGCCGCCGCGATGGCTCATGAACCGTACGCCCCAGGCCGCGAAGATCATCGGGATCGTCCAGGCCCCCTTGCCGATCAGGATGATGAGGGTCGAGGCCAGCGCCGCCCCAAACCGCCCGAAGATGTTCTGCGCCGGTTCCTCTGTCGCGACCATCCAGCCCGGGTCCTCGGGCGAATAGCTCCACAGCATCAGCGTGAACCCCAGCGCGACCAGCAGCAGAACCAGCCCCAGAAGCTCGCGCCCCCGGCGTTCCAGCATTGCCTGCGTGCCCTGGTCCAGAAGCGGATCGCGCTGCCGTGCCTGATAGGAAGCCATTCGTCCCTCACCCATAGATGCAGTCGCGGAGCATGGTCAGCCCGCGGAAGGTTTCTTCTTGGGGGGCCACAAGGGCCACCCGGATATATCCATTGCCGGGGTTGTCCCCTCCGACATCGCGCGACAGGTAAGCCCCGGGCAGCACCCGCACCCCCGTCTCGCGCCAAAGCTTCAGCGCCGCCTGTTCGCCGTCGTCCACCGGCAGCCACAGGAAGAAGCCGCCGCCGGGCGCCTGATAGCCCTGCAGGCCCGCAAAGATCGCATCCGCATCGCGGAACTTCGCCTGATACAGCGCGCGCGACGACGTCACATGCGCCTCGTCCTGCCAGCATGCCTCGGCCACCCGCTGCAGGGGCAGAGGCAGCGGAGCCCCTGCGAAGGACCGCAGCTTGCGGATACGGCTCATGCACTCCGGTCCCGACGCCACGAAGCCCGACCGCAGCCCCGGCAGGTTCGACCGCTTGGACAGGGAATGGAACACCACCACCCGCTCTGGGTCCGCGCCCTGCGCCTTTGCCACTTGCAACAGCCCCGGCGGCGGTGCCTCACGCCAGATCTCGGAATAGCACTCGTCCGCCAGAACCCGGAAATCATGGCGATCGGCCAGTGCCAGCAGATCCGCCAGATACTCCCTCGACGCCACCGCGCCCTGAGGGTTCGCAGGTGAGCAGATATAGGCCAGCGCCACCCGGTCCAGCACGTCCTTGGGCAGGCTGCCGTAGTCCGGCAAGAAGCCCGTCGCGGCGGTGGCGGGGACGTAGACCGGCTCGGCCCCCACGGTCAGCGCCGCCACGGCATAGACCTGGTAGAACGGGTTCGGCATCAGGACGACCGGCTTCTTGCCGTGCTTGTGTTCGGGGCAAAGCGCGATGCAGGCGTTGAACAGCCCCTCACGGGTGCCGTTCAGGACCATCAGCCGGTCCTGCGCGACCTCCACCCCATAGCGCCGCGCGATCCAGCCGGAGATGGCCGCCAGAAGCTCCGGCGTTCCGTCGTTCGGCGGGTAGACGCCAAAGCCCGACAGGTTCGCAGCCAGGATCGGTCCCACGAAATCGGGCATCGCATGACGCGGCTCGCCGATGGTCATGGCAATCGGCGCGCCACCCGGTTGGTGCGCGTCGAGAAGCTTCCGCAGACGCGGAAACGCATAATCCGGCAGGTTCGAAAACCGCTCAGGAAACGCCATTACTGCCTCAATCGCGGGGTCTATGCGCCCCGTTTTGACGCACGATAGCGACACGCGCGCGTGAGGTCTACAAAAAACCCAACGTGCTGAGAGACTTGGACACCGCCCTGTGGCATTTTCGTAGGGTGCGCTACAGCGCACCATCCGGCGGTGCGCTGTAGCGCACCCTACGCCTGCTTCGGCCCGACGTTTTCCGCGAAAGCCTTGTCGAATGCCGCCTTCTTCGCGTCATCCGCCGCCGTCTGGTTCTGCGCGACCCAATCGGCATAGGGCATCCCGTAGACCACTTCCCGCGCCTGATCCTTGGTCATCTCGATGCCGCGCTCCGCCGCCGCCTCCTGATACCACCGGCTCAGGCAGTTCCTGCAGAACCCGCCCAGGTTCATCAGGTCGATGTTCTGCACATCCGGCCGCTTGACCATCAGGTGATGCACCAAGGCGCGGAAGGCTGCGGCTTCAAGCTCGGTCTGGGTTTGCGGGTCCATGGCGGTCTCCTTCGACCTCGAAGGTGGGCGGCTCTGCGCTCAGCGTCAAGGGTCGGGGCCCAGGTCAGGCCCGCGACAAGCTCGACCAGCCAGGCCACCCCCGCATCCTGCAGCGCCGCGCGCGTTGTCACGGCCAGGATGTTGCTTGCGGGCGCATCGAACGGCAGGGGGGTCGCCACCAGGCCAAAGCGCGGGCCATGCGTGCGGACCAGGCTTTCCGGCAGCGAGACCGCCAGATCGCTTTCGGCGGCAAGGAACAGGGCCGAGGTGAAATTCGGTGCCGTCATCACCACCCGCCGGCTGCGGCCAAATTCCGCCAGGGTGGCGTCCGTGGCGACAACCGGGTCCCCGCGTGAGGACACGACCAGGTGGCGCGCCGCGCAGTAGCTGTCCAGTGACGGGTCGCGGGCATAGGGATGATCGGCCCGGGTGGCCACGACCAGGCGATCCGCGTTGCCCGGCAATTGGCGGGTGGCAAAACGGGCGGGACTGGTGATCCAGGGTAGGATCGCCACGTCCAGCTCGCGGCTTTCCAGCATGGCAAGGACATGGTCCCAGGGGCCTTCGTCCAGCGACTGGCGGAAGGACGGGACGATGTGCAGCACCGCGACCGCGACCTCGGGGGCTGCAACCGCCAAGCGGGCAGCCAGGGCAGGGCCGGTCGTACACAGGAACGCATCCCCCACCCCCAGCCGAAAGCGACGGGTCGATGTCGCGGGGTCGAACGCCTGGGCCGCGGACAGGACCGCGCGCACGCCCTGCAACACCTCGGCGATCTGCGGCGCAAGCTCCAGCGCCCGCTCGGTCGGAACCACCCCGCGCGGGGTGCGCAGGAACAGGGGATCGTTCAACAGCCGCCGCAGCCGCCCCAGCCCGTGACTTACCGCCGAAGGCGACAGGTTCAACGCCGCCGCCGCCAGACCCACGTTGCCCTTGGCCAGCACTGTCTCGAACAGCACCAGCAGGTTCAGGTCAGTGCGAGAGAGATCAATCTGATTCAGCATATCGGTGAAATCGTATCACTGGCTTCAGCGGAATTATACGGCGATACGACGGCCTCACTGCGCCGGGCAATTTCCTGCCCGGGCTTTCTTGCAAAGGAGCACTCGCATGGCAGTCCTCATGACATCGGACGTCGCCGGACAGACCCTTGAAGGCTACGACGGCCTTTTCCACACCGTATCCCCCGCCCTGAAACAGGCGCAGGGGTTCCTCATGCACCTGTCGCACCCGGTGGACGGCGGCTGGCGGGTGATCGAGGTCTGGAACTCGCGCGAAGATGCCGCGCGGTTCTTCGCCGCCACCATCGCGCCGAACCTGCCCGAGGGCATTCACCCCAAACTGAGCTTCGAGCCGCTGCACGACGTGCTGCGTCCCTGACCCAACCGGCATCTGCCGCCCATTCAACGCAAAGGTTTCACGATGTTCTTTGACACCACCCTGCACCAGCGCCTGCGCGCGCATCTGTCAGCCCCCGAGGCTGTCGCCCGGTTCTGGGCGCCCCTCGGCCATCCGGTCTGGTTCGGCAAGGACCCGAAATTCGACGCCCGGTTCCGCGATGCCTTTGCGGTTCAGCATGGGGCGGCCGGACGGGGCGAGCTCATGCCCTGGCTTGCCACGCCGGACGGCGCGCTGTCGCTGGTCCTGCTGCTGGACCAGTATCCCCGCAACGCCTTCCGGGGCACGCCGCGGATGTATGACACCGACACGCTGGCCCGGATCGTCGCGGATGCCGCCCTTGGGCTTGGCCACGACAGGGCCGTCGATCCGACGCTGCGCCTCTTCTTCTATCTGCCCTTCGGTCATTCCGAGCACCTGCCCGACCAGGACCGGGCGGTGGCCCTTGCCGCCGACCTGCCCGGCCCGACCTCTGATCACGCGCAGGGACACCGCGACATCATCGCGCGCTTCGGCCGCTTTCCGCACCGGAACGCGATCCTGGGTCGCGTCTCGACGGACGAGGAGACCGACTGGCTTCAGGCCGGCGGGTTCGCAGGATGAAGGGGGGCAGGATGATGCGACCGGTCGGGGGCCAAATCTCTCCCTACTCTATCGACGTGCCGGGAAGGGAGCATGCACCACCCTACCACTTGCCAAGCGGCGTCCTGCGCAGGCCGGCCCGGAGCTTGACCATCAGCGCATTCTGCTTCGTCTTTGCCGGGGCTAGCGCGCTGGTGGGCATGATCGCGGGCATCGTGATGGGGATCCTGCAGGACTTCACCATCGCCCCCGCCCATGCACACCTCAACCTTCTGGGTTGGGTCACCATGGCGCTCTACGGCCTCTATCACCGGTCGTTCGGGCGCACCTCGGGATGGCTCGGCTGGACCCAGGTCCTGACCGGCGCCTCGGGGGCCGCGACGATTGGCGGGGGTTTGGCGCTTTACCTGCAGAGCGGGGACCATGCCTATTTCCCGCTGGTGATCGCGGGCTCGCTTCTGGTCCTCCTCGGGATGGTCCTGTTCCTCGGGATCGTTCTGGCGGACATGCTGGGTTTCGGCCGCACGCCCGCGTGAAACAGCAACTGGCGGATCGTCGGGGCCTAGGCCTCCAGGTCCGCCAGCGTCTCCATCAAGATGCCCGCCAGTCGCCCCGCCCAATGCGCCTGCTCGGCGGGCGTCCCGATCAGATCGTTCCGCACCTCGATCAGCGTGTTGTGCCGCCCCAGCCGCAAGGCATGCCGGTCGATGGCATCCCCCGGCAGGTGGCCCGAATAGGGCTCGTTGTCGCCGATGCACAGGTCCGTCTCGGCCTGCAATCGCGCGATCAGTGGCTTGGAAAACCGCTCGTCCAGATGGGAATACAGCACCCCCACATGCCAGGGCCGGGGCGCGCGGCCGCGCAGGCAAGGCGTGAAGGAATGCACCGCCACGATTACCCGGTCGGGTCGCAGGGCCGCCAGCCGGGCGTAGGCAGAGTGATAGGGGCGATAAAGCCGGTCAAGCCGCTCCTCCACCCCGGCTTCCGTGATATGCCGGTTCGCCGGGATGATCGTCCCGTCGTACAGCTTCATCACCAGTGTCGGATCGTCCTCGCCCCGGTTCGGGTCGATCACCAGGCGGCTGAAGTCGGACAGGATCACCGGGCTGTCCAGAAGGCGGCCCAACTCCAGCGCCACCCCTGCCGCGCCCACGTCCCAGGCGATGTGGCGCGCCATGTCCTCGGCCGGAATGCCCAGGTCACCGCCGTTTACCCAGTCCGGCACCCGGTTCGACGCATGGTCGCAGGTCACCAGCCAGCGGCCCTTGCGGTCCTCGCCCTCGATCCTGAACGCCACGCCCCAGCCCCTGTCCGCCTGTTGCAAAGGTTTTACGAGGGATCGCCAGAAGACGCCAGCAAGGCACGACCAGAAAGCGTTGCGGGCCGCATCGGATTGCGCCATAAGGCCCTCGGCCCACATGAACCGGAATTTATAGCAGGAGGATGGCGATGCGCCGCCACCGCAACGTGAAGATTGTGGCCACGCTTGGCCCCGCCTCGTCGACCTACGAGATGATCCGCGCTCTGTTTGAGGCCGGCGCAGACGTGTTCCGCCTGAACATGAGCCACGGGGTCCACGAGGATATCCGCAAGCGGCACGAGATCATCCGCCAGGTCGAAAAGGACCTCGGCCGCCCGATCGGCATCCTGGCCGACCTGCAGGGCCCGAAGCTCCGCGTCGGCGTCTTCGCCAATGGCTCCGAGGAACTGGTCGAAGGCGCAGCCTTCCGCATGGACCTTTCGACCACCCCCGGCGATGTGAAACGCGTGAACCTGCCGCACCCCGAAATCTTCGCGGCGCTGGAGCCCGGCACCTCGCTTCTGGTCAACGACGGCAAGATCCGCCTGCGGGTGAACACCTGCGGCAAGGACTTCGCCGACTGCACTGTCGAGGTCGGCGGTACCATCTCCAACCGCAAGGGCGTCAACGTCCCCGACGTGGTCCTCCCCGTCGCCGCCCTGTCGGAAAAGGACCGGGGCGACCTGGAGTTTGCCTGCGCCCTGGGCGTCGACTGGCTGGCCCTGTCCTTCGTCCAGCGCCCCGAGGACGTGACCGAGGCCCGCTCCCTTGCCAAGGGCCGCGCCGCGATCCTGTCGAAGATCGAAAAGCCCGCCGCCGTGAAGGCCTATGACGCGATCCTCCAGGTCTCGGACGGCATCATGGTCGCGCGCGGTGACCTGGGCGTCGAACTGCCCGTGACCTCGGTCCCGCCGATCCAGAAGCGGCTGGTCCGCGGTGCCCGCGCGGCGGCAAAGCCGGTGATCGTCGCCACCCAGATGCTGGAATCGATGATCGAATCGCCCGTGCCGACCCGCGCCGAGGTGTCGGACGTCGCCACCGCGATCTACGAAGGCGCCGACGCCATCATGCTGTCCGCCGAATCCGCCGCCGGGAAGTACCCGGTCGAGGCCGTCTCGACGATGAATGCTGTCGCGATGAGCGTCGAGAAGGACCCGACCTACCGCTCGGTCATCGAAGCCTCGCGTCAGGTCCGCCGCGAATCGGTTGCCGATGGCATCGTCGCCGCCGCCCGCGAAATCGCCGAGGCCACCAACATCAAGGCGATCTGCTGCTTCTCGCAGACCGGCACCACCGCCAGCCTCGTCGCTCGCGAACGCCCGCATGTCCCGATCATCGCGCTGACGCCGCTTCTCTCCACCGCGCGCCGCTATGCACTGACCTGGGGCGCGCATTGCGTCATCACCCCACCGCAGGACCGCTTCAAGGGGGCCGTTCTGGCCGCCGTTGCCGCCGCACGGGCCGATGGTTTTGCGACCGAGGAAGACCAGATCGTCGTCACCGCCGGCGTGCCGTTCAACGTGAAGGGCACCACGAACATCCTGCGCGTGGCGCCTTGCGACGAACGGTTGATCTCGCGCGTAGACCCCGAGTAAACTCTCGCCAGCGCTGCGGCTTTTGGCGAGGCGGGCATGGACGCAGATACGGATCTGATTCTGACGCTCGGGATCGTGCTTATGGTCCTGTCAGTCCCGACACTTCTCTCGGCCTGGGTCGATGGCCGGATCCCCCGATTGGGCGCGATCATGGTCGTCGTGGCTGGCGGGATGATCGTGACCGCCCTGCAGACCGCGCCCGGCGGCTATGCCTTCGAAGAGGTGCCGGGCGTCGTCATCCGCGTGTTTGCCAGCTTCTTCAACTGACTGAGACCCCTTGCACCTTTGCCCGCCTGCCCCTATAGGGGCGGCTTCTTACCCGCACGGCCGGCCAAAGTGGCATGCCGAGTCGTGCCTGAAACCACGGAGATGGAAATGCCCAAGATGAAGACCAAGTCGGCGGCGAAGAAGCGCTTCAGCTTCACGGCCTCCGGTCGGGTGAAGGCCGGTCCCGCCGGCAAGCGCCACGGCATGATCAAGCGCACGGCGAAATTTGTCCGCAACTCGGCCGGGACCATGATCCTGGACGACAGCGATGCGAAGATCGTCAAGAAATACATGCCCTACGACCGGTAAGGAGAACATCAGATGTCCCGCGTCAAATCCGGCAAGGTCACCCACGCCCGTCACCGCAAGGTGATCAAGCAGGCGGCTGGCTACTACGCCGCCCGTTCCACCAATTTCCGCACCGCGACCCAGGCCGTCGACAAGGCCCAGCAGTACGCGACCCGCGACCGCAAGGTCCGCAAGCGCCAGTTCCGCGCGCTGTGGATCCAGCGGATCAACGCCGCTGTCCGTCTCTTCGACGCCGAGATGACCTACTCGCGCCTGATCAACGGCCTCACCAAGGCCGGGATCGAGGTCGACCGCAAGGTCCTCGCCGACCTCGCCGTGCACGAACCCGAGGCGTTCAACGCCATCGCCGGCCAGGCCAAGGCCGCTCTGGCCTGATCTGTCAGTGTTTGGAATAAGGAAAGGCCCTGCGGAAACGCGGGGCCTTTTCGTTTGGGCTCAGGCTTCTGCGTGATATCCTGGCCCGCTCTTGACGACAGCGTGTGAAGGGATGGCTTGCAATGATTGCGTTGCGTCCAGTCAATCTTGGGAACCTCGACAGGCTCTTCAACCTTTCCGTTCACCCGTCCCAGCAGGGCTTTGTCACCCCAAATACCAAGACGCTGGCCGAAATCCACTACACCAGCGGCGGCTATGTCTTTGCCATTTGCCGGGGGGACGAGGTCGTCGGCCTTCTGGCCATGATCGACCTGCGCGAACATGACGAGCTTCTTGACGGCGACGATCCACAGGCGGCCTTCATGCTGCGTCTGATGGTCGGGGCCGAGTATCAGGGCCAGGGGATCGGTAAGGCTGCCGTTGCATTGGCGATCGACTGGGCGCGGTGTCGGGGCAACAGCCAGTTCCAGACGGCTTACGTTCCGGGAAACGAAGCCGCCCGCGCTCTCTATGCCGCTCAAGGATTGCGTGAGACGGGCCGCCAGATCGAAGGCGAGATCGAGATGTCGCTGACGCTTTGACGCGAACTGACGGCTGGACACACGGCTCGATTGCTCCTCCCCAAGCGAAGGAGGACCACAATCGACGACCAGCGCGCCCTTGCCATCGAAGAAGGCTTCAGGACCGGCGACTCTGCGGGCTACGTTGGCCTTATCGACCCCGCCTGCCTGATGGTCATCCCCGCCCCGCCGCACATCCTGCCCGCCGATCAGGCGCTGCAAGGCATGACCAAAGGCCCAGGATGGACCCGCGTCACCTTCCACACCCCCCGCATCGCCCGGCCGTAAGAGGGCCTGGTCGTCCTCGCCTACCGTGTCACCGCAAACAAGCACGACGGCACCAACTACGTCGCCGACTGCACCTCGGTCGGGCGACGGCAGGGGCACGAGAACTGGAAACTGGTGCAACACCAGCAGACGCCGCAGGCCTGATTCGTGTGCGGCCACCGTCGCCCCTGCCAAGGCGCTATCAGCTGTCCACCACGAAAAGCGATACAATGACAATTGCCTGGACCGCGATGGCCGTGCCCAGAAGGAGGTGCAAGATTGTCCAAGGGCTGCCACTCGTCGTGTAGGACATAAGAGCAAACACCAACCCAAAGCCGATACAAGATGGGAATCCCGAAAGAATCCGTGACCTTGTTGAACCCGGAAGGAAGGAACGCTTCAGCAGAGAGGGTCCCTGAAAGGCCGCGTGGACACGAACGTTCTCCGCTCCCATCACAGCCCTTTCCCGGGCCAGGGTAGCGGCGTTCAGGCGCAAGGATGCATAGAATGTAAGGGGGATCGCGATCAGTGCCATCGCCACAATGACGCCAACCGTAACCCCCAGCAGGTTCGAGGAGCTCGTCTGGTGCAAGACTACCGCTCCAATGACCCAGACCAAAGGCAGCGAAAGCGAAAGCATCAAGGCGATCAGAAGCTCGCGAAAATAGGCCCACGGCCCCAGCCTTGCGGCGACCGCCTCGAGGGACAGGGGATTGAGAATTGACTTCACCACAGCGGGCATCCGTTCGACTACAGGGTTTCTGTTCCTGACGGTCAGCCTGGAATGGCCCCAACCTTTCGTAAAGCGTGCAACGTCGGCGTAGCTATACGAAGGCCCCCACGCCTACCGAACGAACACCCGGCTCGGGTGCAGCTCGCCCGCCCGGTAGTGCCCGACGGCCACGGCCAGCCCATCCAGAGACGCCCAACCCTCCGTCCCCCAGTCGGCATGCCCGATCACCTGCCCCGGATTGCCGTTGCGCAGCCGCACCGCCCCCTCCGGCGTTGCCCGGAACTCCGGCAGGTCCTGCAGACCCAACTCCAGCGGCAGAAGGCGCGCGTCCAGCGCGTCGGTCTTGGCCTCGGCGTCCACCGTCTCCAGCGAGACGCCCTTACCGGCCTCAAACGGCCCCGACCACTTCCGCCGCAGCCATTCGACATGCCCCAGACAGCCCAAGGCCTGCCCAAGGTCCCGCGCAATGGACCGGACATAGCCCCCCTTGCCGCAGACCATCTCCAGGTCGACGTGATCCGCATCCGGACGGCCAAGGACAACGAGCCGCTCCACCCACAGGGGCCGCGCGGCCAGCTCCATCACCTCGCCCTCGCGCGCCAGGTCATAGGCCCGCTCGCCCTCCACCTTCACCGCCGAGTACTGCGGTGGCACCTGGTTGATCTCCCCCCGGAACGCCTCCAGCGCTGCTTCGATGTCAGCATCAGAGGGCCGCGAAGCCGAGGTCGCGATCACCCGACCCGAGGCATCATCGGTATCCGTCGCCGCCCCCAGCACCACCCGGAACCGGTAGCACTTCAGCGCATCCGTCACATAAGGGATCGTCTTCGTCGCCTCCCCCAGCGCCACCGCCAGCACGCCCGTCGCATCCGGGTCCAGCGTCCCCGCATGCCCGGCCTTCTGCGCGGAAAACGCCCATTTCACCTTGTTCACAACGGCAGTCGAGGTCACTCCGGCGGGCTTGTCCACGATCAGCCAGCCATTGACCGCCCGGCCCTTCTTCGTGCGTCCCATCAGCCCCTCGGAACCACGGTGCCGACGATCGGCCCCATCGGGAACCCGCCGTCATGCCGGTCGAGCGAAGGCGCATAAAGCCGCGAGATGTTGCCGTCGAAATACAGGGCTTCGAACAGCCCAAGCTCATCGCGGAAGAAACGCGCGAAGGAATGGAAGTTCACTTCGTCGTTCGAGATTGCAAAGACCGCCCGCGTGCCGTCCTCGCTGACCCCCACGCCGTTGCGGATGTAAGTCGAGTCGCTGCCGGGAAGCAGCTTCGGGTGCAGCTGACCATCGATCACTAGCATCGGCCCCGACTGAGTGGCATAGCGGCATTCCGGCCGGTCCCGCTTGAAGGTCCGGCTCTCGATCACCCGGAAGCCATCGCCAATGCAGAACACCCCGTTCGGGAGCAAGCCAAAGTTCCCCGGCCCGTCGCTGGTGACGATGGCCGACCGTTCGACCCCGTCCTCGACGTACAGCCCCACAGGCGCCAGGTCCCGGTGATACATCCCCGCATTCATCGCAAAGCCAAGCGCCTTGCCCGTTGCGCCCAAAGCCTCGTCGACATTGCGGAAACTGCCATAGGCCCCGTCCGGCCCGGAATGGAACAGCCGCAGGTCCTCGTCCGCCTGCACCTCGCAGAGAGTATAGGACGCGCCCTCAAAGGCAGTGTCCCGGCACTCCACCGCCTCTGCCGCCACCGGCGTCAGCAGGAAGACCGCAACCAGCCACCTCATTCCTCGTCGTCCGCCGCGTTCAGGTCGCGCTGGACGGAAGGGTCCGCGAACAGCCGCCGCGTCTCGTCCAGCCGGTCAAAGGTCTCGTCGGGGCGGAACCGCAGGTCTGGCGCGTATTTCAGCGTCAACTCCGACGCCACGCGATGCCGCAGCTCGGCCTTGTTCCTGGCCAGCGCCGCAATCGCTGCCTCAACCGGCACCGACCCCATCAAGGGCATCACGTAAACCGTCGCCACCTTCAGGTCCGGCGAGCACGACACCTCGCCCACCGTGATCGACATGGCATTCAGCTCCGGGTCGTGGATCTCCGCCCGGTTCAGCACATCCGACAGCGTGCGGCGGATCAGTTCCCCCACCCTCAACTGGCGTTGCGACGGGCCGGACCCGGTATTGAAGCGCTTGTTCCCCATGCGGCCCACATAGGCCCTTTCGCCCCCGCCCGCAACGCCGGGCTTCTCACGCCTGCGGGAACCGGCTATGGGGGCCATGAAACGGGGGACAGACAGATGGATCAGCCGGGACTGGTGGTGACAGGCGCTTCGGGCCGCATGGGGCAGACCCTCATCCGCCTCTCGCAGGGGTCCGACAAGCTCCGCCTCGTGGCTTGCGTCGAACGCGCGGGCCATCCCTGGATCGGCCGCGACGTGGGCGAGGCGATGGGCGGCTCTCCCCTCGGCGTGAAAGTCACCGACGACGCGCTGGAAGCCTTCTCCAAGGCGCAAGCCGTGGTCGACTTCACCGCCCCCGCCGCCACGGTGGAATTCGCCGCGCTGGCCGCCCAGGCCCGCGCCGTCCATGTGATCGGCACCACCGGGCTGGAACCGCAGCACCTGGCCAAGATCGAGGCCGCCTCCCGCCACGCCACCATCATCCGCGCCGGGAACATGTCCTTGGGCGTCAACCTGTTGGTGCGCCTGACCCAGAAGGTCGCCGCAGCCTTGGACGCCGATTGGGACATCGAAATCGTCGAAGCCCATCACCGCATGAAGGTCGACGCGCCCTCCGGCACCGCCCTCATGCTCGGCCAGGCCGCCGCCGAAGGGCGCGGGGTCAGCCTTGACGAGGCCAAGGTATCGGGCCGCGACGGCATCACCGGCGCGCGCCACAAGGGCACCATCGGCTTCTCCGCCATCCGCGGCGGTGACATCGTCGGCGAACATGACGTGATCTTCGCGGGTGAAGGCGAACGCATCGTGCTCCGTCACCTTGCCACCGACCGCGCCATCTTTGCGCGCGGGGCGCTCAAGGCCGCGCTCTGGGGGCAGGGCAAGAAACCCGGCCAATACGACATGATGGACGTCCTCGGCATCTAACCGGTTGATCCGACTCGGGAACCTTTGCGTATATAGACTGTTCACCAAACCGGGGGGTGATGCCGTGCGCGCCGTTCTTCTTGCCAGTCTCCTGATCCTGCCGCTGCCCGCGGCTGCCGACGAGTTCAAGCCGGTGAAGGACAAGGACCGCTTCCTTGACCTCGTCGAGAACCGCGAACTGCGGATCGGCCTTTACAATCTCTCGCTCAACGTCCTGCCCGACGGCCGTATCGACGGATCGGCAATGGGCTGGGACATCACCGGGGAGTGGGCCTGGAAAGACGGCTACTTCTGCCGCGAAATGGACTGGAGCGGGATGGAAATCGACTACAACTGTCAACTGGTCGAGGCGCAGGGGGCCGAGAGACTCCGCTTCACCGTCGACCAGGGCAAGGGCGACTCTGCGACCTTCCGCCTGCGGTAACGCTCGTCGTCTCCTCCGTCGCTTCTCGCTGACTTTCGCCGGTCCACACCTTGCGCCACCTGCTCGCAACCTGTCACCCCCGCGAAGGCGGGGGTCCATGTTCACCGCCGTTCCCCAGCGACGAATGGCCGAAGGCGCGACGCAAGAGCCCCCCAAGCCCCCCATTCCCTGCTAGGCTCCCGTCAAACCCCAGGGAGCCACTCATGAAAATCTACCCCGCCGGCCACGCCCCCTCCCGCCAAGGCTCGCCCGACTGGTTCACCGGCCGCGTCCGCCTCGACCCGCTTTTCAGCCCCGACGAACCGGACCGCGTGCAAGGCGTCCACGTCACCTTCGACACCGGCGCCCGCACCAACTGGCACACCCACCCCCTCGGCCAGACCCTGATCGTCACAGCGGGCCTCGGCCGCTGCCAGTCCGAGGGCGGCCCCGTCCAAACCATTCGCCCGGGAGACGTGGTGACCTTCGCCCCCGGTGAACGCCACTGGCACGGTGCCGCGCCTGACCGCGGCATGTCCCACATCGCCATCCACGAGGTGCAGGGCGGCCGCAGCGTCGACTGGCTGGAGCCGGTCAGCGACGCGGACTATGGGGCGGCGCCGCAAGGCTGACCCCGACACCTCCCGCCTTCCATTGGCTCTGCACGCACCACAGGCCACCCCGCACCTCCGCTCCCCCGCGTGCGGAGGGGGTGGGGGTGGGTGGCTTCATCGGCGCAAAGCAGTTGGAGCCCGCCCCGGCCCCCTCCCGATCCAGCGCCACCGACTGGATTCAGCCGGTCAGCGACGCCGACTGTGTGGCCGCTCCGCAGGGCTGACCCTGAGACCTCCCGCCAGCATTGGCTCTGCGCGCACCACAGGCCACCCCGCTTTTCCCGTCCCCCGCGTGGGTAGGGGCGGGGGGAGGGGGCTCCGTCGCGGTCAGGCAGTGGAGGCCCTGCCCCTGTCCCCGAGCCAGGGCGTTCGTCTTTTCACCACAAGGGGTGCTCTTCAGATCGCCACCACAGACCGCGACCCTTGCCCATCCTGAGGCGATCCTTTCGCCGTCTCCGCCCGTACGACCTTTCGACCGTACCCCCCAGCGGACGCCACTGGTATGGCGCCGCGCCTGACCGGGGGATGGCCCACATCGCCATCCACGAGGTGCAGGACGGCCGCAGCGTCAACTGGATGGAGCAGGTCAGCGATGCAAGCTATGGGGCCACACCGCAAGCCTGACCCTGACGATTCCCTTGGGCTCTGTGCGCACCCGAGGCCATCCCGTACCTCCCCTCTCCCGCGTGGGGAGGGGATGGGGGTGGGGGGCTACGCGCAAGGCCCTGCTGGACGCCGCCCGGACGGCCCCCGAAAACATCCTTTCCAGGTCCCTAACGTCCGCAAGCAACCATTTGCAACGAAAAGGAAATCCAGAAATGTCCACCGTGGACAAAAGCGACGAGAAGCCGAAGGCGCACGAGGAGCTGCCCCCCGACGGACCGATCAGAAATCGACCGCCAGCCCCTTCTTCTCCCAATCCCCATAGCGAACCGGCTCCGGCCCATCCCGGCCCCCCAGCTCCTTCGGCAGCGGCTCCTTCAAGGCCGCCGCCTTCCGCCGCTCCTCCGCCTCGGCCAGCGCCCGCTTCGCCGCGGGGGGCAGATCGTCTTCCATGACAGACCCTTTCCTTGTGTGGCCCTCCCTCCTGATATAACCCCGCCCCCAGTACCAGCAAGAGGACGGACATGGCCGAAGGGGTCACCGCACGCGCCACCGCAGTCGCAATCCTGGACGGCGTCCTCGGCGAAGGCCGGATGCTGTCCGACTTCTCCGGCGACCATCTCCCCCCCGCCGACCGCGCCCGCGCCCTGCGGCTGGCCGAGACGGTGCTCCGCCACCTGGACCCCGCCGACAAGCTCCTGGAGAAACACCTCCGCAAGTCCCCGCCCTTGACCGTCCGCAACACCCTCCGCCTCGCCGTCGTCGAGCGCGCCCAAGGCGCCCCCGCCCACGGCACAGTCAACGCGGCGGTCGAGATCACCCGGAATGGAGGCAAGCGCACCGCCCATCTGACTGGCCTCGTCAACGCCGTCCTCCGCGCGCTGCCCGACCCCATCACCCTCTCGGTCCAGAAACTCCCCCGCTGGCTCCGCCAACCCCTCGTCCATACCTACGGGCGCGACGTGACCACCGCCATCGAAGCGATCCACGCCCAGGAGCCCCCGCTCGACCTCACCCTCCGCGAAGGCTTCCCCCACCCCGAGGGCGAGTTCCTCCCCACCGGCAGCCTCCGCCTCCGCACCCCCGGCCAGCTGTCCACACTGCCGGGCTATGCCGAAGGCGGCTGGTGGGTCCAGGACGCCGCCGCCGCCCTCCCGGCCAAGCTTCTGCAGCCGATGCCGGGAGAACGCATCCTAGACCTCTGCGCCGCCCCCGGCGGCAAGACCCTGCAACTCGCCGCCGCAGGCGCCCAGGTCACCGCCCTCGACATCTCCGCCCCCCGCCTCGCCCGCTTGCAGGCTAACCTCGCCCGCACCAACCTCGCCGCCATCCTCGTCACCGCCGACGCCCTCCACTGGCAGCCCGAGGCCCCCTTCGACGCCATCCTCCTCGACGCCCCCTGTTCCGCCACCGGCACCATCCGCCGCCACCCGGACCTGCCCTTCGTCAAGGACGGCTCGGAACTCCCCTCCCTCACCACCCTCCAATCCCAACTCATCGACCGCGCCCTCGGCTGGCTGAAACCGGGAGGCCGCCTCGTCTTCTCCACCTGCTCGCTCCTGCCCGAGGAGGGCGAAGCCCACCTCACCGTCACCCTGGAACGCCACCCGACCCTCACCGTCGAACGCCCCGACCTCCCCGGCATCGAGCCGCACTGGTGGACCCCTGAAGGCGCCCTCCGCCTCCGCCCCGACTACTGGGCCGAGAACGGCGGAATGGACGGCTTCTTCATGGTCCGGCTGCGCAAGCCTGCCTGACCAAACCATTTGCCCATTCGCAAATACTCTCGGGGGTTTGGGGGCGAAGCGCCCCAACGTCCGAGGAGGAGGCGAAGCCCGACGACGAGACGAAAGGACTTCGCGCGTCAGCGCTCATTTCCGGTTCCGCGCGAGCAATCAGCGCAGCCGGTCCAGAACCTCCAGCGAGGGATACCCGTCCGGCACCATCCCCCGTGCCTTCTGGAACGCCTTCACGGCGGCCACCGTCTTCGGCCCCATCCTCCCGTCGACACCGCCCGCATCGAACCCGGCCCTGGTCAGCAGGTCCTGCAATTCCTTCCGCTCCTCCAGCGTCAAGGCGCGCAACTCGCGCGGCCAGCCCGACTGGATCGCCGGGCCCCCGCGCAGCCGGTCGGACAATGAGCCGATCGCCACCACATAGGCATCCGCCGTGTTGTACTTCTCGATCACCTGGAAGTTCGGCCAGATCAGGAAGGCCGCCCCCCGGTGCCCACCGGGCAGCAGGATCGACCCCGGCCCATGGTCCGGCAGGTCCTCGCCGAACACCGTCCGGACGCCCATCGCCTGCCACTCGCTGACCGGCTTCACCACCCGCTCGGTCGTCTGGTCGTAGTCGAACCCCTCCGGCAGGCGCACCTCCACGCCCCAAGGCTGCCCCTTGGTCCACCCCCAGTGCCGCAGGTAATTCGCTGTGGAAGCCAGGGCGTCCGCCGGATCATCCCCCCACAGGTTCCGTTTCCCGTCGCCATCGAAATCGACCGCGAACTTCTCCCAGCTCGACGGCATGAACTGGGTATGCCCGCTGGCCCCCGCCCATGAGCCCGCAAACCGTTCCACATGCCCGCCCTCAACAATCTTCAAGGCCGCGATAAGCTCCGCCTCGAAGAACGCCCCCCGCCGCCCCTCGTAGGCCAGCGTCGCCAAGGACCCCAGCACCGGCAGATCGCCCCGGTAAGTGCCATAGGCGCTCTCCAGCCCCCAGACCGCCGCGACGACTTCCTTCTCGACGCCATACTCCGCCTCGACCCGCTCCAGCAGCGCGCGGTTCTTCCCGATGGCCTTCAGCCCCAGAGCTACCCGGTCCTCCGATACGGCGGTGTCCAGGTAATCCCAGATCGTCTTGGTGAACTCGTTCTGGTTCCGGTCGCGCTCCACGACCTTCGGGCTGAACTCCACCCCCCGCATTGCCGCGTCAAACGTCGCGGCCGAAACCCCAGCCTCCAACGCCCGCGCCCGGAAACCCTGCACCCAAGCGTCGAGCCCAGCCTGAGACCCCATCTCCATCTCCATCCCCGCCACCGGATCGGGCAGGATTGTCTGCGCCATTGCCAAACCGGGCACGACGCCGATGCCAAGCGCCACCAAAATCCTTCGAAGGATTTTGCAAATCTTTTCGAAAAGATTTGCCCCGCCCCTCATCGCCGCTTCCGCACCAGCCGCCGCTTCGCCGCTGCCTGTGCGGGCTTCCGGGGGCTGTACTTCCCGCCCTTCCGCCGCGGTGGTCGCACCACAGCGCCCTCGACCGACAAAAGGTCCAGGATCAGCCCCCCCGTCACCGGCACGGCTTCTGCCAGCCGCACCATGACCCGCTGCCCGATCCCCAGCACCAGCCCGGTCTCCGACCCCATCAGTGTCTGGCTGCCCTCGTCATAGTTGAAATACTCGCGCCCCAGGGCCCGCACCGGGATCAGCCCGTCCGCCCCCGTCTCATCCAGCCGCACGAAGACCCCGAACCGCTGCACGCCCGAGATCCTCCCGGCAAACTCCGCCCCCACCCGGTCGGCGAGGTAAGCCGCAAGATACCGGTCCGTCGTGTCCCGCTCCGCCGCCATGCTGCGCCGCTCGGCCTCGGAGATGAGCTTCCCCGTCTCCTCCAGATTCTCCTCGTCCCAGGCCGACAACCCGTCCTTGCCCCACCCATGCGCCGAAATCAGCGCGCGGTGGACGATCAGGTCGGAATAGCGCCGGATGGGCGAGGTGAAATGCGCATAGTTCCGCAAGGCCAGTCCGAAATGCCCGAAGTTCTCCGGGTGGTAATAGGCCTGCGTCATCGACCGCAGCGTGGAGAGGTTGATCAGCTCATCGAACTCCGTCCCCTGCGCCTGGGACAGAAGCCGGTTCAGGTGCTTCGTCTGCAACACCTGCCCCTTCGCCAGCGTCATCCCGGCGCCCTCGGCCACCTCGCGCAGCCCCTCCAGCTTAAGTGGCGAGGGCTCCTCGTGCACCCGGAACAGCAAGGGCCGCTTCAGCCGGATCAACTCCTCGGCCGCCGCGACGTTGGCGAGGATCATGAACTCCTCGATCAGCTTGTGCGCGTCGAGCCGCTCCTTGAACGCGACCGAGACGACCTTGCCCTCGTCGTCCAACTCGATCTTCCGCTCCGGCAGCTCCAGGTCCAGCGGCTGGCGCACCTCCCGCGCGCGTTTCAACGCGGCATAGGCGGCGTACAAGGGCTTCAGCACCGGCTCGACCAACGGAGCGGTCTTCTCATCCGGCGACCCATCCACCGCCGCCTGCACCTGCGCATAGTGGAGTGATCCGACCGACCGCATCATGCCCCGGACAAAGCGATGGCCCCGCTTGTGCCCGCCTGCGTCGATCACCATCCGCACGGCAAGGCAGGCGCGGTCCACGCCCTCGTGCAGGGAACAGAGGTCGCCCGACAGGATGTCCGGCAGCATCGGCACCACGCGGTCGGGGAAATAGGTGGAGTTCCCCCGCTTCCGCGCTTCGCGGTCCAGGGCGGAGCCGGGGGTGACGTAATGCGCCACGTCGGCGATGGCGACCCAGACGACGAAGCCGCCGATGTTGCCAAGGTCGGTGTCCGCCTCGGCATAGACGGCGTCGTCGCGGTCGCGGGCGTCGATGGGGTCGATGGTCAGAAGGGCCATGTCGCGCAGGTCCTCGCGCCCCGCCAAGCCGACAGGTTCGGCCCGGTCGGCCTCGGCAATCACCGCGTCGGGGAAGACATCCGGGATGCCGTGCTGATGGATGGCGATCAAGGACGCCGCCCGCGGCCCTGCCGGATCGCCCAGCCGCGCCACAACCCGCGCTGCCGGAAGCCCCAGTCGCCGCGCGCCCACCGCTTCGGCCTCGACCAGTTCCCCGTCCCGCGCGCCGCCCGTCATGTCGGCGGCCACGCGCCATTCCTTGTCCGACCCCTTCTCGGTCGGCACGATCCGCCCGCCCTCGGCATTCGCCCGGAACACTCCCAGCACCTTCCTGGGGTTCGACCCCAGCGCCCGGATCAGCCGCGCCTCGTAGGCGTAGTCGTCCAGATCAACCTTCGCCAGCCGCGCCAGGATGCGGTCGCCCGCCCCCAAGGCCGGATCGCCCTTCTTCGGGATGATGAGGATGCGGGGCCCCTCGTCCACCCCTTCCTCCAGCGGCTTCGCGTAAAGGTCACCCTGCGCGTCCGGTGGCAGCACCTGCAGCACCGCGACGGGCGGCAACACGCCCTTCTCGTGGAACCGGCGCGAGGTCTTCTCGACCACCCCCTCGCCCTCCAGCTCACGCAGAAGGCGCTTCAGCTCGATCCGCGCATCGCCCTTGATGCCGAAGGCCTTGGCAATGTCACGCTTGGCCGCAAGGCCGGGATTGTCGATGATCCACTGGCGGATCTCGTCCTTGGAGGGAAGTGGTTTCATGCCCCCGACCTAGCACGAGAGAGGGGCGAAGACTATCCTGTGGCTAGCCTTCCGGCATCGGCTCGGGCGGCTGCTTCTTGCGCACGATCAGGTCGTAGTTCAGCCGGAACAGGTCCAGCGCCCGGTTCACGCCCTCACCCGCAAGGGGCACCGTCACCCAGCCGCTGTCTGGCAGGAAATGGTGCGGCTCGGCCCGACCCTCGGCGACGAGTTCATTCCGCAGCTTGGTCGGAAACGGCAGGTCGGCGTGGCTTGAGCCGTGCAGATGGCCGATCTCGCGTGTGCCATAGGAGAACGTCGTGGCGCCAAATCGTCCCGGGCCGGTGGTGATGCCGGGCCAGGTAGTCAATTCCTCAGAAATCGTCTGGAAGGGAGAGCGGGTCATGGTGGAAACCTCCGGTCCCGCAAATCTGGGTCCTGCGCACAGACGCACAAGAGGCCGCACATGCACAGCCGAGGCGCCCTATCTGCACAGAAATCTAGAGCGACCGGCGCATGTGGCGGTGCGGGATGCCGGCGTCCAGAAACTCTTCGCCTTCCACCACGAAGCCCAGCTTCTCGTAAAACCCCGTCGCATGGGATTGCGAGCCGAGATAGGCCTCGGTCACGCCCGGCACGCGCGCCAGCTCCTGCAACGCCGCGCCGATCAGCGCCGCGCCCAGACCCAGGCCACGGGCCTCGGGCAACACGCAGACCCGGCCGATCTTGCCGACCGGACCCTTGACCAGCAGCCGAGCCGTCCCGACCGGGCACTCCCCGTCCCAGGCCAGCAGATGGATCGCGCGGCCATCCAGCCCGTCGACCTCATCCGCCTCCGACACCCCCTGCTCGTCAATGAACACCACCCGGCGCAGCGCCTGGCAGGTCGGGATGTCGTCCGTGACCTCGATCTTCATGGTCTCCTTGGCCGTCACGCGAAGTACTCTCGCAGGATCCGACCATAGATCGCCTTAAGCTGGTGGATATGCGCGATCTCCACCCGCTCATCGACCTGGTGCATGGTCTTGCCGACCAGGCCGAACTCGATCACCGGGCAATGGTCCTTGACGAACCGCGCGTCCGACGTGCCCCCGCTGGTCGAAGCGATGGGTTTCTTCCCCGTCTCGGCCTGCACCGCGCGGGCCACCATCGCCGACAACTCGCCTGGGGGGGTCAGGAAGGCTTCGCCCGAAACGCTGATTTTCAACCCGATCTCGCAGCCCGATGCCTCGGCCACCGCCTCCGCCTCATGCCGCAGCCAGGCCGACAGGGTGTCCCCGGAATGGGTGTCGTTGAACCGGATGTTCACCACCGCCGTCGCCTGCGCCGGAATGACGTTCGACGCCGGGTTGCCGCAGTCGATGGTGGTGATCGCCAGCGTCGAGGGGTCAAAGTGCTGCGTCCCCCGGTCGAGCGGTTCCGCGTCCAGCTTGGCCAGCAGCTTCACCAGCGCCGACAAGGGGTTCTTCGCCCGATGCGGATAGGCAGAATGCCCCTGCACCCCCGTCACCGTGATCCGCGCCGTCATGCTGCCGCGACGGCCGATCTTCATCATCTCGCCCATCTCGTTCGGGCAGGTGGGCTCTCCCACCAGGCAATGCGTCATCCGCTCGCCGTTGAAGGCCATCCAGTCGAGGATCGCCACCGTCCCGTCCTTGCCCTCGCCTTCCTCGTCCCCGGTGATCGCCAGGATCACCGCGCCGTCCGGAGGCGTTTCCCGCACGAAATCCACCGCTGCCGCGACAAAGGCCGCCACGCCCGACTTCATGTCGCAGGCGCCCCGGCCATACATCACGCCGTCCACCACCTCGGCGCCGAACGGGTCGTGTGTCCAGGCCGCCGCGTCGCCCACCGGCACCACATCGGTATGCCCGTTGAAGCCGAAGGCCTTGTTCGCCCCCTGTTTGCCCCAGCGCGCGTAAAGGTTGGCAATCCCGCCCCGGTCGACCCGCGTGCAGGTGAACCCTGCCTCGCCCAGGACGCCGGCCAGCAAGTCAATCGCCCCGCCTTCCGCAGGGGTGACCGAGGGACAGCGGATCAGGCGGGCTGTCAGTAGGGCAGGGTCCAGGGGTTCGGACAAGATCGGGAACCTCAAAGCGATAAAGTGGTCAGAACACCTAGCCGCAAAGCCCCCGACCTGCAATGCTGCGCCAGACCCAAGGCTTGCCTCTCCCGCCACGTCACAGAAAGACCTGTTTTTCGCGAAAGGACCCTGGATGCCCAAGTTCCGCCTTGCCCTTGCAGCCCTTGCCATTGCCGTCCCGCTTTCCGCCCAGGCCCAAGAGCCAGCCGTCGCGATACCCTCCCAGCCGGGTGGCCCGGTCTCGGTCAGCGTGTCCTATTCGGTGAACGAAACGCTCAGCTCGCTTGACCCCGCTGCCGTGGCGGCGATCGAGACGGCGCACCGGGACTCGATGCTGAAACGTGCCGATGGCGAATGCGCCGCGATCCTGGCCACTATCGCCACCGACTGCGCGGTCACTGCGATCAACATCTCGTCGCAGGTCAACAGCTATCCCGGCCAGCCGCCCGCGCTCTATGTCAGCAGCACTGTGAACCTGCAGGTCACGCTGAAAAGCGCGGCACCCTGACGGTCAGTCGAAGAACGGCGTGATCTCGGCCACGATGACCGAGTTCTCCTTCAAGGCGCGTTCCATCAGGAAGCGTTCCTCGTCGTCGATCTCCTCGCCCGATTTCAGGCGTTCCTCCAGGTTGCCCAGGCCCTGAACCTCCAGGGGCGACAGGTCGGCCTCCTTCAGGATCGCCACCGTCTCGCGCACGGCTTCGGCCTCGTCGACGCCCGAGGCATAGCACATCAGCGCCGCCCCGGTGGCCTTCGGCGGCAGGCCGTCGCCCTCCTTGCGGCCGACCTCGACGATCAGCGCATAGACCTGTTGCGGGCGTTTGGGCTTGGGATCGTCCTGCATCGCGCGTCTCCGAAAGGGCAGGGCAGGCATAGCGCAGGCGCAGGCTCCGCGCCAGCCTTCAGGGCAAGCGGGAAAAGGTGACGGTCTGGACCACGTCCCCGCCAAGCGGGATGTCGATCACCAGAACCGCGCCGCCTTCCAGCACCTCGACCCGTGCCGGCGCAGCCTCAAGGTCCCCGGTCAGCCTCAGCGCGCTGCCCTCCAGCGACCATTCGCCTCTATAGTCCAGAAACGGCATCTCCCAGGTCCCGTCCGCCGCCAGGTCCAAGGAGCCGAACGGACTAGGCGTGATCTGCACATCGGGGACCGGGGTGACCGTCACTCCGGTGATCGGGCTGTAGGTCGACTGCAGGCGGGTCCCGACCGTGGTGATCGTGCCCTGCCAACTGCCTGCAAGGTCAAGCGCCTCGGCCAGGGCGGGCGACACGGCAAACAGAAGGGAAAATAGGGCCTTGCGCATCTCCACCTCCCGCCGGGCTGGCCCTTGGGTGCACCCGACCCTGCGGCCTGTCAACTGAGGGCAGCCATACCCCATGCCCCGGCGGGAACGGGACAGTTTTAGTCATCTTTTCCGGGGCCATTAACCGTTCCTGAGACGTTCCGCCCGACCTTGCCACGGACTCCTGCGGCAAGGATTGTCATGGTCGATGCAACGAAACTTCCGGTGGAAACCGGCGTGGATGCCACGCGGCTGGCCGAAACCATGTTCGGCCCCGGCATCCAGATCGTGGGCGCGACCTATACCGGCGATCCCGTATCAGCCGGGATCTACACCAGCGGCGACACCATTGCTGCGGACGCAACGCCTTCCGACACCGGCGTGATCCTGTCCACAGGCAACGCCGGGGATTTCACCAATGCCACGGGTGAAGCCAACCAGTTTTCCAATCGGTCGACCGATACCACCGGGACCAACGGCGATGCCGACCTGAACGGGATTGCCGGCGCCCCGACCTTTGACGCCGCGATCTTCGAGGCCCAGTTCATTCCCTTGGGCTCGACGCTGTCGATGCAGATCACCTTCTCGTCCGAGGAGTATCTCGAATACATCGGATCCGGCTTCAACGACGCGGTCGGGGTCTGGGTCAACGGGCAGAAGGCTGAACTGACCGTCGGCGATGGCGACATCTCGATCGACAACATCAACCCGGGCCAGAATGGCAACCTCTTTGTCGACAACCGGGAAGACCAGTTCAACACCGAGATGGACGGCTTCACCGTCACGTTGACGCTGAAGGCGCCGGTCATCTCCGGGCAGGTCAACACCATCAAGATCGGCATCGCCGACGCGGGCGACGCGTTCTTCGACAGCAACCTTCTGATCGCTGCCGATTCGATCCAGACCGCTGTCGTCGCCGGCGATGACAGCTTTGTCGTCGGTCAGAACAACCAGGCCACCGTCAACTTGCTCGGCAACGACGCCAACACCGGCGCTGGCACGCTGACCATCACCAAGATCAACGGCATTCCGGTCAGCGCAGGCAGCCAGATCACCCTGTCGTCGGGTCTGGTGATCGTTGTCAACGGTGACGGCACCATCACCGCCCTTGCCGACTGGAACGATCCCCTGGGGGTGGAGAGCTTTTCGTATGAAGTGACGAACGCCGACGGCATCTCCGATGTTGGCTTTGTCAGCGGCGAGGTCGTGCCTTGCTTTGTCGAAGGAACAAGGATCGAGACTGATCGCGGTCCGGTGCCCATCGAAGGCATCCAGGTCGGCGACCTGGTCCTGACCCTTGACCACGGGTTCCAGCCGGTGACCTGGCATGGCGTCCGCACGGTGCCCTCGGCGGGTGCCATGGCCCAGGTCCGCATCCCGGCAGGCAGCCTTGGCGATCATGGCGCCTTGGCCGTTTCACCGCAGCACCGGCTACATGTCGCGGGCTGGCGGGCGCAGCTTTACACTGGCGAGGATGAGGTGCTGGTCAAGGCCATCCACCTTGTCCGCGCCGGTCTTCTGACCCAGGACCTGTCGGGCAAGCCGGTGACCTATCACCACCTCCTCTTCGCCCGCCACGAAATCATCCGCGCCGAAGGGCTGTGGAGCGAAAGCTACTATCCCGGTCCTGCGACGCTTGCCGGTCACGACCCCGAGGTGCAGGCGGAACTCTTGTCGCTCTTCCCCGAACTTGCCACCGACCCGGACAGCTACGGCCCCTCGGCCCGTACCGAAGTCCGCGCGCATGTCGCTGCACTGTTGGTGGCCTGACCGTCAGTCGCGGAGAAGTTCGTTGATCGAGGTCTTCGCCCGGGTCTGTGCATCGACCTTCTTCACGATCACCGCGCAGTAAAGGTTGATGCCCCCCTTCGACGGCATCGACCCGGCCACCACGACCGAGCCCGCCGGGACCTCGCCATACATCACCTCGCCGGTCTCCCGGTCGACGATTTTCGTGGACTTGCCGATGAACACGCCCATGCCGAGGACCGACCCTTCACGGACGATGCAGCCCTCCACCACCTCGGACCGCGCGCCGACAAAGCAGTTGTCCTCGATGATCGTGGGGCCCGCCTGCATCGGCTCCAAGACGCCGCCGATCCCGACGCCGCCCGACAGGTGCACGTTCTTGCCGATCTGCGCGCAGGACCCGACAGTGGCCCAGCCGTCGACCATCGAGCCTTCATCGACATAGGCGCCGATGTTCACAAAGGACGGCATCAGCACCACGCCCTTGGCGATATAGGCCGACCGCCGCACGATCGACCCCGGAACCGCACGGAACCCGGCCTTGCGCCAGTCGGCTTCCGTCCAGCCCTGCCATTTCGACGGGACCTTGTCCCACCAGTTCGACCCGCCATTGCTGCCGGAAATCTCGTACATGTCGGTCAGCCGGAACGACAGCAGGACCGCCTTCTTCGCCCACTGGTTCACGTGCCAGTCGTTGCCCCGCTTTTCCGCCACCCGCAGCGTGCCGCTGTCCAGCGCGGTCAGCGTCGCCTCGATGGCATCGCGCACCTCACCCTTGGTGGCGGGAGAGATGCCATCGCGTGCCTCCCATGCGGCTTCGATGGCGGTTTCGAGTGCGGCGTTGGACATCGGGCAGCTCCCATTTCATGCTGGAGCGGCTTTAGCCGAAGGCCCCCGACTGCGCAACATGCCCCAGGGTCAGGCCCTGCTGCGTTGAAACTGCAGAAGCAGCAGCAAGATGAAGATCGGGACGAGGTAGCCCGGGATCATGACCATCGGCATCTGCTGCATCGCCGCAGGCGTCGGCTCGCCCGCCACATGCAGGATGCGTCCCTCAGCAGAAAGCGAACCCAGCGTCAGAACGACCGCAAAGTCCGCCAACCCGGCGTAGGTCAGCTGCCGCACGCGGGCCTGCCAGCCGATTGACGCTCGGGCGACCGCCAGGGTCGCCGGGATCGCAAGGATGCCGACCGCGATATCGCCGATGGCGGCAACCCAGGCGAAGATCGTCGGCAGGTTGCCCATCCACCAGACGAACAGGAACACTATTCCGATGACGCGGAACGTCTGCAAGGCGACCAGGGTCGCAAGATCCCAGCTGTCGGTCCAGCGCCGGATCGCCGGTATCGTCCGCCAGAGGACCACGCCAATCAGGACCGGTATCAGGATGCTTGCTGCAAGCTTCAGCGGAGGTTGACCCGGCGACTGCTGCAGCCCTTGCGCCTCGGCCAATAAAATCACTCCGGCACCCCAGGCCAGCAGGACAAGGCCAAGCAGGACCCAGGGCAGTATCCCGCTACGGGCGGGTAGCGACAGAGACGTATCAGACATCGGAAGCTCCATTATTGTATGTATCTACACGTAACTATCGTCACAGTTTCCGCACGATGGTTTCAGCCCTCGTCAGGAAGAGGATAGGGACTTCAGGCTGGACATCAGTTGCGTTGCGGCTTCTGGTCCCAGGCGGTCCACCAGCCGTGCTTGCCAGGCCCGCCACACAGGCATCGCCCGCTCCAGCATTGCCCGGCCCGCGTCGGTGAGCTGCCACAGCCTTTCACGCCGATCTTCGACGCTGCCTTCCGTGATCCAGTTCTTCTGCGCCATCACGGCCAGATTTCGTGTCATCGTCGTCCGATCGGCGTCGACCGCGACCGCGATCTGGCCGACCGTCATCGGACCCATGAAATGCAGCCGGGCCAGCGCCGTAAACTGCGGCGCGGTCAACCCCAGGTCGGCGGCTTCCGCCTCGAACCCCCGGGCGAGGGCGCGCGCGGCCCGCATCAGGCCATGGGTCAGGCAGGCGGAGGGGTTGGTCAGGTTCATACGTGCATCTACACATATAATCCCCACCCAAGCAAGCTGTTTCTGCCCGTGACCCGGGCGCCATGACCCGCTAGGGTCGCGCAAGAACCCGAGGACCCGCATGAAAGACGAACCCCGCAGCCACCCGTTCCGTGACAGTGTCGAGGATATCGCCGCCGCCAAGCGCATCCCCGACACGCCGCAGACACGCGCGCCGGCCTATCGCCTTGCCTTCACCGACGAAGACTTCATGAAGCGCGAGGAGCTGCGCCCCGTCCGCCTGCAGCTGGAACTCCTCAAGCCGCAGCTCATCATGGACGAACGCGGCATCGAATCGACCATCGTCATGTTCGGTGGCGCCCGCATTCCCGCCCCCGAACACCGCGACCAGGCCCGCACCAAGACGCTGGCTGACCTGTCGCACTATTACGACGAAGCCCGCCGCTTTGCCCGGATCATGACCGAACGCTCCTTGGAGACCTACGGGCGCGAGAATGTCATCGTCACCGGCGGCGGCCCTGGCGTGATGGAGGCCGGCAACCGCGGAGCGGACGAGGCTGGGGGGCAAAGCATCGGCCTCAACATCGTGCTCCCCCACGAACAGGCCCCGAACGCCTATGTCACCCCGGACCTGTCGTTCAACTTCCACTACTTCGCCATCCGCAAGATGCACTTCCTGATGCGCGCCAAGGCCGTCGTGGTCTTCCCCGGCGGCTTCGGCACGATGGACGAGCTGTTTGAATCGCTCACCCTGATCCAGACCCAGCGGATGAAGCCGATCCCCTTCCTTCTGTTCGGTCGGGATTGGTGGGAGAAGGTGGTCAACTGGAACCACCTGGCCGACGCCGGGGTAATCTCGCCCGAGGACCTGTCGCTGTTCGCGATGGTGGAAACGGCGGAAGAGGCGGTCAGCGTGATCGACGGCTGGGTGCTGCCGTAGGGTGTGCTACAGCGCACCTTCCTTCGCAGCTAACCCTTTCAGCCAGACCCGACCGTCGCGCATTTCGCCACGCACCAGGTTCTCTGGTTTCGCCACATCGGGATAACGCTCTGTCCAGTCGCGGTACCGGTCATTGGTGACAATCCGAGCCTTCAGGTCGCGGGCGGTTTCCAGAAGGAACGGGTCGGCCTGCTGGCCCTTTGGCACCACCAGGATCTGGTCCCTCGGCAGGGACAGCATCCTCGACATCTCGCGCTCGCCCATGAACTTGCCGGTCAGCTTGTAGCCGATGTTCGCATCGAACACGACGCCCGGCTTGAAACCCCGAAGCGACAGATCATGGACGACCTGCTTCAGCGGCGCAAGCTGGGGCGAGTTGTCCAGCCAGTAGATCACGTTCGACCCGTCGACCAGGATGACCGGCCTGCCGTCAGAGGGTTCCCCGGTACCGGAGGTGCGCTTTCCGGGGGATCGCCGGAACCAGAGGACAAGAAAGACTGCGACAAGTGCGCAAAGGATCAACACAAGGAACGAGAACTGGTCGGACATCGAAAGGCTACCGCGGAAATGTGAACTCCCGAAACCCTAGCGTCGTTTTGTCTGCTTCGCCATCCCGGCCATTTCAGCCACTGACTCTCCCCAGCGTCTCCCGCTCCCACCTCTCCAGAAACTCTACGCGCTCGCACCCCGCAAACACCGCAAGCCGGTTCAACTCGGCCTCCAGCTTCGCCTGCCTTCCCTTGGTCAGTTTCACCCCCGCCTCGGGCCAGAACGCCTTGACCCGCAGCGCGCCGGCGTCGCGGAAGGCCTTGGCGTCGATCCGGCCGACAAGCCGGTCACCCTCCAGCACCGGAAAGACATAATAGCCGTACTGCCGCTTCGGCTCGGGGACGAAGACCTCGATCCGGTAGTGAAAGCCGAACAGGAACTCGGCCCGGTCGCGGTCACGCAAGGCCGGGTCGAAGGGCGACAGGATGCGCAGGCGCGGGGTCGGTTCGGGTGGCTCCTCGTCCAGCGTCTCGGGGAAGACGAATACCTTGCGGCGCTGGCCCTTTGCACCCTCGATTTCGGCCTCCACGATCTCGCCTCGCGCCTGCGCCTCGCGGCACCACTCCTTCGCGGCCTCGGGGCTGACCGCATTCCAGTAGGCCGCGATCTCGCCGCTGGTGCCGAAGCCCAACTGTCGCAGGGCCGACCGGCAGGCCCAGTCGCACAGCTCCTCCGCCGGGAAGGGGGTGCGATGCAGCTCGGGGATCACGCGTTCGGTCAGGTCATAGATCTTGGCGAACCCATCCCGCCGGGTGATCGCTAGCCGCCCCGTCCGCCACAGCCATTCCAGCGCGGTCTTCGACGGATGCCAGTCCCACCAGCCGCCCTTGCCCCGCACCTCGCCTTCGCCCACGTCCGCCGTGCCCACCGGCCCGTCCTTGGCGATCCGGTCCAGGATGGTGTCGAACTGCGCCTCGTATCCTTCACGGAACCAACTGCGCCAATTCTTTTCCAGCCGCACGGCGTCACGTTGGAACCGGTGCTGCCAGACCCCGTGCAGCCGCACCGGCAGGATCGAGGCGTCATGCGTCCAGTGCTCCCAAAGCGCGCGGTCGCGTTCCAGTAGCCGCTTCAGCGCCGGGGGACGGAACGATTGCCGCCGCGACCACAGGATCATGTCATGCGCCCGCGCGATGGTGTTGATGCTGTCGACCTGAACGAACCCGATCCGCTCGATCAGGTCGTGCAATGCCTGGCCCGAGGCAGGCCCCGTGGGGGCCTCAGCCAAGGCGTGGCGGTCCAGGAAAAGGCGGCGCGCGCGGGGGTTCGGAAGCAACGGAAGCATCCCCAAGGCCTAACATTGCAAAGTGTTTCGGCAAATGGCCGAATTGTTATCGAAACATCCGGCCCGCAAGGTTGCAATGTGGGTCATTGTCCTTACTATCCCCTTGTCTCCCGACACTTTTCCCGCAAACCCGCTTGGCCGCGCCCCGATCCGGACGCGTGTGCCGGAAAGGACCATAAGCGCATTGCCCCACGAAACGCCCCTGATCACCACGCTCGTCGCCGGCTTCGGCCTGGCCTTCCTGTTTGGCCTTCTCGCCCAGCGGCTGAAACTGCCGTTGATCGCGGGCTATCTCCTGGCGGGCGTCGTCATCGGCCCGTTCACGCCGGGCTATGTCGCCGACATGAAGCTTGCCACCGAACTGGCCGAGCTTGGGGTGATCCTCTTGATGTTCGGGGTGGGCCTGCATTTCTCGCCGCGCGACCTGATGGAGGTGAAGGCGATCGCCGTGCCCGGCGCCCTCGGCCAGATCTCCGTGGCCACGATATTCGGCACCGCAATGGCCTGGGCCATGGGGTGGAGCCTCGGGGCCGGCCTCATCTTCGGCCTCGCCCTCTCGGTCGCCTCGACGGTCGTCCTCTTGCGTGCGCTGCAGGACCGCGACCTTGTCACCACCGAAAAGGGCAAGGTCGCCGTCGGCTGGCTGATCGTCGAGGACCTGGTGATGGTGATCTCGCTGGTCCTGATCCCGCCGCTGGCGGGTCTTCTCGGCGGAAACGCCCTGCCGGTGGCGGAGGAGGCCGAAGCCGTGGCCGAGGTCACGCAGACCATCGGCATCGGCCCCATCGCCGCCACGGTGCTTATCACGCTGGCCAAGGCCGCAGCCTTTGTCGCGCTGATGCTGATCGTCGGCCAGCGCGTGATCCCTTGGGTCCTGCACTTCGTCTCGCAGACCCGCTCGCGAGAGCTTTTCCGCCTGTCCGTCCTCGCCATCGCGCTGGGCGTCGCCTACGGCGCGACGCACCTCTTCGGCGTGTCCTTCGCGCTGGGCGCCTTCTTCGCCGGCATGGTCATGTCCTCCTCGACCCTGTCGCAGCAGGCCATGCGCGAGACGCTGCCGCTCCGCGATGCCTTCGCCGTCCTGTTCTTCGTGTCGGTGGGCATGCTCTTCAACCCCGGCATCGTCCTGACTGCACCGCTCGCCCTGATCGGGACGGTGGTCATCATCCTCTTCGTGAAGTCGGCCGCCGCCTATTACATCGTCAAGGCATTCGGCCGGTCGCATGACGAGGGGCTGACCATCGCGGCCAGCCTGGCGCAGATCGGCGAGTTTTCCTTCATCCTGATCAGCATGGGCGTCACGCTCGACATCGTTCCGCCCGAGGCGCGCGATCTGGTGGTGGCAGGCGCGATGATCTCGATCCTGGCGAACCCGCTTCTGTTCCACCTTCTTGACCAGCGCTGGGCGCGGAAGGCGGCAGCTGCCCCGGTCGCGGCAGCGGAGACACCCGAGATCAGACCGGACGACCCTGCAGAAGTTTCGGAAGCTCGCCCGTCAGCCCCGCCGCCTGCCGCATGAAGCCGCGCCTCAGGCCGGGGATGGCGTTCACCACGCCCATCCCCAGGTCGCGCCCCAGCCGCAGGATCGGGTTGTCGCTGGAAAACACCCGGTTGACCGTGTCCATCCCCAGCGCCAGCGCCGTCGCGTCGAATCGCCGCCAGCGCTGGTATTCCTCCAGCGCCGTCGCGCTGCCCGGCTCCTCTCCCCGGCGACGGGCCAGGATCAGCACCTCGGCCAAAGCCGCCACGTCGCGCAGGCCCAGGTTCAGCCCTTGCCCCGCAATCGGATGGACGCCATGCGCCGCATCGCCGACCAGCGCCACGCGGGGCGCGATGAAACGTTCCGCCAGGGACAACGACAGGGGATAGGTGAACCGGTCCCCCGCCAGCGCGATCTCGCCCAGGAAATCGCCAAACCGGGGGCGCAGGGCCTCCAGATACTCCGCATCCGGCAGCGCCTGGATCGCCGCCGCGGTTTCGTCCGCCTCGCTCCAGACGATGCTGGAATGGTGCCCGCCCTTCAGCGGCAAGATCGCCAGCGGCCCGGACGGCATGAAGAACTGCTGCGCCACGCCCTGGTGGTCCCGCTCATGCCGGATCGCCGTAACCAGCGCCGTCTGGCCATAGCCCCAGCCCACCCGCTTGATCCCAGCGCGCGCCGCCACGCCCGAGCCTCGCCCGTCGCAGCCGACCAGAAGCCCCGCCGTCAGCCTCCGCCCTGAACCAAGCGTGACCGTCACCCCGGAAGGCCCCGCCTCCTGCGCGACGACTGTCTCACCCGACAGCAAAGTGATGGCCGGGTTCGTAAGCATCGCCTGCAGGAAGGCCGCATACAGATGCCGGTCCTCCAGCATATGCCCCATCGGGCCTTCCTCGATCTCGGCCGCGTCGAAATGCAGGAAGAACGGCGCCGCCCCTTCTCCGGCTCGCCCATCACTCGCCTTGATCTCAAGGATCGGCTGCGCCTTGTCGGCCACCGCAGGCCAGACCCCGATGGCCGTCAGAAGCCGGACCGAGGCGATGGCCAGCGCATAAGCCCGTCCGTCGAACCCCGCCTCGGCCCGGTCCGGGGCCGGGCGCGCGTCGACCACCGTCACCCGGAACCCACCCTGCGCCAGGGCCAGCGCCAGCGCCGGACCGTTCAGCCCCCCGCCCGCGATCAGGATGTCGGCGTCTTGCGTCATGGCCCCTAGATAACCCCTGCCGCCCGATTGTCCATGCGTCTCCAAGCCGCTACCCTGCCGCAAACGGGGGACAGAATGACCGCAACCTGGACGAACATGACGGCGGCAGAGCTGGGCCGCGGGATCGGTGACGGCAGCATCCACCCGGTCGAACTGACCGAATTCTTCCTTGACCGGGTCGAGACGCATTTCCACGCCCCCCGCATCTATGCCCGCGCCACCGCGCTCCGCGCCAGGGGTGAGGCGATGGCCGCCGCCTCTCGCGCCAAGTCCGGCTTGCGCAAGGGTCTTCTGGATGGCGTGCCGATCAGCTGGAAGGACCTGTTTGATACCGCAGGTGTCGCGACCGAGGCCGGGTCCGCCCTCCTGAAAGGCCGCACCCCCGACCGGGACGCCACGGTGTTGGAAACCGCAACGCTGCAGGGCCTGGTCTGCCTCGGCAAGACGCATATGTCGGAACTTGCCTTCTCGGGCCTGGGCCTCAACCCGGTCACCGCCACCCCGCCGAACCTGAACGACGCCAAGGCGGTGCCGGGAGGGTCTTCGTCGGGCGCGGCGGCCTCGGTGGCCTTTGGTCTGGCCCCGGCGGCAATCGGCTCGGACACCGGCGGGTCGGTGCGGATACCGGCAGCCTGGAATGACCTTGTCGGGCTGAAGACCACCGCAGGCTCGCTGCCCCTGACCGGCACCGTCCCCTTATGCGAACGCTTCGACACCATCGGCCCCTTGGCCCATTCGGTCGAGGACTGCGCCCTTCTCCTTCAGGCGATCAGCGGCGGTGCGATGGCCGACCTTGGCGGTGCTTCGCTAACCGGCCTGCGCCTCGCCGTCCTGGAAACCGTAGCGCTCGACGACCTGCGCGACCGGCCCGCGCAAGGGTTTGACGATGCCGTCAGCCGCCTGGGCCGCGCCGGGGCCACGATCACCCGGATCACCGTCCCCGAGGTCGCCGAGGCGATGGGCCTTGCCGCGATCCTGTTCACTGCCGAGGCCTATGGCATCTGGCGCGACACCATCGAATCCGCGCCGCAGAAGATGTTCCCCCGCATCCTGGAACGCTTCCGCTCGGGGGCGATTTTCTCGGCGATGGATTACGTCGCCGCCTGGCGCCGGTTAGAGGCGATCCGCCAGACCTGGGCCGAAAAGACCGCCGTTTTCGATGCGGTCCTGGTGCCGACCTCGCCCATACTGCCACCCGATGCCAACCGGCTGATGACCGACGACGCCTATTACGTGACCGAAAACCTGCTGGCCCTGCGCAACACAAGGATCGGCAACCTGATGGGCCTCTGCGCCCTGACCCTGCCGACGTCCCAACCCTCCTGCGGCATCAGCCTCATGTGCCCGCCGGGACATGAGGCGCGGCTGTTGCGGCTGGGCGCTGCGGCGGAGCGGGCGCTTCGATAGGTACCGCTCGTCGAAGCCCTTCGGGCACTCCTCGCTGGGGCTTACCGAAGAGCGACCAGGCATGCGATGAGGCTACACCCGGTGGTACGGCGACCCCGCCAGGATCGTCGCGGCCCGGTACAGCTGTTCGGCCAGCATCACCCGGACCAGAATGTGCGGCCAGACCATCCGCCCGAAACTGATCGCCAGATCGGCGCGGGCGCGCAGGGCCGGGTCGATCCCGTCCGCCCCACCGATGACAAAGGCCGCATCCTGCCGCCCGCCATCGCGCCACTGGGCCAGTGTTTGCGCGAATTCAGGGCTGGACAGGGTCTTGCCCCGTTCGTCCAGCACGCACAGGGCAGCCCCTTCCGGGATCACCCGCGACAGAAGCGCGCCCTCGGCCGCCATCCCGCCGCCCTTCTTGTCCTCGACCTCATGCTCCTGCGCCGGGCCCAGGCCCAGGGGCCGCCCCGTGCGATCCAACCGCTGCAGGTAATCGTCCACCAGATCGCGCTCCGGTCCCGCCCGCAGGCGGCCCACGGCGCAGAGGTGCAGCCGCATCAGGCCCCGGCAGTGCGCGTGGCGGCGCGGGTCGCCCCTGCGGGCAACCACATCTTTTCCAGCTGGTAGAAGTCGCGCACTTCCGGGCGGAAGACGTGGACGATCACGTCGCCCGCGTCGATCAGCACCCAGTCGCCGGTCTCCTTGCCTTCCATCCGCACGGAAATCCGCATGTCATGCTTCAGCCGATCCGCCAGCTTTTCCGAGATCGCCGCCACCTGCCGCGACGACCGGCCCGAGCAGATCACCATGTAATCGGCCACGTCCGACCGGCCCCGCAGGTCGATCTCGACGATGTCCTCGGCCTTGTCGTCATCGACAGACTTCAGGATCAGGTCCAGGACGGCTTGCGAGCTGTGCCCTTCCGGGCTGGCAGAGCCCTCGGCGGGCGTCGGGCGCGGACCGGTTGGCAGACCGGTGGCGGGATCAGAATGCGACAGGACAGGGTCCTCCAGAGACACGCGCGGGCAGAAGCATCAGGCGAACGGCCCCCGCGCCGGGCCATGGCTGCAGACTAGCACCCGGGCGGGGCAATCTCAACCGAAGGCGGGCGGGTACGCCTTATTCCGCGCCTTGGCAAGGCTTGATCGCCGCCAGCGTCTCTGCGCCCAAGAGGTCCGACAGCTTGCCATCCGCGATCAGCGGCAAAAACGGCGCATCCTTTGCCATCCTGATCAGCACCGACCCCCGCGCATCGGGCGCAGGCCCGCTGCCGATGGCGCAGCCGCCGATGCCCAGACCAAGCGACCCCTGCGCATCGCCCTTGCGTTTCCAGTCGGAAATCCTGGCCTGGACCGCCCGCATCCGCTGGACGTCCGGTTCTGCCAGCGCAAAGTGCCGCGCCGTCGCGCCTTCGGGCAGGACGATCCCGCTGGCGACGGGGCGGTCCACCAGCCGGAACGTCTCGCCCACCTGCTCCTTGCCCCGGCTCGCCCCCAGTTTCAACTCCGCCGTCCCCGGGTTGATCGCCAGCCCCGGCGGCAGGATCACCACCAGCTCGATTGCCGCTGGATCGGCCGTGAGTGGGTCCAGCGTAGCCAGCCGTGCGGCGGTCGAGGGCACGATGGCGGAACAGGCGGCCAGGGTAAGGCTGGCCAGCAAGGCAAGGGACGGGTGCATCTGATTCTCCTTTGACAACGATGTTTTAACGTAATACGATAAATTATCGTCGTGAAAAGAGGCAATCATGCAAGACCAGTCCCGCCTGCAATCCCTGTCCGGCATCCTCTACTGGGTTGCCCTTGTCCTGTCCGCGGCCCTGCCGCTCCTCGTCCTGGTCTACGCCGGAAAATGGGTCTCCGACCCCGCCTCGCTCCTCTCCCGCGCGCCCGCCGGAGCAACAGTGACACCCACCCAGGCCGCGCTCGTCGCCGCCGTCGCCCTCGTCTCCGTCCTGCCGATGGTCGCCGCCCTGCGCGGCATGGTCCGGCTTTTCTCCCGCTACAGCGAGGGCGATGTCCTCTCCGCCCACAACGCCGAGACGATCCTGCAGATCGGCCGCGCGATGCTGCTGGTCGCCCTTTTCACCGTCCTGACCCCCACCCTGCAGACCCTGATCCTCAGCTGGACCGCGCCCGAACGCACGCTCTCCATCGCGCTCGACAGCGGCACCCTGGGCTTTTTCCTCGCCGCGGGCCTTCTCACCGTTATCGGCTGGGCCATGCGCGAAGCCGCCGCCGTCAAGGCCGAGAACGAAGGGTTCGTCTGATGTCCGACCTGCAGATCGTCGTCCGCCTCGATGTGATGCTCGCCCGCCGCAAGATGCGGTCACGCGAGCTGGCCGAACGCATCGGCATCACCGAGCAGAACCTCAGCCTGCTCAAATCCGGCAAGGTCAAGGGCATCCGATTCGACACCCTCGCCGCCATCTGCGCCGCGCTCGACTGCCAGCCCGGCGACCTATTGGAGGCCGAGCCCGCCCCCTAGCCCTTCCGGCCCAGAACCTCGTCCTGATGCTGCCCAAGGCGCGGCGCGGGCCGGTCCAGCGCCAGATCGGCGCCCGAGAAGGTCATCGGGCTCCGCACCCCCGGCACGCCCTCGGGCGCGATCTGCAGCCCCCGCGCCATCACCTGCGGGTCGGCAAAGACCTCGGCCAGGTTGTTGATCGGCCCCGCCGGAACCCCTGCCGCCTCGCAGGCCGCCAGAAGGTCCGCCTTGGCCCAGGTCTTCGTCGCCGCCGTCAACCGTTCGGTCATCGCGGCGCGATTGGCGATCCGGTCGGCGTTGGTCAGGAACTGCGGCTCCACAGCCATCCCATCCAGCCCCAGGATCTTGCACAGCCGCTGGTACTGGCCGTCATTCCCGGTTGCCAGGATCAGCCAGCCATCCTTGCAGTCGAAGACCGCGTAAGGCGCCAGGTTCGGATGCGCGTTCCCCATCAGGCCGGGGGCCTTCCCGCTCGCCAGATAGTTCATCGCCTGGTTCGCCATGATGCTGGTCGCCACGTCCAACAAGGCCATGTCGATCTGCTGGCCTTCCCCCGTCCGCCCGCGCTGGACCAGCGCCGCCAGGATCGCCGTCGCCGCATAGACCCCGGTGAAGATGTCGGTGACCGCCACCCCCACCTTCTGCGGCTGGCCATCCGCCGCGCCGGTGACCGACATCAGCCCGGACATGCCCTGGATGATGAAGTCATAGCCCGCCCGGTGCGCGTAGGGCCCGTCCTGACCGAACCCGGTGATGCTGCAATAGATCAGCCGGGGGTTCACCTTGCGCAAGGACTCCCAGTCCAGGCCGTACTTCGCCAGCCCGCCGACCTTGAAATTCTCGATCACCACGTCGGCATCGGCAACCAGCCGACGGACCGTTTCCTGCCCCTCGTCCGTGCGGAAATCGCAGGTGATCCCGCGCTTGCCCCGGTTAGCCGAATGGAAATAGGCGGCGGTCTTCTCGCCCCCCGCCTGAATGAACGGAGGCCCCCAGCGCCGCGTATCGTCGCCTTCCGGCGCCTCGACCTTGATCACGTCCGCGCCCAGGTCGGCCAGGGTCTGCCCGGCCCAGGGCCCAGCAAGAATCCGCGCCAGTTCGATGACGCGGATGCCTTCCAGCGGTGCAGCCATTACTTCGCCAGTTCGGCTTCGATGATGGCCTTCAGGTCTTCGAAGTTCATGTTGCCATGCTTGGCCCCGTTGATGAACAGGGTCGGCGTGCCCTCGACGCCATCGGCTTCGAAGTTGGTCTGGAACTGCTTGATCAGCGCCTCGGCATTGGCCTGATCGTTCAGGCAGGCGTCCATCGCCGCATCTTCAAGCCCGGCCGAGCGGCCGATGGTCTTCAGGTTCTCGACCACCTGCATCGGGTCTTCCGAGGCAGCCCACTCTGCCTGCTTGTCGAACAGCATGTCATGGATGCCGAAATACTTCATCTCGCCGCCGCAGCGCGCGATCAGCGCGGCCCACAGCCCGTAACGGTCGAAATAGACCTCGCGCAGGGTGAAATGCACCTTGCCGGTGTCGATGTAGTCCTTCTTCAGGTCCTTGAATGTCGTGGCGTGGAAGCTGGCGCAATGCGGGCAGGTAAAGCTCGCATATTCGACGATCTTCACCTTGGCATCGGGCGAGCCCATGGAAAAGTCGGTCACGGCAGGGGCAGTCGCTGCAGTGCCGGTTTCCTGCGCCAGGGCGGGTGTCATGGCCGCAGTGGCGGCGGCGGCAAGGGCAATCATCGCCCGGCGGTTCAGTTTCATCATGGGTCGGCGTCCTTTGTCAGCCCGAAGTCAGGATCGGGGGCGAGTTAAGATGTTTTGCGCCAGCTGTTCAAGCGCGCTGCGCAAGCTTGGGTCGGCCACGCCCTCGGCCACGGCCTGTGCCTTGGCGGTCGTGGCGGGGTCGGGTGTCTTTGCGGCCTTCGGTGCCGGGGTGAATTCGGCCTGCCCCTCGGCAAAGCCGGTGGCCGCCGTCTGGGTCAGGTGGATGTGGTTGATCGCGTTGTAGCCGTAGACGGCATTGACCCGCTCTTTCAGCACCGGCAGCGCCATCTGCACCATCGGCGCTTCGCTGGCCTTGACCAGCAAGGTCAGCGTCGCCCCCATGCCACCCTTGCCGTAGCCGATCTTCACCGGCCGCGTTTTCCGCGCCATCTCCTCGCCCGCCACCTCGGCCCAGTGGGTCAGAAGCCGGGTGACGGCAAAGCCGCGCGACTCTCCGGCGGTGCGGACCGCGTCCTTCATCAGGCCGAACGCCGGTTCGAAGCCCCGCATGCGGTGCTCGGGATTTGGAGAGGCGTGGGGATTGCGGGCCATTTGCTCCTGTCCTTGCGCGTGCATTCTATCGCAAGGGGCCGCTCCCGCCAGTGGCAAGGCTGAAACAGGAATAAACATTGCGTTATGCGGAGGTTACCCCGCCAGCCCTGCAATCCGCTGGCCCCCGCCCGCGGGGCCGCTATCTTCGCCGCGATGCAGGACCCCGAATCCCTCTCCGCCCAGCTCCTCTCCTGGTACGACCGTCGCGCCCGGGTCATGCCCTGGCGCGTCTCGCCGCAGGATCGGGCGGCGGGCGTCCGCCCGGACCCCTACCGCGTCTGGCTGTCCGAGGTGATGCTGCAGCAGACCACCGTTGCCGCCGTGAAGGACTACTTCCACCGCTTCACTGCCCGCTGGCCGACGGTGGCAGACCTCGCCGCCGCGCCGGATGCCGAGGTGATGGGTGAATGGGCGGGTCTTGGCTACTACGCCCGCGCCCGGAACCTGCTGAAATGTGCCCGTGCCGTAGTGGCCGACCATGGCGGCCAGTTCCCGACGACTCGCGAGGGCCTCCTGACCCTCCCCGGCATCGGCCCCTACACGGCCAGCGCCATCGCCGCCATCGCCTACGACGAGCCCGCCACCGTGGTCGATGGCAACGTGGAACGCGTGATCTCCCGCCTCCGCCTGATCGAAACCCCGCTGCCCGCCGCCAAGCCCGAACTCACCGCGCTGGCCGCCCGCCTGACCCCCACGCAGCGGCCAGGAGACTACGCCCAGGCCATCATGGACCTCGGCGCGACAGTCTGCACCCCACGCTCCCCCGCCTGCGGCATCTGCCCCTGGGTAAGCGCCTGCGCCGCGCGGGCCGAAGGCGTCCAGTCCGACCTCCCTCGCAAGACCCCCAAGCCCGACAAGCCCACCCGTCGCGGCACCCTCTGGCTCGGCCACCGTGACGGTGCGATCCTCCTGGAGCGCCGCCCCGAGAAGGGCCTCCTCGGCGGCATGCTCGGCTTTCCCGGGGACATCTGGGACGGTCATGGCGGCCCCGCACCCGCTGATGCGGACTGGCAGGACATCGGCGAGGTGCGCCACACCTTCACCCATTTCCACCTGATCCTGACCGTCCTCACCGCCCAAATTGACGCGCCCCCCACCCGCGGCACCCTCATCCCCCGCCGCGACTTCCGCCCCGCCGACCTGCCCACCGTCATGCGCAAGGCCTGGGACCTTGCCCGCGACCGCCTCTGACCACATTCGACGAAAAGTCGCAGCACAAGGCGTTTTGCGCCCGCGCACCCATCCGCTACACTCCCGCGCATGAGCCCGCTTCCGAAAGTCCTGCCGTTCTGGCTATCGCTCGGCCTGCCGCCCCTGGCCCTGATCGCCATGGTCCATGGCGGCTGGACCATCATCCTTCTGCCCTTGTCCACCTGGTGGCTCTTCACGATCCTCGACGCGATCACCGGCCACAACACGGCCAACCCCGACCCCCAGACCCCGGACGACGACCTGACCGCCTACCGCCTGGTCACCCTGATCTGGCCCTGGGTCCAGTTCGCGCTCCTCGCCCTGATGCTCTGGTACGTCCCGCAGGCCCCGCACCTCGACATCGGCGAACGCATCGCGCTTTTCTTCGGCATGGGCGTCGTCTCTGGCACCATCGGCATCAACTACAGCCACGAACTGATGCACCAGAAGTCCCGCCTCGAACGCTGGCTCGCCGACCTCCTGCTCGCCTCGGTCCTTTACTCGCACTTCCGGTCCGAACACCTGCGCGTCCACCACATCCACGTCGGCACCCCGCGCGATCCCGTCACCGCGCGCTACAACGAAGGCTTCCACCGCTTTTTCCCACGCGTCCTGCGCCAGTGCCCCCGCTCGGCCTGGAAGGCCGAGGCCGCGATGCTTGCCCGCAAGGACCTACCCGCCTGGCACCGGTCGAACCCGTTCTGGCGTTACGCTGTCCTGCAGGCGGCCTTCCTGGTGCTCGCCATCGCTCTCGGCGGCTGGACGGGCCTTGGCCTCTTCCTGGTCCAGGCGTTCGTCGCGATCTGGCAGCTGGAACTCGTCAACTACATCGAACACTACGGCCTGACCCGCCGCCACCTGGGCGATGGCAAGTATGAAAACGTCCTGCCGCGCCACAGCTGGAACGCCGACCAGCGCGCGTCGAACTGGCTCCTGATCAACCTGCAGCGCCACTCCGACCACCACTACCGGCCGGACCGCCGCTTTCCGCTTCTGCAAACCTACAGCCGTGACCAGGCGCCGCAACTGCCCTACGGTTATCCCTTGATGACGATGGTCGCGATGGTGCCACCCTTGTGGAAGCGGGTGATGAACCGGCGGGTCAAGAACTGGCGGCGCAAGCATTACCCGGACATCCAGGACTGGCACGACTACAACAAGGCGCTGAATCCGGTCGCCGGTTGACAAACATACCAAATGGTATGTAATGGCCCCGTACGGAGGCCATCATGAAACTCTACTACTCACCCAACCTGAACCCGCGCGTCGCCGTGGCCGTCGCCCGCCACTTGAATTCGCCGGTCGAGTATGTCGCAGCCACGCCGATGCACCCGGACCACCGCGACGCCTTCCGACCGATCAACCCCAACACCCGTGTCCCTGTGCTGACCACGCCCCAGCGCAACTACTGGGAGGCCGACGCCATCGCCTGCAAGCTCTCCGCCCTGGCGGGTTCCGACTTCTGGCGCACCGGCGACAGCCACCCCGAGATGGTGATGTGGATTTCCTGGGCCACGCATCATCTGAACCGGGCCGGGGACGTGTTCTACTTCTGGAAACTCATCGCGCCGCAGTTCATGGACCACCAGCCCGAACAGCCGGTCTTTGATGAGGCGATGGGCGACTGGCGGCAGTTCATGGGCATTCTCGACGGCCAGCTTGCGGGACGGAAATGGCTGGTCGATGATCGCCTGTCCTATGCCGATTTCCGGGTGGCGACCTGCTTTCCCTTCGCCAAAGCCGCCGGCCTGCCCATCGCGGACTATCCGCAGGTCCAACGGCTTGCCGACCAGCTGAACCAGATTGACGCCTGGCGCGACCCCTTTGCGGGCCTGGCGTGACGGTTCATCCGGGACCAAATTTCTTAAGCAAGAAATTTGCCAAAATTCTTACTCAAGAATTTTGACCCCCCCCACGGTCAGCACAGAACCTCGATCAGCCGCGGCCCCTTCTGACCCATCGCGTCACCAAACGCCGCGTTGAACCCGGCCATGTCGCTGACCCGCACCGCCTGCACCCCATGCCCTTGCGCCAAGGCCACCCAGTCCAGGCTCGGCCCCTCGACATCGAACATCCGCTGCGCATTGCGGCCGACCTCGTTCACCCCCATCGCCGCCAGTTCGTCGCGCAGGATCTGGTAGCCGCGGTTGGCAAAGATCACCGTGGTCACGTCCAGCCCCTCGCGCGCCATCGTCCACAGCGATTGCAGCGTGTACATCCCCGACCCGTCGCCCTCCAGCACCACGACCTTGCGGTCCGGGCAGGCCACCGCCGCACCCACCGCATTGGGCAACCCAAACCCGATTGACCCCCCGGTGATCGTCAACGCGTCATGTCCCCGCGCCCGCTTCAGCCCCGGGGCGAGGTAGTAGGAGGCCGAAATGCCCTCATCCACCACCACCGCATTGTCGGGCATCAGCGCCGCTATCGTCTCGCCGACCTTGGTCACGGTCAGATCGCCCTCGGGCAGGGCTGGCAGGTCCAGCGGCACGAAATCCTCCGGCCCCAGCTCCGCCTCGCCCAGCTCCCCGGCCAAAGCCTGCAAGGTCCATTCGATGTCCATCTCGCGGCTGCACAACTCGATCAGCCGCGTCTCGGGATCATCGGGGGTGGACGGCAGCCCCGGATAGGCAAAGAACCCGGCAGGCCTGGCCGTGCCGCACAGGACCAGCGACGAGGCCCCGGCCAGAAGCTTCTGATTGTCTTGAATGCGATAGGCCATCCGTTCGATCTTCACCGCTCCCGCCCCGCGCCGGAAGCGGCTGACGAAGAACGGCTGCATCAGCCGCGCGCCGCAGGATTTGGCGACCCGCTTGGCAAGCTGGCCCAGGTCTGTGAATAGCGCCGGGCCGTCCACCATCAGGATCGCCCCCGGCTGGCGCAGGGCATTGGCCGCCGCCTTGACCTCGGCCTTGGACGGACGCCGCAAGGCCGGGGCAGGGGCCGCCACCGCGAAACTCGATGCCTCCTCCCAGGCCGTGTTCGCGGGCAGGATCAGCGTGGCGATCTGCCCGCCCTTGGCCCGCGCCGCCTGGATTGCCTCGGCTGCATCGCTGGCAACCTTGGTTGAGGACGAACACACCCGCACCCAATGCGATACCGCCTGTGCGATCCCCACCGTGTCGCCCTTCAGTGGGGCCTCGAACCGCAGGTGGTAATCCGCATGGTCGCCCATGATGTTCAACACACCCGACTGAGCTTTCCGGGCATTGTGCAGGTTGGCAAAGGCGTTCCCGAAGCCGGGGGCAAGGTGGAGAAGCGTCGCCGCCACCTCTCCCTTCATCCGGTAGTAGCCGTCCGCCGCGCCCGAGACGCCGCCCTCGAACAGGCACAGGATGCAGCGCATTTCCGGGTGCTGGTCCAGCGCGTGGACGAAGTGCATTTCGGACGTGCCCGGGTTGGCGAAGCAGACCCGCACACCGGACGAAAGCAGCGTCTCCACCAATGTCTCTGCACCGTTCATGTCCGCCTCCGCCTTTGGGTCCAGATGACCGGATTCCGCCGCCCGGCACAACCCGAAACGGCCAGAAACCGCGGGTTAACAAATCCCTAACGTTCGCAACCAAGCCATTGATTTCAATAGACCATCAGACTTTGTCCACCGTGGACACATGAAAAAACCCCGCCAGGACATCCCGGCGGGGTAAAGGTGTCCCCCAGGCGGTCCGGGGGACAGGCGTGTTCCAGAATTTCAGTGTTGGCGCGACCCGTCGGCCTCCATCTCGGCCCGGATCTGCTGCCGCAAGATGTCGATGGGGACCATCTTCCCGTCCCGTTTGAAGTGCCAGTAGGTCCACCCGTTGCAGCTGGGCGCCCCCTCCAGCGCGGCGCCGACCTGGTGGATCGACCCCTTCACGTCGTTGCCAATCAGGGTCCCGTCAGCCCGAACCTTGGCCTTGAAGCGGTTGCCCAGCGAAAACAGCTCCTCCCCCGGCCGCAGCATCCCGCGTTCGACGACCTGCCCGAACGGCACCCGGGGCTCGGCTCGCTTGGACCCCGAGACCTCCAGCGCCGAGGCATCGAACCGCCGCACCCGCTCGATCCGCTCGGCGGCCGCTTTCCGATACGCGGCCTCGCGCTCGATCCCGATGAAGTCACGGCCCAGCATCTTGGCGACGGCACCCGTGGTCCCCGTCCCGAAGAACGGGTCCAGCACCACATCGCCCGGGTTCGTCGTCGCCACGATCACCCGGTGCAGCAGCGCCTCCGGCTTCTGGGTCGGATGGGCCTTGTCGCCGTTTTCGTCCTTCAGCCTTTCATGCCCCGTACACAGCGGGATCACCCAGTCCGACCGCATCTGCACGCCGTCGTTCAGCGCCTTCAGCGCCTCGTAGTTGAAGGTATACTTCGCCGCCTCGTCCCGCGACGCCCAGATCAGCGTCTCGTGGGCGTTGGTCAGCCGCTTGCCCTTGAAGTTCGGCATCGGGTTCGACTTCCGCCACACCACATCATTCAGCAGCCAGAAGCCCTGGTTCTGCAGCTCGGCCCCCAGCCGGAACACGTTGTGGTAGGAGCCGATCACCCAGATCGCCCCGTTCGGCTTCAACAGCCGCTTCGCCGCCGCCAGCCAGTCCTTCGTGAAGGCGTCATAGACTGCAAAGCTGGAGAATTGGTCCCAGTGGTCATCCACCGCATCGACCTTGGAATTGTCGGGCCGGTGCAGGTCCCCGCGAAGCTGAAGGTTGTAGGGCGGGTCGGCGAAGATCAGATCGACGGACCCTGCTGGAAGCGAGTTCATCACCTCCACGCAGTCGCCCTGAAGGATCTGGTTCAGCGGAAGGCCCCCCTCCGCCGCGGTATTCCTGGTCGCCATTCTCTGCCTCTGCCCCCGGCATCTGGATCGTGCCGTTGTTGTCCTGAATCATGAGTCAGAGGTGATTCGCCGTCAAATTCTTTTTTGAATCAAGAGCTTACAGAATTCGCTTGATACAATATGTTGTGGACGGGTTTGAAGGAACGTCTATGCCAAGGGGTCACGCCTAGGATTTGCAGCGCCTCAAGATGTGCCTTTGTCGGGTAACCGGCGTTGGCTTCCCAGCCGTAGCCGGGGTGCTGTTGCGCCAAATCCACCATGATCCGGTCGCGTGTGACCTTGGCCACGATCGACGCCGCCGCGATGGACAGGCATCGCGCGTCGCCCTTGACGATTGCCGTCGCTGTGCAGCCAAGGCCGCGCGGGATCAGGTTGCCGTCGATCAGCGCGTGGTCCGCCTGCAGGCCCGCAACGGCCCGTTCCATCGCAAGGTGACTGGCCCGCAGGATGTTCAGGCTATCGATCTCCTCGACCGAGGCATGGGCGACCGACACTTCGGCCATCTGCATGATCTCGTCGAACAAGGCCTCGCGCCGGGATGCCGTCAGCATCTTGGAATCGCGCAGACCCGCCGGAATTCGGTCTGGGTCCAGGCGCACGGCGCAGGCCGTGACCGGCCCCGCCAAGGGACCGCGGCCCACTTCGTCGACGCCGACCACCCGCAAGGCGCCGCGACCGATGGCCGCCAGTTCGGATGAGAAATCGGGGACGATGCCTGCCATGCGTCCCGGACTACCCCGGAACCCGCGCCGGAAAAAGGGGGTGGGAGCTGCTCACCCTCCCACCCCCTCAGAGGAAGCGGGTCAGGGCGAGCCCGCTTCGGTAAGGGCCACCTCGGCGACCCCTGCTCCTGGATGCGGGCCTCAGCGGCCCGTCACCCGGAAACCCGCATCGCGCAAGCATTGCGCGGAATAGACCCGGTCGCGTTCACCGAAGATCGTGGCGCTGTTCGCGCAGCCACGCGGCAGGCGATATTCAAAGCCTTCCTCGCGCAGGCAGCTTTCGGGATAGAGGCTGATCGAACGCTCGGCCCCGTCGATGGAAATGGCGCAGACCGAGGGCACGCGCTTGGACTTCACCGGTTCGGGTTCAGGCAGCGGCACCGGAACCGGTGCGGGCTTGTCCCTGTCGGTCAGCTCATGCGCTATGGCGCCCACCACGATGGCCGCGATCAGCGCCTTTGCCAGATCATCCTTCTTGTCGGCTTTGGCCGGGATCGCCGTTGCCAGCACCACAGCCAGGGCCGCCGCGCCCCCGGTCAGCATTGCCGCAAACCGGCGACCGGACAGGGTGGTTTCTGAAAGTCCCAGGGACCGGATGCGGTGCGATCGGCTTCTGAAATCGACGGTCATGCTTGCCTCCTGATGCAGGTTCTTGGTCGTTAGGGGCCGCTGCACAGCGTGTTTCGGTCCCGATGGCCAAACCTCGTCCCCGGTGCCCGCCGTAAGCAATATCGCCCGGCCGCTAGGCCATAGCGGTGGGGGAAAACCGACTTGCTATCCGATAACAATGCGCCAAATTCGGGAGTGATATTGAATAGCAACGCGCCCACGCGCATTGTCCGGCGGCAATCGAGCAGCCTCCTTAACGGAGCAGGAAAATGAAAAGACTGATCACCTCTGCCATCCTTGCGCTGGCCCTTGCCGGACCCGCCGCGGCAGAGTGTTTTGCCGACTACAAGGCCAAGCGTGACGAACCGTTGCAACTGCACTACGGTGTCGCGCAGGTTTCGGACGCGAATTGCAGCCCCGGCGCGGCCGAGGGCGAATTGGCGCCGAGACTGGCGGGCGATGGCTGGACGTTGTTGAACGTCCTGTCCACATTCGGGCCCGAGGGTCTTGAAGAAAGGAAAGCGAGTGCCGGAGAATACTTCCTCCGTTACTGACAGTCTCAAGGCCGGCAACCGCGTTGTTGCCCTGGGTATCGCCGCCATCGTCCTGATCCTCTTGGCTGCGGCGCTGTTCCTGTTCCTGAACCTGCCGGACGCCAACGCCTTCAACGCGCGGGTCGAACGGCTGTTCGTCGAGAACGACGACCTGAACACTCTGGCCGAGATCAAGCTTCTGGAGATCCTCGCGCAGTCGGGGACCTCGTTTTCCGAGGTGCTGACCAGCTATCGCAGCGTGATTTTCGTGCTGCTTCTCTTCTCCACCGCGCTCCTGGTGTCGTCCCTGGTCTTCCTGGTGATGATCATCGCGCTGAACCGCCGCATTTCCGCGATCCAGCGGTCAGGAATCCAGGTGGCCAGCCTGATGATTTCCCGTGAGGCGAGGGCGGTCTACATCAACGATCTGGAATTCCAGCTGACCGAGGCCGCGTTGGAGACCCTGTCCGTCCTGGCCGAGGCGCGGATGGATGACGAGGTCCTGACCGGCGCCCAGATCGAGGCGGTGATCTCGGGCCGGAACGAGGCCGACTGCGACGAGGCAGCGGGGGCGACCCGGGTCAAGCGGCTGCGCGATGCCCTGGGCAACCAGCTGGTCAGCGAGCTTCTGGTCAAGACCATCGCGCGGCGCGGCTATGTGCTGGCGGTGGGCAAAGACACGATCCGGATGATCTGAAACTGGTGACGATCCGAGATTTTCTGGCGCAAGCGCCGGTCCGGTCGCAGACCTGCGACCTGTAGACCTCTGGCGGTTGGTTGCGGATCAATCCCGGTCCTCGCATCGTCACTGACGTGAAGACCGACCCGGTCAAGGCACTGACCCGGATCGCGCGCGGCTATCCCAATCTGCGGCCCGGCGTCACCGGCCTCAGGATCAGGGGTGTTTCGTGGCGCTGTACCTAGGTGCTGCCAAAGATATTGATCCACGGGCGGCACTGTGGTTCACTTACCTAGGAAAAGCTTTTCCGACTCACCCCAGAGTGACTTTCCGCGGTCGGGCCAAGAGCTCCAACCGACAAGGCGCTATGCGGAAAAGCTTTTCCAACCCCTGGGGGAGGAGCCCCGCCAATCACCGTGCCGGAACGGCACACGAGGGAGGATGCACGATGACCAGACTCAGACCCCGGATTCCGGGAACGTTGACGGCTTGCCTCATTGCCACGCTGACCGCATTGCCCGTCTACGCCGAAGACCTGACCATGTGGGTCCGCGAAAGCGCCGCCGACCCCGGCAAGCTGATGGTGGACCTGTGGAACTCCACCAGTGAGAACAAGATCACCCTGACTGCCATCCCGGACAACCAGATGGTGACCAAGCTTGCCACCTCGGCCCAGTCGGGGGACTCGCCCGACCTGGTTTCGTTTGACCTGATCTACATGCCGGATTTCATGAAGGCGGGCCTTCTGACCGACCTGACCGACCAGCTGAACGCCGATCCGAACTATGCGACGCACGTCCAAGCCTACAAGGACATCGCCACCTACGAGGACAAGATCTACGGCGTCGGCTTCACGCCGGACGTCTCGGTGCTGGCCTGGAACAAGGACCTCTACAAGGCTGCCGGTCTTGACCCCGAGAAAGGCCCGACCACGGTGGCCGAAATCGTCGACCACGCCCGCAAGATCCGCGCGCTGGGGGGCGACACCTACGGCTTCTGGTTCTCCGGCTCCTGCCCCGGCTGCAACATCTTCGTCACCTCGCCGATGATGGTCGCCGCTGGGTCCAAGATGCTGCCCCGCAACGGCGAGGACGAGGCCTTGACCGGCGACGGGGTGAAGATGGTGCTCGAGGCCTATAAGACCATGTGGGACGAGGGCCTGATCCCCGAGAACGCCGAGGTCGACACCGGGGCAAACTTCGTCTCGGCCTTCGCCTCGGGCAAGATCGGCATCGCGGGCACGGGTGGCTTCCTCATCAGCCTGATGAAGCGCGAGAACCCCGATTTCAACTACGGCCTCACCCTCCTGCCCGGCGCCGAACCGGGCCAGGTCTCGGCCTTCGTCGGCGGTGACGTCGTTGCGATCCCGGCGAACGGCAAGAACGAGGCCGCCGCGCGGGAATTCGTGACCTGGGTCCTGTCGGACGAGGCGCAGCTGCAGGGTCTTGCCAAGAACTCGATCCTCACCACGCGGACCGACCTTGCCGACAACGAATTCACCAAGGGCAACGACAAGGTGCTGACCACCGCCCAGGCTCTGTCGGTGGGCTATGTTCCTTGGGTCTTCCACTTCGCCGACATGGTGAACTCGGACAGCTCGCCCTGGATCATCATGGTGCAGACCGCGATCTTCGATGGCGACATCGACGGCGCCATTGAGACCGCGCGGGCCGAGATGCTGGCCATCGCCGCGAAGTGACCCCTCCGGGGGCCGGTTCCGACTGGCCCCCTTCATTCCGGGAACGCTGAAATGTCCACCCGCAGGAATGCCCTCGTCGGCCTGGCCTGGCTGGCCCCGACACTTGCCTTCGTCGGCTTCTTCGTCCTCTGGCCGATGGTGCATCTGGTCTGGCTCTCGTTCACCTCGACCTCGCTGCTGGGCGGGGGGGAGTGGGTCGGCCTCGACAACTACCGCACTGCCTTTGGCGACCCGAAGTTCTGGGCGGCGTTCAAGTTCACCCTCCTTTATACCGCCGTCATCACGCCGATCCTGATGGGCCTTGGCTTCGCGCTGGCGCTGCTCGTCTCGCCCAACACGCCGCTGCGCCGCCTGACCCGGACCGTGGTCTTCCTGCCCGTGGTCATCGGCCTCGCTTCCTCCTCGCTCCTCTGGTTTTGGCTCTTCGACCAGCAGGTCGGCCTCTTCAACCAGTTGCTCGTCGACCTGGGCGCCATCGACGAACCCGTAGTCTGGTTCCGCAAAGCCGAAACCGGCCTCGCCGCCGTCATCATTTCCGTCACCTGGAAGGTGGTGGGCTTCGGGATGATCCTCATCATGGCCGGCATCCAGTCGATCAGCACCGACCTGTTCGAAGCCGCCCGGATCGACGGCGCCTCCCCCGCGCTGCAGGTCCGCCGGATCATCCTGCCCCTGGCCGCCCGGTCGCTGGTCATGGCCACGGTGATCTCGATCATCGGCTCCATGCTGGCCTTCGACCAGTTCTACCTGATGACTGGCGGGGGGCCGCGGGGGAAGACCTTCACCTCGGTCTACTGGATCTACCAGTCGGGCTTTGTCCGCTTTGACCTCGGCTATTCAGCCGCCCTGTCGGTGATCCTGATGGTCGTCATCATGGCGATGACGGTCATCCAGCTCCGCCTGCAACGGGGGCGGAAATGACCGTTGCGACCCTCGACCTGCCGCCGAAACCCCTTGCCCGCCGGGCCAAGGGCTGGCTCGTGGCTGCGATCTGCCTGATCGTCATCACGCTGATGCTAATGCCGCTGGTGATGTCCGTCCTTGCCTCCTTCCGCCCGCTGGCCGAGACCTCAGCCGTGCCGCCCTCATACCTGCCCTCGGCCCTCAGCCTGGAGAACTACCAGAAGGTCGCCAGCTACCAGCAGGGCGTCTGGACCTATGTCCGCAATTCCACTGTCGTCGCCGGGATGACGATCCTGCTTTGCCTCGCCCTCTCGGTCCCCGCAGGCTTCGCGCTGGCCCGCTTTCCGGTCCCGGGCAAAGAGATCTGGTTCGTCCTGATCCTCGCCTCGATGATGGTGCCCTACCAGGCGCTCTTGGTGCCCCTGTACCTGATGTTCGCCAAGCTTGGTCTGACCGCCAACCACTTCGGCCTGGCGATCCTGCACACGATCCTGCAGCTGCCGTTCTCAGTCTACCTGATGCGCAACAGCTTCGAGGCGATCCCGAAGGAGCTTGAGGAAGCCGCCCGCGTCGACGGGGCCTCGACCGCCTTCCAGCTCCGCCGCGTGTTCATCCCGCTCGCGCTGCCGGGAATGGTCACCGTGGCGCTGTTCGCCTTCATCACCAGCTGGAACGAATTCATCGGCGCCTTGATCCTGATGAACACCGAAAGCGCCTTTACCGTCCCGATCATGCTGACCGGAGTTGTCTCGGGCGATTTCGGCTCGGTCGACTGGGGCGCGCTGCAGGCCTCGGTGGTGGTGTCGATGCTGCCCTGCCTCCTCGTCTATCTCGCGCTGCAGAAGTATTACGTCTCCGGACTATTGGCGGGGGCCGTAAAATGACTGCAGACGACAAGCCGCGCGGCAGCGCCACGATCCACGATGTCGCCAAGGCGGCGGGGGTTTCCATCGGCACCGTGTCGAAGGCGCTGAACGGCACGGGGTCCCTGTCCGAAGAAACCCGGAAACGGGTGATGGAGACGGTCCGCGCGCTGCACTTCCGCCCGAACATGCTGGCGCGCAGCCTGCATACCGGGCTGTCGGGGTCGGTCGGCCTGATATCGAACGACAGCTTCGGCCGCTTCACCATGCCGATCATGGAGGGGCTGGAGGGCGTGCTATCGCAGTCCGGCATCGGCGTCTTCATGGTCAACGCGACCGATGACGCCGAACGGGAACGCGCGCACCTGGACCAGCTTCTCGCCAAGCAGATCGACGGTCTGATCGTCACTGCCCGCCGCGCCGACCGCCGCCCCTCGGTGGACCTGCGCGGCCTGGGCCTGCCGGTGATCTACGTCTTCAGCCAGGGCGATGCCCCCGGCGCGCTGACGCTTCTCCCCGACGACCAGGGCGGCGCGCGGCTGGCGACCGACCACCTGATCCAGCGCGGACGCCGCCGCATCGCCCACGTGACCGGCCCCCAGGACTTCGAGGCCGTCCGCCTGCGTGCCGCTGGTTGGCGCGAGGGGCTTGCCGCCGCAGGCCTGCAGCCCGGCCCCCTGATGCACGGCTCATGGAGCGAGGCCTGGGGCCGCGCCGCCGTGGCGCAACTGCTGAACGGCCCCGCGCGCCCCGACGCCATCGTCTGCGGCAACGACCTGATCGCCCGGGGCGCGGCCGATGCCCTGCGTGAGGCGAGGGTGAACTGTCCGCAGGACATCGCCCTCACCGGCTTCGACAACTGGACCGTGATGGCCGAGGCCTGCCGCCCCGCGCTCACCTCGGTCGACATGAACCTGATCCAGCTTGGCGCCCATGCCGGGCAGAAGATGACGGAAATGATCAAGGGCGCAGAGGCCCAAGGGACCCTGCGCCTGCCCTGCACGCTGGTCGTGCGCGACAGTACCTGAAGGAGGGACCCCATGCGCCGCTATTCATCCATCCCCTTTGCCGATGTGAAGATCACCGGCGCTTTCTGGTCCGAACGGCTGGAAACCGTGCTGACCACCACGATCCCCAGCCAGCACGCCCAGCTGAAGAAGTACAACGTGCTGGAAAGCCTCAAACTTCCCAAGCCCGTCCCGCCCCTGACCTTCAAGCCCCACGCCGACGGGTTCAGCACTCAGATCTTCTGGGACAGCGACGTCGGCAAGTGGATCGAGGCCGCCTCCTACGCCCTCTCCCACCGCCGCGATCCGGTGATCGAGGCCCAGATCGACGCCATCGTCGCGGACCTGGAAAAGGCCCAGGAACCCGACGGCTACGTCAACTGCTGGTATCTGGAGCGGGAACCGCAGAACCGCTGGACGAACCTTCGTGACAACCACGAGCTCTATAACCTCGGCCACATCCTGGAAGGCGCGGTCGCCTACATGCGCGCGACCGGCAAGGACCGGTTGATGCAGGTGATGGAACGCGCCTTCGACCATGTCGCCACCGTCTTCGGACGCGGCCCAGGGCAAAAGCGCGGCTATTGCGGGCATCCGGAGGTGGAGCTTGCGCTCATCAAGGCCTGGCACGCGACGGGCAAGCGCAAGTACCTGGACCTTGCCACCTATTTCGTCGAGGAGCGCGGCCAGCAGCCGCACTACTTCGACCAGGAACGCGACGCGCGGGGGGAACCGCCCGGCAAGTACGGCCAGGGCACCTACGAGTACAGTCAGTCCCACCTGCCCGTCCGCCAGCAGACCAAGGTCGTGGGCCACGCCGTCCGCGCGATGTATCTCTATACCGCGATGGCCGACCTTGCCGCCGAGCATGGCGATGCCGAGCTGAAACAGGTCTGCGAGACGCTGTGGCAGGACGTGACCTCCACCCGGATGTATGTCACAGGCGGCTTCGGCCCCTCGGCCCGGAACGAGGGCTTCACCCAGGACTACGACCTGCCGAACGACACCGCCTATGCCGAAACCTGTGCCTCCTGCGCGATGATCTTCTGGGCGGCGCGGATGCTGAACCTGGACCTCGACGGCCAGTATGCCGACCTCTTGGAGCTTGCGCTTTACAACAACGCGCTGGCCGGCCTGTCGCGGCAGGGGGACACCTATTTCTACGACAACAAGCTCGACAGCGACGGCAGCCACAAGCGCTGGGACTGGCACCCCTGCCCCTGCTGCACGATGAACGTGGCGCGTCTCGTCGCTTCCGTTGGCGGCTATGTCTATGGCCTCGGCGACAACGAGATTGCGGTTCATCTTTACGGCGGGTCCGAGACCGAGGTGACACTCGGCGGCGGCAAGGTCCGCGTCGCCGAAACCTCCTGCTACCCCTGGACCGGGGCGGTCCGCGTGCAGGTCACCCCCGACGCTCCCCGCGACTTGACCCTGTCGCTCCGCATCCCGGCCTGGTGCACGGCCCCCAAGGTCCGCGTCGCCGGAACCGACGTCCCGGTGAAAACCGACCGCGGCTACCTGCGCCTCAACCGCACCTGGAAACCCGGCGACGTGGTCGAGCTTGACCTCCCCATGCCCGGCGAACGCCTCTGGCCGCACCCCGAGATCAAGGCCGACGTGGGCCGCGTCGCCCTGCGCCGGGGGCCGCTCGTCTACTGCTTCGAAGCGCAGGATCAGAAGTCCCCCCTCCACCGCCTTCGCCTGCCGCGGGGGAATGCGGTAACCGATGAATTCCGTGGCGACCTCCTCGGCGGGATCAGCGTCCTTCGCGCCGAAGGGTCGGCCATCACCGATCAGGACCCGGCGCTTTACCGCACCCACCCGCCCGCCGAAGGCCCCTCGCCCCTGATGGCCGTCCCCTATTACATCTGGTGCAACCGGGGCCCGAACCCGATGCAGGTCTGGATGCGGGAGTAAGCGATGCCCGACGCGCAACTGCGCCTGACCTCCCTGCGCAAAAGCTTCGGCGCCTTCGAGGCGATCAAGGGCGTCGACCTGACCGTCCGGAAGGGTGAGTTCTGCGCCCTCCTCGGCCCCTCGGGCTGCGGCAAGTCCACACTCCTCCGCCTGATCGCGGGGCTGGAGGAACCCTCCAGCGGCCGGATCGAGATCGCAGGCCGCGACGTCACGATGCTGGAACCCTCGGACCGGCAGATCGCGATGGTCTTCCAGTCCTACGCGCTTTACCCGCACATGACGGTGGCCGAGAACATCGCCTTCTCGCTGGAAGCCGCCGGGGTCGCCAAGGCAACGAGGCTTGCCCGCGCGGCCGAAGTGGCCAAGCAGTTGCAACTCGACAGCCTGATGACCCGCCGCCCCGCCGAGCTTTCCGGCGGCCAGCGCCAGCGCGTCGCCATCGGCCGGGCGCTCGTCCGCAACCCGCAGGTGTTCCTGTTCGACGAGCCCCTGTCCAACCTCGACGCCCTTCTTCGCGTGCAGATGCGGATCGAGCTGTCGAACCTCCACCGCGACCTCGGTGCCACGATGATCTACGTCACCCACGACCAGGTCGAGGCGATGACGATGGCCGACAAGATCGTGGTGATGAACGCAGGCGAGGTGCAGCAGATCGGCGGGCCGATGGACCTGTACGAAAACCCCGCGAACCGCTTCGTGGCCGGGTTCATCGGCAATCCGGCGATCAACTTCCTGCCCGGCGCCGCGGTGGGCCTGACCGTTGCCGAAATCGGCCTGCGTCCGGAACACCTGCGGCTGGTGCCGGCACCTGGGGCACCCCTGTCGGGCAGCGTCCGCCTGGTCGAGAGGCTGGGCAACCAGACGCTCGTCCATGTGGCGACCACAGCCGGCATCCTCTGCGTGCAGGGCGCAGGCCGCCTTTCCGCGACGATCGGCGACAGCGTCGGCCTTGCGTTCGACGCCGATCAGGCCTTGCGGTTCGATGGCGAGGGGCGGCGCCAGTAGGAAGTTGTGTCACAGGGCCTTGGCGCGGTCATGGGCTTTGGTACAAGGGTGCAGCGGTCCGGCATGGCCGTCTGGCGCAGGCGGGCTGCACCCCGGCCAGATTTGAATCGAACCCTGTAAGCAAGGAGACCTGGCCGTGCCAGACCTGCCCGTCGTGCTTGTCGTCGGATCGCTGCACCATGACATCATGGTCGAAACCGACCACCTGCCGCGCGTGGATGAAACCGCCGTCGGGCGGCGCTGGTATCCCAAGTTCGGCGGCAAGGGCGGCAATCAGGCGGTGGCCGCCGCTGCCGCCGGTGCCGCCGCGCGCATGTTCGGTGCGGTGGGGAAGGACGGCTTCGGCGCCTTCCTTCTGGACGCGCTGGACAAAGGCAGGGTCGACCGCCGCTTTGTCCGGGAACTGGATGGCGTCGGCTCCGGGATGAGCGTGGCGATCCAGGACAGCGCCGGGGACTACGCCGCGACCATCGTCTCGGGCGCCAACCTGATGCTGCAGGCCGCTGACCTGCAGGATGCGGCCCTGTGGTCGGATGTGCGCGCCCTGGTGCTGCAGAACGAAGTCGCCGAGGACATAAATGTTGCGGCGGCCCGGGCAGCCGCGGCGCGAGGCATTCCCGTCGTCCTGAATGCCGCCCCGGCGCGGGCGCTGTCTGCAGACCTGCGCGCGCTCGTCGATGTGCTGGTCGTCAACGCGGTCGAGGCCGAGATGTTTGGCGCGGCCCCGGTGACCGACCTTGCCTCGGCGCAGGCGGCAGCGCGCGGGCTTGCGGCGCAATACCGGGCTGTCGTCGTCACTGCGGGTGCCAGTGGGTTGGCCCTTTGCGCAGCAGGGTCAGAGGCCGAGACCATCCCCGCTCGGAAGGTGCAGGTCACAAGCACCCATGGTGCGGGCGACTGTTTTACCGGAACGCTGGCGGCAAAGCTGGCGCTTGGTCAGGCGCTGGTCGACGCCTGTCGCGCCGCCTCGGACGCCGCCGCGCGCCATGTGTCCAAGGCCGCCGTGGCCTAAGGCCCCATCCGCGCCCAACACGAGGCTGTTCCCATGGCGCAGCGCCGGTGTAGCATCCCGCTGGATGTTCCCAACTGTGAGGCCCGGATGCCCCGCTTTCCGATCATCGACAGCCACCTGCATCTCTGGGACCCCCAACTCATCCATTATCCCTGGCTTTTCGACCCGCTGGACCGGCCCTTCCTGCCCGCAGACTTCCAGGCGGCAAGTGCAGGCGTGGACATCGAGGCGCTGGTCTTCCTGGAATGCGACGCCGCCATCGACCAGGCCTTCGCCGAGGCCGCGCAGGTCTTGTTATGGGCGCAGGAAGAGCCACGGATCGCCGCGATGGTCTGCAATGCCGCGCTGGAGAAGGGCGATGCCGCCCGCGCCGATCTGGAGCGTCTTGCGGGGACGGAAAAGGTCCGCGGCGTCCGGCGCATCTACCAGGACCAGCCCGACCCGGCCTGGTGCCTGCGGCCGGATTTCGTGACCGGCGTCCGGGCGCTGGCCGACTATGGCCTGTCGTTCGACCTGTGCCTGAAACATCCGCAGCTGCAGGCGACCATCGGCCTTGTGGATGCCTGTCCGAACGTGCCGATAGTCTTGGACCACATCGCCAAGCCCGGGATCGTCAAAGGGCTTATGCAGCCCTGGGCCGACCAGATGCGCGACCTTGCCCGGCGTGAGCATGTGGTCTGCAAGCTGTCCGGCGTCGCAACCGAAGCCGCCGCCGACTGGACGCCCGCAACGCTCCGCCCCTACATGGAGGTCGCGTTGGAGGCCTTCGGGCCATCCCGCATCATGTTCGGCGGCGATTGGCCGGTCTCGACCCTTGCGATCACCTACCCCGGCTGGGTCGCGCTGGTGGACGAGGTCATCGCCGACCTCAGCGAGACCGAGCAGCGGCAAATCTACTGCGACACGGCCCGGGCCTTCTACCGCCTCTAGCCCTACATGACCGCGCCAATCTGCCAGGGCACGAACTCGGCCCCGCCAAAGCCCAGCTCCTCGGACAGGGTCCGCTGACCCGAGGCGACGGCGATGATCTTCTCCAGGATTTCCTCGCCCTTCGCCTCGATGCTGGTGCCATCGATGATGTCGCCGCAGTTGATGTCCATGTCCTCGGCCATCCGGGCATACATCTCGTTGTTGGTCGCAAGCTTGATGCAAGGCGAGGGCTTGTAGCCCGACACCGACCCGCGCCCCGTGGTGAAGACGATCATCGTCGCGCCCGAGGCGATCTGGCCGGTGACGCTGCAAGGGTCATAGCCGGGGCTGTCCATATAGACGAAACCGGGTGCGGTAATCGGTTCGGCGAACTTGTAGACGCCCGACAGCGGCGCGGTGCCCCCCTTGGCCACGGCCCCCAGTGACTTCTCCAGGATCGTCGTGAGGCCGCCCCGCTTGTTGCCGGGCGAGGGGTTGTTGTCCATCTCGCCGCCATTGATCGCAGTGTAGTTCTCCCACCACTTGATCCGGTCGATCAGCTTTTCGCCGACCTCCTGCGCCACGGCGCGGCGGGTCAGCAGATGCTCGGCCCCATAGATTTCCGGCGTCTCGGACAGGATCGTCGTGCCCCCCATCCGCACCAGAAGGTCGCTCGCATGGCCTAAAGCCGGGTTCGCCGTGATCCCCGAATAGCCGTCCGACCCGCCGCATTGCAGGCCGATGATCAGCTTCGACACCGGCGCAGGCTTTCGTGCGACCTTCGACGCCACTTCCGCCATCTCGCGCAGCACCTCCAGCCCCTTGGCAATGGTCGCCCGCGTGCCGCCTGTCCCCTGGATCGTCATGTAGCGGAAGTTCCCGTCCGGCCGCAGCCGCCCCTGGCCCACCAGGTCCGGCACCTGCATCACCTCGCAGCCCAGACCCACCAGCAGGATGCCGCCAAAGTTCGCGTTCCGCGCATAGCCCTTCAGCGTGCGCATCAGCGTGTCGTAGCCCTCGTTCACCCCCGACATGCCGCAGCCGGTGTTGTGGACGATGGGGACGAAGCCGTCGATGTTCGGCATTGCGGACAGGACCGGGTCCTTCTCGGCCGCCTCGGCGATGAACCGCGCCACCGACCCCGAACAGTTGACCGAGGTCAGGATCCCCAGATAGTTCCGCGTCCCCACCTGCCCGTCGGCGCGGTGATAGCCCATGAACTCGCGCGCAGGCAGCGGCGAAAGGGGCGTCGCCCCCTGGCCGATGGCATAATCCGTGCTGTGCGGCCCCATGCCCAGGTTGTGGCTATGGATATGCGCGCCCGCCGGGATGTCCTCGGTCGCCTGGCCGATGGACTGACCATAGCGCAAGACGATCTCGCCCTTCGCAATCGCGCGCGCAGCGACCTTGTGCCCACGCGGCACCGGCCCCGGCAGGGGAACCGGCACACCTGGCACCGTTGCGCCCTGGGCAAGGTCCGCCAGCGCAATCACCAGGTTGTCGGTCGCGTGCAGTCGGATCGTCGCATCGGCCATCGCATCCCCCTTGGGCGCCCGCTTTTCGTTGACAGGGGCTTGCCTGAGTCTAACATGTTAGCATGCTACAGGCACCCCGGACCGAACCACAAGACCCGAACACGGCGGCTTCGCTGACGCCGCTCGACCGGCTGCAGGGCTCACTTGGACAGCGCGTCTACCAAAGCCTGAAGGAGGCGATCCTGACGCTCGCCTTCCGTCCCGGCGACATCATCCGCAAGCCCGAGATCTGCGACCGTCTCGGCGTGTCGCGCAGCCCCGTTGCCGATGCCGTCGCGCGGCTCGCCGCGGATGGCCTTGTCGACGTCATCCCCCAGGCCGGGACCTACGTCACCCGCCTGTCGATGACCGACATCCGCGAAGGCGCCTTCATCCGCGAGGCGATCGAGGTCGCCGCAGCCGAACTCGTGGCCCGTCAGATCACCGAGGACCAGCTGCGCGAGCTGCGCCGCAATGTCCGCCTGCAAGAGACTCTGGTGGCCGATGGCGACCAGCAGGGGTTCATGCAGCTCGATGGCCAACTGCATGAGATGATGCTGTCCTTCACCGGCTTTCCCCGCTTGCCGCAGGTCGCCCAGACCGCCTGGCTGTCGGTCCATCGCGCGCGGCAACTGATTTTGCCGGTCGAGGGGCGTCTTCTGACGACGCTGCAGGAACACCAGGCGATTCTTGCCGCCTTCGAGGCCCGCGACCCCCAGGCCGCCCGGCTTGCGGTCCAGCACCATCTGCGCCAACTTCTGACCTACCTCGCGCCGCTTGAGCGCGCCCACCCCGAGCTTTTCGCAGCCCCCACCCCATGATCCCGAACAAACCCCGCTATGCCACCCGCCTGAACGCGTTCAAGCAGAAGGGCGATACCGTGGCCCAGATGATTGCGGCGGCGGGCAGGGTAGGGGGCCTCGATGCCGCCGACCTGAACTTCCCCGACCATTTCGACCACCATTCCCCGGCCGAGCTGTCGCGCCTCCTCGCCGACAACGGCATGGCGCTGAACGGCCTCGCCATGCGCTACTACACCGATCCGGGGTTCCGGCTGGGGGCCTTCTCGCATCCCGATCCTGCGGTCCGCCGCACGGCCATCGACCTGACCAAACGCGGGATCGATGCCTTGTCTGCGATGGGCGGGCGGCTGATGACATTGTGGATGGGGCAGGACGGGTTCGACTATTCCTTCCAGGCCGATTACGCGCGGATGTGGGACGACAGCATTTCGGCCATCGCCGAGGTCGCCGACCACAACCCCGCCGTCGACATCGCCATCGAATACAAGCCCAACGAACCCCGCGCCCACGTCGTGATGCCCGACATGACGACGACGCTTCTCGCCCTGGCCGAGGTCGGCAGGCCCAACACGGGCGTTACGCTCGACTTCTGCCACATGCTCTTTGCCGGTGAGATGCCCGCCCGCGCTGCCATGCTGGCGGGCCGGACCAGCCGCATCCTCGGCGTCCACCTCAACGACGGCTACGGCAAGCGGGACGACGGGTTGATCGCGGGGTCCGTCCATCCGGTGCAGACGGTGGAGCTGTTCATGGCGCTCGACCGTCTTGCATATGACGGGGTGATCTACTTCGACACCTTCCCCGACCACGGCGGCACCGACCCGGTGGGCGAGGCGCGGGCAAACATCGCCGTCACTGACCGCCTGCGGGCCATTGCACGCGATCTTGCGTCAAACCCCGAACTGGCCGAGGCGCAGGCCCGCCAGGACGCCGCCGCCGCCACCCGGATCGTCCTGGCCGCGCTCTACGGCGCCTGAGACACCGCTCGTCGTCGCCTGTTCGGCGCTCCTCGCTGCGTCATCGCACCGACGAGAAGCCGAAGGCGCACGAGGAGGCGTCCATCAAACAGGCGCATCCGGTCGCAGAAGCCCCTCGGCCCGCAACGCCTCCCACAGCGCCTGCGGGATCTCGGCCTTTGCCGCCTGCAGGTTCGATGCCATCTCTCCCAGCCCCTGCCCACCGGGGATCACAGACACCACCGCCGGATGCTTCAGTGGAAACTGAAACGCCGCATCGACCAGCCGCACGCCAAAGCTCTCGCAGACCGCCTGCAACCGCGCGGCCTTCTGCATCACCCAATCTGGCGCGGGGGCGTAGTTCCAATGCGCCCCCGGTCGCGGCCCCGTCGCCAGGATGCCCGAGTTGTAGGGTCCCCCGATCACGATCCCGACGCCCCGCTCCACGCACAAGGGCATCAGCCGCTCCTGCGCCTCCTGCTCCAGCAGGGTATAACGCCCCGCCAACAAGAAGATGTCGATGTCGCACCGATCCAGCAGCCAGAGGCAGGGGTCGACCTCGTTGATGCCGCCGCCAAAGGCCCGGATCACCCCCTGGTCGCGCAAGTCCACCAGCGCGCAGTAAGCCCCCGCGACGAACTCATCCAGCCGCACCTGCATTGCGGCCTGGCTCCCATGGGTGAAGACGTCCAGGTCATGCGCATAGAGGATGTCGATCCGCTCCACCCCCAGCCGTTCCAGCGAAAACTCCAGGCTGCGCATCACGCCGTCATAGCTGTAGTCGAAGACCTCCCGCCGCGCAGGCACGTCGACCCATTTCCCGAACCCGTCGCGCTGGTCGGGCGGGACCGCCCGCAAAAGGCGGCCGATCTTCGACGACAGCACATAAGCATCACGCGGCTTGTCGCGCAGGAAGCGGTTCAGCCGGGTCTCCGACAGCCCCAGCCCATAGAGTGGCGCGGTGTCGTAGTAGCGCACCCCGCCCGCCCAGGCCGCCTCCAGCACCGCATGGGCCTCGTCGTCCGAGACAGCCTTGAACAGGTTGCCGATGGGTGCCGTGCCAAAGCCCAGTTCCGTGAAGGTCAGCCCGCCGTTCCCCAGCCGGTCCCAATGTCGTGTCGCCAGCATCCGCGCCCCTCCCTCGCTTGCTGACATGCTAGTATGATCCGGCTTCCCGTCCAACGCCTTTCGCGCTAGCGTGCCCGCGCAGGGGGGATCACATGTCACGCTTCAAGGCCGTTTTCGGCGACCGCAAACCCGTCATCGCAATGGTCCATCTCGGGGCCTCCCCGGGCGCGCCGCTCTATGACGCGGACCGGGGCGTCGAAGGCATCCTGGCCGGAGCCCGCTCCGACCTGAAGGCGCTGCAGGCCGCAGGCTTCGACGCCGTGATGTTCGGCAACGAAAACGACCGCCCCTACGAGCTGAAGGTCGATACCGCCAGCAGCGCCACGATGGCCTACATTATCGGTCGTCTCCGCGACGAGATCACCGTCCCCTTCGGCGTCAACGTCCTTTGGGACCCGATGTCCAGCTTCGCCGTCGCCGCCGCCACCGGGGCCGCCTTCGTCCGCGAGATCTTCACCGGCACCTATGCCAGCGACATGGGCGTCTGGGCACCCGACGCCGGCGCCGCTGTCCGCTATGCCCAGCGCCTCGGCGCTGGAGGCGTCGCCCGCCTCTACAACGTCTCGGCCGAGTTCGCCGACAGCCTCGACCGCCGCCCCTTGCCCGACCGCGCGCGGTCCGCTGTCTTCTCCTCGATCCCCGATGCGGTGCTGGTATCCGGCGCGATCACCGGTGAGGCCGCACGGATGGAGGACCTCGAAGGCGTGAAGCGCGTCCTGCCGACCACCCCGGTCCTCGCCAACACCGGCGTCAAGCACGCCACCGTGGCCGATGTCCTGGCTGTGGCCGACGGCTGCATCGTCGGCTCCGCGCTGAAAGTGGGCGGAGACACCTGGTCTCCCGTCGACCCCGACCGCGCCGCCGATTTCATGGCCCGCGCCCGCGCCGCCCGAGGTGGGAAATGAGAGGCGGCAAATGACGCTTCCCTCCGTCGCAGACCTGACCGTCGAGCTCATGCTGATCCCCGGCCTCGCCGGATACGAGACCCGCGTCGCTGCCGCCATCGCCGCGCATCTCGACACGCTCGGTCTGGCGCACCACTCCGACCGCCTCGGCAACCTGATCTGCACGATCCCCGGCGACCCCGCCCTTCCGCCTGTGATGGTCTTCACCCACATGGACCAGCTGGGCTTCATCGTCCGCAAGATCGAACCCACCGGCCTCATTCGCCTCGAACGCCTCGGCGGCGTTCCCGAACGCGCCTTGCCCGCGCAAGCCGTCCTCCTTTGCACCGACAGGGGAGACCTCCCCGCCCTTATCGCCAACAAGAGCCACCACGCGACCAGCCCGGAGGAGAAATACAAGGTCCTCCCCTACGCCGACCTCTACGTCGACGCGGGCTTCAGCTCCAAGGCCGAAGCCGAGGCCGCCGGCGTCCGCATCGGCACCGCCGTCACCTACCTCCCCCGCGCCCTCACCCTTGCTAACAACCGCATCGCCGGCACATCCGTCGACGACCGCGCGGGCTGCGCCGCCCTTCTGAAACTCGCCGAGGCCCGCAAAGGCAAACCCGGCCCCACCCTCCACCTCGTCTGGTCGGTGCAAGAGGAATACAACCTCCGCGGCGTACTGCCCGCCGCCACCGCCCTGCAACCGGCCATCGCGCTGCAGATCGACCTCCTCCTCGCCTGCGACACCCCCGACATGACCACCCGAGGCGACGTCACCCTCGGCGGCGGCCCCGGCATCAGCCTCTACTCCTTCCACGGACGTGGCACGCTGAATGGCGTGATCCCCCACCCCGCCCTTGTCCGCCTGTTCGAACAGGCTGCCGCCACCGCCAACCTCCCCCTCCAACGCTCCGCCCACACGGGCGCGCTGACCGACCTCAGCTACATCCAGTTCATGGGCCCCGAAGGCGTCGCCTGCCTCGATGTCGGCTTCCCCATGCGCTACTCACATTCCGCCCTCGAAGTGGTCGACCCTCAGGACCTTGAAGGCCTCGTCACCCTCCTCGACACCGCCCTCTCCGCCATCACTCCCGACCTCAAGCTCACAAGATGACGCATACCCTCGGCATCGACATCGGCACCTTCGAATCCAAGGGCGTCCTCGTCGACGCCCAAGGCCGCATCACCGCGCAGGCCTCGCGCCCGCACAAGATGATCGTCCCCCGCGCCGGATGGGCCGAACACCGGGCGGAGGAGGACTGGTGGGGCGATTTCGTCCACATCACCAAGGCGCTTCTCGCCCAGTCCGGCCTCGACCCGGCAGAGATCAAGGCCGTCGCCGCCAGCGCCATCGGCCCCTGCATGCTGCCGGTGGACAGCGCCGGAAAACCCCTGATGAACGGCGTCCTTTACGGCGTCGACACCCGCGCGACGGACCAGATCGCCAGCCTCAACGCCCGCATCGGCGAGGCCACGATCCACCAGCGCTGCGGCAACGCGCTGACCTCACAATCCGTTGGGCCAAAGATCCTCTGGCTGAAGGAAACCCAGCCCGACCTTTACGCGCGGACCGCCAAGGTCCTGACCTCCACCAGCTACCTGACCTGGAAGCTGACTGGCGAATACGTCATCGACCACTACACCGCCGCGAACTTCTCGCCGCTCTACGACGTCACGACCCAGGACTGGACCACGGACCTCGCCCCCGAGATCATCCCCCTCGACAAGCTCCCCCGCCTCATGTGGTCCACCGAGATCGCCGGCCACATCACCGCCGAGGCCGCCGCAGAGACGGGCCTCGCCCAAGGCACCCCCGTCACCTGCGGCACCATCGACGCGGCGGCCGAAGCGGTCAGCGTCGGCGTCCAGCACCCGGGCGAGATGATGCTGATGTACGGCTCGACCATCTTTATCATCCAGGTCACCGGCCAACCCGTCCGCGACCCGCGCCTCTGGTATGCGCCCTGGCTCTTCCCCGGCACCCATGCCTCGATGGCGGGCCTTGCGACCTCTGGCACCCTCACCCACTGGTTCCGCGACCAGCTGGCCCGCGACACCGACTTCGCGGCCTTGGTGGCCGAGGCGATGGACAGCCCCAAGGGCGCCAAGGGGCTCTTGTGCCTCCCCTATTTCTCAGGTGAGCGCACCCCGATTCACGACCCCCACGCACGCGGCAGCTTCTTCGGGCTGAATCTCACCCACACCCGCGCCGACATGTTCCGCGCGGTTTGCGAAGGCATCGCCGCAGGCACCGCGCATGTGCTGGAAACCTACGCCGAAGTCGGCGCCTCTCCCGCCCGTGTCCTTGCCGTGGGCGGCGGGACGAAGAACCAGCTCTGGCTGCAGGCGACCTCTGACTTCGGCCAAGTCCCGCAGCACGTCTGCGAAAAGACCATTGGCGCAAGCTATGGCGACGCTTTCCTCGCAGCCTGTGCCATCGGGGCGGCGAACCCGCAGGACATCCGGACCTGGAATCCCGAAGCCACGACCGTCCAGCCCGAACAGGTCCCCGCCTACGCCGCGCAATACCCCCTCTGGAAACGGCTCTACACCCAGACCAAAGACCTGATGCAGGCCCTGCCGTGACTGACTTTGCCCGCCTCCGCCCGCACCAGCTGCAAGAGGCGATCGCGGCGAATACCCCCATCGTCCTGCCCATCGGCGTCATGGAGTACCACGGCCAACACCTCCCCGCCGGGGTGGACCTGCTGGCGGTGACCGAAGTCCTCGACCGGCTGGGTGACGCGATTATCACCCTGCCGCCTTTCGCCTACGGAGCGGCGAGCCACGCCGTAGCGGGGCCAGAGGGGACCGGAACGCTCCACATCGATGCGGGTGCGATCCTGCCCCTGGCGGAGGGCCTCTTCACCGCGCTTCTCAAGGCAGGCTTCCGCAACATCCGGGGCGTGATCCACCACCAGACCGAAGGCTTCGACCAGGGCATGCCCACCGACCTCGCCTTCCGCCTGGCAGGTCGCAACGCGATCATGCGGCACCTCGAAGGCACGCGCGGCCCGGGCTGGTGGGGCGACCGGGGTATGCAGGACTACTACGCCCGACAGGCGGAAGGGGCAGACCCGTTCAACTGGATCCGCATCCACCCCCTCTTCCCCAAGGGCGCGGCCTTCCCCTTCGACCACGCCGGAAAGGGAGAGACGGCGCTGATGCAGGCCCTTGCGCCAAAGACGGTGGACATGGGCCGCGCTGGTGATGGGGACCACTGGTACACCGAAGACGCCGCGGAAGCCTCGGCGGAAATGGGAGAGCGCGGTGTCCAGATCGCCCTCACCCACCTGCGACAGGTGCTCGGCCTGACCTGAACCCCCGCTCGTCGGTGGACTTCGTCCCTCCTCGCTGACCTCCCGACGAGAAGCCGAAGGCGCACGAGGAGGCGTCCGATTACAACTCCGGCAGGTCAACCACACCCTTCTTCAGGATGAAGCAGCCATAGGGCCCGGAGTCCGAGGTGCGGATGATCGCGAAGGACCGCTTGGCGGCAGCATAGAAGTCAAACCGCTCTAGTGCCTGAATGGTCACCGGACGCCCTTCGGCCTGGTCGACGACGGCCTGCATCCGGGCGAAGATCGGTACCTGTCCCTCCGGGTTGCCCAAGACCTGCATGCGAGACACCGGCGCGGGGACGAACGTATCCAACGGCATCAGGCTCAGGATCGCCCGTGCGGCGGTAGGGATGTCGCAGCCTGCCATGTCGATCAGGCGGCCATAGGTCGTTTCCGCTGCGATGGTCGCCGCCGGGTGGTTCACGTCGCAGATCACCAAGTCGTCGCCATGGCCCATGAGCATCAGGACATGCACGATCTCGGCGCTAAGCCTCTGGTCGATCCCTTTCAGCATGCGGTTTCCATGTATGAAGAAATTCCTAACAAAAAAATCTCAAACCATTGATTCACAAGGGATTCCAAAGTTTGTCCACCGTGGAAACTACTTCACAGCCCCCGCCGCCATCCCCTTGATGATGAACCGCTCCAGCACGATCCCGATCACGATCAGGGGCAGGATCGCCGCGAAGGACAGCGCCGCCATCGACCACCAGTTGATGCCCTGAGACCCGGTCTGGCTCGCCACCATCACCGGCAGTGTGTTCGCATGGGTGGAGGTGAGGAGGGCCGCGAAGAAATACTCGTTCCAGGTCAGGACGAGGCTCAGGATGAACGCCGCGACCATCCCTGGCAGCGCGATGGGAACGATGATCGTCAGGAACGCCCCCCAGATCGACAACCCGTCCACCAGCGCCGCCTCTTCCAGTTCAGTCGGGATCGTCTCGAACTGGTCCTTCATGATCCAGATGACGATGGGCAGGACGGAAAGCGTGTACAGGAGAATCAGCCCGATCCGGGTGTCGAGGAGTGCGAGTTCCTTGTAGAGGACGAGGAACGGCAGGGCGAGCACCACCGGCGGCAGGATCAGCTGCGACAGGAAGAAGAACAGGATGTCGTCGTTCTTCATCCAGGCCCATTTGTAGCGGAACCGCGACAGCCCATAGGCTGCCATCGCACCCAAAACGACCGCCAGGGTCGAGGACACCAGCGCCACGATGGCCGAGTTCCCGAACCGCTTCAGAAACTCCGCCCGCACCGTGCTTTCCTGTTGCAGGGTTTGGGGCGACATGCCGATCGATTCCCAGCCCTTCCACTTCGGCGCGTAGAAGACCGACTTGGCCCAGTCCCCCTCGGGCGTCCAGGACTGCGGCCAGGGGACCATCTGGCCCTGCATCACGTTCGGTGCCATCTTGAAGCTGGTCGTGGCGGTCCAGTAGATCGGGAAGAGACAGATGACCGCCCAGAACGCCAGCACGCCGTAGATCGCCGTCCGGCTGGCCCACCATTTCATGCGGAAGCCGCGGTCGCTGTCGCTGTCGCGGAAGATCTGGACGGGGGCATCGGTCATCGTGGTCCCTTACGTCCGGGGCTTCGTCAGGCGGTTGGCGAACTTCATCAGCAGGGTCATCGCGATGACGATCAGCACCAGGTAGACCATCGCCAGCATCGTCCCGTAGCCGACATTCGACCTCTCCCGGTACTCGCGGAAGATGAAGCTGGTGACGGTATCCGTGGCACCTCCCGGCCCGCCGGAGGTGACGGTGATGACGATGTCGGCCAGCTTCAGCTTGAAGATGATGCGGATCAGGATCGCGGTGACGGAAACGGGCAGCATCAGGGGGAAGGTGATCTCCCAGAAGCTTTTCCAGCCCGTCGCGCCGTCGACCTTGCTGGCCTCCTGCAGCTCCTTGGGGATCGCCTGGAGGCCCGCAAGCAGCATGATCATCATGAAGGGAATGAAGGTCCAGGCATCCAACACCATGATGGTCAGCTTGGCCATCCAGGGGGATTCGAAGAAACTCGGGTTCTCGATCCCGAGGCTGCGGGCAAGACGGGCAAGCGGGCCGAAGCGGGGCTCCAGCATCGACTTGCCGATCATCCAGCTGACCGCGACGGGCGAGAGCATGAGCGGCATGAGGAACGCGACGCGCCAGAACTTCCGCGCGCGGATCTGGCCGGCCAGGATCAGGGCAAGGCCGAAGGCGATGGCGTATTCGACGAGGATCGCCAGGACATAGATGACCATGTTCAGTAGCGCGTTCCAGTAGAACGGATCACCCCACATCTGCACCAGGTTGTCGACCCCGTTGAACTGCCGACCGTCGAGGCTGGAGAGGTTCCAGCTGGAGAAGGCGATGATCAGCCCGAACAGCAATGGGAAGACAGTCAGCGAGACAACGAACAGCGCGGCAGGCAGGACGAACAGCGTGCGCTTGCCCTGTTCGCCCCGGACCAGCACCTGCGCCCAGCACAGCGCCGTGGCCCAGAGGCAGAAGGCGTAAAGCGTGGGCCGCCAGGTGGAAAAGCCCAGATCCAGCCAACCCATCACATGCGCCGTCTGCGCAAAGGCCATGGCCGCAAGCAGCGCAGCCGTGCCCCAGACCAGCATTCTGCCGAACCGGGCCCGGCTTGGCGGGATGTCGTCCGAGGTGACGACGTGCAGCTGATCGCTTCCACTCATAACTGACATGTTAGCCGTGCGCAGCAGGCGTTGGAAAGGGGGAATCGCTGCGGTCGGAAAGAAGAGAATCAGCCCCGGCAGACAGCGGTTGCGTCGGCCATTTCGGCAAGTTGCACTGCAGAATGCCGCAAGATCGCCGGCAAAGTTCCCGATCCACCTGAAGGTCGATCAGAGGAAAGTCAGGAAGATCAATTTCATGAGGGAATAGATGCTATCCGGTATCACTCTTGTGTAAGTTCATCGTTACAATTGAAGTTGTCATCAATAAGTGACAGATTAACAGTCGGAGCCTCCCGTCCGCCCATTTCTTGGGCAGGTGGCTCGGGCGGGCGGAAGGTCGTCAACCCGTCCAGGAAAGAAAGCGACGACGCGGGCACGGAGGAGCATCTATGTCCAACGATCCTGACAAGGTCTGGCCGACTGGCCTGACGCTTCGGGAAGCCGAAGAAGTACACAGCTATCTGATCGACGGCACGCGGGTCTTCGGGGTGATCGCCCTGATCGCCCACTTGCTGGTGGCCGTTTCTACCCCGTGGCTCGGGTAAGGGGGGCAGCATGAACAACGCGAAAATGTGGCTTGTCGTCAAGCCGACCGTTGGTGTTCCGCTGTTCCTGACGGCCGTCGCCGTCGGGTCATTCGCCGTCCACGTCGCTGTTCTCAGCAACACGACCTGGGTTGCGGATTTCCTGTCCGGCAAGCCGCTGGGCGCCGGGGCAATGGCAGCCGCCGAACTGCCCCTTGCGGACCAGGACGTCGCGAAGGTCTCCTACGTGCCGGGTGGCTCGCAAGAGGTTCTGATCACGATGCCGGATGGCACCACTGCTCGGGCCGTCCTGCAGATGCCGGAAGACCTGGCATCGCTGAACTGAGCGACGGCCCGCGCAGGGCATCGCCTTGCGCGGCGAACTTGATGGGCATGAGGTCCCTCTGTCCTCCGGCGGAGGGACCTCATCCCTGACCCCTGGGGCCCGTGCCGCCGTGCCGGGCCAAACGATGGGTATGCCTGCGATGCTCGATTACAAGCGCTTTGCACTTACCAGACTTGCAGCCATGGGGCCGCGCTGGCTGCCCTTTGCCGATGTCGCATCCGCCGAGGTGCCCCTGTCGCGGCTGTTGCGCCTGTCACTGTTCCAGGTGACCGTCGGCATGGCGCTTGTCCTTATGGTCGGCACGCTGAACCGGGTGATGATCGTCGAACTGAAGGTCCCCGCGACGCTGGTCGCGGTGATGCTGGCCCTGCCGCTGGTCTTCGCGCCGTTCCGGGCGCTGATCGGGTTCAAGTCGGATACCTTCCGCTCGGCTCTGGGGCTGCGGCGGCTGCCCTACATCTACAAGGGAACCATGTACCAGTTCGGCGGGTTCGCGATCATGCCCTTCGCCCTTCTGGTCCTGTCCGGCTATGGCGAGGCAATCGATGCGCCGCGCTGGATCGGGTTAAGCGCGGCAGCCCTGTCCTTTGTCCTGGTCGGCGCCGGGGTGCATATGGTCCAGACGGTCGGGCTGGCGCTGGCCACCGATCTTGTCCCCGAGGAGGACCAGCCCAAGGTCGTGGGCCTGATGTATGTGATGCTGCTGGTCGGCATGATCGTTTCGGCATTCATCTACGGTGCATTGCTTGAAAACTACACCCCCGGGCGGCTGATCCAGGTGATCCAGGGCTCGGCCGTGGTGACGATCGTGCTGAACGGCATGGCCATGTGGAAACAGGAAGCGCGGAACCGTGAGCGGGGGCAGATGCCGCAGCCGGTCGTCCGCTTTGCCGACGCCTGGGCGCGGCTGGCGGCGCGACAGAACATGATGCGGCTTCTGGTCGTCGTGGCACTGGGAACCGCCGGGTTCGGGATGGCCGATGTCCTGCTGGAACCGTTCGGCGGGCAGGTCCTGCAGATGTCGGTGGCCCAGACCACCCGGCTGACCGTGGTTCTTGCCCTGGGCAGCCTGGTCGGGTTCGGACTGGCCTCGCGCTGGCTTGGCCGGGGCGGGCAGCCGATGCTGGTGGCCGCAGTCGGCGCGGCCGTAGGGGTTCCGGCCTTCATTCTGGTCCTGATTTCATCGGTGGTTGCGTCGGTCCCGCTCCTGGTCGCAGCGACACTGACTGCCGGGTTCGGGGCGGGCCTTTTCGGCCATGGCACGCTGACCGCAACGATGCGCACCGCGCCGCGCGACCAGATCGGATTGTCGCTCGGGGCCTGGGGTGCGGTGCAGACGACCGCCGCCGGGGTGGCCATTGCAGTGGGCGGCGTGATCCGCGACGTGATGCTGCTTGCCCCGGGGACAAGCACGGCAGGAGCCGCACCCTATGTGCCGGTCTTCGCGCTGGAGGCGGCCCTGCTTGCCTTGGCGCTGGTCGTGGCCTGGCCCCTGTTCGGCCGCAGGGTCGACAGCGCGAAAGACAACTCTATCTTGGATGACAAGCCCATCGCCGGGGGCCAGGACAGCATCGTGACGACCAAGGCATGACAGACGGCGAACGCGATTTCGGCCTTTCAACAACGGGTGAGACATGACCACCATCATCACAAGACTGTATCCCGACCTGGCCACGGCCCAGGGAGTTGTCGCGGCGCTTTTGGCCAGTGGCCACGAGGCTTCGACCATCGACGTCATCACCAAGGGCGGCGACGGCGCGCCCGAACAGCGCATGCTTGTAGCGCGGGTGCCAAAGGCCTCGGCCGCGGCCTACGCGCCGGGCATCGGCAAGGGCGCGGCCCTTCTGGTGGTGCAGGCCCCCTTCGCGCCGATCGGGACCGCGCGGCATGCCATGAAGGTGGTGAACCGGACGCCTGCGATCAACGTGGGGGTCGCGAACGAAGACCACTACATCCGCGAAGAGCCCAAGGTCGAGACGAGGGGCAGCGTCCAGCGCGGGACGGTCTTCTACATGTCCAACCCGTATCGGTCCCTTGGGCATGGGCATATCCTGGGGTCGAACCCGATCCTGCCGCCGAAGGAACGGACATCGGCGATCCGCGGCGGGGCCTACATGTCGAAGATGTTCTGGCCGATGAAGCTGGTCACGACCGGCCGCCAGGCGAGCTCGGCCATTCCCGGTGGGTTCCTGTTCTCGAAGATGTTCGGGATCCCGACGCTGCTTGCTGACCTGCCCTCGCGCGAGATGATCCCGACGAAGGTCTGAGCGGCGGACCGGTCCGGTCCTGTGAAGGAAGAACGGCGCGCAGTCACGGCGCGCCGTATTTTGCTGCGCGGTAAGTATGGGCCGCAGGGCGGGCGGGACGCCTTCTAGCCTGCGTAAAACACATAGGCGCGGCGGGTGTTCGGGACGACAACAGCAACCAGCCCACCGCGCCCGAAGGCGTAGAAGCTGCCGGGGCTGTTGAGTGCGGCGTCGACGGCGGTCAAATGCTCTTTCGGAACCTCGATGCCGAATCCGTAGCGATCAAGAACCGCAACGACCGTAGGCTCGGGAAATGCACCCGTGGCGCTGTCGGCGCCACCCATCCAGAGTTCGTCACGCGGAACAGGGGTAGCAGACCAATCCGGGTCAAGCCGACCCCCAGGCTGGGCATTGAGCCACGGGATACCGCCATCGGCTATGCGGTCGGCGCCTGTGTCCGACAGGTGAATGACGGCAAAGCCCGTTTCATTGGCGCCGGGCCCGAAACCATTGGCGAAACTGCGCAAAAAGCTTACGCGTGTGGCTTCAAAACTCTCGGGCAGGTTTCGCCGTGTGTCGTTAAGCGAGGCAATGGCCTGGCCAAGTGCCACCGCAGTGACAGCGAACAGAAAGGCTACAAGAACGAGGTTTCGACGGTGGAACACTTGCGGGCTTCCAGTACTTACCCGAGAGGATGCGATGGACCCACCGAAGTACGCAAGATAGGCTTTTCAGCAGAAAGGCGCGCCAGTTGCCCGGCGCGCCTTGGGTCTTAGCTCTAGAGGCCCTACATACCGAGCGAGGCCTTGTACAGCTTGATCTGGTTGTCGCGGCCGATCTGGTCGGTGATCTTTTCCCAGGCGGCGGCGATGGCATCTGCCGTTTCCTGCGCGGATGCGTACTGCCCGGCGAAGCCCTTGGCGAGTTCGTCCTCGGCCACCGAGTAGTACTGGAAGATCCCCGGGATCCGCGGCTCGATCGCGGCGTTCGGGTGGTTGTAGCTGTCGGCGTTCGACCCGAGGTAGTCCTCGATGAAGGCCCGGTCATAGCCCGCCGCTTCCCATTCATCGTAGTTGAAGTGCGAGTTACGGTAGGGCTGGAAGCCCGAAGGATAGGCCGCTGTCCACAGCGACAGGTCCTTGCCGCCAAGATGCGCGGCAGCCGACCATGCGGCCTTGCGCTTCTTCTCGTCGCCCGAGACACGGCTGGTGACGTAGATGCCCCAGCCGATGTAGGCCATCAGCGGCGCCTCGTTCGCGGTCTCTTCCCAGGCGCCCGCGGCCGAGTTGTAGCGGCGGGTCGAGCCGGGGTTGATCCCGAAGCCGACGACGTCGCCCACGACCGAGGTGTCCGAGGTGCGTGCGGACGAACCGATGTCACCCCACCACATCAGCATCGATCCGGTACCGGCCAGGAACTGGCTGAAGCCGGTGGTGCCGGGGTCGGCGTTGATCTGGTCGGCCGGATAGGCGCCGGGGGTGGCAATCAGGTCCAACACGTCCTGGATCGCCTGGACCCAGCCAGGGTTGTTGACGCGGGGCTTCATGGTGTCGGGATCGAACAGCCATGCCGGATCGTCCGGGTGCTTGACATAAGCTGCGGCGCGGTTGGCGATGAAGTACATCCCGAAGCCGCCCCAGCCCTTCAGTGGGTCAAGGTAGCCATGCGCCGGCAGCCCGGTCAGCGGGTCGGTCTGACCAACAAGCGCCTTCGTGACCGCGTTGACGTCCTGCCAGGTCTTCGGAACCTCGGCCCCGCCGATCGCGCCCTCGCCGAAATAGTCTTTCCGGTACGAGAACGTGTGGCAGTCGCCGTCGATGGTGATCCGGTAGGTCTTGCCGTCCCAGGTGCCGACCGGCGGCTTCAGGTAGCCCACAAGGTCGTCGGCTTCGATCTGGGTCGCAACCCAGTCGGGCATCGGGTCGAGAAGGCCCTTGCCGGCGGTGTCGCCTTCGAACGGCGCGCCCATCTCGATGATGTCGAAATCGACGGTGCCGGTGGCGATCGACTGCTGCAGGCGGCTGTTGTAGTCGGCCTGCGCCAGGTCGATCCAGTTGATCTTGGCGCCGGTGTAGGCTTCCCACGGCTTGAGGAAGCCACGGAACAGGAAGTTGTGCAGGTTCTGGTTGTTCAGGCCCAGGAACGTCAGCTCCACGCCCGCGAACTCACCCTCGGCCACGCTGGCCTTGGTCGCGCCAAGGCAGAGCTCGCCCACCTGCTGCCAATGCGCATCCGTCGGGCTGCCCTGGCCTACGCCCGGGATTGCCAGAATCTGGGCGCGAACGTTGTCCTGCGCGCTGGCCATGCGGGCCGTCATCGGCATCGCCGCCATCGCGCCCAGGGCGACCGAGCCCTGCAGCATCCGGCGACGGCTGAGCCGCGACCGGGACATCATCTCGTAAAGATCGACCTTCAAGGTAGCTCCTCCCTTTGGAACATGTCCGCGTCTGGGGTACAGCCGCGGCCTGGTGTCTGGTTATCGTTGGTGCTTGAGCAGCCAGCCTGCGATCCGGGTCCCCCCGTCCGCATGGCGGCGAATGAACGATTGGGGTCTCCCCTTCCCCTTTTTCTGGCAGCTTGCCGGGGGCAGCTTCGCAAGGTGGCAGGGGCCTGTCAAGTTTCTAACATGTTAGTATGGTCAGCGGATGGACAGACCCGGCTTGGCTGGGTTACGACTGCAGCCGGGGCACCAGGGAGACGAGCGCTTGGCCGAAGTGACAATCCGCGCACTGCGCAAGACTTATGGCGGCTTGCAGGTCATCCATGGCCTTGACCTCGACATTCCGGACGGGGCTTTCGTGGTGCTCGTCGGCCCCTCGGGCTGCGGCAAGTCCACCCTTCTGCGGATGATAGCGGGGCTGGAGGAAGTGACGGCGGGCGACATCAACATCGGGCCAAAGCGGGTGAACAACCTGCCGCCCTCGGAACGCGACATCGCGATGGTGTTCCAGAACTACGCGCTTTACCCGCACAAGACCGTCGCCGCGAACATGGGCTTTGCGCTGAAGATGCGCGGGATGGACAAGGACGCGATCCGGGCCAAGGTCGAACGCGCGGCGGAAATCCTGGGCCTGACGCCCTATCTTGACCGCTATCCCCGGGCACTGTCGGGTGGGCAGCGCCAGCGCGTCGCCATGGGCCGGGCCATCGTGCGCGACCCGCAGGTGTTCCTGTTCGACGAACCCCTGTCGAACCTCGACGCCAAGCTGCGGGTCCAGATGCGGACCGAGATCAAGGAACTGCACCAGCGGCTTAAGACCACGACGGTCTATGTCACCCACGACCAGATCGAGGCGATGACGATGGCCGACCGTATCGTCGTGATGCAGGGCGGCCGGATCGAGCAGGTCGGCGCGCCGCTGGAGCTGTACGACCGCCCCGCCAACACCTTCGTCGCCGCCTTCATTGGCAGCCCGTCGATGAACCTCTTGGACGGGCGCGTCGCAGGTGGAAAGGTCGCGGTGGCGGGTGCCACGCTGCCGCTGCCACCTGGCGTCACGGCGCAAGAGGGGCAAGAGGTCGTCTACGGCATCCGGCCTGAACACTTGTCGCTGGCCGATCAGGGGCTGACCGGCACTGTCGCGGTCGTCGAACCCACGGGATCCGAGACCCATGTCGTCGTCCGGCTGGAAGGGCGCGAGATGACCGCCGTTTTCCGCAACCGGGTCGCTTTCGGACCGGGGGCCACGATCACTCTGGCGCCCGACGCCGCAGTGGCGCATCTATTCGACAAGGCGACCGGCAAGCGCATCTAGACCGGCCCGCCACAGGGAGGACACATGCTGAAGGGTATCGACAACCGGCTGAATGCCGAAGTGTTGGCCGTGCTGCGCGCGATGGGCCATGGCGACGTGCTGATCGTGGCTGACACGAACTTTCCCTCCGACTCGGTCGCGCGGGCCACGGTGACGGGCAAGCTTCTGCGGATGGAGAACCTGACCTGCGCGGAAGCCGTGAACGCGATCCTGTCGGTCCTGCCGCTGGATACTTTCGTCGACGATTTCGCTGGCCGGATGGAGGTTGTGGGCAATCCTTCCGAAATCCCGCCGGTGCAGAAGGAAGTCCAGGCCGAGATCGACCGCGCTGAAGGCCGCCCTCGCCCGATGATCGGGATCGAGCGCTTTGCCTTCTACGACATGGCGCGCAAGTCCTATGCGGTGATCCAGACCGGGGAACGCCGCTTCTACGGTTGCTTCATGTTCCGCAAGGGCGTGATCCCTCCGGAGGCCTGAGCCATGAAACCCATCGTGATCCTCGGCATCTTCGTCGCCGACACCGCCTACCGCGCCGAGCGTCAGCCGAAGATGGGCGAGACGATCCTTGGCACATCCTTCGCCCTTGGGCCGGGGGGCAAGGGGTCGAACCAGTCCGTCGCGGCGGCGATGGCGGGGGGCAAGGTCCATTTCATCACCCGGCTTGGGGATGACGCCTTCGCCGACATCGCCCGGGCGACCTGGGCCAAGGCTGGGGTGGTGCCCGAAGTGAAGGTGGATGCCGAAAGCTACACGGGTGCAGCCTACATCTTCATCGAGAACGCCACCGGTAACAACGCGATCATCGTCGCGCCCGGCGCGGCGGGCCGGGTCTCGGTGCAGGATGTCGAGGAGAAGGCCGACCTGATCCGGTCGGCGGCGATCTTCGTGACGCAGCTCGAACAGCCGATCCCGGCGGCCCTGCGCGCCCTGCAGATTGCGCGCGAGGCAGGCGTGACCACGATCCTGAACCCCGCGCCGGCGGCGACGCTGTCCGACGAGATGCTGGCCCTGTGCGACTATGTCACCCCGAACGAATCCGAGGCCGAGGCGCTGACCGGGATGCCGGTGACCACGGTCGACGAGGCGAAGGCGGCAGCCGGGGCGCTCCTGTCCAAGGGCGTGGGGGCGGTGGTCATCACGCTGGGCGACAAGGGTGCGCTTTATCACGACGCGAAGCGCACGGTGCATGTCCCGGTGATCTCGGCCGGGCCGGTGGTGGAAACCACGGGCGCGGGCGATGCCTTCAACGGCGGGTTCTCGGTGGCGCTGGCCGAGGGGCGCGACGTGATCGAGGCCGTCCGCTTTGGCTGTGCGACAGCGGGGATTTCGGTGACGCGTCCGGGGACGGCTCCGTCGATGCCCGCAAGGGCCGAGATCGAGGCACTTCTGGCCAAGTGAACGGAATGAAAGCCAAAAGGCCCCGGAAGCGCAGCTCCGGGGCCTTCCTCGTTTTGGAACGCTGGATCAGTTGGTCAGCAGGTAATAGCTGTTCCGTGACCCGCCCATGTTCTGGACCGTGACGTAGAAATAGCCGTCCCAGGCCGGGGTCCAGTCGCAGTACAGCTTGTCCGACCAGCTGACGTCATAGCAGATCACGTTGCCGTTCTCGTCGGTCACCGCGACGTCGAGGTTGGCATCGCCGTCACCCACGACAGCGATCTCGGCGTAAGAGTTGCCATAAAAGGGAATCTCCCAGACATCGGTCTGGCCCGCAGGCAGGCGCGACAGCCATTCCACCGCCCCGCCGATCCTGCCGCGTGAGGTTTCGGCCATCGCGTCGTCGATCAGGCCCAGCATCGCCTCGTCATCGGCGGCCAGTTCCTTGGCCTTGGCAAACATCGCTTCGGCGGTGACCGGGGCATCGGCCGCGCCTTCTTCCTCGGACGTGGCGCTGAAGAAGGTCGCCTTTGCGGCTGCGCGCGGGGTGCCGTCGTTCATCATCGGCGCCGGAGCAGCAGGGGCTGCCGGTGCGGCCTTCTTGCGGAGGGTTTCCTGGTCGCCCTCGGCAAAGGCGATCTTCGCGGGGTCAAGGGCGGCGGGCTCGGCACTCGCCACATCCACCGATGCCGCCAGCTTGGCTGCAGCCAGCACGGTGACCGCGTCACCCTGGGCGGCCCCGACGGCATAAAGCTCTTGCGCGAGCCCCATGGTCGCGGCTCCGCCCGGGGCGGCATCGGCCGCTGCAGCGCCCACATTCGGGCCCGACTTGTCTTGGGCAATGGACGGAAGCGTGGTTACGGCAATCGCGGTTGAGGCAAGAAGAACGAGGAATGTCCTGGTCATGATGGCGGATCCTGCGGTTTCACCGTCCCGATAAAGGATGGAACGGATCGATCTTTACAGGCCTTTCGGGCGTTGAGAAGGTGGGTTGGCATGACAAATGCCGTCACCTAGCTGCCGACCAGCTGATAGCTGTTCTGCACCTTGCCATGATTGCGGACGGATACGTCGAAAAAGCCGTTGCGGGCCGGGGTGAACCGGCACAGCGCCGGAGCGATGCCCGGCGGCAACGTGCAAACCGTGCTGCCCGTTTCGTCCGTCACAGTCAGTTCCAGCGGGCTGTCCCCGTCGCCGATCAGGCCCAGCTCGGCCGGGACATCGCCGAACAGCGCGATCCGCCAGCTGTCGGTCTGCCCGCCCGCAACCGCCGCCTCGGCCCGGATCGCCGTCGGCTGCCGGCCATGCGGGCGCTGGGCGTCCAGGTCATAGACGATGTCCTGCAGGGAATGATCCTCTCCCGCCAGGGCCTGCGCGATGGCCAGCACCTGCGGCGAGGCCGGGTCCGCTGCCGCCGACCGCCCGACCTCCTGGTCGGCGGCGCCTTCGTCCGTCGTTGTCCGCGTCCAGCCGGTCGGCAGGCGCACGGTCACGGACCGCGCCAGCCGGATTGCCGCCAGCAGAAGGATCGGATCGCCCTCTTGCATCGCGGTTTGATACGCGTTCTGCGCCAGCACCATGCGCGCGGCGGCCCCGCTGGTGCCGGACTGGGTCAGGGCCACATTCGCGGGATCGGCGCCAGCGGGTCCTGTGGTGGCGAGAAGGGCAGCAAGGAACGGAACGGCAAGGCGCATCGGGCGGCTTTCTGCAGGCATGGGCCGGAGTCTCGCAAAGCCCGGGTCCGGCCACAAGGGCGGAACGGCGTGATCGAACGCTTTCCGGGTGGCGGATTTCGCGCTAGCAGGGGTGAAAGCGAGGGGATCATGCGCGAGATACTGGAGCGGCTTCTGGCCTTCGACACGGTGAGCCACCGGCCGAACATGGCGCTGATGGACTATGTTCGCGGCCTCTTGGAGGCCGAGGGGCTGGCGGTGACGCTGGTGCCGGATGCAGGGGACGGGAAGGCGAACCTTTTCGCCTCGACCGGGCCGGGCGCCGTGGGCGGGGTCATGCTGTCAGGTCACACCGACGTGGTGCCGGTCGAGGGGCAGGATTGGACCGTGCCGCCCTTCGCGCTGACCGAGGCGGACGGGCGCTTCTATGGGCGCGGGGCGGCGGACATGAAGGGGTTCGTCGCCTGCGCGGTGGAGGCGATGATCCTGGCCTCGAAGCGGAGCTTGAAGGTCCCGCTGCACCTGGCGCTGTCCTATGATGAGGAGATCGGCTGCATGGGGGTGCGGTCGCTGATCGACCTTCTGGCGGCGGCTCCGATCCGGCCGCGGTTCTGCGTCGTAGGCGAACCTACCGGGATGCAGGTGGCAACGGGCCACAAGGGGAAGGTCGCGCTGCGGGCGACCTGCCGGGGGCGCGAGGGGCACTCGGCGCTGGCACCTCTGGCCCTGAACGCCCTGCATCTGGCGGGGGATTTCCTGGGCGCGGTGCGGCGGGTTCAGGCCGAGGTGGCTGCGACGGGCCTCAGGGACGGGGACTACGACGTGCCCTACACGACGCTGCATGTGGGGAAGATGTCGGGCGGGGTGCAGGTCAACATCGTGCCCAATCTGGCGGTGCTGGATTTCGAGATCCGGTCGCTGGCGGGGGAGGATGTGGCGGGGTTGATCCGGCGGCTGGAGACCGAGGCAGAGGCGATCGTCGCGCCCTTGCGCGGGGAGTTTCCGGAGGCGGCGATCACGGTGGAGCGGATGTGGGATTACCCGGGGCTCGGGACGCTGTCGGATGCCGAGGTGGTGCGGTTCGTGAAGGGTCTGACGGGAGCCAACGGGACGATGAAGGTGGCCTTCGGGACGGAAGGCGGGCTCTTCGATCAGCGGCTCGGGGTGCCGACGGTGATCTGCGGGCCGGGGTCGATGGCACAGGGGCACAAGCCGGACGAATGGGTGTCGGTGGAGCAGGTGGAGCGGTGCCGGGGGATGCTGGCGGCGCTGGTGGACCGGCTGGAGGCGGGGATCTGAGGGGAAGTGTCCACGGTGGACAATCTCTGGGACGTGATTTAAATCAAAGGCTTATGATTTTCCGTTCAGGAATCCTTAAGGTTTCGTCGCGGCACTTTTTGGCCGACCCCGGGGGGTTTCACACCCCCCGGACCCCCGTGGAGTGTTTTCCCAAGGGCAAGCACAGTTTTAAGAAAAGTTGAGCCATCAGGCGGGGCTATTGCAGCGCCTTCAGCCTCTCGGCCTGCTCTTTGCCGATCCGGTAGTGGCCGGTCATCGGATAGGCGAAGAGGATGTCTTCCTCCTGCGCGCCGCGACCGATGTTGTGCAGGATCAGGGGCGTGCCGTCCGGTGTGCGTTGGTCTGACACAATGCCGATATGGTCGAGGTTGCCGGGCAATTTCCACGTCACGATGTCGCCGGGCAGAAATGGCGCGGGACCTTCCTCCAGCGGCACCTCGGCCCCGATGCGGGCGAACAGTGTCTGCAGGTTCGGCACCCGGCGGTGGTCGATGTTGCGGTCGGTCCGGCTGAGGCCCCAGAGCGCGGGGTAGGCCGAGAAGTTCGCCTTCATGTCGCGGTTGACCGCCAGTTGCAGGTCGATCCCCCAGCCGTCGCGGAGCGCGCGGATCACCACGTCGGTGCAGACCCCCCGGTCGCGCGGCAGGTCGCCACCGGGAAAGTCGAGCGACACATAGGCCGGGTCGTAGGTAACCGTCACGCCGACCTGATCCCGCGCCGCTTCGGTCAGGCGGGACGGCTCGGACCCGGCAAGGGCCGGTGCGGCAAGGCTGCACGCAAGGATCAGGACAAGGCTGCGCATGGGCGGAATGATGCACGAAATCGTGTCGTCACGCGAGTAGGGTTTTTCCGCTGCGTTCCGCAGGCTGGCACCTTTCCGCCGGGGCCGGTAAGAAGTGCGTGATGGCGATCACCCTGACCTCTCTGGCCGATCTGGCGACGCATGGCTTCGATGACATCATCGACGTCCGCGCCCCTGCCGAATATGCCGAGGACCATCTGCCAGGCGCGATCTCTCTGCCCGTTCTGGACGATGAGGAACGGGCGCGGGTTGGCACGATCTACAAGCAGGTCTCACCGTTTTCCGCGCGCAAGATCGGCGCGGCGCTGGTGGCGAAGAATGCGGCCGCGCATCTGCAGGGTCCTTTGGCCGACAAGCCGGGGGGCTGGCGGCCCCTGGTCTATTGCTGGCGGGGCGGGCAAAGGTCGGGGTCATTTGCAACGATCCTGGGCCAGATCGGCTGGAGGGTGGAAACCCTGGTTGGCGGCTACAAGACTTGGCGCGGGCTGGTCGTGCGGGAGGTCTATGACACGCCGGTCCGGGCGCCGGTGGTGGTGCTGGATGGCAATACCGGCTCGGCCAAGACCGAGGTGCTGAACCTGTTGCCGGGCTTCGGCGTGCAAGTGATCGACCTTGAGGGGCTGGCGCGGCATCGTGGCTCGCTGTTCGGGGCCGTGGGGCCGCAGCCGTCGCAGAAAGCGTTCGAGGGGGCGCTGGCCTTGGCCCTTGCAGGCTTGGACCCGTCGCGTCCGGTTGTGGTGGAGGCGGAAAGCTCGAAGATCGGCAATTGCCGACTGCCGCCGGAAATCTGGAAGGCGATGGTCGCCGCGCCCCGAGTGGCGATTGCCGCCCCGCGCGCGGCCCGGGCGGAGTATCTGGTACGCGCCTATGCCGACCTGGTTTCCGATCCCGCGCTGCTTGCCGAGACGGTGGCGCGGCTGAAGCCGATGTATGCGGCCGAGGTGATCGAGGGCTGGCTCGCGCAGGCGGCCGCGGGAGAACATCTGGCGCTGGCCGACAGCCTGATGGAGCGGCACTACGACCCGCGCTATGGCAAGCACCGGGCCCGGATGGCGGTGCCGGTGGCGGAGGTCTCGGTGGACAGTCTTGCTGTCGAGGCGTTGTCGGCTGTGGCCGAACGGGTGGCTGGGGCGGTTCTGGGCCTGATGAAGGGCTAGGCGTCCACGGTCAGGTGGGGCGCGCCTTCCGTGACCTGGCCGATGATCGCCGCGTCATGTCCGGCGGCTTGCAGGGCAGCAAGGAGGCTCGTGGCCCGGTCGGCGGGGACGGCGGCCAGAAGTCCTCCGGCGGTTTGCGGGTCTGAGAGCAGGTCGGTGCAAGGGCCCAAGGGCGCGGTCATCCGCCAGGAGACGGCAGCGAGGTTGGCGGGCAGGAGCGAGGAGCCTTGGCCCGCGCGGGCCAGTGCTTCGGCCCCTTGCATCAGGGGGATGTCGGGCAGGCGGATCGTCGCGGCGGTATGGGAGGCGTCGAGGATCTCCAACAGGTGACCGGCGAGGCCGAAGCCGGTGACGTCGGTCATCGCATGGGCGTGGGGTGCGAGGATCGCGGCCGCGGTGCCTTGGGCGCGGGTCATCTGGGCGATGCAGGCAGCCCAGACTTCTCCCAACAGGAGGCCAGGGATCTGGGCCAGGGCCATTTCGGCGGCGAGGATGGTGCCGGAGCCGAGCGGTTTGGTGAGGATCAGCGCGTCGCCGGGTTTTGCGCCGCCCTTTGTGATCGGGCGGGCGGTGGTGCCGGTCACGGTGAAGCCGATGGTCAGTTCGGCGCCCTCAGTGGAGTGGCCGCCGACGATATCGGCCCCGGCGTCGCGGAAGGTTTGGGCGGCCTCGTCCATGATCTCGGCAAGCATGCGGGTCTGAAGGTCGGGGCCAAGGGGTGGGAGGGTGATCTGGGCAAGGGCCACCTGCGGCTCGGCGCCCATGGCCCAGACGTCTCCCATCGCGTGGAGCGCGGTGATGCGGGCCATCAGGCGGGGGTCCTGGCTGAAGGCGCGCAGGTGGTCGGTGGTGAGGACCTGGGTGCCGGTCGGGGTGGCCAGGATCGCCGCGTCGTCGCCGGGGCCGGAGCGGACCTCGGGGCGCTGCGGGGCGGGGAGGGTGGTGAGGGCTTGGGAAAGGACTCCGGGCCCAAGTTTGGCACCGCAGCCGCCGCAGAGGGGGCGTTGGTTCAGGTGTTCGGCAAGGCCTTGTGTCGCGTCCCTTGGTTTGGCAGGGGCGGCCATCGCGGGATAGGCGCCGAAGCGGTCCATGAAGCGGCGGTCGATCCGGTCCTTGAGGCTCCAGAGCCGGGGGCCGGAGGTGGTGAGGCCCCATTTTTCGGCAATCGCGGACTTGGCGCCGAGGGAGATGAGCTTGAGGTAGTCGGATTGCGGGCGGAAGGGTCTCAGCGGCTGGCCGATGAGGCTGGCGCGAAGGTTGTGGAGGAGGATCGGCGCGGCGCGGACGGCGAAGACCCCGGCCTTGGGGCGCGGATCGGGGAGGGCGGCGCAGTCTCCGCTTGCAAAGATTAGGGGGTCGGAGGTGCGGAGGGTGGCGTCGGTGACAAGGAAGCCGTCCCGATGGTCGAGGCCGGTGTCGGCGAGCCAGGGATGCGGGCGGGCTCCGGTCGCGGTGAGGGTGAAGTCGGAGGGGAGGGCTTCGCCGGTGTCGAGGGTGACTTCGGTTGGGGTGATGGCGGTGACGGCGGTGCTGAGGCGGAGGGTGATGTTGGCGGCGGCGAGGTGGTGGCGGAGGGTGGCGCGGGCTTTGGGGGAGAGGGTGGGGAGGAGGTCGGGGGCGCGGTCGATCAGCGTGATTTGGGCGGTGCCCTGCAGGCGGTGGGCGGAGGCGAGGGCGAGTTCGACGCCGCCAAGGCCTGCGCCGACGATGGTGATGTGCGGCGCGGTGGGGCGGCGGGCGAGGAAGGCCTCCCATGCGGCGGCGTAGGGGCCGAGGGGTTTGGCGGCGATGGTGTGGGGGTGGCCGGGGAGGTCCGAGGTGATGCCGATGTCGATGGCGGCGAGGTCGTAAGGCAGCGGAGGGCGGGAGGCCAGTTGGATCAGGCGCTGGTCGCGGTCGATGCCGGTGGCGCGGTCGAGGATCAGGCGGGCACCGGCAAAGCGGGCGAGGCGGACGAGGTCGATCATCAGCTCCTCCCGCCGGTAATGCCCGGCGATGAGGCCGGGAAGCATGCCCGTATAGTGCGCGGCGGGGTCGGGGTTGATGAGGGTGAGGCGTGTGCCAGGGAGGGGGTTCATGGCCCACATCCGGAGGACCAGCGCATGGGAATGCCCGCCGCCGATCAGCACGAGGTCCTTGATCTGGGGAAGGGTGGTTTGCATGTGGCTGGCTTAGCCGAAGGCGCGGCGAAAGGCCATTCCTTGAACGGGGGAGCTGGCCTAGGGGCGCATCGAACCCCTCGGACGGCGCTGTCGCGGAAGATGATCGGGCGGGGGGGGCGAGGGTGGACGTGGCGGATGCCTCCGGCGGGAGTATTTGGGGAAAAGAGCAAGGAGGCTTGAGAGTTTCTTTACCTTCTTTGAGCAAGAAGGTTGGGCGGTACAGGGAGGAGTCACGATGACCGCAAAAGGGCAAGTCGCCCCGGCGGCGTGGGAAGCTCTCCCTTCGCACTGTAAGAGGTGCCGACCGCCGGGGTGCATTGCCTGAAAGGTCGCTCTCGGCTTTGCATTTGCTCTTTTCCCAAATACTCCCGCCGGAGGCATCGACATCAGCCACGGGCGCGGGGGTGTCCTGCTGACCCGCGGATGCGCCGCCGAGCGGGGGCTCGATGCCCCCCGAGGCGGCTCCCCTTTTCAGGCAGCGTCCAGCATGTCGCGCAAAAGTGCCATCGGATGCGACCGCAGGGTCAGGCGCATGGCGACATAGTCTTCGACCACCGCCTCGCCCGTGGTCATCGCGCGGAAGGTGATGGTGGGCTCAAGGATCCCCTCGCCGTCCATGTCCCCGGCGAAAAGGGGGAGGGGTTTGCCTTCGGCCAGCGCTTCGGCGGCCCAGAGCGCGTCGCGGCGGGCGAGGCCGAGGGCGGCGAAGGCGTCGGCTTCGGCGAGGCGGGTCAGGGTGGCGGGGGCGACGCCGGCGCGGCGCCAGACGTCCTCGACCGTCTGGTAGCCGTTGCCGCGTGCGCCGGTGATCCAGCGCGCCTCCTCCTCGGCGATCCCGCGGACCTGGCGGAAGCCGAGGCGGAGGGCGAGTTCGGGCGGTTGACCCTGACGGTCGAGCCATTCCATCCGGTTGTCCCAGTGGCTCGATTGGATGCAGGGCGGCAGGACGGTGACGCCGTGTTCGCGGGCGTCGCGGACGATCTGGGCGGGGGCGTAGAAGCCCATCGGCTGGCTGTTCAGAAGTGCGCAGGCGAAGATGCCGGGGTGGTGGCGCTTGATCCAGGCGCTTGCGTAGACCAGCAATGCGAAGCTCGCCGCATGGCTTTCGGGGAAGCCGTAGCTGCCGAAGCCTTCGATCTGGGCGAAGCAGCGACGGGCGAAATCCGCGTCATAGCCCTTGGCCAGCATCCCGCCGATGAAGCGGTCGTGGAATTCGCTGACGTTGCCATGCTTCTTGAAGGTGGCGAGTGAGCGGCGCAGGCGGTCGGCCTCATCCGGCGTGAACCCTGCGCCGACGATGGCGATCTGCATCGCCTGTTCTTGGAAGAGGGGGACGCCGAGGGTTTTCCCCAAGACCCGGCCCAACTCATCCGAGGGGAAGCTGACCTGTTCCTGCCCGTTCCGTCGCCGCAGGAAGGGGTGGACCATGTCGCCCTGGATCGGGCCGGGGCGGATGATCGCGACCTGGATCACGAGGTCGTAGAAGCATTTCGGCTTCATCCGGGGCAGGAAGTTCATCTGGGCGCGGCTTTCCACCTGGAAGACGCCCAGAGAGTCCGCACGGCAGAGCATGCGGTAGGTCTCCGGGTCCTCGGGCGGCAGGGTTGCCAGCGTGAAATGCTGGTGGTGGTGCTTGTCCAGAAGGTCGAAGGCCTTGCGGATGCAGCTGAGCATCCCCAGGGCCAGGATGTCGACCTTCAGGATCTTCAGCGTGTCGATGTCGTCCTTGTCCCAGGGGATGACAGTCCGGTCCTCCATCGTGGCGTTTTCGACGGGGCAGAGCTCATCAAGGCGGCCTTCGGTGATGATGAAGCCGCCGACGTGCTGGCTGAGGTGCCGGGGGAAGCCCTGGATTTCGTCGATCAAGGCCATGGTCTGGCGAAGGCGGCGGTCGGTGGGGTCGAGGCCGATTTCCCTCAGCCGCGTTTCCGTCACCGCGCCGGGGCCGCCCCAGCCCCAGATCTGGCTGGACATGGCGGCGAGGGTGTCTTCGCTGAGGCCCATGGCGCGGCCGACCTCCCTCACCGCGCGTTTGCCGCGGTAGTGGATGACGGTCGCGCAAAGGCCCGCGCGGTGGCGGCCGTATTTTTCGTAGATGTGCTGGATCACCTCTTCCCGGCGTTCGTGTTCGAAGTCGACGTCGATGTCGGGGGGCTCATTCCGCGCCTCGGAGATGAAGCGTTCGAAGACCATGGTGCCGATTTCGGGGGAGACGGAGGTGACGCCAAGCGCGTAGCAGACGACGGAATTGGCGGCGGAGCCCCGGCCCTGGCAGAGGATGCCGCGTTTGCGGGCGAAGTCGACGATGTCGTGGACGGTGAGGAAGTAGGGCTCGTACCTGAGCTTGGCGATCAGGGCGAGTTCGTGGGCCATCTGGGCGCGGACGCGGTCGGGTGGGCCTTCGGGGTAGCGCCAGTGGAGGCCTGCTTCGGACAGGCGGGCGAGGCGCTGGGCGGCGCTTTCGCCTCCGGCGACCTCGGAGGGGTATTCGTACTGCAGTTCGTCCAGCGAAAAGGCGGCGCGGTCGGCGATCTCTCCGGCGCGATGGACTGCTGCTTCGTGTCCGGCGAAGAGGCGGAGCATCTCGGCTTCGGAGCGCAGGCGGCCTTCGTTGTTGGGGAGCGCCCGGCGGCCGAGCTTGTCGACGGGGGTGCCAAGGCGGATCGCGGTCAGGACATCGGCGAGGCGGCGGCGTTTGCCGTGGTGGAGGAAGGGGAGGCCGGTGGCGACCGTGGGGATGTTCAGCGCCCGGGCGCGCTGGGTAAGGGTGTCGAAGCGGGTCGCGTCCTGCCCGTCATAGCGCGGGGCCATGGCGAGGGAGACCTGGCCGGGGAAGCGTTTGGCCAGTTGCCGGGCGTGGGAGAGCCAGAGTTTCGGGTCAGTGGTGGTGCCGGTCGAGGCGAGGGTCAGGCGCTGGTCGGGGGGGAGGATCAGCATCTCCATCCCCTCGCCCCAGTGCAGGAGGTCGGGGAGGTCAAGCTTGCAGTCGCCCTTTTCGGCGCGGAGGCGGCCGAGGCTGAGGAGGCGGCAGAGGCGGCCCCAGGCGGCGCGGTCGCGGGGGAGGGTGGTGACCTGGAAGCCGCCCTGCAGGACGATGCGGGCGGCGGGGATCAGGCGCACCTTGGGGCCGCCGTCGCGGGCGAGTTCCCGGGCCTTGGTATGGGCGCGGACGATGCCTGCGACGGAGTTCACGTCGGCGACGGCGAGGGCAGGCATCCCCATTTCCGAGGCGCGCAGGATCATCTCCTCGGGGTGGGAGGCCCCGGCGAGGAAGGTGAAGTTCGAAAGCGCAGAGAGTTCGACGAAGGGCAAGCGGGCGACTCGGGGACGTGAACAAAGAAAGAACATTTTGCCACGACAGGTGTCGTCGGGCCAGTCTCGAATTTTCGACGAAAATTCGGGGCCGGTCGCTCTGTTGCGCCCTAGATCAGGCCTTCCTTGCGGAAGAGGGCTTTGAGGTCGGCCTCAGGCCTTGCGCCGAAATGGGAGATGACTTCGGCGGCGGCGACGCAACCCATGCGGCCGGAGGTGGCGAGCGACTGGCCGGTGGCGAGGCCGTAGAGGAAGCCCGCGGCGAACTGGTCGCCAGCGCCGGTGGCATCGACGGGGACGACGCGTTTCACCGGGACGACGGCTTGTTCTTCGCCACGGACGACGATGACGTCGTGGCCGGAGCGGGTGCAGACGACGAGGCCTGCGTCCTGGGCGGCCTGTTCCAGGGCGGCGGAGAGGTCGGTCTGGTAGAGGGACGACCATTCATGTTCGTTGCCGATGACGTAGTCGAGCGACTTGACCAGGCGGCGGAAGTCGTCGCGGTGGCGGTCGACGCAGAAGGGGTCGGAGAGGGCGATGCCGGCCTTGCCGCCTGCCTTGTGGCAGAGCTCGACGGCGCGTTCGAAGGCCTGTTTGCCCTTGGGCTTGTCGTAGAGATAGCCTTCGAGGAACAGGATCTCGGCGCTGCCTGCGACGCTGTCCGACACGTCATCGGGGCCGAGTTCGGAGGAGATGCCGAGGTAGGTGTTCATCGACCGCTCACCGTCGGGGGAGACGAAGATCATGGAGCGGGAGGTGGGAAGTTCGCCGCCGGGGACGGGGGGGTTGACGAAATCGGTGCCTTCGTCGGCCATGGTGCGGGCGTAGAATTTCCCCAGCGCATCGTCGTGGACGCGGCCGATGAAGGCGGTGGTGAGGCCGAGGTTGCCAAGGCCAGCCAGGGTGTTCGCCACCGACCCGCCGGGGGCCTGCTGGCGGTTGGTCATCGCGCCGTAAAGGAGTTCGCCCCGTTCGCGTTCGACGAGCTGCATGATCCCCTTCTGGATCCCCATCAGGTCGAGAAAGCTGTCATCGGCGGTGGAGAACACATCGACGATGGCATTGCCGATGCCGACGACCTGGTAGGATTTCATGCGGTCTTCTCCGGGTAAAGGCACCAGTCCCGGATCGGGCAGATGCCGCATTTGGGTTTGCGCGCGATGCAGATATACCGGCCGTGCAGGATAAGCCAGTGGTGGGCGTGGGCCTGGAATTCGACCGGCACGTTGTCCTCGATCGCGCGTTCGACCTGGGCTTCGTCCTTCCCTGGGCAGATGCCGGTGCGGTTGCCGACGCGGAAGATATGGGTGTCGACGGCCTGGGCGGGGTGGTGGAACCACATCGACAGGACCACGTTCGCGGTTTTCCTGCCTACGCCAGGGAGGGTGACGAGAGCGGCGCGGGACGACGGCACCTCGCCGCCGAAATTGTCGATCAGCAGGCGGGAAAGCTTGATGACGTTCTTCGCCTTGTTGCGGAAAAGGCCGATGGTCTTGATGTGCTCGATCAGGCCCTCTTCGCCAAGGGCCAGCATCTTTTCCGGCGTGTCGGCGATCTGGAACAGCTTGCGGGTGGCCTTGTTCACGCCGACATCGGTGGCCTGAGCGGAGAGCGCGACCGCCACCAGCAGGGTGAAGGCGTTCACATGCTCCAGCTCGCCCTTCGGTTCGGGCTCGATCTCGGCAAAACGCGCGAAGACCTGTTTCAGGGTGGCATAGGGCAGCTGCGGGGTCATTCGGCCCTTTTGCCAGCGAGGCCACCGTGACGCAACCGACTTGGGCCTAAGGTGGCGGCAGGGCCGGGTCCTGTTCGCAGCGTGACAGCGGGATCTCGGTCAGACGCGAGATCGAGATGACGTTGTCGTACTGGCCACCGCCCGCGTCGAACTCGCCCTCGGCGCAGGCGCAACTGTAGCCGTAGCGATCGGTGACCTGACCGGCATAGTCGATGCGCAGCCGGTCGTCGAAGGAACGGGTGTAGGCGTCCTCGAACCCCGGGACGGGCGGCCCGCCCTGCATGGAAATCCACCACTGGCCATCTGCGTCTTCCAGGATGACGTTCGCGGGCGTGGGGTTGTGATACCAGCCGCAGCGGGTTTCGGTTTTGGCCGCCGCGGGCAGGGCGGCCAGAACGGCGGTGGTCAAGAGGATAAGGCGGAGCATCGGAGCCTCGTGCATCGGTGCCGGAACTTGCCCATGCCTGAATGAAACGCTCAAGGCGGGAATTCCGGATGCGCAGGAAGCGGGTCGCGGGACTGCCGCCGCCGGGCTAGGGTGCTGGCCAAGGAGACTGCAATGACCGACCAATCCCCGTCCTACCACTACCAGGTGATCGGCCGCGCGCTTCAGGTGATCGACGCCGAAAGCCCGGCGCTGACGCTGGAAGCGCTCGCTGCCAAGATGAACATGAGCCCGGCGCATTTCCAGCGCGTCTTCAGCCAATGGGTCGGGGTCAGCCCCAAGCGCTATCAGCAGTACCTGACGCTGGGCCATGCGCGCAGGCTTCTGGCCGAGCGGCACACCATGCTGGGCACCGCGCTGGAGACGGGGCTGTCGGGCACCGGACGCCTGCATGACTTGTTCCTGACCTGGGAAGCGATGTCACCCGGCGACTATGCCCGGGGCGGCGAGGGGCTGGAAATCAAGTGGGGCTGGTTCGAAAGCCCCTTCGGTCCGGCCCTGGTGATGGCCACGGCCAAGGGCATCTGCGGCATGGGATTTGCCGACGAGGTGGGGGCCGAGGCGGCGCTGGAGGACCTGGTCAGCCGCTGGCCGAAAGCGCGGTATATCGAGGATCCGATGGCGATCCGCCCGATGGTCGACGCGGCCTTTGGCGGTCAGGCGACCAGCCTGCACCTGATCGGCGCACCATTCCAGATCAAGGTCTGGGAGGCGCTGCTGGCCATTCCTTCGGGCCATGTCACGACCTACGCCGACATCGCCGGGGCCATCGGCCATCCGCAGGCGCATCGCGCCGTGGGGACGGCAGTCGGGCGCAATCCGATCTCGTTTCTTATCCCCTGCCATCGGGCGCTACGCCGGGACGGCGGCCTTGGCGGCTATCACTGGGGCCTGCCGAGGAAGCGCGCCATGCTGGCCTGGGAAGCCGCGCGCACAGAGTTGTGAATGCGCGGAAGCCTGCCGAAAGCCTGCGGAACAGCCTGCCTCTCGACGTGGTTCATGTATTGTGGCAGGGGTCGTAGCACAGGCCCGCCAATGGGCGAACTATCGAGGCGAGAGCAAACATGATGATGAAGACCCCCCTTATCCTGGCCGTGGCCAGCACGCTGGGCCTGACCGCTTGTGTGGTTGACCCGAACGCCTATCCCGATGACCCGAACGCCCGCCAGCGGCAGGGTGCGATCATCGGCGGTCTGACCGGTGCGGTGGCCGGCGTCGCCGTTGCGGGCGACGGGGACGAGCTGAAGGGCGCGATCATCGGCGGCGCCCTGGGTGCCGGTACGGGCGCGCTGATCGGTGCCGACCTTGACCGCCAGGCGGCCGAACTGCGCGGCTCGCTGAACTCGAACATTTCGGTGACGAACACGGGTGAATACCTGATCGTCAACATGCCGCAGGACCTGCTGTTTGCGACCGACAGCGCCGCTGTCCGCCCGGACCTGCGCGCCGACCTGAACACCGTTGCGGCGAGCCTTCTGCGCTATCCGAACAGCCGGATCGAGGTGATCGGCCATACCGACAACACCGGGACCGCGGCCTACAACCAGGACCTGTCGCAGCGCCGTGCAGTGGCGGTTGCGGGTGTCCTGCGCGATGCGGGCGTGCCGGGCGGTCGTCTGGCGGCTTACGGTCGTGGCGAGGACCAGCCGGTTGCGTCGAACCTGACGCCGGAGGGCCGCGCCCAGAACCGTCGGGTTGAGATCATCATCCGCCCGACCAACTGATTTTGTGGGATGACGGGAAAAGGGGGCCGGTCGGCCCCCTTTTGCTTTGCGCTTTTGGCAAGATCGGTCATATTTCCGAACCAATAACCCGGGTTCGTCATGCCATTTCTGAAAGTCACGCCTGAAAAGCTGTCCAACTCGGTCGTCCGCCAGATCGAACAGCTGATCCTGCGCGGCATCCTGCGCCCCGGTGAGCGCCTGCCCTCGGAACGCGACCTGGCCGAGAAGATGGATGTCTCGCGCCCGTCCCTGCGGGAAGCCATCGCCGACCTGGCGGAACGCGGGCTACTGGTCAGCCGGGCCGGGTCGGGTGTCTTCGTGGCGGATGTGCTGGGATCGGCCTTCTCTCCCGCCCTGGCGCAGCTTTTCTCCACCCATGACGAGGCGGTGTTCGACTACATCAGCTTTCGCCGCGACATGGAGGGGCTGGCGGCGGAACGGGCGGCGGTCTACGGGTCCGAGACGGACCTGAAGCTGATCGCCACGATCTTCGGCAAGATGGAAGTGGCGCATCAGAAGCGTGACCCCAGCGACGAGGCGCAGCTGGACGCCGAGTTCCACATGGCGATCATCGAGGCTTCCCACAACGTCATCATGCTGCACATGCTGCGTTCGATGTTCGACCTGTTGCGGCAAGGGGTGTTCTACAATCGCCAGGTCATGTTCAAGAACCGGATGACGCGCGACCAGCTTCTGGACCAGCACCGGGCGATCAACGCCGCGATCCAGGCGCGGGACCCGGTCGCCGCGCGCGAGGCGATTGGCGCGCACATGGCCTATGTGGAACAGGCCTTCCACGACCAGATGCGCGCCGAAAAGCACGAATCCATCGCCCGGCAACGGCTGGAGCAGGAGGCGAGCCGCTAACCCTTCAGCGGCAGGTGCAGTTCGGTCACCAGGGCCTCGGGTGCGGTGTCCATTGGGCTGTTGAGGTAGACCTCGAACGACGGGCTGTCGGCGGGTTCCTCGCCCGAGGCAGGCAGCCAGACCCCGAACAGCTCGTCATATGCGGCGGGGAGGCCTGCATAGGGGCCGGTGTAGGTGAGGACCGCCTGACGCCCGGCGGGGAGGGTGACGTCCTCCAGGGGCGCAGAGAGATCGGAGGCCCCCTTGATTTCAAACCCGGCATGGCTGCGCAGGTCGGGTTCGGGCGTGGACTGCGGGTCGTCGTAGAAGACGGCGATCATCCGGCCCGCATTGCTGAACAGATCGCGGCTGGCCATGACGGCGGACAGCTTCTGGAAGGCGCGGGAAATCTCGAAATAGGCGCCCTGGTGCGGCAGGGCGGCCAGGCGGATCGGGGCCTCGCTGCGAATGGTGACGGGATACATCGGGGGTCTCCTTGGGGTTGGGCTGCGGGCAAAGGGGCGCAATTCGCCCCGTTTGCGGAAGGCGGTGGGGGACATCAGGAACGCGTCGGAAAAGGCGCGCTGGAAGCTGGCGAGGTTCTCCATCCCCACGGCGGCGGCGATGGCGGGCAGCGGATCGTCGGTCATCACCAGAAGGTAGGACGCCCGCTGCATCCGGATCCGCCGCACGGCCTGGGCCAGCGTCTCACCGGTCATCGCGCGGAAGACGCGGTGCCAGTGAAACCGGCTCATCGCCGCGACCTCGGACAGGGCATCGAGCGACAGGTCCCCGGAAGGGTTGTCATGGATATGGTCAAGGACCCGAAGCAGCCGCCTTTCGTTCGCGTTCGTCATGTCGCCTTTCCTTTCGCAAGGTCAGACTTGCACGTCCCCGCTGCACAAATCTTGCCGAGTTGCATCGCTCCCGGCCCGGGGGCATATAAGGGCGGTCCCGCAAAGGAAGCCCGCATGCAATACCTCGAGTTCGAAAAACCTCTGGCAGACATCGAAGGCAAGGCCGAAGAGCTGCGGGCAATGGCGAAGACCAGCCCGGGCATGGATGTCTCGAAAGAGGCCGAGGCGCTGGACCGCAAGGCGGATCAGGCGTTGCGCGATCTCTACAAGACGCTGACGGCCTGGCAGAAATGTCAGGTGGCCCGCCATCCGGAGCGGCCGCACTGCATGGATTATGTGGGCCAGCTGTTCACCGAATTCACGTCGCTGGCGGGCGACCGGGCCTTTGCCGACGACCATGCGGTGATCGGGGGCCTTGCGCGGTTCAACGACCAGCCGGTCGTGGTGATCGGGCATGAAAAGGGCAACGACACCAAATCCCGCATCCAGCGCAACTTTGGCATGGCGCGGCCCGAAGGGTACCGGAAGGCGATCCGCCTTATGGACCTCGCCGACCGCTTCCGCATCCCGGTCATCACGCTGATCGACACGGCAGGCGCCTATCCCGGCAAGGGGGCCGAAGAGCGCGGCCAGGCCGAGGCCATCGCCCGGTCGACCGAGAAATGCCTGGCCATCGGCGTGCCGCTGATCTCGGTGGTGATCGGCGAGGGCGGGTCCGGCGGGGCGGTGGCTTTTGCCACGGCGAACCGGGTCGCGATGCTGGAGCATTCGATCTATTCGGTCATCTCGCCGGAAGGCTGTGCCTCGATCCTGTGGAAGGACGCCGAAAAGATGCGCGAGGCGGCCGAGGCCTTGCGGCTGACGGCGCAGGACCTGCAGAAGCTGGGGATCATCGACCGGATCGTGAAGGAACCGCTGGGGGGCGCTCAGCGCGCGCCAAAAGAGGCGATTGACGCGGTGGGCAAGGCCATCGAGGCGATGCTGGGCGAGCTGTCGGGCAAGAAGCCCGAGGCGCTGATCAAGGATCGGCGGCAGAAGTTCCTGGAGATGGGTTCCAAAGGGCTGGCGGCTTGAACCCCTGGGTGATCGTCGTCATCGCCGGGCTGATGGAAACCGGCTGGGCGCTGGGGCTGAAGTATTCGGAAGGGTTCACCCGGTTTTGGCCGTCGGTCATCACCATCGTGCTGGCGCTAGGGTCGTTCTACCTGTTGTCAGTGGCAATGAAGTCGCTGCCGGTGGGCACGGCCTATGCGGTCTGGGTCGGCATTGGGGCCGTGGGGACCGCCATCGCGGCGGTGTTCCTGTTCGAGGAGCCGGTCAACCTGATGCGGGTGATGGGGGTGATGCTGATCCTGGCCGGCATCGCGGCGCTGAAGTTCGCATGATCCGGGGGCTTTTCCTTGCGGCGCTGCTGGCGGGGTCAGTCCAGGCGGGCACGCTGGACGGGCGGCTGGTGACCTTCACGGTGGAAACCTGGAACGACTTCGAAAACCCGCTGCTGGTCGCGCGGGGGCGGACCGTGATCGTGGGCGAGGGCACCGAGTTCGGCCTGGGTCCCGAGGGGTTTACCGGGGGCCTTGACGTGGTGCCGGTCGCGGTCGAGATCGGTCCCTCGCGGATCGAGCTGAGCTATCCCAAGGGGATCGGGCGGTTCTACGAGGCGCGGTTCAACGGCTATGTCCTGCGGTTCGAGGGGGAATGCGCGCTGTTCGACAAGGTGGCCATCGACCCGGCAGGGACGACGATGCAGGTGACCGAGGTCTGGGCTGAATCGGGATCGCTCTATATCAACGTCTCGGGCCTGGGCTACGGGCCCGAGGCGCGGCTGGCGCTGGACCTGGAGGTCGCGGACTGCCCGCTGAGTTGATCTGTCCACGGTGGACAGGATTCCCAGCCGTATGAAATCAATGGCTTGGTTGCGGGCGTTAGGGATTTGTTAGTCCCCGGGAGTGGCTCGTCGTGCGTCTTCGACTTCTCCTCGTCGGGGCTCGTCGTGCGCCTTCGGCTTCTCCTCGCGGGGCGGCAGCGATGAGGGACGAAGTCCCCGAAGAGCGGTTCACCACATGGTCTTCGCGGCGCGTCCGGGCCAGTCGGCGTCGTAGGCAGTGCCGTCGATCCGACCTTCGGTGATCTCGCGCAGCATGTCGCCGACGGTGGGCAGACCAGCCGACTGGTCACCAGAGGTCCAGAGGGCCGAACGGATCAGGGCGCGGGCGCATTGGGAATAGGCCTCGGCAATGCGGATCACGATGACGGTGCGGGGCTGCTTGCCGTCCCTTTCGAACCGGGCGCGAAGGGCTGGATCGGCGGTGAGCCGCGCTGTGCCATTCACCCGCAGCGCGTTGTTGGCCCCGGGGATCAGGAACATCAGGCTGACCCGCCCGTCGCGGACGATGTTGCGCAGGCTGTCGATCCGGTTGTTGCCGTGCCAGTCAGGCAGCGTCAGCGTCTGCGGGTCAAGGACAGTGACGACCGGCCCCTCGTCGCCTCTGGGTGAGCCATCGGTGCCCTCCGGCCCCACGGTCGTCAGGATGCAGAAGCGCGAGCGGTCGATCCAGGCGCGGTAGGCGGGCGTCAGGTGCGGCGTGACCTTGACGGTCGCGGCCTCGGCCGGCGAGCCGTATTGCGCGTGCAGGTCGTCAAGCGTGGTGATCCAGTCCATGTCGTGGCACCCTTTGCTGGCCCCGGAGGGTTTCACACCCTCCGGACCTCCCGTGGAGTATTTGCCCAAGGGCAAGGAGATTTGCCCTTGATCTTCGCTTTGCCGGGGGATGGCAATCCTGTCCGGGCGGCTTGTGTTCGGCCCGGTGCTGTGGGTTATCCTGCGGACTGGGGGAGGAGCGGAATGCGTCTGTTTCTGGTCAACGACACCGGCGGCTCGCGGCACTTCGGCTGCAAAGCAGTGATGCGGTCGTTGCGGCATGTGCTGGCCGAGATCCCCGAGATCGAGATCGTCGGCATCCATACCGTCAAGGAACGCCAGCTGAACGAGGCGGATTTCACAGCGGCCGAGGTGGTGTTCGTCAATGGCGAGGGCACGATCCACCATGACGGGCCGCGATCCCGGTTCCTGATGGGGGTGATCGCCCGGGCCCGGCGCGAGGGCAAGCGGGTAGTGCTGGCCAACGCGCTGTTCCAGATGCACGCCTATGCGGACCAGCGTATCCTTGAGGGGTTGGCCCTTCTGGCGGTGCGCGAACCGCGCTCTGCGGCCTATGCGCGGGCGTATGGCGGTGCGCCGGTGGTGCTGCTCGATTCCGCGGCCGATCCGCGCTTTACCGGGGGTGGCGAGGCCTTGCCCCTGACCAGCGGCACGGTGATTGGTGGGGAAAACGCGGACGGGCCGCTGCCGGATGCCTTTGCCGGGATGGAGGGGCACCGGCTGACCATGTTCTCTGCCCCCATGCCCGACATGATCGCAACGCTGCGCCAGGCGCAGGTCTATGTGACCGGGCAGCACCATGGCGTCTATGCGGCGGCGCTGGCGGGCTGTCCCTTCGTCGCGGTGCCGTCGAACAGCCACAAGATCGAAGGCTTCATCGAATGGACCGGCCTGCCGATCCCGATCTGCACCCGGAAGCGCGATCTTGAGGGCGCCATCGCCTTCGTCAGGCGCAACCCGGCGATCTTCCGCGACCTGACGGATTTCATGGCGGCGCAGAGCGTGCTGACCTCCGGCCTGCTGCGCGAGGCGTTGGGGCTGGGTCCGGTCAGCGCGGGGTGAAACCGGCCTCGGCCATCAGGCGGTTCGAATGGGTTTCGACGTCGGTTTCAAGCCGGGTCATGAAGTCAGGGATCGCCATGCCCGGGGCGATCGGGTCAAGGAATTCGACCACGGCGAGGCCCGGTTTGCGCAGGATACCGCGCTTGGGCCAGAAGACGCCGACGTTGGCCGCGACCGGATAGCAGGGCTGGCCCAACTGTTCGTAAAGCAGGCCGGTGCCGACCTTGTAGGCCTTGTGCGCCCCCGGGGCGACGCGGGTGCCTTGTGGGTAGATGATCAACTGGCCAGGCTCGGCAGCCCCGGCGGCCACGTCGGATTTCATCTTGGCGATAGCCGCGCCGCGCTTGCCGCGGTTCACCGGAACGCAGCCGATGCGCAGGGCGTACTGGCCCAGGAAGGGGGCGAACATCAGTTCCCGCTTCATGATGAACTTCCCCGCCGGGACCGCGTTGAAGATCAGGATGATGTCGAGAAAGCTTTGGTGCTTTGCCGCGATCAGGCATTCGCCGGTGGGCGGCGTGCCGCGCACTTCGGACTTCAGGCCACAAAGGATTTGCAGGGTGAAGATCGTCCAGCGGCAGAAGGCTTTGCAGGCCACGCGCGCGCCGGTGCGGGAAAACAGCGCCCAGGGCGCGAAGACGACGGCCAGCACGGCCATCGCCAGGTACATCTGGATGATGAAGAGAGCCGAGAGGAGCCAGCGGATCGGGGTCATGTCAGCTCTCGCAGTTTCTGGAACGCGGCGCGGCGGGTGGCGAGGAAGGCCACGATAGCCGCAAGCGGCGGCAGGGCAAAGGGCCAGAGCCAGCCAAGCCCGCTGAACCCAAGGCCGGTCAGGAAGCCCCCGGCAGCATCGGCGGCGGGCAGGGCGGCGACGCCGATCAGGCCGGCAGCGGCCCCGACAGCGGCCCCGCCCAGCGTGCGCAGGGTAAAGCGGCGAACAAAGGCGCGGGCGATGTAGCTGTCCTTGGCCCCGACCAGGCGCAGGACGCGGATCACCTCGGCATTCGTCGCCAGTGCGGCGCGGGCGGCAAGGGTGATCATCGCGGCCATGGCGGCACCGATCAGCACGATGGAGAGGACACCCAGAAGGCGGATGCGGGCGGCAGCCTCGGCCAGGGGGCGGCGCCAGCGGGTATGGTCGTCCAGGATCGCGCCCGGCGCCTCGGCGGTCAGGCGCTGGCGGAGGCCCTCGGAATCATAGGGCGGCTCGGCCTCGACCACCTCGAACAGGCGCGGTATCGGCAGCGCCTCGACCGGCAGGCCGGGGCCGAACCAGGGTTCGAGAAGCGTGCGAGTTTCCGCATCGTCGATCAGTCGGTAGCTGGCGATGCCGGGGGTGGAGGCGAGCGTGGCAAGGATCGCGTCGGTCTGGATCTGCACCTGTTCGGCCGGGGCGGACAGGCGGATGGTGGCGGTCTTGGCCAAGGCCTCGGACCAGCGGGTGGCGAGGCGACCCGAGGCGAGCGAGAGGGCGAGGGCGAAGACGCAGAGGAAGGTCATCGCGCCTGCGGTGAAGGTGGTCAGCCAGGCGGTGGGGCCGGACGGGGGCACAACCTCCAGCGCGCGGGTGGTGGGGCTGGCGGGTTTGGCGGCAGGGGGTCTCACAGGTCGGCCCCCGCAAGCTGGACGCGGTGCTTGGCGATGCGAAGGACGCGGGCCTGGATCTGGGCCTTGGCCTGGCGGATCAGGTTGAGGTCGTGGGTGGCCACCAGGATGGTCTTGCCCATCTTGTTCAGCTCGACCAGCAGGGTGAGGATGCGCAATGACATCTCCCAATCGACGTTGCCGGTGGGCTCATCCGCCAGGATCACGTCGGGATCGACGATGACGGCGCGAGCAAGGGCGGCGCGCTGGCGTTCGCCGCCCGACAGTTGCGGCGGCAATGCGTTGGCCAGGTGCTTCAGGCCGACCCAGGAGAGGAGGTCGTCGAGGTCCTGGGGCGAGCTTTCGCGATCGGACACGGTGAACGGGAGCGCCATGTTCGCGGCAAGGGTCATGTGGTCCAGGAACTTGCAGTCCTGGTGCACGATGCCGATACGGCGGCGGGTGCGGGCCACATCGTCGCGCGACAGGCTTTTCACGTCGCGGTCAAACAGTGTGACCCGGCCCGACGTCGCCTGCAGCTCGGCATAGGCGAGCTTGAGGAAGGTCGATTTGCCCGCCCCCGAAGGCCCGGTCAGAAAGTGGAAGGACCCCGGGGCGAGGCGCAGCGAGACGTCCGAGAGCAGCTCTCCTCCGCCGTAATTGTAGGCCACGTTCTCGAAGGTGATCACGCCGTTCCCCTGCCGCAGTCCCGGGATTTCGGCCTTGTGCCGCGCCCCTGTCACTGCGCTTTCCATCGCACAGGCTGAAACGATTGTACAAGAGCGTGCGACAAGGCCTTGGAACGACAGGAATTAAGGATTACAAATCGACGCGGCGACCGGAAAAACATGCGTTGAGGGATAAGAATGCGGTTGGTTTGCCCGAATTGCGAGGCGAAGTACGAGGTGCCCGAGGACGCGATTCCGGAAACGGGTCGCGACGTGCAATGCGCGAACTGCGGACACGCATGGTATCAGATGCGCCCGCGCGCGGCCGTAGCAGAGGCAGTCGGTGCCGCGCCGGCGGCAGCGGTGCCGGTGGCGAAGGCGCCCGAACCCGAGCCGGTGCCAGAGCCTGCACCCGCCCCGGAACCGGCGGCAGAACCGGTGCCAGAGGTTGCCGCAACGCCCGAACCCGTACCGGCACCAGAACCGGCTCCAGAACCGGCACCTGAGCCCGATCCCGCCCCCGGTGCCGAGCCGGACGTCGTGGCCGAGACTGTTGCTGCGGTCGAACCCTCGGCTGAGGCGACCGTCGAGCCGGAGACCGCCGCGCCGGTTGCAGAGGCCGCCAAGGCTGACGCGGGGCCGTCGGTGACGTCCGAGGTGGTCGAACCTGTTGCAGAAAGCGTGGCACCTGCCGCCGAGTCCGTGCCTGCCGCCGAGGCGGTCGCAGAAACTGTCGTCGCGACAGCGGCAGTTGCCGAGCCCGTCGCTGCACCCGCCGCACCGCTTCCGGATCTCGACGACGAGGATGACTCTGCTTCTGTCGCCGCACAGGCTGCAGCTGCTGGTGCGGCCGCCGCCGCAGCGGCCCCCGCGGCTTATGCGGTCGACGACTCGGTGCTCGCGATCCTGCGCGAAGAGGCCGAGCGGGAAGCCCAAGCGCGCAAGGCCGAGGCAGGCCAGCCCCTGGAAGTGCAGACCGATCTTGGGATCGACGCCGCTGCCCGAGGTGCAAAGCGGTCGGTCGAGGTCATCAGCGCGGACGAGGGCGACAGCGACGACAAGCTTGCCGGGCGCCGTACCCGCCTGCCGGATGTCGAAGAGATCAACTCGACCCTGCGGCCCAGCGAGCGGGCGATGGAGGACATGCCGGTCGATGCCGCAGCGGTCGCGGAAGAGGGGCGCAGCGGGTTCCGCAGCGGTTTCCTTCTGGTGATGACCATCGCGATCCTCGCCTCGGCCCTCTACATCAGCGCCGATGCCCTGAGACAGGCCATTCCGGCGCTGGGCGGTTTCCTCGACGCCTATGTCGGCATAGTCGACAGCTTGCGGCTGCAGCTGGACGGCCTGATGCAAAGTGCGACCGTGGCGATCAACGGCTCCAGCACCTGATGCCCAAATCGGCTTGCCCCGGGCGGGGCGGGCCTTTATCCCTTGCGGCGAGCCAACGCATGCCCATTGCCCGCAAGGAGCCGTCATGACCAACCCGCGTTTCGACAAGTCGAAGCTTCCCAGCCGCCATGTGACCGAAGGCCCGGCGCGCGCTCCGCACCGCAGCTACTTCTATGCGATGGGGATCACCGAGGAAGAAATCCACCAGCCCTGGGTGGGCGTGGCGACTTGCTGGAACGAGGCGGCCCCCTGCAACATCGCGCTGAACCGGCAGGCTCAGGTCGTGAAGCAGGGCGTGAAGAAGGGCGGCGGCACCCCGCGCGAGTTCACCACGATCACCGTGACCGACGGGATCGCGATGGGGCACGAGGGGATGCGGTCCTCGCTTGCCAGCCGTGATGCCATTGCGGATACGGTCGAGCTGACGATGCGCGGGCATTGCTATGACGCGATCGTGGGTCTGGCGGGCTGCGACAAGTCCTTGCCGGGGATGATGATGGCGATGGTGCGGCTGAACACGCCGTCGGTCTTCATCTATGGCGGGTCGATCCTGCCGGGCCGCTATCAGGGCCAGGACATCACCGTGCAGGACATGTTCGAGGCTGTGGGCAAGCACCAGGCCGGGAACCTGTCGGACGTCGAGCTTGCGATCATGGAAAAGGTCGCCTGCCCCTCCTCGGGTGCCTGCGGGGCGCAGTATACGGCCAACACGATGGCCTGCGTGTCGGAAGCGATCGGTCTGGCGCTGCTGAATTCGTCCAGCGCGCCTGCGCCTTATGAATCCCGCGACCAGTTCTGCGAGGCGTCGGGCGTGGCGGTCATGAACCTGATCGAGAAGAACATCCGCGCGCGGGACATCGTGACGCGCAAGTCGCTGGAGAATGCCGCCCGCGTCGTGGGTTGCACCGGCGGCTCGACCAACGCGGCGCTGCACCTGCCCGCCATCGCGCATGAGGCGGGGATCGACTTCGATCTGTTCGACGTGGCGGCCTGCATGAAGGACACGCCCTATTTCGTCGACCTGCGTCCGGGCGGGAAGTACGTGGCGAAGGACCTGCACGAGGTCGGTGGCGTGGCCGTGGTGATGAAGGAGCTGGCGAAGGAAGGCCTGCTGCACCTCGACTGCATCACCGCGTCAGGCAAGACGCTGGGCGAGTCCCTGGACGAGATCCGGGGCGAGGCCGACGGGCGGGTGATCTACCACATCAACAGCCCCATCACCAAGACGGGCGGCGTGGTCAGCCTGAAGGGCAACCTGGCACCCGACGGGGCCATCGTGAAGGTCGCAGGCATGACCGAGGCCGAACAGGTCTTCACCGGCCCGGCGCGCGTCTTCGAATGTGAGGAAGATGCGTTCGCCGCCGTCAAGGCGCGGGAATACAAGGAGGGCGAGGTCATCGTCATCCGCAACGAAGGCCCCGCTGGCGGGCCGGGAATGCGTGAGATGCTGTCGACCACCGCCGCCCTGTCCGGCCAGGGCATGGGCAAGAAGGTGGCGCTGATCACCGATGGCAGGTTCTCGGGCGCGACGCGGGGCTTCTGCGTGGGCCACGTCGGCCCCGAGGCGGCGCATGGCGGGCCGATTGCTCTTCTCAAGAACGGCGATGTCATCACGCTGAACGCGGTGACCGGAGAGCTGTCGGTCGCGCTGTCGGATGAGGAACTGGCCAAGCGCAAGACGGAATGGAAGGGGCCGCGCAAGACGGCTTACACCTCGGGCGCGGTGCACAAGTTCGCCAAGCTTTGCGGTGGCGCGCGCTGGGGGGCGGTGACGCATCCAGGGGCGAAGGGCGAAAGCCACGTCTACATGGACCAGTAAGGCCGATGGCCAGCGGCATTTCCCGGGGCATCGAGGGCTGGCATCAAAAGCGGGCCGAGCGGCGCTGGGCGCGACTGGCCAATGCGGTGGACGACCTGGACGGTTTTGAGGTGCGCGCCCTGCGGACCGAGGCGCGCGGCATGCGGCGGCACCTGGACCGGGTCATCCAGGCCGCCGATGCGCGGCTGGCAGTGCCGTCGCTGAACTCTGGCCTGCCGCAGATGCCCTTGGGCACCGACTGGTCCTGGCGCCCCGATCTGTGGCGCGGGGCCATCGCCGAACCCGGGATCATCGCCCAGGGCGACCGGACGGCCCTGGGCGAGAACCTGGCGCTGTATCACGACTGCCCGTTGGGCGAAGTGGTGGCGCGGCAGGTCCGCAATACTCAGGCCGAGGACCGCGCGCCCTACGGGCTGGCGCTGGATGTCTTCGGCTTCAAGGGCACCTTCCTGTCGGTCGCGATGAACTTGCCGCAGGCGGCCATCGACGGGCTGAAGGCGCGGCATCTGGTGCGGGTCGAACTGGTGGTCGAGACCGACGCGCCGTTCCGCGGCTATGCCCGGCTGAACATCAAGCACGGGCCGAACCTGTCGCAGCCGGTGAGCAGCCTGCCGCAAGACGGGCGCGACAAGCTGGCCGAGTTCGATCTGGCCTATGCCGACATCAACGAAAAACGCGTCGAACGCGCCTGGGTCGACCTGATCCTGAACGATGTCGCGATGAGCCGCATCGTGATCCGGGATGTGCTGGTCAGCCGTCGGCCACGGGCGGAACTGTAAGGGGGCAGCATGGCCAAGGCGACCGGAATGACGCTGGTGCAGACGCGGATCGCGGGCGGGGTCTGGGAAGGCGCACTGAGCGGGGCTGGCGATGCGCCGGTCGTCGAGGCGCTGCACGCAGGGCGGACGGTCGAAGGTGTCGAGGTCTCCCCGAAACCGGGCAAGGCCGGGCAGTTCACCGTCCGGGTGCCGATCCCGGCCTGGGCGCTGAACGAGGGCGTGCAGACCTTCGTGCTGCGGTCGGGCGGGGAAACGCTGGCTGAGTTCACCTTGGTCGCCGGGGTGCCGCTGGACGAGGACATTCGTGCCGAAGTCAGCCTGCTCCGTTCCGAGCTGGACCTCTTGAAGCGCGCCTTCCAGCGTCACGTGCGCGAGGGGTGACGGCCCCTCGTCGTGCGCCTTCGGCTTCTCCTCGGGGCAGCGAAGAGCGCCGAAGGCTGCGATGAGCGGTCGGTCAGAGCTGCGACAAGAGGTGTTCGCCAGCCGAAATCTCGCAGCCGGTGCCGGTTTCCGGGTTGTACTTCGTCACCACCCCGTCCTCGGCCAGAAGCGAATAGCGTTTGGACCGGGCGAAGAAGCCAAGGTGCGGCACGTCGAAGGTGAGACCGATGGCCTTGGTGAAGCTTGCATCCGCATCGCCCAGCATGGTGATCCCGGCGGCGGTGGCCCCGGTCGCCTCGCCCCAGGCCTTCATCACGAAGGGGTCGTTGACGGCCACGCAGATGATCTCGTCCACGCCCTTGTCGGCGAATTTCTTCGCGGTGCGGATGAAGCTGGGGACATGGGCGGTGGAACAGGTCCCGGTATAGGCGCCGGGAAGCCCGAAGATCACCACTTTGCGGCCCTTGAGCTTGTCCGACAGTTTCACCGCCTCGGCCCCGGCGTCGCCCATCTTGAGAAGCGTGGCCTCGGGAAGTTTCGAACCTTCTGCAATCGTCATTTTCGATCCCTCGTTGTCACGGCGCGTTGCGCCCGTCCTGCCTTGGGTTATAGGGTCCGGCGCGGAACATGCCAGAGGGGGGACGGCGGATGCGCGTGGTGATCGTTGGGGCAGGGCAGGCCGGGGCGGCACTGGCGGCGAAGCTGCGTACCCTGGGCCATGACGGCGAGATCGTGATGCTGGGCGACGAGCCCGCGCCGCCCTACCAGCGCCCGCCGCTATCGAAGGCCTATCTTCTGGGCGAGATGGAGGAAGACCGCCTCTGGCTGCGCGCGCCCGAGTTCTGGGCGGAGAACCGGGTGGAGATGCGGCTGGGCCAGCCAGTGACGGCCGTTGATCCGGTGGCGAAGACGGTGACGGTGGGCGGCGAGGCGCTGGAGTATGACCATCTGGCGCTGACTACGGGCTCTACCCCCCGTCGCTTGCCTGCGTCCATTGGCGGGTCGCTAGAGGGCGTCTATACGGTGCGGACCCTGGCCGATGTCGACGCGATGCGGGGCGAGTTCGTTGCGGGCCGCAAGGTCATCATAGTGGGCGGCGGCTACATCGGGCTGGAGGCGGCGGCGGTGGCCTCGAAGCTGGGGCTCGAGGTGACGGTGCTGGAAATGGCCCCGCGCATTCTGCAGCGGGTGGCGGCGCCCGAGACCTCGGATTTCGTGCGGGCGATGCACCAGGCGCATGGGGTGAAGTTGCAGGAATCAACGGGCCTCGACCGGTTGATCGGCGACGACCGGGTGGAAGGCGCGCTCCTGAAGGACGGGCGGACCCTGCCCGCGGACTTCGTGATCGTGGGGGTGGGGATCACGCCGAATACGCATCTTGCCGAACAGGCGGGGCTGGTCCTCGACAACGGGATCGCCACGGATGAGCTGGGCCGGACCTCGGACCAATCGATCTGGTCGGCGGGGGACTGCGCGTCCTTCCCCTGGCAGGGCGGGCGCATCCGGCTGGAGTCGGTCGGCAATGCCATCGACCAGGCCGAGGCGGTGGCGGCGAACATCCTGGGGGCAGGCCAGCCCTATCAGGCCAAGCCCTGGTTCTGGTCGGATCAGTACGACCTCAAGCTGCAGATCGCCGGGCTGAACATCGGCTATGACCATGTCGCGACCCGCAAGGGCGAGGGCGAGGCGGTCAGCTTCTGGTACTATCGCGGCGCGGACCTGCTGGCCGTGGACGCGATGAACGACGGCCGGGCCTACATGGTCGGCAAGCGGCTGATCGAGATGGGCAAATCGCCGGCACCCGAGGTGATCGTATCGACCCCCGACCTGAAGGCGCTGCTGAAGGCCTGACCCCCTCACCCCCGGCCCCTCTCCCCGGACGGGACAGGGGAGACCAGCGCGGAGCGGACATGCGGATCATTGGCGGAAGCCGTCGCGGACTGAAGCTTGCCGAGGTGGGCGAGGGCGATGTCGCGGCGCATCTGCGGCCCACCTCCGACCGGGTGCGCGAGGCGATCTTCAACCTGCTGATCAACGCGCATGGCAACCCGGTTGCGGGGGCGCGAGTGCTGGACCTGTTCGCCGGGACCGGGGCGCTGGGGCTGGAGGCCTTGAGCCGCGGGGCGGCGGAGGTGACGTTCGTCGATGACGGGGTGAAGGCGCTGGCGCTGATCCGGGCGAACATCGGCAAGATGCGGGCTGAGGGGGAGACGAGGGTCCTTCGCCAGGACGCGCGGAAGCTGGGGGCGAATGTGGGGGCGGGCTACGGGCTGGTGTTCCTTGACCCGCCCTATGGCAAAGGGTTGGGCGAGGTGACGCTGGCCGCGGCGCGGATCGGGGGCTGGCTGGCCCCGGAGGCAATGGTCGTCTGGGAGGAAGGCGCGGGCCCCGTGGTGCCGGAGGGGTTCGACCAGGTGGACCAGCGGAAATATGGGGATACGGTGGTGACTCTGGTGAGGGTGGTATGAACGAGATTCTTGTAACTTACGACCCAAGGACAGAGCGCGTGCGGCGCATAGAGCGCGCCTTCAACAACCGAGTTGCCAGGCGGTCGATTGCTCGCTTTGCAACCCCTGCAGCTCTAATTGGCTTTTTCGCGGTGTTCTTCACCGTGCAAGCAAGTGCGTCCCACCCCGGAGATGGCGCAAAATGGCTGCTTCCGGGACTTGCCTTCTTTGTCGTCCACGACCTGTTGCGGCACTTGTCACAGCGTCGTATGGCGGCGGCCGCGGATGCCGCTCCAATCCGGAACCGACCTGTCGCAACTCTTAGCATCGGCCCCGCAGGGGTGAATGCGCAGGGAACGCAATTGTCCTGGCGTGAGATCATCGAGATCGTGCGCATGGATGACGCAACCTTGTTACTGATCTTGCCCTATCAAGCTTTGCTTGTGCCGGATGAAGCTCTTCCTGACGGCGTGACACCGGAGGACCTTCGACGTCGCATCTCCAAGTGGAAAGCCGCATGACCCGCCCTGAAGCCGTTCTATTCGACTGTGACGGCGTGATCGTCGACAGCGAGCGGATGACCTTCCGGATGTTCCGCGAGGATCTCGCCGCGCATGGGCTGCCGCTGACGGAGGAGGAGTTCGAGACGCGCTTTGTGGGCGGCACGGTCGAGATGGTGGCGAACCGGGCCCGCGAGGCGGGGGCGCGGTTGCCGGGGGACTGGGTCGCCCGGTTCTATGACCGGATGTATGCAATGCTGGCGGCGGGTGTGCCGCTGATCGCTGGGGTGGTTGACGTCCTGGACCGGCTGGATGCGGCGGGGGTGCCCTATGCGATGGGGTCGAACGGGTCGATGGAAAAGATGCAGATCACCCTCGGCCAGCACAGGCTGATGCACCGGTTCCGGGTGGTGCTGTCCGGGCAGGCGATCGGCGCGCCCAAGCCCGCGCCGGATGTCTATCTGCAGGCGGCGCAGGCCTGCGGGGCGGAGCCGTCGGGCTGCGTGGTGATCGAGGACAGCGCCTCGGGCGCGCGGGCCGGGCTTGCGGCGGGGATGCGGGTTCTGGGCTATGCCGAACATGGGCCGGACACTCCGACCGCGCGCCAGCTGACAGACCTGGGCGTGCCGTTGTTCCACCGGATGGAGGACTTGCCGGGACTTTTGAGCCTCTGAACGCCTCCTCGTTCGCCTTCGGCTTCTCGTCGGGAGGTCAGCGACGAGTGACGAAGTCATCGAGGAGCGGTGGCGTCAAATCCTGCGGCGGGCGCGGAGGGCGGCACCGATGGTGCCATCGTCGAGGTAGTCAAGCTCTCCCCCGATGGGGACGCCTTGGGCGAGCGTGGTGATCTGGGCCTCGGTCCCGGACAGTGCATCGGCGATGTAATGCGCGGTGGTCTGGCCGTCGACCGTGGCGTTCAGCGCCAGGATGACCTCGCGCGTCCCCTCCTCGGCCACGCGCGCGGCAAGGCGGGGGATGCCAAGCTCCTCGGGGCCGATGGCGTCCAGCGCCGAGAGGGTGCCGCCCAGCACATGGTAGCGGCCGCGGAAGACCTGACCCCGTTCCATCGCCCAAAGGTCGGCCACATCCTCCACTACGCAGATTTCCCCCGTCGCACGGGCTGGGTCGCTGCAGATGCCGCAGACCTCGGTCGTCGAGATGTTGCCACAGACCCGGCAGTCCTTGGCGGTCAGCGCGACCTCGGCCAGCGCCTGGGCCAGCGGGGCCATCAGCTGGCCACGCTTTTTCAACAACGACAAGACGGCGCGGCGGGCAGACCTTGGGCCAAGACCCGGCAGGCGGGCCATCAGCTCGATCAACGCCTCGATGCCGGTGTCGTCCCGTGTCATCAGATCAGAACGGCAGCTTCATGCCCGGAGGCAGGCCCAGGCCTTCGGCAAGCTTCGCCATCTCCTGTTCGCTGCGCGCCTTGGCCTTCAGTTGCACGTCGTGGATTGCGGCAAGGATCAGGTCCTCGACCACCTCTTTTTCGGACGGCACCAGGATCGACGGGTCGATGTCCAGCCCCGTGACCTCGCCCTTGGCCGTCGCGCGGGCCTTGACGAGACCAGCCCCGGCCTCGCCCGTGACGATGGTGCGGGCCAGTTCCTCCTGCAGCTCCACCAGCTTGCCCTGCATTTCCTGGGCGGATTTCATCATCTTGGCCATGTCGCCAAGCCCGCCCAACCCGCCGAAGCCTTTCAGCATATCGTTCCCTCTCTGTTTCCCCAGAGATACGGCGTGCTGGGGCGGGGTGCAAGCTTAGGGCAGGGCGCGGAACAGCATTCGGCGGGGCTCAAAGCCATTCGCGCGGAAGAAGGCCTGGGCCTCGGTGTTGGCGGCCCAGGTATCCAGCATGATCTCGTCGGCCTTGAGGTCGCGGGCGAGGGTCCTTGCGGCCTGAAGCAGCGCGCGGCCTTGGCCCTGGCGACGGGCCTCGGGGGCGACGGCGATGTGGTCGACCATCAGGCGGCGATAGCCGGGGGAAAAGATCGAGGTCTCGCGGGTGTAAAGCTGGCAGAGCGCGTAGCCGGTTGCCGGATCGCCGGCGAGGAAGGCCGTGCAGGCGGGGTCGGCCAGGCGGTCGGCGAAGTAGGCCGCAAGGGCCTTTGGGTCGGGGTCGGGATAGAAGGCCTCGGGATAGTGCGCGGCGTGCCAGCCCTGGACATGGGTGTTCAGCCGCGCAAGCGTTGCCGCATCGGCTGGCGTCGCGCGGCGGATCATGCCTCGAACGGATCCCAGTCGTCGTCGGCCTCGGGCTCGGCGGTCGGCAGAGCGGTTTCGGCGGCGGCGGCGGTGATTGCTTCGGGCGAGCGGACCTCGGCGATGCGCGCTCCGGGGAAGGCGGTCAGGATTGCCTGGACCACCGGGTTGTCGGCGGCTTCGGCCCGGACCTGCGCCAGTTCGCTGTCGCGGCTTTCGGCGATGGTGGGCTGGCCTCCGGTCGAGACGACCGAGACGCCCCACCGCGCCCCGGTCCAGCCCTGCAAGCGTTGTCCCAGCCGGGCGGCAAGGTCGGGCTTCGCGCCGGGGGCGGGTTCGAACTCGATCCTTCCGGGGGCATAGCGGACGAGGCGGAGGCCCATCTCGACCTCGTTCAAGAGGAGGATGTCGCGCTTCTGCCGGATCAGCTCGACCACCTGTTCGAAGCTGGCGTAGACCTGCAGCTGGCTTTCGGCCAGCGCCGGGGCGGCGGCGGACATCGTCGGGCCGCGGGTCGGCGCCGAGTGGGTCGGGGCCATGCGCGGGGAATGGACCGTGCCACCGCCGCCCGCAGGCGCGCCGCCCGGCATCGGCGGGGGACGCGGGCTGTCCTGCAGCTTTTTCACCAGCGTTTCGGGGTCGGGCAGGTCGGCGACATGGGTCAGCCGGATCATCGCCATCTCGGCGGCCATCATGGCGTTCGGGGCGAGTGACACCTCTTCGATCGCCTTCAGAAGCATCTGCCACATGCGGGTCAAGGCGCGCATCGGCAGGCGGGCGGCCATGTCGGTGCCGCGGATCTGTTCGTCGGGCGGAGTAGTCGGGTCCTCGGCGGCAGAGGGGTTGATCTTGATGACGGAAATCCAGTGCGTGATCTCGGCCAGGTCGCGCAGGACGGCCATCGGGTCGGCGCCGTCGGCGTATTGCGCGGAAAGCTCGGCCAGCGCGGCCACAGCGTCGCCCTTCATCACCAGGTCGAACAGGTCCAGCGTGCGGCCCCGGTCGGCCAGGCCCAGCATGGCGCGGACCTGGTCGGCGGTCGTCTCTCCAGCCCCGTGGCTGATCGCCTGGTCAAGAAGGCTGGTCGCATCGCGGGCCGAGCCTTCGGCGGCGCGGGTAATAAGCGCCAGCGCGTCATCGCCAATCGCCGCGCCTTCCGCCGTCGCGATCTTGCGCAGAAGGGCGATCATCACCTCGGGCTCGATCCGTTTCAGGTCAAAGCGCTGGCAGCGCGACAGGACGGTGACGGGGACCTTGCGGATTTCGGTGGTGGCGAAAATGAATTTCACATGCGCCGGAGGTTCCTCCAGCGTCTTCAGAAGCGCGTTGAAGGCCGCGGTCGACAGCATGTGCACTTCGTCGATGATGTAGACCTTGAATCGCGCCGAAGCCGCCCGGTAGTGGACCGAGTCGATGATCTCGCGGATGTCGCCGACCCCGGTGCGGGAGGCCGCGTCCATCTCCAGCACGTCGACGTGGCGGCCTTCGGCGATGGCGCGGCAGGGCTCGCACTGCCCGCAGGGCTCGGTGGTGGGGCCGCCGGTGCCGTCCGGACCGACGCAGTTCAGCCCCTTGGCGATGATGCGGGCGGTAGTGGTCTTCCCCGTCCCCCGGATGCCGGTCATCACGAAAGCATGCGCGATCCGGTCCGCCGCAAAGGCGTTCTTCAGGGTGCGCACCATCGCCTCTTGCCCGACGAGGTCGGCAAAAGTCTCGGGTCGGTACTTGCGGGCAAGGACCTGGTAGGCTTTCTCGTCGGACATGGAACCCCTCGTGAGTCCGGGGGAGATTAGGGCGCGGGGGGCGGAAGGTCCACCGGGAAGGGCGCGATGGTCATTGCAGAGCTGGCAGTCGGCGGGGGTGTGCTGGGGTTGGGGCCGATGCCGGGGCGGGGTGGCGACTATGCGGGCGACCTGACGCAGCTGCTGCGCTGGGGACCAGGGCTGGCGCTGACGATGACCACGGCAGATGAACTGGCGGGGAAGGGAGCGGCGGGGTTGCCCGAGGACCTGGCCGAGGCGGGTGTCGACTGGCTGCACCTGCCCATTGGCGACTACGGCGCGCCCGTCGGGCAGACCCTGGCGGCTTGGCCCGCGGCCTCAACCCGGGCGCGGGCGGTGCTGGCGGCGGGCGGCAAGGTCTGGGTGCATTGCATGGGCGGCTGCGGCCGATCAGGGACGGCGGCCCTTCGGCTGATGGTCGAGGTCGGCGAGGAAGCCCCAGTCGCGCTGGAGCGGCTGCGCGCGGTCAGGCCCTGCGCGGTCGAGACGCCGGAGCAGTTTCAGTGGGCAGCCGCAGGCAGGGGGCCGTAAAGCCGCGCTGGCATCCCGCGCAGGACGTTCGAATCGCGCCGCATCCGGGCCAGCGTCCAGCTGCCCTGGAAGCCGATGATGAAGGTCTCGGCAGCCTCATGCGCCGCGTCCGGGGCCATGCCCAGGCCGACCCCATGGCGGGCGATGGCGGCGATGATGCGGTCGAAGGATTGTTCGGCCTGCGCGCGGAACCGGTCCTGGTCGGGGCCTTCGAACAAGAGGCCGAAGATCGGGCAGGCATCGGCGCTGTGCAGGATGTCGAACAGCTTGGCCATCTTGTAGCAGAAGGTCGTGACCCCGTGCCGCCAGTCGGGCGCGGCGCGAAAGCTGTCGTCGATCACCCGGATGATCTCGGACGCGGTCCAGTCGGCGGCAGCGCAGGCGAGGTCGGCCTTGCCGTCGGGGAAATGGTGATACAGCGAGCCCTTCGGCACCCCCGCCTCGGCCAGGATCTCGGCCAGGCCCGCGCCTTCGTACCCGCGCTGGCGGAACAGGCGCGTGGCAGCCTGGATCAGACGGTCACGGGTGGGCAGATCATCGCTCATGCCGTCAACATAGGAAGTCAGGTCGCGCAGGAAAAGACTAGACCATTCGGTCCAGTCATGTTACTAGACCAATCGGTCTAATGACGGAGGCAGCCATGCTGGATGCAACGCTTCAGACGACAAACGCCGAGGACCTGGATATCCGCAGCGACGGCGCCCTGTTGCGTGGGCGGATCGTGCGGCCGAAGGGGACCCCCCGCGCGGCACTGGTGATCCATGGCGCGACGGGTGCGCCCGCCGGGTACTACCGGGGTTTCGCCGAGTGGGCGGCGCGGGAAAGGGACCTTGCGGTCCTGACTTATGACTATCGCGACTTCGGGGCCTCTCGTCGCCGTCCTTTGCGGCAGTCGAAGGCGACGCTGGCGGACTGGGGGCGGCTTGACCAGGCGGCGGCGCTGGCGACGCTGGCGCGGCTGTATCCCGAGACCGAGCTTTGGGTGCTGGGGCATTCGGTCGGGGGGCTCTGGATGGGCTGGCACGAGGCGATGGGCCGGGTGACCCGCGCGATCACCATCGGGGCGGGGCTGACCCATGTCAGCGACCACCCCTGGCGCTATCAGTGGAAGGCGCGGGTGTTCTGGTCTCCGCCAGTGCGGGCGCTTGCCGCCGTGGCGGGGTATCTGCCGGGAACACTCGTCGGTCTGGGCGCCGACCTGCCGCGCGGAGTGTATGAAGACTGGCGGCGCTGGTGCACGACGCGCGGCTGGCATCTGTCAGATGTGGGCCGGACCCTGCCGCTGCCCGATGTGGCCCGGGTGACGGCGCGACTGCGGATGATCGCGGTGGCGGATGACGACCTGGTGCCCCCGGCCGCGGTCTGGCGGGCGCGGGCGCTGTATCCCGAGGCGGTGAAGGAGCAGAAAGTGCTGCGCCCCGCCGATTTCGGGCTGCACAGCATCGGCCACATCCCGCCCTTCACCCGGCGCAACGCGGTGCTGTGGTCGGCGATCCTGGACTAGCGCATCTCGGCGCACGTCGAGCGGGCATACCGCGTGTCACTCGCCAAGGCCCTTGCGAAGGTCTATCAGCATCGCCTCGATTTCTGGCACCAGAGCCTTGGCCACCTTGGCGGTCGCGCGCTTACGCAAGGCTTCAGACCGCCGATCAGTCCCGAAGCTGCGTCCAAGGCCTGAAATGTCTTCAGACACCGTCGCTGTACCGTACGGAAAGCCATTGCGCACGTCGACCAGAATGGCCTGGCCAACCCCGGCGATCTTGAAGCTACGGGTCGGCAGGAAAGCCCCGCCAATCAACGTTGCATCGGCAAACGCGAACGGAGTGTCACGCTCGCTGCTGCGGGTGCCGATCTCGTAAATCAGGACGTGATCAAGGTGCTGGCGCGCCGCCGCCCGGCGGATCTCGTCGATGGTCGAAGTCTTCCCGGCGACCGTGGTGGTGTTCGCCCCGTTGACCAGTGCTGAGACAAGGGGACTGATCGGCACGAACTCACCCATCTCGGGGTGGCGGGCGATCATGTCGGCCAAAAGCGCGCCTTCTTCGGCATCGGGGGTCGTAAGGTCACCGTTTACGATCCGCGCAATCCCGATCTTTGCCGGAAAGCTTAGGTTCGGTTCGACCGCCGCGATCCGGGCAATGTCCGCATCGATTTCGCTCGCACCTGCCGGGCCGGTCGCGGCTAGGTATTCGGCGCCAGAGGTGAGCTGAGTGCTATGCGTGCAGGCGGTGGCCAGCAAGAGGTGGACAAGGATCAATGCGCGCATCAGCGGGCTCCTCTAGAGATGTGTAATTTGCACATACACAGATTCATCTTGCTTGGCAATAAAAATGTGCAATAAGCACACATGTCGCGCTTCCTTGACTCCATCCTCGCCCCGCTTGCACGGCTTCTGGTCCGACAAGGAGTGCTGATCGGTGCGGCCACGGAACGGCTGAAGCTGCACTATGTTCAGTCGGCACGGGGGATTGCCGGCCCGCAAGCGACCGACAGCCGGATTTCTGTAATGACGGGCCTGCAGCGCCGTGAGGTTGTGCGGCTCTCAGCCTTGCCGGACGGAGAGCCCGCACCGCGCAAAGTCAACCATCTGGCCCGGCTGGTCCAGGTTTGGCGGACCGATCCGCGCTTCACCGGGCGGGACCTGGACCGAACCGGCGACGGCGCTACGTTCGAACTGCTCGCGCAGGGCATCCGCCGCGACGTTCACCCGCGGACGATGCTCGACCAGCTTCTGGCAGCGGGGACGGTGTCGCAGACTGCCGAGGGAAGGCTTAAGCTGGAACAGGCGAGCTATCAGCCCCATGCAGGGTCAGAAGCCCAGCTGGAATACTTCGCCGACAATGCGGGCGATTTCCTCGCAGCGGCGACGGGGAACATCCTCTCGGCCGAAGCGCCGTTCTTCGAACGGGCCGCGCACTTCAACCAGTTGAGCCCCGAGGCCGTAGCGACGTTGGAACGGACGTTTCGCGCCGGGCAGATGGCGCTTCTGAAAGACCTAGCCGCCGAGGCTGCTGCGCTGCAGATCGTGAGTCCCGGAACCCGACGGTTTCGGGCTGGCGGCTATTTCTACACCACCGAAGAGAGCGGGACGGACCAGTAATGCGGACCTTTGTTCTGATTGCGCTGCTGCTTTTGCAGGCCTGCAGCCCGCAGCAAAAAACTCCGGTGGATCAGGATGGGGGCATCGGTGGAACCGGCGTGGCTGCGGACTAGCGCAGCAGCCGGGGTGAGAGGCTGGACAACGACCCAAGCGGGGCTCGTTACGGCTGCTTCCTTCCGGACCTGACCGGGTTGGCGAGGCGCCTGCCCGCGCCAACCTCTCAGGGGTCGATATAGGCGCGGGCGGCGGGATTCGCAAGGAAGCTATCTTCTTGCCTCGCGGGCGACTTCGTGCCCTCCTCTGACCTGAGGACGTACCGCGTCAGGGGGAGGATGCGATGACCAGACTGCAGCGCCTGGATTGGCCAGACAACGGGACCCCGGACCTGCCGCCCGCCTTTTCGCTGGCCGAGGCCGAGGCGCGGCTGGCGGCGGTCCGCGCCGCGATGGCCGGGGCGGGCTATGCGGCACTGGTGATCTATGGCGACCGCGAACATGCGGCGAACCTGCACTGGCTGACCGGCTTTGATCCCCGGTTCGAAGAGGCGGTGCTGGTGGTCACGCCCGATGATGCGCTGTTGATCGCGGGGAATGAATGCCTGGCCTATACCGTGGTCTCGCCTCTGGTGGCCGCTGGTCGGGTGCGCACCGGGCTTTGCGCATCCTTGTCGCTGCCGAGCCAGCCGCGCGGGTCGAAACGCCTGTGGGAATGGCTGGACGAGGTCGTCCCGGCGGGGGTCAAGGTCGGCGCGGTGGGCTGGAAGTGGTACGTTGCCGACGAGCTGCCGCCGGGCGCGGACCCGGCCCTGGCGCTGGATATCCCCGCCTTCCTCGCCGACCCGCTGCGGCAGCGGGCAGGCCGGGTGGAAAACGCGACTGCACTTTTCATGCATCCCGGCCACGGATTGCGCGCCCGGGTCAGCGTCGACGATATCGCCCGGTTGGAGTTTTCGAACCACATGGCGGCCTCGGCCCTGAAGCGCATGGTCTTTGCGCTGCAGGAGGGCATGACCGATTTCGCCGCCGTCGAGGCGGCACGGGTCGGTGGCCTGCCGCTTGGCTGTCACCTGACCTTCGCGATGGGCGACACGCCGGGTCTGTCAGGCCCCATCGGCGACCGCATCCGGCGCGGGGTTCCCGCCAGCTTCAACATCGCGTATTGGGGGTCGAACATCTGCCGGGCAGGCTGGATGGCGCGGGGCCCGGGCGACCTGCCTGCCAGCGCGGCGGGATATCTGGAGGACTTCGTCTACCCCTACGCCCATGCCATGTCGCAGTGGTGCGCGATGATGAAACCGGGCGTGGCGGGGGGCGCGGTCTGGGCGATGATCCATGACCGGTTGCCCGCCGACTTTGGCATCACGCTGAACCCCGGCCACCTGATCGGGCTCGATGAATGGATGTCCTCGCCCATCATGCCGGGGTCGGACATCCCGCTCGCCTCGGGGATGGCGATGCAGATGGACGTGATCCCGGCGCATCCCCGCTGGGGCTCGACCCGGATGGAGGACGGCTATGTCATCGCCCATGCCGACCTGCGCGCGGCGCTGGCCGAGCGGCATCCGAACCTGATGCGCCGCTGCGCCGCGCGGGCCGATTTCATGGCCCGGGTGATCGGGATGGAGGTGCCGGAGACGCTTCTCCCTCTCGCCGACACCTGCGGCATCATCGCGCCCTGGCTTCTGGACCCCGCGCAGGTCGTCATTCTTTGACGTCGCGTTCCGGGTGACGCCGCGCGCGGGCTTCGCCATTCTGCGGCGCCAAGGGAGACACGCATGACCGACTATCCGCACCTTCTGTCGCCGATCACCTTGTCCGGGGTGACCCTGCGCAACCGCAGCCTGATGGGCTCGATGCACACGGGGCTGGAGGAGACTGGCGACTGGAACCGGGTCGCGGCGTTCTACGCGGCCCGCGCGCGGGGCGGGGCCGGGCTGATCGTCACCGGCGGCATGGCCCCGAACCGCGAAGGCGGGGTGTTCCCCGGCGCGGCGCGTCTCTTCTCGGACAAGGACATCGCCAACCACCGCCGCGTGACCGACGCCGTCCATGCCGAAGGCGGCCATATCGCGATGCAGATCCTGCATGCCGGGCGCTATGCCTATGGCAAGGAATGTGTCGCGCCGTCGCCGATCAAGTCACCGATCTCTCCCTTCCCGCCGCATGAGCTGGATGAGGAAGGGATCGAGAAGCAGATCGCCGACATCGCCACCGCCGCCGCCCGGGCCATCGAGGCGGGGTATGATGGGGTCGAGGTGATGGGGTCGGAAGGCTATTTCCTGAACCAGTTCCTGGTGACCCACACCAACCGCCGCACCGATCGCTGGGGCGGCGATTATGCCAACCGGATGCGCCTGCCGGTCGAGGTGGTGGCCCGCGTCCGCGCGGCGATGGGACCCGATCCGGTGCTGGTCTACCGCATTTCGCTGATCGACCTGGTGCCGGATGGCTCGACCTGGGACGAGGTCGTGACGCTGGCCAAGGCCATCGAGGGTGCGGGCGCGTCGGTCCTCAACACTGGCATCGGCTGGCACGAGGCGCGGGTGCCGACGATAGCGACCTCGGTCCCCCGGGCGGGCTTTGCGCATCTGACAGCGCGGCTGCGGCCGGAAGTGTATATACCGGTCATCACCTCGAACCGGATCAACACGCCCGAGGTGGCCGAGAAGCTGTTGGCGACGGGCGCGGCAGACATGGTGTCGATGGCGCGGCCCTGGCTGGCGGATGCCGATTTCATCGCGAAGGCGGCCAGCGGGCGGGCCCGCGAGATCGCGCCCTGCATAGCCTGCAACCAGGCCTGCCTGGACCATACGTTCAGCGGCAAGCTGACCTCCTGCCTGGTAAACCCGCGCGCCTGCCATGAGACAGAGCTTGTATATACGCACGCCGAGACCGCGAAGCGGGTGGCCGTCGTGGGGGCCGGGCCTGCGGGGATGATGACCGCCATCGTGGCCGCCGGGCGGGGCCATCAGGTCACGCTGTTCGACAAGGCGCCGCAGGTGGGCGGGCAGCTGAATCTGGCGAAACAGGTGCCGGGGAAGGAAGAGTTCCACGGGTTGGTCGACTGGTTCGCCACGATGCTGCGCGTGTCGGGGATCACACTGCGGCTGGGCCATGCGGCCACGGCGGACGATCTGGCGGGTTTCGACGAGGTGGTCATCGCAACCGGCGTCACCCCGCGCGATCCGGGAATTCCGGTCGAACCCGGGGCCAAGGTCCTGTCCTATATCGACGTGCTGCAAGGCGCCGACCTGGGCCGCCGGGTCGCCGTGGTGGGGGCGGGCGGGATCGGCTTTGATGTGGCCGAGACGCTGGTACACGAAGGCACAAGCCCGACGCTGGACGCAGGCCTCTGGCGGCAGGAGTGGGGCGTCACCGCGCCGTGGGAAGATCGCGGCGGGCTGGACCCCGAGGGGCCGAAGCCGCATCCCCCGGCGCGCGAGGTGCACCTTCTCCAGCGCAAGGCGGAAAAGCCGGGGCGCGGCCTGGGCAAGACCACCGGCTGGATTCACCGGGCGAGCCTGGCGATGAAGCGGGTCAGGATGCAGGGCGGGGTCAACTACGAACGGCTCACGTCCGAGGGCCTGTGGATCAGCCACGGACCGGGGCGGGAACAGCCGGAACTGATTGCGGTCGATGCCGTGGTGCTGTGCGCGGGGCAGGAACCGGAACGCGGCCTAAGCGCCGAACTGGAGCGGCGCGGCATTCCGCACCATCGGATCGGCGGGGCGGATGTGGCCGCCGAACTGGACGCCAAGCGCGCGATCGATCAGGCCGCGCGCCTGGCTGCTGGGCTTTAGGCGAAACCTCCTCGTTCGACTTCGTCTCCTCGTCGGAAATCAGCGAGGAGCGACGAAGTCGAACGACGAGCGCGCCCCTCGTCAGCCGCCCGAAGCTTCCGGAGCGGTGATCACGCCGCCATCCAGCGCCGCCTGCAACTCGGTCTGGTCGACCTCGCCGTCGGCACCGGTATCGATCTTGGCAAAGGTTTCCTCGTTGAGATCCGTCCAGACCGCCTGAAGCTCGGCCAGCGACCAGGTTCCGTTGCCATCGGCATCCGCAACTTCAGGCAGCGTGGCCTGGGCAAAGGCGGCCGAAGCCAGAAGGGCAGGTGCAGCGAGGAGTGCAAAGCGTTTCATGGAAGTCTCCTTTTCCACTTAGGATTGTGTGGTGCGGCTATTCCGCCGCGGGCCACGATTTACGGCGCAGGTTTCCCTGCCCCGGGGGCTAGCTAGGTGGTTCCGGGAAGATGTTCCATAGACATGTGCCGCACCCGAAAAACTGCGGCGAAGCACTGCCGTTCAACCGGCAACACTGGAACATTTTTCCGCCCGGCTGCCGATGTTGCCCCTTTTTCCGCGCAGGACGGGGCACACTTCCGGCAACAGACTGCCGATTGAATCGGCCCTGGAAACGTTTCCCCGCCTTGAACGATCCCCCACAATACCCCGGATCGGTCGCGCCATTGCCGCCATCCTGCCCGATTTCCTTGTGAAACCTATTTGTGACAAACGGCGTGATTGTTCCCAAGAGGACACTATGGATCGACTGACAGAGATGGAGGCCTTTGCCACGGTAGTGGACCAGGGCGGCTTCACCGATGCAGCCAAGAAGATGGGGATTTCCAAATCCGCCGTCTCGAAACACGTCTCGGCGCTGGAAGCGCGGCTTGGGGCGCGGCTTCTGAACCGGACCACCCGCCGGGTCAGCCCGACCGAGATCGGCCTTGCCTACTATGACCGCGCCCGTCGCGTGCTGAACGACGCGGGCGAGGCGGATGCCCTGGTCACCTCGATGCAGTCCGCGCCGTCGGGCCTTCTGCGCGTGTCGGTGGCGACGGACTTCGGCGTGAACCTGTTGTCACCGATTCTGGGGGATTTCCTGCTGGAATACCCCGACATCACGGTGAACATGGTCCTGAACAACCGCTATGTCGAACTGATCAGCGAAGGCTTCGACATGGCGATCCGGGTGGGTGAACTGGAGGACTCGAGCCTCCGCGCCCGCAAGCTGACCGAAACGACCAAGCGGATGATCGGCTCGCCGTCCTATTTCCAGAAGTTCGGGCGGCCGCAGAAGATCGACGATCTGAACGACCACAAGCTCTTGCACTATTCGAATCAGGCCAACGGCAACGTCTGGAAGATCACCGCGCCCTCGGGCGAAAAGCGGCAGGTCCGCTCGGTGGGCTGGCTGACGGTGAACGACGGGCAAAGCCTGCTGAACGCCGCGATCTCCGGCCTCGGCATCGCTTACCTTCCGTCCTTCCTCTATGCCGACGCGATGCGCCAGGGCCAAGTGGAAGAGGCGATCCCGGGGCTGCCGACCGAAGTGCTGGGCATCTACGCGGTCTACCCGCCGGGCCGGTTCACCCAGCCCAAGGTCCGCGCATTCATCGATTTCCTGGCGCGGCGCTATGCCGACAAGGGTCCCGACAACTGGTGAGCCTCGCGGCCGCCGACTGTTACTGACGACGACCGCACCTCCCCCTTTCCCTCGCGGTCGTCAGCGGGTCGAAGTGACAACCACTTCGACCCGTCTGTTTTTCTGCCGTCCCTCTTCGGTCTGATTCGTCGCGCGCGGGGCCAGGAAGCCCACGCCTTTGGCCACCACCCGATTGCGATCAGCGCCATGGGTTTCGATCAGCACTTCGGCTACCGCCTCGGCCCGGCGTTCGGACAGGGCGATGTTCCCGGCCAGGCTGCCCGAGGCATCGGTATGCCCGACCAGTGCCACCGTGCCATCCGGATTGGCCTGCAGCCAGGCGGCAACCGCGGCCAATGAGGCATAGTCGCCGTTGGTCAGGGTCGCCGCACCGCTGGCGAAGACCAGGTCATCCAGTGCCACAACTCCGACGTCGTCCAGCGCCTTGGCGATACCAGAGGCATCGGCGCTGGTCACGGCGGCCACGGGAGCGGCAACTTCGTCGGGCAGGTCGATCTCGGTCCGCTGCGGAGCGGGGGCCAGGGGCGCCTTCGTGATCCGGGTGATCTGGACATAACCCGCATTCGTGCTGCGGCTGACCAGGATCGACACCACATCGTCACCGGACACGGCGGACAGGAAACGGTAGTCGGACAGGTCGACATGCATGTCCGGCTCGGGCATCACCTCGGTGCCAAACCGGAAATCGAAGCCGCCGCAACTCCTCGCCTCGCATTCGAACAGGATCTCATAGCCCGCAGCCCGGACCTGATCGCGCAACGGGGCCAGGATCGCCAGCGTCGTCTGTCCCGCCGCATCCAGCCGGTAGGCCCGCTGGTCCAGCGCCCCTTCCACGACGCGCGCGGGCACGGTCGATCCGTCGAAGCCAGCAATCGGCAAAGCATAGCTGCCCGGAACCTCGTTGCGGCTTTCCTCGCCCAGCACTTCGGCCGGCAAGTCAAGCGTCAACGCCGCCACGGGCGAGGCCAGCATCAGCATCAGCAGGGATAGGGTTGCCTTCGGCACTGCCCGTCGCTTTCCGCGATCATTTCATCCGATAGTGATACTGTCCCACAACGCCCATGCCAAGACGAGCGTAGAGCGCGCGGGCGGCGACGTTCTGCCGGGTCACGACCAGCGACAGACGCTGGGCGCCTTGACCTACGGCCCAATTCGCCGCAGCCCGCAAAAGCGTCTCTCCCACCCCCTGCCGCCTGAGGCCTGGGCTGACCTCCAGCGCATGCAGCATCGCATCGACGCCGTGGCAGGCGACGAAGGCCACCCCGGCCGACCGGTCCGCATTGCGTGCCAGAAGCGCAGCCTTTGCGCCAGTGACCCGCTCCATAACCGCGATCCGCGCCGGGCCGATGCCGCCCTCGGCCCAAAGCGACCTGGCGATTTCCAGGGGCGGCCAGTGCGGAAAGGCGGCCAAGGGCGGAAGGTCGGCGGTCAAGTCCGCCACCGGGGCGGCATAGGCGACCACCGGATCGACCACCCGCCAGCCGCGGGCGTCAAGGGCCGCGTCAAGCGCCGCCTCGCCCTCGCGGACCAGCATCAGCGGCTCGGCCATCGCGGCCTCCAGCGCATCGAGGCCCTGGTCGGAAAACGGGCCCTCAAGGCTTGCCGCCGAGACGCGCTTGCCGCCCCCCGCGCCGTCGCGCAGGGTGAAGGGGCCAAGGCGGCTGCGGCCGGCCGGGGGCCAGGTCGCCTCCATCACTTCGGCCAGCACATCGGGCGTCATCCGAACATCCGGGTCAGCCGGACCATGGCGGCGTCCAGGAGCGCCGGGTCGGTGCCGCGGATCACCAGGTTCGTCCCATGCGCGCCGTTCTGGATGAAGGGGTAGGAGCCCATCGACAGGTCGGGAAACTCGGCTGCCAGCGCCCCGAAGTCGGCGGCAATCTCGCCCTCGCCCCGGTCGACGCGCAGGGTCTGCGACAGAAGCGGCGGGCCGCCGGTCAGCTTGGGCAGGACGCTGGCCACCATCGCCTCGAAGATCTTCGGCACCCCCGCCATCACATGGACATTGCCGATGGTGAACCCCGGCGCCGTGGACACCGGGTTGTCGATCAGCGCCGCCCCGTCCGGGATGCGGGCCATCCGCTGGCGGGCTTCGTTGAACGGCAGCCCCGCCCGGTCGTAATGCGCCTGGAGGAGAGCCATCGCATCGGCGCGGTGGCTGATCTTCGCGCCCATCGCCTCGGCCACCGCGTCCGCCGTGATGTCGTCATGGGTCGGACCGATACCCCCGCTGGTGAACACATGGGTGTACTTGGCCGACAGGGCGCGGACGGCCGCGACAATCTCGGGATGGATGTCGGCTACCACGCGCGCCTCGCGCAGGGTGATGCCGATCCGCGTCAGCTCGCCCGCCAGGAAATGCATGTTCGAATCGCGGGTGCGCCCGGACAGGATTTCGTCGCCGATCACCAGGATTGCCGCTGTGGGATTGGTCATCGGGGGGCTCCGTACTTCACCTTCGGGTTGGGTATAGCCCCCGGCTCTGGCCATTTCCACGCAAGATAATTATGTATGTCGCGAAGGAGCCGAGATTGGACGACATGCGCGCCCGGATCACCAAGGACGGTATCCGCATCTACGAAGATGCGGACTTTGTCGGCATGCGCACCGCCGGTCGCGTCGCCGCCGAAATCCTTGACGCCGTGGCGCCCCTTGTCGTGCCGGGAACGACCACCGGGGCCATCGACGACTTCATCACATCCGAGATCAAGCGGCGCGGCGTCACCTCGGCCACCATCGGCTACAAGGGCTACAAGCACGCCTCCTGTATCAGCGTGAACCATGTCGTCTGCCACGGGATTCCGGGGTCGAAGGTGCTTTTGGATGGCGACATCCTGAACATCGACGTCACGGTGATCGTGGACGGCTGGTACGGCGATACAAGCCGGATGTATGTGGCGGGCCAACTGGCGCGGAAGGCCGAGCGGCTGATCGAGGTCACCCACGAAGGCCTGATGCGCGGGATCGCGGCGGTGAAGCCCGGGAACACCTTCGGCGACATCGGTTACGCCATTCAGGCTTACGTCGAGGCGCAGCGGATGAGCGTTGTGAGGGACTTCTGCGGCCATGGGCTTGGCCGGGTGTTCCACGCGCCCCCGAACGTCCTGCACTATGGCCGCGCGGGCTCGGGCCCGGTGCTGGAGGAAGGCATGTTCTTCACCATCGAGCCGATGGTGAACCTGGGTCGGCCCGAGACGAAGGTGCTGGCCGACGACTGGACGGCGGTGACCCGCGACAAGTCGCTTTCGGCGCAGTTCGAGCATTCGGTGGGCGTCACGGCAACCGGGTGTGAGATCTTCACGCTGTCCCCGGCGGGCAAGTTCCACCCGACCTGGGGCTGACGCCCAAAATCCTTAAGCAAGGATTTTGACAAATTTCTTACTCAAGAAATTTGGGTCTTCAGATGCCAGCGTACCACTCATACCCGCGGTCGGCCCAATAGCTTCCCCGGCCCGATCCCAGTGCCGCAAGGCTGTCGGTCAGCTCGATGGTATGGACATACTTCGCCATCTTGTAGCCCAGCTGCCGCTCTACCCGCAGCCGCAGGGGCGCGCCGTTCGCCACTGGCAAGGGCGCGCCGTTCATCGCATAGGCGAGGATCGTCTGGGGGTGGAAGGCGTCGATCAGGTCGATGCTTTCATAGTAGAAGACCTCACCCGACAGGCTGCGTTCGATGGCGTCAAAACAGTGGAAGACCGCATAGCGCGCCGTGACCTTCGGCTGCGCCAGCTTCAGCACTGTCCCCAAGGGCACGCCCTGCCACTTGGCGATGCAACTCCACCCCTCCACGCAGTCGTGCCGGGTGATCTGGGTGCGGGAGGGCAGCGCGGTCAGTGCGGCCAGCGAAAGGGTCTGAGGCGTATCGACCAGGCCCGTGACCGTCAGCCGATAGTCGGCAAACCCGGTTTCGGCCATGCGGCGATACTCGGCTCCATCGGGATTGACCGATCCATTGGGCCGCTGGCCCTGACGGATGTCGGCCTCGGAAAACTCGGGCGCAAGCCGGTCGCCGATCAGCGCGCGTTGGGTAGTGCGGGTCAGCCCCTCGTGGCTGGCGAACAGGGCGCGCAGGGCGCTGTCCCCCTCCATCGCGCTGTCGAACACCTTGCAGCCCGACAGCGCCAGGGCGGCCCCGCCCAAGAGAAGTTTGCGGCGGTCAATCATGCTTTCCTCCATCCGTGCGATACCAGCCGGTCAGGATCGACCGCATCTCGTTCAGGGGACCTGCCAGCAGGATCATCGCCATGTGGACGGCGAAGAACCCCAGAAGCGCGACCATGGTCAGGAAGTGGATCGTCCGCGCCGTCTGTCTGCCTCCGAACAGGTCCAAGAGCCACGGCGCGGCGGCGTTGAAACCCGGAGACATCGACAGCCCGGTCAGGATCATCAACGGCAGCGCCACGAACAGGACCGAGGCATAGGCGAGCTTCTGCAGCACCGAGTATTCGCCGGAATGGTGAAACCGCAGCCTGGCATGGTCGACGATGTCCCGGGGCAGTGCGCGCAGGTCGGCCAAGGTCGGGACCAGCTGGCGCAGATGCCCGTTCAGCGCCGAGGCGACCAGCCAGACCGCCAGCGTGCCCACCAGCACCCAGGCAAAGAAGAAGTGGATCACCCGGCCCGTCGCAAGGCTGGTCTTTGACGGGATCGTCAGCGCCGCCGGGAAGGCCCGCGCCTCGCCGTTCGAGACGCCAAGGACCCCCGTGGTATCGAACTCGGCCCCAAGGACGCGGGTCACTCCGCGCAAGGTCCCATCGACCTCGACCGCCCCGATCGTGAGGATCGCGTTGTCGTAGTCAAAGCCGGATTCCTTGCCGATGTGCAGGCTGGGGAAGGCGTTGAAGATCTGCAGGCCGGTCAGCATCAGGAAGAACAGGCTGACGGCCCAAAGCCAATGGGTGACCCGGGTCAGCAGGCGCTGGCGATAGACGAGGGGGCCTTGGGGCATCGGTTCCTCCGTTCTGCGATGCCAAAGCTACGGGGGCCTTGCCCAGAAGTTTCACTCCGCCCACCCGGTGCGGGGCTGATTGCATTTCGCCGCCCCCCGGCTTATTTCGAAGGCTGACCCAAAGGGCAGCAGGCGCATGAACTGGATCACCAACTACGTCCGTCCGAAGATCAACTCGCTGTTCTCGCGCCGGGAGCCGCCGGACAATCTTTGGACGAAATGCCCCGAATGCGGGACGATGCTGTTCCACCGCGAGCTTTCGGCAAACCTGAACGTGTGCCTCAGCTGTGATCATCATATGGCGATCAGTCCGCGTGGCCGGTTTGCCGCCCTGTTTGACGGCGGCATCTACACCGAAGTTAAGGTGCCCGATGCCGTGGTCGACCCGCTGCAGTTCCGCGACCAGAAGAAATACACTGACCGGATCAAGGCCGCCCAGAAGGCATCCGGCGAAAAGGATGCGATGCTGGTGGCGGAAGGCGAGATCGCCCGCACCCCCATCGTTGCCGCCGCGCAGGATTTCAGCTTCATGGCGGGGTCGATGGGCATGTATGTCGGCAACGCGATCATTGCTGCGGCCGAACGTGCGGTGAAACTCAAGCGGCCGCTGGTGCTGTTCTCCGCCTCGGGCGGGGCGCGGATGCAGGAGGGGATGCTGTCCCTGATGCAGATGCCGCGCACGACCGTCGCGGTGCAGATGCTGAAAGAGGCGGGCCTCCCGTACATCGTGGTCCTGACCCACCCGACGACTGGCGGCGTGACGGCGAGCTATGCCATGCTGGGCGACGTGCAGATCGCCGAACCGAACGCCCAGATCGGTTTTGCCGGCGCGCGCGTCATCGAACAGACGATCCGCGAGAAGCTGCCCGAAGGCTTCCAGCGCGCGGAATACCTGCTGGACCACGGGATGCTGGACCGCGTCGTCCACCGCAAGGCGCTGAAGGAAGAACTGGTCACACTGATCCGGATGCTGACCGGCCAGCCCCCGGCGATCAAAGGCGACCTGGCACCTCCGCCCGAAGCCCCCGTCGCCCCAAAGGCCGAGGCGAGCGCCTGAGCCATGACCGAAGGCTCTGACGTCATCCTGGAACGGATGATGACGCTTCATCCCAAGGTGATCGACCTGACCCTGGGCCGCGTCGAACGGCTGCTGGCAGCCCTTGGCAACCCCGAACGCGCCATTCCCCCGGTGATCCACATCGCCGGGACGAACGGCAAGGGGTCCACCCAGGCGATGATCCGCGCGGGGCTTGAAGCAGGTGGCGACCGCGTCCACGCCTACACCTCGCCGCACCTCGCCCGCTTCCACGAACGCATCCGCCTGGCCGGGGAGCTGATCGGCGAAGAACTCCTGACGCAACTCCTCGACGAATGCGTCACCGCGAACGGGCCGGACGAGATCACCTTCTTCGAAATCACCACCTGTGCCGCCTTCCTGGCCTTTGCCCGCGTCCCGGCGGACTGGACGCTGCTGGAGGTCGGCCTGGGCGGCAGGCTGGATGCGACGAATGTGGTGGACCGACCGCGCCTGACGATCATCACGCCGGTCAGCATGGACCATGAGGCCTTCCTCGGTGACACCATCGCCAAGATTGCTGGCGAGAAGGCCGGGATCATCAAGCGAGGGGTGCCGGTGATCGTCGGCCCGCAGCATCCCGACGGTCTGGCGGTGATCGAGGCCAAGGCCGCCGCGATGGGTGCAGCCCCTTGGGTCTTCGGCCAGCACTGGAACGTCTGGGAGGAACGCGGGCGGCTGATCTATCAGGACGAGAACGGGCTTTTGGACCTGCCCATGCCGAACCTGCCCGGCCCCCATCAGGTGCAGAACGCGGGCGCCGCCATCGCTGCATTGCGGATGCTCGGTCGTGATGAGGTCGCCTGCGAGGAGGCGGTGACGAACGCCTACTGGCCCGCCCGGATGCAACGCCTGCGTCAGGGGCCGCTGGTCGATCTGGCACCCTCAATCGAGCTCTGGCTTGATGGAGGCCACAACCCGGCGGGGGGCGAAGCGGTGGCGGCGACGCTCGCCCGGATGCCGAAGCGCGAGACGCATCTGATCTGCGGAATGCTGAACACCAAGGACGTGACCGGCTACATGCGCCCGCTCGCGCCCCAGGTGACCAAGCTGCATGCGGTGTCGATCCCGGGCGAGAAAAACACCCTGCCTGCGGAAACAACGCGCGACGCCGCCCGCGCGGCAGGGATGCAGGCCGAGACGTCAGGTTCGGTGGCCGAGGCTTTGGCCGGGATCGCGGCGACGTCCCCGGACGCACGTGTGCTGATCTGCGGCTCGCTTTACCTGGCGGGCACCGTTCTCCGCGAGAACGGGTGACCAAATTCCTTAAGCAAGGAATTTGACAAATTTCTTACTTAAGAAATTTGGGTCCCGTTCACGCCATACCGCGCTAGGAACATCTCAACCGCGCCATGCACCGTCCGGTGCGCCAGGTCCGGCGTGATCGTCTCGGCCATGCCGAACATCAGCTTTTCATGGATCGTGGCCTTGCACAGCTGCGCGAACTGGTCCGCCGCCAGCTCCAGATCGTCGATCTTCAAGGCCCCGGACTGGACATAGCAGCCCAGGTGATAGACCAGCCGCTGATGGATCAGCCCCGGCCCGAAATCGTAGAACTGGCGGCCAAGGCCTGGGAACCGTTCCCCTTCGCCCACCACGATCCGGAACATCCGCTGGCCGAAATCCGACAGCTGGAACGCGACGATCCGTTCCGCCGCAATGGTCAGCGCAACCCGCACCGGGACATCGCCTTCGACCATCGCCTCGGCCTCTTCGGTCTGGCGATGGCACTCGCAGCGCGCGACTTCCAGGAACAGAAGCTGCTTGTCGGGGAAATAGGCGTAGATCGTGGCCTTCGACACCCCGGCCTCACGCGCGATGTCGTCGACCGAAGCGCGCTCGAACCCGTCGCGCATGAAGATCTTCCGGGCGCCGTCCAGCACCTGGTCGAACTTGCGGCCGCGCCTGACGCCATGATCGGTAGCAACGTTCATCGGTCCCCCTGGAAGGGACCATAGAGCATCGCGGTCGGGCGCGGCAAGCAAGGCGACGGTCACTCGGCCAGTTGGCAGGTGCCGGTGGTCACGGCAGGCGCGCAGCCCTTGGTCGAGGGCGTGACGGTGTCGGTCGGGAAGGTCAGCGTCGGCAGAAGGATGTTCAGCGACTGGGCGGCAACCGGGGCCGCAAGCGACAGAGAAGCAGCAAGGACAAGGGCGATACGGGTCATTTCGATCTCCATTTTGAACTCTACGGTTCAGAATCGTATCTAAACCGATCAGTTCAGTTTGGCAAGCCGATTCTGAACCGCAGAGTTCATATTTTTGCATTGCACCCGCAGCATAGCCGCCTAGATTAGAATCATTCCAGAAAAGGTGCCGCCTTGCTGTCCTCCCTGACCTTCCGCCGCCGCTTCTCCGACCTGTCGGAACAAGAGGTCCTGGCGCTGGCGATTTCCTCGGAAGAGGATGACGCTCGCATCTACCGCAGCTTTGCCGAGCGACTGCGGGCGGACTACCCGGCCTCGGCGGCGGTCTTCGACGGCATGGCGGTCGAGGAGGACGGCCACCGCCAGCGCCTGATCGACCTGCACCGCGTGCGCTTCGGTGACGTCATCCCGTTGATTCGCCGCGAGCATGTCGCGGGCTTCTACGCCCGGCGGCCCGTCTGGCTGTCGCAGAACTTGTCGCTCGACACCATGCGCGGCGAGGCGGCGTCCATGGAAAAGACGGCGCATGACTTCTATGTCCGCGCCGCCGCCCGGACCCAGGATGCAGCGACGCGCAAACTGCTGGGCGACCTCGCCGCAGCCGAGGCCGGTCACGAACGCCACGCCCAGCGGCTGGAGGACACCCACCTGCCTGACGATGCCCGGGCAGAAGAGGACCAGACCGCCAAGCGCCAGTTCGTGCTGACCTGGGTGCAGCCGGGACTTGCGGGGTTGATGGACGGCTCGGTCTCGACCCTTGCACCGATCTTTGCCACGGCCTTTGCCACCCAGGACACCTGGACGACCTTCCTGGTCGGCACTGCGGCCTCGGTCGGCGCGGGCATCTCGATGGGGTTCACCGAGGCCGCGCATGACGACGGCGTCTTGTCGGGCCGCGGCTCGCCCCTGAAGCGCGGTATCGCTTCGGGTGTCATGACCACCATTGGCGGCCTTGGCCATGCGCTCCCCTACCTGATCCCCGACTTCTGGACCGCCACCACCATCGCGATGATCGTCGTCTTCGTGGAACTGTGGGCCATCGCCTGGATCCAGAACCGCTATATGGAAACCCCCTTCCTTCGCGCGGCCTTGCAGGTCGTCGTGGGCGGTGCTTTGGTCTTCGCTGCGGGGGTTCTGATCGGGGGCGGGTGATGTATCGCAAGGGCGAGGTCCGGTATCAGGCGCTGCCACTGCCGGACCGGGTTCAGAAGGACGATGCGGCCGCGCTGGCTGCGGCGCAGGACTTCCTGACCTACATGCGGAAGCGCCATTCGGTGCGCGACTATTCCACCCGCCCGGTGCCCGAAGCCGTGATCGCCGCCTGCATCGCCGCTGCCGGGACCGCGCCCTCGGGCGCCAACCACCAGCCCTGGCACTTCGTCGCGATCAGCGACCCGGCGATGAAAGCCCGCATCCGCGATGGCGCCGAGGAGGAGGAGCGCGCCTTCTACCAGGGCGGGGCCGGGGACGAATGGCTGGCGGCCTTGGAGCCGATCGGGACGGGCGTTTCCAAACCGCACCTGACCGACGCCCCCTGGCTGATCGTGGTCTTCGCGCAGCGCTATGGCGTGACCGAGGACGGGACGCGCTACAAGAACTACTACGTCCCGGAAAGCGTCGGCATCGCGACGGGGATGCTGATCACGGCGATCCACCATGCGGGCCTTGTGTGCCTGGAACACACGCCGAACCCGATGAAGTTCCTCGGGCCCCTGTGCGGCCGGCCGGACCATGAAAAGCCGGTGATGATCCTGCCGGTGGGCTATCCGGCCGAAACCGCCACGGTCCCGGAAGTGGCCAAGCGGAAAAAGCCGCTTGACCGGATCATGACAGTGCTCCGGGGCTGACAGCCCCTAGGCCAGGGCCGCGAACCGGCGCGGGGTGACAACCTTGACCGGTGTCAGGTCCTCCACTTCCGCCGCCTCTGGTTCTGCTTCCTGCTGCGCCGCCGCAGGCTCGACAGCCTCGACAACCGGCAGGCTGACCACGGTCGCGGTCTCCTCGCCGACGGGCAGGCTGACCACGGTCGCCGATTCCTCAACGACAGGCAGGCTGACTACGGTCGCGGTCTCCTCGACGATGGGCAAGCTGACCACGGTCGCCGTTTCCTCTACGGCGGCCAGGCTGGGCACGGTTGCCGTCTCCTCCGCTACCGGCTGGCTGACGATGGTCGCGGCCTCCTCGGGTTCGACAGCTTGGCTTGCGACTTCGGTCAGGACTGGCACCAGCGCGGGGGCGGCCACCACCTTGGTCAGACCGCGCGGGCGGGTGACCGCAACGGCATTCCGCACTGCGTTCGGCATCTTCGGCCGCACCGAGGCGTCGTTCACCTTGATGATCGTAAAGCTGATGTTGTCCTGGTCGGGATCGTTCAGCTTGTAGATCTCTTCCAGAAGCCGTTCGGCAATCTCAGTCGAGCGCGCCTTGCGGTACTTTGCCAGGACCTTGGTGATCTGGGCATTGGACAGGAACTGCAGCCCGTCCGACGAACAGATGACAATGTCCCCGGCCTTCAGCGTCACCGGTTCCGCCGGGCAGTCGATCTTGGAAATCTTCGACCCCATCAGCACCGACACCAGGCAGTTGCGGTCGGGATGGTTCGCGGCCAGCCGGGCATCCAGCAGGCCCGACTGCACCATGAAGTCGATCTGCGGACCCATCGAATGGTCTTCGTTCAGCTGGCTCAGGGTGCCGTTGCGGAACAGGAACAGGGGCGAATCGCCGATGGAAATCCACCATAACCGGTTCTCGACCAGGGCCGGGACGACCAGCGTCGCGCCCATGCCTTCGGTTTCCGGATGGCTGATCGCATGGTCGCGGAGAGTCTGGTTGGCGAACTCGGCCACGCCGCGCAGGATCTCGGGCGCCCGACGCTCGAAGGCATCGACATCGGCGTAATGGAACTTCAGCTCGGAATAGACCTCGGTCAGGACGATCTTGGACGCCACATCCCCCGCGGCATGGCCCCCCATGCCATCGGCCAGGACGACAAAGCCGGCTTCGGCACCGACCGGGAAGTCCGCGGTGATCGCGTCTTCCTGATAGTCCCGCGCGCCCTGGCTGATTCCGGACGCGACGTCGTAACGGGGTTCACGCGATCGCCATATCATGCCCGTCTCCTTCCACCTCCTCGTGGGATGTCCAGTTGAAGTCAGGCGTGCACAGCACCTTCAAAATCAGCGTCGTCTCGCCGATCTGGATCTCGTCGCCATCGCGGGCCGGCTCGGTCGACAGCAGCGGGCGGCCATTCATCCGGACGAGGTTCGACTTGCCGCCATGGCCGATGTGGAATTCATGGGTGGTCGCATCATAGGCGATCGCCGCGTGGTTCTGGCGCGAGATCGCCATGTCGCCGTAGTCCAGCGACACGGTCTGGTCCGCGCCGCGCCCGATGTGCGAAATCCCTTGCGACAGCGCGAACGAGGCACCCTTGCCGGGCCCCTCCTTCACGATCAGCCAGCCGGCCGGGAACATCACATAGCCCTTGCCCAAGGACGGCGGCGTGGCAGCCGGCAGATGCTCGGCGCCTTCGAACAGGGGCACAACCTCGGCCGGTTGCGCCTCAAAGCCCAGGACGCGGGTCTTGGTCCGGGTCGGGCGACGCGGGCCTGCCCCGACAGTGCCTTCGGCATAGTCCGGCAGAACGGCTGCCCTTGCCGTTTCGTCCTCGATATCCCAGATGCCGCGCGCGGCAGGGGCGACACCTTCCGGCAGCGGGGCCTTGACCTTCACCACCCGGTTTGGCCGCGGGATCGCAATGTCCTGCGCGACCTCCGGCTCGGGCTCGGGCGCCGTGGCCGGGGCCTGGGCCGGGGTGGCGGCGGCCAGCGCCTCGCGCAGCCGCTTGACCTCAAGTTCCGCAAGGGCGGCCATCACCGGGTCCGGTCCAGCCTCGATCGAGCCCGGCGTCGTGGCTTCTGCATCATTCTCGCCGAAGATAGAGCGAAGGAACTTTACCATAGTCTCTCCCCAGTCCTGCTTTCCGCTTGCGCAGATCAACCGGCCTCCAGCCGGAACCCTGCGTCCACTGTACGATCACCACGACGAACGACAAAATCATAAGTTGTAACGCCAAGCGCAAACTCGCGCTTTAGTATCTCACTCAGGGCGGTGCCGGTGCCCAGGGTTTCCCCCGACGCCGTATAGACCAGCAGCACGTCACCAACCTGCAGGTTGCTGTTCAGGCCTTCCGGCAACGCAGCGACAATCGTCATCGTTCCGGTCGCCGTCTCGATCGCCTCGAACACCATGCCGTTCGGCAGGTGCACTGCATTCACCACCGGCAGTTGCGCCGCGGCCGGTTCCGCCCCTGACCCTGACGCAACCGCGGCAGGCGCGACCGTCTGGACCGGCGACTTCGAGATCAAGCCGGGCAGCGACAGCAGGCCAACCAGCAAGAGCGCGGCCGCCGCTGCGGTGACCAGAACGTCCTTCGGGCTTTGGAACGTACCCGCGCGCCGGGTGCTCGGGTCGACCACGGCGGGCTCTGGCTGGTCGGGCTCTGCCGCAACCGAGGGTGCCCGCGACGGCATCGACGCAGGTGACGATGGCATCCGGGCAGCGGCGGCATCGACCGGCGCTTCGGGTGCGGCGATCGCAGCCGCCACTTCCGAAGAGATCGCCTTGACCTTGGCAAGCAGCGTGTCGACCGGCACCGAGGGCACGGCAACGGGTTTCGGCCGCGACTGGGCAGCGGGGGTCGCCAGCATCGCGCGCCATTCGTCGACCGACTGCAGCCGGTCGCGCGGGAAGATCGACATCGCCTTGTCGATGGCGCGCAGGAATTCCACCGGATAGGCCCGGAACCGCCCCGCCAGCGGCCGCAGCGGATCGCCCTCGCGTCCGGCAATCGCCGACAGCCGTTCCTGCGAGGTCTTGGGCGTCTCGCCCGAGATCAGGTGATAGAAGCTTGCCGCCAGCGCATAAAGGTCGCTGCACGGCGCCTGCTTGCTGCCGCTGACATAAAGCTCTTGCGGCGAATAGCCGTCCTTCACCACCCGCAGGCCCGACACGGCCCGGCTTTTCCGGTTCACTTCCTTGCGCGAGGCGCCGAAGTCGATCAGCACCGGTTGGCCCCGGGCCACGTCCAGGATCATGTTGTCGGGCGAGATGTCGCGATGCAAGAGCCCCTGGGCATGCACATGGCCGACCGCATCCAGCATAGCCTCCAGATGCGCGATGATTTCTTTCGGCGTCAGCGGCGGCGCGCTGCCTTCGACCGTCTGCAAGAGGTCATAGCCCTGCACATGGTCCATCGACATGTAGGCGGTCTCGTTGCATTCGAAGACCTGATGCACCTTGACGATGTTTGGGTGGCTCAGCTGCGACAGGGTCACCGCTTCCTGCACGAAATGGCGAACCGCCGCGCGGAAGTCGTCGGCCTGCGCCCGAGACCGCGGCCCGACGGTGGTGCCGACCCGCCGGCAATAGGCGGTCGGGAAGCATTCCTTGATGATGACGGAGCGGTCCAGCGAGTCGGTCGCCAGATAGACGATCCCGAACCCGCCACTGTTGACGAACGACGTGATGGTATACTGCCCGAACAGCAGTCGGGTGCCAACCGGCAACTCGTCGCTGCTGGGGCCTCCATCGCCCGTATCGATCCTTAGCGCGGCAGCCGTCATCATCCTACCCGTTCCGCCAAGGCCCGCATTTCCCCCTGAATTGCAGCCTGGCACCGTTCAGGTTTAGCCAAGGAGTTAGGCCAAAACGTGAAGCCATTTCGTTCCTTTTTCGCCACAATCCATCCATGTGCCTTTGAATGAATTGATTTGAATCCACGATTTACTGGGGCAGATTCCGCCAAGAGCTGCGGAATTAACCAAGCAATGCTGGAAGTTGGCAGGCGACTGATCGCGTTGCGGCATGGCCTGCCTGCCCCGGTTTTGCCACATCAGGCCCGGGGGAACGGACCCCGGAATTGCCCTGGGCAAAGGTCCGTTTCCGCGCGTCCGAACCGATTCCTGACCGGCAGTCTTGCCCTTTCCGCCCTTGCGTGACACCAGTGCAGCCATGCTGGCGATACTTCTGAAGACGCTGCCTTTCTTTGCCCTGATCGGGGTCGGCTACATTGCCGGACGGACGCGGTTCTTCTCGGAAGAAGCGACCGCCTACCTGACCCGTTTCGTCTTCTACTTCGCGCTCTCGGCCATGCTGTTCGGTTTTGCCGCCAGCCTGGACCTGTCTGCGATCTTCTCCTGGTCCTTCGTCTTTGCCTATCTCCTCGCGACGACCACCGTCTGGCTGATCGTCGCCGCCGTGGCCCTGGCCCGCCGCACCAGTGCCGAAGAGGCGGTGTTCGAGGCGCATACCGGCGTTATCGGCAATGTGGGCTTCCTCGGCATTCCGATGCTCGCACTTCTCCTCGGGCCGCAGGCCGTGGGGCCGGTGCTCTTGATGCTGGCGGTTGATCTCATCGTGTTCTCCTCGATCCTGACCATGGTCATCACCGGCCTGCGCGCCGGGCGGGTCAGCGCGCAGACCTTTGGCATCCTGGCCATGGGCCTTCTGAAGAACCCGATGATCGTCTCGGTCGGCCTCGGCATCGCCTGGGGGTCCACCGGCCTTGCCCTGCCCGGCCCGGTGACCGAGTTCATGACCATCCTCGGCGCCGCAGCCACGCCCTGCGCGCTGTTTGCCATCGGCGCCTCGCTGGCCGGCCGGTCCGCCGAACGGGTCGAGGTCGCGGCCTGGCTCTCGTTTGCCAAGCTGGTCCTTCATCCGCTGGCCGTCGCCGGGGCCTGCTGGCTGTTCGGGGTCACCGGCTATCAGGCCGGCGTGATGATCGCCGCGGCGGCCTTGCCGGTCGCGGGCAACGTCTTCATTCTGGCGCAGCACTATCGCGTTGCGCCGCAACGGGTTTCCACGGCGATCCTGCTGTCCACGGCGGCCTCGGTGCTGACCGTGACAGCGGTGATCGCGTTGATCAGCCAGGGAGGCTACATATGAAGACCGTCTCGGAAAACCGGGCCTTCGGCGGCGTTCAGGGGGTCTACACCCATGCCTCCCTCGCCTGCGCCTGCGACATGACCTTCGGCCTTTTCCTGCCCGCCCAGGCCGAGGATGGGCCGGTCCCGCTCCTTTGGTTCCTCTCTGGTCTGACCTGCACGCACGAAAACGCGATGATCAAGGCGGGCGCGCAGCGCTGGGCGGCCGAGGCGGGCATCGCGCTCGTGTTCCCCGACACCTCGCCGCGCGGCGAGGGCGTCGCCAACGACCCCGACTTCGCGCTGGGGCAGGGGGCGGGCTTCTACGTCAACGCCACCAAGAAACCCTGGGCCCCGCATTTCAAGATGTGGGATTATGTGACCGAGGAACTTCCCCGCCTCCTCTTCAACGCCTTCCCCCTGGCCGAAGAGGTGCAGGGCATCACCGGCCATTCTATGGGCGGCCATGGTGCCCTGACCATCGCGATGAGCTTTCCAGGCCGGTTCCGCTCTGCCTCGGCTTTCGCTCCGATCTGCAACCCGACGGCGAGTGACTGGGGCCGCGTGCAATTTTCCGCCTATCTGGGAACAGATGAGTCGTCATGGGCGGCTCATGATGCCACTTTGCTGATGCGGCGCCGGGGGTTCGATGGCCCGCTGCTGGTCGATCAGGGGAGTTCTGACCAGTTCCTAGATAAACTTCGCCCCGAGGCGCTGGCGGAAGCGATGGCTTCGTCACGGCAAGGTGGCACGTTCCGGATGCAGAAGGGCTATGACCACAGCTATTTCTTCGTCTCGACCTTCATGGAGGACCACGTGTCCTTCCACGCCCAGGCTTTCCTGGGTTAGCGGGGTCGTCCTTGCCGTTTCTCTGGCCATAACCTCGCCCGTCACCGCAGGTCCGACAGATTCCGTCCTGTCCTCGATCAATGCGGCACGCGCCAAGGCAGGCTGCGGGCCCTTGCGGACCAATCCGAAACTGATGGCGGCGGCACGGTCGCATGCCCGGGCCATGGCGGAACAGAACTTCTTCGCCCATGCCGGCAAGGATGGCAGCCGGATGTCCACCCGGATCGAGCGGCAGGGCTACAGCTACCGTGCAGCGGCGGAAAACATCGCGGCGGGGCACACCTCGGCCGGCGAGGTGGTGCGCGGCTGGCTGAAAAGCTCGGGCCACCGCAAGAACATCCTGAACTGCCGGATGGAAGAAACCGGGATCGCGCTGGTCTACCAGGCCGACGACCGCCCGATCCGCGGCAACCGGGTGCCCTTGCGCTATTACTGGGTCCAGGTCTTCGCCGACCCCGCCTGACCGTCTGGTCCTTTGCCCCCCTGCAACGCGCTTGTGCGATGGCGGCGCATGTGGTCAGGTGCGACCGGAAGCGCCGTTCCGGAGAGTTGCGGATGAAGAACCTTGTCCTTGCCATCGTGGTGGCCTCGCTGGCCATCCTGGGCTTCTACGCCTACCAGTCCAGCCGCAAGGTCACCGAACTGCAGGCCGGGCTGCAGGCCAAGGAAACCGCGCTGGTGACGATCGAGGGCGAGAAGGCCGCGCTGGAAAAGCAGATGGCCGAGGCGCAGGCCAGCCTTGACGCGATGTCCGCCGAAAGCGAAGCCCACGCCGCTGCCGCCGCAGCTGCGGTCGAGACGGAAGCCGCCGCCCTTCTGGAAAAGGTAACCGCGCTCGAGGCGGAAAAGCTTGAAGCCGCCGCCAAGGCGGAAGCCGATGCCAAGGCCCTGAGCGACCGGCTCGCCGCGCTGGAGACCGAGCGGACCGCGCTGATCGAAAAGGCCGCCTCGCTTGAGGCCGAGAAGGCCGCGCTGACCGACCAGGTCGCAGCCCTGCAGGCCAAGGTCGACGAACTGACCGCCGCAGCCGGGACGACCTCGCCCTAGGATCAAGGCGTTAGGCCGCAGACGACGCCTGCCCGCGTCACCCGATGTCGCGCGCAGGACAGACGCACCCGGCCCGCCCGGATCATCTCCTCGCATGGCCCGTTCCCCCGCCCTGACCGGCATCCTTTACGCCATCGGCGGCACGCTGATCTTTTCGATCAACGACGTGTCGATCAAGTTCCTGTCGGGCGGCTATGCGCTGCATCAGGTCATCCTGATCCGGGCCTTCGTTGCCATGGCCTTCATCCTGGTGGTGATCGCCTGGTCCGAACGCGGGTTCGGCCAGATCTCCACCAGCCGCCCCGGCACGCATCTGGTACGGGTCCTGATCGTGATGGTGTCGAACGTCACCTTCTTCGTCGGCCTCGCGGCCATGCCGCTGGCCGATGCCATCGCCGTCGCCTACGTCAGCCCGATCGTCATCACCCTTCTTTCCATCGTCTTCCTGGGCGAGAAAGTCGGCCCCCGGCGCTGGGCTGCTGTGATCATCGGCATGGCGGGCGTGATCGTCATGCTGCGCCCGGGCGCCGGGGTGATCCAGCCCGCAGCACTCCTCGTCCTGATCTCTGCCGTCCTCTATGCCGCAGGCAACCTCCTGGCACGCCAGATGGGCGGGACCGAAAGCGCCATGACCCTGTCCTTCTACGTCCAGGCCGGGTTCATCGTGGTCAGCCTGGGGATGGGCCTCTGGGTTGGCGACGGGCATCTGGCCACCGACGACCCGCTCTGGGCCTTCCTGTTCCGCCCCTGGATCTGGCCGCCCCTGCAGGACTGGCCGATCTTCCTGGCCACCGGCCTGTCGGTGGGCATCGGCGGGCTGATGGTGACGCAGGCCTACCGCACGACCGAGGCCGGCCTGATCGCGCCCTTCGAATATGTCGGCATGCCGCTGGCCATCCTCTGGGGCCTCGTGGTCTTCGGCACCTTCCCCGATGCCGTGTCCTGGGTGGGGATTGCGCTCATCTGTGGCTCCGGCCTTTATGTGATCTGGCGGGAAACGGCGCGGAAACGGGAAACGGATGCAGCCTGAGGCGGTGCTTTTCGACATCGGCAATGTGCTGACCTGCTGGCAGCCCGAGGCCTTCTACGACCGTGTCATCGGCGAAGACCGCCGTCGTCGCCTGTTCGCCGAGGTTGACCTGATCGGCATGAACATCCAGATCGACGCGGGCGCCCTGTTCCGCGAAACGATCTATGACTGCGCCGACCGCAACCCCGCCTGGGCACCGGAAATCCGCCTCTGGTACGACCGCTGGGTCGAACTGGCGTCCCCCCGGATCGAAGGCTCCATCGCGCTGCTCCGCGCGCTGCGGGGCAGGGGCGTGCCGGTCTTCTGCCTGACCAACTTCGGCAGCCATTCCTACGAGGAAGCCCGCACCAAGCTGGATTTCCTGAACGAGTTCGACCGCGAATATGTCTCGGGCCGGTTGCTGATTTCCAAGCCCGACCCGCGCATCTTCCAGGCGGTGGAAGAAGACTGCGGCATCGCCCCCGACCGTCTGCTCTTCACCGACGACAAGGCCGAAAACGTCACCGCCGCCGCCCGGCGCGGCTGGCGCACGCACCAGTTCGAAAGCTGGCAAGGCTGGGCCGAACGGCTGGTGGCGGAAGGACTACTGACACGGAAGGAAGCTGGCCTGTGACCGAGATCGTTCCCAAGGACGCTGAAGCGCTCCTCACCTGGCGCGGGCTGCTCGATGCCTTCGAAGCCGGGCACCGCCTGCCGCGCGCCGAGATCAAGGACATGTTCCTTTATCGTGGCCAGGACACGCTTCTGGACCGCGCCGCCTGGATCGACGGCCTCGGCGCCCTGGTCAAGGTGGCGACCATCTTCCCCGGCAACGCGGCCTGCAACATCCCTACCATCTTTGGTGCGGTAACCTTGTTCGACGACGTGACCGGCGACCTGAGCGCCATCGTCGATTTCCACCTGGTCACCAAGTGGAAGACCGCGGGCGACAGCCTCCTCTCCGCCTCGCGCCTGGCCCGGAAGGAGTCGCGCAATTTCCTCCTCGTCGGCGCCGGTGCCGTCGCGCGCAGCATGGTTCAGGCCTATTCTGCTCTCTTCCCCGACGCCCGCTTCACCGTCTGGAGCCGGACCCGCGCCAGCGCCGAAGCGATGGGCCTGCCTGTGGCCGATGATCTGGAGGCAGCAGTGCGCAAGGCCGACGTGATCTGCTGTGCCACCATGGCGACTGCGCCCCTGATCCAGGGCGACTGGCTGCAACCCGGCCAGCACCTTGACCTGATCGGAGCCTACAAGCCGGGCATGCGCGAGGTCGACGACACCGCCATGGCCCGCGCGCGCATCTTCGTCGATGCCCGCGCCACCACGATCCACCACATCGGCGAGTTGATGGACCCCATCGCCCATGGCGCGATCACGGAAGCCGACATCATCGCCGATTTCTACGACGATCCCGCGCTGTTCGCCCGCCGGTCGGATGACGAGATCACCATCGCCAAGAACGGCGGCGGGGCGCATCTGGACCTGATGACCGCGACCTACATCGCCCGCGCCTGGGCCGCGCGCGGGGCTTAGGCCCGGCTCAGCGCGTGCGCGTGTCGACCGGATAGGCCGTGGTGAACTTCATCCGCTCCATCGCGAAATGGCTGGTCACGTTCTTGATCGGCACCGCATCGGTCAGCCGCTTGTACAGCCCGTCATGGGCCGCCATGTCGGGGACCGAGACGTTCCCACATTGATTCTCGACTTTCCCGGGCATAGCCTTTCTGCATGATCACGCAGAAGATGAAGTACGCGCTGAAGGCCCTTCTGGTCCTGGGGGATGAAGCCGCCAGGGACCGGCCGCAGGCATTGACCATCGAGGAAATCGCCAAACGCTCGGGCACGCCGAAGCGGTTTCTGGAACACATCCTGCTGGAAGTGCGCAACGCAGGCGTGATCGCCTCGATCCGGGGCAGGGCAGGGGGCTACAGCCTGCTGAAGCGCCCGGAGGAGGTTTCGATCTCGGAACTTCTGCGCACCATCGACGGGCCCATCGCGCCCTTGCCCTGCCTGTCGCGTCGCGCCTACCAGCGCTGCGAGGATTGCACCGATGAGGCCACCTGCCGCATCCGCAAGGTCTTTGCCGAGGTGTTCTGGTCCTACCTCCTCATCATCGACTCGCTGACGCTGGAGGACATGCTGAAGTCCGGCGCGGTGGCCGACCAGGTCATCGGTGCGGCGCAATAGCCGCAACCATCTGATTTCCAAAGATTATCCCAAGGGCGCGCGCTCTGCAGTCTTGACTGGATCGAGAGAATTTTTCCTCCAATCACGACCATCTCTGGCGTGAGGATTCCTTTGCAATACCCGACCGTCTCACTCGTTATTTAGGTATCGACCGAGCATCCCGCACCGCCAGCCAGCGAAGGAGATGACGATGAATGCCACCGCATTCCCCCGCAGTCGCGCCGATCAGGCGCCTCGCCCCCTGGCCGCCCCGTCCTGTGCCGTCCGCCTGGTGGACCGCCGCACCGACCTCACCCACCGGGTCAAGTGCAGCCCGCATTGAACCCATCGGAGGTGCCGCATGACGTCTCTCCACCTGCCACAAACCATCCAGGGACTGATGCTTATCACCCGCTTCCGAGATCCAAGGAGACAGCCAAGTTCGCCACCATCACCCTTGCCGGGGGCATCCAGGCCAAGGGCCCCGTCGCCCGCCAGCATGACGATGGCCGCATCACCATCGCCGACGGCAAGCCCCGCCTGACCGGCTGGCCCGTCAGCCGCTTGCGCAATCTGTTTGCCGGGGTGGCGCCAGCGATCCTGGGGCTTGGGGCCGCACCTGCCCCGGTCCAGGCCGAGAGCCTCTTGAACGTCAGCTACGACCCGGCGCGCGAGCTCTTTCGTGAGTTCAAAGAGGCCTTCAGCGCCTGGTGGGTCGCCCAGGGCAACGAGGCACCGACACTGGCGCTGGCGAGTGACATCGACCGCCTCGCGAAGGCCGGGCTCCTGCCCGAGGACTGGCTGGCGAAGCTCCCGAACAACTCCTCGCCCATCGTGTTCCTAGTCCGCGAAGGGAACCCCAAGGGGATCAAGGACTGGGGCGACCTGGTGACCGAAGGCGTCCAGGTGATCACGCCGAACCCGAAGACGAGCGGAGGCGCGCGCTGGAACTACCTGGCCACCTGGGCCTGGGCCGAGAAGAACGGCAAGGACCCCAAGGAATTCGTGGGTGCTCTACAAGAACGTCCCTGTGTTGGACGACGCCGCGCGGCTCGACCACCACCTTCGCGCAGAACGGGATCGGCGACGTGCTCCTCGCCTGGGAGAACGAGGCCTACTTCGCGCTGATGGAGTTGGGCGAGGATCCTTTCGACATCGTGGTCCCCTCGCTTTCCGTGCTGGCCGAACCGCCGGTTGCCTTCGTCGAGGCGAACATCGCCAACGGCGGCAGCTTCGAGCAGATTTACGTGCCGAAGTGAGCGTGGCGATGAAGGGACCGGTGATCCACCGGACCCCCAGGCCCGGACTGGGCCTGAGCATGGGGATCACCCTCACGATCCTGTCCGTCGTCGCCCTGATCCCGTTCGGCGCCCCTCTTCTGAAGGGTGCCAACTACGGTTTGGCCGTGATCTGGGAGACGGTGAACCGTGAACGCGTCTGGACCGCGCTGTTCCTGTCGTTCGCCTGTCCCTGTTCGCGGCCATGCTGAACCTGGTCTTCGGCGTCCTCCTCGCCTGGGTCCTGGTGCGCTACCGCTTTCCGGGCTGCCGCATTCTTGACGCGGCAGTCGACCTGCCCTTCGTCGCCCGAACCGTCCAGCCGGTGATCGAAGAGATCGTGCGTGAGGTCGAAGAGGCCAGCGCCACCCTCGGCGCCTCGCGGCTCCACACGCTCTGCCACGTGATCCTGCCGAGCACATCGCTCGCCATCTCATCGCGCCGCTGGTGGCGCTTCTCGGCCCCTCAGGCTCGGGCAAGACCACGCTTCTGCGCATCCTGGGCGGCCTGGAATACCCGACCTCGGGCCGGGTCCTCTTTGACGGGCAGGATGCGACGGGCCTTACCGTGCAGGAACGCCGGGCGGGGTTCGTGTTCCAAAGCTACGCCCTCTTCCGCCACATGACGGTGTTCGACAACATCGCCTACGGCCTGAACGCCCGCCCCCGCGCCACCCGACCGCAAAAGGCGGAAATCGCCCGGCGGGTCACCAAGCTCCTCGACCTGATCCAGCTCCCCGACATCGGCGGGCGCTACCCCTCGCAGCTCTCCGGCGGCCAGCGCCAGCGCGTGGCCCTCGCCCGCGCCTTGGCCATCGAACCCCGCATGCTCCTTCTGGATGAACCCTTCGGCGCGCTCGACGCCAAGGTCCGCAAGGAGCTGCGCCAGGGCCTGCGCGACATCCACGACACCACGGGCCTCACCACCGTCTTCGTCACCCACGACCAGGACTAGGCGATGGAGCTGGCCGACCTCGTCGTCGTCATGTCGATGGGCCGCATCGAACAGATCGGCAAACCCCAGGACATCCGCGCCAAGCCCGCAACGCCCTTCGTCCGCGAGTTCATCACGGCCTGACGCCCAGTTGGGATTGCCAGTCCAGGTCCTGGAAGGTTCCGCGAAGGGCGGTGAGGACCGGTCTTCGCCCAGCGGGGTAGGGATGCCACGTAGCTTCCACAATCACCGCTACGATGCTGGAGAACGTCGGGCGCTTCGGCATTCCGATTGCTGACTGGTCTTCGCCAACTTTGGATGGAACTGCACGAACCCTGCACAACCTGTCCGCATGGCTTGCACGGATCTTTGCTCACGGTGCGCCAGAGCAAAGCAGGAGAAGCACCATGCCCCGCCCCCTTATCCTCAACGGCGTTCCGCCCGGTCTTGCCAGGGACGCCTGGTGGCTTTCAGCCACGCCCGAGGACGCCGTCCCTGCCCCGGCATCCCGGGCACCTTCCGGCCGGTTGCCCCGCACTCTTTCGGTCCTCGGCCTTGTCCTGCTTGCCGATGCCCTGTTCTGGGGGGCAAACGTCGGGCTCTCTGCGGCGCTGTTTGCAGCGGCCGTCTTCGTCATCATTGTTCTTGATGCGCGTCTTCGCCAATGGCAGCGGCCGGCAGCGCTTCTGGCCCTCGCCGCACTGCCGGTCGCGCAACACGCGCAGCCCTTGTCCCTGGCCTTCCTGACCGCTGGCCTGGTCGCCGCGCTGGTCTGGGCGCGCCATCCCGATGCGCCGGGCGATGCGATCGCGCGATCGACCCTTCGGTTCATGTCACGCCTGCCGCTGGAATGGGCCGTGCGCCTGAACCCGGCCAGGGCCCTGACAGTGACGGGCGACGTCGGAGAGGTTCGGCGTCTGCTCAAGGACTGGGGTTTCCCGCTGGGCGGAGGCCTTGTCATCCTGGCGTTGCTCATGCAGGCAAACCCGGTTCTCTCCGGCGTCCTGACCCCCGACCTCGATCTGGCACAAGCCGTCCGCCGTGGGCTGTTCTGGGCTGGCATCGCGTTGATGATCGCGCCTTTCCTCGCGCCCCTTCCGGTTGCGCCGTCCGGACCTCAGGGCAGCCCGGTCCTGCCGGGGCTTGGCCTGCACTCCGGCTCGGTCCTGCGCGCGCTGGTGGTCTTCAACCTGCTTATCGCGCTGCAGACGCTGACCGACATCACCATCCTTCTGGGTGGCGCGACGCTGCCCCCCGGCATGACCCTGGCCGAGTTCGCACATCGCGGGGCCTATCCGCTGTTCGCAACGGCGATCCTGGCAGGGGGCTTCGCGCTGGTGGCCCGGCCGTTCCTTGGCAGCACGCGGGCGATCCGGCCGCTGCTCCTGCTCTGGCTGGCACAGAACGTCGTCCTTTGCGCGGCAGCAGCGCTGCGGCTGGAGCTTTACATCGAAGGCTTTTCGCTGACCTACCTGCGGCTCTACGCGCTGATCTGGATGGCGGTCGTGGCCGCAGGCCTGGGGCTGATCTTCTGGCAGGTCCTGCGCGACAGGCCGAACCCCTGGCTGCTTGCGCGCAGCTTCATGCTGGGCACAGGGGTGCTTTATGCGTGCTGTTTCGTCAACTTCGCCCAGGTCATTGCCGCGCATAACCTGCGCCAGCCCGATCCCGACCGCAGCTATCTCTGTGCGCTTGGCCCGCTTGCGGCCGGTCCGATCCTGGACAGCGGGCTTGGCATCATGCGGGACGGTTGGCTTGATCTTGGCCAGTGCAGCATGACGCTACCCGAGACGCGCGACTGGCGGGAATGGGGCTTCCGGACCTGGGCTGCCAGCCGCTATGTTCAACGTGTGGCGCCAACCGAGAGACCGCATTGAAGATCCTGATCGTGGACGACGACCCCCGCCTGCGCGACCTTGTCCGCATCGCACTGGAACGGGCCGGTCACCACGTCCTCACGGCCAGCGACGGCAGACAGGCCCTGGTCCAGACTGCCCGTGAAGCGCCAGATCTGGTCGTGCTGGACGTGGGCCTGCCCGAGATGGACGGGTTCGAAACCTGCCGCCGGATCCGCGAACGGTCCGAGGTTCCGATCCTGTTCCTCACCGCCCGGGATGACGAGATTGACCGCATCCTGGGACTGGAGCTTGGCGCCGACGACTATGTGACCAAGCCCTTCAGCCCGCGCGAACTGGTGGCCCGCATCCGCGCGATCCTCAAGCGCAGCGCGGGTTCGCCCTCGGGCGCGCAATTGCAGCTTGGGCCCTTGACCCTGGATACCCGCACCCGCATCTGTCGCATTGCCGGGGGCGAGGCCGACTTGACCGCAACCGAATTCGGTCTCCTGGAGCGGCTGATGCGAGACCATGCCCGCCTGGTGCCAAGGCGTGAGCTTCTGGTGGCGATCTGGGGGCCGAACAGCCAGGTTTCCGACCGCACGCTGGACAGCCACCTCCGCAATCTGCGGCGCAAGTTGATGGAGAACGGCTGCGCCCATGTGATCGAGACGGTGCACGGCCAGGGCATCCGGCTGCGGGCGGCCCCGTGACCCGGCGCTGGCGGCCGAGCCTGGCCTTCGTGCTTGGCGGTGCCCTGGCGGGGACACTGGCCCTTTCCCTTCTCGGCCTTGTCGCGCTCCGCCACTTTGGGCCGGACATCGGCTTCTGGACAGCGGCCATCCTGCTTGCCGCCGCCATCACCCTTGCCACGGCCCTTCTGGGTTGGCTCTTGATCCGCCTCCTCCTGCGCCCGATCCGCGCTTTGGAAGCCTATGCCGTCTCGACCGAGGCCGGCGGCGTCCCCGTCCCGCCGGACCATTTCGGCACCCAGGAACTGCACGCCACCGCGCGCAGCGTCATCGCCATGGCCGAAACCTTGCGCGACCGCGAAACCGCTATCCGTGCCTTCAGCGATCACGTGACCCACGAACTCCGCACCCCGGTCACGGCGATCCGCGCAGCGGCTGAACTTCTGCGGGACGGGGGCACCCTGAACCCCGATGATGCAGCGCTGGTGGCGCAGATCGAAGGGGCCACGGTCCAGATCGAGACGCAGCTCGCCGCCCTTCGCGATGCCGTCCGCGCACGCGAAACGCGCCATTTCGGCCAGTCGGCCCTGGACGATGTCCTGCCTGCCTTGCGCGCCGAATGGCCAATGCTGACTCTCGATGCTCAGGACACGACCCGAACCATCCCGATCGGCGTGGGTGGCCTGAAGATTGTCCTCACCCAGCTTCTTCGCAACGCTGCAGAGAACGGAGCCGCCGTCGTCACCCTGCGCGCCGGGTCACATGGCCCCGATCTTGTGCTTGAGATCGCCGACGATGGGCATGGAATCTCTGTGGGCAATGCCTCGCGCATCTTCGATCCCTTCTTCACGACCCGACGCAGTTCGGAGGGCACGGGCATGGGCCTGACCATCGTGCGGAACCTCCTGCAGGCCCATGGCGCAACGATCGAGCTTGGGCCCGCAGCGACCGGCGCAAGCTTCATCCTTAAGTTTCCTTTGCGGACCGTGTCGAGTGGCCCGGTCAGGGGCTAAAAGGGCGACGAAGCCACCTCGCGACACGTATCCTTCTGGACCCTCGCGTAATCCGGTTTGCCGCCTGTGGATTGGAGGCACTTCGCCGGAACGGCGGGTCGGACGGGCCGACGTCAGAGCCCTGCCGCTGCCCGTTCGACGAACCGCTTGACGCGTTCCGGGTCCACCGGGTTCCACCAGACCCCGCCTGTCTTCAACGACGAAGCGACAATGACGCCGCTGGTGCGTGACAGGATGGCCGCGATGTTGTCTTCGGTGACGCCCGATCCCACCAGGACCGGAAGATGCGTTGCCGCCGCGACTTCGTCGATCTCCTCGGGGCTGGCCGCATGACCGGTGCGCTGGCCGGTGGCGATGACGCAATCGGCATCGAAGAACGCCAGGTCCCGGGTCAGTTCGGCAACGGACCGGTCCGCGACGATGGCGTGGCTGCCGTGCTTCACATGGGCGTCGGCGAAGATACGCACGTTCTCGGCCCGCAGAAGCGAGCGATAGCGCAGCGCCTCGCCCGCGCGACCCTCCATGAAGCCTTCGTTCGCGACATAGGCGTTGGCCCACTGGTTGACCCGGACGAACGCCGCCCCGCCAGCAACCGCCGTGGCGATTGCGGGCAGGGGCGCATTGGCCAGCACGTTGATGCCGACCGGTACGCCCGTCGCGCGCCTGACCCGGTCAGTGACGACCGACAGGAAGGCCGGGGTCTCGGGGCCGATGTCCTCGGGCTTGGAAAACGGAATGTCGCCGTGGTTTTCCACGATCAGCCCATGCATCCCGCCCGCGATCAGCGCCTCGGCATCGCGCAGGCAGGCGTCATAAATGCTCTCCATCGTCGCCCCCCGATATCGCGGCGAGCCGGGAAAGGGCGGGCAGTGGATCATTCCGATCAGGGCTTTCTCGCGCCCGAAGATTTCGCCTATCGCGCCCGAGCTGCGGTTGGATATGGTTTGCATGGCAGGACCCTTAAGTGGAAAGCGGCGACGACATGCGCGCCTTCGTGATCGGCAATGTGGCCCTGGACGAGGCCATGACAGTGGCGGAACCACCCGCGTTCGGTGCGTCGATCCACGCGCAGGCCGCAGGGGTCGATCTGGGCGGCAAGGGTGCGAACCAGGCGATTGTGCTGGGCCGGGCCGGGCTGCCCTGCCGGTTCTGCGCTGCCGTGGGGGACGACAGCCGCGCCCAGGACATCCGGTCCCGGCTGGCCACAGAACCGCTGGAGACCGACCTTGTGCGCATTCCGGGGGTGGCCAGCGATGTCTCGATCATCCTGCGGACGCCGGCGGGCGACAATGCCGTCATCACCACCAATGCGGCGGCATCCGGGCTAAGGCCCGAGGACGCAAGCGCGACGCTTGCCGGTGCCAGGGCGGGCGATCTTCTGGTCCTGCAGGGCAACCTGTCGGCGGAAACCACGACCGCCGCACTGCGGCAGGCCCGGGCGAAGGGGATGCAGACCGCGCTCAACCCCTCGCCCTTGCGCCCGTTCTTTGCGGAACTCTGGGCGCTGGTGGACATGGCCTTTGTCAACGAAAGCGAAGCCGCGGCGCTGGGGGGCGCCGACGCTCTGCTGGCGGCGGGCGTGCGGCAGGTCGTCCTGACGCTGGGGGCGAAGGGCGCGCGCCTGGTAACGGCATCGGAAGATGCCTTCGTGCCCGCGCAGCCCTGCAGGGTCGTGGACACCACTGGGGCAGGGGACTGCTTCATGGCGACCGCGCTCGCCTCGGCTGCCCTGCGGGGGGTGGCCCTGGATCCGCGCGCCCTCGGCCATGCGGCGGCGGCAGCAGCAATCACCGTGTCGCGCCCTGGCACGGGGGCGGCCTTCCCGACGCGGGCCGAACTGGCAGAGATCCTGAAGCAGCCGTAACGGCCGTCAGTTCCGATCATGTGCCAGCCAGCCCAGCAGGTTCTTCCACAGCCGACCATATCCCTCCCAGCCGCAGAACGCCGGTGACAGCCAGTGCGGCCCGATGTCCGAAGTCCAGGCTGCCGTGCGCCCCTTGCCGTAGACACCAAGGACCAGCAAGGGATGGCCGCCCTGGTCTTCCGGGATGCGCGCCAGAACCTGCGCATCGGGGCGCACCTCAACCTCGTTGACGCCCAGGACGAAGGGCCAGGCCCCGTCCAGCCCCGCCATGACCGGGTGGTTGGGTTGCATCACCTCGGCGACCGCGCCTTCGGGCATCTCAACCCGGTCGTCCCAGGGATGGCAGGTGACCGGCAGCACATCCTCGACCGGGGTCTTGCGCCAGCGCGCCTTGCCGTCGATGCCCTGGAAACTGAAATAGCCCCCCACCATCAACAGCCCGCCCCCGCGTTCGACCCAGGCCTTGATCAGCCGCAGCCGGTTCGGCACGGTCTGCGACCGCAGCCACACGGCGGGCGGCAACAGGAACGAGTTTGACCCGATGTCCGACAGGATGATGACGTCATAGGCATCCAGCCCCTCCATCTCAAAGGGAAACTTCTCGACCGCGTCATGTGCGGTCATGTAGGTCAGCTCGAAGCTGGAGCCTTTCAGCGCCTCGACCAGCGGCTCGGCCCCCAGATGGAAGGTCACGCTGCCGAACTGATCGAAGCCCTTGTAATGGGTGGCCGAGGAAACCCAGCTTTCGCCGACCAGAAGCACCTTGGTTGTCATGCCGCCCTCATGCAATGGACGCGTCGAACACGCGCCGCGGATTGGTTGTCATCAGCATATCACGCGACGCGGCGTCCATACCGTGTCGTGCCAGTCGCGGCAGGAAATGCCGTTGCACGAAGGCATAGCCATTCCCGCCATAGCGCGTCAGCATCATCTTGATGAACACGTCCTGCGACAGCAGCACACGGGATAGATGCCCGGCGTCGGCCAGCCGCAGGATCGCCCGCGCCACTTCGTCGTCACTGGGGCATTGCACCTGCTGGTCGGCATAGAAGTAGTCCATCCCGATCATGTCGAATTCGATGAAGGCCCCGCGTTCCGCGACCCGGCGCTGGTAGTCCCAGTCGTCATGCGAGGGGTTCATGTGGCACAAGACTGTGTGGGATAGGTCCGCCCCCTCTGCCTCGACGATGTCCAGCACCCGGTGACCAAGGCGGAACCAGCCCGGCAGATGCACCATCAGGGGCAATCCGGTCCGCACCTGCGCCCGCGCCGCCCCACGCAGGGACTTCTCCTCGTCAGCGGTGAAGTCGGACGACACCCCGATCTCGCCGATGAGCCCGATCTTCGCATCGGTGCCATCGGTGCCGTGCAGCGCCTCGGCCACGATCTGGTCGGCGATGTCGTCGATGGACAGCCGCGCGACCTCATCAGGCATCGAGGAGGCAAGGTAATACCCGGACCCCATCACGATGTTCAGCCCGCTTTCCGCCGCGATGCGCCGCAGCTTCACCGGATCGCGCCCGATCCCGCGACAGGTCGGGTCAACAATTGTCCGCCCGCCCGCCCTGGCAAAGGCGCCGACTTCCTCGATGCACAGGTCCAGCTCGTCCAGCGCGATGTTGTGCTTGTTGACGAAGGGGTCCTGGCGCAGCTCGGACAGGATCTCGATCCGCACCGGGCCATCCACAAGATACTGCCGTGCGGGATCGGAAGGCGGGTGCCACCAGCAGGAACAGTCGTTCTGCAGATGCTCGTGCATCAGTGTCACACCCAGATCGGCGCTGGGGATCGGGCCGTTCACGGTCATCACCCGACCCGACCCGACATGGGCCTCTGACAGTTCCGTCATTTCGGTTTCCTTCCAAGCCGCAAGCCACCGCTGAAAAGCTTCGTGTTCATCCAGATCGCCAGAAGGATGATCGTGCCCGTCACGATCTGGGTGAAGAAGGGCGAGATGTGGACCAGGATCAGCCCGTTGCCGATCACCGCAATCGTCATCGTGCCAAGAACCGTGCCCAGCATGCTGGCCTTGCCGCCCATCAGCGAGGTGCCGCCCAGCACCACCGCGGCGATGACCTGCAGTTCAAACCCGACCGCCGCGTTGGATGACCCCGAGCCAAGCCGCGCCGCGATCAAGAGGCCCGCCATCGCGCAGGCGACGCCCGAGACCATGTAGACCGAGGCCACCGTCCAGCGCGCGGGCATCCCCACCCGTCGCGCCGCCTCCATGTTCGACCCCACGGCCACCACCTGCCGCCCGTACCGCGTGCGCAGCATGACGACGAAGCCAAGGATGGCCACCAGGATCGAGATCAGCGCCGGGACCGGGAACCCCGCCAGCGTCCCGCGCCCCAGCCAGAAAAAGCCGGGCACGTCGGTGATCGGGATCGAATAGCCCTCGGTCAGATACAGCGCATAGCCGCGCAGGATCGACAGGCCAGCCAGCGTCACGATGAAGGCGGGGATGCCCTGATAGGCGATGAACCAGCCCTGGATCGCCCCGATCAGCCCGCCGAGGACCAGCATCAGGATAACGACAATGATCCAGTCCAGCCCCGCCGCCAGCGCAATCGCCGCCACGGCGTTGACCAGCGCCACGGTGGACCCGACCGACAGGTCGATCCCGGCTGTGGTAATCACCAGCGTCATCGCCACCGCCACGATCAGCACCGGCGCCGCCTGCCGGACGATGTTCAGCAGGTTGCCCGCCGTCAGGAAGGTGGGCGTAAGGACGCTGAACAGCAGCATGCAGGCCAGGAAGAACACCGCAATGGACAGGACCTGCGCATTCTCGGCCACGAAATCCGCCAGCGGAGAGCCCTTGGTGCGTTCGGAGTAGGCGGACATCAATGCGACCCCTTCCCGACGATCAGATCGACCAGCTCTTGCAGGTTCGTCTCCTCGATCCGGCGTTCGGCAACCTTGGTGCCTTCATACATCACCGCGATCCGGTCGCAGACCCGAAACAGGTCCTGCAGGCGGTGTGTGATCAAGACGACGCCGACGCCCTTGGCCTTGACCCGGTTTATCAGCGCCAGCACCGCCTCGACTTCGGCCACGGCAAGGGCCGAGGTCGGCTCGTCCATGATCAGCACTTTGGGCTGGAAACTGGCCGCCCGCGCGATGGCGATGGCCTGGCGCTGGCCGCCCGAGAGCTTCTCCACCTTCGCCGTCAGGCGCGGGATGCGAATCTCCAGCGCGTCCAGCATCTGCCGCCCCTCGGCCAGCATGCGCTTCTGGTCCAGGAACGGGCCGCGCGTCAGTTCGCGGCCAAGAAACAGGTTGCCGACCACATCGACATGGTCGCAAAGGCTCAGATCCTGGAAAACCATCTCGATCCGGCGCGCCCGGGCATCGGAGGGGCCAGAGAACCGGACCGGTTCGCCCTCGACGCTGATCGTGCCCGCGTCCGGGATGTAGGTGCCCGACATCACCTTGGACACGGTGGACTTGCCCGCCGCATTGTCGCCGATCAGGCCCAGGCATTCGCCCGGCATCACGTCCAGATCGACGCCCCGCAGCGCCTGATGCGACCCGAAGGTCAGCGAGATCCCTCGCAGCGACACCAGCGGCACGACGTGCGGAAGGGGGCGACCCCCTCCCGCATCGGACGCTTCGGGATGAAGCGCCGTTTCGCTCATTCGAACATCGACCGGAAGTCGTCGACGTTCGCCTTGGTGACGATGGTCACGGGGACCGAGATGTTGCGCTCGACCGTGCCACCCTCGCTCAGCGTCTTCAGCGCATCAATCGCAGCGGCACCCATTCCGGCGGGGTCCTGCTGGATGACGGCCTCGACGTACCCCGCGTCGATCCCGGCGATGGCCGAGGCAGTGAGGTCCCAGCCGAAGACCTTGACGTCGGCCTGCCGCCCCTGGCTTTCCACGGCGGCAATCGCGCCCAGAAGGGCGGGTTCGCCGGTGGCATAGATCGCCGTCATGTCCGGGTTCGCGGTCATCAGGTTTTCGGCCGCCGCCAGCGCGGTGTCCTGCACGTTCTGGCCGTCGACGGTTCCGACGATGGTCACGCCTTCAACCCCGTTCAGAGTGCCGGTGAACCCGTCCATCCGCAGGTTCTGGATGAACGAGTTCAGCGCGCCGACGATGCCCAGCTTGGCCCCGCCCGCACCCTTGGCATATTCGACGAAATAGGCGCCCAGGTCCGCGCCCGCCTTGCCGTTGTCCACCCCGATCACGGCAGATTGCTTGCCGTCCTCGGGCAGGATCGCGTCGATGGCGACGACTGGTATCCCCGCTGCCGCCGCCTGATCGACCGCCGGCATGATGCCGTTCACGTCGATGGCGACGATGGCGATGCCGTCCACGCCTTCCTGGATATAGGTCTCCATCGCAGAGTTCTGCGCGGCCGGGTCATTGTTGGCGTTGAAGATCACCAGCTCGACCCCGGCCGCATCCGCCGCCTTCTGTGCGCCTTCGTTCATCTGGTTGAAGAACAGCGCCTGCTGGTTGATCTGCACCAGCGCGAACTTCTTCTTGTCCTGCGCCATCCCCGGCACTGCCGCCAGCATCACGGCCGTGCCAAGCAGCAACCCAAGTCCCCGGCGCGAAAGGGCAGTCATCGTCATCGTGTTCATGATCGTATCCCTGTGTTGGACGTTGCGGTTCATGACCTGATCACCGGCGCAACGGAGTTCCGGGTGATCAGGGTGACAGGCATGATCTCCTCTGGCGGGAGCTTGGTCGGGTCGGTCCAGTCGGTATCCAGAAGCAAGGACAGGGCCCGGATTCCCAGGTCCCGGACCGGCTGGCGCACCGCTGTCACGGACGGCGCGAAAAGATGCAGCGGGCCGACGTCGTCGAACCCGACCAGGGAAACGTCCTGCGGCACCCGGATGCCCGCGGCATTCAGGACTTCCAGCACCCCGGTGGTAAGCTCGTCCGAGGTCGCGAAGATGGCGCTGACCTCAAGCCGTGCCTCCAGCATGCGCCGGGCCGCCGACCGTCCGAACGCGATGGAGTATTCGCCCTGATAGCGTTCGATCCGGGCATCGGGCCCCCAGACCTCGGTGATGGCACGCCGGAAGCCGCTGAAGCGCCGCGCCCCGCTGAGCATTGCATCGACCCCGCCGATGAAAAGGACCTTGCGGTGCCCGGCCTCCGCCAGGTGCCGCCCGGCCAGGTAGCCGCCCTGTTCGTTGTCGCAGAACAGCTTCGGAACGCGCGTTCCTGCCACGTCTTCGTCAAGGACGACCACCTGACCGCTGGCGTTGATCGCGGCGGCCAGGCTGCCGTCGTCGGGATGGTTGGTGACGAAGATCAGCCCATCCACCTGATTGCGGCGCACGGCCTGCAGATAGGACAGCTCGCGCTCGCCCCGGTTCAGGGTGGCATGCAGGGTCAAGCCCAGCCCGCGCCGGTCTGCCTCGGCCTCGACCGCCGCGACGAGGGTGGCGAAGAACGGGGTCGCGATGTCGGGGATGACAAGGCCTATGGTATCGGACCTCCCGCGGCTCAACCGGCGGGCATGCGGGTTCGGCTGGTAGTTCAGCTGAAGGATCGCCGCCTCGACCGCCGTCCGCGTGCGGTCCGGCAGGTCGAGCGTGCCATTCAGAAAGCGCGAGACGGTTGTCACCGACACCCCCGCCGCCTGCGCCACATCCCTGAGACTTGCCACCGACATGGAACAATCCCGATCAGTGAATCGGTTTACTAAACCGCTTTACAAGGACAACACACCAGAACACGGCGAGTCAACGGTGTTGGTCGGGTGCCTGGCGGGAAAGCGAAAGCCACAGGCCCGGACGTGCAGAACTGCCCGTGAACTCACCCTTTCGGCGCTTGACCATCCCCGTCGCTGCCGCCACCTTGGCCGCCCCTGTCCGCCCGCTTGAATGGATTCCCGACATGTCCGACCGTTTTGCCAGATACCCCAGCCTCGCCGGAAAAGTCGTCTACGTTACCGGTGGCGCCTCGGGGATCGGCGCCGAGATCGTAGCGGCCTTCGCCGATCAGGGCGCCAGGGTCGGGTTCGTCGATCTGGACGCGGAGGGTAGCGCGGCCCTTTGCGCGGCCCATTCCAACGTAACGCATGAAATCTGCGACCTGCGCGACATCGCAAGCCTGCGCGACGCCTTCGCCGCGCTGAAAACCAGGATCGGCCCGGCAGACGTTCTGGTCAACAACGCCGCCCGCGACGACCGTCATTCCTGGACCGAGGTCACGCCGGAATACTGGGACGAACGGATGGACACCAACCTGCGCCACCAGTTCTTTGCTATTCAGGCGGTGGCCCCGGACATGATCGAACGCGGCGGCGGGTCGATCATCAACTTGGGGTCCAACAGCTGGTTCGAGGCAGGGGGCGGCTTTCCCGCCTATGCCACGGCCAAGGCCGCCGTGCATGGCCTGACCCGCACCATGGCGCGGGATCTGGGAAAGCACCGCATCCGCGTCAACGCAGTCGTCCCCGGCTGGATCATGACCGAACGGCAGAAGACGCTCTGGGTCAAGCCGGACACGATCGAGGCCCACCGCAAGCGGCAATGCCTGCCAGACCTGATTGACCCGGTCTATGTGGCCCGGATGGTCCTGTTCCTCGCCTCGGACGATGCCGCCATGTGCACGGCCAGCAGCTATATGGTCGAGGCCGGGTCGATCTAGCCGGGGCTCGCGACAGCGGTCGGTCAGGCGGTTTCGACCGCCACCGTTGCCCGTTCCCCGCCCAGGGCCGCAAATGCCCGCTGACGGCAGGTGAAGACAAGGATCTGCTGATCTTTCGACGTCCGGTGCAGCGCGTCGAACATCGCCTCGATCCGGTCGTCGTCCGAGTGCACGAGCGCATCGTCGAGGATCACCGGGATGGGGCGCCCGGCTGCGGCAAAAAGCCGGGCAAAGGCAAGTCTGGTCAGGATCGCCAGTTGCTCACGCGTGCCGCCAGAAAGGATGTCGAGCGGTTCTTCCTGGCCGTTGCGCGTCAGGGTGGCGGGAAGCAGCGTCGCGTCGTCGATCACCAGCTGTGCGCCGGGGTGCAGGATGTGCAGCAGGGGCTGCAACTCTCGCATGACCGGCTCGAAGTAGGCATCGCGGGCACGGGTGCGGGCCTCCTCAAGCGCCCGTCGCAAGCGGGTCAGCGACCGGACCTCGGCCTCGTAGCGGGCCGCGCGGGCCTCGGCCTCGACCCGTTCCTCGGCAAGCGCAGAGAGCTGCTCTTCCAGGCCCTCGTCCGCCAGCGCGGTGATGGTTGCGTTCAGTCCGGCCAGTTCCTCGCGCGCCTTTGCAACATCGCGCGCAGCCTGGTCAAAGGCGCTCTTCGCGCGGGCCAGACGCGCCTCGGTGGTGGCAAGGTCGGCGGCAGAGGCAAGCAGGTCCGCAAGCGCAGCCTGTGCAGCGGTCCGGGTTGCGGCAAGTGTCGGCATGCCTTGGGTCAGCGCCGCCATTCGGTCGGCAAGCGCCCTGGCATCCCCTGCCTCGGACCGCGCAGCCGCATGCTGACGTTCGGCCGATGCGCGATTGGCCTCGGTGACAGCGCGCGCCTGGTTCGCCTGAACCACAAGGTCATGGGCCGCGTGTAGGGCGGCGGTTGCCGCGGCTTCGGCGGCCTCGGCTTCGGCCAGCGCAGCAGCGAGGCCTTCGGGCTCCTCGACCTCATCCTCGCCCGACACTGCTTCCGCATCGGCCACGGCGCGGGCCAGGGCAGCGCGCAGCGCGTCAAGACCATCTGGCGCAATCGCTGCCAGAAGGGCGGTGGCCTGAGCAATCGCCGCTTCATGGTCGCGGGCTTGCGCCAGTGCTGCACGGGCCTCCGTCCCGTTTTCCACATCGCAGGCGGCCAGTGCGGCGTCCAGCCGCTTGCGGGCGGCAAGGACCTCGGCCGAGGCATCGGTAGACCGGGCAGTGCCGGGGTCGATCCGCAGGCTGCCAAATCCGGGCAGGATCAGTTCCGCCGCAGCAAGCAGAGGTTGGGGCCCGGGCGGCAAGGGGCGGCCTGCCAGAAGCGGCATCGCCCCGCCCTCGGGACTGGCTTCGATGGTGACGGCCTGAGCCTCGGCCCGCGCCTGGGCAAGCTCCAGCGCCGCCTGGGCCTTTTCGGCTGCCAGGACCAATTCCGGCGTTGCCGTGATCCGGCTGCGCCCGGCTTTGGCACGCTCAAGATCGGCCTGAACGACACCGGCCTGGTCCAGACGCCGACGCAAGTCCTCGGCTTGGCTCTGTGCCAGCCGGGCGGATCGCGCGCGGTTTGCCCGATCCAGACGAAGGCGCAATGTGCGGGCAAGTGCCACCGCCGCGTCAAGTCCGTCCGCAGCCAGACGTTCCCGCTGGCCCAGGTCATCGGCGCGGCTACGGGCCGCAGCGGCGGCCTCCTCGGCCTGTCGCTGGGCCTCGGCCGTGTCGGACAGCCGAGCGGTCAGCGACGCAAGCTGCGCGATCTCCGCCTCTGCCCGCCGGGCATCCAGATCGGCCAGTCGCAAGGCGGTCTCGGCCTGTGCAATCCGCGCCTGATGCGCCAAAGCCTCCTGATGGGCGGCCTCGGCCAGGGCAAGCGTCCGGCTCCGCTCGGCCACGGCGTCCGGATCGGTCAAACGAGCGAGCGCCCGCTGCACCTCGGACCGGCGCGCCAGATCGACGGACAGGCGGTCCGCACGGGGCCGCAGGTCGGCCTCGCGCGCAACCAGGGCTTCGACCTGATCCAGGGCCCGCTTCCATTCGCCGTTGGCCTTGGGACGACCACCGTCCGTCGCAAGAACCGCCAGCGCGGCAGTCACCTTGTCGACGACAAGGTCCATCCGTCGGCCGCCGGTCATCATGTCGATCTCGCCCGCGACCGAGGAAAGCAAGTCACGCCGGGTGGCCAGCCCCCGCTCGCGCTCGCGCCGATCGTCGGTGCTGCCGCCCTCGGGCTCCATCCCCAGCATCCCTTGCCTTACCCAAAGCAGGCCCGAAGGACCGTTCAGACCGGACGCCATGATCCGGTCGATCCAGGCTTCTGCCTCGTCCGCCTGCGAGACAAGGCGCCCGGTGGCGTCCAGTACCTGCGCCTGGGGCCGCTGCAGCCAGCGCTTCGAGATGCGAAATCTTCCCTCAGGCAGATCGATGTCGACGGCCACTTCCGGGGCACCGCCTGCGTGCGGTTGCAGCGCCTTGATCACGGCGTTCCGGCTGCCGTGGCGTTCGAAGAACACCGCCTGCAGGGCGTCGAAGAAGGTCGACTTGCCGAACTCGTTGGCCTCGCAAAGCACGGTGATGCCATCGCCAATGCCTGAAAGCGTGGCACTGCGCCCGGCAAAACGGCGAATGTTGGTCAGCTTGATCGTGCGGAGCTTCATGTCCTGACCTCGCGCGACAGGGCATAAAGCCGGGCCAACGCCGATGCGGCCGTATCCCTGTCAAGCTGCGACCGGCCCGGATCTCCTGCTTCTGCCAGCAAGGTCTCTGCCGCCTGTCGCAGGGCCCCGGCGCGGTCGATCTGGTCAAGATCTTCCGGCAGAGCCTCAACCCCAAGACCCGTCAGGTCCGCAAAGAACCAGCCGAAGTCCGGGGCGCGATGGGCCAGGTCCGCTTCAAGTGCGGCACGCTCTGCCAGTGGCATGCGTCCCGTCAGGATCAGACGGACCAGATGGTCGCGCGCAGCCATCTTGGGAAGGGCAGCAGCGATCCGCGCAGCCACATCTTCACCTGGCAACACGTCGATCTGCGGTCGAAGCCACCGGAAACTGGCGACTTCCACCGGTGTGACCTGCGGCGACCGACCGTCGAGCGAGACCAGAAGGGCCGACCCCGGCGCATCGTGCTTGAACCCGTCCGGTTCCGGTGTTCCGGAATACCAGGTCGTGGGGCCAACCCGCAGCTGCCCGTGCCAATCACCCAGCGCCAGATAGTCCAATCCCGATTTCTGCGCCCGGTCGGGTGGAATGATTCCGGTCGTCCCCTCCTCCCCCGAGAAGTCGGTGATCGCGCCATGCCCAAGGCCGATACGCAGCGTTCCGCTTGGGGTAGCAGCCGACATTGACTCGGTCAGATCCCGGCCCGGCTTGCGTTGCGTGCAAGGGGCCGGCAGCAGCCAGACACCAGCCGAGGATTCGACCGGCGCATCGGTGGTAAGCGCGCGCAGGTTCGCCGGACCGTCGGTCGCAATCCGCCGCCAAAGCTCGGTTGCCGCCAGGCTGTCGTGGTTGCCGGGCAGCAGGACCCAAGTCAGGTCGGCAGCCTCGCGCATCGCGGTCATCGCCTGGCGCAATGTGTCGGGGGCGGGGGTCTCAGCGTCGAAGGTGTCGCCCGCCAGGAAAATGGTCCTGGCTCCTCCGTTGCGCGCAGCGGCCGCCAGCCGGGCGATCGCACCATGCCGAGCCTCGCGCAGGCGATGGCGAATGCCTTCCGGGAAGTTGCCGAAAGCCCTGCCAAGGTGCAGGTCCGAGGAGTGGACAAAACGAAATGCTGTCATGTGCTTACTTGCCGCTAAGCAATCCGTTCGAGCAAGGCTGATCTTGACGCTGTTTGCTGCAATCCGAGAGAAGGTTCAGGCTACCGCATGACCCCAAGGCGTTGTCACGGGTTCCGGCATCAGCCAAGGAATCACCCCAGGATGCCAGGATCTACGCCGTCTCGATCAGTCGAAGGGAAGGCTGGCCCCATCGCTCATGAAAGGCGCTGTGCTTAGGTCACCAAGACCGGAAACCTGTTCCAGAGCTGCAGAAAGCTCTGACTTAAGCGCATGAATTTTCGGGATTGCTTTAGATGGTCGGAGCGAGAGGATTCGAACCTCCGACCCCCTGCTCCCGAAGCAGGTGCGCTACCAGACTGCGCTACGCTCCGACCGTGGGCTGCGGGTTATCCGGTCCGCCCGGCTTTGGCAAGAGGCGAAACGGGCCGCCTCATGCCTGATCGCCGCCCCGCTCAAGCCGCTTAAGCCAGGTGGAAATCCGCGGCAGGGTGCCGATTTCCCAGCGCGAGCGGTTTTCCAGCACCGGCCGGTTCTGGCTGATCGACGGCGTGCTTTCCCGCAAGACGATGTAGATGCCCGAAGCGATGATGACCGAGGATCCGATGCCGGTGTAGAGGTCGATGGATTCGTTGAAGAACAGCCAGCCGTACAGCGCCGCCCAGATGATCTGCGAATACTGCATCGGCGCCACGACGATGGCGGGGGCGGTGCGGTAGGCGGCGATCGAGGCCAGCGCACCGAGCGTGCCCAGAAGCGCCATCACCGCGGTCAGCGACAGGTCGGTCACCGGCATCGGCTGGTAGACAAAGGGCATCAGCGCGCCGGTGGCGATGAAGGTTAGCACCATAGGATACAACATCAGCACCACCGACCGCTCATCCCGCCCGATCTTGCGCACGATGATCGAACTGAGCGACCCCGTCGTCGCCGCCCCCAGCGCCGCCAGGTGGCCCAGCGAAAACCCGTCGCCGCTGCCGGGCCGCAGGACGATGATGACGCCGATCAGCCCGACGATGACGGCGATGCCACGCCGCAGGCCCACCCTTTCACCCAGCATCGGGATCGCCATCAGCGTGATGAGAAGCGGCATCGCGAAGAAGATCGCATAGCAGGTGGCCATCGGCAGGACGGAAAAGGCATAGAACCCCATCGCCCCGGTCACCACCGCACTGACCGTCCGGATCACCGTCCACCAGGGATGCCGGGGGATCAGCGTGCCATCGCGCCGGTCGGACAGAAGCAGGATGGTGATCAGCGGAAAGCCCATCAGCCCGGCAAAGAACATGGTCTGGAACGGCGAGTAATGCCCGCCCAGGTACTTCACCACGACATCGTGGGTGGCATAGAAGGCAAAGGCGGCCAGCGACAACAGCGCACCGCGAAGCGTAGGGGACATGCGAAAATATCCGGGGCTGGGGCGCGAAACTGACGCCGCGTTAGCGCCCGCACAATCGCCTGTTCACCCGCCGGATGCAAGGCCGCCAGGCCCTATGCCAGGCTCTTTTGCTGCTCTTGCCGCCAGACCACCAGGATGCTTGCCACCGCGATGATGACCATGCCGATGGCGGTCGTCGCGGTCATCGGCTCGGCGAAGAACAGCGCGCCGAAGACGGCGGCCCAGGCGATCTGCGAATACTGCGTCGGCGCCACCACCACCGGCGGCGCGGCGCGGTAGGCGGCGAACATCGCCAGCGTCCCGGCCAGTCCGAAGACCGATATGCTGGCGATGGTGGCAATGTCATGCAGGGGCATCGGCTGATAGCGCCCCGGCAGCAGCAGGAACGCCGTCAGGCACTGCCCCAGCGCCGGATACAGCAAAAGCGCGACCGAGGATTCCGCGCCCCCCGTCTTGCGGATGATCAGGTAGTGCACCGCTGCCATCAGCATGCCGAGGACCGCCGCCAGATGGCCCCACCCAAACTCAATCCGCCCCGGGTTCAGGGCTACGATCACGCCGATGAGGCCCAGCACCACGGCAAACCCGCTCACCACATCCACCCGGTCGCCCAGGATCGGCCAGGCCAGCAGCGTCAGCACCAGCGGCATGGTGAAGAAGATCGCATAGGCCTGCGCCAAGGGCATCGCGGTGAAGGCGTAGGTCACCAAGAGCGCATTGGCGATCAGCGCCAGGGTCCGGATCGCCATCAGCCAGGGATGCACCGGGCGCAGCCGGACCGGCTGCCACATCCACAGCAGCCCGATCAGCGGCAGGGTGAACAGGCTCGCGAAAGCCACGATCTGCACCGGGTGGTAGGTCCCGCCCAGGAACTTGATCGTGCCATCGGCAATGGAAAACAGCCCGAAGCCCGCCAGCCCGAGAAGCACGCCTTTCAAGGCAGGGGACATCAGAACGCTCCGGGGAAAGGCCGGGGCAACAGCGCCCCGGCGGCGGTCTTACAGGCTCGCGTCCAGGGCGGCCAGGATCGCATCGCCCATCTGGGCGGTCGAGACCGGGGTGCCACCCTCCGGCCCCATCAGGTCGGCGGTGCGGACGCCGTCGGCCAGCACCTTCTCCACCGCCTTCTCGACCCGCGTCGCCTCGTCGCCCATGTCAAAGCTGTACCGCAGCGCCATGGCGAACGACAGGATGCAGGCGATCGGGTTGGCCTTGCCCTGACCCGCGATGTCGGGGGCCGAGCCATGCACGGGTTCGTACAGCGCCTTCGGACGGCCATTGGCCATCGGCGCACCCAGCGATGCGGACGGCAGCATGCCCAGGGACCCGGTCAGCATCGCCGCCGCGTCGGACAACAGGTCGCCGAACAGGTTGTCCGTGACGATCACGTCGAACTGCTTGGGCCAGCGGCAAAGCTGCATCGCGCCCGCATCGGCGTACATGTGCGACAGCTCCACATCCGGGTAATCGCGGTCGTGCACCTCCTGCACCACCTCGCGCCACAGGATGCCCGATTCCATCACGTTGGCCTTCTCCATCGAGCAGACCTTGTTGTTCCGCTTCCGGGCGAGTTCAAAGGCCGACTTCGCCACCCGGGCGATTTCGCTTTCCGTGTAGCGCTGGGTGTTGATCCCCACCCGCTCGTTGCCTTCCTTGAAGATGCCCCGCGGCTCGCCGAAGTAGACGCCACTGGTCAGCTCGCGCACGATGACGATGTCGAGGCCCGCGACGACCTCTTTCTTCAGCGACGAGAAATCGGCCAGCGCGTCAAAGCACTGCGCGGGCCGAAGGTTCGAAAACAGGTCCATCTCCTTGCGCAGACGCAGAAGACCCCGCTCCGGTTTGACGGAAAAGTCCAACTTGTCGTACTTCGGCCCCCCCACGGCACCCAGCAGCACCGCGTCCACTTCCTGCGCCTTGGCCATCGTCGCATCCGTCAGCGGCGTGCCATGCGCGTCATAGGCGCAGCCGCCCACCAGGTCCTCGCTGACGTCGAACTGGACGCCACGCTTGGCCCCCATCCAGCCGATGATCTTCTTCACCTCGGCCATGACTTCGGGGCCGATGCCGTCGCCGGCAAGGATCAGGAGGGACGGGTTGGCCATGACATGCTCCGCTGGAATTGGGTCGCCGTGGCCCTAGCCCTTCGGCCCGAAACTTTCAAGCGGGGAAGGCTGCGGCCAGGATGTCCCAGACCCGTCGCAGCCGGGGCGACTGGCGCAGGCGCGGCGCGGCGGTCAGCCAGACGGGAAGCGAGGGCAGGTCTGGGATCACATCGATCCGCTCCAGCCCCGGGTCGGCATCCCCCACCGCCCGCAGGATGCCGCCCAACCCGCAGCCCGCCCGGACGAGTTCGACATAAGTCACCGGATCGTCGCAGCGCACCGGAAAGAAGCTGCGGCCGACCTCGATGCCCAGGCCCCGCATCACCCGGATGATCTGGTCCATCCGGTCCTGCCCGACGAAGTCATGGCCCATCAGGTCATCGATACTGGCCGGACGCCCGCGCCGGTCCAGATAGGCCTTCGCTGCATACAGCCCCAGCGGCACCTCGCCGATCTGCCGTGCCACAAGGTCGGGCTGCGTTGGCCGGTACATGCGCAAGGCAATGTCCGCCTCGCCGAACAGCAGGTTCTCGGTCGTGTCCGATGGGACCAGGTCGATCTGGATGCCCGGCTCCTCCTCCCTTATGCGCGCCACGATGCCCGGCAGGATCACCTGCGACACCACCCGGCTGGCGGTGATCCGCACTGTCCCCTCGATCCCCGTGGCATGGCCCTTCGCGGTCAGCGCCAGCTCCGCCGCCGCGGCCTCCATCATCCGCGCCGGGGACAATAGCGCCCGCCCCGCCTCGGTCAGCGCCTGCCCCTGTGCGGTCCGAGTGAACAGCTGCACCTGCAGCGCCGCCTCCACCGCCTGGACATGCCGCCCGAGCGTCGGCTGGCTGATCCCCGTCGCCCGCGCCGCCGCCGACAGCGACCCGGCCTCGGCCACCGCAAGGAAGGATCGGATCAGGGTCCAGTCGGGCAGCTCCATTCATTCATGAATGCCCATCCGGCGCTTTCATGCAATTCCTTTCGCGCTTCCCCTCCCGCATATCTTCGGGAAAAGGAGATCACCATGACACAGACAGCACTGGTCCTCGGCGCATCGGGTGGCTTTGGCGGGCAGGTGGCCCTCGCCCTGCAACAGGCAGGCTGGACCATCCGCCGCTATCAGCGCGGCACCGACATGACCGCCGCCGCCAAGGGTGCGGCCCTCATCGTCAACGGCCTGAACCCGCCCGCCTACCACAACTGGGACAGGCTCATCCCCGAGATCACCACCGCCGTGCTGGCGGCGGGCAAGGCCTCGGGTGCCACACTCCTTGTCCCCGGCAATGTCTACCCCTACGGCACGGAACCCGGCCCCTGGAACGCCGACACCCCCCACCGCCCCGTCGCCCGCAAGGGCCACATCCGGGCCGAGATGGAGGCGCGCTATCGCGATGCCGTCGGCCAGCGCACCATCCTCCTCCGCGGTGGTGACTTCCTCCTCCCCGAGGCGCCGCAGATGCTGATGAACCGGGTGATCCTGGGGAGTGTCGCCAAGGGCGTCGTCACCTCGCTGGGCGACCCCGACGCGCTTCACGCCTATGCCTACCTGCCCGACATGGCCCGCGCCGCCGTCCGGCTGGTGGCCCTGGGCGACCGGCTGCCCGCCTATGCCGACATCCCCTTCGCCGGCCACGCCTTTACAATTTCCGACCTCGCAGCCCGGATTTCCCGCCTTCTCGGCCGGCCGATCCGCACAAAACGCTTCCCGACCTGGATCTTCACTGTCACCAGCCCGGTCTGGGAACTCGCCCGCGAACTGCGTGAGATGCTGTACCTCTCCAGCTTCCCGCACCAGCTTGACCCCGCGCCATTGCGCCACTGGCTGCCCGACTGGAAGGACACGCCCCTGGACGAGGTTATCCTGCGCCACCTGCAGGCGCGGGGGCTTCAGGGTAGCTCGACCTCAACCCAGACAGGAAAGTGACGCGAGGCGGCGGTCAGGTCCGGATACAGTGGATCGGTCGCCTTCGGCCACATCACGCCCGCATCCGTCACCCTAAGCCCTGCCGAGGGCAGCACATAGTCCAGCCGCAAGCCCCCCAGGTCATCATAGATCACCGTGTCCAGCGCCGGGTCACCCGCCTGGCCCGGCTCCACCCGCCCATGCGTCCCACGCTGGGCAGGGTCCTGCAGCGCGTTATGCGCAAGCAGCGCCCCGATCCCCTCACGCAACCCGTCGCCATCCGCCGGGTCCAGGTTGCCGTCCCCCAAGAGCACGAACGGAGCCTCCGGCGGCAGCATCGGCAACGCACCGTCCAGATACAGCCGCCAGAACGCGGCCTCGTCATGGTTGCGGCGTCCATTGCGGTCCTCGGGCCCGTCAAACACCGGCGGGGTCGCGTGCCAGGCCAACAGGTGCAGGGGGCCTTGCGGGGTAATCACCGGCACGTCCCAGAACCCCGTCGTCGCCAGGCGTTGCACCTCGATCAGGCCCGGGTCCATGCCATCGGGCAGCATCGCACCGGGCAGGTCGCGCCAAAGGAAAGCCGAGTAGTCGCGCGCCGCGTCCTCATCCACCGGAAAGCGCGACAGGATCGCCATGCCGCCCTGACCCGAAAACAGCCCAAAACCCTGCGCGTCTCGGGGGTCGCCGATCCGGCCATTGCCATCGACATCAAAGCCCGACTGCATCCCGGTGTTGGGGCGCAGCGCAAAACGGTGCGGATAGATCGCTCCCGCTGCCGCCAGCCGGTCGGCCAGCAGCCGCAGCGCCACCCCGCCCCGGTCGTAGTCGACCGCTGTCAGCAGGACCACATCGGCGTCCAGCGCCACCAGCACCCGCACCAATGCCGCGATCTGCGGATCTTCGCCCTTGGCCAGGTCCTGCACCAGGAGGCCCGGACCCTTCCGGTCCAGCCCGACGTTCCAGGTCGCAAAGCGCAAGGTCTCGGCGCTGGCCCCAGCGGACATCAGCGCCCATAGCGTCAGGACGACTCCGACCTTAAAGATCGTCGTCATCCTCGTCGTCGTCCCGGTCCAGCCGCCCCGGCTCGATCGCACCCAGCACCGCAAGCTTCGCGGCCCGCTTGATGCGGATCATGTCGGCAATCCGCGCCATCGCCACGGCCCGCATGATAAGGGCGGCGGGCAGGTAGGCCCACAGCGCCATCGCCCAGATCAGCGTCTGCGGCGAGGTCAGGGCCTCGGCCGGAATGCCACGGGTCAGCACCGCAATGATCGCCGGGATCACGAACGGGAGCAGGAATCCCACCGCCAGGTTCGCATGCGAATCGCGCACCAGCCGGTCGACCACATCGCCGCCCGCCGTCGGCTCGAACGTGGGCAGGTTGACCCAGACGTTGAACGCGCTTTTGGTGTTCGGCCAGCCCGCCAGCTTCAGCACGATCACGAACAGCGCCAGCGAGAAGATCGAGACAAGGTAGGCCGTCCCGGCCGCCACCTTGACCTGGGCGATATGCGCGGCAGTGGCGCTGTCATCCAGCATGTAGCTTGCCAGCCGGACCGGCGAATAGGGGAAGTCCAGCGCAGACCCGATGATCAGCCCAAGCGCGTGGAACAGCCGGGTGACCGTGGTCGGCGATTCCTGGTCGGCGACGATGGCGGACAGGAAGACGACGATGGTCAGCATCATCAGATAGCGAATGCGGTTGTAGGGCGCGCCGTCGCGGAACTCGATCAGGCTGGGGTAGACGGCGTTGTACTCGAAGAACACAAGCGCCCCGCCGAAGATCGCGACCAGCGCCACGATCTGCTTGGTGTCGGTGCCGATGCCCGGCAGGATCACCGAAGGCATCACGATCAGGATCATCACCAGCAATGCACGGACGGCAGCGGCGAAGGCGCGCGTGATCCAGCTGCGGGCCCAGCTCTCCGGCCCGGTCGCCGTTCCCAGCCGCAGCTTCGTGCGCAGCCCTTCGATCATCGCGGTCCCGCTTGCCACAATTCCGCCCAATTCTGCCCCGGTTTCTTGCCGACTCGCTCTGGTTGAGCGCCATCTAGCCCAAGCTTTGTGGCCATTTAAGGGTCAGTCTGGGCCAAGTCGCGGGCGTCGTGCAGTTTTTCCGGACAATCACCCGGCTTTTCGGCTTGATCCCGCCAAGCGGCAGCCTCGGCTCAGCTTTCGCGGAAAGCGCGCGAGAAGTAGTCGGTGAAGGGTTTGACCAGGTAGGCCAGCGGGGTGCGCTGTCCGGTCTGCAGGAAGACTTCCACCGGCATTCCCGGCAGCAACGTGCGGTCACCCAGCCGCGCGGCCTCGCCCGGGTCAAGCTGCAGCCGGGCAGAGTAGTAGGTCGCCCCGGTCTGCCCATCGGTCAGTGCATCGGCCGAAATCAGCGTCACCCGGCCCAGCAGATGCGGCGTGTCGCGGGCCGAGAAGGCCGGGAACACCAGTTCCGCCGGTTGCCCGACGGCGACCTCGTCGATGTGGATCGGCGCGATGCGGGCGCTGATGACCAGCGGGCGGTCCTGCGGGATGACGAACAGCAGCGGGTCGGCCGGACGCAGCACCGCGCGCGGGGTGGTCACCTGCAGACCGAGGACGACCCCGGCCACCGGCGCGCGGATCTCCAGCCGGTCGACGCGTTCGGCCAGCGCCCGGCGACGTTCGGCCAGCTCCAGCATCGCAGGCCCGATCTCGCGCAGCTCGGCCGCCGCTTCCTCGCGCCGGCGGGTTTCCAGGCCCGCGATCTCGATCCGGGTCTCGGTCACCTGGCCCCGGGTCTGCGCGAGGTCAGCGGCAAGCGCGCCAATAAGCCCCTGCAGCCGCGCCCGTTCACGTTGCAGGGCCAGCACCGGCCCGGCCTGGGCCAGCCCCTTGTCAAGCAACCCCTGCCGCGCGGCCAGCTCCTGTTCGATAAGGTCAAGCTGGGCGGCGACAGCCCCGTTCTGCGCGACTATTCCGTTCGATTGTTCGGTGATCTGCTGGGTCCGCTGTTCCAGAAGCGCGCGCTGCTCGGCCAGTGTCGCACGGCGCGCCTCGAACAGGCGGCTTTGCCCGTCCAGCTGCGCGGCCACCTCCGGGGCGCTTGCCGCCTGGGTCACGAGGTCGTCATCAAACACCAGGCCTTCCGCCCCATCACGCTCGGCAATCAGGCGCGCGCTGCGGGCGGCAAGCTCGGACAATTGCCGCTCGACGATCACCAGCTCCGACCGCAAGGCCGCGCCATCCAGCCGGATCAGCGGATCGCCCGCCGCCACCCGGGCGCCCTCGCGGACCAGGATCGCCTCGACCACGCCGCCGTCCGGGTGCTGGACGATCTGGCGGTCCGCTTCGATCTCCACCTGCCCCGGGGCGATGATCGCGCCGGAAATCCGGGTCGTCACCGCCCAGAGGCCGAACCCCGCGACCAGGATCAGCGTTGCGGCCAGGCCCAGGATCACGGGCCCCCGGAACGACAGGCGCCCGCCCGTCATGCCACCCCCCGCGCCGCGACCGGCCGCGCCACGTCACCCGCACTCCGCGCCGCCTCGCGCAGGACGGTGTCGCGCGGCCCGAAGGCGGCGGCGGCCCCTTCGTGCAGCACCAGGAGGAGGTCGCATTCCTGGATCGCCTGCGGCCGATGCGCCATGACCAGGGCCGCCGCCCCCCGCGCCTTTGCCGTCCGGATCGCCATGTTCAGCGCTTGCGAGCCCTCCGCATCCAGGTTCGCGTTTGGCTCATCCAGGATCAACAGGACCGGATCGCCGTACAAGGCCCGCGCGAGGCCGATGCGCTGGATCTGCCCGCCGGACAGCTGGCTTCCAAGGCCCGCGACCGGCGTGTCATAGCCCTGCGGCAGCCGTAGGATCATCTCATGCGCCGCCGCCGCCCGCGCCGCCGCCACCACCGCCGCGGCCTCGGCCCCTGGCTGCAGACGGGCGATGTTCTCGGCAATCGTGCCGTCAAACAGCGTCACCCGCTGCGGCAGATAGCCGATGTAGCTGCCCAGCCGGTCCGGGTCATGCTGGTCAAGCGTCGCGCCATCCAGCCGGATGCGCCCCTCCACCGGGCGCCAGACCCCGGTCAGGGCGCGGGCCAGCGACGACTTCCCCGCCCCCGACGGCCCGATCACCCCCAGGGCCTGTCCAAGGGGCAGCGTGAAGCTCAGGTTGCGCAGAACCGCGCCCGTCCCGCCCGGCGGCACCAGCGTCAGCCCCTGCACCTCGACCAGCCCTTGTGGCCGTGGCAGTTCCGTCCGCGGCGCCAATGGCGGGGCATTGGCCAAAAGCTCTGCCAGCCGCAGCCTTGCCTGCCGGGCGCGGGTCGCCACCGACCAGTGACCCACCGCCTGCTCTACCGGCTGCAGCGCGCGGCCCATCAGGACCGAGGCTGCGATCATCGCGCCCGCCGAAAGCTCTTGCCGCAGCACCAGCCAGGCCGCGAGCCCCAGCATCGCCGACTGCAGGAACAGCCGGAAGGTCCGGATCAGCACGGAATAGCGCCCCGCCGCGTCCGCAGCCATCAGCCCGCTATCCCGAGCCATTGCCCGTCCGGCCCGCAGCCGGGCAAAGACGGCCCCGGCCATGCCCAGGGCCTGCACCAGCTCGGCCTCCTGCTTCAGCCCCTCGGCCTGACGCTCGGCCGCAAGACCCGCGACGCTGGCCTGTTGCAGCGGCCCGGCGGTCGCCAGCTGGTTCAGCCAGCTTAAGCCGATGATGACCAGCCCCCCCGCCAGCGCCAGGACACCCAGCCAAGGGTGGAAGACGAAGATCGCCGCGATGAACAGGGGCGCCCAGGGCGCATCGAAGATCGCCAGCACCACCGGCGAGGCCCAAAACCGCGCGATCGCGTCCAGGTCGCGCTGGGCGGCCTGCGCGGGCACGTCCTGCGGCGCAACACTCAACCGGCGAAAGGCGGCCGACAGCACCCGCGCATCCAGCCTGTCCTGCAGCCGCGCGCCGACCCGCGCCATGATCCGGCCCCGGGCATGATCCAGGACCCCCATGACCAGAAACAGGAAGGCCATCAGCACCGACAGCGCCAGAAGCGTTTCCTCGGACCGCGACACCAGCACCCGGTCATAGACCTGCAGCATGTAAAGGGGTGCCGTCAGCATCAACAGGTTGACCAGCGCCGAGAACAGGAAGGCCGCCAGCACGGCCCGCCGGAACGCCGCGCGGGCGCCCTCCAGCTCGGCCAGACCCGGGGCTATCCCCGGCGCTGCGGTCGCGTCCTGTGCCATCGGTCCTTCCTTGGCGTCTTCCTGCCATGCGCGACGCATCTGCCACGTTTGACCGTTGTCTTGGTCAAGTGCGGCACGTATGCCTTGGCCCAAGGCCGTCGAAGACTATCGTTAACGGCTCTGAGGCCGGACAGTAGGGACATGGGTCTGAACATTTCATTGATTTCCGGGCGTCTTGCGCAGATTTCGGCCCTGCTTCTGTCGGCAGGCCTGCTCGCGGGTTGCGCGGCCCCCACTGGCCCCGACGCGATCAACGACCCGTTCGAACCCGCGAACCGCAAGGTCCATGCCTTCAACAAGGGCCTCGACCGCGCGCTGGTCGGGCCTGCGTCCAAGGGGGTCGGCATCGTGCCCGAACCCGTCAAGCAGGGCATCGGCAACCTGGCCGACACGCTCTCGCTGCCCGGCGACATTGCGAACAACCTCCTGCAGTTGCGCCTCGTCGCTGCTGGGGAAAACACGCTGCGGCTTGCAGGCAACCTGACCTTCGGCCTCGGCGGCCTGATCGACTTTTCCTCGGCCATCGGGCTGGACGGCAGGCCCACCGACTTTGGCGAGACGCTGCATGTCTGGGGCGTGGGCGAGGGGCCTTACCTGGAACTGCCGCTCGCCGGTCCCTCGACCGCGCGCGACACCGTGGGGATGATCGTCGATACCGCGCTTGACCCGGTCAGCCGTGCCCTCCCGGTGCGCGAGGCGAATGCCGCGGCGATGGTCCGCCTCTTCTCACGCCTTGGTGATCGCGACCGCTTCTCGGAAACCGTGGATTCGGTTCTATATGACAGCGCGGACAGCTATGCTCAGGCACGGCTTCTGTACCTGCAGAACCGCCGCTTCACCCTGGCGCGCGGCAAGACAACGGACGAGGCCGCCGCTTCGGATGACGGGTTCATCGATCCATATGCCGACGAAGGCGGCGCGGTCGAGCCTCCTGCCGAAGCGCCCGCCGACCCCGGCTTCATCGACCCCTACGAGGACCCCTATGCCCAGTAACCCGACCCTCTCGCGCCGCGGCCTTCTGGCTGGCCTGGCCGTCGTGCCGCTGATCGCCGCGTTGCCCCGTCCGGCCGCCGCGCTGACCGCCGATGCCGCGAAGGCGCTGGTCGACAAGACGGTCGCCGACATCAATTCGATCATCAACTCGGGCAAGTCCGAAGGCGCCATGCTGAAGGATTTCGAAAAGCTCTTCACCCGCTACGCCGACGTGCCCACCATCGCGCGGTCGGTCCTGGGCACTGCGGCCCGCTCGGCCTCCAAGGGCCAGCTCTCGGCCTATACCAAGGCCTTCCAGGGCTATCTCGCCCGCAAATACGGCCGCCGCTTCCGCGAGTTCGAGGGCGGCCAGATCGACGTGGCCGAGGCCCGCGCGGTGAAAAGCTACTTCGAGGTGATCTCGACCGCCCGCCTGAAGGGCGAGGCCCCGTTCGAGGTGCGCTGGCATGTGTCGGACAAGTCCGGCAAGGACCTGTTCTTCAACATCATCATCGAGGGCGTGAACATGCTCGCCTCGGAACGGACCGAGATGGGCGCCCTTCTCGACCAGCGCGGCGGCGACCTCGACCGGCTGATCGCGGACCTGAAGACGCTCTGACCGATGGCCGAGGCCGAGGGCGAAAGCTGGGCCGCCCTGGTCCCCGAGCTTCTGGTCGCCGATCTTGACCGTTCGCTTGCCTTCTACCGTGACCTTTGCGGCTTTCGGGTCCGCTATGCCCGGCCCGAGGATGGCTTTGCCTATCTGGACCTCGGTGCGGCGCAGCTCATGCTGGAAGAGCTTTCCGACGATGCCTGGCAGACCGGCCCCCTGTCGCCGCCCTTCGGTCGTGGCCTGAACCTGCAGATCGAGGTCGCCGATGCGCCAGCGCTGGCCCAACGGCTGCAGGCCGCAGGTCAGGCGCTGTTCCGCCCGCTTGCCACCGAATGGTATCGGCAGGACGATGTCGAACATGGCCAAAGCCAGTTCCTTGTCCAGGACCCGGACGGCTACCTGCTCCGCTTCATCCAGCCGCTGGAAACGCGGGACGTCCGGTCGTAGCGCATCGACCTCAGTTCCCGCCGCTCAGAAGATCGTCGATCTGTCCCGCCAGGTCGTTCGCCAGCCCGCCTCCGCCTGCGACCGGACCTTCCTGCACGGCCCCGACGGGCGGCGCGCCGTCATAGACCGGGATCGCCTCTCCGGTCTGCGGGTCGATATAGACCTCGTCATAGGTCGGTGCGTTCGGGTCGTCGAAATAGGGCACGTCCTCGGCCGCCACCGTGCCTTCGGTCGTGCTGGGGTCGATCGGCACATAGGTCGAATCCGGAATGTCGGTGACCAGAGGCTTCGCCGGCTGGCCTTCGTTGATCCGCACCATCACCTCATGCCAGATTTCCGCCGGCAGCCCCCCGCCGGTGACCCCGGACAGCGGGCGGTTGTCGTCGTAGCCCATCCAGACGCCCACCACGTAATCCGCGGTGAAGCCCACGAACCAGGCATCCCGCGCGCTTTGCGTCGTGCCGGTCTTGCCCGCCGCCTCGCGGTCGTCCAGCCGCGCCCGGCCCCCGGTGCCCGAGTTCAGGACCTCGGTCATCATGTAGGTCAGCCCATGCGCCGCCTTCTCGCTGATGACCCTCTCACCGATCCCGCCACCCGCGCCGAACAGGGGCTCGTCCATCCCCTTAAGCTTCAGCGCGTCGAACCCGTAGGGCGTGACCGACGACCCCCCGTTCAGGATGCCGGCAAAGGCCCCGGTCATGTCGATCAGCGTCGATTCCGACACCCCCAACGCCAGCGCCGGGCCGTCCGCGAAGTTCTGCGCCAGGCCGAAATCCGTCGCCACCTGCTTGACGAGGTCCCGCCCCACCGCCTCCGATACCCGCACCGCCGGAATGTTCCGGCTCTCCGCCAGCGCCTGGGTCAGCGTAATCTGGCCCTTGAACTCCTTGTCATAGTTCTGCGGACACCAGTCGCCCGACCCGGCCGTATAGATGCACAGGGGCGTGTCCTCGACATAGTCGAGCGGGCTGTAGCCCAGGTCCATCGCCACCGCATAGATGAACGGCTTGAAGGTCGACCCGGTCTGCCGCAACGCCTGCGTGGCCCGGTTGAAGTCCCCGGCGTTGGGCGTATTCCGCCCCCCCACCATCGCGCGCACCGCGCCATCCGCGCTCATCACCACGATGGCGGCCTGCGCCTCAGACCCCTTCTTGACCTTGTTCTCGAACACCCAGGCCAGCGCCTCCTCGGCCTTGCGCTGCATGTCCTGGTCCAGCGTCGTCTCGATGATGACGTCCTCGGTCGTGTCGCGCGCCAGATAGTCCGGCGTCGTCTCCATCACCCAGTCGGCGAAATACCCGCCCGACTTCTGCTTGGCCGCCTTCGACAACACTGCCGGATTGGCCCGCGCCTCGTCGGCCTCGGCCTTGGTGAGGTACCCCTGGTCCTCCATCAGCCCGATGACCACCGCCGCCCGGTTCTGCGCGCGTTCTAGGTTCGCCGTCGGTGCAAAGGTGGACGGAGCCTTCAGAAGACCCGCCAGCATCGCCGCCTCGGCCGGGCTCACGTCCTTGGCCGACTTGCCGAAATAGCGCTGCGAGGCCGCCTCGAACCCCCGCGCCCCCGCCCCCAGATAGGCGCGATTCAGGTAGATCGTCAGGATGTCTTCCTTGGAGTACTTGACCTCCATCGCCAGCGAGAAGGGCACTTCCTTGATCTTCCGCCACATACCCCCCCGGCGGCAGTCCTTTTCGTAGTCGGACTCGGACTTCCACTGTTTCGGGTCCCATTCCACGCCCAGACACAGAAGCTTGGCCGTCTGCTGGGTGATGGTGGACCCGCCGTTGCCTTCGAACGGCCCGCGGCCCTCGGACAGGTTGATCCGGATCGCGCTGGCGATGCCGCGCGGGCTGATGCCCAGGTGCCAGTAGAACCGCTTGTCCTCGGTCGCCACCACTGCATTGTGCAGGGCCGGGGCGACGCTGTCCGCGGTGATCATCCCGCCAAAGGTCTCGCCCCGCCAGGCAAAGACCTCGCCCTCGCGGTCCAGCATGGTGACCGAACCGCGCGCGCGGCCATCGACCAGCGCCTCAAGCTCGGGCAGCTGCGCGTAATAGTACCAGACAAAGCCGCCCAGGATCAGCGCGCCCATCGCCGTGCCGCGCCAGGCAATACCCCAGATCACCCGCCAGATCGCCAGGATCAGCCCCACGATCAGCCCGTGCTGCCGCTTGGGCCGGGCACTGCGCCGACGCGGAGCCTTCGGTGTCTTCGGGGCCGCAGGTTTGCGCGGGCCGCCGGTTGTGGCACCCGCCGATCCCCCTGACCGGGACGACGCATATCGTTTGTCTGCGACAAGGGGGCCGCGCCCCCGGTTTCCAGTTGCCATGCCTGCTCTTGCCACTCGTGACCAGGGTGCTTCCGACCCGTTTGTCCGGCAGCTTATCCCGGATTTCCGGGAAAGCGAAGTCTGGCAGACCGCGATTCGCATATCCAAGTTGCACAACAATTAGGCATATCTGCAAAAAGGTGCAAAAAATGTGCACCAAGTCTCCTGACCGGCCGTCGGCCTGCCGACCACTCCTTGTGCGCCCGCAGCAATCCCCTGCCAGATGTCAGGCGAAGGACCCACCCCTGGGTGCCTGCAAAAGACAGAGGGGAAAGACGTGAAGCTCATCATTGCAGCAATCAAGCCGTTCAAGCTCGAGGAGGTCCGCGAGGCGCTGACCGCCATCGGCGTGCGCGGGATGATGGTGACCGAGATCAAGGGGTTCGGCAGCCAGTCCGGCCACACCGAGATCTACCGTGGCGCCGAATATGCCGTGAACTTCGTGCCGAAGGTCCGGCTGGAAATCGTGGTCTCGGACGCCCTGTCCGACCAGGTCGTCGCCACGATCCAGAAGACCGCCAAGACCGACAAGATCGGCGACGGAAAGATTTTCGTCCTGGACGTTGAACATGCCGTGCGGGTGCGCACCGGCGAAACCGATGACGACGCGCTGTGATCCGGCGGGGAAGAGGGGAACACCTGACATGAAACTCGAAACGAAACTTGGCCTTGGCGCGCTTGCCGCGACGCTTTTCGCCAGCCTTCCCGCCTGGGCGCAGGAAGCGACGGCTGAAGCTGCGACCGAAGCCACGACTACGACTGCCGAACTTGTGCCCTACGTCTACGAGAAGACCGTGCACAACGGCGACGTCGCCTGGATGAGCATCGCAACCGTCCTCGTCCTTATGATGACGGTGCCGGGCCTCGCGCTGTTCTACGGCGGCCTTGTCCGCACCAAGAACATGCTGTCGATGCTGACCCAGGTCTTCGCGATCTCGGCCGTCGTCTGCATCATCTGGGTCGTCTACGGCTATTCGCTCGCCTTCTCTTACGGCGGGTCGATGGACACCTATGTCGGCGGCTTGTCGAAGATGTTCCTTGCGGGGGTCGATGCGACCACGCTGGTGCCGACCTTCACCAACGGGGTCTGGCTGCCGGAATACACCTTCATCGCCTTCCAGATGACCTTTGCGATGATCACGCCCGCGCTGATCGTCGGCGCCTTCGCGGAACGCTTCAAGTTCTCGTCGCTGCTGGTCTTCTCGATCCTCTGGGTGACCTTCATCTACTTCCCGATGGCCCATATGGTCTGGTGGTGGGGCGGCCCGGACTTCCTGGCCGAACAGCAGACCGCCAAGCTGATTGCCGAAGCCGCCGGTGACGCCGCCGCTGCCGAAGCCGCTGCCGCGAACCTGGCCGCGAACGGGCTGATCTGGAACTGGGGTGCCTTGGACTTCGCCGGTGGCACCGTGGTGCACATCAACGCCGGGATCGCGGGACTTGTCGGCTGCATCCTTCTGGGCAAGCGCGTCGGCTACGGCAAGGACTCGATGGCGCCGCATTCGCTGACCATGACGATGGTCGGGGCCGCGCTCCTCTGGGTCGGCTGGTTCGGCTTCAACGCCGGGTCCAACCTGGAAGCCAATGTGATCACCTCGCTTGCGATCGTGAACACCTTCGTCGCGGCTGCCGCTGCGGGCGTGGCGTGGATGTTCGCCGAATGGGCGCTGAAGGGCCGTCCGTCGCTCCTGGGCCTCGTCTCGGGCGTCATCACCGGCCTCGTCGCCGTGACCCCCGCCGCTGGCTTCGCCGGACCGATGGGCGCGATCTGCCTGGGCCTCTTCGCCGGTGCGGTCTGCTTCTGGTTCGTGGCCTACGTGAAGAACATGTTCAAGCTGGATGACAGCCTCGACGTGTTCGGCATCCACGGCCTCGGCGGGATCATCGGCGCCATCGGCACCGGCATCCTGGTCAACCCGGCGCTGGGTGGCGCGGGCATCCCGGACTACACCTCGGTCCCCGGCACGCTGCAGGTCGGCGCCTATGACATGGGCTTCATGCTGACGGCGCAGATCAAGGCGGTCCTGTTCACCGTGGCCTTCTCGGGCATCGGCTCCTTCATCCTCTTCAAGCTCGTCGACCTGGTCATGGGTCTGCGCGTCAAGGAGGAAGTGGAGCGCGAAGGCCTCGACATCGCCGAACACGGCGAGCGCGCCTACAACTACTAAGCCACGATCCGGCGGCAGGCGCTCCTCCCTCCCTGTCTGCCGCCGAGACCAGACGGCCCGCGGGTTCCTCCCCCTGCGGGCCGTTCCCTTTTCTGCCGGACGCCTCCTCGTTCGCCTTCGGCGCCTCGTCGGTGAATGCCCCAGCGAGGAGCGACGAAGTCGAACGACGAGCGTGTCGCGGTAAACGCCCGGTAAATGCCTGCAGCCAACCCCTTGATTTTGCTCTCCCGCGCTTTCCTGTCCTGCGTGGACATACCGGCGAGGAGGCGACGAAGTCGCACGACGAGCCCTTCCCTCCGCTTCCGCCCGCAGCTACCGTCCGACCGACGAAGGAATCCCCCCGCATGCAGCGCGACGGCAATCCCCTGAAAGGCGTGGCCCTGGTCCTGGCCGCGACCTTCCTCTTTGCCTGGGGCGACACGCTCGGCAAGCACCTCTCGATGCTGTATGCGGCCACCATGGTCCTCTCGGCCCGCTACCTGATCAACCTCGTCCTCGTCCTTCTCACCATGTGGCCCCGCCACCGCAGCGCCGTCTGGGCCACGAACCGCACCGGCCTCGTCCTCCTCCGCGGCCTCCTCCTCGCTGTCGCGACCCTCACCATGCTCCTCTCCCTCCGGGTGATGCCGGTGGCCGAGACGGTGGCGATCATCTACATCACCCCCGTCCTCCTGATGCTCGCCTCGGGGCCCATCCTGGGCGAGAAGGTCAGCGCCTTGGGCTGGCTCTGCGCCGCCTTGGGCTTCATGGGCGTCCTGCTCATCGCCCGCCCCGGCAGCGGCCTCGACCCCTGGGGCGTCACCCTCTGCCTTATCAACGCGACCCTCGGCACCGGCTACCACCTTCTCACCCGCATCCTGACCCGGACCGAGACGACGATGGCCCTCCTCTTCCACACCGCGCTGATCGGCTCCGTCCTCTCGGTCACCGCGACCCTGGTCATCGGAGGCGAGACGATGCCCACCCTCCCCGACATCGGCCTGATCCTGATCTACGGCACCTGCGCGACCGTGGGCCACCTCCTCCTGACGACAGCCTACCGCGAGGCACCGGCCTCCACCCTGGCACCCGTCAACTACATGCACATCGCCTTCGCCACGCTTCTGGGCTGGCTGGTGTTCCGGCAACTTCCCGACGCGCTCGGCTTCACCGGCATGGTGCTTATTGCGGCGGCGGGGCTTCTGTCCGCCTGGCGGGCCAGCCGCTGAAGCCGCTCGTCGATGACTTCGTCACTCCTCGCTGATCTCCCGACGAGAAGCCGAAGGCGCACGAGGAGGCGTTCTCCGAGGTGTGAAGAAACCCCTAACAAAAAATCTCAACCCATTGATTCAATAAGCATCCCAGGTTTTGTCCACCGTGGACACCGCCTCAGAAGAACCCCCGCGGGATCAGCCGGTGCTCATAGGCGTCCCGCTCCAGCTCCTCCCGGAAATCCGGGTGCGCGATGGAGATCAACGCCCGCGCCCGCTCGGCAATCGACCGCCCCTTCAGGTTCACCATCCCGTATTCGGTCACCACATACATCATGTCCGTCCGGGGCGTCGTCACCACGTTGCCCCGGGTCAGCGCCGTCACGATCCGGCTCTTCCGCTCCCCCTTCTTGTCGTAGGTCGAGGCGAGACACATGAAGCTTTTCCCGCCCTTCGACCCATAGGCCCCCCGCACGAACTGGAGCTGCCCCCCGGTCCCCGAGATATGCCGGAACCCGTCCGTCTCCGACGCCGCCTGCCCCTGCAGGTCGACCTGGGTCGTGTTGTTGATCGACACCACCCGGTCGTTCCGCATGATGTTGTGGGGGAGGTTGGTATAGTCCACCGGGTGGAACTCCACCTCCGGGTTCCGGTCGATGAAGTCGTAGAGATACTGGGCGCCGAGAGCGAAGGTGCAGACCATCTTCCCCGGATTAATCTGCTTCTTTGCCCCCGTCACCCGCCCCGCGCGATACAGGTCCACGATCCCGTCGGTCATCATCTCGGTGTGGATGCCCAGGTCCGAAACCGGACTCTCCGCCAAGAGCGAACAGACCGCATTCGGCATCCCCCCGATCCCGATCTGCAAGCAGGACCCGTCCTCCACCTCTGCCGCGATCAGCCGGGCGACGGCCTTGTCGACCTCGGTGGCCGCACCCTTCGGCAGCTCGGCCATCGGTCGGTCGTACCCTGGGATGATGTAGTCCACCTCGGACACATGCACCCCGGTCCCTTCGCCCATCACGTAAGGCAGGGTGGGCGTCTCCTCGACGATCACCACGCGGCCCCGCTCTACCAGCGCCCGCATCCACAGCGTGTTCGGACCGAAGTTGAAATACCCCCTCTCATCCATCGGCGCGGTCTTGAAGACCACGATGTCCGGCGGGTCGATGAAGCGGCGGTAGTAGTCGGGCACCTCGCCCAGATTCACCGGCAGGTAATGCGCCATCCCGGCGTCGTGCTTCCGGCGGTCGTAGCCGGAAAAATGGGTGGAGAACCAGTGGACGTGTTTGGCCTCCGGGTCCGCCTCCAGCACCGCGCGGGGGCGGGCGGTGAGGACGGACCGGAAGCGAAGGTCCGTAACCTCCCCCAGCCGTTTGGCCAGCGCCTCGTCAAAGGCATCGGGCTGTGCCAGCACCGCCCCGTAGTCGAGCCACATGCCCGACCGCACCAGCTCCGCCGCTTCCGCGGCCGTGATCCGCTTTGCTGACTTGGCCATTTCCATCCCCCCGGATTTTCGCTGCAGTCAAGCACGGGGCAGGGGGCCTGCCAAGCCTCAGCTGGTGGCAGAGATAAGGGCCGTGCCGATGACCGCCAGTGCGGCCCCGACCCAGGCCAGTGGGCCTGGAATGCGGCGGTAGACGGCCCAGACCATCGGCAGGATCAGGATGGGGGTGGTGGAGGATAGCGTGGTCACGATCCCCACATCCCCCCGCGCAAGCGCCGCCATCAGGAAGGACATCCCCACGACCATCCCGGCCAGCGCCGCAAAGCCGATGTGCCGGATCTCCGACCGCGAGGGCAGGGCGGCCGGGCGGAAGGCGGGGAGCGCAAGGAGCGCGATGAAGAACAGCGCCCCGGTCCCCGACCGCACCACCATAGCCGCCACCGGGTCGGCATCCTCCAGCATCGCGGGGCGGGCGAGGAGGCTGCCTAAAGCCTGCGCGAAAGAGGTGACAAGGCCAAGGCCGATGCCGATCCAAAGGGGCTTAGGCGTCCGCGCGCCCTCGTCCTGTTTGGGGCCCATGACCGCCAGCGCGATCCCCGCGACGATCAGGCCAACCCCTGCGGACTGGGTCAGGGTCACTGTCTCGCCTCGGAAGCCGAAGCCGAGTGCCAGGGCGAAGGGTGAGGCGGTGGTGAAGAGAAGCGCCGAAATCCTCGGGCCGGTAAACTGGATCGTCGCGATATAGGTCAGCGAACCGACCATGATGCCGGAGGCAGAGGAGGCGGTGAGCCAGAGGACCATTTCCAGGTCCAGCGTCTGCCAGCCCCCGGTGACCGCGACGATGGCGGCGGTCATCAGGCAGGCAAGGCTCATCTGCCATCGCGACAATTGCAGCGGGCCGACCCGGCCGGACACGCTGTCGATGAACATTGCCGAGGCCGCAAAGGCCGCCGCCGCTGCCAAGGACAGGACTACCGCAAGCACAGGCGCGACCCCCGTAGGGTGGGCAATCTGCCCACCTACCCGATGACAGATGCGATAGCAGCCGCCAGCACCGGCACGGTCTTCGCGTTCAGGCCCGCGATGTTGATCCGGCTGTCGCCGACCATATAGATGCCGTGCTCTTCCCGCAGCCGGTTCACCTGCGCTTCGGTCAGGCCCAGGCGGCTGAACATGCCACGGTGATGGGCGACGAAGTCGAACCGGTCCGAGTTCGTCGCGCGACGCAGCTCGTCGGCGAGTTGCTTCCGCAGCCCCAGCATGTTCTGGCGGACCTCCTCCAGCTCAGCCTTCCACTCGGCGGTCAGCGCCTGATCCTCAAGGATCATCGTCACCAGCCGCGCGCCGTGGTCCGGCGGGAAGCTGTAGTTCTGGCGGTTCAGGAAGTTCAGGTTGCCCTGCACCACGGCCTTGCGGTCAGGGGAGGTCAGGGCGACGAGAATCCCGGTCCGCTCGCGGTAGATGCCGAAGTTCTTGCTGCACGACGCCGCGATCAGCACCTCCGGGAAAGCCGCTGCGATCTTGCGGGTCGCGGCGGCGTCTTCCTCCAGCCCGTCGCCAAAGCCCTGGTAAGCGAGGTCGACGAAGGGCACCGCCCCTTTCTTCTGCAGAAGCCCGATCAACTGGTCCCACTGGTCCGCCGACAGGTTCGCGCCCGTCGGGTTGTGGCAGCAGCCGTGCAGCAGCACCGCATCTCCAGCCGCGACGCCCTCCAGGTCAGCCATCAGACCCGCGAAGTCGATGCCCGAGGTGGCGACGTCGAAGTAACGATACTCCACCCCGGTCATGCCGAGGTACTTCACGATCGACGGATGGTTCGGCCAGGTCGGCGCCGACATCCAGACCCGCGCCTTGGGGTTGGCCATCTTGATCAGCTCCAGCGCCTGCCGGATCGCCCCCGTCCCGCCGGGGGTCGCGACCGAGGCCGCGCGATCGGCGTAGCCGTCACCGAGGATCATCGACACCAAAGCCGCGTTGTAGGCGGGCTCACCGGCGAGACCCGTATAGGTCTTGGTCTTCTCCGTCTCCCACAGCTGCTTCTCGGCCGCCTTCACCGCGCGCATCACCGGGGTCAGGCCGGTCGCGTCCTTGTAGACGCCGACGCCAAGGTCGATCTTCGTGGTCCGGGGGTCGTCCCGGAACATGGCGATGAGTTGCAGGATCTTGTCCTGCGGCTGGGGATTCAGGGTTTCAAGCATGGCGGTTTCCAAGGGTTGGTCAGGCGCCGGCCGTGATCGCGGCCCTTGCCCGTCGGACATAGGCCCAGTGCCACAGCCAGAGCGGCACGGCAAGAAGGCCCGCGACGCTTCCCACCTCATGCGGGACCAGCGCGAGGATCTGCAAGGCACACCAGCCAAGGCCCGAAATCAGGCCGAAGGTCCCCCTGGTGACGCCGCAGGCTGCGGCCCGGGCCTTCAGCGAGGCCGCGACATTGCCGATGATCCAGAAATCCTCGACGAAGTTGTAAGGGATCAGGAACATCAGCCAGACCGATTTCGGGCGTGCGGCGCGGAAGGGTTCCGGGATCGCTTCCAGTACCCGTTGCAGGTCGCGGGCATACAGCGCCACGGCCAGAAGGAAGGCCAGAACAAGGACCGCCGAGCCCCAGGGACCAAGAAGCGCGAGTTCCGCCAGAAATCCCTTGTCGGGCCGCGCAAGGCTCCAGCCGATCAGGCCGCAGACGCCCGCCGTCAGCAGGAGCTTGAGCGCGATAAGGCGCATTCAGGGGCCAGTGGCGACCCGCAGGTCATCATACATACCCCATTCCGCCCAGGACCCATCATAGAGCGCGTGGTTCCGGTGCCCGACCCGCTCCAGCGCAAGCGACAGGATCGCTGCCGTCACCCCCGAGCCGCAGCTGGTGATCGCGGGTTTCCTCAGGTCGACACCTGCCGCCTCGAACACCTGCTTCAGGGCGGAAGGCGGCTTCATCGTGCCGTCGGGGTTCAGCACCTCGCCGAAGGGGATGTTCTTCGACCCCGGGATATGGCCTGACCGCAGGCCCGCCCGCGGCTCAGGCGCCTCGCCCCGGAAACGCGCCGCCGCACGTGCGTCGAGGATTTCGGCCTCGCCCAGCTTTGCCGCATGGGCAACTTGCGTCACGTCCTTCACCAGATGGTTCTGGCGGGAAACCGTCATGTGCCGGTCGCGGATCACCGGGGCCATGTCCTCGACCTCGCGGCCCTCGGCCTGCCATTTGGGGAATCCGCCGTCCAGCACCGCCACATCGGTCTTGCCCATCAGGCGGAAGGTCCACCAGACGCGGGCGGCCGAGAAGATTCCCGCCCCGTCATAGACCACCACCTGGTGCCCGTCCCCCACGCCCATCGCCCGCATCCGCGACATGAACTTTTCCGGCGGCGGGGCCATGTGGGGCAGGCTGGAGCGATGGTCGGAAATCTCGTCGATGTCGAAGAACCGCGCGCCGGGGATGTGGGCGGCGGCATACTCCGCCTTGGCATCGCGGTTCATCGCCGGAAGATACCAGCTGGCATCCAGCACCCGCAGATCAGGGTCGCGCAGGTGCTTTGCCAGCCAGTCGGTCGAGACCAGCGTCTTCGGATCATCCTGCGGCGATGGGGTCATGCGGGCCTCCGGGCGTTACCCGGATATACCCATGCGGGCGCGCATGGCGCAAGCGGCGCGGGGACGCGTGTTGCCCCCGCGCCTTGTCATTGTGTCCGGTTACTTGACCAGGGCCTTCTTCACCATCCCAAGGATTGCCGTCAGGACGGCTCCACCGACGCCACCGCCCGCGACGGACTGGATGATCGCGCCGATGTCGAGGCCTTCCAGCGCAGCGCCAGCCGCCGCAGCGGCATCACCGCCCAGCATGCCCATGAGCACTCCGCCAAGCCCGCCGCCGACGGCACCGGCGACCGAGTTGCCTGCCGTGCCGAGGCTGAGGTTCTTCAGCCCCGCGCCCGCAGCGTTACCGCCAATCAGACCCGCGATGATCTGGATGATCAGTTCAATACCCATGTCCCACTTACCTTTCCCTCTAGGCCGGTTCCCTTACCGGGTGATCCCGGCTTATCCCCCGGACTTCATGTCCGGCAGGGGAAATTCTGCCAGAAAGCGGCATTTCCAGCAAGAAATGTTCGAAAAGTGAAAGCTTCAGCCGCGGCTGTTCTGCTTCAAGAGCCGCGCCTTGTCGCGGTCCCAGTCGCGCTTGGCGCTGGTCTCGCGCTTGTCTGCAAGCTTCTTGCCCTTGGCGATCCCCAGCTTCAGCTTCACGATCCCGCGGTCGTTGAAGTACATCTTGATCGGCACGATGGTCATGCCCTCGCGGCCCACCGCGCTCCACAGGCGCGAGAGTTCCTTCTTGGAAACCAGAAGCTTGCGCCGCCGCCGCTCCTCATGCCCGAAGGTTTTCGCCTGCAGGTACGGCGCGATGTAGCCGTTGATGAGCCACAGCTCTCCGCCTTCAACCGAGGCATAGCTTTCCGCGATGTTCGACCCGCCCTGGCGCAGGCTTTTCACCTCTGACCCCAGAAGCATGATCCCAGCCTCCAGGTCGCTTTCGATGTGGTAATCGAAACGCGCCCGCCGGTTTTCGGCGATGAGTTTGGAGTTGGGATCGGACTTGGCCACCATGATCCGGTTCAGATAAGGTCTGGGGCAGGCTTAGTCCAGAAGGGTTGCAATGTTCGTCCAGATAGCATTCGGCACCGGGCTTCTGGTCGTGAACGTGCTGATCATGGCAGTAGCGGCGTTTCTCTTGGAGGCCGCCTTTAAGCGGGCCCATCCCTGGCTGATCGCCCAACCGCAGCGGCCGAAACTCCTTCTGATGCTGGTCGGCGTCTGCCTCTGGGTTCTTGCGGTGGTCACCTCGGGCGTCTGGATCTGGGCGCTGGCGCTGTTTGTGCTCGGGGCCTTCCCGACGCTGGAGGCCTCGGTCTACTTCTCGCTTGTCGCTTTCACCACACTGGGCCTTGGCGATGTGGTGGCCCCGCAGGAATGGCGCATCCTGTCGGTCATGGCAGCGGTGAACGGGTTCCTGAGCTTTGGCCTCTTGACCGCGCTCTTGGTCGAGGCTTTGCGCCAGGTCAGGCTGGCGCAGCTGGAGGTTCGGCACAAGGATTAAGGGCGCGATTTTTCGTCGAAAAATCGTGGTCCCGTCTCAACCTTTCAACTCTTCACTAATCCGCACCGGCCCGACCGCGCCCTTCAGCTTGGCCCGGTAGATCACCACGCCCTCGGCCACCCGCATCACATAGGTCCGGGTCTCGGCAAAGGGGATCGTCTCGACCCAGTCGACCACGTCGACATCCGCCCGCCGCGGGTCGCCGAATTCATTGATCCAGCGCCGAGGACGGCCGGGCCCTGCGTTGTAGCCCGAAGCGATGAGGGCGATGGACGGCCCGAACTCCTCGGCCATCTCGGCCAGGTACGCCGCGCCCATCGCGACGTTGTAGGCCGGATCGCTGAAGAGCTTGCCCGCGTCAAAGGGCTTGCCCAGCTTTGCCGCCATCAACTTGGCCGTCCCCGGCAGGACCTGCATCAGCCCCCGCGCATCGGCGCTGGAGCGTGCAGCCGGATCGAACTCGCTTTCCCGCCGCGCGATGGACAGCGCCAGCGCCCGGCTGACCTTCAGCCCGTCGGGCACGAAATCCGGCGTGGGGTAATAGGCGTGCGGCAGGATCAGCCCGCGTTCGGCGGCAGCCTTGGCCACCAGAAGGGCCAGATGCGGCTCGTCCCAGGCCAGCGCCATGTCGGCCATCTGCGTCAGCCCCGTTTCATCCTGGCTTTCGCCAAGGTGCAACAGGAACCGCTTGGCCAGCGTGAGGTCGCCCGCCTTCAACAGAAGCTGCGCTGCGGCCAGGACCGAAGATTGGGTGAAGCCCGCACCTTGCCAATCAGGGGCCGCAGGCCGGGCCAGAAGGCTTGCATCCAGCGTCAGCCCCAGCCGTTCCGCCGCCAGCAGGCCGTAGAACGCGGTCTGGTGCTGGGCCGCGGCCTTGTAGCTGGCAGTGCCGTCCTTGCCCGCCGCCTCTTGCGCGCGCCCGATCCAGTAATGCGCCCGCGCCAGGCTGATGGGCGTCGAGACCCCGGCCAGAAGGTGCTGGAAGTGCTTTTCCGCTGTGGCCGGATCGTCAAGGCGCCGGAGCGCGATGAAGCCCGCCAGGAACTCCAGATCGGCATAGGCCGAGGCACCGCTGTCGACGGGCAGGAAGTGGTTGGCCGCCACCCGGTAGGCCGCCTTGGCCTTGCCGTTCCGCATCAGATAGCGCGCCAGTACCGCCCGGCGTTCGGCCCAGGCTTCCGGGCGACCCAGGCTTTCCGCCGAAACGGACCGCTCCAGGATCAGCTCCTGCGCCTCGTCATAGAGGTCCTTCTTCATCCGCCAGATGAACCGGTCGTAGGCCAGGCCAGGGTCGCCCGTCCGACTTTTCGGCACGGCCTCGATCAGACCGGTGACGCCCTTGGCTTCGGTCTGCAGGGCGATGCGGGCGCGGGCGAGGGCCTGCAGGTCCTCGGGCACGCGGGGAAGCATACGCTCGGCTTCCTGCCTACGACCGTCCCAGAGGAGGTTGTCCAGGCGCAACTCGTGAACAAAGCCCACGGCTTCGGGGGCAAGGGCGATCATCGCCTGCTCGTCCTCGGCGCTGAACGGCAGCTCGGCCCAGGCACGCATCGCCTCGGTCTCGGCATCCGCTGCCCGGCCCGCCGCCAGAAGGGCGCGGACATAGGCGATGGCGCCTTCCCCGGTTTCCGGCGGGCCGACCTCAAACCAGGCGATCACCCGGGCCGGATCGTCGGACCGCGCCACCGCCTCTTCGCCCTTTTCCCGCATCAAGGGCAGGCCGGGCCAGTCCGGGCGGCGCGCGAGGAACTCCTCGTACTCCCCCAGCCGCCCTTCGCCCGCCCGCAGGCGCTGCCATTCGATGACGTCGCGCCCGACGCCCGAGGGCGCCACGGCCAGCGCGCCGTCCCAATCCTTGCCCGCGGCCAGCTCCAAAGCCGTCCGCATTGCCTGTGTCGTGTCTGCTGCTGCCGGAAACGTCTGGAGGCCAAGGGCCAGGACCAGCGCCCGGATCATGTTCTTGCTGCTCATGACGTTGAATCTGCCTGAGCGCCCGCCCGCGGACAACCCACGAGTGCGTTAGTGGGCAACACTTGGCAGCGGGCCTGCCAGCCGCTATGAGAAGCGCGCTAAAGCCCGGGCAATTCCGCCCATCGAGAAGGAGAAGCGTCATGATCAGAGGGTCCCTTCCTGCCCTGGTGACGCCGTTCAAGAACGGCGAGCTGGATCTGGTGACGCTGAAGAAACTTGTCGACTGGCACATTGCCGAAGGCAGCCACGGGATCGTGCCGGTGGGGACGACGGGGGAAAGCCCGACGCTATCCCATGCCGAACACCAGAAGGTCATCGAAGAGGTGGTGGCCGCTGTTGCAGGCCGGGTTCCTGTCATCGCGGGCGCAGGCTCGAACAACACCGTCGAAGGCATCAGCCTGATGCGCCATGCCGAGAAGGTCGGCGCCACCGCAGCGCTGGTCGTGACGCCCTATTACAACAAGCCGACGCAAGCGGGCCTGATCGCGCATTACACCGCGCTGCACGACTGCTGCCAGCTGCCGATCGTGATCTACAACATCCCCGGCCGCTCGGTCATCGACATGTCGCCCGAGACGATGGGAACGCTAGCCAAGCTGCCCCGGATCATCGGGGTCAAGGACGCGACCGGCAAGATCGAGCGCGTCTCGATGCAGCGCGCCTCTTGCGGGGCGGATTTCATCCAGCTTTCGGGCGAAGACGCGACCGCACTGGGCTTCAACGCCCATGGCGGCGTCGGCTGCATCTCGGTGACCGCCAACGTCGCCCCGCGCCTCTGCGCCGAGTTCCAGGAGGCCACCCTGCGCGGCGACCACGCCAAGGCGCTGGAGTACCAGGACAAACTGATGCCGCTGCACGAGGCGATCTTCATCGAGCCGGGCCTCGTGGGCGCCAAGTACGGTCTCTCGCTCCTCGGCCTCTGCTCCGAGGAAGTCCGCCTGCCCTTGGTCGGTCTGACCGACGGGACCAAGGCCAAGATCAAGGCCGCGATGAAGCACGCCGGGCTGATCTGACGCCCCTTGGTCGCGCAGTGCGACCGTGGAATTGACGCCGCTGGCCACCGCCCTGGCCAGCGGCGTTCTCGTTTCGCTTTACAAAACTAGATTCGTAGTTATGTTGAGGGCATGACCACGATGACCACAGAAGCCCGCGCCCTTGCAGCCCTTGGCCATGATGCCCGGCTGTCGATCTTCCGTCTGCTGATCAAGGCGGGGGAGGGCGGTCTGAATGTCGGCCAGATCGGCGCGCATCTTGGCATCGCGCCCTCGACCCTTGCGCACCACCTGGGTACGCTCGTCGACGCCGGTCTTGTCTCGCAAGAAAAGATCGGCCGCGAGGTGGTGAACCGCGCCGAATTCAACGCAATCCGTCGCCTGTCGAGCTTCCTTGTCGCGGAATGCTGCGCAGGCCTGCCCGCCCTGACCCCGGAGGAGGCCACCGTCTGAACGTCAGGCCTTTTCGCGATCCAAAGAAACCACAAATCTAGGGATATAGAATATTATGAACACTCTCGCCCCTCCCGCCCCATCCCCGCTGACGCTGCGCCTCAAGCCCTGGCGCGTCGGTCTTGTCAGTCTGGCCCTCCTCGCGCTTGTCGCCCTGATTTCGCCGACCCAAGGCGCCGAAACCGCCCGCTTCACCGTTGACGCCCTGGTCGGCGTCCTGCCGTTCCTCCTCGCCTCGGCCGCGCTGGCCGCCTATGCCATCGCCTCGGGTGCCGATGCGGTGATCGCCCGCGCCTTCACTGGCAGCCCGGCCCGCATGATCGTGCTCGCCGCCCTGATCGGCGCGCTGTCGCCTTTCTGCTCATGCGGCGTCATCCCGATCATCGCGGCCCTTCTGGCCATGGGTGTGCCCCTCGCCCCCGTCATGGCCTTCTGGCTTGCCTCGCCGATCATGGACCCCGAGATGTTCGTCCTGACCTGGGGCATCCTCGGCCTTGACTTCGCGCTGGCCAAGACCGCCGCCGCCATCGGCCTCGGCCTCTTGGGCGGCACCGTCACGCAGGCGCTTGGCGGCTGGCTCGGCGCGCAGACCTTGCGCGAAGGTGCCACCTCCTGCTCCTGCTCGGCCAAAGCCAAGGCGCGCGGGACAAAGCCCATCGCCTGGGCCGTCTGGCAGGACCCAACCCGCCGCCAGACCTTTGGCACCGAACTGTTCCGCACCGCACGCTTCCTGGTCCAGTGGCTGGTGCTGGCCTTCCTCTTGGAAAGCCTGATGCTGGCCTTCATCCCGGCTGAAACCATCGCGACCCACCTGGGCGGCAGCGGCCTTGGCCCGATTGGCCTGGCCACGCTCGTCGGCGTCCCTGCCTACCTGAACGGCTATGCCGCCCTGCCCCTGGTCAGCGGGTTGATGGAGCAAGGCCTGCAGCCCGGCGCCGCGATGGCTTTCCTGATCGCGGGCGGCGTCACCTCGATCCCCGCCGCCATGGCCGTCTGGGCGCTGGTCCGCCCCCGCGTCTTCGCGCTTTACCTTGGCCTCTCCTTGACCGGCGCCTTCCTGGCCGGGCTTGCCTTCAGCCTGGTCTGAGGCCCCTTGCCATTCTGCCTCCGCCCGGCCAGTTTCCGGGAGGAGGCCCCCATGCGCAGTTCAAAGACCCTTCATGTAATCTCCGCCCATGCCGAGGGCGAGGTCGGTGACGTCATCGTCGGTGGCGTCGCCCCACCAGCAGGCAGCACCCTGTGGGAGATGCGCGAGACCCTCTGGCGCGACCAGACCCTTCGCAACTTCGTCCTGAACGAACCGCGCGGTGGTGTCTTCCGGCACGTGAACCTGCTGGTTCCCCCCAAGGACCCCCGCGCGCAAATGGGCTTCATCATCATGGAGCCCGAGGACAACCCGCCGATGTCCGGGTCCAACTCAATCTGCGTCGCCACGGTGCTGCTGGACAGCGGAATCCTCCCGATGACCGAGCCGGTGACCGAGCTGACCATCGAAGCCCCCGGTGGGCTGGTCACCATCCGCGCCGACTGCCGGAACGGCAAGGCCGAGCGCATCCATGTGCGGAACCTCCCCTCCTTCGCTGACAAGCTGGCTGTGCCGCTGGACGTCCCCGGCTTGGGCCGGATCACCGTGGACACGGCCTATGGCGGCGACAGTTTCGTCGTGGTCGACGCCCAGGCGCTGGGCTTCACCCACGCACCCGAGGACGCACATGCCATGGCGAAACTCGGCGTTCAGATCACCACGGCCGCCGACGAACAGCTTGGCTTCCATCACCCCGAAAATCCCGACTGGCGGCACTTCTCCTTCTGCCTCTTCGCCGGGCCGCTCACCAAGGTGGCGGACGGTTGGGAGACGCAACACGCCGTCTCGATCCGCCCCGGCAAGATCGACCGTTCCCCCACCGGAACTGCCGTCTCGGCCCGCCTGGCCCTGCTCGCCGCCCGAAATCAGATCGGCCCAGGCGAGGTCCTGCGCGCGCACTCGCTGATCGGCGGCCAGTTCGAAGGCCGGATCATTGGCACCGCCAAGGTTGGCGACCTGGATGCGATCCTGCCCGAAATCTCCGGCCGCGCCTGGATCACCGGGACGCACCAGCACATGCTCGACCCCGAGGACCCCTGGCCGCAGGGCTACCGCCTGTCGGACACCTGGGGCGCGCGGTGAGCCTTCCCCCGGCGTTTCCGGGCGACGCACCAACCATCCCGCGCCCCCTCTCCCTGCAAGGGGGAGGGCTGGGGAGGGGGTCTCGCGCCGCCGAGGCCCGGATAGCCCACCCATGCCCCTGACCGACAACCAGCGCGGTGCGCTGTACATGACCGCCTCGATGGCCGGGTTCGCGGTCGAGGACGTCTTCGTCAAGGCCGCCGCCCAGACGCTGCCCCTCGGCCAGGTCCTCTTGACCATTGGCCTCACCGGCATGCTGGTCTTCGCCGCCATGGCCTCACGGGCTGGCGAGGCGCTTATGCCCCCCGCCTTCCTGTCGCGCCCGATGCTGATCCGCTGCGGGTTCGAGATTACCGGGCGGCTCTTCTACGGCCTTGCCATCACTCTCACGGCCCTCTCTACCACCTCGGCCATCCTGCAGGCCACGCCCCTTGTCGTTGTCGCGGGCGCGGCGCTGGTCTTTGGCGAAAGGGTCAGCCTGCAGCGCTGGATCGCCGTGCTGGTGGGCTTTGTCGGTGTGCTTGTCATCCTGCGCCCCGGCTCCGACTTCTCGGCCCTCTCGCTCCTCGCCGTCGTGGGCCTCCTCGGCTTCGCCGGCCGCGACCTCGCCACCCGCGCCGCACCCAAGGGCCTGTCGAACCGCCAGCTTGGAGCGCTGGGCTTTGCCATGCTGGCGACCGCAGGGGCGATCCTGCTGGTGGTCACCGGCGGCGCCCGGGTGCCCACGGGCCCAGACCTGGCCCACCTGGCCGGGGGCGTCGTCTTCGGCATGGCAGGCTACCACGCCCTGACCTACGCCATGCGGACCGGAGAGGTCGGGGCCGTCACGCCCTTCCGCTACACCCGGCTGATCTTCGCGATGGTCCTGGCGATGCTGCTGTTCGGCGAACGGCCCGACCTTGCCACCTGGATCGGGGCCGGGCTGGTCGTGGGGTCGGGGATCTTCACGCTGACGCGAAAGTAGGGTGGGCAGCTTGCCCACCCTACCTTAAGTCACTCAGGCCGCAGCCTTTTCCCCGCCGAACCGGCCGTAGAAGGTCTGCCCCTTCTCGGCCATCTCGCGCAAAAGCGCCGGTGCATGGAACCGCGGCCCGAACTGCGCCGTCAGGCCCCGGCAGATCTCCACCGCCCGGACCGCACCGATGATGTCGAGCCACGAGAACGGCCCGCCCGACCAGGGCGCAAAGCCCCAGCCCAGGATCGCGCCGACGTCGCCCTCGCGGATGTCGGTCAACACGCCCTCTTCCAGCGCGCGCACAGCTTCCAGCACCTGTGCAAACAGAAGCCGGTGCTGCACGTCGGTCAGGCTGGGCTGCATCTTGTCCTGCGGGTACTTCTGCTCCAGCCCCTCCCACAGGCCCAGACGCTCGCCCTTGTCGCTATAGGCATAGAACCCTGCATTGGCTTTCTTGCCCAGACGGCCCTGATCCGCCATCCAGAACAGGACATGGTCCACCGCCTCGTCCGGATAGTCCTTGCCCATCGCGGCCTTCGTGGCCTTGGCGATCTTCACCCCAAGGTCGATGGACGTCTCGTCCACCAGCTGCAGCGGGCCCAGCGGCATGCCCACCAGCTTCGCCGCGTTCTCCACCAGCGCCGGTTCCACGCCTTCGGCCACCATGCGGATGCCTTCGTTGATGTAGGGAATGATGCAGCGGTTGGCATAGAAGAAGCGGGCGTCGTTGACGACGATCGGGGTCTTCCGGATCTGCCGCACGAAGTCGAGCGCCTTCGCCACCGCCCGGTCGCCCGTCGCCTTGCCCCGGATGATCTCCACCAGCATCATCTTGTCCACGGGCGAGAAGAAGTGGATGCCGATGAACTGCTCCGGCCGCTTGCTTGCGGCCGCCAGCCCGGTGATCGGCAGGGTGGAGGTGTTCGTCGCATAGATGCAGTCCGCGCCCACCGCGGCCTCCACCTTCGCCGTCACCTCGGCCTTGATCTTCGGGTCCTCAAAGACCGCCTCAACCACCAGGTCCACCTCCGCCAGCGCCGCGTAGTCCGTCGTCGCCGTGATCCGGCCCAGCACCTCGGCCTTCTTCTCGGCCGTCACCTTGCCGCGCTTCATCCCCTTGTCGAGGATGCCCTCGGAATGAGCCTTGCCGCGGTCCGCCGCGTCTTGCGTCGAGTCGATCAGGACGACCTCGATCCCCGCATTGGCGCTGACATAGGCGATCCCCGCCCCCATCATCCCCGCGCCGATGACGCCCAGTTTCCTGACCGCCTGATCCTCGACCTTCGGCCGGTTCGCGCCTTTCTCCAGCGCTTCCTTGTTGATGAACAAGGACCGGATCATCGCCGAAGAGGAGGGGTTCATCAGGACCGACGTGAAGTGCCGCGCCTCGATCTTGAGGGCGGTGTCGAACGGGACGAGCGAACCCTCATAGACCGCGCCCAGCAACGCCTTCGCCGCCGGATAGACCCCCATCGTCTTGCCATGCACCATGGCACTGGCGCCGACAAAGGTCGGGAACCCCGCCGGATGATAGGGCGCGCCGCCGGGCATCTTGTAGCCCTTGGCGTCCCAGGGCTTCACAAGGTCCGCATCCGTTGCCGACAGCACCCATTCCTTGGCGCGCTTCAGCAGATCCTCGGGTGCCACGACCTCATCGATCAGCCCCGCGCCCTTGGCTTCCTTGGGCGAGACGAGCTTGCCTTCCAAGAGGAACGGCGCCGCCATCATCGCGCCGAGCTTGCGCGACAACCGCGTCGTTCCACCCGCGCCGGGGAAGATGCCGACCATGATCTCGGGCAGGCCGATCTTGGCCTTCGGGTTGTCAGCCGCGATGATCCGGTGGCAAGAGAGGGGCAGCTCCAGCCCGATCCCCAGCGCGGTGCCGGGCAGGGCGGCCACGATGGGCTTGCCGCCCTTCAGCGTCTTCGGGTCCATCCCGGCGCGCTCGATCTTGCGCAACACCTGGTGCATCTGCATCACGCCGTCAAAGATCGCCTGAGCGCCCCCCGCCCGCATCTGGGCAATGACGTTCAGGTCCATCCCCCCGGCAAAGTCCTTCTTGCCAGAGGTGATGATGATCCCCTTCACGCCAGCATCCGCCAGCGCCTGATCGACCATGCCGCTCAGGGCCATGAAAGCCTCTGTCGACATCACGTTCATCGACTTGGACTTAACGTCCCAGGTGATGGTGGCGACGCCGTCGGCGTCTGTGGTCATGGTGAAATCGGTCATCTCATTACTCCTCGATCGTCCAGGTGTCAGAGCCGAGCCGTGAGTAAAGCATCGGCCAGCGCACATCGTCGGTGGTGTTGTGGATTTTTTCCGCCTTCCAGATCCCGTCGAAGCAGCCGATCCACATCTTCGAATGGAAGGTCGGCAGAACTTGCCGTGGCCCATCCAGAAGGCGGGTCTCATAGATGCCGACGATGTGGTCGTTCCCCTGGAACCGGGCGACTTTGACGGTCCGCACCATGTCGGACACGCCCAGGCTGCGCATCATGTCGCAGTATTCGTCAAAGCCGTCCTGCAGGTCATCGACCGTAGCAATCGTCAGGTTCGCCGAAGAGGTCAGGATGTTCAGGGGCAGCTGGATCAGCGAGCAGTAGGTTTCGAACCGCTCGGTCAAGACGGCTTTGCCGACCTCGTCCAGATAGGTCTGCAGGATGGTGCGTGGCTGCACTGAAATCATCTCCTTGCAAAAGCGGCGGCGTACACCCCTGGCAAGGAGGTGGCTTGGGTACACGCCTCCCGTCATATGAGTTGGCAGTGGACCATGCAGGGTCCTGCAATGCAAGGTAGAGGAAACCATTGGAAGGTTCCCGCGAACGGCGAACTGCCCGCTCTGGAGCGTCACGTGCAAACCCATCACCTGCCCACCTCGCGCGGCCAGCCGGGATAGGGGGTGCCGTCCTTGTGTGCGAAGGTCCGCAGCCCGTTTCGGCGCGTGTAGTGCAGGTCGATGTCGGGATAGGTCGCCTCGTCCTCGGCAAAGCGCGAGCCGACGATGAACAGTGTTGCGGGGGCCGAGCCGTCATTCCGCAGGCAGTGGGCGATCGGCACGCCAGCAGGCCAGCAGACGCAAGTGCCCGGGCCGATCAGCTGCGGTCCGTCGTCCTCGATCAGCGTCACCGTGCCGTCCAGGACATACAGGAACTCGTCCTCGTCCGAGTGCCAGTGCCGCAGGCTGGTCTGACCGCCGGGGGCCAGGATTTCGACAAATGCGCCGAACTGGGTCAGGCCGCCGGCATCTGACAAGGCGATGTCCCAGGCATCGCCCAGGTCCGAGAACTCGGCCGGGTAATTGTTGGCGCAAAGGACCTTTGGCACCGACCCGGCCCGCAGCACGTTCGGACGGGCCGAGCCGTCCCAAGGGCTGCCCCAGGGCGCGCGAAGGTGCAATAGCTCCTCCGGCAGGTCGCCCGACCGCAGGACCGACCCGTCCGCCGCCTCGACCCGCCAGGTCGTGTCACCGTTGATCTGGCGCTGGCCCTCGTCGGGGTAGGTGCAGATGTCGCCCCGGCAGCGCGAGCCTACGATCAGCCAGCGCGCAGGCACATCCCCCCGGTTCGTCAGGTGGTGCCCGTTCGGCTGCCCATGTGGCCAAGCGACTGCATCGCCGGGGAAAAGGTCGGTCATCCCGTTATCGTCGTGCAACGTGGCCGTTCCGGACAGAAGGTACAGGAACTCGTCCTCGGCCGAATGCCAGTGCCGCCGGCTGGACCATGCCCCCGGCATCAGCGTGTCGAGATAGGCGCCAAACTGGGTCAGCCCGCCGCCTTGCGACAGATAGACGGTGACCCCGCCGTTCTCGCCTTCGTCCTGGGGTGCGGTTGCGGGATCGACGATCATGATGTGACCCCTGCCTTGGCATCGCGGTCGACATTGGCGAAGAGGTCGCCGTCGGTCAGAGGCCATCGCGTGGCAGTCAGCATGTCATACCGCGCCTCGGAAAACAGCCAGCGGTCGCCGCGCCGGACCAGCGTGTGCCGCGAGACATGCGCGCAGGCCATGGGCTCGCCCTCCGCCAGCGTATGCGTGTGATGCCAGCCCTCGATGCGATCCCGGGCGACATAGTCTGCGGCTCGCGCCACGCGCTCGTAATGGGTGACACCGCGCGACCTCAGACCTAGCGACAATGCGTCAAAGGTCGGGTGCAGGTCGGCAACCGAAGTCACGAGCAGATCGGCTTTCGCGGTATGAATGAGGTAGGGCAGATCGATCATCGCGGCATAGGCGTTGAAATCCGCCGCCATCACAGCACGCGACACCGTATCCAGCGCATCCTGATAGATCGTCAGTGGGTTCATCGCGGACCGTTCCAGTCGCTGCCGTCCTTGTAGGTGAACCGGGCGCGTCCCCCCTCGATTTCGACCCGGAGGTCGACATCGGAATAGGTCGCCACCTCGCGCGGGGCCTTGGTGCCCACCACCAGAAAGCGTGCCACCTTGTCGGTCCGGTTGATGAAATGGTGCCCGTCCGTCGACCCGGCCGGAAAGGCCGCGCAGTCGCCCGGTCGCATCACCGTCTCGCCCGCATCCTGCACCAGCGTGCACTCACCTTCGGTCACCATCACGAACTCGTCCTCGTGCTGATGCCAATGCCGCAGACTGGACAGCGCCCCGGGCTCCAGCGTCACCAGGTTCGCCCCGAACTGCGTCAGCCCCCCCGCCTCGCCCAGCCGCAGCGAGGACCGCCCCCGCATCATGCTGGCGTAGGGTTCAGGGTAGATCGAGCCGGTCTTCACCGGGACTTTCGCGGGATCAATGACGGGCATTTGGGGTCTCCACCGATGGGGCCTGTGCCCGACCGGGGAATCCCGGCGTCAGGCGGACAGGGCAAACGCCTCGAACTGTCCGTTCAGTTCGGGCATCGACAGATGGGTATAGTTCAACATCTCGGTCCGCAGACCAAGCGGGCTTTGGCGGCAGTAGTAGACCGCCTGCGAGATGCGGGACGCCTCTGCCGGAAAGGCAAGTTCGTGCCAGTCGACCCAGATGCGGAACCGGCCTGACCGCGGCAGGTCGATCGCCGAGATCTTCGGGCGCAGCATCACCACGCCGCGCTCGACATAGGCCTTGCGCAGGTGATCGAAGATGCACCAGGCCTGCAGGGGCGAGGTGATGACCATCTGTCGGGGCCCCAGGAAGACCGGCAGCGGATAGTCGAAGTCCGCGATCAGCGTGTCGATCTGCCCGGACATGAGCAGCTCGCCTCGCCGCTGCAATTGTAACGTGACCTGCGAATAAAGCATGAATTCGGTTCCCAAAACGTTTTGGATACCGGTTCATCTTGGGAGAATCACCCTGCAGGCGACGTAGGATTGCGACAGTCGGATGCCGGAAAACGACATCAACGCGGGCATGCATTCCGTGCATGACGTTAACGTCAACTTTGTCGCATTTCTGCATCAGACCCGCTCGATGATCGTGGCCGCGCCCATGCCGCTGGCGATGCACAAAGTGGCCAGTCCCATCGCCTTGTCCTGCCGTTCCAGCTCGTCCAGAAGCGTCCCGATGATGATCGCGCCGGTCGCGCCCAAGGGGTGGCCCATCGCGATCGACCCGCCGTTCACGTTGACCAGCGCCGGGTCCACATCGAAGGCCTGCTGGAACCGCAGCACCACGGACGCGAAGGCCTCGTTCACCTCGAACAGCTCGATGTCGCTGATCTGTAGGCCCGAGTCCTTCAGGATCTTCTCGGTCGCCGGAACCGGGCCGGTCAGCATGATCGTCGGATCGGTCCCGATCTTCGCCGTCGCCCGAATGCAGGCGCGGGGCTTCAGACCATGCGCCTTGCCGAACTCTGCGCTGCCGATCAGCACGGCGGCGGCCCCGTCCACGATGCCACTGGAGTTGCCCGCATGGTGGATGTGGTTGATCTTCTCCAGATGCGGGTACTTCATCATCGCCACCTTGTCGAAGCCAGGCATCATCTCGCCCATCTCCTTGAAGGCCGGCTTCAGCGCCCCCAGCGCCTGCATGTCGGTGCCGGGGCGCATGTATTCATCGGTGGCCAGAATCGGCAGACCGTTCTGGTCCTTGATCGTCAGCACGGACTTTGCAAATCGTCCCTCGGCCCAGGCCACTGCCGCCCGGCGCTGCGATTCCATCGCCAGCGCATCGGCCTGGTCACGCGTGAACCCATACTCAGTGGCGATGATATCCGCCGAAATCCCCTGCGGCACGAAGTAGGTCTTCATCGCCAGGCCTGGGTCCACCGCAATCGCCGCCCCGTCGGACCCCATCGGCACGCGGCCCATCATCTCGACCCCGCCGGCGATATAGGCGTGGCCCGCGCCACCCTTCACCTGGTTCGCGGCCAGGTTCACCGCCTCCATTCCGCTGGCGCAGAACCGGTTGATCGCCAACCCCGGGATGCGTTCGTCAAGGTCCGATGCCAGCACCGCCGACCGCGCCAGGCAGCCGCCCTGTTCGCCGACCTGGGTGACGTTGCCCCAGATCACGTCTTCGACCACGTGGCCCTCCAGCCCGTTCCGCTCCTTCACCGCGTTCAGCACCTTGGCCGACAGCGCGACCGAGGTGAGTTCGTGCAAGGACCCGTCGGGACGGCCCTTGCCGCGGGGGGAACGGACGGCGTCGTAGATGTATGCGTCGGTCATCGGAGGTCTCCTTACGCGGGGAAAGCCCGCTGCATCAGGTCGTAGGGATGTTTCCAGCCGGGCAGGGCGGCGACGCGGTCAAGCCAGGCGTCGATATGGGGCCAGTCCTTGCGGTCGAAACCGTAGGGCTCGGGGTAGTAGAGGTAGCCGCAGCAGCTGAGGTCGGCGATGGTGACGGAGTCCCCCGCGACCCAGGTCCGGTTCGCAAGATGGTCGTTCAGCACCGTGTAGGCGGCTTTCAGGCGGCCCTGCAGGAACGGGATCACCGCCTCGGGGCGCTTTTCCGGAGGCAGGAAGTTCATCAGGAACCGCGTGGTGCCGATGGTGGTGGAAAGCTTGTGGTTGTCCCAGAAGAGCCAGCGCAGCACCTCGCGCCGTTCAGCGGCGGAACGGCCGCCCAGCTTGCCGGTCTTCGAGCTGATGTAGTCAAGGATCACCCCCGACTGCGTCAGCGTCAGGTCGCCGTCGACCAGAACCGGCACCTCGCCCATCTCGTTGATCTTCTTGAACTCCGGCGATCGCGCCTCGCCCTTGAAGAAGTCGACGAAGACCGGCTCCCACTCAAGGTCGGCCATTTCCAGCGCGAGTGCGCATTTGTAGGCGTTGCCGCTTTCGCCGAACGAATAAAGCTTCATCCCGTCCCTCCCGTGCATGTCGGACGGGCCTTGTGGCCCGCCCCTTGGGCGAGAGCCTAGAACGCCTCGGCGGTCAGCGCCATCACGGTATCGGCGCCGGACTCGATGCGCATCAGGTGCATCGCGCAAGCGGGAAGCTGGCGGGCCATGTAGAAGCGGCCGGTGGCGATCTTCGCCTCGTAGAAGTCGCGGTCCTGCGCGCCCTGATCCAGCGCCTCGTAGGCGGCTTTCGCCATCCGGGTCCACATCAGGCCCAGGCAGACATGGCCCATCATGTGCATGAAGTCATAGGACCCGGCCAGCGCGGCGTTGGGGTTCTTCATGCCGTTGTGCATGAAGAACATCCCCGCCTGCTGCAGCGCCTTGGACGCGGTCTTCAAGGGCTCGACGAAGCCCTTCATCCGTTCGTCGCCGTCATGCGACTTGCACTCGGCCTTCACCATCTCGAAGAACGCCATCACATGCTTGCCGCCATCGGTTGCAAGCTTCCGGCCCACCAGGTCCAGCGCCTGCACGCCGTTCGCGCCTTCGTAGATCATCGCGATCCGGGCATCGCGGGCGAACTGCGACATGCCCCATTCCTCGATATAGCCGTGCCCGCCATAGACCTGCTGGGCCTGCACCGCCATCTCGAAACCCTTGTCGGTCTGGAAACCCTTCAGGACCGGGGTCAGAAGTCCGATCAGCCCGTCCGCCGCCGCGTCGCCGTGATGAGCCCGGTCGATCAGCGTCGCGCCCCAGAAGGTCAGCGCCCGTGCGCCTTCGACAAAGCTCTTCTGCTCCATCAGGTTGCGGCGGATGTCGGGATGCACGATCAGCGGATCGGCGGGGCCGTTCGGGTTCTTCACCCCGGTCACGTCACGACCCTGCAGGCGGTCCTTCGCATAGGCCAGCGAGTTCTGGTAGGCGGCCTCGGCCACCGCATAACCCTGCAGCGCCACGCCAAGCCGGGCCTCGTTCATCATCGTGAACATGGCCCGCATGCCCTTGTGCAGGTCACCCAGAAGCCAGCCCGTCGCCCCGTCATAGTTCATGACGCAGGTGGCGTTGCCGTGGATGCCCATCTTCTCCTCGACCTTGCCGACGCTGACAGCATTGCGGTCGCCGAGCGAGCCATCCTCGTTCACCAGGAACTTCGGCACGATGAAGAGGCTGATCCCCTTCGTCCCCTCGCCACCACCCGGGGCCTTGGCAAGGACCAGATGGACGATGTTCGACGCCATGTCGTGGTCCCCGGCCGAGATGAAGATCTTCTGCCCGGTGATCTTGTAGCTGCCATCCGCCTGCGGTTCCGCCTTGGTGCGCAGAAGCCCGAGGTCGGTGCCGCAATGCGGCTCGGTCAGGTTCATCGTGCCGGTCCATTCGCAGGTCACCAGCTTCGGCAGCCACTTCGCCTTCTGCTCGTCCGTCCCGTGCACCAGGATCGCCGAATAGGCGCCATGGGTCAGGCCCTGGTACATGTTGAACGCCATGTTGGCCGAGACAAAGGTCTCGTTCACCGCGGTGTGCATCAGGTAGGGGAGCCCCTGCCCGCCGTATTCCGGGGCCGCGTCCAAGGACATCCAGCCGCCTTCGCGCAGCTTGTCGAAGGCCTGCTTGAACCCGGTCGGCGTCCGAACGACACCGTTTTCCAGCACGCAGCCTTCCTTGTCGCCCACGGCGTTCAGGGGGGTGAGGATGTCCTGAGCCACCTTGGCCGCCTCGTCGAAGACGGCTTCGGTAAAGCTGCGGTCAAGGTCGGAGTAGCCCGGGATATCGGCCTCGCTGATCTTCAGAAGATCGTGCAGCAGGAACTGCATGTCCTTCACGGGGGCGGTATAGCTGGGCATCTCTCACTCCTCTTCCCTGTTCATGCCGCGCCACGGGGGCGCGGGTCTTGTCGTCAGGCCGCGCGCTGCGGCACCAGGCCCTTGGCCTGCGCATCGGCCAGTTCGGCCTTCAGCTCGGCAATGGCCACGTCCAACTCGGCGCGCTGGGCCTCCATCTCGGCCAGGCGTTTCACCGCCAGGTCGTAGGCCTTCTGCCGCTGCGCGGTCAGGCCGCCGTCCCGGTCGTACAGGTCCAGCGTCTGCCGGATATCCTCCAGGCTGAAGCCGAACCGCTTGCCGCGCAGGATCAGCCCTAGCCGCGCCCGGTCGCGCCGGGTGAACAGCCGCTTGGTCCCGATGCGGATCGGGGTCAGCAGTTCCTTGGCCTCGTAGAACCGCAGGGTGCGCGGGGTCACGTCATAAGCCTCGCACATCTCGCGGATGGTCATCACATCAGTCGGTACGCTCGAATTCATCGGTCAACTCGTCATTTGGGAAGCATCTGCTGCGCCGGCAGATGCAAACCCTTCTACAAGATTACCAGAGCAGTTGACGTTAACGTCACTGTGACGTCACGTCAGATCGACGCCTGACGTGAAGTCAGCGTGCGGCGGGCAACTTTGGCGGGTGACGCAACGGCAAGGGCCGGGCGTTGCGGCCCGGCCCTTCGGTGTCCCGGACGGGACGGATCACTGCAGGATCATGCCCTCGGGCCAGGTCAGCACATGTTCCAGGGTGATCGTCTCCTTGCCCCCGGCGGGCAGATCGAACTCCCAGGCCAGGATGCCGCGCTGGCCCTCGACATCGGTCTCCGTGGGTGCGGGAGAGGCGCTCACCTCGATCTCCAGGTCGTCCTGCTCGCTGTATGGCACCTGGTCCAGGATGCGCATTGGCCAGCCTTCCGTCCCGGTATTCTCCACCGTGATTACCGCGCTTTCGCTCTGCTGGTTTGACGAGGTGAACACCCCCGTCTCGCCCCCCGCCCGCACCGGCATCTCGCGCTTGACCGTCAGCGTCTCGATCGCGCCGAAACCGATGTCGGTCTCCACCCCCGGAGCAATGACGTCCAGCCAGGTCGACCCGACCAGCACGCCTTCGCGGAACAGCATCGCCTGCCCGGGCAGCAGCGGTTCGGCGCTGGCATTGGTGAAACTGGCCATCACGAACGCCGTCTTGTCCAGCCGTGGGACGGCCACCGCTTCGACCACGGGCGCAAAGTCCAGGCTGTCCAGCGCCAGCCGCAGGTTCTCGGCCCCGGTGGCGACGGTGACGGCCTCGGGGTACTGATAGACGACCGTATCGCCTTCGATCGCTGCCCCAGCCGTGATCGCCGGCGCGGCGGATTCGGCGACCACCATGCCAAAGTCGGCCTCGCTGTCCGTGGATTTCCGCAGCGCCTCACCTGGCATGACTTCGGCGCCGATGCTGCGCAGTTCCGGCCAAAGCTGCGACGGTGCCGCCTGTTCCGTGGGCCGTGAGGACGACAGCGTCAACGCCACCCCGTCCCAGTCCTCGCCGGTATACTGGGTCACCAGGACCGACCGGTTCAACACCAGCTTGTCGCCATCCTTGCGCGTCAGGTTCAGGTCATAGACCGGCTGCCAGCTGGCATTGCCAACATATTGCGTGACGGTGACCGTCTGCTCCCCCGCAGTTTCGGCCGTCACCGCCACCGACAGCGCGGTGTAGTCCATGTCTGCCGAGGGTAGAGCATCATAGGCCGCTTGCGCCTTGGCCAGCGCCTCCTGCGCCTCGGTCACGGCTTTCTGGACGGCGGGTAGCTCGGCCTTCGCCGCCAAGGCTGACTGGCGGGCGGCCAGCGTTTCAGTCCGTACCATCACGCTCATCGCCTTGATGTCCATCGGCGTCGCCCCGTCCGGCAGCGCGCCGGTGAAGGACGACAGGAACCGCACTTGCGCCTCTGCCGCCTCGACCTTCGCCGCGACCGCCTCCAGCGCCAGCTGCGCCTGATCGGCAACGGCTTGCGCTGCCTCGACTTCGGCCTTCGCCGTCTGTTGCGCCTCGGTCAGCGGGTCCTCGCGCGGAGGCAGCCGGTCGTCGCGCAGGTTGAACGCTCCCACCTGCAACCCTTCTGAGGCGGCAAGCCGGATCATCCCCGGGTCGCTGTCATAGGGCAGGTCGGTGACCAGAAGCTCATGGCTTCCGGCAGCAGGCGCAGTGAAGGTCACCTCCCGCGTCAGCCGGGCACCGTCAGGGTAGACGGTCACGGCGGTGATCCGGCTCGTTGCCGCGATGGTGTCGGCGCAGGCGGGCAGGGCGGTCGAGGCAAGAAGGGCGGCAATCAGGACGCGCATCGGCGGGGCCTTTCGGTTGAAAATCCACTGTGACGGTAGGCCTTCGCCCGCAAGGCCAGCAAGGCCGGGAAACCCGTCCCAAGGATTTCCGCCCGGCCCGCGTCAATCCATGTTGAACTCTGACGGATCGGGCCCGCAACGCTTGCCTTCGTCCAAAGCGGCAATGGCGGCCATCTCCGCCTCGGTCAGGGCAAAGTCGAACAGGTCCAGATTCTCGCGCAGCCCCGCCTCCCGGGTGGACCGCGGGATGACCGAGGCGCCGATCTGCAGGTGCCAGCGCAGGATGACCTGGACCGGGGTCTTGCCGGTCCGCTGTGCGGCCGCCTGGATCGGGCCTGCGTCAAAGCTCCGCCCCTCGCCCAAAGGCGTCCAGCTTTGCGTGACAATGCCGTGCTTTGCGTGGAACGCCCGCAGCGCAGGCTGCTGCAGGCGCGGGTTGATCTCGACCTGGTTCAGGACGGGGGTGACGCCCGTCTCGCCGATGATCCGCTCCAGATGCGGCTCCTTGAAGTTCGACACGCCGATGGACAGCGCGCGGCCCTCCTCCCGCAGCCGGATCAGCGCGCGCCAGGTGTTAAGGTAAAGGTCCTTGGCCGGGCATGGCCAGTGGACGAGGAGGAGGTCGACATGGCTCAGACCCAACCGCTTGAGGCTGCCTTCGGCGGCGCGGATCGCCTTGTCGAACCCCTGCTCGCTGTTCCAGACCTTGGTCGTGACAAAGACCTGATCGCGCGAAAGGGCCGAGGCTCGGACGCCCTCGCCCTGACCCACTTCGTTGCCATAGACCGCCGCGCCGTCGACCAGCCGGTACCCCATGCGCAGGGCAGCGGCCGTTGTCTCGGCGGTCGTCGCGGCGGGAACCCGCCAGAGGCCAAAGCCCAGCTGCGGGATCTGGCGGCCGTCGGAAAGGGGAAGCATCGGCTGGGTCATCGCGGGTCTCCTGTGGGTGGGACAGGAAAGCCCGTGCGACGGGCAGGCGCAAGGGGTCAGGCGCGGGCGAGGGCCTGGGCGGCAATTCCCGGCTGCGGGTGGCCGGGGAAGCCCGTGCCGAAGCGGCGGACGAGCGCCATGTAGGGCGGCCCGACCTGGCTGGACTTGGCGAGTACTTCGCCCGTTGCGAGATCCGTCAGAACCAGCCCGCCGCCTGACGGAACATACCGAAGCCCGCGCTCCCGAAGTGCGATCTGAAGCTCTCCCCAGCTTTCCGAAACCGTCAGCGCTTCAGCGACGAGAAGCCGAAGGCGCACGAGGAGCCGCTCGTCGATGCCTTCGGCACTCCTCGCTTTGCGGCGGTCGCAGCGCTGGACTTCCAGCCGCACAAGATCGCGCAGCACTGCTCCCGGCGTCTCGTCCCGCGCCTTGCATAGCGCCAAGAAACGCGCCCAGAGGATGTCATCGCAATGAAAAAGGGTCTCGGCCATAAGCCAAGACCCTCGCAAATCAGGGTTAAGAAACCCTTAGCCCTTCTTCAGGACCTTGGACCCCAGCAGTTCCGCAATCTGCACCGCGTTCAGCGCCGCGCCCTTGCGCAGGTTGTCGGACACGCACCACAGGTTCAGCCCGTTCTCGATGGTCGAATCCTGCCGCACCCGGCTGACATAGGTCGCAAACTCGCCCACGCATTCGATGGGAGTGATGTAGCCACCCGGTTCCCGCTTATCGACCAGCATGACACCGGGCGCCTCGCGCAGGATGTCCTGCGCCTCCTGCCAGTCCAGGAACTCCTCGGTCTCGATATTGATCGCCTCGGAATGGCCCACGAACACCGGCACCCGGACGCAGGTCGCGGTGACCTTGATCTTCGGGTCGAGGATCTTCTTCGTCTCGGCCACCATCTTCCATTCTTCCTTGGTCTCGCCACTGTCCAGGAAGACGTCGATATGCGGGATCACGTTGAAGGCGATCTGCTTGGAGAACTTCTTCGCCGGAACCTCGTCGACCGGGTTGTAGATCGACTTGGTCTGGTTCCAGAGCTCGTCCATCCCTTCCTTCCCGGCGCCCGAGACGGACTGGTAGGTGCTGACCACGACGCGGGTGATCTTCGCCCGGTCATGCAGCGGCTTCAGCGCCACCACCATCTGCGCGGTCGAGCAGTTCGGGTTCGCGATGATGTTCTTGTTCTTGTAGGCGTGGATCGCGTCGGCGTTCACTTCCGGCACGATCAGCGGGATGTCCGGGTCGTAGCGGTAGAGCGACGAGTTGTCGATCACCACGCAGCCCGCCGCGGCGGCCTTCGGGGCATAGACCTTCGTCGCCTCGGACCCCACGGCAAAAAGCGCGATGTCCCAGCCAGTGAAGTCGAAAGTGTCCAAGTCCTTGGTCTTGATAGTCTTGTCGCCAAAGCTGACTTCAGTGCCGAGAGATTTGCGCGACGCCAGCGCAGCGATCTCATCGACCGGGAACTCGCGCTCGGCGAGGATGTTCAGCATTTCGCGGCCCACGTTGCCCGTGGCACCCGCGACGACGACCTTGTAGCCCATCGGGGTTCTCCTTTGTCCGTCCCAAAGGTGGGACGGGCGGCTGTTAGCCTAAGGTCCGCGCGGGGGGAAGCGGATTCGACGCCGGAACATTGCAACCTTTGGCTGGGAAGGCTTGGTCCTGGCTCCGATTGTCGAACGCGCCGGACATCCACAGGACTGATACGAGTTGCGCAAGAACAGAGGACATCCCAAAGTTGTTGAACCATCTCGTTGAGATCGAACCAACCGTTAGGCTTGGAAAAATGGAACACAGTCGAGTGCGGGTCGCATCGCTGCAAGAGACCTTCCGGAATGAGTATGAAGTATTCTGGGTAGAATCAGCGGATGAAGGATGGGCTGGATACGAACTCTATGAGCGAAGCGTTGAGCCAAGCACATGCGTTTGCAAGGTCATCTTCTGGGAAGCGGTCGGCCAGTATTTTGTTGAGCTCCCGAAGGGTGAACTCAAGGCGGAGTACGTGCTTAAGCTCTTGGTCGAGACATCGAAAAGGATAAATGTGTCAGTGTTTGGGTGCGAGCACCTACTCAAGACCCGATAATCTAATATCGAGTCTGATTGGGACATCGTTGGTCGCGCATTCCTGAACCCCAGAATCCTGACCGCCGCGGACACGGCAACCCGATCCCATGCCGTCCCCCCGCCCTGACCGGCGCCCCGCGTCAGTCCGTCCGGTCCTGTGACAGAAGGTAGACGGCCAGGCCCGCCGCCGTGACCAGCGCGAAGAACAGGAACACCGCCTCGAAAGGAGCGGCGGGGGTCACCGCTTCGGTCCCGGCATGGATGCGCCCCGTCACGATCTGCGCGATCCCGATGGGCGCGATGCCGAAGAGGTTCAAGAGCGTCACCCCCCGCCCCATCAGCTGCGGCGGAAAGAAGGCCCGGCCATGCGCGATGACCATCGGAAAGCTTGCCCCGAAGAACCCCGCCGCCACCAGCAGCGCGGTCGCCACGGCGGCAGGGGCAGCTGCGAACCACCACAGCCCCACCAGGCAGGCCACCGTCAGCACATTGCCCCAGAAGATCACCCATTTCCGCGTGCCGAGCCAGCGGTCCAGCGGCCCATAAGCAAAGTTGCCCGCGACCATCGCCAAGCCCATCCACAGTCCGACCTGCCCGATGGCGCGCTGGTCCGCCCCATGCACATCCGAGAAATACGGCCCGACCCACAGCCCCCGGATCCCCGCGATGGGCATGTAGCAGACCACCATCATCGCCAGGATCGGCCAGATCGCCGGAATGCGCAAAAGGTCCATCAGCGACCCGTCCCGCGCCGTCTGCAGCCGCTCCGGATCGCGGACCAGCACCAGGATCGCCAGCGCCACAGCAGCGGTCACCGCCGCCAGACCCAGCACCGTCTCGCGCCAGCCGAAGGCATCCACCGCCGCCGACAAGGGCAGCGAAGACGCCACGTTGCCCAGCGACCCTACACCGATAGTGATCCCGGCCAAGGTCCCGAAGACCGCAGGCGAAAACTGCCGCGCAAAGATGAAATAGCTCGCCATCAGCACCGGCGCGCAGCCCACCCCGATCAGCGCCATCGCCAGCTTGATCTCGAAGGCCCCGGTCGCGTGGCTGAACAGCAGCGCCCCGCCCGCCCCCACGGCCATCAGCACCCCTGCCGTCAGGCGCGGGCCGACCCGGTCCAACGCCGACCCGATCGGGATCTGCATCGACGCAAAGGCCAGGAACCACCAGCCCGAGGCCGAGGCAAGGTCCGCCGCCGTCACCCCCAGATCCCGGGTCAGCACAGGCGCCAGCACCGCAAGGAAGGCGCGGTAGAACTGACTGAAGACATAGGCAAGCAGGAGGGCGGCGATACCGGCTTTCACGTGCGGGTCTTTCTCAGGCCGGTTGCGCGATGATCGCGCGTTCCCGGATCGGCAGGTGGACCAGTGCGCTGAACGCCCCCACGCCGACCCCGATCCACCAGACCAAAGTGTAGTCGCCGCTCAGGTCATACATCCTGCCCCCCAACCACACCCCCAGGAACCCGCCGATCTGGTGGCTCAGGAACACCACACCGTACAAAGTCCCCATATAGCGGATGCCGTAGATATGCGCGACCAATCCGCTCGTCAGCGGCACCGTCGCCAGCCACAGCGCCCCCATGACGGCTGAAAAGATCAGCACGGAAACCGGCGTGATCGGCAACAGGATGAACACCGCCGCCGCGATGGTCCGCCCGACATAGATGCCGAACAAGAGGTACTTCTTGGTATACCGCTTCCCCAGCCACCCCGCCGTCAGCGTCCCTGCGATGTTGAAAAGGCCGATCACCGCGATGGATACGGCGCCAAGCGCCGAGGTCGTGGTGATCCCCAGCCCCGCCAGCACACCGCCTGCGTCGATGGGCGAGCAGAGCTCGGTCACGAAGGCCGGGAAATGCGCGGTGATGAACGCGAGTTGATAGCCGCAGGAAAAGAACCCCAGGAAGATCAGCGTATAGGACGGGTCCTTGAACGCCCGGACCAGCACGGTCCCCAGGCTCTCCTCCAGCTCCTGCTTGGACGCCAGTTGTGGGCTTCTCAGGAACGGCAACGCCGCCAGCGTCGCCAGGATCACCACGGCAAAGATGATGAACACCGTCTGCCAGCTGTAGGACTGTAGCAGGAACTCGGCCGTCGGCGCGCCGAAGACCTGCCCGGCCGAGCCCGCCGCCGTGGCGATGCCCAAAGCCATCGACCGGTTCTCGGGGCTGGAGGCCCGGCCCACGATGGCCAGGATCACCCCGAACCCGGTCCCCGCGATGCCAAAGCCCACCAGGATCGCCAGCAGCTGATGCTGCCCCGGCGTCACGGCAAAGGCACTGGTCACCAGCCCCGCCGCATACAAAAGCGCCCCCGCGATGATCGCCTTGCGGTCGCCAAAGCGTTCCGCGAGCGCCCCGAACAGCGGCTGTCCGATCCCCCAGGCCAGGTTCTGGATCGCGATGGCCAATGAGAAATCGGCGCGCAGCCAGCCGAACTCGGACGCAATCGGGATCTGGAACACCCCGAAACTGGCCCGGATCGCGAACGAGATCATCAGGATCACGCAGCCGGCGATCAGGACAGGGGTTATCAGGGGGGCTTTGGTCATGCGCTGACGCTCCGGGTAAGGCGCGCAACCTGCGCCCGGTCCCTGCAACGGTCAACCGGGATATTGTCACCGTTACAGCCTATTCCCTGTGCAGCGTCGTGGCCGATGTGCCGCAACGCGCCGGATTCTGCTCTGCAAACAGGCATCCCAAACGCTTTGGACTTTTGCCCCGCCCCGACCGCCGCTATGGCGCAGGGATATCCGAACATCTGGGGGTGGGAATGTCCGACTGGTGGCGTGGCGCCGTGACCTATCAGGTCTATCCCCGGTCCTTCCAGGATTCGAACGGCGACGGCGTCGGCGACCTGCCCGGCATCACCCGCAGGCTCGACCACTTGGCGGCGCTCGGGGTCGATGCTGTCTGGCTGTCCCCGTTCTTCAAAAGCCCGATGAAGGACATGGGCTATGACGTCTCCGACTACTGCGACGTCGACCCGGTCTTCGGCACGCTGGCCGATTTCGACGCGATGGTCGCCCGCGCGCATGAACTGGGCCTCAAGGTCATCATCGACCAGGTCCTCAGCCACACCTCGGACCAGCACCCGTTCTTCGCCGAAAGCCGCAAGGACCGGCTGAACCCGAAGGCCGACTGGTACGTCTGGGCCGACCCGAAACACGACGGCTCTCCGCCCAGCAACTGGATCTCGGTCTTCGGCGGCTCGGTCTGGCAGTGGGACGCGCGCCGCAAGCAGTACTACCTGCACAACTTCCTGACCTCGCAACCCGACCTCAACTACCACAACCCGGACGTCCAGGACTGGGCCCTTGAGGCTATGCGCTTCTGGCTGGAACGGGGCGTCGACGGCTTCCGCTTCGACACCGTCAACTACTTCTTCCACGACCCCCTCTTCCGCGACAATCCAGCCGACTACCGCGTCAAGGCCGAGCCCGAGGCCAACCCCTACGGGATGCAGTACCACATCTTCTCGAAGAACCAGCCCGAGAACCTGATGTGGATGGAACGCATCCGCACCCTCCTTGACGAATACGGCGCGGCGAGCGTGGGAGAGATGGGCGAAGCCCACCACGCGATCCGCATGATGGGCGAATACACCGCGCCCGGGCGGCTGCATCAGTGCTACTCGTTCGAGCTGATGGGGTATGACTATTCCGCCGCCTTCTTTCGTGACCGGATCGAGGGTTTCTTCAAGGGCGCCCCTGACGGCTGGCCGATGTGGGCTTTCTCCAACCACGACGTCGTCCGCCATGCCACCCGCTGGGCCAAGCACGGCGAAAGCGTCGAGGCGGTGGCCAAGCAGGCCGGTTCGCTCCTCCTCGCCTTCGAAGGCTCGATCTGCCTCTGGCAGGGTGAGGAGCTGGGCCAGACCGACACGCCCTTGGACTTCGAGGAACTGACCGATCCCCAGGGCATCAACTTCTGGCCCGAACCTATCGGCCGCGACAACACCCGCACGCCGATGGTCTGGGACGCCTCACCCAACGCGGGCTTTTCGACGGCCAAGCCCTGGCTCCCGGTCAAGCCCGAACAGGCCGCCCGCAATGTCGCCTCGCAAGAGGGCGCGCAGGGGTCAGTGCTGGAACATTACCGGGCTGCCTTGGCCTTCCGCAAAGGCTCCGAGGCGCTGAGGGCGGGCAGGACCCGCTTCCTGGACCTTCGCGAGCCCGTGCTGGGCTTCATCCGCGGCGAAGGCGAAGGGGCGCTTCTCTGTCTCTTCAACCTCTCGCCCGTGGCGCTGTCGGTCACCGTGTCCGGCGTGGGCGCGCCCACCGGCCCCTCGCTCCGCGCTCTCCTGCAGGGCGACCGCCTGACCCTCGGCCCCAACGCCGCCGCCTTCCTGCCGGTCAGCGGCACGGTGTCGGTTCAGGACTGACCCAGGCGTAAGGTGGGCAACCTGCCCACCCTACTTTGCCGTCCACAACACCCCGGCCGGAGGGATCGTGACCCCGCCCCATTCCGCGGGCACCGGGTTGCAGTTGAACAGGAACCGGTGCGTTGCCGTATCCCTGCGCCGCAAGCCTTCGGGCAGCGGGTCGCACTCGATCCCCTCCGCCGCACAGGCACGGTTCAGGATCCGGGTCAGCGCCACCTCGTCCGGCCAGCCGCCAAGGTAGTGCAGCTTGCCCGCCGCCACCAGCGCGGGCCAACCGTCCTCGGCCACTTCCACCACCTGCGCCGAGCCTTCCAGCTTTTCCCGCCAGTTCACCAGCGCGCCACCCTGCGCCAGCGGCACTGGCACGTCCGGCGGCAGACTTTCGACCCGCGCGATCACCGCATCCAGCCCTGGCAGGGCAGGGGGGAGCGGCACCGGGATCGAAAAGTCCTTCGTCTTCGAATTCGTCCTCGGCCCCAGGATCGCCGTCCCCTCGAACCTCGCCAGCGCCGCCTTCAGGGGGTCGGACAAGCTGAACACTCCGGGAGCCAGCACCAGCTTGTAAGCAGACAAGTCGGCCACATCCGGCCGGACAATATCCACGTTCAGCCCCAGCCGCCGCAGGCCCTTGTAGACGTGGAACACCAGCCAGAAATACTGGAAGCTTCGGCCCTGAGGCTGGATCTCCCAGGCCCAGTCGGATTCGTAGTCGAAGACCAGCGCCACATCGGCCTTGCCGGTCCCGGCCTCCGCAGGCATCCCCGCCAGCTCCTGCGCCACCTGCTCGGCCTCGCCAAAGGCCTGCGCGGGCGCACTGTCGGGCCGCAACAGTCCCGCATGCATCTGCTCCTGCGCAAAGGGCGCCTGCCGCCAGCGGAAGTAGCACACCGCCTCGGCCCCATGCGCGAACGCCTCCCAGGCCCAAAGCCGCGCCATCCCGGGCAGCGGATCGGGGTTGTAAGGCGCCCAGTTCACCGGGCCCGGCTGCTGCTCCATGATCCACCAGCGGCCCCGGCCCACGGCGCGGTAGAGGTCATGGTGGAACGCCTGGAAATCCGGGTCGCCCTGCCGCACAAACCGCCGCTTGTGGTCCGCGTCCGCCGGGATGCGGTCGGACAGGAAGCCCAGAGGATAGCTGTCCCAGGACGCGATATCGAGGTCCGCGCCCACGTCCCAATGGTCGAACTCGGTGATCGCGCCCATGAAGTTGTGCGCCACCGGGGCCGTGGAGTGCTTGCGGATGATGTCCACCTGCAGCTTGTTGAAACTCCGCACCTCCTCGGACGCAAAGCGGCGGAAGTCCATCACATGGGACGGGTTCGGCTCGCACACCGTCAGGTTCGGCAGGCCGATCTCGCGGAAGTCGCGGTATTCCATCGACCAGAACACGTTGCCCCAGGCCCGGTTCAGCGCGTCGGGCGACTGGTACTTCTGCGCCAGCCAATCCTGGAACGCGGTCTTCGCGGCCTCGGAATAGGAAAGCGTCGTCTCGTTGCAGGCATATTCGTTGTCGGTCTGCCAGGCGGCCACATGCGGGTTCTTCCCGTAGCGTTCCGCCAGCGCGGTGACGATCTTCGCGCATTCGGCGCGGTAGCCCTGGTGCGAGAAGTCATAGTGCCGCCGTGACCCGAAGACCTTTTGCCGACCCTGGGCGTCCACCGGCAGCATGTCGGGGTGACGGTCGATCATCCAGCGCGGCGGGGTGGCCGTGGGCGTGCCCAGGACGACCTTCAGACCGCGCGCGCCCAGAGTCTCGATCGCGCGGTCGAGCCAGGCCCAGTCATAGCGCCCCGGCTCGGGCTCCATCCGGCTCCAGGCGAATTCGCCGATCCTGACCCAGGTCAGGCCCAGGCGGGCCATCCGGGCGGCGTCCTCGGCCCATTGCGCCTCGTTCCAGTGTTCGGGGTAGTAGCAGACACCAAGCGTTCTTTTCATACTTTGACCTTAGGTTCGGGAAGCCCCTTGGCGACGCCGGGGAAGGCGAAAAGCTGGCCCGAGGCCGGATGCTTCGCGCGCGCCTCGGCGTCCATGTGTTCAAGGGCGGTGGTGACGAAAAGCGTTTTCAGATCCGCGCCGCCGAAGGCCGGGCAGGACGATTGCGGCGCATCAGGCGTCTCGACCGCGTGCAGGAAGGCACCGTCCGGCCCGTAGCAGGCTACCCGGCCCGCGCCCCATTGCGCGTTCCAGAACCGCCCCTCGGCGTCGATTACTGCACCGTCCGGATTGAGACCCGCGCGCGCCAGATCCAGCCAGACCTGCGGCTCGCCCTTGGGCCAGCCTGCCGCATCCAGCGCGACCTTCATTACCTTGCCCGCGATGGTGTCCGCGAAATGCGCCGCCGACCCGTCAGCCGCAAAGCAGATCGAATTCGGGATGCTGATCCCCTTGAAAAGCTGCCGCAATTCGCCGCGATACCAGCGCCAGATCGCGCCTGCGCCCTTCTCGGCTTTCTTCCCCATCGTGCCGAACCAGAACCCGCCCTGCCGGTCCGCGCGACCGTCGTTCGACCGAGTCTCCGCCGTCCCTGCGCTGGCCACGGTTGCGCGGTCGCCCGTCGCCAGATTCAGCCGGAACAGGCCGGTCTCGCAGGCGATCAGCAGCTCATCCGCGCTGATCCAGCCAGCGGCCGAGACGTATTCCGGAAAGGTCCAGGACCGCGTTTGTGAGTGAATGGTCCGGTTCAGGATGTCGAACCAGAACAGCTGTTCACGAATGGGATGCCAGAGCGGGCCTTCGCCCAGCTCACAGGCGCGCGCGTCGAAGATCATCCGAACACCTTGTCATAGGCCGCGACGATATCCGCTGCCCGTGCGGCGATCTCGTCGGTCGAAAGGCCCGGCACATAAAGCGCCGTGCCGATCCCGAACCCGTTCGCCCCGGCTTTTGCCCAATCGGCAAAGTTCGCAGGCCCCGCGCCCCCCACCGCATAGACCGGCAGGCCCTTCGGCAAGACCGCGCGGATCGCCTTCAGCCCTTCGGGACCGATCAGGCTGCCCGGGAACAGCTTCAACCCCGTCGCCCCCGCCTTGATCGCTGCGAAGCACTCGGTCGGCGTCATCACCCCGGGCCAGGATGCCATCCCCGACGCGACAGTCGCCCGGATCACCTCGACATCCGCGTTCGGAGACACCACCAGCGTCCCCCCCGCCGCCTTGACCCGTGCGACCTCTTCGACCGTCAGCACCGTCCCCGCCCCGATCTCGGCCCCCGGGACCGCGGCGACCATTGCAGCGATCGACTCAAACGGCTGCGGCGAGTTCAACGGCACCTCGATCCGCGTGATCCCGGCCTTCACCAGCGCCTCAGCGGCGGCGGCGGCCTCACCCGGAGTGATCCCGCGCAGGATGGCGATCAGGTTTCGGTGGCTCATCTCGCGCCCTCGGTCTGGAAGGAAAGCGAGCCGAGGCCCGCCAGGGTGCAGTCGGTGGCCGACAGCCGTTTCGCTTCGACCCCCTGCAGGGCCAGGGCGCGGGCATAGGCGGCGGACAGCTTTTCCGCCCCGACCAGCGTCACCCTCTGCCCCAGCCAATAGGGTCGGGCGGCGGCGAGTTCGGTGCCGATCAAGAGCCCCGACAACCGCGCCCGGGCCGCACCCGCCGTCAGCCCGGCAATCAGCCCTTCGGCCCGCAGCGAGAAGAGCCGCGCGCCCAGCTTCTCGGGCTTCGACAGTGCGTCCGAAACGGCCGCATCAAAAGCCGTATCGTCCCAGCCCTCGCCCTGCATCCCGTGCCGTAGGACCGAGGCCTCGGACAACAGCGCGAACATCTCGCCGGTCATGAAGGTCTGGAAACTGACCACTTCACCGGCCGAGACCTGCACCCATTTCGAATGCGTGCCCGGCAGGCAGAAGATGCCATCATAGCCCGGCAGCATTTGCAGCGCGCCCGCGATCTGCGTCTCCTCGCCGCGCATCACGTCCGCCGGACTGACCTGCTTCAGCCCCGGCGCGATCAGCACCCGCAGCCGCGGGTCGGTCGTCGGCGCCGCCACCAGCCCCGCCCGGTCCACCGGAGTGCACGGCACCGTCCGATAGGGCGCCTCGCACCAGCCCTGGCGGCTGCCGACCATCCCGCAGGCGACCACCAGCGTCGGCCCGGCCAGCCAACCCTCGATCAGCCGCAACAATGCGGGCTCGAACCCCTCGCGCGTCAGCTTGCCCATGCCTTCGTCCGACACAGCCTCGTCCAGCACGCGGCCATCCGCCGTCATCGCAAAGGCCCGCAGGTTGGACGTCCCCCAGTCAACCGCGATCCAGTCGGGTGTCACCTGCATGGTCATGACGAGATGAACCCTCCATCCAGAACCAGGGTCTGCGACGTCATCATCCGCGAGGCATCCGAGGCCAGGAACAGCACCGTCCCCGCCATGTCCTCTGGCTTGATCTCGTCCGGGATACACTGCCGCGCCAGATGCGCCGCCAGCCCTTCCGGCGTGACCCACATTTCCTTCTGCTTCTCGGTCAACACCCAGCCCGGCGCCACCGCATTGACCCTGATGCGGTCCGCCCCGAACTCGCGCGCCAGCGTTCGGGTCATCCCGACGATCCCGGCATTGGCGGTGATGTAGGCGGCATAGCCCGCATCCGCCATCATGAAGCTGATCGAGGAGAAGTTGATGATCGACCCGCCGCCCGCCGCCTTCATCCCCGGGATGACCGCCTGGCAGGCAAAGAAATACGACCGCAGGTTCACCGCCATCGACCAGTCCCAGAAGGTCTCGTCGGTCTTCAGCGTCTCGTGCCGCTGGTCGTTCGCCGCGTTGTTCACCAGGACGGTGATCGGCCCATGCACCTTGGCCGCCGTCGACAGCGTCAGCTGCAGCTGATCGGTGACCGAGATATCGCAGGGCAGGAACAGCGGCCGGTTCCCCGTCGCCTCCTCCATCGCGTCGCAGAACGCCGTCGCATCCGACCGCTGGCAGAAAGCGACCTTCGCCCCCTGGCGCAGGAACGCCTCGGTCAGCGCCGCGCCGATGCCCGATCCGCCGCCGGTGATGAACACCGACTGGCCCCTCAGATCGTCAAAAACCGCTGCCATGCGTAACGCCTTTCACGCTGCCTTGCGTGTTCTTACCCGGCTGCCAGCCCGGTCGCCATAGGACAGGCCGGCAGACGCACTCACTTGACCGCCCCAAGCGTCAGACCGGCGATGAAATGCTTCTGCATCAGGAAGAACATCGCCACCGGCGGCAGCGCGGCCAGGATCGACCCCGCCGACACCAGATGCCACTGCGCGATCCACTGGCCGTTCAGCGACGACAGACCCGCGGTGATCGGCTGGCTGTCCACCCCTTGTGTCAGCACGGTCGCCCAGAAGAAGTCGTTCCAGATGAAGGTGAAGACCAGCACCGACAGCGCCGCAATCGCAGGCCGCATCAGCGGCAACACAATGTACCAGAAGATCCGCCATTCGCTGACCCCTTCCACCCGTGCGGCCTCGATCAGTTCGAACGGCAGCGCCTTGATGAAGTTCCGCATGAACAGCGTGCAGAACCCGGTCTGGAACGCGATGTGGAACAGCGCCAAGCCATACCAGGTGTCGTACATCCCCAGCTGCAGCGTCATGTCGCGCACCGGGACCATCAGGATCTGGAACGGGACGAAGTTACCCGCCACGAACATGAAGAACACCAGGATGTTCGCCCGGAACCCGTAGACCGCCAGCGCAAAGCCCGTCATCAACGACAGCCCCACCGCGCCGATCACCGTCGGGATCGTCACCCAAAGCGAGTTGATCATGTACTGGCCAATGGGCGTTTCGGTGAAGATGAACTTGTAATTCTCCCAGGCGATGCCGGAGGGCATGCCGAAGTAGTTGCCCTGCGCAAGGTCCGACGCGGGCCGCAGCGAGGTCAGCGCCACGCCGAGGAGCGGGAACAGCCAGATGAGAAGGGCGACCGGCAGGGCGATGGTGTAGATCCACTGCGCGGCGGTCGAGGATTTCTGGATCGGACGCGGAAACATCTCAGCGCTCCTTCTCGTCGCGCCACATCTTCCAGATGAAGCCCGAAATGAAGACCATCATGATCAGGAACAGGACCACGGCAATCGCCGCGCCATAGCCCATGCGGAAGCCGTATTCGCCCAAAGCCATCTCGAACATGTAGTAGGAGAGGACCCGGCTGGAGCCGAACGGCCCCCCGTTGGTCATGATCGACACAAGGTCGAAGGACCGCAGCGCGCCGATGACCGTGACGATGACGGCGATGAACGTGGCCGGGCGCAACTGCGGCAGCACCACATACCACAGCATCCGCCAGCCCTTTGCCCCGTCCAGCCGCGCCGCCTCGACCTGGTCGGGGGCGACGTTGTTCAGGCCGGTGAGGTAGAGGATCATCACATAGGCGATCTGCGGCCAAAGCCCGGCCGCGATGATGCCGTAGGTCACAAGGTCGGGGTCGGCAAGGATCGCGGTGCCCTGGCCGAAAACCTTCTCTGTCAGCAGGTAGAAGAGGCCGAAGTTCGGCGCATAGAACCAGGCGAAGATCAGGCCGACGACGACCTGGCTGATGACGAAGGGGAAGAAGAACAGCGACTTGTAAAGCCGGATTCCGGTGACGGTCTGGTTCAGGAAGATCGCGATGAACAACCCGATGGGCAGCGCCAGCATGTAGAGGATCAGCCATTTCAGGTTGTTCCACAGGCTGACGGTGAAGGCCGGGTCCGTCATCAGCTCGGAATAGTTCCCCATCCCGACGAAGCGGCCCGTGAACTCGCCATCCTTGTTGTAAAGCCCGTCCCAGTCATAGAAGGACAGCGTCACGCTTTCCACGATCGGCCACAGCACATAGATCGTGAACATGATCAGCCCGGGGGCCAGGAACAGCCACGGAGCCACGCTCCTCTGGGTCCAGCGCCGCGGTGCGGTCGAAGCTGCCTCAGCCATGTCTCCCCCCCAGAAAACAGAACGGCAAAACGGAAAAGGCGCCCCCCAGGAAGGGAGGCGCCCGTTAGCCTAGATCACTGCGGATAGAGGCGGGTACGTGCCTGCTCCAGCCGCTCCAGGATCGCGTCGCGCTGGTCCGGCTGCACCAGGAACTGCTGGAAGCCTTCCATGCCGACCTTGGCATATTCGGCATCCGCGTCACGGTCCCAGAACTGGGCGATCCCGCCCGTCGCGGTGGACAGAGCCTGGAAGCCCGCGGTCAGGAACGGGTCGGCCGCATCAACCGTCGCGTTCTTGTTGGTGGGCAGCTGGCCCACGGCCGCGTTCCACTTGGACTGCGCTTCGGCGCTGGCCATGTAGGCCAGGAACGTCTTCGCATCATCGGGGTTCTTCGCGCCCGAGGTCAGGTGGATCGTGTCGGTCGGCGCTTCCTCGGCGCGGGCGATGCCTGGGGTGATTTCCGGGAACACCATGAAGCCCAGGTTGTCGTTCGTCATCCCGCCTTCCTTGAAGACGCCAACGGCGAAGTTGCCCATCACGTAGTTCGCAGCCTTGCCCTGCACGAGGAGAGCCGCCGCATCCTGCCAGTCGATCGCGGCATGGTTCGCGGTGACGAAAGGCTGCAGCTTGCCGAAGTTGTCGAACACCGCCGCCACTTCCGGCGAGGTCCACGAGATCTTGCCGGCAGCAAGGTCCGAGTGGAACTGGTAGCCGTTGGTGCGCATCGAGACATAGTCGAAGATGCCCGCAACCGGCCACAGCGCCGAAGACCCGGTGGTCACGCAGTCGATGCCAGCGGCCTTGAACTTCTCGCAGTTGGCCAGGAACTGGTCCCAGGTCACGCCTTCCGGCCCGGGAACGTCCACGCCAGCGGCCTTGTAGGCGTCGCGGTTATAGTAGATGCCCCACTGATAGTAGGTGTAGGGGATAGCGTACTGCTTGCCGTCGATGGTCGACGACAGCACCGACGAGGCGAGCGAGTCCATCAGCCCGTTGTTGGCCCACACGTCCGAGATGTCCGCGAACAGGCCCGCTTCCACGAACGGACGCATCCGGTTCGCGGCATACCAGTTGGCCAGGTCCGGCGGGTCCGCGGTCAGGAAGTTGCGGATCGCGTTCTTGTAGGCTTCGTGGTCGAAGTTGGTCAGGACCACGTCGATCTCGGGGTTCGCGGCCTCGAAATCGGCGATCAGGGCTTCGGCAGCGGCCAGCGGAATCGGGTCATAGTCCGCGTTCCAGGTGACGACGCGCTTGTCCTGCGCGAAAGCCGAAGTGGACAGCATCAAGGCTGCCCCGAGCGCCAGCGCGCCCGTCAGTTTGTGAACCATGGTTTCCTCCCGTTTGGTTTCACTATTTGAAACTTAGTCTTGAATATTGAAAACTATGTCGGCTATCGTCTATCCTGTCAACAACGACGTTCCGGGGAGGGAACGATGGGGGCGGAGGGACACGCTGACGGTACGGTGGGCAAGGCGCTGGACGTCTTGGACATGGTGGCCAGCCACGGCCGCCCCGTGCGCTTTTCCGATCTGCTGGCCGAGGCCGACTATCCCAAGGCCACGCTCTACCGCCTGCTGCAGACCCTCACGCACCAGGGAATGCTGACGCTCGACCCCGATACCGGCACCTATGCCCTTGGCGTCCGCCTCGTCCGTCTGGCCCACGCCGCCTGGTCGCAATCCTCGCTCGCCCCCATTGCGCGGCCCTATCTCGATGATCTGGCAGCAAAAACCGGCGAGACGATTCACCTCGCCCAGATGGACCTCGGCCAGGTCCTCTACGTCGACAAGCGCAACGCCGCAAAGCCGGTGGAGATGTTCGCCCAGGCCGGCAAGGTCGGCCCCGCCTATTGCACCGGCGTCGGCAAGGCGATGCTCGCCTACCTCCCTGCCGAGGCGCTGGAGGCAGCCCTTGCCCGCCAGTCCTTCCACCGCTTTACGTCCCACACGCTGGCCAGCCGCGAGGCGCTGCTGACTGAGCTTCAGGCGATTCGCCAGCGCGGCCACGCCTGGGACCGGGAAGAGCACGAGTCGGGAATCATCTGCTGCGCCGTCCCGATTCTCTCGCGCCAGGGTCGGGTGATGGGGGCCTTGTCGGTCACCTCGACCACGGCGCGGACGACTTTGGACGCACTCGGGGCTCAGGCTCCGATGATCAAGGACATCGCGGCGAAGATCGCGGCGGAAGCGGAAAGCTGGCGCTTTCCGGAACAGGTTTAACCGGGGGGAGGAAAACCCATGACGGGAGTGACGCTGGAAAAGGTCGTCAAGCGCTTTGGCGACGTGCAGGTGATCCACGGGGTCGACCTGAAGATCGACGATGGCGAGTTCTGCGTTTTCGTCGGCCCCTCGGGTTGCGGGAAGTCGACGCTGCTGCGCATGATCGCGGGACTGGAGGAAACCAGTTCCGGCGCGATCCGCATCGGCGCGCGGGACGTGACCTACATCGACCCCTCCGAACGCGGCGTCGCGATGGTGTTCCAGACCTACGCGCTCTACCCGCACATGACGGTCGCGGAAAACATGGGCTTTGGCCTCAAGATGACCGGCCACCCCAAGGCCGAGATCGACCGCAAGGTCGCCGAGGCTGCCCGCATCCTGAAGCTTGAACCGCTCCTCGAACGCAAACCCAAGGCGCTCTCCGGCGGCCAGCGCCAGCGTGTCGCCATCGGCCGCGCCATCGTCCGTGGGCCGGAGGTGTTCCTGTTCGACGAACCGCTCTCCAACCTCGACGCCGAACTGCGCGTGGAAATGCGCGTCGAAATCGCAAGGCTTCACCGCGAGATCGGCGCGACGATGATCTACGTTACCCACGACCAGGTCGAGGCGATGACGCTGGCCGACAAGATCGTGGTCCTGCGGTCGGGCCGGATCGAACAGGTGGGCAAGCCCCTGGACCTCTACAACAACCCCGACAACAAGTTCGTCGCGGGCTTCATCGGCTCGCCTGCGATGAACTTCGTCGCGGGCGCGGTCGAGGGCGGGTCGGTCGCCGCAAAGGGCCTCGCAGGCTCCGTCGCCAGCACGGTCGCGCTTCCCGCCTCTGGTGCCGAAGTGACCGTCGGCCTTAGGCCCCAGCACCTGAAGATCGGTCCCGGCGACACCCACCGCGTTGAACTGACCGAGGCCTTGGGTGGCGTCTCCTACGTCCACCTCACAGCTCCTTCGGGCGAAAAGCTGATCATCGAACGTCATGACCAGGTCTCGCTGGAACCCGGCGCCAAGGTCGGCGTCAGCTTCGACGCCCGCGACGCGATGCTGTTCGACAAGGACGGGCTGCGGCTGCGCTAAACCCGCGCCGCAACCCCCGTTGCTCACGCCCAGAAGACTGCCATCTGGTAGATGATGGGGATTCCGGCCAGCAGCATGAACGGGAAGGTGATCCCGAGCGACGCCGTCAGGTAGATCCCCGGGTTGGCCTCGGGGAAGGTCGCGCGCACGGCTGCCGGGGCGTCGATATAGCTCGCTGAGGCCGCCACCGCGCCCAAGACGAAGGCCGACCCCACCGACAACCCGGCCGCGGTAGCCAAGCCCGTGACGATGAACCCATGCACCAAGGGCATGACCAGCCCGAAGGCCACCATCCGGCCTCCGACGGACGCAAACTCCCGAAACTGCCGCGCCGCCGTCATGCCCATCTCCAAGATGAACAGGACCAGGACGCCCCGGAACAGGTCGACGAAGAAAGGCTCGATCTTGGCAAAGTTCGTCTCGCCAATCGCCGCCCCGATGACCATCCCGCCCCCCAACAAGAGCAATCCCCGGCCCCGCAGCGTCTCCTGCAGGATCGCCGACAGGGGCGCGCCCCGTCCGCCTTCCGCCCGCGCCAACGCCAGCCGCCCGTAGAACAGCGCCACCAGGATTCCCAGCTCCATCAGCGCCACCAGCCCGGTGATGAACCCCTGCATCGGCGTCCCCATGCTTTCGCTGTAGCTCTGCGCCACCAGGAAAGTCACCGACGACACCGACCCATACAGCGCCGCCACCCCCGCAGCGTTGCGGATGTCCAGCCCCAGCGCCAGCCGGGCCACCAGAAAGGCCAGCGCAGGCACGCCCAGCACGACCACGAGCGTGACCAGCAGCGCCGGACCGATCCCCGACAGGTCCGATGTCGCCAGTTCTCGCCCGCCCTGCAGCCCGATGGAAAACAGAAGGAAGATCGCAAAGATCCGGATCACCGGCTCGGGGATCTCCAGGTCGGACCGGATCAGCGTGGCCAGAATGCCCAGCAGAAACGCCAGGGTGATGGGCGAGATCAGGTTCTCGATCAGAACAGCGGTATCCATGACGGTCTCCAGGGTTTCAGGCCCCGGGTTTCTGCGCTGCGGCTATTGAAAAGAGAAACGGGAAATTCAGATATGACTTATCGGCGATTCGCATGAGACTCTGATGCACGACATTGACACCCAGCTTCTGCGCACCTTCGTCAGCCTGGCCGAAACGCGCAGTTTCAGCCGCACGGGTGCCCGTGTCGGGCGGTCGCAATCCGCCGTTTCCGGCCAGCTGGCCAAGCTTGAGGCCACGCTGGGCGTCCGGCTTTTCGCCCGCGACACCCGCAATGTCGCGCTGACCACCGAAGGTGAACGCCTGCTGCCCGACGCCCGCGCCATGGTGGCCCAGGCCGACGCGATGCTGGCCCGGTTCCGCGCGCCGGACATCGCCGGTCTCGTCCGCTTCGGCAGCCCCGAAGATTTCGCCAGCTTCTACCTGCCCGACATCCTTGGCGTCTTTGCCGCGGCCCATCCGGCGGTGGAGCTGCACGTCACCTGCCAGCTGACCCTGCCCCTGATCGCCGAGTTCGAGGCCGGTGAGCAGGACCTGATCGTCATCAAGCAGGACCCCGCGCAGCCCCATCCCGGCGCGCGGACGCTCTGGCGCGAACGGCTGGTCTGGGCCACCGCGCCGCAGTTCAACGCCAACCGGCGTCCCGTGCCGCTGGTCCTCAGCCCCGCCCCTTGCGTCTACCGCGCACGCGCCATGGGCGCGCTAGAGGCGGCGGGTTGGGACTGGCTTGGCGTCTACACCTCGCCCTCCTTTGCCGGGGCGATTGCAGCGGTCCGGGCGGGACTTGGCGCGACGGTGATGCCCCAGGCGATGGTTCCCCCGGGGCTGGTGGTGCAGGACAGTTGGCCCGCACTGGCCGAGGCCGAGATCGCCCTCCTGACCCCGCCCCGCGCACCCGCCGCCGTGCAGGCGCTGGCGTCCTTCGTGGCCGAAAAGGTCCGGCGCTGATCGGTCGAGGGCAGCGTCATCCGCGACGAGAAGCCGAAGGCGCACGAGGAGCCAACCGTTAAGAACCCCTGAACGTCCACAGCCAACCCATTGATTTCAAAGAGTCGGAAAACCTGTCCACGCAGGACAGCCTCAGTGCCCCGCCAGGAACTTCTCCGCATCCAGTGCCGCCATGCAGCCCATCCCGGCGCTGGTCACCGCCTGCCGGTAGATGTGGTCCGTCAGGTCCCCCGCCGCGAAGACCCCCGGGATCGCGGTCCGGGTCGACCCGGGTTCCACCACCACATAGCCCCCGGAATGCAGCGGCAGCTGGTCCTTCACCAGCTCCGACGCCGGGGCATGCCCGATCGCCACGAAGAACCCGTCGCAGGGGATCACCCCCTCAGCGCCCGTCTTCACATTCTGGACCCGAACGCCCGTCACGCCCAAGGGGGCCTCGGTCCCCAGGATCTCGGTCACCGCGGTATCCCAGACCACCTCGATCTTCGGGTTCTTGAACAGCCGATCCTGCATGATCTTCTCGGCCCGGAAGCTGTCGCGCCGGTGCACGACCGTCACCTTCGAGGCGAAGTTGGTCAGGAACAGCGCCTCTTCGACCGCCGTATTCCCGCCCCCGATCACCACGACCTCTTTCCCGCGGTAGAAGAACCCGTCGCAGGTGGCACAAGCCGACACCCCGAAGCCCTTGAACTTCTCCTCCGATGGCAGCCCCAGCCACTTCGCCTGCGCCCCCGTCGCCAGGATCACCGCGTCCGCCGTATAGGTCGTCCCGCTGTCCGCCTGCGCCGTGAAGGGCCGCTTCGACAGGTCCAGAGAGGTGATGTAGTCCGAGATCACCTCGGCCCCCATCGCCTTCGCATGCTCCTCCATCCGCACCATCAGGTCCGGCCCCTGGACCGAGTGGTCGCCCGGCCAGTTCTCGACCTCGGTGGTGATCGTCAGTTGCCCCCCAGGCTGCAGCCCCTGGATCAGGATCGGGTTCAGCATCGCCCGCGCCGAATAGACCGCCGCCGTATAGCCCGCCGGGCCCGAGCCGATGATCAGAACCTTGGTGTGCCGCGTCTCGCCCATGCTGTCCCCCGAAAGTCAGGCCCCCGATATATCCATGCGCGCGGGGGGCGGAAAGCCCCCGCATGGCTGCTTTGCCGGGCATGCATAGATCGTATTCTTGCGCAATGTTGAAATAATATTGCGCAACCCATGGTCCGCGCGTAAGTAAGTCAGTGCAACGGAGGCACCATGGTCGCGCACAAGCTGGATCCCATCGACCGTCAGATTCTGGCCGAGCTGCAGGCCGATGGCCGGATGACGAACGTCGAGCTTGCCAGCCGCGTCGGAATCTCGGCCCCGCCCTGCCTGCGCCGCGTGCGCGGGCTGGAGGAGCAGGGCTATATCCGCGGCTACCACGCCGACATCAACGCGCGGGAACTGGGGTTCGAGGTCCAGGTTTTCGCGATGGTGCGGCTGAACAGCCAGGCCGAAGCGGACCTTGCGGCCTTCGAGGCACGCTGCCGCGCTTGGCCCTTGGTCCGCGAATGTCACATGCTGAATGGCGAGATCGACTTCATCCTGAAATGCGTCTCGCCGGACCTGTCCAGCTTCCAAAGCTTTCTGACGGAAGAGCTGCTGCGCGCGGATCACGTGGCGAACGTCAAGACTAGCCTGGTGATCCGCTGTGCGAAGGACGAGCCGGGACTGCCCTTCGATGTGCTTGAGGCGCGGCTGGCGAAGAACGCCTGAGACCGGTCGGCAAGACGCCCCCGGTCCAGGCGCAGGAAGACCTTAGCGCGAGGCGTCGCTGACCTGGCGGGTCGCCGTCTTCAGCCGCATCGCGAAACCCTTCTGACCGGCGACCATCGTCCGACCCGTGGTCTGGCGCACCGTCGCGCGGGCCATCACCCGGCTGTCGGTCCCGTCACCCACGGTTTCCAGGATCGACAGGATCCAGCGGCGCTTGGTCTTCATCTGGATAATCATCGGATTCCCCATCGCATGCCAATCAGATGGGCTAAATCTGGTAGGTGATTGCGGCAGGGTTGCGGAAGAACCTTGCTGCAATCGGATCATTTCAGACCCGCTCCCGCCACATCAAAGTCTTATTGTCGAGATCAACCGGCCGTAATCGGCCTCTCCCGCGTGGGTTGTGCGCCGGAAGGAATAGAACCGCTCTGGATCGCGGTAGGTGCAGTGCCCGGTCCACTCGGCATGACCGACTCCGGCCTGGCGCAAACGGTGCAGGCCATAGCCCGGCAGATCGAACAGCAGCCGGTCGCCCTGGCCGTTGGCGAAGAAGCGGGTGCTGGCCTCATCCTCGGCGCGGAAGCGGTCGAAGAACTCGGGTCCGACCTCATAGGCGGCCTGGCTGATCGTCGGGCCGATGACGGCCGTGACCCGCGACCGGTCCGCGCCCAGCCCCTCCATCGCCTCGACCGTGGCCTCCAGCACGCCATCCACCGCCCCGCGCCAGCCGGCATGGGCGGCCCCGATCACCCCGGCATCCGTGTCGGCAAACAGCACGGGCTGGCAATCCGCCGTCAGCACCGCCAGCAGAAGGCCCGGCGTCGCAGTTACCAGCGCGTCGGCCTCGGGCCGGATCGACAGCGGGCCGGTCACTGGCAGCGCCCGCGCGGAATGGACCTGGTGCACCGTGACCAGCGCGTCCGGGCCGACCCCCATCGCTTCTGCCACTCGGCCGCGGTTGATCGCCACGATCTCGGTCTGGTCCGACGACCCGGTGCCGCAGTTCAACCCCGCGAAAATGCCCGAGGATGCCCCGCCCTTGCGCGTGAAAAAGCCGTGCCGGGCCTGCAGGGCGTCCGAGGTGATGATTTCCAGCGTGGTGGGCATCAGCTAAATCCGGGCGGCGTCGGGGCACCGGCCGAAGTGACGGCCAGCACCTTGAACAACGAACCCATTTCTTCCGGATGGGTCAAGCGCCGATGCGCGGCCCAGTGGCTTTCCAACGCCGAGCCGGTCAGACCCTGCGCCAGCCGCTCGGCCCGGGCGTCGATGCCTAGCCGGGTCAGGAACTCGCCTTGGGTCGTATAGAAATGCGCCTCGGCCGCCAGCGCCTCGAAGTCCACATGCGCGGTCAGGTCGGCCTCGCCGGGATGGGCAAGGGGGTCGTCGAAGGCATGTTTCCGAAGCGCCTGCAGCGTATCGCCCCGCGACCGCCAGTCGCCATAGTCGATCACCAGGGCAAGCCCGCCGTGATGGTACAGCCGGTGATGGACCTGCCGCATCACATAGCGCCCGATCCGGTTTTCCTCGATGACCAGGCCGTCATCGCGCTGGTGCATTGCCATGGTGCCGGGGATTGTCGGACGTTCCGCCAGGCCGAAGGCCAGTGCGCCATCCTGCAGGCCGATCAGGCGTTCGTGCCAGCCACCGTTCACCAACTGGAACTGATGGATCGGCAGGGCATCGAAGAACTCGTTTGCCACCAGGAACAGCGGCTGCTCGGGCAGGTCCCCCGCCGCCTCGATCCAGCGTAGGCCCATGTCATGCCCACGACTGATCGTCTGCTCCTGCTTGCGGCGCAGAACCGGAGAGGCCTCGACCAGCACCACCTGCGCCCCAGCATGGAACCCGGGCACCCCCTTCGTCGCCCGCAGGATGTCCGCCATCAGCGTGCCGCGCCCCGGACCCAGCTCGGCCAGCGTGAAGGGCGCAGGCGATCCCCGGTCCAGCCAGGCCTGGGCGAGGGCCAGGCCCAGAAGCTCGCCGAACATCTGGCTGATCTCGGGGGCGGTGGTGAAATCGCCCGCCGACCCAAAGGGATCGCGCGTGGTGTAATAGCCATGGACAGGATGCAGCAGGCATTCCGCCATGTAGTCGGCGACGCTGATCGGCCCGCCCTCACGGATGCGCTCGACCAGCAGGCGGGCAAGGGGGGTCATGCCCGCCCCGCTCACGCAGACCTTGCGCGAAGGACGAACCAGAGGCCCGCCGCGATCATCGGCAGCGACAGAAGCTGCCCCATCGTCAGGCCGAAGTCGCCGAATTGCAGCGCCCAGCCGACCGGATTGCCGGGCGAGACGAACTGCGCGTCGGGCTGCCGCACGAACTCGACCAGGAACCGGGCGATGCCATAGCCCACCAGGAACACCCCCATCAGCGCGCCGGGCCGCTTGAACCAGTCGCGCCGGAAGGCCAACCAAAGCAGGACGGCAAGCAGCAGGAACCCCTCCAACGCTGCCTGGTACAGCTGGCTCGGGTGGCGGGCGCAGATGCCAACGACATCGGTGCAGGTCTGCGCGGCGGCGCCGGGGAAGATCACGCCCCAGGGCAGGTCGGTCGGGCGGCCCCAAAGCTCGGCATTGACGAAGTTCGACAGTCGCCCCAAGGCCAGGCCCAACGGAGTGGCCACGGCCAGAAGATCGCCCATCGACAGCATGGGGATCCGCTCACGCCGACAGAACCAGATCGCGGCCACCACCACCCCGGCAAACCCGCCGTGGAACGCCATGCCGCCCTCCCAGACGAAGGGGATGCGCCAGGGCTCGGCCAGATAGACGGCGGGTTCGTAGAACAGGACATAGCCGATCCGCCCGCCCAGGATCACGCCCACGACCGCCCAGGTGAAGAAGCGTTCGACCTGCTCAGGCGTCAGGGGTGGCTCGCCTGCCCAAAGCCGGGGCGTGCGGATCGCGCGCAGGATGATCCACCAACCGAACAGCAGCCCCGCGATATAGGCCAGCGCATACCAGCGCAGCGCGATCTCGAAGCCGAACAGCTCGAAGGCAAACAGGTTCGGGGAAATGTCGGGGAAGGGGATCATCCGGGTCCTCGGCGGTTTTCCCGCTTGTCGCGGCGGGGGGCGGCGATGTCAACCGGCGGCGACAATGCACCGCCTTGCCCTGCTGGCGGGTCGGGGCCATATAGGCACCAGCAGCAGGAGGTGGCCCATGCAGACCCGGAACAAGTTCTTCGACGACATGAGCCAGCTCATGACCAACGCGATGGGTGTGGCCCAGGGCGCCAAGACCGAGGCCGAGACCGCAATGAAAAGCTGGATCGACCGCTGGATGGCCGACCGCGATTTCGTCACGCGTGAGGAGTTCGACGCCGCCCGCGCCATGGCGCAGAAGGCGCGCGAGGAAAACGCCGCCCTTGAGGCCCGGATTGCGGCGCTTGAGGCGGCGCTGGCCAAGAAGAAGTAGCGCCCGCCGCGCACCGCACTTGTGCGAAAAGCCCTGTAGTCCTGCTGCGCATCCAGGCGTAGGCTGAGTGGCATAGCTGCAGCAAGGTGCCGCGATGTCGCTTCCACCCGAAACCCGTGTCGGTCATGTCCACCTGAAGGTCGCCGATCTTGACCGGGCGATTGCTTTCTACTCTGGCGTCCTCGGCTTTGACCTGGTGGGGCGCTATGGCACCCAGGCCGCCTTCCTGTCTGCGGGGGGCTACCACCACCACATCGGGCTCAATACCTGGGAAAGCCTTGGCGGCTCGCCCCCGCCACCCGGTCATACCGGCCTCTACCACACCGCCTTCCTGTTCCCCGACCGCAAGTCGCTGGCCAACGCCCTGAAACGTTTGGTCGAGGCGGGCCATCCCCTGACCGGTGCCTCCGACCACGGCGTGTCCGAGGCGCTGTACCTGGACGACCCCGACGGCAACGGGGTGGAACTCTACCGCGATCGGCCCCAGGCCGACTGGCCCCGCAACCCGGACGGCTCGCTGACCATGTTCACCAAGCGGCTGGACGTGCAGGCCCTTCTGGCCGAGGCCGATTAGACCCGGATCAGCCGGAACGCCGCCGACGCGCCCCATCCGGCCAGCGCCGCCAGCACCAGCGAGAAAAGGCCGTAGATCAACGGCTGCTCCTGCGCGAGGTTGAAGATGAACCGCTCCAGCCCCTCCTTGCGCACGCCGATCACCCGCTGCTGGCTCGCGATCACCCGCTTGTCGCGCAAAAGGAACAGGCGGACCTTGTATTCGCCTTCGGTCAGGTTCGCGGGCAGCACGATGTCGGCACGGAACAGCGTCTCTTCCGTCAGCTCGACCTTGCCTTCCAGAAGCCGGTACCGCCCCTCGTTCGTCCTGACCCGCAGCAGCGCCAGGATGAACTCACCCGCGCGGTCAGCCTCGTCCGCAATCCCGATGGCCCGGATCACACGTTCAATCGTGATGCCGTAGCGCAGGTTGTCGACGTCCGACAGGATGTGGTTCAGCGGTCCGGTCGTGGCAACCGCGAAAAAGCTCGGGGCGCTGTCGATCTGGACCGAGGCGTTGTTCACCCAGATCCCGGCAACCCGGCCTTTGCGGCGCACGGCCACGGGGGTCGACGGCCCCTCGACCGTCACGATCACCTCCAGCGGCCCCTTGTCCTCGGGCGCGGGGGTATCGCGCTTGACCGCCCCATAGATCAGGATCTCCGACCCGTCGAAATCCGCCGTGATCGACACGCGGTTCTGGCTCATCCCGGCGACGATCTGCTCTTGCGCCGCGACAGGCAGCGTCAGGGCCAGCAGGAACAGCGCCGCCCGGATCATGGCAGGACCCCCGGTGCGACTGAATACAGCTCATCCGGTGTGACCAGCAGGTCGACCGCGATTCGAATCGACACGGCCAGGACCAGAAGCGACAACAGGATGCGCAGCTGTTCCGCCTTCAACCGCACACCCACCCGCGTCCCGATCTGCGCGCCGACTACGCCCCCCAGGATCAGGAGCAGCGCCAGCAGCATGTCCACCGTCTGGCTGTTCACCGCATGCATCACGGTGGTGAAGCTGGTGACAAAGATGATCTGGAACAGCGATGTCCCGATCACGACCTTCGTTGGCATCCCCAGAAGGTAGATCATCGCCGGCACCAGGATGAACCCGCCGCCCACCCCCATGATCGCCGACAGGAACCCGACCGCCGCCCCGATCAGCACCGGGGGGATGACGCTGATGTAAAGCCCGCTGGCGCGGAACTTCATCTTGATGGGCAGGCCATGTACCCAGGAATGCACGTGCGCCCGGCGGATCGGCGCGTTCGCCTTGCGTGATCGCAAAAGGCTCCGCAGGCTTTCCTGGAACATCATCGCGCCGATCAGGCCCAGGAAGATCACATAGGACAGCTGCACGAAGAGGTCGATTTGCCCCAGCCGGGTCATGATCCCGAAGACCCAGACCCCGATGGCCGAACCCACCACGCCCCCGGCCAGCAGGACGCCTCCCATCATGAAGTCCACGCCCTTGCGCCTGAGTTGCGCAAGAACGCCCGAGATCGACGAAGCCACCACCTGGTTCGCGCCGGTGGCCACGGCGACGGCCGGGGGGACGCCGATGAAGAACAGCAAGGGCGTGATCAGGAACCCGCCGCCAACCCCGAACATGCCGGACAGGAACCCCACGATCCCGCCCAGCCCCAGGATGAGGAAGGCATTGACCGAAACCTCGGCGATGGGGAGGTAGAGCTGCATCGAGGCGGCCAGTCAGGAAGCGAAAGCGCAGGAGTCTTCAAACGGTTGCGCGCCTTTACCGGGGATGTCAAATCCCGATTCGATTACTTCCGCTGACGCAGGAATTCCCTGAGAATCCGTTCCAGTTTTGCCGCACCCAGCGGGGCCATCGCCTTGGTGTGTTCGTGGCTGATCTTCTCGTCACTCATCCCGGCTGCCATGTTGGTGATTGTGGAGATCGCCGCGACCTTCAGCCCCAGGAAGCGCGCAAGGATCACCTCGGGGACGGTGGACATCCCCACGGCATCCCCGCCCAGAAGCTTCAGCATCCGGATTTCCGCCGGCGTCTCGAAGGATGGGCCGGAGTACCAGCAGTAGACGCCTTCCGGCAGGTCGATCCCTTCCGCCTTCGCCGCCGCCTTCAGGCTCGCGCGAAGCACGGGGTTGTGCGCATCCGTCATCGGCACGAAGCGCGCATCCGTCTTCTCGCCGATCAGCGGGTTCAGGCCGGAATAGTTGATGTGGTCCGACAGAAGCATCACGTTGCCGGGCGGAATGTCAGGCCGCATCGATCCTGCCGCATTGGTCAGGATCAGGCTCTCCGCCCCCAGCGCCTTCAGGACCTGCAGAGGCAGCAGCATCGCCCGGGGATTGCCGGATTCGTAATAGTGCTCCCGTGCGCCGAAGACCGCGACCCTGACACCCTCCAGCGTCCCCACATGCAGGTTCGGGTTGTGACCCGACACGCCCACATGCGGGAAACCCGGCAGGTCGGCATAGGGGATCGCCACCCCCTCCACCGCATGGGCAAGGTGGCCAAGGCCTGACCCCAGGATCAGCCCCAGCGCCACCGGAGCGTCCCCGGCACGGGCGCGGATCAGGCGCGCAAGCGTCGCAGCGTCGGACATCAGCGTTCTTTCACGTAGGGCTCACCGCCCGCGCGGGGCGGGATCGCCTTGCCGATGAAGCCCGCCAGCACGATCACGGTCAGGACGTAGGGCAGGGCCTCGATGAACGAAACCGGCACCTTCACCTGAACGATCCCCTCGACAATGTCCGGACGCGCCGCCAGCGCCTGGAAGAAGCCGAACAGAAGGCAGGCATACATCGCCGCCACGGGCCGCCACTTGGCGAAGATCAGCGCGGCGAGAGCGATGTAGCCGCGCCCCGCAGTCATCTCCTTGCCAAAGCCCGCCTGCAGCGCGGTGGCCATGTAGGCCCCAGCCAGCCCGCACAGGACCCCGGTGATCATCACTGCCGAAAAGCGCAGGCCCTTGACGCTGACGCCCGCCGTGTCGACCGCCGCCGGGTTCTCGCCCACGGCCCGCAGCCGCAGGCCATAGCGCGTGCGGTACAGGACCCACCAGGTCAGCGCGACGATACCGAAGGCCGCATAGACCAGGATGGAATGGCCCGAAATGACCTCGTGGTAGAACGGTCCGAGGATCGGCACCTCCTTCAGCGCATCGGCGAAGGGCAGGTCGATCGGGTTGAAGCGGGCCGCGCCCTCTAGGGGCGGGGTACGACCGCCCTGGCCGAACAGGCTTTGCGCGACCAGCACGGTCATGCCCGAGGCGAGGAAGTTCAGCGCTACCCCCGCGATCAGCTGGTTGCCCCGGAAGGTGATCGAGGTGACCCCATGGATCAGCGCAAAGATCAGCGAGCCGAAAATGCCCGCCAGCGCGCCCACCCAGGCATTCCCGGTGTAGAAAGCCACCGCCCCCGCACACATCGCGGCGGTCAGCATCTTTCCCTCAAGCCCGATGTCGAAGACGCCAGCGCGTTCCGAGTAGAGGCCCGCGAGGCAAGCCAGCAGCAACGGCGTCGCGAGGCGCAGGGTCGAATCGAGGATCTGCAGCAGCGTTGCGTAATCCATCACGCGGCCTCCAGCTTCTTGGCGCGGAAAAGGGCGAAGATGCGGGTCAGAAGCATCCGCACCATCATGTCGAGCGCGCCGGTGAACAGGATCACCAGACCCTGCACCACGGTCCGCAGTTCAATCGGGATCTTGGTCCAAAGCCCCAGCTCCGCCCCGCCCTGGAACAGGAACCCGAACAGAAGGGCGGCCAGCACCACCCCCACCGGATGGTTCCGCCCCATCAGCGCCACCGCGATGCCGATGAAGCCCGCGCCCGAAGCCGAGTTGCCCAACAGACGCTCCGCCTCGCCCATCACGTTGTTGATCGCCATCAGCCCGGCAAGGCCGCCGGAAATCAGCATGGCGATCATGATGATCTTCGTCGGGTTGATCCCGGCATAGCGGGCCGCTGGTTCCGACTTGCCGAAGGCGCGGATCTGGTAGCCAAGCCGAGTCCGCCAGAGGAGCGCCCACACCACCACAGCCATTGCCAGCGCGATGAAGAAGGTGACGTTCGCCGGCACCCCACTGGTGAAGATCAGGTTCAGCCCGGGGATTTCGTTGAAGCTTGGCAGATGCGTCGCCTCGGGGAAGGTCGCCGTGGCCGGGTCCATCTTCCCCGGCGGGCGCAGCACGTCGACTAGCATGAAGATCAGCAGGCTGGCGGCGATGTAGTTGAACATGATCGTGGTGATCACGATATGGCTGCCGCGTTTCGCCTGCAGATAGGCCGGGATCGCCGCCCAGGCCGCCCCGAATAACGCCGCCCCGCAGGCCGCAGCCAGCAGCGCAATCGTCCAGTGCGGCCACGGGATGAACAGAAGCGCCAGCGCGACGCCCAGGCCGCCCAACTGCGCCTGCCCTTCGCCACCGATGTTGAAAAGGCCCGCATGGAAGGCCACGGTCACGGCAAGGCCAGTGAAGATGAAGCTCGTGGCGTAATAGAGCGTATAGCCCCAGCCATAGGCGTTCATCACCGACCCCTGGACCATCACCGTGATCGCTTCCCACGGGTCCTGCCCGATGGCGATGATGACGAGCGCCGAAATGATCGCGGCCAGCGTCAGCGAGACAAGGGGCACAAGGGCGACATCGGCCCAGCGTGGCAAGCGGTCCATCAGGCGGCCTCCCCTTTGCCGGTCACCCCAGCCATCAACAGGCCAAGCTCGCGTTCGTCGGTCTTCTCCGGATCGCGGAAGCCCATGATCTTGCCGTCGAACATCACCCCGATACGGTCGGAAAGGCTCATGATCTCATCCAGTTCCACCGAAACCAGCAGGATCGCCGCCCCCGCATCCCGCAGGGCGATGATCTGGTTGTGGATGAACTCGATCGCGCCGATGTCCACCCCCCGTGTCGGCTGGCCGATGAGCAAAAGCGCCGGGTTCTGTTCCATCTCGCGCGCCACGACGATCTTCTGCTGGTTCCCGCCCGAGAAGCTTTTGGCCGCCAAAGTCGGGATCGGCGGGCGCACGTCGAACTTCGCCATCTTGCGCTCGGTGTCGGCGCGGATGGCGTCGTTGTCCATGAAAAGCGCGTTCTTCTGGTAGTCCGGGTCGTTGAAATAGCCGAAGGCCACGTTCTCCCAGGCGGTGAAGTCCAGGATCAGCCCGTGGTGATGCCGGTCCTCGGGCACATGGGCGATCCCCGATGCCCGGCGGCTTTGCCCGTCCGACCCGGCACCTGACAGGGGCAGCACCGCCCCCTTCAGCGTGGCCGAGCCCGTCGCGGTCTGCATCCCGCCCAAGGCCGCCAGCAGCTCGGACTGTCCGTTCCCCGCCACCCCCGCGATCCCGAGGATTTCCCCCGCGCGGATCTCGAAACTGACGCCCTTCAGCCGTTCGACCTTGTGCTCATCCCGCACCCGCAGGTCCTTGACGGACAGGACGACCTCACCCGGCTTTGCAGGTCCCTTCTCGACCTCCAAAAGGACCTTGCGGCCCACCATCAGCTCGGCCAGCTGCTCGGGAGATGTCTCCGCCGTCTTCACCGTGGCCACCATCGTGCCCCGGCGCATGACGCTGACGTTATCCGTGGCCTCCATGATCTCGCGCAGCTTGTGGGTGATCAGGATCACCGTCTTCCCCTGGTCCTTCAGCCCCTTCAGGATGCGGAACAGGTGGTCGGCCTCGTCGGGCGTCAAGACACCCGTCGGCTCGTCCAGGATCAGGATGTCGGCCTGCCGATAGAGCGCCTTCAGGATCTCCACCCGCTGCTGGTGGCCCACCGACAGATCCTCGATCAGCGCGTCGGGGTCCACCTCCAGCTCATAGTCCCGCGCCAGCCGCTCCAGCTCTTTCCGCGCCTTCGTCAGCGAGGTGTTGAGCAGCTGCCCTTCCTCGGCCCCCAGGATGATGTTTTCGAGGACGCTGAAATTCTGCACCAGCTTGAAGTGCTGGAAAACCATGCCGATGCCGGCGCGGATTGCGCTCTGGCTGTCCGGGATCGGGGTCAGCTGGCCATTGACGAAGATCTGGCCGGAATCGGCCTTGTAGAAGCCATACAGGATCGACATCAGCGTCGACTTTCCCGCGCCGTTCTCGCCGATGATCCCGTGGATCGTGCCCTTCGGCACCGCGATGTTGATGTCCTTGTTCGCCTGGACCGGACCGAAGGCCTTGGAAATGCCCTTCAGTTCGATGGCATATGCCGCGTCAGCCATATGTTCCCCCTGTCGCCGGGTCCGGCCGCTTATTGTGCGGCTTCGGGGCCCGCCCCTTGCTAAGATGCCGCGCCAGAGGTCTGGCGCGGCATCATTCGTCTCAGGCTGTCAGCCGATCAGAACGTGGCGGCCGGGCAGGTGTTGTCCGACATGTAGTCGTGCACGACCAACTCGCCCGACTTGATCTTCTCTGCCGCCGCATCGACTGCGGCCTGCATTTCCGGGGTCACCAGCGAGGCGTTGTTCTCGTCCATCGCATAGCCCACGCCGTCGTTCGCCAGACCCATGACGTTGATGCCGGGGGCCAGCGCTTCGCCTTCCTTGAAGGCCTCGTAGACGGCGTTGTCCACGCGCTTCAGCATCGAAGTCAGGACCTTGCCCGGGTGCAGGTAGTTCTGGTTGCTATCGACGCCGATCGAGAGGATCCCCTCATCCGCCGCCGCCTGCAGGACGCCCACGCCAGTGCCGCCCGCGGCTGCGTAGATCACGTCCGCGCCTTGCGCCTTCTGGCCCTTGGCCAGTTCCGCGCCCTTCACCGGGTCGTTCCAGGCCGCCGGGGTGGTCCCGGTCATGTTCAGGACGACCTTGGCATCGGGCTTCGCTGCCAGCACGCCCTGGGCATAGCCACAGCCGAACTTGCGGATCAGCGGGATGTCCATGCCGCCGATGAAGCCGACGGTGCCGGTCTTGGTCGCAAGGCCCGCCATCATGCCAACGAGGTACGAGCCCTCATGCTCGTTGAACACGACCGACTTCACGTTCGGCTGTTCCACGACCATGTCGATGATCGCGAACTTGGTGTCCGGGAAATCGGGGGCGACCTTGTTCAGGACGTCGCCGAAGGCGAAGCCGGTCATGACGACGGGGTTCGCGCCGGCTTCGGCCAGACGGCGCAGCGCCTGTTCGCGCTGGGCCTCGTCCTGCATTTCCAGTTCCTTGAAGGTCCCGCCGGTTTCCTCGGCCCAACGGGTCGCACCGTTGAAGGCGGCCTCGTTGAACGACTTGTCGAACTTGCCGCCCAGGTCGAAGATGATTGCGGGTTCCGCCGATGCGACACCTGCAAAGAGTGCAAATGCGCAGGTGGCCCCGGCAAGGGATTTCATAAGGCTCATCGGTGTTCTCCCGGTTGATAAACTCTACGCGCCGCCCTGTCCGCCGGTCTTCCCGGTCGCGAGCGGTTCCTGACACTGATTAGTGGGGAAGCCCGCATGGGGGTCAAGCCGGATTCTTTTTACTTCGGTAAAAAATTGACCTTTTGGTCAAAAAAACTTACCGCACCGCAGCAGAGACAAGATCGCGGCGCAGAACAAGGGCATCTACAAGCTGCCCGTCAGGAGTGTGATAGTACCCACGCCTCCGACCCGCCGGACCGAACCCAGCCGATTCGTACAGCGCGATTGCCGGCGTGTTTTCGGCGGAAACCTCAAGAAACGCGTGTTCTGCGCCCCGCAGGCGGGCCTGGTACAGGAATCGTGCCACCAGCTTGCGTCCCAGGCCCCGACGCCTTGCATCGGGCGACACGGCAAGCGTCAGCAGTTCGGCCTCGCCTGCGACGGCGCGGCCCAAGAGGAACCCCGCGTCGCCTTCGACAAGAAGGAAGCACAAAGGATCGGCGAGGAAGCTGCTGAAATCGGCAGCACTCCACGGTGGCGGCGTGCGGAAGGACCGCGCGTGCAGGGCGGCCAACGCCTCGGGCGTCACGGCAGAATCACCGGGGGCGGGTCTGCCGGCGGCGCGGCATCCGCTCCGCGAAGGTAGAAGGGGGCAGGGCGAGGCTGGGGCGTCATCGCCCGCACTGCGCCGATGCGCGCAATGGCCTCCGTCAGCGGCACGGCCGGGGGCAGGGCACCCTCACCCGCCGCCGAGCCGGTTGCCGGGCAGGCGGGAACCACCCGGTCGGCCAGATGCGCGGCTCCGGGACCTTCGGGGGTGAACATCTGGACATAGACCTGGCCGCGCTTTGCGTCCTCGACGACGACCACCGGGCGTGGCAGGCCATAGGCCAGCGCCTCCAGCCGGGTGACCCCGACCGCCGGAATGCCAAGGCCAAGGGCCAATCCCCGCGCCGCTGCAACCGCGATGCGGACCCCGGTGAAGTTGCCGGGACCCGTGCCAACGGCAATCGCCTTCAGGTCTGCCCAGCCCAGCCCGGCTTCGCACAGCATCTCCTCCAGCAGCGGAACCAGCCGCTCGGCCTGGCCCTTCTCCATCGGTTCGACCCGCTGGATCAGGCCTTCGGGCAAAAGCAAAGCGGCCGCGCAGTGCGCGGCCGAGGTATCAAAGGCCAGGATCGGCAAAAGCACGGCAGGCTCAGGCGGCGACGGGGCGCACTTCCAGCACTTCCGGGATATAGTGCCGCAGCAGGTTCTCGATCCCCATCTTCAGCGTCAGGGTCGAGGACGGGCAGCCCGCGCAGGCGCCCTGCATGTGCAGATAGACGACGCCCCGGTCAAAGCCGTGGAAGGTGATGTCGCCACCATCCTGCGCCACTGCCGGGCGGACGCGGGTGTCGAGAAGCTCCTTGATCTGCCGGACCACGTCGCCGTCCTCGCCGGTATGTTCGGCATGGCCGCCACCGGTCGCGCCTTCGCCCTCGATCACGGGCTGCCCCGACTGGTAATGCTCCATGATCGCGCCCAGGATCTGCGGCTTGATATGGGCCCAGTCGACGCTGTCGGCCTTGGTGACGGTCACGAAGTCGGTGCCGAAGAACACGCCCGTCACGCCGCCCGCCGCGAAGATGCGCTTGGCCAGCGGCGATTTCGCAGCCGCCTCGGCGCTGGGGAAGTCGGCGGTGCCCAGCTCCAGCACGGTCTGGCCGGGCAGGAACTTCAGCGTCGCGGGGTTCGGCGTGGATTCGGTCTGGATGAACATCTGAAGTCTCCGACTATTCCACTCGGATATGCGCCTTCAGCGCCGCAACGTCAAGTCTGGAACCGTTCTAAAGTAGGGTGGGCAACCTGCCCACCTTACGTTCAGGCGCGATCCGAGCCCCAGTAGGCGTACATCTGTTCCAGCGCGGTCAGCGGGCGCAGCTGCGGGGCAGGGACGTCGACGGGTTCGGCGGAAAAGTACGGCTCGATCGGCGTGATGGCCTTGGTCTTGCGGACCGGGAACGGGTGGATCGACATGATGCAGAGCCTTTCGTCTGGCTCCTCCCTGTCGGCAAGATAACCCTCACCGCCCGCTGTCCAAAGGACTTATGCTGCATGGCAGCAATGCATGTGCAGCATAGCCTACCAGATCAGCACCACCGCTGCATAGATCACCAGAACCCCGATCGTGCAGGCCACCGCCAGCGAGCCCAGGTCCTTGGCGTCCTTGGCAAACTGCGACCAGCCCGGGGACAGATGGTCGACCAGCACCTCCAGCGCGGTGTTCAGCGCCTCGACCGCGATCAGCACCAGGCCAAGCGCCAGCATCCCCAGAATCTCGGGCAGCGAGGCACCGAAGACCGCCAGCACGACCAAGAGGCCAGCGATCAGCGCCACTTCCTGCCGGAAGGCGCTTTCCTGCGACAGCCGCTTCAGGCCCCCCAGCGAATAGCCCGCCGCCGCAAGGAAATGCGCGACGCCGGACTTGCGCGGCGGCTTTTCCTGCACCGTCATCGGTCAGCCCGCCACGGCCTGCCGACAGGCCCCCGCCAGGTCCAGCGCCGCATCTTTCGCCGTCGTCGTCACGTCCACCATCCCCAGCACCGTCGAGAACATATTGTCATGGCTGACCGGGTCCGCCGCCGCTGCCTTCAGGCAATCCTGGTCAAGCGCCAGACTGGCACGGAACCTTTCCGACATCCAGATCACCATCGGGACATGGGTCTGATACTCGGGCGCCATGAAATAGGGCGTGCCATGCAGGTAAAGCCCGCCCTCGCCCAAGGACTCGCCATGGTCCGAGACGTAGTACATTGCCGGGATCACCCGGTCGCTTGCCTCCAGGATGTCGATCACCTGGGCCAGGAAGTTATCCGTATAGGCGATGGTGTTGTCATAGGCGTTGACGATCTCCTCGGTCGTGCATTGGGTCAGCTCGGGCGTCTGGCAGGCCGGAGCGAAGATCTCGCGGTCAGCCGGGTAGCGCAGCCAGTAGCTCGGCCCGTGGCTGCCGATCTGGTGCAGGACGATGACCGTGTTCTGCGTGATCGACGCCGCCTTTTCCCGCAGGTCCGCCAGGAAGATGCCATCTGTGCATTCCGGCTGGCAGAACTCTGCCCCGTCCTCGGCCGTCATCATGCGCGACGCCACGCGGTCGGCCACGTTCTTGTGCCCGCCATTGTTGTCCCACCACTCCACGGCAAACCCGGCATGCGACAGCACATCGACCAGGTTCTCGGTCCCCAAGCCCCCTTCGTAGGAATACTCCGCCCGGCTCAGCGGCGAGAACATGCAGGGCAGCGACGTCGCCGTGGCCGTCCCGCAGCTTGAGGCATTTGGGTAATAGACGATGTCGCGCTTTGCGAGTTCGGGGTTCGTCTCGCGCCCATAGCCGCCCAGGGACCAGTTCTGCGCCCGCCCCGTCTCTCCCGCGACGATGACCATCAGCACCGGCTTGTCCGCCTTGGCCAGGTTGGGTCCGGGTGCCGCATCGCGGCCGGTGGGCTGCAGGACGATCTGGGTCGACTTGACCATCATCCTCGCATAGCGCAACGCCCCGGATATCGGTGCCAGCGGCTGGACTGAAGCCATCAGCTCCTTGTTGCCGCGCAGTACCGTCGAATAGGCCTTGAGGTTGGTGAACAGCAGCCCGACCAGAAGCGCTGCCGACACCGCGCCCACCACCCCGTAGCCCACCAGGGCGCGCGGGACCGAGGTTCGCTTTACCCGCACCCAAAGGACCACGACCGCCGGCAGCACGCCATAGACGGCGACGTGCCAGATGAAGTGCAGGGTGATCAGGTGCTTTGATTCCGCGAAGGTCGTGGTCATCGCGTTCTGGATCATCTCGCGGTCGACCACGACGCCCAGAACCTCCACATAGTATGACGTCACCCCCGCGATGAGCAGAAGCGCCACCAGCACAGCCTTCTGCGCCCGGCGCACCGCCAGGGCCGAGATCACGAACATCATCAGCGCCCAGACCGCGCCCGCAAAGACCAGCGCTGTGGCCGTCCGGCCCTCGAAGATACGAAACAGATGACCCCAGAAGGTCGCGTTGCACAGCGCCATCAGATAGGTCGCGACAAGCGCATTCAGCGCGAAGGGCGAAAGTGTGGGGCGATTGCCCGTCTGGGCCGCCCGATCAGGGAAAGTCATGCAGATGTCCGGGGAAACAGGCTCGATGCGGCCCACACCCACTTTAGGTCATCCGCTGTGCCCCTGCAGTAAGCAGGCGCTTAATCGCGCCGTTCTAGCCGTCTGCTGCCGGGAATGTTCCCCGCTGGCAGGATCTCAGGTGATGCTTTCCAGCCGTTCCTTGGACATGTCCCCCGGAACGATGGTGATCGGGATCGGCAGGTTGCCCGAGTTGCGCGACATCGCCGTCACCAGCGGCCCCGGGCCGGACTTGTCCGTTCCCGCCCCTAGGACCAGGACGCCGATCTCCGGGTCTTCGCTCACCTGGGCCAGGATCTCGTTCACCGGGTCACCCTCGCGGATCACCAGTTCCGGGTTCACGCCCTGCTTGTCCCGCATCCACTTGGCAAAGACCTCGAAATGCGCCTCGATCCGTTCCCGCGCCTCGGCCCGCATAAGGTCGGCCACGCCCACCCAGGTCTGGAACTCGTCCGGCGGCACGATCGACAGGATCGTCACACCCCCCCCGGTATGGGCCGCCCGCAGCGCCGCAAAGCGCATGGCATTCAGACACTCGCGACTGTCGTCCAGTACGACCAGGAATTTCCGCATGTCTCTCCCCTTTGGTCGCGCAATATCGCCCGGGCCACCGGGGGAAGGCAAGCCTTACACATGACGGCAAAGTACGGTCAGGTCGCGGTCCCGTCCCGGTCAGGCCTTGTGCGTTTCGTGACACTGTCGGACCAGACCCAGCACGCCGCCCAAGCCAGTGACTTCGAACGCCTCGTCATGCCCGACGCCCATGATCCGCAGCCAGCGACCTTGCGACAGGAAGACATGGGTGTCTGCGATGGGCGCCATGCTGAAGGCGACATGCCTGTCATCCAGCGCAAATGCCTTGCCCAGGGTCGGAGAGCCCGATTCCATCATCAGGCTGGCATCGATCTCTTGCCCCGGCTTGAAGGTCACACCGGGAAAGGCGAAGACCACTTCCATCTTTTCGTCGCGTGTGACGTTCACCCAAAGCTGCTGGCCCTGGGTGTAGGACAGGGTTGCATAGCAATGGCTGTAGACCCCTGTCGCATCCGCCGCCGCGCCCCCGCTCCAAAGCCCGAAGGCGAAGGTTGATCCGGGCAGGTCATCGGCGAGGGTCGGTGCAGGGGCCAAAAGGGCCAGACAGATCAACCAGTGGCGCATGTCGCAATCCTTGCAGGCGGTTCGGCAGCAAGGTGCGCGGATCACGGCGCGCCGCAAAGGTGCGGTTTCCCTACCCCTGCGCCAGCCGTGCGACCTTTGGGCTGTTCCGGTGCATCAGGACACTCCGGACCGCGAAGAGGATCATCATCGCGGCCCAAAGCCCGTGGTTGCCGAAGGGCCAGAAGACCCCCAGCGCCACGACATAGGCCGCAGCTGCGATGAGCATCAACCGGCGCATCTCGCGGGTCAGAAGCGCGCCGATGTAGATGCCGTCATAGGCCCAGGCCAGGGCGCCGAAGACCGGGGCTGCCACGATCCAGGGCAGGTAATGCCGCGCTTCGGCCCGGACCTCGGGTGCCGTGGCCATCAGGTCGATCAGCCAGGGCCCGGCCAGCCAGAAGGCCAGACCCAGGACCACCCCGCTCCAGAACGTCCACATCAATGCCAGCCGGACCGCTTGCCGCACCTCCTGCACGGCCCGTGCGCCGATCGCCTGGCCGACCAGCGTCTCGGCGGCGAAGGCAAAGCCGTCCAGCGCATAGGACAGGATGCCCAGGAACTGCAGCAGCACCTGGTTTGCGGCGAGCGTCACATCGCCATGCCGCGCGCCCAGGAAGACGAAGGCCGTAAAGCACAGTTGCAAGGCGACCGACCGGATCATGATGTCCCGGTTCACCGCGAACATCCTCAGCAGCGCTGCCTTGTCCCCCAGCCGCCCCCAGGCCGCCGCCAGCACCGGCCCGAAAGCGTCACGGCAGAACCACAGGCCCAGGACCAGGCCCGTCCATTCCGCGATCAGCGTCGCCGCCGCCACCCCCGGCACGCCCCAGCCGAGGCCCAGCACGAACCACAGGTCCAGCAGGATGTTCACCCCGTTGATCCACAGCTGCAAAAGGAACACCGCCCGCGTCCGCTCCACCCCGATCAGCCAGCCGGTCACGGCATAAAGCGCGATGGTCGCCGGTGCCCCCCAGATGCGGATCGCCAGATACTGCCGGGTCAGGCCCTCAACCTCCGCGCTCGCCGGAGCCAGAGAAAAAGCCCCCGCGACCAGCGCCAGTTGCAAGAGGATCAATGCCAGGCCCGACCCAAGGCCAACGATCAGCGCCCGCAGCAACACCGCCGCCCGCTCCGCCCCGTTACCCGCGCCTTGGGCCTGCGCGGCCAGTCCGCTGGTCCCCATCCGCAGGAAGCCGAACACCCAGTAGACCGTCGCCAGGATCACCGCCCCCAGGCCCACCGCCCCAATGGGCGCCGCCTGCCCAAGCTGCCCAACGACGCCCGTATCCACCGCCCCAAGCAAAGGCACCGTCGCGTTGGACAGGACAATCGGCCCGGCGATCCGCCACATCCGGGCGTGGGTGACCTCGGTCACTTCGGCTCGACCGGCGGCATCAGGAAATGGCCCGTCGCCTGGGCAAACAGCCGCGCGCGGTTGTCCTGCCAGGCCTCGACATGCACCGACGCATAGCGCCGCCCCGACCGGTTGACCCGCGCCCGGGCATAGGCATCCCGCGGCAGGCCCGACCGCAGATAGTCGACGGTAAAGTCGATGGTCTTCGGCAGCCGCAGCGGCCCCTCGGGCAGCGCACCGTCCGCCTCAACCCCATCCCACAGCGTCGACCACGCCAGCTCGATCATCGCCGCGATTTCCAGGAAGGCCGCCGTCGCCCCGCCATGCAGCGCCGGCAGGCCCGGGTTGCCGATCAGGCTCTCCTTGAACGGCAGGACGGCGGTCAGCTCATCCCCACGCCGGTCGAACTGCACTCCCAGGAAACCGATGTAAGGCACTCCGTCCACCAGCGTCCGCAAGAGCCCCTCACGCCGCTGCTTGATGACATGGACCGGTTCCAGCGCCTTCATCCCTTGCGCTCCACCGTGAAGGCACCCGTCGCCATCGCCACCGGGCGGCTTTCGTCCTCGTCAGTCGCCACCGCCCGCACAAAGGCCACCGACCGCGTCACATGGTGACATTCCGCCCGCGTCCGGATCGTCTGGCCGGGCGTCGCCGGGCGCATGTAGTCGATCCGCAAATCCAGCGTAGCCGTCGAAAACCCCGCCTGCGGATGGCTCATCACCGCCGCCCCGCAGGCCGTGTCCATCAGCGCCGAAACCGCCCCGCCATGGATCACCCCGGTCGTCGGATCGCCGATCAACGCTGGGGAATAAGGCATCGTGATCACCGCCACGCCCTCGCCGATTTCCTCCAGCTGCATCCCCAGCGCATGGCTGTGCGGCAGGGCAGAGATGAAACGGCGGGCGGTATCGGTTGCGTCTGGCATGTGGTCCCTCAGCCGGCATCAAACCGCCCTGCTACGGGGAAGGCAACCCCCGAACCCATTGCACGCGGAACGGGTGCACCTTAGGCTGCCGCGCGGGAGGACAGCGCATGACCGACACCCGGCTCAGCTTCAAGGAGATGTGTGCCCGGTTCGAAGTGACCCCGCGCACGCTGCGCTATTACGAATACATCGAGCTTCTGGCCCCCGAAAAGGAAGGCCGCGCCCGGTTCTACGGGCCTCGCGAAATCGCGCGGATGAAGCTGATCCTGCGCGGCCGCCGCTTTGGCTTTTCGTTGGAAGAGATCCGCCAGTGGCTCCTCATCTACGGCAAGAAGGGCGAACGCCCGCAGCTTGAGGCCTGGCTGCAGTTGGCCGACCGTCAGCTCGCCGCCCTGGAACAGCAGCAGGTCGAGCTGGAAAGCTCGATCGCCGACCTGCGGGCCTTGCGCGAAACCGCGGTCGAGGAACTGGGCCGCCTCTGACCCCCTGCCGTGGCACGGCGCGACCAAGAAAATACCCCTAAAATACTGGCTAAAGCCCCTGCTTCCCCCCAAGCGTTTTTAGGGTTTCCGAAACGTTTAGCTGGCGTCCTGTTCAACATCCTTTCTCAAGAAGTGGGCTACGAACGTGTTGATGGAACGCCACCGGCGCAAGCACCGGATCCTTGTACTGATCGGCACCCGACCCGAGGCGATCAAGCTGGCGCCAGTCGCAATGGCGCTGCGCAACGACCCCCGGGTGCAGCTGACCGTCTGCCTGTCGGGCCAGCACCCCGCCATGGCGCACGATGCCCTGGAAAGCTTTGGCATCACGCCGGACGTCGAACTGACGCTCGATCCCACCGCCACCTCGGCGGGCGCCCGCGTCACCGACCTCCACCGCTCGATCTGCGCGCTTCTCGACCGGCTGCCGCAGGACCGGATCGTGGTGCAGGGCGACACCTCGACCGCGCTGGCCGGTGCGCTCGCTGGCTTCCATTCCAGCGTGCCCGTGGCCCATGTCGAAGCGGGCCTCCGCACCGGCAACCTCGCCGGCCCCTGGCCCGAGGAAGGCTATCGCCGGATGATTGCGCCGATTGCCGACCTGCACTTCGCGCCCACCGAACACGCCCGCCAGAACCTCTTGCGCGAAGGCATCGATCCGGCCTCGGTCCACCTGACCGGCAACACGGTCGTCGATGCCCTGATCGCAATCCGCAGGATCATCGGCCGGTCGCCGACCCTGTCGCTGCGGCTTTCCGACTGGCGCCAGCGCATCGCCGGGGACAAGCCCATCGTCCTGGTCACCCTGCACCGGCGCGAAAGCCACGGCGCGATCATGACCGGGATCGCCACCGCCCTGCGCGACCTGGCGCAGGACTTCCGCGATCACGCCTTCGTCCTGCCGGTCCATCCCAATCCGGCCGTCTCGGGCAGCATCCGCAGCGTCCTTGCTGATCAGCCGAATGTCAGCCTGCTTGACCCGCTGGGGTATGAGGATTTCGTCTATCTGATGTCATCGGCCACGCTGATCGTCACCGACTCCGGCGGCGTCCAGGAAGAAGCCCCGACTTTCGGCGTGCCGATCCTCGTTGTGCGCAACGAATCCGAACGGGCCGAGGCAATCACTGCGGGCTTCGCCCAGCTGACCGGCACCGAACCCGACCGCATCCTTGCCGCTGCCCGCGAGATCCTGCAGCGCGGCGGCAAGCCCGAACTGCGCGGCAAGGTGAACCCGTTCGGCGATGGCATGGCGTCGGACCGGATTGCCCGGCTTCTGATGGCGCGCAGCGCCGTCGGGTCCGAGGCCGAACCGGTTCTGGTCACCCCTCCGGAACGGGTTGTCGATCTGGCAAGCTTCGTCCAGTAACGCAGCCGCGGGCCGGGTGATGCCCGGCCTGCGCAGCACCTGCAGCCGTGCTTAGTGCGCCAGGAAAACTGGCACCTCGGCATGTTCCAGCATGTCGCGCGTCGCCCCGCCCAGGATCGCTTCGCGGAATCGGCTATGGCCATAGGCCCCCATCACCAGAAGCCCTGCGTCGAAATCGCGCAAGTGTTGGGCCAGGACATCGGACACCCGGGGCAGGGTACGGGCCAGGACCGCGACCTCGGCCCGAACGCCGTGCCGGACCAGCAGCTGGCACAACAGGCCACCCGGATCGGACCGTTCCGGTCCATGTGGCGGCGGGTCGATCACCACGATCTGCACCGTCTCGGCCCGCCGCAGGAACGGCATGGCCCGGCGCGCGGCGACCAGCGATTCGCGGCTCTGGTTCCAGGCCACGACGATGCGCTTGGGATCGCCCGGCTTCATGCCTTCGGGCGGCACGATCAGCACCGGCGCCATGCCTTCGAACAGCGCAGCTTCGGTGACAGCCTCATCTTCCACTCCCCGCGTCTTGCCGTAAGGCCTTGGCAATACGACCAGATCGGAATAGCGCGCGCGTGACGCGACCACATCGGTCAGCGCGCCCAGCTGGCTGACGACGGAATCGACCGATGACCGCAAGGCTGGCTGCTGCGCGGCCAGCGCCGCGTTCAGCGCCGCTTCGTTCTCGCGCGCTTCGGCTTCGGCACGGTCCACCGCCGCAGCGATCAGGACGGCGCCCGAGCCGACATAGGAATAGCCGATCTGGGTCCGGTCGACCCCCAGCGCAAGCGCGTCAAGATGGGCGTCCATCCCGACAGCGACCTCAGCCGCCGCAGTGACAGTCGGCAACAGCCCCTCGGGCGAGGTGGCGATGGTCAAGAGGGATTTGTAAGCCATGGTCTGCTCCCGGATGTGATGCGCTCAGGCTTGCCGATCCGGGACAGGCCCGCATTGACGCAGGTCAACTTCGGCGCGTGCAGGGTTTGACACAGATCATGGCAGCCAAACGTCGCTGCGGCGCAGAAGGGGCGTGTCGACGAGACCGGTGTGCCTACGAATCTAGGTAGTTCCGCCGGCAGGACAAGACGAAGGGACGCAAACAATGTGGGATTACCTCAAACTGGCAGGGCTGGGCCTCGTCGCGATCTGCGCCGCGATTGCTGCCAACTATGCCCATGACCTAGCCTATCAGGTGAACGCGGTCACGGTGATGCTGGCCGCGGCCATCGCCTTCCTCTGGGTGCTGCGCACCGCCGGAGATCCGAAACCGAACCTGCAACACGAATACTTCGACAGCGTGGTGCGCGCCGGCGCGATCGCCACCGCCTTCTGGGGGGCCGTGGGCTTTCTGGTCGGCGTCGTCATCGCGTTGCAGCTTGCCTTTCCGCAGCTCAATTTCGAAGGGGCGCAGGGCTACTTGAACTTCGGGCGCCTGAGACCGCTCCACACCAGCGCGGTGATCTTCGCCTTTGGCGGTAACGCGCTGATCATGTCGTCCTTCTACATCGTCCAGCGCACCAGCGCGGCGCGCCTGTTTGGCGGCTCGCTCGGCTGGTTCGTGTTCTGGGGCTGGCAACTGGTCATCGTCCTGGCCGCCACCGGCTATGTCCTCGGCGCGACGCAAGCCAAGGAATATGCCGAACCCGTCTGGTACGTCGACATCCTGATCACCGTGGTCTGGGTCGCCTTCCTGATCGCCTTCATGGGCACCCTCTTCAAGCGGAAGGAACCCCACATCTACGTGGCGAACTGGTTCCTTCTCTCGATGATCCTGACCGTGGCCATGCTCCACTTGGTGAACAACGCCGCGATCCCGGTGTCGATCTTCGGCTCGGCTCAGGTCCAGCTATACGCGGGCGTGCAGGACGCGATGGTGCAATGGTGGTACGGCCACAACGCCGTGGGCTTCTTCCTGACCGCAGGCTTCCTGGGGATGATGTACTACTTCGTCCCGAAACAGGCTGAACGCCCCGTCTTCAGCTACAAGCTGTCGATCATCCACTTCTGGGCGCTGATCTTCCTCTACATCTGGGCTGGCCCCCACCACCTGCACTACACCGCGCTGCCCGACTGGGCCTCGACGCTCGGCATGGTCTTCTCGGTGATCCTCTGGATGCCCTCCTGGGGTGGCATGATCAACGGCCTGATGACGCTGTCGGGCGCCTGGGACAAGCTGCGCACCGACCCGATCATCCGGATGATGGTCGTCTCCATCGGCTTCTACGGCATGTCGACCTTCGAAGGCCCGATGATGTCGATCAAGGCCGTCAACTCGCTGTCGCACTACACCGACTGGACCATCGGCCACGTCCACTCCGGAGCCCTCGGCTGGAACGGGATGATCACCTTCGGCGTCCTCTACTACCTGGTGCCGCGGCTGTGGAACCGCGAGGGCCTCTACTCGCTGAAACTGGTCAGCTGGCACTTCTGGCTCGCGACCATCGGGATCGTCCTCTACGCCTCGGCCATGTGGGTCACGGGCATCATGGAAGGCCTGATGTGGCGTGAGGTCGACGCGAACGGCTTCCTCGTGAACGCCTTCGCCGACACGGTGGCCGCGAAGTTCCCGATGTACGTGGTGCGGGCGACTGGCGGTCTCCTGTTCCTCACCGGCGCGCTGATCATGTGCTGGAACCTCTGGATGACCGTCCGGGCGCAACCCGCCCGCGCCACCCAGAACTCCGCCGTTCCGGCAGAATAAGGACCAAGAAAATGGCTTTTCTTGACAAGCACAAGGTCATCGAGACCAACGCGACCCTTCTGATGATCCTCAGCCTTCTGGTCGTGACCATCGGCGGGATCGTGCAGATTGTCCCCCTGTTCTACCTGGAAAACACCATCGAGAAGGTAGAGGGCGTGCGGCCCTACACCCCTCTCGAACTGGCGGGAAAACAGGTCTACCTGCGCGAAGGCTGCTACGGCTGCCACAGCCAGATGATTAGGCCCATGCGGGATGAGGTGGAACGCTACGGTCACTATTCCCTGGCCGCCGAGTCCATGTACGACCGGCCCTTCCAGTGGGGGTCGAAACGCACCGGGCCGGACTTGGCCCGCGTCGGCGGTCGTTACTCGGACGAATGGCACCAGGACCACTTCACCAATGCCAAGTCCGTGGTGCCGGAATCGGTGATGCCGCCCTACGGCTTCCTTGCGAACAACATCATCGACGGCAAGTACATCCAGGACCTGGTCGCAACGCACCGGATGACTGGCGTGCCCTACACCGACGAGATGGTGGACAGCGCGCTGGCCGACTTCACCGCGCAGGCCGACCCGCTGGGGGACGCCTCGGGGTTTGAGGAACGCTATGGCGAGACCGCCTTCGGCACTCCGGTCAACGTCCGCAACTTCGACGGCCAGCCCGAGCTGACCGAGATGGACGCCCTGATCGCCTACATGCAGGTCCTGGGCACGATGGTCGACTTCTCGACCTACACGCCTGTGGCAAACCGGTAAGGGGGCAAAGATGGAAACCTACACTTTCCTCCGCGCGATGGCCGACAGCTGGTTCCTCCTGGCGATGACGCTGGGCTTCCTGGGCCTCTGCCTCTGGGCCTTCCGGCCCGGCTCGCGCGCCCAGCACCAGGACATCGCCACCTCGATCTTCCGCAACGACGACCGTCCTGCGGCAGACCCCGCCCCAACGCGCAAGGAGGCCTGAGCAATGGCCAAGCCACTCAAGAAAGAAGTCCGGCAGGTTGAAACGACCGGCCACCAGTGGGACGGAATCGAGGAGTACAACAACCCGCTGCCGCGCTGGTGGGTCTGGGTGTTCTACGCCACGATCGTCTGGGGCATCGGCTACACCATCGCCTACCCGGCCTGGCCGCTGATTACCCAGGCGACGCCCGGCCTTCTCGGTGCTTCGACCCGTGCCGATGTCGCGGCGGAAATCGCCTCGGTCGATGCGGCGAACGCGGCAATCAAGGAGAAACTGATCGCCGCCGACCTGAACGCCATCGGCGCCGATCCCGAGCTTGCGGGCTATGCCGAACGGGCCGGGGCGGCCGTGTTCAAGACCAACTGCGCCACCTGTCACGGCGCGGGTGCGGCGGGGGTCGAGGGGAAAGGCTATCCGAACCTCCTCGATGACGACTGGCTCTGGGGTGGCACGATGGAGGATATCCATCTCACGATCACCCACGGCATCCGCAACACCACTGATCCGGACGCCCGCTATTCGGAAATGCCGAAGTTCGGCGTCGACGGCATCCTGGACGAAACCCAGATCGCCCAGGTGACCGAACATGTCCTGGCGATCTCGGGGCAGGAGCATGACGCTGCGCTGGCGGCAGAAGGTGCGACGATCTACGCCGACAACTGCGCCGCCTGTCACCTTGAAGATGGCAAGGGCGACCGTGCCCAAGGTGCGCCGAACCTAACCGACGCGATCTGGCTCTATGGCGGATCGCGCGAGAAGATCATCGAGACGGTGACCAAGGCCCGCTTCGGCGTCATGCCGAACTGGAACACGCGCCTCTCGGAAGACGAAATCCGCGCCGTGGCCTTCTATGTCCACGGACGCGGCGGCGGGGAATGACGTCCCCGGTTCCCTTGAACCTGAAAGGGGGCCTTCGGGTCCCCTTCTTTTTTCGCAGTCCCAGGATCGGGACGACTATCAAAATGAGCGCCTTCCGGCGCGAGCCTCTTGTCTCGCCTCTGGCCTGCGGCCAACCGGCTCGGACGCGCCTCCGGCGGGAGTATTTGGGACATGGGCACGTGAAAGGGAGACAACTCCCCGTCTTTCCCTTCTCCCAAACATCCCAGCCGGAGGCACGCCCGAGCCCTTTTGCGTCCTTCACGCAAAACGGCGAGACAAAAGGCTCGCGCCGGCAGGCGCTCTTTTTCATTCCCGCCCGCAGCCAGGAAGCGCCCCCGCGTCCGCCGTGGACCCACCCAACCTCACGCCGATGTGTGCCGCAGCGCCGCATTCCCCCTGTCAGGCGCGCGGCGCTATTGATGCAGGTCAAGGCCCCGCACGCGCAAATGCCCGATTGAAGGACCAATCCTCGCGCGCCCCAAGGAGCCACCCGTGTCCACTCCCGAAGCCGAACCCAGCCTCTACGCCGCGCGCGAACCCGTCTTCCCGCGCCGGGTGAAGGGCACCTTCCGCACACTGAAGTGGTGGATCATGGGGATCACCCTCGGCATCTACTACATCACCCCCTGGCTGCGCTGGGACCGGGGGCCGAACCTGCCCGACCAAGCGGTTCTGGTGGACCTCGCCAACCGCCGCTTCTTCTTCTTCATGATCGAGATCTGGCCGCACGAATTCTACTTCGTCGCGGGCCTTCTGATCATGGCAGGCCTCGGCCTCTTCCTCTTCACCAGCGCGGCGGGACGGGTCTGGTGCGGCTATGCCTGCCCGCAGACCGTCTGGACCGACCTCTTCATCCTGGTCGAGCGCTGGGTCGAAGGCGACCGCAACGCCCGCATCCGGCTCCACCGCCAGCCCTGGAACTGGGAGAAGCTGATCAAGAACGGCATCAAGTGGTGGATCTGGCTTTTCATCGGGCTCGCCACCGGCGGTGCCTGGGTCTTCTACTTCACCGACGCGCCCACGCTTCTGCGCGATCTGGTGACCTTCCAGGCCCACCCGATCGCCTATTTCACCATCCTGATCCTCACCTTCACCACCTTCTTCTTCGGCGGCTTCGCGCGGGAACAGATCTGCATCTACGCCTGCCCCTGGCCCCGCATCCAGGCCGCGATGATGGACGAGGACACGCTGACCATCGCCTACCGCGAGTGGCGGGGCGAGCCCCGTGGCAAGCCTGGCACCACGACGGGCGACTGCATCGACTGCATGGCCTGCGTCAACGTCTGCCCGATGGGGATCGACATCCGCAACGGCCAGCAGCTCGCCTGCATCACCTGCGGGCTCTGCATCGACGCCTGCAACGACATGATGGACAAGATCGGCAAGCCCCGCGACCTGATCGGCTACCTTGCCCTCACCGACGAAACCCGCGAACGCGCGGGCCAGCCCGCGAAATCCGTCTGGTCCCACGTCTTCCGCGTCCGCACCGTCCTTTACACCGTCCTCTGGTCCGGCGTCGGCATCGGCCTGATCGTCGCCCTCTTCCTCCGTTCCCCCATCGACGTGAACGTGACCCCGGTCCGCAACCCGACCTTCGTCACGCTCTCCGACGGTTCCATCCGCAACGCCTATGACCTGCGCCTGCGCAACATGCACGGGGAAGACGCTCAGTTCACCATCGCCGTCACCTCCGAAGCGCTCGTCACCCTCTCGCTGGAAGGCCAGACCGGCCTCACCGTCACGGTCCCCGCGAACGAGACGATGTCCCAGCGCGTCTACCTCACCGCCGCCCCGGACAGCCACGCCGCGCATGAAGACCGCACCGACGTCCGCCTCTGGGTCGAGGAACAGGGCACCACGAACCGCGTCCATCACGATACCATCTTCAACGGCAAGGATAAGGAAGACGACGATGACTGAACTCACCGGCAAGCACGTCCTCGCCATCACCGTCTCGGCCTTCGCCATCATCATCGGGGTCAACCTGACCCTTGCCTTCAAGGCCGTCTCGACTTTCCCGGGGCTTGAGGTCAAGAACTCCTACGTCGCCTCTCAGGGCTTCAACGCCCGCAAGGCCGCGCAAGAGGCCTTGGGCTGGACCATGACCCCCGCCTATGACCGGGGCCGCATGACGCTCGCCTTCCACGGGGCCGACGGCCTGCCCGTCCAGGTCAACGACCTCCAGGTCCTCGTCGGCCGCACCACGGAAACCACCGCCGACACCTTCCCGGTCTTCACCTTCCAGGGCGACCGCTACGCCGCCGACGTGCCCCTCCTCCACGGCAAATGGATGGTCAAGGTCACCGCCACGTCCGCCGACGGCACGCTCTTCGAACAGCGGTCCGAGCTGTTCGTGAAAGGCTGACATGTCCCTCGCCGAAGACTTCGCCAATACCCGCGCTCCGGTCTCGGCTTGCCCGGCCTGCGTTGTCGTCCCCGCCGCCGAACGCATCGCCGCCCTTCGCGCCGAACGCGCCGGGCGCATTGTCCTGTCGCTACCTAACGCAGGCGGCGCGCAGTCGATCTCCATGGTCGAAGCCGCGCTTCAGGCCCTTCCCGGCGTCCACTCCGCCCGCGTCAACCTCACGCAAAAGCGCGTCAGCATCGAAGCCGAAGCCTCTGTCACCGCCGCCCAGCTGATCGCCGTTCTGGAAGGGCAGGGGCAAGAGGCGCACGAGCTTGACCCCGGCCTCCTCTCGGTCACGGAAACCGACCGCCAGGGCCGCGAGCTTCTCATGCGCCTCGGGGTCGCCTTCTTCAGCATGATGAACGTCATGCTCCTCTCCGTGGCCGTCTGGTCTGGCGCGGAAGACGCAACCCGAGACCTTTTCCACTGGATCTCCGGCGCCATCGCGCTGCCCACGGTCATCTTCGCGGGCCAACCCTTCTTCAAATCCGCCTGGGCCAGCCTTCGTCAGGGCAAGCTCGGCATGGATGTCCCGATCAGCCTCGCCCTGATCCTCGCCTCCTCCATCTCCGTCTTCGAGACCTGGAACTCCGGCCACCACGCCTATTTCGACGCCGCCGTGATGCTGGCCTTCTTCCTTCTCCTCGGCCGCTACCTCGACCACCGCACCCGCGCCATCGCCCGCTCGGCCGCCGAGGAACTGGCCGCCCTGGAAGTCCCCCGCGCGATCCTGCTGGTGGACGGGGCCGAAATTGAAACCCCCATCGCCGCCGTCGCCCCCGGGGACGTGGTCCTTGTCCGTCCCGGCGCCCGGATGCCGGTGGACGGCGTGGTCCTCCACGGCGCGTCCGAGCTTGACCGCAGCCTCCTCACCGGCGAAAGCCTGCCCGTCCCGGCGGGGCAGGGGACCGTGGTCAGCGCGGGCGAAGTCAACCTGACCGGCCCCCTGACCGTGCAAGTCACCGCCGCCGGAAACGACTCGAGTCTTCACCGCATGGCCGACCTCGTCGCCGTGGCCGAGGGCACCAAGACCCGCTACACCAGCCTCGCCGACCGCGCCTCGCGGCTTTACTCGCCGCTTGTCCATATCCTGTCGTTCAGCGCCTTCGGCTACTGGATGTGGGCCACTGGCGGCGATCTGCGTTACGCAATCAACATCTCCGCCGCCGTCCTCATCATCACCTGCCCCTGCGCCCTTGGACTGGCTGTTCCGGCGGTCATCACCTCCGCCTCCGGTCGCCTGTTCCGCAAGGGCCTCCTCATCAAGCACGGCACCGCGCTGGAACGTCTGGCCGAGGTCGACACCGTCGTCTTTGACAAGACCGGCACCCTGACGCTCGGCACGCCCGAACCCGTCGACCTGACCGACCACCCGCAGGTAGCCGTCGCCGTCGCGTCTGCCCTCGCCGCAGGCTCCTCCCACCCCCTCGCCCGCGCGCTGGCCGAGGGCGCGAAGGCCGCAGGCATCGCCCCCGCAACCGTCACCGACATCCGCGAAGTCCCCGGCCATGGCATCGAGGGCGAATACAAAGGTACCCGCGTCCGCCTTGGCCGCGCCGACTGGTGCGGGGCCGCCCCCCTGCCGCAAACCGCCACCTACCTCTCTATCGCGGGGACCCCTGCGCCCGGCGTCCAATTCCGCGCCCCCGCAACCCCAGGCGCCTCCCCTCTCCCCTCCGGGGGGGAGGGGATGGGGGTGGGGGGCGCCCGCCCCGAAACCCACGCCTTCGCCTTTACCGACCGCCTCCGCCCCGGCGCTGAAAAGGCCGTCGCCGCCGTCAAGGCCGCTGGCCTGAACGTCGAACTCCTGTCCGGCGACGCCGAATCCCCCGTCCGCGACCTCGCCGACCGTCTCGGCATCCCCAGCTGGCAGGCCGGCGTCCTCCCCGCCGAGAAAGCCGCCCGCATCTCGCAACTGTCAGCAGAAGGCCGCAAGGTCCTCATGGTCGGCGACGGCCTCAACGACACCGCTGCGCTTGCCGCCGCCCATGTCTCGATCTCCCCCGCCTCGGCCCTCGACGCCGCCCGCGTGGCCTCGGACATCGTGCTTCTCGGCCAGGACATCGCCCCCATCGCCGACGCCACCCGCATCAGCCGTCAGGCCACCCGCCGCATGATCGAAAACTTCCTGATCTCCGGCGGCTACAACATCATCGCCGTGCCGCTGGCGCTGGTCGGCATGGCCACGCCGCTTGCCGCGGCCCTGGCGATGTCGCTATCCTCCATCACCGTCTCGCTGAATGCGATGAGACTCAAGTAATGGAAATCCTCGCGATCCTCATCCCGGTCTCGCTTCTCCTCGGCGGAATAGGCCTTGCGGCCTTCTTCTGGGCGATGCGGACCAAGCAGTTCGACGACCCCGAGGGCGATGCGAACCGCATCCTGATGAAGGACTGGGACGACCGCCCAAGGCCCTGAAATCAAAAGTTAACACCACCCTAACGGAAATCGCCAAGGCTTTGATTTCATTGCCATCGCGGCGTTTGTCCACCGTGGACACTTTCAGGCGATCGTCACCGAAGCCGACTGCAGCCCCTCGATTTCCACCTTGCAGGTGTCCCCCCGGTTCAGCGGTCCCACCCCTGCCGGGGTGCCCGTGAAGATCAGATCGCCCGGCGACAGGCTGACCATCTGCGACAGCGCCGCGATGATCGAGGCCGGGGTCCAGATCATGTCCGAGGTCAGCGCCTCCTGCCGCACCGCCCCGTTCACCGAACAGCGCAGCCTTGCCGCGGCCAGCGGCCCCGGCTTGATCGCCCCCACCACCGCCGACTTGTCGAACCCCTTGGCCATGTCCCAGGGCCGGCGGCGTTCCTTCGCCTCGGCCTGCAGGTCGCGCCGGGTCAGGTCATTGCCCGCCGCATGCCCCCAGATCAGCTTCTCGGCGTCTTCCTCCGAGACCATCTTGCCCCCCTTGCCGATCGCCACCACCAGCTCCCCCTCGTGGTGGAGGTTCTGGGTGGCAGGTGGGTAGGGGATGCGGGACCCGCTCTCCACCACCGCATCGGCAGGCTTCGTGAAGAAGAACGGCGCCTCCCTTTCCGGGTCGCCCCCCATCTCCTTCGTGTGCTCGGCATAGTTCCGGCCCACGCAGAAGATGCGGCGGACCGGGAAGCGTTCGACGCGGCCCGTCACGGGCAGGGTCACGGTCGGCAGTGCCGGGAAGACCAGAGCGACCATGTCAGCCTCCCACCGTTTCGCAGGGGATCGCGCGGGCCGACAGGCGGCGGCAGGCAAGCTCGGCCTGCTCCTCGGTCAGCCCCATGAAGCTCGCCCGCCAGGCCCCGCCCGACTGCGTCGTCTTCCGCAAGCCCTCGTTCAGCGTCGCACTCTCGGCCAGCGCGGTCTTCAACAGCGCTTTTTCAGCCTCGAAGCGCGAGGGATACTCACCCACGTTCACCCCGAAATGTCGCCCGCCCGAGGTGGACATTACCACCACGACTTCCTCGGTCGGATCCGCCTCGGCTTGCACATCGGCTTCCGCCGTCTCGACCGCATCGAAGATCGGCGCCTGCCGCTTGGGTGGCAGGGCGGGCACCGCTTCTGCGAGGTCGACCGAAGGCGTGACGACCGTCGCACCTGCGGCCACGGTCTCGACCTCGGTGACTTCGGGCATCAGTGCGACCGGAGCCGTTTCCCCTGCCAGATCTGGACCCGGGTCGGTCACCACCAGTTCAGGTGTGGCCTCGGCCACGACGATCTCTTCCTCGACCGGCGCGACGGGTGCTGCTTCCGGTTCCGTCACCAAAGCGACGTCGGGCTGCGCCAGCGTCTCTGGCCGCGCCTTCGGCTTCAGCGCTGCAAGGGCAGGGTCGACGGGGGTCTCTTCCGCGGCCTCGGCGACCAGAGTTTCGGTCGCAGGTTGATCCAGCGCCGCAGCCTGGGCGTCAAGCGTGCCGGCTTCGACGGCAGCGACCTCTGTTGCAGCATCGAGTGCCGATGATTGGGTTGCATCCGTCGCGGCCAACGCTTCGGACTGGGCTTCTGCGGCAACCTCCGCCAGCGCCGACGCGATCGCTGCCGCTTCCTCGGGCGAAGCCGTTTCGGCGGGCGGGTTGCCGGCTGCCATCGCTTCGGCCTGGAATTCCAGCGTGCCTTCCGGCGCAGGTTCGGCCGTTGCCTCTGCCAGTGCCCCTTCGACACTTGCCGCCATGGCGACCGCAACCTCTTCGGAGACCGCCGGAACGTCCGGACGTGCCTTCGGACGGGGCGAGGACTTCACTTCGCCCGACACGCGCACGGTCTTGCCCGCACCGCCGACCGCGTCGATCTCGTCGATCCCGGTTTCAAGCGAGGCGACCAGCGCGTCATCCAGCGGTGCTGCCTGTGGCGGCTTCTCCCGGACCCCGTTCTTCGCGCGGTCGAAGCCCAGATCCATCAGCTCCTTCATCTTGGCGTTGCGGTTGGCAGTCGAGGTGCCGCCGAAGACCGTGGCGATGATGTGCTTGTTGCCGCGATGGGCCGAAGCCGTCAGGTTGAACCCCGCGGCGCCGGTATAGCCGGTCTTGATCCCGTCCGCGCCCTCATAGCCGTCCAGAAAGCGCGTGTTGGTGTTCGACACCGTCGCGATCCCGGCATCCGCCGTCCGGCGCGAGAAGATGTGATAGTACTGCGGGAAATCATAGAAAACGTGGCGTCCCAGCACGTTCATGTCATGGGCGGTCGACAGGTGCCCTTCGGCGGTCAGGCCGTTCGCATTCTTGAAGGTGGTGTCGTGCATGCCAAGCTGCCGCGCCGTGCGGGTCATCCGCTTGGCAAAGCTGGCCGCGTCGCCGCTGATGTGGTCGCCAAGCGCCGACGCAGCATCGTTGGCGGACTTGATCGCCGCAGCGCGGATCAGATAGCGCACCGAAATCTTCTGCCCCGACTTCAGCCCCAGGCGCGAAGGCGGCTGCGACGCGGCGTACTTCGTCACAGTCACTTTCGTGTCGAGCGTCAGCCGCCCGGCCTCGATTTCCTGGAAGACGATGTACAGCGTCATCATCTTTGTCAGCGACGCGGGATGCAGCCGCGTGTTCGCGTTCTTTTCGTAAAGGACCTCACCGGTCCGGCCATCCATCACGATTGCCGCGAAAGGCGCGGCCTGCAACGGAGATGTCACCACCACGGTGCTGACAAAAAATGCCAATAAAACAGCGTGAAAAACCCGCCCGAGAAGCGATGCCACGTCGCCCACCCTTTGCCTGTTGGCCCGGATTTTCCGGTGCCTTATTCTGCCTCGGGTGAGACGCTAGCACAGGTTCCCTGTTCGGAAAACCCAAAAAATCCAACGGGTTTCAGGCCGCAGTTGATGTAGTTGCCGCTATGCTTCAGTTCCCGGCGCGACTGCAATATCTTGGGTCGATCTCGCCGGGCGCATCTAATTGTGGGGTCATGGACGCAGCTGATCGACCAGGGCGGGCAGATCGCCAAGATCCTTCAGCAAATGGAATCGCCGATGCCCTGCGGGCGCATCGGCCGCCTCATAGGCCCATTCCAGATCGTGTGGAACATGGACACCCCATGCGCCCGCCTGAAGGGCAGGAATGACGTCCGACTTCAATGAGTTACCGACCATCATCGCCTGATCCGCGCCGGTGCCGTGGCGGGCAAAGGCCGTGCGATAGGTCGCCTCGGTCTTGTCCGAGACGATTTCGACCCCGTGGAACAGATCGCCCAGACCGGACTGCGCCAGCTTGCGTTCCTGATGCAGCAGGTCGCCCTTGGTGATCAGGACCAGCCGGAACTCGACCGACAGCGCCGTCACGGTCGAGCGGGCGTGCGGCAATAACTCCATCGGGTGTTCCAAGAGGTCGCGGCCCATCGCGATCAGATCACCGATCACGGATGCCGGGACGCGCCCCTCGGTCACCTCGACCGCGGTCTCGATCATCGACAGGGTGAAGCCTTTGACGCCAAAGCCATAATAGGACAGGTTCCGCCGCTCGGCTGCCTCCAGCCGTTCCCGGAGCTGGACCGGCTCGGCATGGTCGACCAGCACCTGCAGGAACCGCTCTTGCGTCAGGCGAAAGTAGGTTTCGTTCTGCCAAAGCGTGTCATCCGCGTCGAAGCCAATCGTGGTCAGCATGGCCGCCCCTTTTCCCTGCGGCAAAAGAGGCTATATTTCGCATGTCAGTTGCAACCCCGAATCCTGAAGCCGGAGCCCGCGTCCCGTGCCTATCCGCCCATTTTCCATGTCGGACAAGCCGGAGGGCCCGGGGAATGACACCTCGATCCTGACCAAGCCGAAGACAAAGACCCAGCGCCCGCCGCTGTACAAGGTCTTGCTCTTGAACGACGACTACACCCCGATGGAGTTTGTCGTGCATGTGCTGGAACGCTTCTTCGGCCTGAACCACGCCCAGGCGTTCGAGATCATGCTGACCGTACACAAGAAGGGCCTTGCCGTAGTCGGGGTGTTCAGCTTTGAGGTGGCCGAGACCAAGGTGGCCCAGGTGATGGATTTCGCCCGCCGCCACCAGCATCCCCTGCAATGCACGATGGAAAAGGAATGATCGTGCAGCCTTACAGAAGGGACCGGGGGGCCTGAGGCCCCCGCCCATGCGATCCGCAAGACTGTCCATGGCGCTGGAAACCGGCGCGTTGTCGCTGCCGACCGAGGGTCGGATCGCGGTCTATGGCCCGAGGCTCGGCGACGACCTGTCCGCCTTGCCCCGTGATCGCGTGGTGGCGCTGACCGGCTTCAAGCCGGATCATGATCACTTCGCGGTGCTCTATTCCGTCACTCCGGCGGCGCCCTACGCTGCGGCCATCGTGTGCCTGCCCCGGTCCCGTGAGGCGGCGCGGGCGCTGATCGCACGGGCGGCGGCGGAAGTGGGGCCCGGTGGTTGGGTTGCGGTCGATGGCCAGAAGACCGACGGGATCGACACGGCGCTGAAAGACCTGCGCGGGCGGGTCGATCTGTCGGACAGCCTGTCGAAGGCGCATGGCAAGCTCGCCTCGTTCCCTGTCGGTCCCGACCTTTCTGACTGGCTGGCGCGGCCAGCCCAGGTGGACGGGTTCCAGACGCTGCCCGGTGTCTTTTCGGCGGACGGGGCGGACCCGGGTTCGGTGCTGCTGGCCGCCAGCCTGCCGGACAAGCTGGGCGGCAAGATCGCCGATCTGGGGGCGGGCTGGGGCTTCCTGGCCGCCGCGATCCTGCAGCGCCCCAGCGTCAAGCGGCTTGACCTGGTCGAGGCCGAGGCCGACGCGCTGGCCTGCGCCAGGGTCAACATCACCGACCCCCGCGCGCGGTTCCACTGGGCCGATGCCACGGCTTGGCGGCCGGAGACGCTTCTGGATGCCGTGGTGATGAACCCGCCGTTCCACACCGGTCGGACGGCCGAACCCGCGCTGGGCGCGGCCTTCATCCGCGCGGCCCGGCGGATGCTTGCCCCGGATGGCAGCCTCTGGTTGGTGGCGAACCGCCATCTGCCCTATGATGCGGTGCTGGCCGAGTGCTTCCTGGAGGTCCGGGATGTCGCGGGAGACAGCCGCTTTCGCGTGATCCAAGCCATCAAGCCCCGACGGGCGAAACCCTGACACGAGGCCAGCCATGTCCTTCTCCGTCTCCGGCAAGACTGCCATCGTCACCGGCTCGGCCTCGGGCATCGGGCTGGCCATCGCGCGGCACTTGGTCGACAAGGGCGCGAACGTGATGTTTGCCGATGTCGACGAGGCAAAGCTTGAGGCCGAGGTTGGCGAGGAAGCCCGCGCCGAAGGGCCGATCCGGATGTTTTCCGGCGACCTGACGGAAAAGCTGACCATTGCGAACCTGTTGTCCGCCACCATCGACGCCTTTGACCGCGTCGACATCCTGGTCAACGCCAACCGCCGCACCTTCGTGTCCGACATCCTGTCGCCCGAGGCGGACGGGGTCGAGGAGCTGTGGCGGCACAACGTCCTGTCGGCCCTGCGCATTTCGCAGATCACGGCCAAGCGGATGATCCAGCATGCCCAGCGGGCCGAGGTCGAGGAGGGCACGATGCTCGGCTCGATCATCAACCTGTCCTCGATTGCCGCCCAGGCGACCCGGCCCGAGCTGCTGGCCTATTCCATGGCCGCCGCCGCGATGGACCAGATGACGCGCTCGCTTGCCGTGGCGCTGGCGCCAAAGGGGATCCGGGTGAACGCGGTGGCTTTCGGCAGCGTGATGAGCGCAAGCCTGCAGGCCGCCCTGAAGGAAAACCCGGGATACCGCGACCAGATTGCCGAGGCGACGCCGCTTGGCCGTATCGCAGCCCCGGCGGAACTGGCCGAGGCGGTGCAGTTCCTGGCCTCCGATGCGTCGGCCTTTGTCACCGGGCAGGTCCTGACCGTGGACGGCGGGCGCGGCCTTCTCGATGCGGTCAGCGCCCCCGCCCACTGACCCTTCGACCCCAGACCTATTCCGGATACTGCGCCTTGCACTGGGCGATCACGTCTTCTGCCTGCCGCGCCAGCTCGCGCCGCTTGACCTTCAGGCTGTCCAGCTTGCGGGCTTCCTCATTCAGGTCAATCGCCTTGGGCCGTTTCTCTGTCACGGGACGTTCGTCCAGGCAAAGCCGGGGTGGCGGCACGGGCTGGCCCTCGGCGACCGGCGCTTGCGGGCAGTAGACCCACTCGTCCTCATAGACCGTGACAGTCTCGAAGGCATAGCCGCGGTCAAGATTGCCCTGCGTTTCAGTGATCAGCCGGTCCACGGTGCGCAGGTCGCGAGTGTTGCGGTTGATGCACTGTTCCTGTGGTGTACCACAGGCCGCAAGGGCACCAAGCGCCAGGAGTGCCAGTCGTTTCAAGGGTCCCTCCTTCAACAGTGGAAAGCCGTGCGCGCGGGTGCTAGGCATAGAAGTGTCAACACTCAAGGACACGATCATGACCGATCCCACGGACAGTCGCAACGCCGTCGCAGCCACCTGGTTCCGGACGTTGCGCGACCGGATCGTCGCGGCTTTCGAGGGGCTGGAGGACAAATATGCCAAGGGCAAGCCCGGCCGGTTCGAGGTGACGCCGACCAGTCGCGCCGACGGTGGCGGCGGCATCATGAGCGTGATGCGCGGCGGCGAGGTGTTCGAGAAAGTGGGCGTCAACTGGTCCGAGGTGCACGGCCAACTGGGCGAAAAGGCGCAGCGGGCGATGGCGGCGCGGGGCGTGCCGGGGATGGACAAGGACCCGCGGTTCTGGGCCTCGGGCATTTCCCTTGTCGCCCACATGGTCAACCCGCATGCGCCTGCCGTCCACATGAACACCCGCATGTTCTGGACCCCCGGCGCCTGGTGGTTCGGCGGCGGGTCGGACCTGAACCCCTGCATCGAATATCCCGAGGACACCGCGCATTTCCATGCCGAGATGCAAAAGGCCTGCGATGCGCACAACCCGGACTACTATGCCAAGTTCAAGGCCTGGGCGGACGAGTACTTTTTCATCCCCCACCGTGGCCGCGCGCGCGGTGTGGGCGGGATCTTCTACGACGATCTGAACACCGGCGACTGGCATCGGGACTTTGCCTTCACCCGCTCCGTGGGCGAGCATTTCCTGCCGGCCTTCCTGCCGGTCACTGAACGCCGGGTCCAGACCCCCTGGACGGAAGCCGACCGTGAGACGCAACTGCAGCACCGGGGGCTCTATGCCGAATACAATCTGGTCTACGACCGGGGAACGAAGTTCGGGCTGGAGACGGGCCATGACGCCAACGCCGTGCTGATGAGCCTGCCGCCCGTGGCCAAGTGGTACTAGGCGCATGGCCGACATCACGGTGAAGGCGGCCTACGGGTCCGTCGTCGAAGACGAGGACATGCTGTTCGTAGGCTTCGCCGAGGGCGAAGATGAGGCGGATGGTTATGTCCTCTTCCGACAGCCGTTGGGCGGTGGTCCGATCTGGTTCGAGGCGAGTGACGAGACCTTCGGGGCCGAGGATGCCATCGAAAGCGTCGTCTCGGGGCCGAAGGGGTTCGAAGTGACGATCCATCCGGACAAGCGCGCGGCCTTCGGGTTTGCGGCGACGGTGGCGGTCAGGGTCGGGCCGGGGTGTGAGGACGGAGCCGAGGCGCTTGACGCGCTGAAGGCGATGCTCGGGGACCTTTGGCGGTAGGCTCGTCGTGCGTCTTCGACTTCTCCTCGCCGACGTCAGCGACGAGGGACGAAGTCACCGAGGAGCGTTCCCGTGGCTCCACACCGCGTGGCGAATGCGGGCGGTCTTGTAGGCGTCGAGGATCGCCATCGCCCAGACGAAAAGCCCGCCCGAGACCTTGCCGACGAAGGAGACTTCTGGCGCGGCGGTCTTCAGGGTGAAGGCACCCAAGAGGATCGCGAAGCAGACGAAGATGAGGCCCCGCACCGGTTGGCGGTTCAGCACCTGGCCGACTCCCGGAAGGAGGATCGCGACGGCAAGGATAAGGTAAGGGTTCAGCGGCTTCTTCATGCGGGGTCCTTGAGCGCCAGCACATCCTGTCGGATCGCGGCGAGCCTGTCGAGCAGCGGCTCCAGCCGCGCAGGCGGCAGTGGCGCGCGACCCATCTCGGCCTCACGGAAGATCAGGAACCGGCCACGGTCCGCTTCCTCGGCCAGGATCACGATGCGGAGGCCCTTGGGGGAGAGGACCAGCTCCTTGACGCGCGGGTCCTGGAACAGATCGGCATGGCGAGCGATCAGATCGGGCGGCGGAATGCGGGTCGCGTCGTCGCTGCGAATGGCGATGTCCTTCGGCAGCTCGGGCGGAGTGGGCAGCGACTGGGGCAGGGTGGCGAACTTCGTGAAGGGTTCGTTGCCCGATGGCCGTGCCATGAGGTTGAGTGAGGCGTCCAGCGGCAAGGGTTCGGGCAGGGTGACCAGGACCCAAAGCGCGGGGAGCTTGCGGAAGGTCAGGGTGTCGGGGACGGCCTGCAGGTCGAAGGCGAGGCCAGCGCGGCGGCCGGTCATGCGGGGGAAGCCGGTCGGTTGGACGCGGGTTTCGCCGCCGTCGAAGAGGGGTTTCACCGCGTCGAAATAGCTCGCGCGGGCGGCCGTGCGGGCGCGGGTTTCGCGGATCAGGCGGAGGGCGAGCCAGAGGCCAAGGGCGGCGAGGGCGAGGCCGAGGGGGACAAGTGGGGACATGGGAAAAGGCCCGCGCTTTCGAGGCGCGGGCCATGTGCCTTAGTAGCCCCGGGGTTTCGGCCAGGGCATGGTGAACTGCGCCCCCCGGTTCACGAAGCGATACCGCCAGAAGTGGAACCAGAGCGACACCACGATATAGAAACCGATCATCGCCACCAGCTGGGTCCCGTAGCCCAGGAACACCGCGAAGAAGGTCACACCGCACAAGGTCAGCAGCGTGATCGCGGGGATCGGGTGGAACGGGTGTTCATAGCCGCGCTTGATCGTCTCCAACGGCCACTTGCGCCGGAAGAGGATGATGTTGAGCGGCATGAAGGTATAGCCCAGAAGGCCCGAGAGGATCGAGAAGGTGATCACCTGGTCGAGCGGGGCGCCAAGGGCGAAGATCAGCGCGATGGGGACGAGGAAGACGATCGACCGGTAGGGGGTGCGGTACTTCGGGTGAACCGCGCCGAACCAGCCGGGCAGGTACTTGTCGCGGCCCATGGCGAACCAGGCCCGCGAGGCGTCGTTGATGCAGCCGTTGGCGCTGGCGAGCGTGGCGAAGAGGGTGCCGAAGCCCAGAAGCCAGACGAGGGCGGTGGAGCCCGACAGACGCGCCGTGTCGAAGAGCGGCGCCACCGAGCCGTTGACGCCATCGCCCAGGTACTCCCACGGCAGGACGCCCGAGCAGACGTACCAGGTGAGGGTCGCGGCGATGAGGAGGGTCATGATCCCGGCCAGCGTACCGAACGGCAGAGCGCGGGCGGGGGAGCGGACTTCCTCGGCGGCTTGCGTGGTGCCCTCGATCCCAAGGTAGTACCAGAGGCCGAAGTGCATGGCGGCGAGGACGCCGATCCAGCCGTATGGCAGCTCATGGCCCTCGAACAGCGCCGCATGCTCCATGATCCCAGCCCCGAGGATGCCAGAGGTGGACAGGAACAGGACGATGATGGCGAGGAAGGCGATGGCGGTAATGACCAGGTTGAAGGTCAGCGTCGCAAGGACCCCGCGGTAGTTCAGCCAGGCCAGGAACATGATGACCAGGATGATGAACGGCCGCTGGTCCAGCGCGCCTTCGTGCCCGGTCATCGCCGCCACGACCGAGAAGAGATAGCCTGCCGTGATCGCATTGGCGGCTTCCAGCATGGTGTAGGCGAAGACGAGGTAGAGGCCGACGTTGAAGGCCATCAGCGGGCCGATGATGTGCTTGGCCTGGGTGTACTGGCCCCCGGCCGAGGCGACGGTCGAGGTGACCTCCGAGTCGATCATTGCGACGCAGGAATAAAGGATGCCCGCGAACCAGCAGGCGATCAGCGCCGCATAGGCCCCACCTTTGCCGACGGCGAAGTTCCAGCCCATGTATTCGCCGACCAGAACGATGCCGACGCCCAGGGCCCAGACATGGGCCGGGCCAAGGACGCGGAGAAGGCCGACCTTGGTGCCATGCGGCCCCATGCCGTCCATCGTTTGCGAGGTGATATCAACCTGGGTCATGATTTCACCTTGTGCTCTTCGGCCATCGCCTCAAGCTCGCCTTCGCGCGAGGAGGTGAGGACATCTTCCGAATAGGTCGAGTCGGTCTTCAGCCAGTCGACCAGCATGTGCAGCCCGAACAGGGCAGAAAGCCCCCAGGCGCCGTATTCAAGCCAGTTCCACAGATCCATGGCGGCTTACTCCCCGAATTTTTCTGAAATGACCTCGCGGTATTCCACTTCGGAAAACCGCAGGATCAGGAAGTAGTACAGAAGGATGACCGCGATCATCGTCAGCAGCGCAGTGACCGAGAAGCTGTAGTCGAACCGCGCGAGGATCAAGTCATGCGCGCTTTCGGGCGTGTAGCCGAGCGCCTCGTACTTGGCCGATTGCGCCTCGGTCTGGCCGAGCGTCTCCCAGGTGGGGTTGGTGACCGGCGTCGCAACGGACTTCGCCGCGCCCGCCATCCCAAGCCATAAGGGCACGAACAGCGCGCCGACGGTCAGGACGACCAGCACGATCACGTCGAACAGCTGGCTCGCCTTGCCTTGCTTCGGAGGTTCATAGTGCGCCATCACTTCCTCCCCCCACTCTTCAGCCCTCGGGCTTCGTCGAGGAACTTGATGTCGAGGCCGTACATGAAGTCGCGGTCCTCGCGGTAATGCCGCAGCATCGCGAGGATCGCGGCGGTGTTGAAGATCAGGACGATGGCGCCGCCGATCAGTAGAAGCGTCCTGGCACCGGGCGCCTCGGGCGGGGCCAGTCCCCATGTTGCCCAGGCAACGAAGATCACGGCAAACCAGAGGCCGATCACGAACGCCCATGCCACCAGCACGTCGCGTTTGTGCATCGCCTCAATCCGCTGATTAAGGTCTCCCACAGTTCCCTCCCTTGGGCTCTTATGTGACCCGTGCAACGCGGCCCCGACGCTTTCCCTGCACGGCAAATTTGTTTTCCTTAGGGAAAGCCACCTGCGACAATCTGTCAAGAAAAACCGCAGATGCCTGCATATTAAGCAGCGATTTTCCCGACAGGTGAAAAATGTTTCTCCCCAGTTGATAGAGCGAAAGCCCGGTGCTAGCGTAGCTGCAACGACGAGAAGGAGGCGAATCCATGTGCGGCATCGTTGGGCTGTTCCTGAAGGACCCGAAGCTGGAGCCGAAGCTGGGGGCCATGCTGACAGACATGCTGATCACCATGACTGACCGCGGGCCGGACAGCGCGGGCATCGCGATCTACAGCGGGGCGAAGGATGGATTGGGCAAGCTGACGATCCAGTCAGCCAACCCCGACAAGGACTTCAAGGACCTGGACGGCGATCTGCATGACGCCATCGGCCAGCCGGTGACGATGCTGGTCAAGTCGACCCATGCCGTGCTGGAGGTGCCGCTGGCACAGTTGGACGCCGCCCGTTCCGCCTTGGCCCATCTGCGCCCGGGCGTGAAGGTCATGAGCGCCGGGGATTCCATCGAGATCTTCAAGGAAGTGGGCTTGCCCAAGGACGTGGCCGCCCGCTTTGAAGTGTCGAAGATGAAGGGCACCCACGGCATCGGGCATACCCGCATGGCGACCGAATCCGCGGTGACGACGATGGGCGCGCACCCGTTCTCCACCGGGTCCGACCAGTGCCTGGTGCACAACGGCTCCCTTTCCAACCACAACGGCGTCCGGCGCGAGCTGAAGCGCCTTGGCATGACCTTCGAGACCGAGAACGACACTGAGGTCGGCGCGGCCTTCATCAGCCACAAGCTGCAAACGGGTGAGACGCTGGGCAATGCGCTGGAGGCGACGCTGACCGACCTCGACGGCTTCTTCACCTTCGTCGTCGGCACCAAGAACGGCTTTGGCGTCGTCCGCGACCCGATCGCCTGCAAACCGGCCGTCATGGCCGAGACCGATCAGTACGTCGCCTTCGGGTCGGAATACCGGGCGCTGGTGAACCTGCCGGGCATCGAGGACGCCCGCGTCTGGGAGCCGGAACCCGCAACTGTGTACTTCTGGGAGCGTTGAGAGAATGCAGACCTTCGACCTGGGGAAAGAGGGCCTGCGGGCGCTGAACTCCTCGCTTCACGCCCTGAAGGGCCAGACCAACATGACGGCCTGGGAAGTCATCAACCCGAAAGGCGCGCATGCGATTGCTGCCGGGGTGGACGCGCCGGTGGATATCACGGTGCGCGGGTCCACGGGCTATTACTGCGCTGGCATGAACAAGCAGGCGACGATCCGGATCAAGGGCTCGGCGGGGCCGGGTGTGGCGGAAAACATGATGTCGGGCACCGTCATCATCGACGGCAATGCCAGCCAGTATGCCGGGGCCACGGGCCGCGGCGGGCTCTTGGTCATCAAGGGCAATGCCTCGTCCCGCTGCGGTGTGTCGATGAAGGGCATCGACATCGTCGTCCACGGCTCCATCGGCCACATGTCGGCCTTCATGGCGCAGTCCGGGAACCTTGTCGTGTTGGGCGATGCCGGGGATGCGCTGGGCGACTCGCTCTATGAAGCGCGGCTGTTCGTACGTGGCACGGTAAAATCGCTGGGGGCTGACTGCATCGAGAAAGAAATGCGGGACGAACACTACGTGATCCTGGAGGAGCTGCTGCGGCGGGGTGAGGCCGACCACAAGGCCAAGCCCGAGGAATTCCGCCGTTACGGCAGCGCCCGCAAACTCTATAATTTCAACATCGACAACGCGTCGTCGTACTGAGGCAGCAATGAGCGATCTTCCCCGTACCCCGCCCCGTTTCTCGGCCACCTTCACCCCTGCGGTGAACGCCGAAATCCGCCGCGCGGCTGCCTCTGGCATCTACGACATCCGCGGCGGCGGCACGAAGCGCCACCTGCCGCATTTCGATGACCTCCTGTTCCTTGGCGCGTCGATCTCGCGTTACCCGCTGGAAGGCTACCGCGAGAAATGTGCGACGGACGTGTGGCTTGGCACCCGTTTCGCCAAGAAACCGATCCATCTGGACATCCCGATCACCATCGCCGGGATGTCCTTCGGCGCGCTGTCGGGGCCGGCCAAGGAAGCGCTGGGCCGCGGTGCAACCGCTGCCGGGACCTCGACCACCACCGGCGATGGCGGGATGACCGAGGAAGAGCGCGGCCATTCCAAGACGCTGGTCTATCAGTATCTGCCCAGCCGTTACGGGATGAACCCCGATGACCTGCGCCGCTGTGATGCGATCGAGGTGGTCGTTGGCCAGGGCGCAAAGCCTGGCGGCGGCGGAATGCTGCTGGGCCAGAAGATTTCCGACCGCGTGGCAAACATGCGGAACCTGCCCAAGGGGATCGACCAGCGCAGTGCCTGCCGGCATCCGGACTGGACCGGGCCGGATGATCTGGAAATCAAGATCATGGAACTGCGCGAGATCACCGATTGGGAGAAGCCGATCTACGTCAAGGTCGGCGGTGCGCGGCCCTACTATGACACGGCGCTTGCGGTGAAAGCGGGCGCGGACGTGGTGGTGCTGGACGGCATGCAGGGCGGCACGGCGGCGACGCAGGACGTGTTCATCGAACATGTCGGCATGCCGATCCTCGCTTGCATCCCGCAAGCGGTTAAGGCGCTGCAGGATCTGGGCATGCACCGTAAGGTACAGCTGATCGTCTCGGGCGGTATCCGGTCGGGTGCGGATGTGGCGAAGGCGATGGCCTTGGGCGCGGATGCGGTGGCCATCGGGACAGCGGCGTTGATCGCGCTCGGCGACAACGACCCGAAATGGGAAGAGGAATACCAGAAGCTTGGCACCACGGCGGATGCCTATGACGACTGGCACGAGGGCCGCGACCCGGCCGGGATCACCACGCAGGACCCGGAGCTTTACAAGCGCTTCGACCCGGTGCTGGGCGGTCGTCGCCTGAAGAACTACCTCAAGGTGATGACGCTGGAGGCGCAGACCATCGCGCGGGCCTGCGGCAAGAACCACCTGCACAATCTGGAGCCCGAGGACCTCTGCTCCTTGACCATCGAGGCGGCGGCGATGGCGGGGGTTCCGCTGGCAGGGACCAACTGGATACCGGGACGGAACGGCGGCTGGTAAGGCCGCCGTTTCCCATTCAACGATAGAAAAGACCAGGGAGTTACAGTGATGGCGAAAGATCTGGCCAAGTGGGCCAAGGACAAGGGCGTCAAGTATTTCATGATCTCCTACACCGACCTGTTCGGTGGGCAGCGCGCGAAACTGGTGCCGACGCAGGCGATCAACGACATGGCGGTGGACGGGGCGGGGTTCGCGGGCTTTGCGACCTGGCTGGACCTCACGCCCGCGCACCCCGACCTGATGGCGGTGCCGGACCCGGATTCTGTGATCCAGCTGCCCTGGAAGAAAGAGGTCGCCTGGGTCGCCGCCCGCGCGACGATGGAGGAAAAGCTCGTCGACCAGGCCCCCCGCAACGTGCTGGAGAAGCTGATCGCCGAGGCCGCGAAGGAAGGCCTGCGCGTCAAGACGGGCGTGGAGCCCGAGTTCTTCATCCTGAACGCTGACGGCTCGGGGCCGTCAGACGTCTACGACACTGCCGAGAAGCCCTGCTACGACCAGCAGGCGGTGATGCGGCGCTATGACGTCATCTCTGAGATCTGCGACTACATGCTGGAATTGGGCTGGGAGGCCTACCAGAACGACCACGAAGACGCGATCGGCCAGTTCGAGATGAACTGGAAGTACGACGACGTCCTGCAGACGGCGGACAAGCACAGCTTCTTCAAGTTCATGGTCAAGTCGATTGCCGAAAAGCACGGCTTCCGCGCGACCTTCATGCCGAAGCCGTTCAAGGGGCTGACCGGGTCGGGCTGCCACGCCCATATCTCGGTCTGGACGCTGGACGGGAAGAAGAACGCCTTCGCCGACGCGAAGAAGGAACTGGGGCTGTCCGATCAGGGGCGGCACTTCCTGGGCGGGATCATGAAGCATGCCTCGGCGCTGGCGGCGATCACCAACCCGACGGTGAACAGCTACAAGCGGATCAATGCGCCCCGGACGACGAGCGGAGCCACCTGGGCGCCGAACACGGTGACCTGGACCGGGAACAACCGGACCCACATGGTCCGCGTGCCGGGGCCGGGGCGGTTCGAGTTGCGGCTGCCGGACGGTGCGGCGAACCCCTATCTGATGCAGGCGGTGATCCTGGCCGCGGGCATCGACGGGGTGCGGACGAAGGCGGACCCGGGGCGGCGCTACGACATCGACATGTACCAGGACGGGCACAAGGTGAAGGGAGCGCCGAAGCTGCCGTTGAACCTCTTGGATGCGCTTCGGGAGTACGACAAGGACCGGACCCTGAAGGCGATGATGGGGGACGAGTTCTCGGCCGCCTACCTCAAGCTGAAGCACAAGGAATGGAACGACTATTGCAGCCATTTCTCGGCCTGGGAGACGCAGACGACGCTGGACATCTAAGGTCTGTCCACGGTGGACAAATCTGGATCAAAAAGCGATTACAAATACTTGGCCGTGGGCGTTAGGGAAATGTAAATCTTTGCCCACGGCCTTCGTGGAACGCGTCACTGCATCAAGGCCATGAACCAGGACGAGTTGCGCAAGTCGATGTAGAAGAGGCGGAAGGCGGCATAGGTCAGGATGGCTCCGGCCAAGTAGTAAAGCGGGACTCGGCGGAGGGCGCTGCCGCGCCGGAAAAGGCCGAAAGTCCCGATCAGCAGCGTAAGCATGGTAGCTGCCAGCGCCGCGAGCAGGGCGAGGCCCGAGACCACGTTGTCAGTATTGGGGCTCACCAGACGCGCCGCCGCAGCGAGGAACAGGCTGAAACAGGCGATACCACCGAAGAAAAGCCCGAAGAGCATCGGCCCGAGGGACGACCTGCCTGACGACGGAAGCGGATCGGCCACGTTCGACGCCAGCGCCGGTCCTTTCCGCAGCGACTGCCAAAAGAGCACGATCCCGAAGATGAGGACCGCAAACGCCCCTAGTCCGATACCGATGGCCAGCCCTACGCCGCCATCCGCACGCAGCTTGTCATAGTTTTCGTTGGCAAACCGTATCAGACCGCTTCCGGTCAGAATGACGAGAACAGAGATGACCATCAGGACAAGGTTCGGGCCCCGAGCCTTTGACGCGGCCGCCGCGGTTCGACCGGACGCAGGACGATAGCCAGAGTTATCGGCGATCCGGCGCAGCCGTTCCTGAAAATCGTCGTTCGACATCGTGATGCCTTTCGGTTGCATGCCTTGGTAACTTTCCCCATTGGCATAGCCGAAGCAATGCACTTGAAGTGTCCGTAGGCCGCGCCGCCTTAGTCCACCGATGTTTCCGGTCCGGCGAAATGGACGGCCAGCAGGCAGCCGTTCGGGGTGTAGGAGTTGTGTTCCGTCCCTCCGTGGTAGAAGTCGACGTCTCCGGCCCGCAGGACGGTGCCGTCGCTTTCGTGCAGATCGCCTTCGAGGATCAGGAACTGTTCGTGCCCGTTGTGGCGGTGACCGCGCGTCGTCATGCCGGGGGGCATGCAGTAGACGTGGAAACCCACCCCAAGTTCTTGTTCGTCGTCCAGCTGAAGGACGGCATCGCCAAGTGCCATGCCATCGGGAAAGACGAAGGGCTTGAACTCTGCACTATGGATGCTGGCGACCTTGCGGTCCTTTGGATCGATCGGCTGCATCGCACCCTTCTTTTCTTTACCCCCGAGTAAAATTTCTTGACGCAGGTCAAGGCGGCATCCGGCGATCAATGGTTCCTTTCTGCCAAGGTCTATCAAGCCAAGGATGGAAGCGATGACAGCCAAGATACTCTGCCCCACCGACGGATCGGACCACGCCACCATCGGGGTCCTCCTTTCCGCCGAAGTCGCCAAGGCAACTGGCGGCCATCTGACGATCTGCGCCGTCAACATCGCGCATGGCGGGGTGCGCGGGCCGACGATAAGCCATTGGCGGCCCGAGGAGGTCCAGAAGGTCCTGAGCGAGGCAGAAGCGCTTGCCAAGAGCGAAGGCGCGACAGATGTCGGCGTGGTTGAGGTTGTCGCCCGTGAAGCAGCCCCGGCAATCATCGCCTATGCCGAGCAGAACGGGTACACCCACATCGTCATGGGCACCGGCGACAAGCGTGGCTTGCAGCGGCTGGTGCTGGGGTCCGTCGCCAGTGAAGTGGCGACTCGCGCACATTGCACCGTGACCATTGCCCGTTAGGCATCTTCCCGCCTAACATTCTTGCAGCGGTTGTGATCCCGGACCCCGGAGCCCCTGGTTTCGGGGTCCGGCGTGTTTACCGTGAGTAAGAATATTTGACACAGGCGCAACAGAGTCCTTAGGCTAGCGCAAAATCCAGACGCCCCCAAGCGCCTGAAAAGAATCCAACATCCGGAGGTTGACCATGACTAAGAGAGTAGCCGTCATCGGAGCGGGGCCGTCGGGCCTGGCGCAACTGCGCGCGTTCCAGTCGGCAAAGGCCAAGGGTGAGGCGATCCCCGAAATCGTCTGCTTTGAAAAGCAGTCGAACTGGGGCGGGTTGTGGAACTACACCTGGCGCACGGGCCTGGATGAGCATGGCGAGCCGGTCCACTGCTCCATGTACCGCTATCTCTGGTCGAACGGCCCGAAGGAGGGTCTGGAATTCGCCGATTACTCGTTTGAGGAACACTTCGGCAAGCAGATCGCCAGCTACCCGCCGCGCGCCGTGCTGTTCGACTATATCCAGGGCAGGGTGCAGAAGGCGGGGGTCCGTGACTGGATCCGTTTCTCGACCACCGTCCGCATGGTCAACTACAACAAGGACAAGGGGAATTTCACCGTCACGGTGCATGACCTGAAGAACGACCGGATGTATTCGGAAGACTTCGACAACGTCGTTGTCTGCTCGGGCCACTTCAGCGTGCCGAACGTGCCGGAGTATCCGGGCTTCGACAAGTTCAATGGCCGCGTCCTGCACGCGCACGACTTCCGCGACGCGCGCGAGTTTGCGGGCAAGGACCTGCTGATCCTGGGCACGTCCTATTCGGCCGAGGACATCGGCAGCCAGTGCTGGAAGTACGGGGCGAAGTCGATCACCGTGGCGCACCGCAATGCGCCGATGGGCTTTGACTGGCCGTCGAACTGGAAGGAAGTGCCAAAGCTGGAGCGGGTGGACGAGAACACCGCCTATTTCAAGGACGGCACGTCCAAGAAGGTGGACGCGATCATCCTGTGCACCGGTTACAAGCACCACTTCCCGTTCCTACCCGATGATCTGCGGCTGAAAACGGCGAACCGGCTGGCAACGGCGGACCTCTACAAGGGCGTGGTCTGGGTTCACAACCCCAAGCTGTTCTACATCGGCATGCAGGACCAGTGGTTCACCTTCAACATGTTCGACGCGCAGGCCTGGTGGGTGCGTGACGCGATCATGGGCAAGATCAAGATCCCGACTGACAAGGCGGTGCTGCTGAAGGACGTCGAGGACCGCGTGGCGCATGAGGATGCCGGCAATGATGCCCATGACGCGATCCACTATCAGGGCGACTATGTGAAGGAGCTGATCGCCGAAACGGACTATCCGTCCTTCGACGTGGACGGCGCCTGCGAGGCCTTCTTCGAGTGGAAGGACCACAAGAAGAAGGGGATCATGACCTTCCGCGACAACGCCTACAAGTCGGTCATCACCGGCACGATGGCTCCGGTCCACCACACGCCCTGGAAGGACGCGCTGGAGGATTCGATGGAAAGCTATCTGCGCAACTAGGCGCATATGCAGACGGAGAAGGCCCCGGCATCGCCCGGGGCCTTTTTCGTTTCGCGGACTCGCGGTTGCTGAATTCTTCGGCAGAGCCGACCATTTGTGGCGAAACTTTGGTCACATTATGTCGAAAGCCTGGCTCGGCCTGAAACTAAATTGCTTCACCTCCCTGCTTGCCGCCGTCAGCGGCCTAACCTGACAACGAGCCCCGGGGACAGGGGCGCAACAGCTGGGGAGTGTTTGCATGGAAGAACAGATTGCCGCCCTCACGGCGGAGCTTGCCACGATGAAGGAGAGCCTGGCCGGGCTGAACCGGACCACGGCGGAAACCTTCTACTGGCTGACCATTCCGCTGATGGTCCTGATCCACGCGGGGTTCCTGTCCTACGAGATGGGGGCCAGCCGCGCAAAGAATGCCTTGGCCTCGGGCATCAAGAACATCCTCGCTTTCGCCTTCATCATCCCGACGTTCTATTTTGTGGGTTGGTGGATCTATAACGCCTTCCCGTCGGGCTTAACGATGGCGCCGGGTCCCTTGGGGATCAGCGGAGCGGAATGGGCAGCGGCAGCGACACCTCTCAGCCAGACCATGGGGCCGAATGTCTCGGACAGCGTGACGGGGGTGTTCTTCGGCGCCTTCGCGATGTTCGCGGCGACGACGGCCAGCATCATGTCCGGCAGTCTGATCGAACGGGTGCGGATCATTGGCTTCACCATCCTGGCCATCGTGCTGGGCAGCTTCGTCTGGATCCTGGGCGCGGCGTGGGGCTGGCATGCGGATGGCTGGCTGGTCACGACCTTCGGCTATCATGACTTCGGCGCCTCGGGCGTGGTTCATGCCATCGCCGGGTTCTTCACGCTGGGGGTGCTGATCAACCTTGGCGCGCGGATCGGGAAGTTCAACCCGGACGGGACGGCGAACGCGATTGCCGGGCACTCGATGCCGATGGCGCTGGTCGGGCTGATGCTGATCATCGCGGGCTTCTGGGGGTTCCTGATGGGCTGCGTGATCTTCCCGGGTGAGCCGTGGAGCTGGGGGTCGGGCATCTTCCATTCGATCTACGGAACGCCCGTGACCCTGTCGGCGATGACCTTCAACATCCTGATGGGCTTTGCCGGAGGCGCGATTGCGGCCTGGGTGATGACGCATGACCCGTTCTGGATGATGTCCGGGGCGCTCGGTGGGATCATCAGCGTCGCGGCGGGGCTGGATCTGTACTGGCCGCCGATGGCCTTCGTGATCGCAATGATCGGTGGGGCGATCATGCCGTTGGTCGCAGGCTACGTCGAAAAGCTGCGGATCGACGACGCGGTGGGCGCGGTGGCGCTGCATGGCGTGGTGGGTCTGTGGGGCGTGGTGGCCGTGGGCATCTTTGCCAGCGGTTATCCGGCGCTGACGGGCGAAGGGGCGCCGACGATCACGCTGTACGGTCAGGTGGTGGGCGCGCTGGTGATGGCAGCCCTGGGCTTCATCCCGGGCTATCTGGTGTCACTGGTCCTGGCCAAGCTTGGCATGCTGCGCGTGCCGGATTCGGCCGAGCTTCTGGGTCTCGACAAGGTCAAGGTCCCGGTCGAAGCCTACCCCGAGTTCCTGGGCGCGCGGCCCGCGCCTGCAACCCCTGCCGAGTGAAAGGAGAGCTGCAATGCTGATCGGAACCAACATCACGGACTGGGCGGCCGTAGAAGGTGCCTACTATGCCGGCCAGGGGACGGAAGGAATCTGGTTGGGCCTGTCGATGCTCCTCTGCGTTGTTGCCCTGATTGCCGGGGCACGGCACGAAAAGGCCGCCTACAAGAAAGCCGGCTGACAGGTCTGACTTGACCAGATGACCCGCATCGGGTCGAGTGCGGATCCGGGGGTGACCCCGGGTCCGCGCGGTTTTTTGGGCACTCTGCGCGGCATACCGCCGCTTACCCATGTGCCGGGAAACAAATTTTCGCCTAGATAAAATTCTTCTCGCCTTGCGTGCAAGAGCATGCTTTTCTCGCGACATCAGGCCGCAGCCATGGCTGGCCTGAGACGATTCTGCGCCGCGTGGCGAAGGCCGAGGAGCATACAAGACCTCACGACGATCTGGCGCAAGACACCCAACCGGACATTCGGCAAGACGGGCAGTGCATAAGCCCAAGGTCGGTTTGTCCGTCCAACAGGAGAGAGGGAATGACGACTGAAACTGGATCGGGCCAAATGGTCCGAGCGTTAAGCTGGAAGGGCGCCTTCTGGGTAGCGGCAGGTGTGCCGCCACTGGTGCTGTTCTCGATTGGCGGGATCGCGGGGACGACCGGGCAACTGGCCTTCCTGGTCTGGATGATCTCGATGGTGATGGGTTTCCTGCAGAGCTTTACCTATGCCGAGATGGCGGGGATGTTCGGCAACAAGTCCGGGGGGACCTCGGTCTATGGGGCGACGGCCTGGCTGCGCTATGGCAAGCTGATCGCGCCCTTATCAGTATGGTGCAACTGGTTCGCCTGGTCGCCGGTGCTGTCCTTGGGCTGTGCCATCGCCGCGGGCTATATCCTGAACGCGCTGTTCCCGATCCCCTTGGCGGACAGCCAGCCGGTGATCGACTGGGTGACTGCGAACATCGCCAACTACACCGCCGAGACGCAATCGGTCATCGACTACATGGCCGCAAACGCGGGCACTGCCGTCGAGGATGCGATCAAGGCGGTCGCGGCAGCGGATGGCGTCGCTGCGCTGACCCCCGCCTTCCGCGTCTGGGAGGCCTATGCTCTCACCATCCCGGGGCTTGGGACGCTGCACTTCAACTCGACCTTCGTGATCGGCGTGATCCTGATGCTGATCATCCTGTTCATCCAGGAGCGCGGCATCGCCTCGACGGCAAGCGCACAGAAGTATCTGGCGATCATCGTGCTGGTTCCGCTGCTGCTGGTGGGCCTGGTGCCGCTGTTGAACGGGTCGATCAACTGGATGAACGTGACCAACCTGGTGCCTCCGACCGCGGCCTATTCCGGCGAGAACGGCGATTGGAACATCGGTGGCTGGACGTTGTTCCTTGGCGGTCTCTACATTGCGGCCTGGTCGACCTACGGCTTTGAAACCGCGGTCTGCTATACCCGCGAACTGAAGGACCCGAAGACCGATACCTTCCGGGCTATCTTCTATTCCGGCCTTCTTTGCGTCGTGTTCTTCTTCCTGATCCCCTTCTCGTTCCAGGGGGTCTACGGGGTGGAAGGGATGCTGGCAGGCGGCATCGTCGATGGCACCGGCGTGGGCGAGGCGATGGGCAACATGATCGGCGGCGGGCCGGTGATCACCCAGATCTTCGTGATCCTGATGATCATGGCGCTGTTCCTGGCGATCATGACCGCGATGGCTGGCTCGTCACGGACGCTGTATCAGGGGTCGCGCGATGGCTGGCTGCCGAAGTATCTGGGCAGCGTCAACGATCACGGCGCGCCGCGCAATGCGATGTGGACCGACTTCGCCTTCAACGTGATCCTGCTGGCGCTGGCCTCGGACATTGCGGGGTACTTCTACGTTCTGGCGATTTCCAACGTCGGCTACATCCTGTTCAACTTCCTGAACCTGAATGCCGGCTGGATCCACCGCATCGACAGCGCCCACATGGAGCGTCCGTGGCGGGCCCCGACCTGGCTGATCGGGCTGAACACGATCCTGGCCTTCGTCAACGCCCTGTTCCTGGGCGCGGGCGCCAAGGTCTGGGGCTATGAGAACGCGCTGTGGTCGGGGCTGATCTTCGCGGCCTTCATCTTCCCGGTGTTCTGGTATCGCCACTACATCGTGGACGGCGGCAAGTTCCCGAAGGAAGCCTATGACGACCTGGGCCTGCCCTATGGCGAGCTGGGCGAGAGGAAGGCGGGCGTCCTGCCCTACCTCGCGCTGATCCTGGGGGCTGCTGTGGTTCTTTGGGCGAACTGGTTCTTCGTCCTGCCTGGCTGACCCTAGGGCAAATCGCACCGGAAAAGGCCGTCCCAAAGGGGCGGCCTTTTTCTTGGGCGGATGTTTTCTGACAAGAAAGATTGTTGCACTTGATTATTGCTTTCTGGCGGGAATCGCCTGACACTCGGCGAAAATCAGAACCCACTGGGAGGGACTGCACATGACGAATTCCTGGCGTTTCTCGGCACTGATGGACCGGCACAAGGCGCTCGGCTCCAACCTGGAAGATTGGAGCGGGATGGGCACGGCCTGGTCCTATGCCAAGGGCGACCCGAATGCCGAATACATGGCGATCCGCACTAAGGCGGGGCTGATGGACGTGTCGGGCCTGAAGAAGGTCCACATCACCGGGCATGCGGCCAGCCACGTCATCGACCGGGCGACGACCCGCGACCCCGAGAAGATCGCACCCGGCAAGTCGCTCTATGCCTGCATGCTGAACGATGCGGGCAAGTTCATCGACGACTGCATCATCTACCGGATGGGGCCGAACAGCTATACCGTGGTGCATGGCTCGGGCCAGGGGCATGAGCAGCTGACGATGGCGGCGACGGGCCGCGATGTCTCGATCCGCTTCGACGACAACCTGCACGATCTGTCGCTGCAGGGGCCGCTGGCGGTGACCTACCTGGAAAAGCACATCCCTGGCGTCCGCGCGCTGCCCTACATGGGCCACATGCCGGCGATGCTGTTCGGCAAGCCGATCACCCTGTCGCGGACCGGCTACACCGGCGAGCGCGGCTATGAAATCTTCTGCCGTGGCCAGGACGCCGTGGAGATCTGGGATCGCATCCTTGAGGAAGGCGCGAGCATGGGGATCATCCCCTGCCGCTTTACCACCTTGGACATGCTGCGGGCCGAGAGCTACCTTCTGTTCTTCCCCTTCGATAACTCCGAGATGTACCCGTTCGAGAATGAAGGCCCGGGCGACACCCTGTGGGAGCTGGGCCTGGACTGGACGGTGACCAAGGGCAAGACCGGCTTCCGGGGGTCCGAGGAGCATTACCGGCTGCAGGGCAAGGAACGCTTCAAGATCTCGGGTCTGAAGTTTGCGGACAAGACGAAGGTCCCGGGCAATGCGCCGATCTTCAAGGATGGCAAGAAGGTGGGCGTGGTGACGCAGCCGATGTATTCGCCGCTGAACGACTGGGTCGTCGCGATTGCCCGCCTGCCGGTCGATTGCGCCAACAACGGCACGGAAGTCGAGGTGCGCTGCGGGACGCATGGCCCGCTGAAGGCGGTGTCGGCCGCGCTGCCCTTCTACGACGTGGAAAAGAAGCGCCGGACCGCCAAGGACTGATCTATCGGGGGCCTGCGCTTCCGCGCGGGCCCCTTTCTGCCCAAGGAATGTGCCCCCGTGAAAGTAGAGCTGACCCCTGTGAATGCCCCATCCATGCGCTCGCGCCCGGTCTATGCGGCGCTGGAGCCGCGCCCGGGCAAGCTGCATGTGATTGTCGCCGACGATGCTGGCGCGGATGCCGTGACCGATATGCTGGGCAAGGCGAACAACTCTTCGGAAATCCTTGCCGGCGCGCATGTCATGTACTGCCCCGGCCCGACCGGAACCGATGGAACGGCCAAGCTTGAGGCGCTGGGAGCGGCGCAGTTCTTCCGCGCGCCGACAATTCCGGCGCTGTTGCCGCGTCTGGTGCGGGTCTTGTCGGACGCGCATATGGGGACGCAGTTCTACCTCGCCGGCACCGAAAGCCTGATCGGCCAGGCGGAACGCGAGATCATGTCGACCGGCTTCCCCTATGCCTCGATCCAGAAGGAACAGCGCGGGTCCACGCTGCGGCGGGTGCAATGCGTTCATTGCAAGGGGGTGACCGAGAACGTGGCCACCGATCCGTTCAAATGCAGCCACTGCGGGCTTAACCTCTTTGTCCGCGACCATTATTCCCGGCGCATGGCGGCCTTCCAGGGCGTGAACATCGACGCCGAGGACCCCGGCCTGGTGCCGGAAAGCGTGGTGAGGTTCAAATGAGTGGCGGCGCGAAACTGCAGGTCCGTGTGGCCGAGGTCGTCGAGGTCAACGAGCTGATCAAGCGCTTTCGGTTTGTCAGCCGCGACGGGTCGGAGCTGCCGGCGTTTTCGGGCGGGGCGCATACGGTGGTCGAGATGGATGACCATGGCACGCGCAGGCTGAACCCTTATTCACTTATGTCGGACCCCGAGGATCGCACGGGCTATGAGATCAGCGTCCGGCGTGATGACGCGGGTCGCGGCGGGTCGCTCTACATGCACCGGCATGTGAAGCCGGGGATGGAGATGGTGCTGTCGCACCCGGTCAACCTGTTCCCGCTGGACAACCGTGCGCGGAAGCACCTGATGATCGCGGGCGGGATCGGGATCACCCCGTTCCTGGCCCAGATCTCGCAGTTGACCCATTTCGGCGGGCGGTTTGAACTGCACTACTCGGCGCGGTCGAAGCCGCTTGGCGCCTATATGGACCGGCTGACGGCGGCGCATCCGGATCGGGTCCACTGCTACTTCGACGACCAGAAGCAGGTGATCGACCTGAAGAAAGTTCTGCAAAATCAGCCGATTGGCGCGCACCTCTACGTCTGCGGGCCGAAGGGGATGATTGGCTGGGTGCTGACGACGGCCGAAGCGATGGGCTGGCCGAAGCAGGCGCTGCATCACGAAGAATTCCTTGCCCCCGGCACTGGCCTGCCCTTCCAGGTGGAACTGGCGGCCAGCGGCAAGACCATCACCGTCGGCACGACGCAAAGCCTGCTGGAGGCGATCGAAGCGGCGGGCGTGGATGCCCCCTACCTCTGCCGGGGCGGGGCCTGCGGGCAATGCGAAACGGCCGTTCACAAATGCGACGGGACCATCCTGCACCGTGACCACTGGCTGACGCCGGAAGAGCAGGCCTCGAACCAGAAGATCATGCCCTGCGTCAGCCGCTTTGAGGGCAAGACCCTCGTCATCGACCGATAGGAGACGACGATGAGCCTCGATTTCCGCCCTGGTGCCTTCAGCGACTTCTTCCGGGACGAGACGTTCCGTGAAACCTTCACTTACACGAACAGCAATCCGCGTCGGTTCCCGTTCCCCTTCGACCGCGACGACTACATGTATTCGGTCAACATGGAGCCGCATGTGCCGGGGCGGAAGGGCACGGCATTCGAGCACACGTTCGATGTGGACGAGCACTACGTGGCCGAGATGATCGACCGCGCGAAGGTGCTGGCCGAGGACCCGCTGCGCTGTCAGTCGTTGCCGCACATGACGCTGGCGGGTTGGGACGTGCTGGAACTGATCATGGAGACCAAGGCGCGAGATTATCCGCAATGGTTTTCGCTGACCAAGGACGGCAACCGCTGGCACTGGGTGAACCGGCCGCTGGGAATCGAACAGTCGTTCACATTCCTGGACGAATCGACGCTGCCCTATCCGCCCTTCGAATACATCATGCGGCAGACCCAGGGTGACTGGACGCTTCAGGACGAACGCGACGGGACGCTGTGGATGGATGCGGGGATCGCAACCTCACAGGCCGACTGGTCGGTAGACTTTGACGTCGGCATGAACTTCCACGAATGGCACGCCCCGGTGCCGCTGGCGCATGAGAAGGGCGTCTTCGACCGGGCGCTGAAGTTCCTGCTGCAACTCCAGCACGGCGCCCCGGTGCGGCGGTTCAACTGGACGATGACGGTGAACCCGCTTCTGGACACCGCGCCCGAGACCTACCCAAAGTGGGGGCCGATGAAGACGACGATCACGCAGGAGAACCTGGGCAAGAAGCAGCACCTGCGGGTGGAACTGCAAAGCCTCTACCGCCTGCCCCGGTCCAACGCCATTGCCTTTGACATCCGCTGCTACCTGTGCAGCTTCGAGCAGATCGTGACCGTCCCGAAATGGGCCCGCCGCCTTCACCGCGTCGTCCGCGACCTGCCGGTGGAACTGGCGACCTACAAGGGCTTCATCCGCAACCGCGACGCGATGGTGGAGTGGCTGTCCAAGTATGACGACGGGGCGCCGACCTCGCCCGGCTGGTTCCCAGATGACTGAGCGCGGGCCACTGCGCCTGGGGTTTCTGATGTTCCCCGGCTTTCCGATGGCCTGCCTGACCTCGGCCATCGAACCCCTGCGCGCGGCGAACGAGATCACCGGTCGGCGGGAATTTACCTGGACGCTGGTCTCTGAAACCGATGCGCCGGTCAGGTCCAGCGCCGAGATCGGCTTTGACCCGGACATCACCCTGCAGGCGGTCGAGGGGCTGGACCATCTGTACCTGATCTCGCCCCCGACCGCCGCCTTCGCCGACCCGCGCCGTAGCCCGGCCCGGCTGCGCTGGCTCGACCGCACCGGGGTGACGCTGGGTGCCTTCTCGGGCGGGATTTTCCCGCTGGCCCGGGCCGGGCTGCTGGACGGGCGGCCCTGTTCCGTGCACTGGTGCTATGAGGCGGCGTTCAAGGCGGACTTCCCGTCGGTCGAGGCGCGGGAAGTGACGATCCTGCGCGAGGGCCGCCGCACCACCGCAAGCGGGGCCGGGGCGGTCTTCGACCTGATGCTGCGGCTGATCGAGGAACGCCTGGGGCGCGACTGCATGACCGAGGTCGCCTGCTGGTTCCAGCACCCCTTCGTCCGGGATGCCGATGTCAGCCAGAAAGTCCCCGTCGCGCGGGCCGGTGGCACGACCGACAGCCTTCCCGCCGCGATCCGCGAGGCCATCCGCCTTTTCGAGACCCATGTCGAGGACCCCCTGCGCATCCCCGATGTGGCGCAGGCCGTGGGCCTGTCGGGTCGCCACTTCGAACGCATCTTCAAGCGCGAGACGGGGCAAAGTCCCTTGCGCTATTATCACCACTTGCGGCTGATGAAGGCGCGGCAGCGGGTGCTGTATTCCAGCGACAGCTTGCGCGAGATCGCGGCTTCGGTAGGCTATGTCACCTCCAGTCCGATGATCCGGCACTATACCGAGTTCTTCGGCGTCTCGCCCCGCGACGAACGACGCCTGACCCAGTCAGTCCGCCGCGCGCCAGAACGGGTGGAGGCGGCGGAGTAGGGCGCCTGCCTACCCGCCCTGCAAGCCCAGCACCGCGATCCCCGAGAAGACGGTGGCGATGCCCAGCCATTGCCGGGGGCGGACGGCTTCCTTCAGGAACCAGGCGGCCAGAAGGACGGTCAGCACCCCGAAGAGGGACGAGGTGACCGAGGCATACTCTGCCTTCGGCAGCGCCCCGGAGGCGGTGACGAGGCCAAGCGCCAGCGCGTCGAAGGCACCCATCAGGGCCAGAAGGCCGAGGTTGGCCCGGGGGGGCCGCAGGTTGCGGGTCGCCACCATGGCCAGCGCGATGATGGCGGCGAAGGCGATGACGCGCCCGATCAGGATGACCGGCAGTTCCGACCCAAGGCGCGCTCCGACCTGGCCCAAGGCGAAGGTCGCGGCGAAGCCCACGGCAGACAGGGCGGCCCACACGATGGCGGTGGCAGGCGGGGCGGCATAGAGGTCGGGCGTGTCGTCGCGGGCGGCCAGGGCGACGATGGCGATGCCGGTGACGATCAGAACGACGGCCCACCAGTCAACTGGCGTGATCTCGCGCCCCTGAGCGATGGCGATGAGGAGGGTCAAGAGCGGATAGGCTCCGATCACCGGCGATACCAGGCGGACCGGGGCGATCGAGAAGGCCTTGTAGAGGCTGCCGATGGCGACGGCGAAGGCCAGCCCTCCGGCGATGCTGGCGCGCCAGGCACCTGCGGTCATGGTCGACCAATCGGCCATCAAGGCGAAGGGCACCAGTACGAGGCAACCTGCCCCAAGCACCGTGGCGATGATCGGCAACAGCGCTGCCCCCTGGCTGAGTTTGCGTGCCAGAAGATCGTGGACCGCCCAGATCAGGGCGGCGGTCAGACCGAAGCCGAGTGCCAGCATTTTGAAGACTTTTCCCCGCGTTTCGCTTGTGTCAGGCCGACCCTGACGCTATTCTTGTGAATGAACAAGTTTTATCCTCATTAAACGGCCTTTGGGTCCGATTGCGGGGAAGCCATGCTGGACTCCATCTATCCTTCGGTGAACCCCGGTCCACCCCGACCGTCACGGATTCTGACGCCGCAGCGGTTTTCCCGTCACCACGGGCAGGAACGCCATGCGGTGCCGGGCGGCGGGGCGGTCCTGCTGCAGATCGCGGTCGGCGACCGGTTGACCCTGGTGAACGACGAGGGCGGCCAGCCGGTGGAGTTGGTGGCGGCGGCGAAGGACGGGCGGATTGACGCGGCGATCCTGGGGCAGGCGGCGAATTCGTCGGCCGAAGGGCTGAAGGCGATGCTCGCGTCCGGCGAGGAGAGCCTTTTGCGGCTGCGGAAAGGGCTGGAGGCGCGGCGGATCGATCTTGCAACGGCTGGCGCGGTGCGGCTGTTCTCGGGCGAGACGCCGGCGGGTTCCCGGGCCGAGGTGACAGCGCTGGACGAGGGGTGGCTGGTGGTCTGTGCGCCAGGGCTGGCGATGGCGCCCGAGGCTCAGGACACGGCGACGCCGGTGACGGTGCTTGTGCAAAGGGCCAAGCCGCGGATGGTGGGGCATTATGACTTGCCGGACCCGCTGGCGGACCCCGTGCTGGACCTGCGGGTCAAGTCGGCAACGGCGGAGAGCTATTTCGTCAAGGCGGGGGACTATATCCAGATCATCGACGTGGATGGGCGGCAGTGCACCGACTTCCAGTGCTTTGACGCGCGGAAGCTGGACCGGGGCATCCAGCATGCGCTGGACGTGACGACCTCGCGCACCTTGATGGGCCACGCCTATTCGATGCCGGGGCTGCATTCGAAATACTACGACCAGGACTGGGTGCCGCTGGTCGAGGTCGTGCAGGACACGGTGGGGCGGCACGACGCCTTCGCGATGGCCTGCGCGTCGAAGTACTACGACGACATCGGCTATCCGGGGCATGTCAACTGCTCGGACAACTTCAATCTGGCGCTGAAGGACCGGGGCGTCGATGCGCGGCCGGGCTGGATGGCGGTGAACCTGTTCTTCAATACGAACATTGATTCACATGGGGTGCTGATTTCCGACGAACCCTGGTCCCGGCCGGGCGACTATGTGCTGTTCCGCGCGCTGACCGACATCGTCTGCGTGAACTCGGCCTGCCCGGATGACACCTCGCCCGCCAACGGCTGGTACCTGTCGGACATCCATGTCCGCACCTATTCGGGGGCGGAGAAGTTCAGCCGTTCCATCGCTTATCGCCCCACGCCTGATGCGGAGCCGAAGATGACCAAGGAAACCGCCTTCCACTCCCGCATTGTCGAGAAGACCCGGCATCACGTTGAATACAAAGGCTATTGGCTGCCGCAGGTCTATTCGTCAAACGGTGCGCTGGAGGAATACTGGGCCTGCCGTCAGGCGGCGGTGGTGCTGGACCTGTCCCCCTTGCGGAAGTGGGAGGTCACGGGGCCGGATGCCGAGGCGCTAATGCAGTGGGTTCTGACGCGGGACATGAAGAAGCTGGCCCAAGGCCAGGTGGTCTATTCGGCGATGTGCTATGAGCATGGCGGCATGATCGACGACGGGACGGTGTTCCGGCTGGGCCGCGACAACTTCCGCTGGATCGGCGGGGATGATTACGGCGGGGTCTGGATCCGGGAGCAGGCAGAAAAGCTGGGGCTGAAGGTGATGGTGCGGTCCTCCACGGACCAACTGCACAACCTGGCGGTCCAGGGGCCGAATTCCCGCGAGATCATCAAGCGGATGATCTGGACCGCGCCGCACCAGCCGACCATCGAGGAGCTCGGGTGGTTCCGGTTCACGGTGGGCCGGTTGGGAGGGCCGTCTGGGGCTCCCGTCGTGGTGTCGCGGACGGGCTATACCGGGGAGCTGGGGTTCGAGGTCTTCTGCCACCCGAAGGACGGCTCGGCGGTCTATGACGCGGTCTGGGCGAATGGTGGCGACCTGGGGCTGAAGCCGATGGGGCTGCAGGCCCTGGACATGGTGCGGATTGAGGCGGGGCTGATTTTCGCGGGCTACGACTTCAGCGACCAGACCGACCCGTTCGAGGCGGGGATCGGGTTCACGGTGCCTCTGAAATCGAAGACCGACGATTTCGTGGGCCGCGAGGCGCTGATCCGGCGGAAGGAGCATCCGAGCCGGAAGTTCGTGGGGCTGGAGATCGACAGTAACGTCGACGTCGGCCACGGCGATTGCCTGCATGTGGGCCGGGCGCAGGTCGGGGAGGTCACGTCCTCGGTCCGCTCACCCATCCTGGGCAAGAACATCGCGCTGGCTCGGGTGGATGTGGCGCATGCTGAAGTGGGCACGGCGCTGGAGGTGGGCAAGCTGGATGGCCAGCAAAAGCGGCTGCCGGCGGTGATCGTGCCCTTGTCGCACTACGACCCGAAGAAGACGCGGCCGCAAAGCTGAAGAGCGCCGGACTTTTCGAAAAGTCCGGTTCGCAGAGCCTTTGAAGGCTCCGGTCCGATTTCCTTGAAGAAATCGGCGAAAGGAGGATGCGATGGAGTCGATGATCGACCGGATTGGCGGCGAGCCGCAGGTCAAGCTGCTGGTGAACCATTTCTATGACCTGATCGAAACCCTGCCGCAAGGCGCGGCGATCATGGCGATGCACCAGCGCGGCCACGGCCTGAGCCACGTCCGACCCGAGCAGTTCAACTTCCTCTGCGGCTTCTTCGGCGGGCGGCGGTACTATCATGAACTGCACGGCCACATGAACCTGCGAGAAATCCACGCCCATGTGGAGATCCGCCTTCAGGATGCCGAGGACTGGCTGGCGGTGATGGACCGGGCGATGGTCGACACCGGCGTCGCGGACCGCGAGCGGGCAGAGATCATGGCGACCTTCCGCCGGGCCGCGCTGATGCTGGTGAACGCCGCATAACGCGCGTGCGGGTCAGAGCAAGCCGTCCTTCAGGGCCTGCACCTTTGCGCGAAGTCCAAGGTCAGCGATGATGACCCGACCGTCCTTGACCAATTCCTCCCGCAGGTCGACCGGCAGGATCTGGGTCCGGCGGTAGAACTGGTCGATCTGTTCCGGGGTGGCTTCCATCAGGAATTCCTGCAGCTCGGGGCGGAACTGGTAGGCGCCCTTGGTCATGCGGAACGGCAGAGCGGCAAGTCAGGCGGCCTTGTCCTGGGAATGGAAGTGCAGCAGCTTTATCTCGGGCTGCCTGTTGGCAATCCGGAGAAAATCCTTGTCGACCATGACGGCATGCAGACGCGGCAGCAGGCCCGGGACCCGGGTCCGGTACATCATCTTGCCGACGGAATGCGACAACAACCCATCGCGGATCACCTTGCGATAGGCACTCAGTGCCGCGCGACGACGGGGCCAGTGTTCGTGACGCAGCGCGCCGCGAAACTCACGCGAGGTGTAGATGTCGTCGGGCAACATCGGATCATGCATGGCCTCGAACGGCTCCAGCTTCATGCCGATCTCTTCCGGTGGCGCATCGTCCAGAATTTCGGTGATCGGACGCGAGGGCAGCAGGAACTCGTCAACGTCGATGTGCACGATCCAGTCGGTCGTGACCTTTTCGCGGTAGGTATATCTTGCATTGTGGGTCTGGCGGTTCTGGTGTTGCGGCGGGCGCTTCCTGATGACGCGAACCCAGTGGGCCTCGTCACAAAGCGTCACGGTGACCCGGGGATGGTTGGCCAGGACTGCCGGGATCGGCGTTTCGGGTTCGTCGAAGTAAAGCCAGAGGTGATCTGCGCCCAGTGACAGGTGATAGGCCGCGAAGGCCAGGACCTTTTCCTCCGGGGCCTTCACCGTCGCGACGACGCTCCAACTGGCCTTCAGAGCGCGTCCAGAAGCTCAGTCGTTGGCCAGCCGTCAGCGGGCAGGCCGAGGCGGACCTGCTCCTTCTGCACCCCGGTGCGGGTGCCCGCGCCGAGGATGCCGTCGATCTTGCCGACGTCATGGCCGAGGGTGGCGAGCTTCTCTTGCAGGGCCTTCATCTGGTCGAGGTCCAGCGCTGGGTCGGGGTTGCCCGCGGCATAGGGCTCGGCGCCCTCGATGCGGGTGGCGAAATAGGCTGCGGTGGTGACGTAGACGAAGCTCTTGTTCCATTCGAAGAGCACGCGGTAGTTCGGATAGGCGAGGAAGGCCGGGCCGTTGCGGCCTTGGGGCAGGAGGATAGAGGCGGTCAGGCCCGGGGTCAGCGGGTCGTTGCGCGGGGTGACGCCGAGGGTGGCCCAGTCCTCGGTGGATTTCGCGGTGTCGAGGCCGGTGAGCGACCAGTCGAAGCTTTCGGGCAGGGTGATCTCGGCCAGCCAGGGCTCACCCGCGCGCCAGCCGTGGTGCTGCAGCATCCGTGCGCCGGACAGGATGGCGTCAGCCTGCGACGTTTTCAACAGGATCAGCCCGTCGCCATCGCCGTCGACCCCGCGTTCCAGGATGTCCTTGGGCAGCATCTGGACCATGCCAATCTCGCCCGCCCAGGCGCCGGTGGTGTCGAGGTCGAATTCGTCCAGCGCATGCAGTTGTGCGGCGGCAAGGACCTGCGGCTGGAAGAGCTCGGGTCTGCGGCAGTCATGGGCGAGGGTGAGCAGCGCGTTGCGGGTGTTGAAGTCGCCCTGGACCTGGCCGAAGTCGGTCTCGAAGGCCCAGAAGGCCAGAAGGATGCCACGTGAGACGCCGAACTCGGTTTCGGCCCGGGTGAAGATGTCGTTCAGCGAGTTCGACTTTGACCGGGCAGTGGAGAGGCGCTGCTTCGAGATGAGGGACTGCGAGAAGTCGAGGAAGGTTTTGCGGAAGACGCCCTGGCTGCGGTCTGCCTTCAGCACCTTCTGGTCCTGCCGGGCGCCGGCAAAGAACTCTGCCGCCTTGTCCGCGGGGACGCCTGCGGCAATGGCTTCTGTCTCCATTGCTTGCAGGAAATCGCCGAAGTCGCCGCCACAGGGGGCCGCGGCGGCTGGGCAGGCCAGCAGAAGGGCGAGAAGGGCTGCGCGCATGGGGTCTCCTTCGTTTCGGAGAAGTTAGGTGAGCGCCACCAGAACAGCAACCGCAAGGAGCGCGGCCCATACCCGCCACAGCGCATCGGCGGCGGCGTCGATGTCGTCGGGACCAGGGTCGCGGCGGCCTTCCGGCCAGACCCAGGGGTAGTCCTTGCGGACGCCATTGTAGCTGCGTGGGCCAGAGAGGGCGACGTTCAGGACCGGCGCCAGCGCCGATTCCGGCCAGCCCGCGTTGGGACTGCGGTGCTTGGGCGCGTCGCGCAGGATGGGTTTGGGGTCAAGCCAGCCATGCGTCAGCGCGATCAAAAGCGCGGTCAGGCGGGCGGGGATCAGGTTCAGCACGTCATCGAGGCGCGCGGAAGCCCAGCCGAAGTCTTTGTACTTGGGCGTCATGTGGCCGATCATGCTGTCGGCGGTGTTAACCAGCTTGTAGGCCAGGATGCCGGGCAGGCCGAGGATCAGATACCAGAAGACGGGGGCGACGACGCCGTCCGACAGGTTCTCGGCCGCGCTTTCGATGGCCGCGCGGGAGATGTCGGGGCCGGTCATGTCGGCGGTGTCACGGCCGACGATCATGCTGACGGCGTAGCGACCTTCGGGGATGGACCGGCGGAGTGCGGTCGCCACGGCGCGGACATGTTCGACGAGGGACTTCTGCGCGACGAGGATGGCGACGGCAATGGCCTCCAGCACCCCGTGGTCGGGGATCAGGTGGATCAGCCAGCCGAGGATCAGGCCGGTCAGAGTGAGGAATGCCGCGACCATCGCACCCTTCAGTTTCAGCTCGCCGTTGCGGTTGAAACGGGCGTCGCACCAGCCGACCAGCCGGCCCATCAGAACGGCCGGGTGCGGCAGGCGGTCCCACAGCCAGCGGGGCTCGCCGAAGGCCGCGTCAAGGAGCAGGGCGACGATCAGGATCATGCGCAGGGCTATCCGTGGCGCGATGCTGATTCGCAAGCGCTTCCCGGATCCGGGCGGCTTTTCGCTGCGCAGCATTGTGCGGCCCCGGATGTCTCAACCCATGGTTGCGGCGCTTCGTGACTTTGGTGACATACCGCCTTTACGTTCCGGTAATAGCCTTGTGACAGCTTGATTTTTTGCCGGGCCAATCCAGAATTCAATTGCGGTGTGTACGAGGCTGCCATGCTTGAGTTTCTGCCGAAGGAAGTGCGTGAGGGGCTGGAAGCCGCACGCAAACGCGATCTGAAGCGCAAGTCGCGACTTCGGGTCGAAGTGGGCGATGCCGTCTATCCGGTGCTGCGGTTCTGGGACAACGGCTTTGCGCTGGATGCGGATTTCTCACCGGGCAAGCTGCGCGGGCTGGTTGATGTCTACGACGGCTCGCGGCATGTGTTCCAGTGCCTGATCGTTGCCACCAGCATCGAGGACGGCGAGCTGGTCTGCGACTTCAAGCGGGCGACGGCGGTGACGGGCAAGGCGCCGCTGGATTTCTGGCGCCGCGATGACGCGCCGGTGGGCTATTTGCCGAAAGCCTGATCCAGGCACGATTTTTCTGCGAAAAATCAGGGGCGGATTTCAACCGTGGTGCCAATCGGGGTAACCGCCCAGACCTCTCGCATCTCGGCGTTGGTCAGTGCGATGCAGCCTGCCGTCCAGTCGCCCTTGACCTTCAGGCCGTCCGGCAGGGCGTTTGGCTGGCCGTGGATGAAGATGTCGCCGCCCGGCGAATAGCCGCCAGCACTGGCCCGGATCAGGTCGTCAGCCTGCGGATAGTCGAGGCCCAGCGAAAGGTGAAAAGCGCTTTCATCATTGCGGCGGTCGATCGTGAACTCACCCTCGGGCGTCTTGCCATCGCCCTGCCGTTCCTTGTCGCCCTCGGGCGTGAAGCCAAGGGCGATCCGGTAGCTGCGGACCGGTTTGCCATCCTGGATCAGCTGCATCTGCCGGTCCGACTTGTCGATCACGATACGGTCCACTGCCCCAGTCAGGGGCGGTGGGGGCTGTGTCGGGCGCATCGTGGCGTACTGTGAGGCGGCGATTATTCCAAGACACAGCAGCAGGCAGAGATAGAGAAAAAGCCGCACACGCTTCATTGCAGGTCAGCGAAGGCCCTTTCCAGCCGGGCCACGGCCTCCACCACTTGTGCGCGGGGGCAGGCGAGGTTGAACCGAAGGAAGCTTTCGCCCCCGGTCCCGAAGGCCGAGCCGTGGTTGGTGGCGATCTTGGCCTGTTTCTCGACCCGCTCGATGAACTCGGCAGGCGCCATGCCGGTGCCGGAGAAGTCGACCCAGGCAAGGTAGGTGGCTTCCAGGGGCGTGGAGCGCAGGCCGGGAATCCGGTTCACGCTTTCGTCGAACAGCTGGCGGTTGCCGTCGAGGTAGCGCATCAGCGCGTCGACCCAGGCGGCACCTTCCGGCGAGTAGGCGGCGGTGGCCATGTGCATGCCAAAGGAATTGGGCGAGATGCCCATCGCGTTGATCGTTCCCGCGAAGGTCTTCCGCAGGGCGGGGTCGGCGATGATGACGTTGCCGATATGGGCGCCGGCGATGTTGAAGGTCTTGGTGGTGGCAGTCATCATCACCAGGCGGTCGGCGATCTGCGGGGCGGCCAGTGCCATGACGGTATGCTTCTGGCCGGGGTAGACGAGGTCATGGTGAATCTCGTCCGAGACGAGGATCAGGTCGTGCTTGACGCAGAAGTCGGCGATGGCGCGCAGTTCATCGACCGTCCAGACCCGACCGCCGGGGTTGTGGGGCGAGCAGAGGATGAACATCCGCTCCTTGCCGGTCAGGTGCTTTTCCCAATCGGCGGTATCGACCCTGGCCAGGCCGTCCTTCAGGGTCAGCGGACATTCGGTGACGCTGCGCCCGGCGGCTTTGATGACGCGGGCGAAGGCATGGTAGACCGGAGTCATCAGGACGACGGCGTCGCCGGGCTTGGTGAAGCTGTGGACGCAAAGCGCGGTGCCGTTGACGAGGCCGTGGGTGGTGAAGATCCAGTCAGGGTGAACCTCCCAGCCATGGCGGGTCTGCATCCACCAGCGGATCGCCTCTAGATAGGCGCGATCATCACCGAAATAGCCATAGACTCCGTGGTCGAGCATCTTCTGCAGCGCATCCTGCACCACTTGCGGCGGCTTGAACTCCATGTCTGCGACCCACATGGCAAGGCCTTCGTCCGGTTTCAGACCGTACAGTGGTTCAAGCATGTCCCACTTGACGCAGTGGGACCCGGCGCGGGAGATCGGAGTGTCGAAGGTCATGTCAGACGGCCTGTTGATTGGGACGTTCATCCGATTAATCCATCCTTGTCGGGAAGTCATCCCAATATTGAAACAGTGTTCGGAAATTCATTCCTATAGGACCAATATACAGAGAATATTGGACCTGACATATCGGACTGTCGGCCCTTCCCCCGTTCCTCTTGCCATCGCGGGCCCGCTTTCGTAAATCCCGGACATGATCCGTCCCATCCTGATCCATCCTGACCCGCGCCTCAAGAAGGTCTGCGATCCCGTGGCGGAAATCACGCCCGAGATCCGGGCCTTGGCCGCCGACATGCTGGAAACCATGTATGACGCGCCTGGCATTGGCCTTGCGGCACCGCAAGTGGGCGTGACCAAGCGCGTCATCGTGATGGACTGCATCAAGGAGGGCGATCCGGAGCCGATGGCACTGGTGAACCCCGAAGTGATCTGGTCCTCCGAAGACCTGTCGGTCTACGAGGAAGGCTGCCTGTCGATCCCCGAGCAATATGCCGACGTCAAGCGCCCCGCCGAGGTGCAGGTGCGCTGGCTTGCGCTGGATGGCACGGTGCAGGAACGGCAGTTCGCGGGCCTCTGGGCGACCTGCGTGCAGCACGAGATCGACCATCTGAACGGCAAGCTGTTCATCGATTACCTGGGTCCCCTGAAGCGCCAAATGATCACGCGGAAGATGGAAAAGCTGAAGCGGGAACGGGCGCGGGCGTGACAGTCCGGCGCTGTGTCCCCTGGCCTCATTCGGTGCTGCGGACCCCGGCGGCGGATGTTCCGGCGATCACCGACGAGGTGCGGGCAATCTGGGCCGACATGATCGACACGATGGACGCGATGCCCGGCTATGGGCTGGCGGCCGTGCAGATCGGGGTGCCGTTACGGCTGGCTGTCGTCGATTGCTCCGAGACGCGCGGGCAGGCGGTGCGGATGGCGAACCCGGAAGTGCTGCACGCGAGCGGCCAGATGCGGGAGCATGACGAGGCCAGCCCCAACCTGCCGGGCGTGTCGGCGGTGATCCAGCGGCCTCGGGCGGTGACGGTGCGGTTCCTGAACGACAAGGGCGAAGTCGAGGACCGGGATTTCGTCGGGCTTTGGGCGACGTCAGTGCAGCACCAGATCGATCACCTCGCGGGGAAGATGTACTTCGACCACCTGTCGCCGCTGAAGCGGAAGATGCTGATCGCCAAGGCGCAGAAACTGGGGCGGAAGGCATGAAAATCGTTTTCATGGGAACGCCTGACTTCTCGGTCCCGGTGCTGGACGCACTGCACGCGCGGCACGAGATCGTCGCCGTCTACTGCCAGCCGCCGCGTCCTGCGGGCCGGGGGAAGGCGGACCGGCCAAGCCCGGTGCAGGCGCGGGCGGAGGCGTTGGGGCTGCAGGTGCAGCATCCTGTTTCGCTGCGCAGCGAAGAGGCGCAGCGAGAGTTTGCGGCGCTCGGGGCCGATGTCGCCGTGGTGGTGGCCTATGGGCTGATCCTGCCGCAAGCGGTGCTGGACGCGCCAAGGCTCGGCTGCCTGAATATCCACGCAAGCCTGCTGCCCCGCTGGCGGGGGGCCGCGCCGATCCATCGGGCGATCATGGCGGGCGACCGGGAAACCGGGGTCTGCATCATGCAGATGGAGGCGGGGCTCGACACCGGCCCGGTCCTGATGCGCGAGGCAGTGGAGATCGGGGCCGAGGAGACGACGGCAGAGCTGCATGACCGGTTGAGCGCCCTGGGCGCGCGGCTGATCGTGGAGGCACTGGACCGGTTGCCCCTTCCTGCGGTCCCGCAAGCCACGGATGGCGTGACCTATGCCGCGAAGATCGACAAGGCCGAGGCGCGGGTGGACTGGACCCGGCCTGCGGCAGTGGTTGACCGGCTGATCCGCGGCCTGTCGCCCTTTCCGGGGGCCTGGGTCGAAGTCAATGGCGAACGGGTGAAGCTCCTGCGGTCACGGTTGGCTGAAGGTAAAGGCTCTCCGGGTCAGGTCCTGCAGGGGTTCACCATTGCCTGCGGTGAAGGCGCGGTCGAGATCACCGAGGCGCAGCGCGAGGGCAAGCGGCCGATGCCTGCCTCGGAAGTGCTGCGCGGTCTGATTCTTCCTGCGACGCTATAGCGCAGGGGCACATGGCCCCCCATATTCCGAGTACAAGGGAAGGGGAGGGACGCCATGCCGCTCGTCGCTCTGCTGATCATCGGGGTTGCCGTGGGCTTTCTGGCCAGCCGCATCCTGAAGGTGAACATGGACACGCCGTCCACCATCGCGCTGGGCGTGCTGGGGGCCCTGATCGGGACCGTGGTCCTGCGTGGGCTGGTGATGCTGGCCGGGATCGGCGCGGGCTTTGTCGGCGCGCTGCTTGGGGCGCTGCTGCTGATCTGGGCCTGGAAAACCTGGGCTAGGTAAGCCGCTTTACCGCGTCCTTGACCCGAAACCCGGGGTCCCCGGCCCGCGACCACAGTGCATGGGCTTGCCAGGCCGCGAACAGAAGCGCCGCACTTTCCCGGGCCTTCTGGCCGCCGCCAAGACGCAGTGTCAGCGCGGTCTCGACCCCTTTCCGCCAGCCTTCGGCCCGCTGGGCAAGGTCGGGATCGCCCAAGTCGTGCGCGATGGCCAGCACATCCACCGGGCCGATGGCCTTGAGCAGGCCCTGCGGCCCCTTGTCGGCGGTGTCCGCGATGGCAGTGGCGGTGCGATGCTCCAGCTCCTCCCAGGCCGCAAGCCGCGCGGCGCGCTTCATGCCGTCAAGCGAGCCGTAGCGCTGGACCAGCGTCGGCGGCGCCAGACCGGTGGCCTTGCCGACAGAACCGAACGACACCGCCTTGTCCCCGCCCGCCTTCAGCAGGCGCTGGATGACGGCGAATACGGTGGTGTCAGGAACTGTGCGGGTACGAGGCATGCAGCGAAGATAAACGAATGTTCGTTCATCTGACAAGTCAGCGCTTTGGCGCATCCGGTCGGGGTGGTTGCGATTTGTACACCGGCAGCCGCCACCCCAGCGCGATGCTTCCGGCACGCAGGGTAAAGACCAGGGCGGCACATATGACCAGGGACAAGCCCTGACCAAGTCCCGCGAGACCGGCAATGACCGCGCCCAATGAGCCGGCCATCGCACAGGTTGCATAAAGCTCACCCTGCTTCAGGATCAGCGGGACCTCGTTGCAGACCACATCGCGCAACAGGCCACCCATGCAGCCGGTCAGCATCCCCATGACCAGGACGATGGGCCAGCCCTGACCCTCGGACAGCGCCACGGCCACGCCGGCGGGGACGGCGACCGCAAGCGCGAAGGCGTCGAACCACAACAGCGCGCGGTAGCGGCTTTCCAGAAGATGCGCGGTGAAGAAGACAAGGATGGCGGCGGCAGTGGCGACGCCCAGCACCAGCGGATCGGCGACCCAGAAGACCTCGCGGTTCAGGATCGCATCGCGCAGCGTGCCGCCCCCCACGGCGGTCAGGCAAGCGATGAAGATGAAGCCGACGATGTCCAGCTGCGACCGGCTTGCGGCCAGGGCCCCGGTCAGGGCGAAGACCAGCACCGAGGCATAGTCGAGGCCGTCGAGAAGCGTGAAGCCGCCCATCAGGCCGGGGCCTTGAACGGGGCCATTCCGGCCCGCGCCAGCGCATCGGCGCGTTCGTTTTCGGCGTGTCCCGCATGGCCCTTGATCCAGCGCCATGTCACCTGGTGACGGGCCGCCGCCGCCTCAAGTCTTTGCCAAAGCTCGACATTCTTGACCGGGGACCCACCCGCCGTGCGCCAGTTCTTGCGTTTCCAGCCCTCGACCCATTCGGTGATGCCGTTCTTCACATAGGCCGAGTCCGTGACGATGGTCAGTTCGGTCGGCCGGGTCAGCGCCTCAAGCGCCGAGATCGCGGCGAGGAGCTCCATCCGGTTGTTGGTGGTCAGCGCCTCGCCGCCCTGCAACTCGCGCTCCTTGATGACGGCGCCGTTTTCGCGGGCGATCATCAGGACGCCCCAACCGCCGGGGCCCGGGTTCCCGGAACAGGCGCCGTCGGTATAGGCGAAAAGCTCCGGCATCGCGTCAGGCCTGCAGCGGGATGGCGAGGCATGCCAGGACGACGACGGTCAGCATGACCCGCAGCCGCAGCCACCAGCGCGGCGCAAGGCCCCAGGCCTGGAACATCGTGTCAAGGAGGAGGAGGCCGATGAAACCGGCGGCGAGGAAGATGGCCGAGGTGTCCGAAGCGTCGGAGACCATGAAGAAAGCCCAGAGCGCGGGGATCACCGAAAGGGCATAGGCAACGGCAGCCTCGCGGCCCTCGGTCTTTGTCGCAAAGCCCCAGAGCACGCCGGACATGAAGGACAGAATGACGGTGCCGTAGGTCAGACCGACATAGGAGCCAAGGAACATGGGCGACAGGACTTGCCCGGCCCAGGACGACAGCGCAGGGGACAGGTGGGTTGCCGCCGACCAGAGGAAGGGCAGTAGCCCAGCAAGGCCGAGGAGCAGGGCAGGGCGGGGGATGCGGGTTTCGTCGATCATGCAGGCGGTCTAGCGTGACGCGGCGCGCATGGCCAGTCAGTCCGGATCCATGAAGCGGTCAAAGCGCGGCGGAATGGCGGCGGCGATGGCGGCAAGCACCTTCCCCACGCGTTCGGCATCCGCCTCGGCGGGCTGTGAGGGCAGGTCGATGGTGCCCTCGGCAAGATTGACGCGGCCCCAGGTCAGCCCGCCGCCGACAATGGGCGTGTCGGTCTCGCGGGCGGGTTTCTTCACCAGGCCGCTTTCGGTCGCTGCGGCCCGGATCGCGTCCAGCGCGGCTTCGGGGACCTTGGCCCGGCGCAGCTTGCAGGCGGGGCCTTCCGTCTCATAGCCCGTGCAGTGCTTCAGCTCCAGCTGCCCGTCCTCACGGATCAGGATGCTGGTTTCCCAGGCGTATTCGGGCGGTAGGCTGCCACTGTTGGTCCAGTAATCGGCCAGGACCGGGGCGAGTTCGTCGGCTTGGGAAGGCAGGGCGAGGGCAAGGAGCAGGACGAGCGGCTTCAGCATCAGGCGGGCTCACGCAGGATGCGTGGGACCTTGAACTCGATGTCCTCGACGGCGGTCTCGACGAGGTCGACGGTGACCTGGTAGCGGGCGCGGAAGGCGTCGACGACTTCGTTGACGAGGACCTCGGGGGCGCTGGCTCCGGCGGTGAGGCCGATGGCGCGGACGCCTTCCAGGGCGCGCCAGTCGATGTCGGCGGCGCGCTGGATCAGCATGGAATAGGGGCAACCTGCGGCAGAGCCGACTTCGACCAGGCGTTTCGAGTTCGAGGAGTTGGGGGCGCCGATGACGAGGAGGGCGTCGATCTTCGGGGCCACGGCTTTGACGGCGGCCTGGCGGTTGGTGGTCGCGTAGCAGATGTCGTCGTGGGCGGGGGCGTGGATTTTCGGGAAGCGGGCCTTGAGGGCGGCGGCGATCTCGGCGGTGTCGTCGACCGAGAGAGTGGTCTGGGTGATGAAGGCAAGTTTCGCAGGGTCGCGGACCTGGAGGGTGGCGACGTCCTCCACCGTCTCGACCAGCAGGACCTCGCCGGGCGGGAGCTGGCCCATCGTGCCGACGGTTTCCGGGTGGCCTTCGTGGCCGATGTAGATCATCTGGGTGCCGGCTTCGTGGTGGCGGGCGGCCTCGTTGTGGACCTTCGTCACCAGGGGGCAGGTGGCGTCGACGGCAATCATGTTCCGGCGGTTTGCCTCGGCCGGGACGGATTTTGGGACGCCGTGGGCGGAGAAGACGACGGGGCGGTCGGTGGGGCAGTCTTCCAGCTCCTCGACGAAGATCGCCCCCTGGGCTTTCAGGGCGTCGACGACGAACTTGTTGTGGACGATCTCGTGCCGGACGTAGACCGGAGCGCCCCATTTCTGGAGCGCCATCTCGACGATCTTGATCGCGCGGTCCACCCCGGCACAGAAGCCGCGGGGGGCGGCGAGGTAGAGGGTGAGGGGGGGCAAGTCGGGCATGGGGCGGCCTTCGGCAGTGTTTGGGACAGGTTTACGGGCTGCGGCGGGACCTGTCGAGTGTCCACGCAGGACAAGGGCGCGGGGTCAAGGGATTTCAAGGGGTTGGGCGTGGGCGTTCACGGTTGGTTAACCAGTGCCTCCTCGTGCGCCTTCGGCTTCTCGTCGGGAGGACGCCCCAGCGAGGAGGCCCGAAGGGCTACGACGAGCGGTGGGTCTAGATGCCGAAAGCCGCCGCGCCAAGCCAGCCAAGCGCGATGTAGCGGCCGGTCTTGGCGATGGCGACGAGGAGGAGGAACAGCGGGAAAGGCACGCGCAGCACGCCGGAAAGCGCGACGATCATGTCGCCGAAGGGCGCCCAGGACAGGAGGAGAAGCCATAGGCCCCAGCGGGACCACCAACCTTCGGCGCGGGCCATCTGGACGGGTTTCAAGGGAAACCAGCGGTGGTCGCGCTGGTCAGAGAGCCAGCGGCCAAGACCATAGGTGATGCAGGAGCCAAGCGTGTTGCCGATCGAGGCGACCACGACCAGCAAAAAGGTATCCCATCCCGCGGCCTGCAGGCCGAGGAAGACCAGTTCCGACTGGAACGGAACCGGCGTTGCGGCGAGAAACGCCGCGAGGAACAGACCGGCCAGAGCGATCACGTCGGGATCCCGGGCTCCCCAGCCCCGGAAAGGGACGCGACCTTGCGGCCGGTCACTTCGCCTCGACCGCGACCTCTTCGCCAACCGCTGGACGCGGTTCACGCGGCGGGCGGCCGATGACTTCGCGCAGTTCGTCAAGCTCGATGAAGTTGTCGGCCTGACGGCGCAACTCGTCCGCGATCATCGGCGGCTGGCTGCGGATGGTCGACACGACGGACACCCGAACCCCTTGACGCTGCAGGCTTTCCACCAGCGGACGGAAGTCGCCGTCGCCGGAGAAGAGCACCACATGATCGACCCGCGCGGCCAGTTCCATGGCATCGACGCAAAGTTCGATGTCCATGTTGCCCTTCACCTTCCGCCGTCCCTGGCTGTCGGTGTATTCCTTGGCGGGCTTGGTGCGCATGGTGAAGCCGTTGTAGTGGAGCCAGTCCACCAGCGGCCGGATCGGCGAGTAGTCGTCGTTTTCAAGCAGCGCGGTGTAGTAGAACGCGCGGAGAAGCTTTCCCCGACGCATGAACTCCATCCGCAGAAGCTTGTAGTCGATGTCGAAACCAAGCGCCTTTGCGGCGGCGTAAAGGTTCGAACCATCAATGAACAGCGCGAGCCGTTCGTCCTTGTAAAACATTCAAAGGTCCCCTCAATGTCGCCGCGCGGAGTAATCGTCCGAATTTTGCGCACGTCGGAAGGTAATGTCGCGCAGCTAACTCTTGGTGAATAGCAGTCCGACAGGGTTTCCGACAAGTGAAGTATAGGAAAAAGTTCCCCCTCATGGTGAAATCCATACACGCCTTGGTTGCGCTAGGCGCAAACCTGCCATTTGAAGGCGTCTTCCCGGAAGAAACCTTGCGGCTGGCGCTTAAAGCGCTTTCGGAAGAAGGTCTTACGGTGCTTGCGGTTAGCAGGTTCTTTGCAACGCCGTGTTTTCCAGTGGGCGCAGGCCCGGATTATGTGAATGCGTCCGCCGTTCTGGACGTCGGGCCGAAAAATGACGCAACGTCAACCTTGGCGGTACTTCACCGGATCGAGGCACGGTTTGGCCGAAAACGGGAAACGCGTTGGGGGATGCGGACCCTGGATATCGACCTTCTGGCCTTGGGCGATTCGGTGCTGCCCGATGCGGAAACGCAGGACAATTGGCGTGGCCTGGACCCTGCCCTGCAGGCCAGGCGCGCTCCCGACCGGCTGATCCTGCCGCATCCGCGGCTGCAGGACCGGGCTTTCGTGCTGGTGCCCCTGGCCGATGTCGCACCGGGCTGGGTGCATCCGCGCACTGGCCAGAGCGTGGCCGCGATGCTGGGGGCCCTGCCAGAGGCGGATGTCGGGCAAGTGAAGCCTTTGTGACCGAAAACAGCGACCAAACCCCCGGAATTTGACCGTTTTGCCGCTTGTCAAGCCGAACCTCCCGGCATAAACAGGCCACTTCCAGCGAAGCTTCCCGATTGGAGGATCCCATGGCCCGCGTGACGGTCGAAGATTGCGTTGACAAGGTCCCGAACCGGTTCGAGCTGGTGATGCTGGCCGCCCATCGGGCGCGCGAGATTGCCTCGGGTTCGCCCGTCACGGTGGACCGCGACAACGACAAGAACCCCGTGGTCGCCCTGCGCGAGATCGCGGATGAGGCCCAGCAGGCCGAGGTCCTGCGCGAGCGGATGATCGAAAGCTATCAGACCCAGATCGAGGTCGACGAGCCCGAGGAAGACCAGATGGCGCTTCTCATGGGTGGCGAGATGGATCGTCCGATGGTCGACGACATGTCGGAAGAAAAGCTGCTGCGCGCCTTGATGGAAGCCCAGGGCGAGTTCTGACGGGGGTTTCCCCGCAAGTGGGGCGGTGATGATCGACGTCGAAGACCTCATCGCCCTGGTTCGCAATTACAACCCGCGTTGCAATGCCGACCTGATCCGTCGTGCCTATGCCTATGGCATGAAGATGCACGAGGGGCAGATGCGCAAGTCGGGCGAGCCCTATTTCACGCATCCCGTCGCGGTTGCAGCGATCCTGACCGAGCAACGGCTGGATGACGCGACGATCGTCACGGCCCTTCTGCACGACACGATCGAGGACACGCGATCGACCTATGCTGACCTTGCGGCGATGTTCAGCGAAGAGGTCGCCGAACTGGTCGATGGCGTCACGAAGCTGACCAACCTGCAGCTGTCGAACACCGAAAGTCAGCAGGCCGAGAACTTCCGCAAGCTGTTCATGGCGATGTCCCGCGACCTGCGGGTGATCCTGGTCAAGCTTGCCGACCGTCTGCACAACATGCGGACGATCAAGTCGATGTCGGCGGAAAAGCAGGCCCAGAAGGCGCGCGAGACGATGGAGATCTTCGCTCCGCTGGCGGGCCGGATGGGCATGCAGTGGATGCGCGAGGAGCTGGAGGATCTGGCCTTCAAGGTCCTGAACCCCGAGGCGCGCAACTCGATCATGCGGCGGTTCCTGACGCTGCAGCGGGAAACCGGGGATGTGGTGCATCAGATCAGCGGCGATATCCGGCACGAGCTGGAGAAGGCGCGGATCGAGGCGGATGTGTTCGGGCGGGCGAAGAAGCCCTACTCGATCTGGCGGAAGATGCAGGAGAAGGACCTGGCGTTCAGCCGGTTGTCCGACATCTATGGGTTCCGGGTGATCTGCGGGTCGGTGGCGGACTGCTACCGTATCCTGGGGGTGATCCACCAGCGCTGGCGGGCGGTGCCGGGGCGGTTCAAGGACTATATCAGCCAGCCGAAGAACAACGGCTATCGGTCGATCCATACGACTGTGTCGGGCCGCGACGGCAAGCGGGTCGAGGTGCAGATCCGGACGCGGGAAATGCACGAGGTGGCCGAGGCGGGCGTGGCGGCGCATTGGTCGTACCGTGAGGGCGTGCGGGCGCAGAACCCGTTCGCGGTGGACCCGGCGAAATGGATCGCGGGCCTGACGGAACGGATGGAGGAAGAGGACCACGACGAGTTCCTGGAACACGTGAAGCTGGAGATGTACTCCGACCAGGTGTTCTGCTTCACGCCGAAGGGCGACGTGATCCAGATGCCGCGGGGGGCGACGCCGCTGGACTTTGCCTATGCGATCCATACGCGGATCGGGAACTCTTGCGTGTCGGCGAAGATCGACGGGATCCGGGTGCCGCTTTGGACGCGGCTGAAGAATGGCCAGTCGGTGGAGATCATCACGGCGGAAGGGCAGCGGCCACAGTCCAGCTGGATCGACATCGTGACCACGGGCCGGGCGAAGGCGGCGATCCGGCGGTCCTTGCGAGAGGAGGACCGGGGGCGGTTCGTGAAGCTCGGGCAGGAGCTGGCGCGGGCGGCGTTCGACCATGTCGGCAAGAAGGCCACCGACAAGGCATTGCGGACGGCGGCCAAGATGCTGGGGCTGGCCGACGAGAACGACCTTCTGGCGCGGCTGGGGTCAGCCGAACTGCCCGCGCGGCGGGTGGTGGAGATCCTGTATCCCGAACTCGCGCAGGCGGTGGCGGAAGAGGTCGATTCGGGGCGGCCCGTAGCAGGGCTGACGGCCGACCAGGCCTTCCGCCGCGCGCAGTGCTGCCAGCCGGTGCCGGGCGAACGGATTGTCGGCATCACCTACCGGGGCCAGGGCGTGGTGGTGCACGCAATCGACTGCCCGGCCTTGGAGGAGTTCGAGGACCAGACCTCGCGCTGGGTGGACCTGCACTGGCATTCGGGGCGGCACAAGCCGGTGTTTACCATCAGCCTGGACCTGACGATCTCGAACGACGCAGGCGTTCTGGGCCGCATCTGCACCCTGATCGGCGAGCAGAAGGCCAATATCAGCGACCTCCGCTTCACTGACCGAAAACCGGACTTTTATCGCCTCATTGTTGACGTGGACCTTAGGGACGTTGAGCACTTGCACATGGTCATGACCGCCCTCGAAGCCGAGACGGATGTCGCCCAGATTTCGCGTCATCGGGATTTGACACGGCGGCCCTAGGACCGCAGAACGGGCCGGGCATCGGGAGAGAGGCAAGAGTTGGTTTTCAAGCGCAGGGATCCGGTGGGTTGGGGGGCGTGGCTGCGCGAGCAGGTCTATCCACGGTCCGGATTCAAGCGTGCCACGCGCTATGTCGTCTACCGGATGCGCCGCCTGCCCGACCAGCCGCACCGCGTGGCGCGCGGCGTCTTTGCCGGGTTCTTCATCGGCTTCCTGCCGCTGCCGGGCCTGCAGTTCCTGGCGGCCTGGGGGATGGCGCGGTTGATGCGTGGCAACGTGCTGGCCGCCCTGCTGGGCACCTTCAACACCAACCCGCTGACCACGCCGCCGTTTACGGTCTTTGCGGTCTGGCTGGGGCACTGGATGCTTGGCATCGAGGCGCCCCTGAACGCCAAATACATCCTTGGCGCGCTGGAAAATGCCCTACATGACCTGTGGTTCAACTTCATGGCCCTGTTCGGGCCGGAGAAGGCGCAGTGGGACGGGCTGATCCAGTTCTGGAACGAGATCTACCTGCCGTGGTTCATTGGTGCGCTCGGTCCGGCCATAATCATCAGCGCCATCGCCTATTACCTGACGATCCCGCTGGTCGAGGCCTACCAGAAGGCCCGCGCGGCCACGGCGCATGAGCGGGCCGAGCGGCGCGGCAAGATGCGGGCCAAGCTTGCCGAAGCGGCGGCAAGGCTGAAGCGGCGCAGCGAGAAGGGCGGCGACGAGGCTGATGACGACATGCCGGGAACGCCCTAGTTTCTGGAACAGGAAGAGGCGGACATGACGATGCCATTGCGTGAGGTCAGCAAGCTGCGGCTGGGGGTCAACATCGACCATGTCGCGACCGTGCGGAACGCGCGCGGGAGTGCCTGGCCCGATCCGTTGCGCGCGGCGCTGCTGGCCGAGACGGCGGGGGCGGACGGGATCACCGCGCATCTGCGCGAGGACAGGCGTCACATCCGCGACGCGGACATCGAGGCGCTGATGGCCGCGCTGACGGTGCCGTTGAACTTTGAATGCGCGGCCACGGCCGAGATGCAGGCCATCGTCCTGCGCCACCGCCCGCATGCCGTCTGCCTGGTGCCGGAAAAGCGCGAGGAGCGGACGACCGAAGGCGGGCTGGACGTTGCCAGCGACCAGAACCGGCTGACGGACTACATCACTCCGCTGCGTGAGGCCGGGTGCCGGGTCAGCATGTTCATCAGCCATGACCCGCGCCAGATCGAAGCCAGCGCCCGGATCGGCGCGGCGGTAGTCGAACTGCACACGGGGCTTTATTCCGAGCTGCTGGCCGATGGGGAAACCGCCCTGGCCGAACGCGAGTTGCAGTCCTTGCGCGCCGGGGCCGAATTTGCGGCGAGCCTTGGGCTTGAGGTGCACGCAGGGCATGGCCTGACCTACGAGAACGTGGAACCCATCGCGGCGATCCCCGAATTGATGGAGTTGAACATCGGGCATTTCCTGATCGGCGAGGCGATCTTCCGGGGGCTGGAGCCGGCGATCGAGGAGATGCGCCGTCGGATGGACTTGGCGCGCGGGCTGGTGTGACGATGACCCGGCTGGCCCTGATCGGTGCCTTGGCGCTAATGCCGCTACCTGCCGCCGCCGTGACGGTGACAGCTTGCACCGACCTGGCCAATGTCTGGGCCGTGGCCGAACCCTGGGAGGCGAACACGAAGCTTTTCGCCAACGGGGAGATTCGGCTTGTGGTGCTGGATACGGTCGAACCTGCGGCTGCCGCCTTTCACCTGGTGATCCTGCATCCGCCGCGCGACGAGTTGGGCTTGCCGATGTGCAGCATGGTCTCGGCCACCGAGGGCTATGGTTTTGGCGGCATGGACCTTGGACCGGCCGAGGCCGCCTATGATCCGGCGCGCGGGCTGACCGTGGCCCTTCCGATCCGGGCCTACGATCCGGACAGCGCCGATTTCCTTGACCGGACGCTGTCGGTCACGATCAACCAGGCCTCGGGCCAGGTCGAGGCGGTCACCGAATGATCCTTGGGATAGGCACCGACCTGTGCAACATCGAGCGGATCGAGGGCACGCTCGCCCGCCACGGCGACCGCTTCAAGGAGCGCGTCTTCACCGAGGCCGAGCAGAAGAAGGCCGAAAGCCGGGCAAGGGCGATTGCCGCGACCTATGCGAAACGCTGGGCGGCGAAGGAGGCGTGCTCCAAGGCGCTCGGCACCGGGTTGCGGATGGGGATTTCCTGGAAGGACATGGCGGTGACCAACCTGCGGTCCGGCCAGCCGGTGATGCATGTGACGGGCTGGGCGGCGGAGCGGCTGCGCGCGATGACGCCGGCAGGCCACGAGGCGGTGATCCATGTCACGCTGACCGATGACCACCCCTGGGCGCAGGCTTTCGTGGTGATCGAAGCCCGCCCGGTCGGCGCGGTTCAGCCGCCGCGCGCTTGACTCCCGCCAAACCCCGCGCGCATGTAGCGCCAGAGCAGCAAGGCCCGCGCGCGACAGGCGCGCACGCAATAAAGGCAGGACAACATGGCCAAGGACAAATCCGACGGCGGCATCGTCGAGACCATCAAGACCGTCTTCTGGGCGCTGGTGATCGCCATCGGGTTCCGGTCGATCTTCTATCAGCCGTTCTGGATCCCGTCCGAGTCGATGAAGGACACTCTGCTGATCGGCGACTTCCTGTTCGTCAACAAGATGGCATACGGCTATTCGCGCTATTCCTGCGAGATCCCGTTCACCACCGTATCGCTGTGCCCGTTCGAGGATCGCGTGCTGGGGGCGGACCCTGTCCGGGGTGACGTGGTGGTGTTCCGGCATCCGACGGCGGGAGCGGATTACATCAAGCGGCTGATCGGGTTGCCGGGCGACACGATCCAGATGAAGGACGGTATCCTGTACATCAACGGCGAGGCTGCGCCGCAGGTGGCGGATGGCGTGTTCGAAGAAATCTACGAACCGCAAGGCCCGATGCGCAACCGCCCGCGCTGCGAGAACGGCGCAGTGGGCGAGGGCGGCATTTGCCAGAAGTCGCGCTTCATCGAGACGCTGCCCGAGGGCCGCAAGCATTCGATCCTGAACATCGTTACGGGCGGGCCGGGGGATACGACCGCTGTCTTCACCGTGCCCGAGGGGCATTACTTCGTGATGGGCGACAACCGCGACAACTCGACCGACAGCCGGTTCCCGCAGTCGGTGGGCGGGGTCGACATGCTGCCGGCGAAGTACCTGATCGGTCGGGCGGACCGGGTGATCTTCTCGTCCGCCGGGCGCAGCCTGTTCTTCTTCTGGACCTGGCGCAGCGACCGGTTCTTCAAGGCGATCGAGTGAGCGGGGTCCGGTGAGGCTGGCGGCGGACCTGTTGGCCTTTCAGGGCCGGCTGGGGCACAAGTTCGCGAAGCCCGACCTGCTGGTGCGCGCGGTGACGCATGCCTCGATCGGGACGGCGACGCGGCCCGACAACCAGCGGCTGGAGTTCCTGGGCGACCGGGTGCTGGGGCTGGTGATGGCCGAGGCGTTGCTGTCAGCGGATACGGGCGCGCGCGAGGGACAGCTGGCGCCGCGGTTCAACGCCTTGGTCCGCAAGGAGACCTGCGCCGACGTCGCGCGCGAGATCGGATTGGGCGAGGTGCTGAAGCTAGGCCGGTCCGAGATGCTGACCGGGGGGCGCCGGAAAGAGGCTCTCTTGGGCGACGCGATGGAGGCGGTGATCGCGGCCGTCTACCAGGACGCGGGGTTCGAGGCGGCGAAGGCGCTGGTCCTGCGGCTATGGGGCGCGCGGATCGCGGCGGTGGAACCGGACGCAAGGGATGCGAAGACCAGCCTGCAGGAATGGGCGCAAGGCAGGGGGATGCCGCCTCCGGTCTATGAGGAGGCCGGGCGGTCGGGCCCGGACCACGCGCCGCAATTCACCGTGCGGGTGACGCTGGCATCAGGCGAGGCAGCGGATGCGACGGCAGGGTCGAAGCGGGTGGCGGAACAGGCGGCGGCCAAGGCTTTGCTGGAGCGGATGGACGGGCAGGCTGACTGACAGGAAAGCCAACTGGCCTTTTGCGGCCGTTTCGCCTATGGGGACGGCTTGAGGAAAGGGTTGCCACCACATGACCACACGCGCGGGCTTTGTTGCCCTGATCGGAGAGCCGAACGCCGGCAAGTCCACGCTTCTGAACCGGATGGTCGGGGCGAAGGTCAGTATCGTCACGCACAAGGTGCAGACGACGCGGGCGCGGATCCGGGGGATCGCGATGGCGGGGGAGGCGCAGATTGTCTTCGTCGACACGCCCGGCATCTTCCGGCCCCGGCGGCGGCTGGACCGGTCGATGGTGAAGGCGGCCTGGGGCGGGGCGTCGGATGCCGATGTGATCGTCCTGCTGATCGAGGCGCATCGCGGGCTGACCGAAGGCGCGCAGGCGATCATCGACCGGCTGCGCGACGAGATGCCGAAGGGGAAACCCGTAGCCTTGGCGATCAACAAGATCGACCGGGTGAAGGCCGAGACGCTGCTCGCCCTGGCCGAGGAGGCGAACACGGCCTTCCCCTTTGCCAAGACCTTCATGATCAGTGCCGAGCGGGGCTATGGGGTCGAGGACCTGAAGGAGTGGCTGGGCGCAAACCTGCCCGAGGGCCCGTGGTATTACCCCGAAGACCAGATCGCCGACCTGCCGATGCGGATGATCGCGGCCGAGATGACGCGCGAGAAGCTGACGCTGCGCCTGCATGAGGAACTGCCCTACCAGCTTACGGTCGAGACCGAGAAGTGGGAGGACAAGCCCGACGGCACGACCCGGATCGACCAGGTGGTCTATGTCGCGCGGGACGGGCACAAGGGGATCGTGCTGGGCAACCGGGGCGAGACGATCAAGGCCATCGGCCAGGCGGCGCGGGCGGAAATCTCCGAGTTCCTGGGGCGGACGGTGCACCTGTTCCTGCAGGTCAAGGTCAGGCCGAACTGGCTGGAAGAGGCCGAGCGCTATTCGGAGATGGGCCTGGATTTCAAGGACGGCGATGCCTGAGGGGGCCAAAAGTCTTCGAAGACTTTTGCAAATTCCTTCGAAGGAATTTGGTCCCGGGTCTGATGCGGTGCGCCTGGGGCTGCGGGGGAGCCTCCGGCGGGAGTATTTTTCAAAAGAGCAAGCTGCATGAGTGTGCGGCTGGCCTCGGGGGTCTGGGTTTCGGCCTATCTTACCCGGCTGCGGCTGGCGGATATTCCGGCCTATGTCACGGCGAAGGGCGATGCCGAGGCGGGGGCCGTGGTCGTGAAGGTGGCGCTGCTGGACGGGTCGGCGCGGGCGTTTGAGCGGCGGTCGGACCTGATGACCGGGGCGCGGGCCTGGATCGTGCTGGCCGAAGGTCCGGAGGCCGGGGTCGATGCGCTGATCTCGCGCACCCGCAGCCGTGACCCGGACCTTTGGGTGATCGAGCTGGAGGACCGGCAAGGGCGCACGCTTCTGGATGAGGACGGGTTGTCGGATTGAGTTGCGGCCCGGACCCGGGCGCAGGATAGTCCGGCCATGGACTGGCGCGATGAAGGCATTCTTCTGTCGATGCGGCCGCATGGCGAGACCTCGGCGATCATCGAGGTGCTGACGGCGGCGCATGGGCGGCACATGGGCGTGGTGCGGGGCGGGGCCTCGCGCCGGATGGCGGCCAGCTTGCAGCCAGGGACCGGGTTGACGCTGGAGTGGCGGGCGCGGCTGGATGACCATATCGGCAGCTTTACGGTCGAGCCGCGGAAGAGCCGTGCGCATCTTCTGGTAGACCGGTTGGCGCTGGCGGGACTGATGGCGGTCTGCGCGCTGTTGCACGAGGCGCTGCCGGAACGCGAGCCGCATCCGGCCATGTGGTCGCGGACGCTGGAACTGCTCGACGCGCTGGGGGGCGCGGGCTGGACCGCAGACTATGTCCGGTGGGAGCTGTGCCTGTTGGAGGAGATCGGGTTCGGGCTGGACCTGACCGCCTGTGCGGTAACGGGCGCGATGGAAGGGCTGGCCTATGTCAGTCCGAAGTCTGGGCGTGCGGTCACGGCGAAGGGGGCAGGGGAGTGGGCGGACCGGCTGTTGCCGTTGCCGGAGGGCTTGGCGGGCGAGGGACCGATGACACCGGAGGCGGTGTCCGCGGGCCTGCGGTTGACCGGGTTCTTCCTGGACCGCGAGCTGCGCCCGGTGCTGCACGACCGGCCCCTGCCCGAGGCGCGGGCTCGGCTGGTCGACCTTCTGGCGCGGCCAGCATGATACGACGTTGTATGTCGGCTTTGTGACAGACGGAACCGGGGTCTGGCGGTCCAAGTCGGGACATGGCCAACCGTTACATTCCGCTGGCGCTGACGCACAGCCCAACGCCCAGGATCGAGCATTTCGCCCTGCTCGCGGGTCTGGAGGCGGCGGTGCGGGGCACGCTGATCTCGGCCATGCCGCTGGCGGTCTATGCGGCGCTGCAGGATGCGCAGCTGACCTCGCTGGTCTATTTCCTGGCCGGGATCGTGGCGCTGGCCTGGGGGCTGCTGGTGCCTTGGGCCACGCGGTTGATCCCGCGGCGCTGGGCCTATACGGGCGGGTGCCTGTTGTATCTGGTGGGCATGGGGCTGGCGATCCTGGGGACCTGGTGGTCGGTGCCGATGTCCTTGGCCTGCAACGCGATGGCGACGGCGACGACCTTCGTGTGTCTCAACGCCTATGTGCTGGACTATGTCGACCGCGCGAACCTGGGACGCAGCCAGTCGACGCAGATGCTCTATGCCGCAGCGCCCTGGGCGATTGGGCCGCTGACCGGCGTCTGGCTGCATGACCTTTGGGCGCCTGCGCCGTTCCTGCTGGCGGGGGCCTTCGCGTTGGCGCAGTTGGCGGCGTTCTGGGTGTTGCGGCTGGGGAACGGCAAGCAGATCCAGCGGGCGAAGCGGCCGGCGGTGAACCCGGTGGGCTACCTGGGGCGGTTCTTCAAGCAGCCGAGGCTGATCGCGGGCTGGATGTTCGCGGTGATGCGGTCCTGCGGCTGGTGGGTCTATGTCGTCTACTTGCCAATTTTCTGCATCGAGGCGGGGTTGGGGGACAAGGTCGGGGGCATCGCCTTGTCCATTTCGAACGCGCTCTTGTTCGCGGCGCCTGCACTGAACCGGCTCGGACGGCGGATGTCGGTGCGCCGGTCGGTGCGGGCGGCTTTCGGAATTTGCGGGCTGTTGTTCCTGGCGGCGGGGCTTCTGGCCTTCCTGCCCTGGACGACGGTCGCCTTCTGCATGGCGGCCTCGGTCTTCCTGGTGATGCTGGATGTCGTGGGGGGGCTGCCGTTCCTGATGTCGGTCAAGCCCAGCGAGCGGACCGAGATGTCGGCGGTCTATTCCAGCTTCCGCGATGTGTCGTCGATCCTGACGCCGGGGGCGGCCTGGCTGGTCCTTTGGGTGGCACCCCTGCCAGGGATATTCGTGGCCGCCGGAGTGGGGCTCATCGCGTCATGGGCGGTGGCGGGGCGGATGCACCCGCGGCTTGGGGTGCAAAGGCCGTCGCGCGGGGGCGTTCCGGCCTAGGCCCAGACCTTGCCGTGCTTGGCCAGCCAGTCGGCCGAGGACAGGAGTGCGGCTTTCGGCGCGATGAACTCCATCCCCATTTCGCTGACGGCGCGGGCGTTCGAGACGCGTTCCAGATGGCCGATCTTGGGCAGGACCGCCTTGATCGCCGGGTCGAACAGCGCCAGGAAGCGGAGGAGGAAGGCGGGTGCCTCACGCGTGGCGATGCGGCGGGTCGGGTAGGCTGCCTTGAGCGTGCGGCCCATGTCGACCATCGCCATGGAGCCCGCCGCCGCCAGATAGCGCCGACCGATCGTCTCAGAGCGCTGCACGGCACGCAGGTGCATCTCGGCCACGTCGCGCACGTCGACCGAGGGGAAGCCGAAGCCGGGCAACATCGGGTCCTTGCCCTTCATCAGGCGCTCGACCAGCGCGAGCGAGGAGCCGTAGTGTTCGTCCAAGGGCGGCCCGAGGACGAGGCCAGGGTTGATCGTGGTCAGCTTGAGGCCGCGCTGGCGGGCGATCTCCCAAGCTGCGCGTTCGGCTAAAGTCTTCGACTTGGCATAGGCTGTGGTCGAGGGCAGCGAGATGTCGCACCAGTCGGCCTCGTCCTGCAGGGTGTCGGGCTTGCTTTCGTTCAGGACGGCAACGGTGGAGGAGGTCAGCACCACCCGTTCCACCCCCGTGGCGGCGGCTGCCTTCAGGACCCGCTCGGTGCCTTCCACCGCCGGGCGGATCAGGACGGCGGGGTCCTTGGGCTGGGCCAGCGGGAAAGGCGAGGCGGTGTGGATCACGGCAGAGACACCGGCCATCGCCTCGGCCCAGCCGGCATCCGATTCCAGATCGGCCTGCACAAAGCTGAGCGTCCCGGCCCCTTCGACCAGATGCGGCGTCACGGCGGCGTGCACTTCCTGCGCCCGGTCCAGCCGCCGCAGCGTGCCGCGGACGTTGTAGCCGGCGTTCAGGAACTTCAGCGCAACATGCTTGGCGATAAAGCCGGAAGAGCCGGTCAGAAGGACGGTTTGGGGCATGGGCCGCTCCGGTCTTTACACTGTCAACTTTGGGCTATATGGCCCAGTTTGACCGCGCGGCAAGACCAAAGCAAGCGGTCACTCCAGAAGGCGTCGGGCGATCACCGTGGCTTGAATCTCGGCGGCGCCTTCGAAGATGTTCAGGATGCGCGCATCGCAGAGGATGCGGGAGATCCGGTACTCCAGCGCGAACCCGTTGCCGCCGTGGATCTGCAGGGCGTTGTCGGCGGCGGACCAGGCGACGCGGGCGCCGAGGAGCTTGGCCATCCCGGCCTCAAGGTCGCAGCGGTGGCCGTGGTCCTTTTGCCAGGCAGAGAAGTAGGTCAGCTGGCGGGCGATCATGATTTCCACCGCCATCATGGCAAGCTTGCCCGAGATGCGCGGGAAGGCGATCAGGGGTTTGCCGAACTGCTGGCGGTCAAGGGCGTATTGCATGCCGGTTTCCAGCGCCGATTGCGCCACGCCGATTGCCCGCGCGCCGGTCTGGATGCGGGCGGATTCGAACGTCTGCATCAGCTGCTTGAAGCCCTGGCCCTCGACCTGGCCGAGGAGGTTTTCGCCCTTTACCCGGAAACCGTCGAAGTTGACGGTGTATTCCTTCATGCCGCGATAGCCGAGAACCTCGATCTCGCCCCCCGAGAGGCCGGGGTCGACGAAGGGCGTCTTGTCGGTGCCGGGGGTCTTTTCGGCGAGGAACATCGAGAGGCCGCGATAGTCGGAGGTGCCTTCGACACTTCGCGCGAGGACGGTCATCACATGGGTGCGGGCGGCGTGGGTGATCCAGGTCTTGTTGCCGGTGATGACCCAATCATCGCCATCGCGCTTTGCGCGGGTGCGGAGTGAGCCGAGGTCAGATCCGGTGTTCGGTTCGGTGAAGACGGCAGTCGGGAGTATTTCGCCCGAGGCGAGGCCGGGGAGCCATTTGGCCTTCTGCGCGTCGGTGCCGCCGCAGAGGATGAGTTCGGCGGCGATTTCGGAGCGGGTGCCCAGCGAGCCCACGCCGATGTAGCCGCGCGAGAGTTCCTCGGACACGACGACCATCGAGGCCTTGGAGAGGCCGAAGCCGCCGTATTCTTCGGGGATCGTAAGACCGAAGACGCCCATCCCGGCCAGGTCCTGGATCACCTCCATCGGGATCAACTCGTCCTTCAGGTGCCACTCCTGCGCCCGGGGGATGACCTTTTCGTCCGAGTAACGGCGGAACTGGTCGCGGATCATCTCCAGTTCTTCGTCGAGGCCCGTCGCGCCGAAGGTCGCGCGGCCGTGGTTGTCCTGCATGAGGGCGACGAGCGCGTCACGGGCAGCGGGGGTGTTGCCTTCGGCAATCAGGCGGGCGGCCTCGGGCCCCGGGGTCCAGGTCAGGCCGAGGTCGGCCAGGCGGGCGATCTCACCCTGGCTCATCGGCAGGCCGCCGGCGATCTGGGCCAGGTATTCGCCAAAGCCGATCTGCAGGATCAGCTGCTCCATCGGGCCGAATTGGCCCGCGTCCGACAAGCGCCTGGCCCAGGCCTGCAACTGGCGCAGCGCCTCGACGTAAGTGGCAAGCCAGGACAAGGCGTGCGCCTGGAACTGCCGCGACTCCAGGGCTGCGGCGCTGAGCCTGCCGTCCAGCGTCACTTCGGCCTTCAGCTGGTCGCGGGCCGTATTGAACAGGCCCTCAACCTCGGGCAAGGCGGCGGCGGTCAGCGCCTGAAGGTCAGCGAGGATCGGGGACTGGGTCATCGCCCCTCCGTTCAGGTTGCCATCGGGCATGGGTCGGCTCCGCCAAGATTCTGCACCTGCGAAGGGGTAACGGCTTCGCAACGGCAGCGCAACAAGATTTCAATCGTGCACGCGCAGGAGACTGAAAATGTCGCACCCGATTCACGAGACCGCGCCGCAAGCCTGGGTGATCTGCGGGACGGCGTCGGCGGGGACGACCTCGAACTCGACGGTGTAAAGCTGTTCATCGCCCGACCAGGCCTCGAACCGCCAGATGCCCTGGACCAGCTCGTAGGGGTGGTCGAAGCGGAAGAAGGCGACCGAGGCGGCGATGTCGTAGAAGCTGGAACCCCAGGTTTCGGCGGTCTGGCTGCCGGGCTGGTAGACGCGGATTTCGGCGTTGGCGGACTGCTCCCCCGGGGCGAGCTGCGCGCGAACGCCGAAGGCAAGGCCAAGCGCGGCGGGGACGATCTGGCGGTCGGGCCAGTGAAAGGTGATCTCGCCCTCCGGCACATGGATCCAGCCGGTCCTGGTTCCTGGCGCAGGGGCGCGGTCCATGGCCTGCAGCGCGCAGAAGACGCCGACCTCAAGCGTGGCCACCACGGCGGCAGCCTGGGGTGGCGCAGGCTCGGCCAGGGCGCAGGCGGGCAGAAGCGAAAGCAACGCGGCGGTGAGGCGCATGCGGGTCATGACAGGAGGTTGCAATCAGAGGTGACGCCGGGCAGGGCGTTGCCTGGAAGCACGTCGAATTCGACGCTGTATAGCTGGGTTTCCCCTTCGAAGGCCTGCAGCCGCCAGAGGCCGGTCACCAGCTCGGGCGGAGTTTCGAACATGAAGCCCTGGATATGCGGCGCGTCGGCCGTCATGTCCGAGTACCAGAATTCGGGCCGGGTCGCGCCGGGCTTCCAGGTCAAGAACTGGACGTTGAATATGTCGCGGTCGGGGACGGCGACGATGCCGAACGAGATGCCAAGCCGGGCCGGAATCTCTTGCCCGGGAAAGGCGAATTCGGGCGTGCCGGACAACAGGTTGACCTGGCCGGAGTCGGTGTCCGGGGCGGCGATGGTGCCCGTCGTCTCGACATTGCAGTGGACGCCGTGGTTTTCGATGAAGATCCCGGGCGCGGCCTCGGGTGGGGCGGGGTCTGCCATGGCCAGCCCGGCCGCCAGGGCGACGGGCAGGGCCAGGAGGGGTGCCGGAGGCCGAGTGGTCATGCGCGGTGGTCCTGAAGCGACATGTTGATAAAGCCAGCCCGCGCCGGTCGGGTCAACCGCTGGCGAGGGGGGCTTTTCCTGACCTGCCGAGCCTGCGACAAGGGCGGGCAGCTTAAGGGGAGCGGGCATGGAGCATCTGATGGCGGGGCTGTCGACCGAGGCCTTTCTGGCGGCCCTGGCGATCACGTTGTTCGCGGGGTTCGTGAAGGGCGCGGTCGGCTTTGCGATGCCGATGATCCTGGTTTCCGGCTTTGCGGTGTTCCTGCCGCAGGAGCTGGCGCTGGCCGGGTTGATCCTGCCGACGCTGGTGACGAACCTTTCGCAGGCGTTCCGGCAGGGCACCGGGCCTGCGCTGGAGACGACGCGGACCTACCGGCGGTTCCTGATTGCGACCGTGGTCTTCATCGCCGTCTCGGCGCCCTTTGCCGATGCGATCCCGCGCTGGCTGTACCTTTTGATGCTGGGCGTGCCGATTACCGCCTTTGCCTCCCTGCAGCTGATGGGCCGCAGTCTGGCGATCCGGTTGCACCATCGCGATCGGGCGGAATGGGGGCTGGGGGTGATCGGGGGGCTGTATGGCGGCGTATCGGGCATCTGGGGCCCGCCCTTGCTGGTCTTCCTGTTGTCGACCGGGGCGGACAAGCTGCAGATGATCCGGGCGCAGGGGGTGGTGTTCCTGATCGGCGCGGTGATGCTGCTGGTGGCGCATCTGGGGACGGGGCTGGCGAATGTGCAGAGCCTTGGCTTTTCCGCCGCGCTGTGCGTCCCGGCGCTGATCGGGCTGTTCATCGGCTACCGGGTGCAGGACCGGCTGGACCAGGCGCGGTTCCGCCGCTGGACGCAAGGCCTGCTGGTCGTGACCGGGCTGAACATGGTGCGGCTGGCGCTGATGTGACCGCTCGTCGTGCGCTTCGCTTCTCCTCGCTGGGGATGCCGAGGAGAAGCCGAAGGCGCACGACGAGGGGTGTCAGCCGATTGCGGCGGCCTTCACGTCGGCGTCGATGAACGGCACGTACTGGGCGAAGTTCTTCTGGAACATGCCGACCAGTTTCGCGGCCTGTGCATCATAGGCGGCCGGGTCAGCCCAAGTGCGGCGCGGGTCGAGGAGGGTGGCGTCAACGCCCGGAACCTCGACCGGGACTTCGAAACCGAAATTCGGGTCCTTGCGGAAGGTTGCACTGGCCAGCGAGCCGTCCAGTGCCGCAGCCAAGAGCGCACGGGTCGCCTTGATCGGCATCCGCTTGCCCGTGCCATAGGCGCCGCCGGTCCAGCCGGTGTTCACCAGCCAGCAGGAGGCGCCGTGCTTGGCGATCTTGGCTTGGAGAAGCTTGCCGTAGACTTCCGGGCGGCGCGGCATGAAGGGGGCGCCGAAGCAGGTGGAGAAGGTGGGCTGCGGCTCAGTGATGCCACGTTCCGTCCCGGCGGCCTTGGAGGTGAAGCCGGAGAGGAAGTGGTACATCGCCTGCGCGGGGCTGAGGCGCGCGATGGGCGGCAGGACGCCGAAGGCATCGCATGTGAGCATGACGACATGGCGCGGGTGGCCGCCAAGGCCGGAGGCGCTGGCGTTCGAAATCGCTTCTAACGGATAGGCGCAGCGGGTGTTTTCGGTGAGGCTGCGGTTGGAAAAGTCCAATTCCAGCGTCTCGGGGTCGTAGACCATGTTCTCCACCACGGTCGCAAAGCGGTGGGTGGTGGCGTAGATCTCGGGCTCGGCCTCGGGGCTGAGGTCGATGGTCTTGGCGTAGCAGCCGCCCTCGAAGTTGAAGATGCCTCGGTCGGACCAGCCGTGTTCGTCATCGCCGATCAGTGTGCGGTCGGGCGAGGCGGAGAGCGTGGTCTTGCCGGTGCCCGAGAGGCCGAAGAAGACGGCGGCGTCGACCGGGTTGCCGATGGCGTGGTTCGCGCTGCAGTGCATCGCCATCACGCCCTTGGCGGGCAAAAGGTAGTTCAGGACGGTGAAGACCGACTTCTTGTTCTCGCCCGCATAGGCGGTGTTGGCGATCAGCACGGTCTTGTCGTCGAAGTTCAGGACGATGGCAGTTTCCGTCCGGGTGCCGTGACGCGCGGGGTCGGCCTTGAACGAGGGGACGTTCAGGATCGTCCATTCCGGGGTGAACCCGTCCAGTTCCGACCGATCCGGGCGGCGCAGGAGGTGGCGGATGAAGAGGCCGTGCCAGGCGAGCTCGGTCACCACACGGACGTCGAGCCGGTGGATCGGATCCGCCCCGGCGTAGAGGTCCTGCACGAACAGCTCACGCCCCTGGACATGGGCCAGCATGTCGGCCTTGAGCCGGGCGTAATGCTCGGGCGTCATCGCAGCGTTGTTGTCCCACCAGATCGTGTCCTCGGTCGCGGGGGTGCGGACGACGAACTTGTCCTTGGGCGAGCGGCCGGTGAACTGGCCGGTGGAGCAGAGGAACGCCCCGCCGCGGCCCAGGCGACCCTCGCCCCGGATGACGGCGGCCTCGACCAGCGCGGGCTCGGCATAGTTGTAGTGGGCCACCGCCACACCCGTAATGCCTTGCGTCTCCAGCGTCTGGTTGGGGTTCACGTGTCCGTGGATCATCCTGCAAGCTCCCGTTGCCGCACGTCACATGCGGCGGTTCCAATGGGTCGACATCCGGGCCAATGAATGCCGTGACAAGCCCTGAGGGGGGCCGGCCATAATGGGCCTATAGCATGGGATTTTTGCACGGGAATAGCGTGATTTCAAACAGTTAGCGCAATCATTCCACCGTTAGCGCCACCATGGGCAGGCAAACCCGGGATGGTTGCAGAATTGTCGTCGGTAGGGGCGAAATTGCCACCACTCCGGCCATTGTTTCAGGGGTGATTCGAATTTTAGTTGATTATCCCGGTGCCAGCCCTGAAAATGCTTGCAAAATAAAGACAAGGCAGCTGCAGCAGTTTAAGGGAGGCACGAAGATGTCCCGCATCGCGCTGGTCGACGATGACAGGAATATCCTGACCTCGGTCGCCATGACCCTGGAAGCCGAGGGGTTCGAGGTCGAGACCTATAACGACGGCCAGTCCGCGTTCGAGGCGTTCAGCCGCCGGATGCCGGACATGGCGGTCCTCGATATCAAGATGCCGCGCATGGACGGCATGGATCTGTTGCAGCGCATGCGGCAGAAGACCTCGATCCCGGTGATCTTCCTGACATCGAAGGACGACGAGATCGACGAGGTTCTCGGCCTGCGGATGGGGGCCGACGACTACGTCAAGAAGCCCTTCAGCCAGCGGCTGCTGGTGGAACGCATCCGCGCGCTGCTGCGCCGGCAGGAGGCGATCAACACCGGCGAGGCGGCGGCGACCGAAGAGACCCGGATGATGGAGCGGGGTGCGCTTCGCATGGACCCCTTGCGCCATTCGGTGACCTGGAAGGGGAAAGAGGTCGCGCTGACGGTGACCGAATTCCTGCTTTTGCAGGCCTTGGCCCAGCGGCCCGGCTTCGTGAAAAGCCGCGACCAGCTGATGGACGTGGCCTATGATGACCAGGTCTATGTCGACGACCGGACCATCGACAGCCACATCAAGCGGCTGCGGAAGAAGATGCGGTCCGTTGATGACACATTTTCGGCCATCGAGACGTTGTATGGTATCGGCTATCGCTACAACGAAGAGTGATGGCCGCCCTAGATGTCCTCGGCACCGCGGATTTCACCGAATGACCTGAGACCGAAACGCTCGGGCGATGTCCTCTTGGGCGAGGACTGGGTTTCGCCCGACGCGACGGTCGAGCGGCTGAAGGAAGGCCGGGGCGGGCGCAGCATTGTCGGGCTGAACCGGTCGCCGCTGGCGCGCAAGATCATCGTCTTCAATCTGATGGCGCTGGTGCTGCTGGCGGTGGGGGTTCTGTTCATGAACCCGTTCCGCGACAGCCTGGCGCTGCAGCGCCAGCTGGGCATGGTGCGGCAGGCCGAACTGATATCGGCCGTCTACGAGGCGCACCTGCGGCCTGGAAGTTCGGGGTTCGACTTCCGCGTGCCCCTGCAGGACATCGAGCTTGACCCGGTGCTGGAGGTGTTCGTCTTCGACCCGACCGGGGCGCTGCTTGCCTCGCGGGTGGGGCAGGGGACCGGGACGCTGGTAACGGACCCGGACCAGCCGACGATCCTGACCGATTTCCTGGAAGGCGTCTGGAATGTCGTGACCGTGCTGTTCCGGCAGGGGCGGCCGGAGCGCACCGAGACTATCGATCCGGCCGACAATGCCCGTGCGGCCTTCGAGGGAGCACGCAACGGCGATGTGGTGACCCGCGTCAACCGCAACGGCGAAGGCAGCATTTACTTCACCGTGGCGACCCCGATCACGGTGGCGGGCGATCTGGTCGGCGTGGTGGCGATCACCTCGAACAGCCAGGAGATCGACCGGCTGGTGCGGTACGAGCGCGAGCAGGTCTTGCAGATGTTCCTGTTGGCGGTGGTCCTGTCGATCAGCCTTAGCCTGATGCTGGCCTCGACCATCTCGAACCCCTTGTCCGACCTTGCCGCCGCAGCGGAAGTGGGCCGCGACCGCGACTCGCGCCGGGTGGCGCCAAGCCGGGTCCGCATTCCCGACCTTGCGGCGCGGCCTGACGAAATTGGTCGTCTGTCGGTCGCCATGCGGGGGATGGTGGCGGCGCTTTATGACCGGATCGACGCCAACGAGCAGTTCGCGGCTGACGTGGCGCATGAGATCAAGAACCCCTTGGCGTCCCTGCGCTCGGCGATCGGGTCCTTGCGGTTCGTCAAGAAGGACGACCAGAAGGACAAGCTTCTGGACGTGATCGAGCACGACGTGCGTCGCCTGGACCGGCTGGTCAGCGACATCTCGAACGCCTCGCGGCTGGATTCGGAACTGGTGAAAGAGGAAGAGGAGGAGTTCAACCTTCTCAAGACCCTGTCCAACCTGTGCCAGTACCTGTCGCAGCAGGCGGGCGAGAAGGGGGTGGACTTCATCATCGACCTGCCGCCTGAGCCGATCACCATCCACGGGCTGGAGGCACGGCTGGCGCAGGTCTTCGTGAACCTGGTGACGAACGCGATCTCCTTCTGCGAAGAGGGCGATGCGGTGCGGGTCTGGGCGCGGCGGCGGGAGAACCGGGTGCTGATCGTGGTGGAAGACACCGGGCCGGGTATCCCGGAACAGGCGCTGACCAAGGTGTTCAAGCGGTTCTATTCCGAACGCCCGCAAAGCGAATTCGGCAAGCATTCGGGCCTTGGCCTGGCGATTTCCAAGCAGATTGTGGAAGCCCATGGCGGGGTGATCTGGGCCGAGAACATCCGGCCGACGGCAGCCGATCCGACCTCGGACCCGCTGGGCGCGCGGTTCGTCGTCGGCCTGCCGGTGTGATCCCTTTGTGACCGCGCCAAGCGACACGCTGCACGCGACCTGCGTCGGGCTGGACGGGCGTGGCCTTTTGATCCTTGGCCCCTCGGGCGCGGGCAAGTCGGCCCTGGCGCTTGGGCTCATCTCGCGCGGGGCGGCGCTGGTGTCGGATGACCGGACGCGGCTGACTGTGGTCGGGGACCGGCTGGTTGCCAGCTGCCCGAACCCCGACCTGGCCGGCATGATCGAGGCCTACGGCATCGGCATCCTGCGGGCGCCTGCGGTGGATACGGTCGACGTGCGGTTGGTCGTCGATCTGGGGCAGCGGGAAACCGATCGCCTGCCACCCCGCCGCACGGTCACGATTCTGGGAATTGACCTGGCCCTTGTGCTGCAGGTGCAGAATGACCATTTTCCCGACGCGCTGATGCTCTATCTTCGCCACGGACGTGAGGCATGACCGCCTCGGAACCCAGCATGACGCCAGACCTGTCGATGGATCATCACCTTGTCTTCGTGACCGGCCCCTCGGGCGCCGGGCGGACGACGGCGATCCGGGTGCTTGAGGATCTGGGGTACGAAGGCATCGACAACATCCCGCTGTCGCTGGTGCCGCGGTTGGTGGAAGGCCCGCCCCTGGGTCGTCCCATCGCACTGGGGCTGGACGTGCGCAACCGCGACTTCAACGCGACCTCGCTGATCGAGCTGATCGACAAGCTGACCCGCGACCCCAGGGTCGGGCTGGAAGTGCTGTATCTGGACTGCGCGCCATCCGTCCTGATCCAGCGCTTTTCCGAAACGCGGCGGCGGCATCCGCTGGCCCCGGACGAAACCCCGGCGCAGGGGGTGGAGCGCGAGATCGACCTGTTGACCCCGATCCGGGTCAGGGCCGACCACCTGATCGACACGACCGAGCTGACCCAGCACGACCTGAAGGCCGAGATTGCCCGCCGGTTCGATGCAGGCGTGTCCGGGCGGCTGTCGGTGTCGGTCCAGTCCTTCAGCTACAAGCGCGGGGTGCCGCGCGGGATGGACATGATCTTTGACTGCCGGTTTCTGGCGAATCCCCATTGGCAGCCCGAACTTCGCCCGCTGGATGGCCGCGACCCCTCGGTCGAAGCCTTCGTGCGGAAGGACCCGAGATTCGCCGAATTCTTCCAGAAGGTGAGCGAGCTTCTTCTATTTCTCCTTCCGGCCCATCTGGACGAGGGCAAGGCGCATCTGGCCATCGGCTTTGGCTGTACCGGCGGGCAACATCGGTCGGTTGCCATGGCGGAAATGGTCGGTTCCGCGCTTGCAGAGGCGGGCTGGCCGGTGTCAAAACGGCACCGGGAACTTGAACGCAAGGCGGCCACCGTGCAGCCGGACGCAACGAAGGTGGCGAGCGCTTGATCGGGATCGTGATCGTGGCACATGGCGGCCTGGCGCGAGAGTATCTCTCGGCGGTGGAGCACGTCGTGGGCCGACAGGACGGTGTCCGGGCGATATCCATTGAGGATGACCACGACCGCAGTGCCAAACAGGCGGAAATCTGCGCGGCGGCAGATGCCGTCGATGTGGGGCAGGGCGTGGTCCTGGTGACGGACATGTTCGGGGGCAGCCCGTCGAACCTGTCGTTACCGGCCTGCGCGACCTCGGGCCGCCGGATTCTGTACGGCGCGAACCTGCCGATGCTGATCAAGCTTGCCAAGTCGCGCGACATGGGCGTACCCGAGGCTGTGGCGGCCGCGTTGGACGCGGGACGCAAGTATATCAACAGCCTGGACCTCGGCAGCGGGGCCTGAGGGAACGACATGACCAGCCGCAATCTGCGCATCGTCAACGAAAAGGGCCTGCATGCCCGTGCCAGTGCTAAGTTCGTCGAAGTGGTCGAGGCGCATGACGCCCGGGCCACGGTTGCCAAGGACGGGATGGAGGTTTCGGGCGATTCGATCATGGGACTTCTGATGCTGGGCGCCTCGCGCGGGACCTCGATTGACGTGACCTGCACCGGCGATGAGGCGGAGAAACTCGCCGATGCGCTGGAGGCTTTGGTTGCGGCGCGGTTCGGAGAGGATTATTGAGCGGTGATGCCCCGACTCTGTCGGGACCACCGGGGATAGCCGCTTAGTGACCGAACAGACCCAGATCGCCACCGAGACGCCGACGTCTGCGGCCGGTCGGGTTGACCGCCAGTACGACATGCGTCGGCTGTCCTATGCGGGCACGTTCAAGAACCCCTGGAAGGCTGGCACGATCCGCGCGATCGAGTGGTTGACCGCGAAGATTCAGCTTTTGCGCCTGATCCGCAGCTTTGAAAAGTCCGGTGCGCCGTTCGGGGCGCCGTTCTGGCCCAAGGCGATCCGCCACATGGGCATCCGGATCGACACCCCGCCCGAGGAGATCGCCCTGATCCCGAAGACCGGGCCGCTGGTCGTCTGCTCGAACCACCCTTCGGGCCTGGTGGACGGGATGGTCCTGGCCGAGATGGTCAACCGCGTGCGGTCCGACTTCAAGATCCTGACCCGCTCGCTTTTGACCGGCATCCCCGAGGTCGAGGAGTTCATGATCCCCGTCCCCTTCCCGCACGAGGACAACGCCCGCGAACTGGGCCTGCAGATGCGGGACGAGACGATTGCGCACCTGAAGGCCGGCGGGGTCATCATCCTGTTCCCGGCGGGCAAGGTCGCGATGAGCGAGGGCTGGTGGGGCCCGGCGGTGGAAGGCGAGTGGAACGTCTTCACCCACAAGATCGTCAAGTCCACGGGGGCCACGATCCTGCCGATCTACTTCCCCGGCCAGAACAGCCGCATGTTCCAGATCGCGAACCAGCTGTCGGACACGATCCGGCAGGGGCTTTTGCTGTATGAGATCAAGCGGTGCCTGTTCAAGCCGACCCGTCCGGTGATCGGCGCGCCGATCCCGGCGGAGGAGCTGAAGAACTGGGAAGGCAACCCGCGGGGGTTCCTGGCCTGGCTCAGGGAGCATACGCTGGGGTTAGGAAAGTAATTGGCAGTTGCCGAGTATCGCGGATTTAGGCGAAAGATGTAGGCCTTCGCACAGAGGAATGCCCCGATGCTTCGCGTTGTAATTCCTCTAATCTTTTGCGGTTCAGTAGGGTCTGCAGAGACGGTCGAAGCCCCTCGTCTCGCAGACGGAACTGTGGATGTTGCTGCCGTTATCTCGTCGTTTAGTCTCGAAACGGCCCTGACGACAAAGGGAGCGTCGAGTTCCCATCGTGGGACCTTTCTGGGAACTGACTTCGAAGCGTCAGTCATCGCTGGTCACCCGCAGACTGCGTCAATCTTGGCAATAAGCTCCCCGGACCTGTCAGAGCACGCGACCTACCTGGCAGCTGTCTTGATCACAGGCGCACTATGCGTAGCAGAGGGCCTGAATGCCGCACCGCTTCGGTGGATAGATACGGCGGTCAGAACGGACAACGGCTGGCAAGTTGAGTTTGCCTGTTCAGCGAAAGATGATGCCGCTTCAAGCTAGCAGAGCAGTTGTGCCTCTTGTGCGCTCGCGCCCTCACCGCGTCGGCACCGGCACTTCGCCTCGGTAGTCATAGAACCCCCGCTGCGTCTTGCGGCCCAGCCAGCCCGCCTCGACATATTTCGTGAGCAAAGGACATGGCCGGTACTTGGTATCCGCCAGCCCTTCGTGCAGCACGTTCATGATCGAGAGACACGTATCCAGCCCGATGAAATCCGCCAGCTCCAACGGGCCCATCGGGTGGTTGGCGCCGAGCTTCAGCGACTCGTCGATGGACTTCACCGAGCCCACGCCTTCGTACAGCGTATAGACCGCCTCGTTGATCATCGGCATCAGGATGCGGTTGACGATGAAGGCCGGGAAGTCCTCGGAACTGGAAGCGGTCTTGCCGAGCTTGCGGACGACCTCGTGCAGCGTTTCCCAGGTCTCCTGATCGGTCGCGATCCCCCGGATCAGTTCGACCAGCTGCATCACCGGGACCGGGTTCATGAAGTGGAAGCCCATGAACTTTTCCGGCCGGTCGGTGCGGGAAGCTAGCCGGGTGATCGAGATCGACGAGGTGTTCGAGGTCAGGATCGTCGTGGGCTTCAGGTGCGGCAGCAGGTCCTCGAAGATCGCCTGCTTCACCGTCTCGCGTTCGGTGGCGGCCTCGATGATCAGGTCGCAGGGGCCGAGGTCGGAGAGTTTCAGCGTAGTCTTGATCCGCTCCATCGCCGCGCGCTTGTCGGCGGGCAGGACCTTGCCGCGGCTGACCTGGCGGTCGAGGTTCTTCTCGATGGTGGCAAGCGCCTTGGCCAGGCTGTCTTCCGAGATGTCGTTGATCAGGACGTCGTAACCGGCCAGCGCGAAGACATGGGCGATGCCATTGCCCATCTGCCCGGCGCCGACGACGCCCACCAGTTTGATCTCCATCGCATCCTCCATCTGTCGCCAAGGGTTATGCCCGGCTGATCCCGCCCGCGCAAGGCAGGCAGGAAGTGCTTAGACCTTTAGCCGATCGCCAGATTTTAGCCATTCGGCAACCACCCTCGGGCAGGCTTTGTGGCGGGTGAAGTGAATTCGGGTGGTGGGATGATGCATCTCGATGCGGGCGCGGGGGCGCTCGATTATTTTCCATGCCGCTATGGCGCGTCGAAGGCGCTGTTCCGGGGGCCGCAGCGCGACCTGACCGGCCCCTATGTCGCGGTGCTGGGTGGTTCGGCCAGCTTTGGCAAGTACGTGGCTCGGCCTTACCCTGAGCTGCTGGAGCAGGCATTGCAGCTGCCGGTGGCGAACCTTGCGGCGCAGAACGCCGGGCCGGACCTGTACCTGACGGACCCTGCGGCGCTGAAGATTGCTGCCGGGGCGGCGGTCGCCATCGTCCAGATCACCGGGGCCGAAGGGCTGAGCAACCCGCTCTACACCGTCCACGCGCGGCGGAATGACCGGTTCCTGGCGGCGACCCCGGCCTTGCGCGCGCTGTACCCCGAGGTCGAGTTCACCGAGATTCACTTCACCCGCCACCTGCTGACGGTCCTGCACCGCGCCGATCCGCTGCGGTTCGCGCGGGTGCGGCAGGTCTTGCAGGGCACCTGGCTGCAACGGGTGCGCAGCCTGCTGGCCTGTCTGCCTGCGTGCCGGGTGCTGGTCTGGATGTCGGACACCGCGCCTCTGCCAGTGGCGGTGGAGCCTGACCCCGGGTTCGGCCCCTGGCTGGTCGACCGGACCATGCTTGCGGCGCTGGCCGGACCGGCCACGCCGCTGGTCGAGATCGTGGCATCCCCCGCCGCGATGGCAGAGGGCGCCGCAGGGATGACCGTCCCGCCGACCGAGGCGCTGCAGGCCCGCGCCTTGCCCGGGGCAGCCGTCCACGCCGAAGTGGCCGAAAGGCTTGCCCCCGAAGTCGCGCGGCTGATGGCCAATGAAAAGGGGGCCACCTTGCGGTGACCCCCTCGTAGGGTGGGCAAGCTGCCCACCTTACCTTACAGCTTTTCGATCATCTCCGGCACGGCGGTGAAGAGGTCGGCGACCAGGCCATAATCGGCGACCTGGAAGATCGGCGCCTCTTCGTCCTTGTTGATCGCGACGATGACCTTCGAATCCTTCATCCCCGCCAGGTGCTGGATCGCGCCCGAGATGCCGACAGCCACGTACAGTTCCGGCGCGACGACCTTGCCGGTCTGCCCGACCTGCCAGTCGTTCGGCGCGTAGCCCGAGTCCACCGCAGCGCGCGAGGCACCGACGGCGGCGTTCAGCTTGTCCGCCAGCTTTTCGATCAGCGCGAAGTCGGCCTGGGAGCCCACGCCACGGCCGCCCGAGACGACGATCCCGGCCGAGGTCAATTCCGGACGGTCGGAGGAGGCCACCTTGTCCTCGACCCAGGCCGACATTCCGCCATCGACCGTGGCCGAGACCTTCTCGACCGGCGCGTTGCCGCCCTTGCCCGCCGCGTCGAAGGTCGCGGTGCGGATCGTCATCACCTTCTTCGCGTCCGAGGTCTTCACCGTCTGGATCGCGTTGCCGGCATAGATCGGCCGGTCGAAGGTCGCGGCGTCATGCACCGCAAGGACTTCCGAGATCACCATCACGTCAAGCATCGCCGCCACGCGGGGCAGGACCGACTTCGACAGGGCTCCGCTCGCGGCGACGATGTGCTCGTAGTCCCCCGCCAGCGACACGACCAGCGCGGCGTTGGGTTCGCTCATCCCGTGGCAATAGGCGTGGTCGTCGGCGAAGAGGACCTTGGCCACGCCGTCCAGCGTCGCCGCCTCGGCCGCAGCGGCATCACCGCCCGTGCCCGCGACCAGCACTGTCACCGGACCCAGCGATTTCACCGCGGTCAGCGCCTTGGCGACCTGGTCGGTTGCCAGCTTGCCCTCGACAACATCAGCAAGAAGAAGAACGGCCATCTCAGATCACCCCCGCTTCGTCTTTGAGTTTTGCAATCAGCTCGGCCACCGAGCCGACCTTCACGCCCGCCTTGCGGCCCGCCGGTTCGACGGTCTTCACGACCGACAGGCGCGGCGAGACGTCCACGCCGTAGTCGGCAGGCGTCTTTGCGGCAAGCGGCTTGGCCTTGGCCTTCATGATGTTCGGGAGTGACGCATAGCGCGGCTCGTTCAGGCGCAGGTCGACGGTGATGATCGTCGGCATCTTCACGGTGATGGTCTGCAAGCCGCCGTCGACTTCCCGCGTGACTTTCGCGTGGTCGCCCTCGATGGCGACTTCCGAAGCAAAAGTGGCCTGCGACCAGCCGAGCAGCGCCGCCAGCATCTGGCCCGTCGCGTTCATGTCGTTGTCGATCGCCTGCTTGCCGCAGAGGACCAGGCCCGGGGCCTCTTCCTTGACGACAGCGGCCAGCAACTTCGCCACCGCGAGCGGCTCGATATCGGTGTGAACGTCAGCGGCAGCCTCGATCAGGATCGCGCGGTCGGCACCCATGGCGAGCGCATTGCGCAGCGTCTCCTGCGCCTGCTTCACGCCGATGGAGACGACGACGACCTCGGTCGCCAAGCCCTTTTCCTTCAGGCGGATCGCCTCTTCGACAGCGATCTCGTCGAAGGGGTTCATCGACATCTTGACGTTGGCGAGGTCAACCCCCGACCCGTCCGCCTTCACCCGCACCTTCACGTTGTAGTCGATCACCCGCTTGACCGGGACCAGAACCTTCATGGCCGCAAACTCCTTCGTTCCGCGCCCTTGCGGGCGCACAAGCTCTCGCCCGCCTGTTACCGGAACGGGGGCTTTCGGAACAGACCAAATGCGACAGGTTGGCGCGACGCGACGCCGCGTTTTGATCGTTGCGGGCGATCAGCAGGGGTGGCAACTCCTCGAGCACTTCGTGCACTCGTCGTAAAGACCTGCGAGGAGTGCACGAAGTGCTCGACGAGCCGTCCGTGTCAGCGCGTAAGGCCGGGAACCCACAGCACGTCATCCTTGCCGTCGTTGTTGGCGATGCGGCCCGCGACGAAGAACCAGTCCGACAGGCGGTTGAGGTAGCGGACGGCCTCGGGGTTCACGTCCTCCATCGTCGCGGTTTCGACGACCAGGCGCTCGGCCCGGCGGCAGACGGTGCGGCAGAGGTGCAGTTGGGCGGCGAGGACCGACCCGCCGGGCAGGATGAAACTGCGCAAGGGCGTGAGCTTTTCGTTCATCGCGTCGATCTCACGCTCCAGCCGCGCGACCTGGCCTTCGATCATCCGCAAGGGCGTGTAGGAGAGAGTTGCATCCAGATGCCGGTCGGGCGTGCAAAGGTCCGCGCCCAGGTCGAAGAGGTCGTTCGAGATGCGTTTCAGCGCGTCAGCCATGTCGCCGGTCGCATGCAGGCGGGCGAGGCCCACGGTGGCATTCGTTTCATCGACGGTGCCGTAGGCGCTGACCCGCAGCGAATGCTTTGCCACACGCGCGCCGTTGCCGAGCGCGGTTTCCCCGGCGTCGCCGGTCTTGGTGTAGATCTTCGAGAGAACGACCATGTTACTGCCCCCGCGCCCGCAGCCAGGCGAAGGCGACGATCAGGACGACCGCCACGAACTGGACACCCAGGCGCCAGCGCATGATCTTGTTGGCGTTGCGCTTGTTGAATTCGCCGCCCTTGGCGAAGGTGCCGATGCCGAACAAGAGGATGCCCAGCACGACGATGCAGGCCACGGCGGCGAAGATGAAGAGCGGGTCGGAAAACATTGGGCACTCCCTTTGAACCCTGATCTAGGGCAGGGGCGGCGAAAAGCGAAGCCGATTTTCCGGCGCTGCGGCTATGTGGCGCTAGTCGGCGTAGGACGGGTCCTCGACGTCGAGGATGGCGCGCAGCTCGCGCAGGTGGGTGTCGGCAAAGCCCGGATAGGCCTCCCATTCGCGGGCGGTCTTCTCGGCAATCTCGTCGGGCAGGACCCGCAGCGGGCGGCCGGTTTGCAGCGCGCGGATATAGGTCTCGGCGGCGCGTTCAAAGTAGTAAAGCCGGTTGAACGCCTCGGCGACGCTGCGACCGATGACCAGGACGCCATGGTTGCCCATGACCATCGCCACGATCTTCGGGTCAGCCAGCTGGGCCGCACAGCGCGCGCCCTCGGCCTCGAACGCCATGCCGCCGTAGTGGTCGTCAACGACATGCCGATTGAAGAACATAGCAGAGTTCTGGTCGATGGCAGGCAGGCGCGAGTCGGCGAGGCTGGCCAGGACGGTTGCATGCACGGAATGGACATGCATCACGCAGACGGCATGCGGACAGGCGCGGTGAATCGCGCCATGCAGGCCCCAGGCGGTGGGGTCCGGTGCATCGGGGCGCGACATGGTGCCCGGGTCGTTCGCGTCGATCTCGACCAGGGAGGAAGCGGTGATCCGGCTGAAGTGCCGACCGTTCGGGTTTATGAGGAATCGGGTCCCCTCGCGGTTCACCGCCAGCGAGAAGTGGTTGGCCACTGCTTCGTGCAGGTTCAGCCGGACAGTCCAGCGAAACGCCGCTGCAAGGTCCTTACGGAGATCAATATCTGTCATTTTGATGTGACGATTCATCTTTGTCCTCGCAGGGAATCTTGGGAAATCCGATACTGGGGGCTGCATTTCTGTACGGAATAGGTTAACAGCGTCATCACCGGTTTCCCAGCCGGGCTTAGGGTGAGTCTTGCAGCAACAGTGTTCTGGTGGCCCCGGCGGCTGCCGACTCTGGCTTGAATGTGGCAGCTAGTTGGTAGAATTCCTGCAGTTTTCCTTTTTTCGGGCGAAAGCTCTCCGCATTGTTGGTGACACTGGCATAAGGTAGTGGAGGAGTGCGCATGCAGACTTTCATGCAGACCGACCGCCAGAAGGTTGCATCGCATACCTTGGGTGTGCGGGTCATGGTGTTGACTGACCAGGGTGAGGGGCGCACCTGCCAGCGCCTTGCGGAATACGGCAGCCTTGTGGATGCGACGGACGACCTTCAGGAAGCGGTGACCACGATCCTGCAAGACCGTGTCGGATATGATCTTTTCGTGATGGATTGCGACGGGTTCGGCGGCATCGCCGGGGCGGAAAAGGCGATCTCGGCGCTGATCGCGGGCGATGCGAAGATGCGGGTGATGCTGGTCAGCCGTGAGTTCGACGTTCCCGCCTATCCCCTGGGGCGCCGTACGGCGGTCTGCCTGCCCGAGGATGTGTCCGACGCAAGCTTTCGCATCGGGTTCGATCATGTCCTGCGCGATCGGGCGACAGTGACGATGAATTGAGGTGTCTGGGGGCGGCGCACCGCCCCCGGAACGTTTCGGGCAGCCCGGCCTTACGCCAGAGCGAGGTTCGTAGCCGATTCGCGACCGTCACGGCCCGCTTCGATATCGAAGGTGACCGGCTGGCCGTCTTTCAGGCTGCGCAGACCCGCACGCTCCAGCGCGGTGATGTGCACGAACACGTCCTTCTTGCCGCCTTCCGGGGCAATGAAGCCGTAGCCCTTGGTTTCATTGAACCATTTCACGGTGCCCTTGGCCATCGTGAAGTCTCCTATAGTCGTGCCGCCCGCGGAATGCAGCGGCTTGGCCCCGTCAGCTGTAGTCGATTGCTGTGGCCGATGGTCGGAGACAGTGGTCGAAAAGATAACGTCGCAGAGCCAAAGATAGGCAGCTTGCCGGGTGAATCCAAGCGGGAATCGGCGAAAATGCCTTGCAGTGGCAGATTTTGGCCAAGGATTTTCAAGGGCTTGGGGTAGTTGCCCTAGGGGAAAGCGGGCAGATTGCCTAATCGCCGGGCAGTCGAGGTGCAAAAGGGACTTCACGCTGAAGGCGATTCCCCTTAACCCGGCGTCTTGCATCCAGGGCGGGCGCAGGGCGGGACGATGATCTTCACGGTGGCGATCGATGGGCCGGCGGCGGCGGGGAAGGGCACGATTGGTCGGGCCCTGGCGGCGCGGTTCGGCTTCCGGCATCTGGACACGGGGCTTTTGTACCGCGCCGTCGGCATGCTGGGCGGCGATCCGGTTAAGGCCGCGCGTCGCCTGTCGCCCGAAGACCTGCAGCGCGACGACCTGCGCACCCTCGAGGCCGGGCAGGCCGCCAGCCGGGTGGCCGCGATCCCCGAGGTCCGCGCCGCGCTTCTGGACTTCCAGCGCCGCTTTGCCCGGCAGGCGGGAGGGGCGGTTCTTGACGGGCGCGACATCGGCACGGTGATCTGCCCCGAGGCCGAGGTGAAGCTGTACGTCACCGCGAGCCCCGAGGTGCGCGCGCACCGCCGCTGGCTGGAAGTGGGCGGCGACGAGGCCCGCGTCCTGGACGAGGTCAAGGCGCGGGATGCCCGGGACATGGGCCGGGCCGATGCGCCGTTGCGGACGGCCGAGGATGCGGTGGTGATCGACACCAGCGCCCTTGCGATCCCCGATGCCGTCGCAGCCGCCTGCGCCCTGGTCGAGGCGCGGCTTGCAGGGCGGCGATGACCGCAAGGCCCGAGATTCACCTGCACATCAATCCGCGTGATCTACAGGACTGGCGGGGACGGCCCCGGCTGGCGGTGTTCACCCGGCTGGCCGAGATGTGCGAGGCCCGTGGCCTGACCTTCCGCGCCGTCGCCCGCACGGCCGAGGAAATGCAGCGCGGCCACCAGGTCACCCCGGACGGCAATATCCATGTCGTGGAGAACGGCCGGGTCGAGGCGGATGGCTGGCTGAACGCCGCGCTGGCCTATCTTCTGGGCTTCTGGCAGATGGACCCGCGCGGCGTACATTCCGATAGCGCGGCGTCGCGCGCGGTGTTCGAGGCCGAAGAGGTAGACGGCGATGCGGCAGACCGGTTCTTTGCCCGGTTGAACAAGCAGTTGGTCCAGCGCCGAAGGTCGCGCTTTCAGCAGCCGCGCGAGGTAGCGCAGGACCTGCCGCAAGGCGCGGTGGCCCTGTTCCTGCAGGGACCCTCGGCCTTCTTCATGGGACGCTGCAATCTGGCGATGGACGAGCTGATCCTGGCGGTCGCGCAGGGCGCGGGTGGGCGGCCGGTGCTGGTGAAGCCGCATCCGCAGGTGCTGGAGGAAGGTCGCGCCGCCATCGACCGCGCCATCGCGCAGGGCGCGCGGGTGCAGGCGACCGAGGCCAATGTCCACGACGTGCTCGCGGCGGCGGCGGTGACCGTGTCGGTCAACTCGGCCGTGGCGATGGAGGGGTTCCTGCACCGCAAGCCCGCGATCCTGTTCGGCCGGTCGGGCTTTCCGTCGCTGGTGACCCAGGCGGACGGGGCGGCGGACTTTCCCGCGGCGCTGGAGACCGCGCTGGCCACCGACTGGCCCTATGCAAAGATGGTACATTGGTACTTCAGTCGCCACGCCCTGGACCTGGCCGCCCCGGATTTCGAAGACCGCGCCTTCGCCGCCTTCGCCCGCGTCGGGGTCCCGCGCGAAAGATTCGGGCTTTAGGCATCCTGGCGCACCCTGCTGCGACCGCTTTCCCTTGCCTCACCTGCCTGATGGGGCTATAGGCCGCGCATCCTGAAAGGACTCAAGCTCGCCGGTTTTCCGGATGGGTGTGTTTTTTCGTTCAGGGCCAAGACCGGCGGAGCCAACCGCATGGCCTGTGAAACACGAGAAAAGGAAACTGATCTACATGTGCGCTAAAGCATCCATGGACGAATTCGAAGCCCTGCTGAAGGAAAGCTTCGAGATCGACACCCCTGAAGAGGGCACTGTCGTCAAGGGCAAGGTCATCGCGATCGAAGCGGGCCAGGCCATCATCGATGTCGGCTACAAGATGGAAGGCCGCATCGACCTCAAGGAATTCGCAAACCCGGGCGAAGCCCCGAACATCTCGGTCGGCGATACCGTCGAGGTCTATCTGGACCGCGTGGAGAACGCCCGCGGTGAAGCCCAGATCAGCCGTGAAAAGGCCCGCCGCGAGGAAGCCTGGGACCGTCTGGAAAAAGCCTATGCCGCCGAGCAGCGCGTCGACGGCGCGATCTTCGGTCGCGTCAAGGGCGGCTTCACGGTCGACTTGGGTGGCGCTGTTGCCTTCCTGCCCGGTTCGCAGGTTGACGTCCGCCCGGTGCGTGACGCTGGCCCGCTGATGGGCATGAAGCAGCCGTTCCAGATCCTGAAGATGGACCGTCGTCGCGGCAACATCGTTGTCTCGCGTCGGGCGATCCTGGAAGAGTCGCGTGCCGAACAGCGCGCCGAAGTCATCGGCAACCTGGTCGAAGGTCAGGTCGTGGATGGCGTGGTCAAGAACATCACCGAATACGGTGCCTTCGTTGACTTGGGCGGTGTGGACGGCCTTCTGCACGTCACCGACATGGCCTGGCGCCGCGTCAACCACCCGTCGGAAATCCTGTCGATCGGCGAGACCGTCAAGGTTCAGGTCATCAAGATCAACAAGGACACCCATCGCATCAGCCTCGGCATGAAGCAGCTGCAGTCCGATCCGTGGGATGCGGTCGAGAAGCTGTACGCGCTGGGCACGGTCCACAAGGGCCGCGTCACCAACATCACCGACTACGGCGCCTTCGTGGAGCTGGAAGCCGGGGTCGAGGGCCTGGTTCACGTCAGCGAAATGTCCTGGACCAAGAAGAACGTGCACCCCGGCAAGATCGTCTCCACCTCGCAAGAGGTTGACGTCATGGTGCTGGAAATCGACAGCGCCAAGCGTCGTGTTTCGCTTGGCCTGAAGCAGACCCAGCGCAACCCGTGGGAAGTCTTCGCGGAAACCCACCCGGTCGGCTCGGCGATCGAAGGCGAAGTCAAGAACATCACCGAATTCGGTCTGTTCGTCGGCCTCGACAACGACATCGACGGGATGGTGCACCTTTCCGACCTGTCCTGGGACCAGCGCGGCGAGGAAGCCATCCAGAACTACCGCAAGGGCGACACGGTCAAGGCCGCCGTCACCGAAGTGGACGTCGAGAAGGAACGCATCTCGCTTTCCATCAAGGCTCTGGGCGACGACACCTTCACCGATGCGGTGGACGGCGTGAAGCGTGGCGCGATCATCACCGTGACCGTGACCGCGATCGAGGAAGGCGGGATCGAGGTCGAATACAACGGCCAGAAGTCCTTCATCCGCCGGTCCGACCTGTCGCGTGACCGTGCCGACCAGCGGCCGGAGCGGTTCCAGGTCGGCGACCACGTCGACGTGCGCGTGACCAACATCGACCCGAAGACCCGCAAGCTGGGCCTGTCGATCAAGGCGCGCGAGATCGCCGAAGAGAAGGAAGCGGTCGAACAGTACGGCTCGTCCGATTCGGGCGCCTCGCTGGGCGACATCCTGGGCGCAGCGCTCAAGGACCGCAGCTAAGGGTTCCGACGCGCGAACCTGTGATTGAACCGAGAGGCCCCGCCACAAGCGGGGCCTTTTCCTTTGCGCCAAGTCCCGGTTTTTGTTTGCCCGAACACAAATCCTGCCGCTATAGTCCTGCGAGAACAACAGCGTGGCGGTCGCCTGCCAGGGACCGAACCACAGGGGGGACACGGATGATCCGTTCGGAACTGATCCAGAAGATCGCGGATGAGAACCCGCATTTGACCCAGCGGCATGTCGAGCGGATCGTGAACACGGTCTTCGAGGAGATCATCGAGGCGCTGGCCAAGGGCGACCGAGTGGAGTTGCGCGGCTTCGGCGCGTTCTCGGTCAAGGCGCGCGACGCCCGGGTCGGTCGCAACCCCCGCACCGGCGAGGCTGTGAAGGTCGATGACAAGAAGGTGCCGTTCTTCAAGACTGGCAAGCTTCTGCGCGACCGGCTGAACGGCAAGTAGCCCCGCACGCGCTTGCGCCCGGTCTGGAACGGGCAGATAGTGCGCCCGAACCCCCGGGGGCGCTGACATGATCCGTTATCTTCGCATTATCCTGCTGGTCCTTCTGGGTCTGGCGCTGCTGACCGTCGCCTTGGCCAACCGCGCGCCGGTGACAGTGCGGCTTCTGCCCGACGATCTGGCCACGCTGACCGGGCTGACCTGGGCGATGGAGCTGCCGCTGTTCGTGGTGATCTTTGCCGGGATCATTGCCGGGGTGCTGATCGGCTTTGTCTGGGAATGGTTCCGCGAACACGGCCACCGCGCCGCTGCCAGCCAGAAATCGCGCGAGGTCGCCCGGCTGGAGCGTGAGCTGGCGGTGTTGAAGGACTCCACATCCGTCCCGCCGAAGGACGAGGTCCTGGCGCTGTTGGAAAAGCGCTGATGGGCGAGGTCAGGGTCAAGATCTGCGGGCTGAAGACGCCCGGGGATGTGGCTGCCGTGGCCAAGGCCGGGGCAGCCTATGCCGGGTTCAACTTCTTTCCGAAGTCGCCGCGCTATGTGACGCCCGCCGAGGCGCGGCTTCTGGCGCTGGCCGCGCCGGACGGGCTGTGCAAGGTCGCTCTGGTGGTGGATGCCGACGACGCGACGCTGGACGGGATCGTGGCTGAGGTGCCCCTGGACATGCTGCAGCTTCATGGCCACGAGACCCCGGCCCGCGTGGCCGAAATCAAGGCGCGCTATGGGTTGCCGGTGATGAAGGTGATCGGGGTGGCCGAGGAGGCGGACCTGGCCCAGCTTCTGGACTATCAACTGGTGTCGGACCAGATCCTGGTCGATGCCAAGGCCCCCAAGGGCGCGGTGCTGCCGGGGGGCAACGGGCTGACCTTCGACTGGCGGCTTCTGGTCGGGCGCAAGTGGCTGAAGCCCTGGATGCTGGCCGGGGGCCTGACGCCCGACAACGTGGCGGAGGCGATCCGGCTGACAGGCGCGCGGCAGGTGGATGTGGCTTCGGGCGTCGAAAGCGCGCCGGGGGTGAAGGATGCGGCCAAGATCGCGGCCTTTGTCGCGGCGGCGGGCTGATCTTGAGCTACTTTTCCAACCGCAGTTTCAACCTGGTCTATGTCCACGCCGCACTGCAGGCCTTTGCCTCTTACGGCGGCGAGGCCTTTGCCTTCGTCTACCTGCTGAACGAGGGCATCCCGGCGCCGGTCGTGCTTCTGGCGATCGGGGCGATGTTCGGCAGCCGCATCCTGTTCCGCAAGCTGGTCCTGCCATTGGTGCGAAGGGTCGGCCTGCGCCGCGCGCTGGTGGTGGCGATCCTGGCCGAGGCGGCGACCTACCCGATCCTGTCGCAGATCACCGGGACCGGGTGGCTGTTGTTCGTCTACCTCGCGCTTTGGGCGTTCTCGAGCAGCCTGTACTGGACGACCTACCATTCCTACGTCGCGCTGATGGGCGACAACCATGCGCGCGGCAAGCAGACGAGCGCCATCGAGCTGATCGGGATGGGCATGGGCATCCTGGCCCCCGCGGTGACAGGGCTTCTCTTGACCGCCTTCTCACCCGAAGTCGCCTTTGGCACCGTGGCGCTGGCGATGGCGCTGTCGACGGTGCCGGTCCTTCTGGGTCCCGATCCGGTGGTGGCCCCCCAGGCCGAGATGCCCCGCGAGGCGCGGATTGCGGCGCGGACGGTGCTGTTCGCCGACGGTTTGCGCGCGGGGTCGTTCCATTTCACCTGGCTGATCGCGTTGTTCCTGACCTTGGGGTCCAGCTACGCGGCCTTCGGCGGCGCGATGGCGCTCAGCGGTCTGGCCGGCGCAGTGGGCGGGCTGATCCTGGGCCGGGCCATCGACCTTGGGCGCGGGCTGGGGGCGGTGCAGATCGGCTTTGCCGCGTTGACCCTGGCGGCGGTGGCGCGGATGTTCGGCTGGCCCGTGCCGATGCTGGCGGTGGCGGCCAATGCCCTGGCCGCGCTGGCCTGGCCGCTGTATGCCACCGCCTTCAACGCGCGGGTCTACAACCTGGCCCGCCAGTCGCCCTGTCCCCTGCGCTTCCACATCGTCGCCGAGGGCGGCTGGGACCTGGGCACCTGCCTGTCCTGCCTGACCGCGGCGACGCTTCTGTACCTGGGCTTCGACTACTACCTGCCGCTTGCCATCGGGGTCCTCGCCTGCGGGCTGGGCTACCTGACGATTGCCCGCACCTTCCGCCCCGCGCCCCAACCGGCGCAGTGAGGCCTTTCCCAACGGCTCCCGGGGCGCTACATCGGGGGGAACGGAAAAAGGGGACGGATCATGGCCGAGGACGGGTTGAACAGCTTCATGACGGGGCCTGATGAGCAGGGCCGGTTCGGCCTCTTCGGTGGGCGGTTCGTGTCCGAGACCCTGATGCCGCTGATCCTGGAACTGGAAGAGCGCTACAACTACGCCAAGACCGACCCGAGCTTCTGGGCCGAGATGGACGACCTGTGGAAGCACTATGTGGGCCGTCCCTCGCCGCTGTACTTCGCGCCGCGCCTGACGGAGCACCTCGGCGGCGCCAAGGTCTACATGAAGCGCGACGAGCTGAACCACACCGGCGCGCACAAGATCAACAACGTGCTGGGGCAGATCATCCTGGCGCGGCGGATGGGCAAGACCCGGATCATCGCGGAAACCGGCGCAGGGCAGCATGGCGTGGCGACGGCGACGGTCTGCGCGAAGTTCGGGCTGAAATGCGTGGTCTACATGGGCGCGCATGATGTCGAACGCCAGGCGCCGAACGTCTTCCGGATGAAGCTTCTGGGGGCCGAGGTGATTCCGGTGACCTCCGGTCGCGGCACGCTGAAGGATGCGATGAACGACGCGCTGCGCGATTGGGTGACCAACGTCCGCGACACCTTCTACTGCATCGGCACCGTGGCGGGCCCGCATCCCTATCCGGCGATGGTGCGCGATTTCCAGTCGATCATCGGGAAAGAGGTCCGCTGGCAGCTGGCCGAGCAGGAGGGCGAAGGCCGTCTGCCGGACGTCATCGTTGCGGCCATCGGCGGTGGGTCGAACGCGATGGGGCTGTTCTACCCGTTCCTGGATGATCCCTCGGTGCGGATCGTGGGGGTCGAGGCGGGCGGCAAGGGTGTCGATGACCGGATGGAGCATTGCGCATCCCTTACTGGCGGGCGGCCGGGTGTGCTGCATGGCAACCGGACCTACCTTCTGCAGGACGCCGACGGGCAGATCCTTGAGGGGTTCTCGATCTCGGCGGGCCTCGACTATCCGGGCATCGGGCCGGAGCATTCCTGGCTGCATGATGTGGGCCGTGCCGAATACGTCAGCATCACCGATGCCGAGGCGCTGGAGGCGTTCCAGCTGTGCTGCAAGCTGGAGGGAATCATCCCGGCGCTGGAGCCGAGCCATGCGCTGGCGCAGGTCATGAAGCTGGCGCCGACGCTGTCCAGCGACAAGATCATCGTGATGAACATGTGCGGGCGCGGCGACAAGGACATCTTCACCGTTGCCAAGCACCTGGGCGTGCAAATGAAGGTCTGACGGCCCCCACCCCCCTCTTTCCCGAAAAGCCCGCCGCCCCGTGCTGCGGGCTTTTTTCATAGGGCGATTCGACCTGGGCCACCTCCCCGGCGTGATTTCCCCGCGGAAAGGCGCGCCTGGCCCATCCAAACCCATAAACTTGGGTTTAGGCGCGCAAACCCGGGGACTATGGGCCCGGCAGTAAACCCCAGTCCAATGGTAAGGGCGGCGGAAAGGGCGCTTTCTCCTCCCATGCTCTCGACGGTGGTCATGCGGCCCCTGGACGAGCTGGACCGAAACCAGATGGAGACCACCAGATGAAGCTGAGAACGAAACTCCTGACCTACACCGCGGCGATCGCCCTGTCGGCCGGTGCAGCCTTCGCTGCGATCGATGGCAAGCAGCTGGCCGAAGACTATCGGGCCAAGGGCTTTTCCTACGTGGAAGTGAAGATCGGCCTGACCCAGACCAAGGTGGAAGCCGTCAAGGGCGATCGCAAGGTCGAGGTCATCTACGACAACGAGACCGGCGACATCATCAAGCAGGAAGAAGAAGCCGCGGATGACGACTACCGCGACCGGACCGGCATCGAGGTGAAGACCGTCAAGAAGGACTTCGAAGACGACGAGGATGAGGACGACGACGACGATCATCATGGGTCGGATCATGACGACGATGACGACGACGACGATGATGATGACGATGATGACGATGATGATGATGACGACGATGACGACAACAGCGGCAAGGGCGGGGACGACGACTGAAGGCCCCTGCAGTGACGCAAGCGAAAGCCCCGGTCTTGCCGGGGCTTTCGGCATGGAACATAGTTGTTCGACCAAGATCGGGGTGACGAAATGAAACGGCGGGCGTTTCTTTCCGGACTGGCCGCAGGGATCGCTGTGGCGACACCGGCGTTTTCAAACGAGGTTGTCGACAGCATTGTCCGGCAACTCAGGCGGCTGGGGTTCCGTGACATCGAACAGGAGCGCACCCTCTTGGGGCGCGTCCGCATCACCGGCGTCCGCGGGGACGGCAACCGCGAAATCATCGTCAACCCGAACAGTGGCGAGATCCTGCGTGACCTCTGGTCGCCGAAAAGCGGCAAGGACGGCAAGGTGGCGATCATCGATGACCGCGGCTCCAAGTCGGGCCGTGACCACGACGATGACGACGATGACGATGATGATGACGACGATGATGACGATGACGATGATGACGACGACAACAGCGGTTCGGGTGGTGGCAACAGCGGCTCGGGCGGCAGCGGCGGCGGCGATGACGACGACTGATCCCCGTATCTGCCGTCGGCCCACCAGGTGAAACGCGCTGCACCCTTCATCGCGATCTTCGTGATCCAGGCCCTTTGCGCCTTCTTCTTCGTGTCCGACATCCTGTCATCGGTTCTGGGCATCCGCAGCACACCAATCAGCTGGGAAATGCGCGAGGCGATGGAGATCGGAGCCTCGCTGGGCCTGATTCTGGGCCTGGTGTTGGGCGGTCTGATGCTGCGCCGCGCGCTGAAGGACCGTCACCGCGCCGAAGAGCAGTTGCGCCGCGCCTCGGGTGCCTTTGGCGACCTCTTGCTTGAGCGGTTCCAGGAATGGGGACTGACGCCCTCGGAAAGCGATGTGGCGCTGTTCGCGATCAAGGGCATGTCGACAGCCGAGATCGCCCAGCTGCGCTCGACCAGCGAAGGCACGGTCAAGGCGCAGACCAACGCGATCTACCGCAAGGCGGGGGTGACGGGGCGACCGCAGCTTCTGTCGCTGTTCATCGAGGACCTGATGCGCGACGACGGGTCGATCCGGCCGATGCAGGACACCGCGCCGAAGGCTGCCGTTTCAGCGAAGTGACGGCGGCGCGCCCTCGGCGCCCTGCATCCCGAACATCAGGCCGCGCCCGATCCGATGCGCCAGCGCCGACCAGGCGGCGGCGGGCTCGGGCGGGAGTTCCAGCTTCAGCACGCTGTCGAAGAGGCCGAGCCAGACGTCGAACATTCCCAGCCGGACATCCCCTGCGGCGCGGTGCACGGCCAGCGGGTTCCCGTCGTAGCTGCGTTCGTGCAGGATCGCGTTCCGCCAGAAGCGGGTGATCTTCGCCTCGTGCGCGGGCCAATCCGTGACATGGGCGGCGAAGACCGGACCCAGGCCGGGGTGTTCGCGGATGCAGGCGTAGAACGTCGTCACGACGCGGGCGATCTGGTCTTCGCCGATGTCAAAGCGGGGCGGGATCATGGGTCAGGTGTCGCGCCGCGGGGGACGGCTGTCCACCCGGTCAGTCGGTGGCGTATTGCCGCAGGATGTCCAGGGGGACGACGGCAAGCGTTGCCTGGTGCGTCGCGGCAAGGCGGACCTTGGGGGCGGCGCCTTCCTCGTGCGCCTGCAGGAACCGGGACGCGCAGAGGCACCACTGATCGCCTGCCTTCAGCCCTTTGAACCCGTATTCTGGCCGGGGGGTCGACAGGTCGTTGCCGAGGTATTTGGACAGGGCCAGGAATTCCTCGGTCATCAGGGCGCAGACGGTGTGGAGGCCGCGGTCCATGGGACCCGTGTTGCAGCAGCCGTCGCGGAAGAAGCCGGTGACCGGGTCGGTGGAGCAGGACTCCAAGGGTTCGCCGAGGACGTTGAGGGAGGGGGCTTTCATGGGGTCAGGATGGCAGGTCGGGCGGCGGCTGTCCAGAGGTGTCCACGGTGGACAGCCGCTTTCAGGCAAATGAAATCAATGGCTTGTCTGCGGGCGTTCACGAAAACTTAAGACCTGGTCAGCGGCAGTCGACCCCGTAGCCTGCGACGATGGGGAAGCTGCCATCCTCGCCGAATTCGCCCATCGTGGTGACGCCCAGGTTGCCAGCGGGCCCCGAATAGGCATAGCCGCAGAAGCCGAAGCCGGTGCCGGAACAGATGTCGACCTCCGTCACCCCACGCGCGGCGATCTCGCCGTCGAGGCCCATGCTTTCGGACCGGTCGCCGGAGAAGGGCACGGGCTGCCACCCGGCGTCGGCCAGCTCTTTCCGCGCGATGTCGATGGGCAGGTTGTAGATCAGCGGGACCTCGGCGGTGCCGTTGCAGACCGGCTCGGAGGCGGCCAGCGCGGTGACAGTGATGCCATCGGCCTGCAGCTGGATGTCGGCGATGGGCATGGGCAGGTAGTCGCCCGACCAGAGGCGCAGGCCGCCGTCGGCGAAGGGGCGGATGAAGCCGATGGGCATTTCCATTGCATCGGTGGCATAGATCAGCGCGGTCAGCCGGTCGCCCGCGAAGAACCCGACGTTGCCGTCCTGGCGCAGGCAGGTGCCGGAGGTGCCCTGCACGAAGCTGCCGACGAAGCTGACGGCGGTCAGGTCGCCGAAGGGAACCTCGGCGGTCACGGACCAGCCAAGCGCCTGCACGGCGCGTCCGGCGGCGGTTTCGGGCGGGGTGGCGAGGTGGCCGCAGAATTCGGCATCGCCGGGTCCGCCCTTGGCGGCGGGCAGACGGTCCAGCGCGACGATCTCGAGGCCCGGGATCTGCGAGGCGAGGGGCGTTTCGGCCAGGGCTGGGCTGGCGGCGAGGGTAAGGAGGAGGGCAAGGCGCATGGCAGGTCCCGGGGTCAAGGCTTGGGTGCAGGGAAGCGTCTTGGGGCGGGTTTGTCGAGTGGGGTTCGGCCGACCCTGGTGGGGGAGTCGGGGCAGGCCCCGACCTACGGGCGGTGCGGGGGGATCAGGTCGCCCGAGACAAGGGCGGTGAGGATGCGCGGCAGGGGCCAGAGGCGCGAGAGGGGGGCGAGCAGGTGGTCGCGGAGCAGCGGCAGGGCGCGGCTGTGCGACTGGTACTGCGGGGTGAAGGCGGCGGAGAGCGTCTGGTAGAGGCCCAGGTGCCAGCGGCGGGCGCGGTGGTAGGCGGGGAGTGCCTCGGCGAGAGGCTGGCGGAGGGCGAGGGCCAGCGCCTGGGCGTCGAGAAGCGCCATGTTCGCTCCCTGGCCAAGCTGCGGGCTGGCGCGGTGGGCGGCGTCGCCGATGTGGATCAGGCGATTGGTGAAGGGGCGACGCAATGTGCCGTGGCTGTAGCGGGCGGGGGTCAGCTGGGCCTTGTCGGTGATCTGGTCGAGGAAGGGGGCCATCGCGGGCCAGAAGCTGGCGACCTCGGCCTTCCAGGTGTCGAGGGGTTTTTCGGGCCAGGCCGCAAGCTCGGCGGCAGAGAGGGACCAGAAGACGGCGGCGCGGGGCGTCGGGTCGCCGGGCAGGCAGCCGATGGGCAGGATGCCCGCCATGCGCGAGGCGCGGTGATAGCGCTGGCGAAGCTCGGTGGTGGGCAGGTCGGTGGTGGGCCAGGGGACATGGGACCAGACCGCGCCGAAGGGGAGGGGCCTTGCGGTGAGGGGAGAGAGCTTCGAGGCCGCGCCCGAGGCGTCGATGATGAGGTCGAAGGGGCCGTGCTCGCCCTGGTCGGTGGTCAGGTGGATGGCGGTTGGCGTCTCGGCGGTGAAGAGCGCGGTGTGGCCCGTGAGGGGGGTGACGCCCTGTGCGGTGGCGGCCTGCCAGAGGCTGTGGAACAGGGCCGCGCGGTGCATGGCGAGGCCGGGCTGGTGGGCGCGGTAGGCGACATCAAGGGCGATGCGGCGGCCGGAATGTCCGAGCATACGGGTAAGCGGGGCGCCGAGGCCGCGCGCCTCATCCCCGGCGCCGAGGGCGTCGAGGACGGCAAGGCCGACGGGCTGGACGACGAGGCCGGAGCCTATGGGTTTCGGCGCGGGGAAGCGTTCAAACAGGCTGATGTCGTGGCCGTCGCGGGCGAGAAGGGCGGCGGCGGCGAGGCCGCCGATCCCGGCCCCGGCGATGGCGATCTTGTGTGTCATGGGCGCATGGGTGGCAGGGGATTCGAACGCTGGCAAGAGTGCGGGCGGTCGCGGGCGGTTTTCGAAAGGAGCGCTGGCGCGCGAAGACTCCTTGTCTCGTCGTCGGGACTTGTGCCCTCCTCCTCGGCGGATGGGGGTTTCACCCCCAAGCCCCCAGAGTATTTGTGGAATGGGCAAGTGCAGGGGCCGGGCCGGGCTGGACCGTTCCCGGGGCATTGTCTATAAGGCCGCCCATGCAGATGTGGTGGGTCGTTCCTTCGCGAATTACCGGCCCGGCGGGCTGAGGCCCGGCCGGGTTTGTCGTCTTGCCGCTGGCCCTTGTCGGGCCGACCTGCCCCTGATCCTTTGAGGTTCCCCTCCCATGTGCGCCGATACCGCCGCCCCCCCGTCTGACACGCCCGACTATCGCGATACCGTTTTCCTGCCCGAGACCGCCTTCCCGATGCGGGCAGGCCTGCCCCAACGCGAGCCGGAGTGGCTTGCGCGGTGGGAGCGGATCGGGGTCTATGACCGGCTGCGGTCGTCTGCCGCGGGGCGCGCGCCCTTCGTGCTGCACGATGGCCCTCCTTACGCGAACGGGCACCTGCACATCGGCCACGCGCTGAACAAGGTGTTGAAGGACATGGTGGTGCGGTCGCAGCAGATGATGGGCCGCGATGCCCGTTATGTGCCAGGCTGGGACTGTCATGGCCTGCCCATCGAGTGGAAGATCGAGGAGCAGTACCGCGCCAAGGGTCTGAACAAGGACGACGTGGACACGGTTGTCTTCCGGCAGGAGTGCCGGAAGTTTGCCGAGGGCTGGATCGACGTCCAGCGCGAGGAGTTCAAGCGGCTGGGGGTCACGGGGGCCTGGGACCGGCCCTACCTGACAATGGACTACCATGCCGAGGCGGTGATCGCGGACGAGTTCATGAAGTTTCTCATGAACGGGACGCTGTACCAGGGGTCGAAGCCGGTGATGTGGTCTCCGGTCGAGAAGACCGCCTTGGCCGAGGCGGAGGTGGAGTATCACGACCATACGAGCCATCAGGTTTGGGTGCGGTTTGCTGTTTACGGACTGAAACCTGGAGTTGGTGCGAAGGAAGTTGCGGCCGCATTGGGAGTGTCCGAACGCGAACTTCAGCCGGGCGGGCCGACTTCGCAACTTCTCGGTGCTAGTGTTGTAATCTGGACGACAACGCCATGGACGATCCCTCAGAACCGGGCTGTCGCCTATAACCCTGCCATCACATACTCCATCTTCGAAGTTGAGAAGGTTGCAGAGAGTAGTGCCGCGAGGCCAGGCGAACGGGTGGTCGTCGCCGAGGCGCTCGCGGGGGCGGTGTTCGCGGCCGCAAAAGTGGAAGGGTTCAAGAAGCTTCGCGATGTTTCCGCGGCTGAGTTTGAGCTGATCGAGCTGTGGCATCCGTTCCGCAATCACCCCGAGGGCATCGGCGAGTGGGACTATGACGTCCCGATGCTCCCCGGGGACCATGTCACCGATGATGCGGGCACGGGCTTCGTGCATACGGCCCCATCCCACGGCGATGACGACTATCAACTGGGCGTGAAGTTCGGGCTGCCGATGACCTACAACGTCGAGGCGGATGGGTCGTATCGGGCCAATCTGCCGCTGTTCGGTGGGCAGCACATCATCACTCCGGACGGCAAGGAGGGGCCGGCGAACGTGTCGGTCATCAAGCAGCTGGCCTATGCGGGGGCGCTGTTTGCCAAGGCGAAGCTGAAGCATTCCTATCCGCATTCCTGGCGGTCGAAGGCGCCGGTCATCTACCGGAATACTCCGCAGTGGTTCGTGGCGATCGACCGGGCGCTGGACGACGGGATGTCGACCTATGGCGAGACGATCCGGAAGCGGGCGCTGAATTCGATCAATCAGCTGGTGGAGTGGACGCCCTCCACCGGCCGCAACCGGCTGCACTCGATGATCGAGGCGCGGCCGGACTGGGTGCTGTCGCGCCAGCGCGCCTGGGGTGTGCCGCTGACCTGTTTCGTGAAGAAGGGGGCGTTGCCGACGGACGCGGACTTCCTGCTGAAGAACGCCGAGGTGAACGCGCGGATCAAGGCGGCGTTTGAGGCCGAGGGTGCCGATGTTTGGTATGTGCAAGGATTCAAGGAGCGCGTGCTGGAAGGCATCGTTCCCGCGCAGGATTATGAACAGGTCTATGACGTGCTGGACGTCTGGTTCGACTCAGGGTCCACGCATGCCTTCGTGCTGCGCGACCGGGAGGATGGGTCGGCGGACGGTCTGGCGGACCTTTACCTGGAAGGCACCGACCAGCATCGCGGGTGGTTCCATTCCTCGATGCTGCAGGCCTGCGGCACCAAGGGGCGGGCTCCGTACCGGGGGGTGCTGACCCACGGGTTCACGCTGGACGAGAAGGGCATGAAGATGTCCAAATCGCTCGGCAACACCGTGGCCCCGCAGGAGGTGATCGGCGAATACGGCGCGGATATCCTGCGGCTTTGGGTGGCGCAGTCGGACTACACGGTGGACCTGCGGATCGGGAAAGAGATCCTGAAAGGGGTCGCCGACAGCTATCGTCGGCTGCGGAACACGATGCGGTACATGCTGGGAGCCTTGGCGGGGTTCAGCGAGGCTGAGCGGGTCGACGTGGCCCAGATGCCGGAGCTGGAGCGCTGGGTCTTGCACCGGCTGGCGGAGCTTGATGCCGAGGTGCGCGAGGGCTATGCGAAGTACGACTTCCAGGGCGTGTTCCAGAAGCTCTTCACCTTCTGCACGTCCGATCTGTCGGCGGTCTATTTCGACATCCGCAAGGACTCGCTTTATTGCGACGCGCCGACCAGCCTGACCCGGCGGTCCTGCCGGACGGTGATGGACATCCTGTTCCACCGGCTGACCACCTGGCTGGCACCGGTCCTCGTGTTCACCATGGAGGAGGTCTGGCTGGAGCGGTTCCCGGGCGAGGAATCCTCGGTGCATCTGGTGGACTTCCCAGAGACACCCGCAAGCTGGCGCGATGAGGCGCTGGCCGCGAAGTGGGAAACCATCCGCGACGTCCGGCGCGTGGTGACGGGGGCGCTGGAGGTGCAGCGGACGGCGAAGGTGATCGGGTCGAGCCTGGAGGCCGCGCCGACGGTCTTCGTCTCGCCGCAGATGATGTCCCTGCTGGAGACGGTGCCGTTTGAGGAGGTCTGCATCACCTCTTGCGTCTGGCTGTCGACGAAGCCGGTGCCGGAGGGCGTCTTCGCGCTGGCCGATGTGCCGGGCGTGGCGGTGGAGTTCGAACCCGCCAAGGGCCAGAAGTGCGAGCGCTGCTGGAAGGTCCTGCCTGACGTCGGCACGCACAAGCACCCGGGCACCTGCCAGCGCTGCAACGACGCGTTGGGCTGACAGCGCACGGCTGAAACTTTTCGGCGGAAAGCGTGGTATCCTTCCCGCAAAGGGGAGGTTGCCATGATCTACACAAGTCCCTATCCGCCGATCAGCCTGAGCGGCGAGAGCATCACCGAACGGGTCCTGCGGGGTCTGGCCGGGGACCCGAACCGGGTGGCGATGATCGACGGGCCCACGGGGCGCGAGGTCACGGCGGGGGCGCTGGAGGCGGGCATCCGGCGGCTGGCGGGGTGCCTCAAGGCGCGCGGGATGGGCAAGGGCGACGTGGTCGCGATCCTGGCCCCGAACCTGCCGGAATATGCGGTGGTCTTCCATGGCGTGGCCTATGCAGGGGCGACGATCACCACGATCAACCCGACCTATACCGCCCCCGAGGTAGCGCATCAGCTGAAGGACTCGGGCGCGCGCCTGCTGGTCACCATACCCGCCTTTCTGGAGACGGCGCGCGCCGCAGCCGAAGGTATCGAGGTCGCGGTGATCGGCGAGGCGGAGGGCGCAATGCCTCTGGCCGCGCTGATGGGCGAGCCGTTGGCGGCGCAGGTGCCGGTCGACGATGCGGTGGACGTGGCGGTGCTGCCCTATTCGAGCGGGACGACTGGCTTGCCGAAAGGGGTGCGGCTGACGCACCGGAACCTGGTGGCCAATGTCGAGCAGTGCCAGGTCTGCTTCCAGGTGCAGACGGGCGAGAAGGTGGTGGCCTTCCTGCCCTTCTTCCACATCTACGGCCAGACCGTGCTGATGAACGTCTATCTCGCCACCAGCGGAACGGTCATCACCCTGCCGCGCTTTGACCTGGAGCAGTTCCTGCGGCTTTGCGTCCAGCATGCGACGCCGACGATGTTCATCGCTCCGCCCGTGGCGGTGGCCCTGGCCAAGCATCCGCTGGTGGACCAGTTCGACCTGTCGCCGGTGAAGCGGCTGGTCTCAGGTGCCGCCCCGCTGAGCGCCGAGCTGGCCGAGGCGGTGACGAGGCGGACCGGGGTGCAGGCGCGGCAGGGCTACGGGATGACAGAGATGAGTCCCGTCAGTCATTCGGTGCCCTTTGGCAGATCGGTGCCGGGGGCGATCGGGGTGGCGGTGGCCTCGACCGAATTCCGCGTCGTCGATCCGGTGACGGGGCAGGATGTGGCGGCAGGGGCGGAGGGTGAGCTTTGGGTGCGCGGGCCGCAGGTGATGCCGGGCTACCACAACCGTCCCGAGGCGACGGCGGCGACGCTGACGGAGGATGGATGGCTGAAGACCGGGGACCTGGCGCAGGTGGATGCACAGGGCCATGTCTACATCCGTGACCGGCTGAAGGAACTGATCAAGGTCAAGGGCTTCCAGGTCGCCCCGGCCGAAGTTGAGGCGGCTTTGCTGACCTCGCCCATGGTCAAGGACGCGGCAGTGCGGGGCGTGCCGGACGACGAGGCGGGCGAGGTCCCGGTGGCTTTCGTCGTGCCCGCCGAGGGGGCGGAGGAGGCGGCGATCCGGGCGCATCTGGCGGGGCAGTTGGCGCACTACAAGCTGCCGAAGCGGATCAGCTTCATCGAGGCGGTGCCGAAGTCGGCCTCGGGCAAGATCCTGCGGCGGATGCTGCCGGTGTGAGGGCTCGTCGAAGCCCTTCGGGCACTCCTCGCGGGTCGACCGACGAGAGACTGGAAGGATCGAGGAGGCGTTGGCTGGGAAAAACTTCGCCGAGGGTGGGGTGCCCCCGGCGAAGAGTCAGGCCGACCTCACGGGGAGACCGCGGGGTGTCGGCGTCGAATGCAGGCGGGTGGTCTTGACCAGCGCGTCGAAGAACTGCTCGCTGCTGCGCAGCGCGCGGAGGTCTTCGCGGGTCAGGCCGATGTCCTTCAGAAGATGGTCGTCTTCGCGTTCCAGCAGGAACGCGGTCGACCGGCGCAGCTGCAGATGGGCGAAGAGGCGGGCGAACATCTTTCAATCTCCTATGCTTGAGACCCGAAGATAGGGGCGGGTTTGACATTTCACAAACGAATAGGTTTGATAGGTGACATGAGCCTGACTCATGGGTGGGTGATGCAGCCGCTGGACAGTGACCTTATGCGGAGTTTCCTGGCGGTGGCCGACAGCGGGTCGGTCACGGCGGCGGCGGGGCGGCTCTTTCGGACGCAGTCGGCGGTCAGCCTGCAGGTCAAGCGGCTGGAGGAGAGCCTTGGGCAGCCCCTTTTCGAAAGGCAGGCCCGTGGGGTGGTGCTGACCCCGCGCGGCGAGCAGCTGGTGCCTTATGCGCGGCGGGTGGTGGCGCTTCTGGACGAGGCGGCGGTGGCCCTGCGGGAGAAGCCCCTCGTCGGGCCAGTGCGGGTGGGGATTTCGGACGAGTACTCGGGCACGGTCCTGCCGCGCGCCTTGGCGGCGTTTGATGAGCGGCATGAGGGGGTGCAGGTCTCAGTCCGGGTTGACCATTCCAGTGCCCAGATCAAGGCGCTGGAGGCGGATGAGATCGACCTCGCGGTGATTTACGACTGGCAATACGTGCAGGAGGGCGAGGTGTTGTGCATCGACCCGACGGTCTGGGTGACATCGGTCACTCATGCCCAGCACCTGCGGCGTCCGGTGCCGGTGGCGTTGTATTTCCAGTCGGAGTGGAGCCGGGACTATGTGGAGCTGTCGTTGAACCGCCTCGGGATCGACTGGCGCGCGGCCTGGGCCTGCGACATGGCCGGGGGGTTCCGCGTGGCGGTGACGAACGGGATGGCAATCGCGCCCCTGTCGCGCAGCACGATCCCGGCGGGGTGTCGGGAACTGACCACGGAGGACGGCTATCCCATCGTCGATAACGCTCGGGTGGTCCTGCGGCGCAACCCGCGCGGGACGTCCCAGGCCGTGGAGGGGATGGCTGAGGTGCTGCGGGCGGCCTTTGCCCCCTTGCGGGACGGCGCGCGGTGATCCGGGCGGGGATCACGGGGCCGTTCGGGCCGGTGACGCTGGTGGAGCGGGACAGGGTTCTGGTGGGGGTGGAGTGGCGGCTGCCCGAGGTTGCGGGGGACAGCCCCTTGCTGCGGGAAGGCCTGGCGCAGTTGCAGGCCTATTTCGACGGGCGGCTTGTGCGGTTCGACCTGGCGCTCGACTGGGGCACGGGGCTGAACGAGGCCGTGCGCCGGGCGATGGCCGCGATTCCTTACGGCGAGACGCGGACCTATGGCGACATCGCCAGGGCGGTGGGCGCTCCGGCCCAGGCGGTGGGGCAGGCCTGCGGGGCGAACCCGCTGCCGATCCTGATCCCCTGCCACCGGGTGACCGGGACCGGTTGGTTCGGCGGGTTCTCGGCGCCCGGCGGGGTGGAGACGAAGGCCGCGCTCTTGCGGCATGAGGGGGCGCTCCTCTTGTAAACCTGACTTGTCCGTCCGTCGGGCCGAGCAGAAAGTGCCGGCCAGTCGCAACAAGAAGGGACAGAAAATGACCAACCTGACGGAAAAGGCCCCGCTGGGGCGGATGCTGGCGATCTTTCTTGGCCTCTTGATCCTGGCCAACATCGTGCTGGCGGGAGTGGGCTATGCCTTCCCCGACCTGCCGATCCCATCCTCGATGGGCATTGTCCTGGCCATGGTGGCGGCGATGTCGGCGGGGCAGTCCGGCGCCAAGGCCGTGGGCCGGAAGCTGGTCTTTGCCGAGAAGGCAGTCTTCGCCCTGCTGGCGACGGTCCTGTCGGCAGCACTGGGCATCGCGGTGCTGTGGGGCATCTTTGCCTGGTTCGGCGTGCCTTTCACCCAGGAAAATCTCATCCTGGGGATGACGGGCGATACGGCTCCTGCAGCCGAGATCATCAGCATCATGGCCTGGGTCATTCCCGTCGTGCTGGTGATCTATGTGCTGATCACCTACTTCGGCGCGGCAATGGGCGCGCGCAACCAGATCAAGCTGCAGGAAAAGCTGGCCGCGAAGGGCCGGTAGTCTGACCCTATCGAAATCAGGCGGCTGGACCTATCTGGCCGCTTGTGCTGCGACTTACCGCGGCATACGCCTGCAGGTAACAGTTTCACGACAGGTCCGCCTTGACCCTTGGCGTCTTCCTGGCCGTCCTTGGAGCGGCCTTCCTCCATGCGCTGTGGAATGCGCTGATCAAGCTTGGCACCTCGAAGGTTGGCGGGATGGTGATCCTGTCGATCGTCGAGGTCCCGATCGGCCTTGCGGTCGTACTGCTGACGCCCGCCATCGACCCCGCCGCAATCCCCTGGGTGATCGCTGCAGGCTGCACGCATTTCGCCTACAAGTTCTTCCTGACCTATGCCTATGACCGGGGCGACCTGAGCCGGGTCTATCCCATCGCCCGGGGGGCCGCGCCGATGATCGTCGCGCTGTTCGGTGCGGCGTTTCTGGCCGATGCGGTGACGCAGCAGGAATACATCGGCATCGCGGTCCTTGCCGCCGGGATCCTCTTGATGGCGCGGGGGGTCTTCACCAGCGGCGAGGACCGGAAGCTTTTGCCCTTTGCACTCGGGTCCGCCTGCGCCACGGCGACCTATACGCTGATCGACGGGATGGGCGCGCGGATTTCCGGTTCTCCGGCGGCCTATGTCGCCTGGGTCTTCGTCGCGGACGGGGTGTTCTTCACGGTCGGCATGCTGGCCCTGCGCGGCTGGGACGTGATCCCGCGGAACTGGCATGCCTGGCGGATGGGTTCCATCGCCTCGGCCGCGAGCTATGGGGCCTATGCCGTGTCGATCTGGGCAATGACGATGGCGCCGATAGCGGTGGTGGCCGCGCTGCGCGAGACCTCGATCCTGTTTGCCGTGCTGATCGGATGGCTGGCCTTTGGCGAGCGGATGACGGGGGAGAAGGCGGTGGCGGCGCTGGTGATCGTGGCCGGGGTGATGCTGACGCGGCTTTGAGGCGCGGGCTCGTCGTGCGAATTCGGCTTCTCCTCGCAAGGTCAGCGAGGAGTGACGAACTCATCGACGAGCGGCCCGTTCACCGCACCCGGCGGATGCCTTCCGGGATGATCTGCTGCACGATCCCGGCCAGAAGCAGGTAAAGCGAGGTCAGCACCAGAAGCCACTTCGCGATTGGGCCTTCGTTGAAATCCCACCAGGCGGCCCAGGCGGCAAGGATGACCCAGGCGACGCAGACAGTCAGCGAGATTTCGTACCAGCGGCTGGTGCGCACCGGGTGGATGAACTTGAGGTTGGTGAACATCGCCACGGTCAGGAAGATGACGACGAGAAGGATCATCATCTCGCCCGGTTTTGTCGCAAACAGGACCAGCACCACCATGTTCCAGCAGGCCGGAAAGCCCGCGAAACTCTTGTCCTTGGTCTTCATCCGCGTGTCGGCGAAGTAGATCACCGAGCCGTAGCAGATGACGATGATCGCCAGCCACCCGGTCCAGCCGGGCAGAAGGCCGGACTGGAAGAGGGCAAAGGCCGGGATGAAGACGTAAGTGAGGTAGTCGACGATCAGGTCCATCAGGACCCCGTCATAGGTCGGCCAGTTCTTGTGCACCTCGAACCGGCGTGCGAGCGGCCCGTCGATTCCGTCGACGATCAGCGCCACGACCAGCCAGAGGAACATCAGGCTCCATTCGCCCTTTACCGCGGCCAGCATCGCGAACATCGCCAGCACCGCGCCGGTGGCGGTGAGGAGGTGGACGGACAGGGCCTTCATGCGCGGGTTCATGGGCAGTTGATCGCCGATTATCGGAATGGGTGCAACAGAAAGGGGCGCCTTGCGAGCGGGTTCACGGGTCAGGCGCGGGGATGTGCCTGTTCGTAGACCTCCATCAGCCGGGTGGCGTCGACGGCGGTGTAGGCCTGGGTGGTGGACAGCGAGGCGTGGCCGAGCAGCTCCTGGATGGCGCGGAGATCGCCGCCCGCCGACAGTAGGTGCGTGGCAAAGCTGTGCCGCAGCGCGTGCGGCGTGGCGGTGGCGGGCAGGCCGAGCCGCAGGCGGGCACGTTCCATCGCGGCCTGGATCAGGCGCGGGTTCACCGGGCCGCCGCGTGCGCCGCGGAAAAGGGGCGCGACTGGCGAAAGATCATGCGGGCAAAGCGTGACATAGTCGTTAACGGCGCGCGCGGCGGCCGGGATCACTGGGACGGGCCGCGTCTTGCCGCCCTTGCCGGTGATCCGCAGCGTGGGCGGCAGGGGGTGGTCGGCGCCGGTCAGGGACAGCGCCTCGCTGATCCGGAGGCCGAGACCGTAAAGGAGCGTGGCGATGGCGGTGTCGCGAGCGGCGATCCAGTCTTCGCGGGCGTCTGCGCCGATTTCGGTCAGGATTTCCGTGGCTCCGTCTTCGCTGAGCGGGCGGGGCAGCTTGCGGCGGAACTTCGGGCTGCGGGTGGACAGGGTGGTTGTGGCGTCAGCCCCGGTGCGGTCGGCGGCCCAGGCGGTGAAGCTCTTGACCGCGGAAAGTGCGCGCGCGAGGGACCGGGCCGACAGACCGCGCCCGCGTTCCTCGGCCATCCAGGCGCGCAGGTCGGAGGGGCTTGCCCCGGTGACCTGCGCCAAGCCGCCCGCCCCGCCGTGGTGAGCGATCAGGAACTTCAGATAGCGCGATACGTCGCGGCGGTAGGCGTCGATGGTGTTTTGTGCTGCCCCGTCAAGGGCTTGCAAGTGCTGCAGCCATTGCGTCAGCGCGGCCCCGAGCGCTGGGGGCAGGAAGGGGTCGGTCAGCCCAGCCACCGGCGCATCGCCCGTTCGAAGACCCCGGCGAAGAAGGCCAGGAGGTCGGTGCCATGGGTCGACTTGAACTGGTTCGGGTCCGCGGAGGCGAAGACCAGCATGCCGGGCAGCCGACCGGGGCCGAGGTCCAGTTTCATCAGCGCTTCGGACTGGATGCGGTCGGCATTTTCGCCATAGAAATCAAGCGCCAACCCGGTCACCGAGCGCAGCACCACCGCGCGGCCGGGGCCGTTGCGGCCGTTGGTGAGGTAGGTCCCGACAAAGCCGCGCGGGGCGATCTGGAGGACTTCGCCGAGGCGGGCGAGGGTCGGGTCGGGTTCGGCGTCGTCCTGCAGGGTTTCGAGCACCAGGCGGACGTGATCGACCCGCAGGGTCTGGGCGACCTGGTCGGTCAGGTTGGCCATGAAGGCCTCGAAATTCGTGGGCTCCAAGAGCTGCAGCACGGCCCGGTGGACCTGGTTCGTCCCGGCCAGGTTCTCGTAAGCCGCTGCAATCACTGACCTATGTGTGTCCTCTAGCCGGTCGAGACGGCTTTCCAGCCGCTGCATCGCGATGCCGCGCAGGTCGACGATATTCTCGCCAAGCGCGCGGTCGGTGGCGGCGACGAGGGCGTTCATCACGTCGCGGTCGTCGAGAAGGCGCTCCGGCTCGGCAAGGATACGGTCGCGGAGGTCGGGTTCGATCATGCTCGGGCCGGTTCTTGAAGGATTTCCGCAGACTATAGGCGAAAGTTCAGACGGATGGCGACAGGATTTCGATGGGCCGGGCGGTGGATGGGGCAGGGATGCAACAGTGGGTCTACAGGTGGTATACGCCGCGTATTCATCCCATGCATACGCGCGTATGCCTCGTCTGTCGTTAACCTTTGGGCGCGAAGGTGGGGCCGCAAAGGACTCCGCCCATGCCTGACCTGAAGAAACAGACCCCCCGCCAGCGCGCGCAGATGACCTACATGATGGACGTCATGCGGCGTCTGGAATGGGACCTGCACAACACCATCGAACTGACCGGCCGCATCCCGGAGGCTTGGCACGAGATCGCCACGGCCACGCCCCGGTCGGTGAAGAAGCGGGTCTGCATCGCGCTGGAGGCGGATGTGCTGAAGTTCTTCAAGTCGATGGGCGAGGGCTATGGGCCGCGGATCAACGACGTGTTGCGCAGCTACATGCACGCGCGGCTGGCCGGGGTGATCCGCGGGGCCGAGACGCTGGCGCACTACCGGGAGCGGGAGGAGGCCTGGTCGGGCGAGAAGCCTGCCTTTGGGGATGTGGCGCGGGCGATGGGCGGGGAGTGGGAGGACGTGGGGCCGGGGGTGGTGCAGGCGGACCGGGTGGTGGTGCAGGAGGCCGCGCAGAAGGCGGTAGCGGAGGGGGCGGAGCGGGTGTTCGGCGGGCCGTTGGTGCGGTGAGGGCTTCTCTGAAACGTGCTGTTTCCAGCACAGACTTGAGGCGGTATGATGGAAGCATGAAATCAATCAATATGGGAAACGAACCTTGAGAAAGTCGGAAGTTCGTGGAGCGTTCCCTTCACTCTTAGAGGCATGGATAGTTGAGACCAACCAGGATCGAGACCAACTTGGCGACTTAAGGTTCGGCACATTCTATTCTTGGCTTCGTGATCGCTATCCACACTACACACGATTTCGGTCAACTATGGGTGCCGATGAAGACCTAGAACTTTGGTTTGATGAAGAGACTGGCCAGCTTTGGAGACGATGAAACCGACGACGTTGTTGCTTTATTTTTTCTTGGGCTTCTGATCGGTTGGCAGTCTCTCAAAAAGTGCTACCTGAACGTCGCCTGTAGCATCCGTTTGCATCAGTACGGCAAACACAATTTCCTCATCAATCTTCACCCAGTGACTGCTGAGTAGCTTAGTCAGTTTTGACAGCCAGTCACCTATTTCTTTGAACAATCGATCATGGTCGTTCAAGAGAGTTCTATCTCTTGATGCGTGCAAGTATTTCCCGCACACACGGTCATAGAGTACGCCAAATTCTTCCTTGGTAAGGGCTCCATCTACCTCAACCATAACCCATGCGTCCTCGACCTTTTCACTGCTTCGTGACAAAGCCTTCGGAAAGAATTCAGGGTTCACTCGACCTAGAAACTTCATGATCGTCGTGGCGTTCCATGCGTTCTGAACCAATTTATTCTGCAGCTCGATTCCTCTGTGATAATGAGCAGTAATCGATGCAAGCATTACTAACTCAAGGCACTTTCTAAGCTGCAAAAGGCAGAGTTCGATATCACTCTCGCGATAGCCCGTTAAAGATGAAGCGTTCGCGTGTTTTTCGAGCGCGCGAGAAATGACGTTTACGCGTTCCTTGATTTCCTGCATAAAGCTGGAATAGACCTCCAGTGCTCTCTCAGGTGACTTCGTCATATTGAAGCATCCTTTCGCCAATAACGTGCAAACTGGTTCTAGGGAGTCACTTTTCGCATTCATGGTTTGGGTCACAGCTGCGCGCATTGATATACTGGAGCAGACCGGGCCGCCACTCTTCTAATAGGAACGCAGATGGCAGCGTGTCGGCAGTTGGGCGCTCTAGGGCACCAGACCATGATCTCGGCTAGGCACCCAATATTCGGCAGCGCCCCTTGGCCCGGAATCAAGGCGCTTGCGCCGCCGGGCCGCGCCCTCCCTCCCCCCGGGAGGGCGCTTTGGACGTGTCACGCGCAGAACTGCGGTGCGAGGGGTGGTGCCATAAAGTGCTCCGCTCGGGCGTTGGTGCGCCCGCCCGAGGGAGGGCGCGGCCCTCGGGTTCGGCGGGGGAGTCGGGCTGAAGCCCGACCTACGGGGTGTGCAGTGGTTTGTGGTGGTGCCCCCCCACCCCCATCCCCTCCCCACGGAGGGGGAGGGGAGGTGCGGGGTGGTTGGGGGGCGGTGTGGTGCGCCATTAATGCGCACCCTACGTGCGGGGTTACAGGATCTTCTGACCCGTCTTCGCCCAGTCGGCGGTGAACTGGTCGAGGCCCTTGTCGGTCAGCACGTGGCTCGCCAGCGCCTTGATGACGGCCGGGGGGGCGGTGACGACGTCGGCTCCGATCAGGGCGCAGTCCTTGACGTGGTTGGCGCTGCGGATCGAGGCCGCAAGGATCTGGGTCTTGAAGTCGTAGTTGTCATAGATCGTGCGGATGTCGCCGATCAGGTCCAGCCCGTCGAGGTTGATGTCGTCCAGGCGCCCGATGAAGGGCGAGATGAAGGTGGCCCCGGCCTTGGCGGCGATCAGCGCCTGGTTGGCCGAGAAGCAGAGGGTGACGTTGACCATGAAGCCCTCGTCCGACAGGGTCTTGCAGGTCTTGAGGCCGTCCCAGGTCAGCGGGACTTTGACGGCGATATTGGGGGCGATGGCGGCCAGCTTGCGGCCCTCGGCGATCATGTCGTCGGCTTTCAGCGCCACGACTTCGGCGGAAACGGGGCCTTTGACGAAGGAGCAGATTTCCTTGGTGACTTCCAGGATGTTGCGGCCGGATTTCAGGATCAGCGACGGGTTGGTGGTGACGCCGTCGACCATGCCGAGGTCATGGAGCTCGCGGATGGCGTCGACGTCGGCGGTGTCGATGAAGAATTTCATTTGGGCCTCGTAGGGTTTTCGCGCGGGGGGCGGTTGCGGCGGGTGCCGCGCGGGGGTTGAATGCTCTCGGGGCGCGGTTTAGCCCAAATGGCGGATGAGCGAAAGGTTTCAGGTGGCGGACCGGGTCTATCAGGCGGGCGATCTGGTTGGCGTGCTGACGACGGAGCCTTTGGGCCGCGTGCTGGACTACCGCGCGCCGGAAGGGGGCTGCGGGGACGGGGATTTCGTCGAGGTGCCCTTGGGGCCGCGGCGGGTGATGGGGGTGGTCTGGGGGCCTGCGGTCGGCGGGTGGGACCCGGCGAAGGTGCGCCCCGTGAACCGGGTGCTGGATGCGCGGCCGATGCGGGCGGAGTTGCGGAGTTTCCTCGCGCGGGCGGCAGAGTACACGCTGACGCCTCTCCCATCGATGCTGCGGCTGGCGACTAGGGCCCCGGGCCTGGGGGAGCCGGCGTCGATGCGGCGGGTGTATCGGCTTAGCGGCGTTGTGCCCAATCAGTTAACCGAGGCGCGGCATCGGGTGGTGGAGGCGCTGCGGGAGTTCCGGGGGGCTCCGGTGACGCTGGGCGAGCTGGTGGAGGCGGCGGCCTGTGGCAGTTCGGTGGTGAAGGGGCTGGTGAAGCTGGGGGTGGTGGCGGAGGAGGATGCGCCTCGGGATACGCCCTATCCGCGCTTGAAGGCCGATGTGGGGATGCGGCTGGAGGGGGAGCAGGTTGCGGCGGGGGATGCGCTGGTGGCCGATGTGGCGGCGGGTGCCTATGCGGCGACGCTCTTGAAGGGGGTGACGGGGTCGGGGAAGACCGAGGTTTATCTGGAGGCGGTGGCGGAGTGTCTTAGGGCCGGGCGGCAGGCGCTTGTGCTGCTGCCGGAGATCGCGCTGACGGCGGAGTTTCTGACGCGGGTGGAGGCGCGGTTTGGGGCGAAGCCGGCGGAGTGGCATTCGGGCGTGACGATGACGGAACGGCGGCGGCTGTGGCGGATGGTGTCCGAAGGCGGGGCGGAGCTGGTGGTGGGGGCGCGGTCGGCGCTGTTTCTGCCGTTCCAGGACCTCGGCCTGATCGTCGTCGATGAGGAGCATGACACGTCCTACAAGCAGGAGGATGGCGTTCTGTACAACGCGCGGGACATGGCGGTCTTGCGGGCGGCGATCTGTGGGTGCCCGGTGGTGCTGGCCTCGGCCACGCCGTCGCTGGAGACCTGGGCTAATGTCGAGGCGGGGAAGTATCGGCGGCTGGACCTCGGGAGCCGCTTCGGCGCGGCGGAGATGCCGGAGATGCGGGCGATCGACATGCGGGCCGAGAAGCTGCCGGGGGATCGGTGGATTTCGGAGACCCTCGCGGCCAAGGTCTCGGCGGTGGTCCAGCGGGGGGAGCAGGCGCTGTTGTTCCTGAACCGGCGGGGGTTTGCGCCGGTGACGCTCTGCCGGGCCTGCGGGCATCAGGTGGGCTGCGACCAGTGCGACGCGCGGATGGTGGAGCACCGGTTCCAGAAGCGGCTGGTCTGCCACCAGTGCGGGGCGACGAAGCCGGTTCCGGTGGCTTGTCCGGCCTGCGGGGTGGAGGGCCGGATGGCCGCCGTGGGGCCGGGGGTGGAGCGGCTGGCCGAGGAGGTGGCGGCGCGGTTCCCGGAGGCTCGGGTGGCGGTGCTGTCATCGGATCTGTTCGGCTCGGCCCGCGCGCTGAAGGAAAAGATCGCCGAGATTTCCGGGGGCGGCGCGGACATCATCATCGGGACGCAGATCGTGGCGAAGGGGCACAACTTTCCCTTGCTGACGCTTGTGGGCGTGATCGACGCGGACCTCGGGCTGCAGGGGTCGGACCTGCGGGCGGCGGAGCGGACCTTCCAGCTGATGCGCCAGGTCGCGGGCCGGGCGGGGCGGACGGCGGAGCGGAAGGGCGAGGCCTGGCTGCAGACCCACCAGCCGGAGCATCCGGTGATCCGCGCGATCCTAGGCGGGGACGAGGAGGCGTTCTGGCGGGCCGAGGCGGCGGAGCGGAGGGCCTCGGGCGTGCCGCCCTATGGGCGGATGGCGGGGATCATCCTGTCGTCGCCCGATGTGGCGGAGGTGTTCGATTTCGGCGGGGAGTTGGCGCGGCGGTGTGAGCCGTTGAAGCGGATCGGGGCAGAGGTCTGGGGGCCTGCTCCGGCCCCGATTGCCCGGGTCAGGGGGCGGCATAGGGTGCGGCTGCTGGTGAAGGCAGAGAAGGGTGCGCCGCTGCAGGCGGCTTTGGCAGAGTGGCTGGCGGGGTTCAAACTGCCGAGGGATTTGAGGCTCGCGGTGGATATTGATCCGCAGAGTTTTTTGTGAGGGGGCAGGGAGTAAGCACTCACAGAACGCTCTCGTTGGTTGACACTCAAGTATCGAAACAGGAAAGTTAATCGAAGACGATTTTGGAGGAAGTAAATGCAGCTCTTGGCAGTAAAGAATGTTTACGGCGATGAAGACGACTGCTTGAACTCGGACTTCGTACGACTTCTTGACAACCCTCCAAGTGGTTTCCTGATCCTCGATGGAAATGCAGGTCTCGGAGCGGATTGGCCAGCAGCGATTTGGAAAAGCACTCAGGCATTAACAATTGCCTTGGCGGTATTCTCTGCGCCAGCGACGATCAAGGAGAATTGGCCTATCTGGAAGGAGATATACGATCAAGCGGTTGCTCTCATGCTTGAGTTCCATGAGGAATTCCGTATTGACCGGGATACTGCCCAAATGATTGCAATGAATCATGCGGTTGCCGAAATAGGGATGAAGCCGGAACATCTTAATGTTCATATGGCAGTACGCCACTATCGACAGAGCGGGTGCTCTTATCAGGACTTGTTGGTAGACGACAGAGTCGACATGCAGTGGCCTAATGATGCCGAATTTGGCTCGGATGGGTTCTCTCAAGGTGTTCGAAGCAATGAGGAGGCATCTAAGCAGGCCATTTGCCGCTACATATTCGGAATTAATGACTTGGAAAAGTGCTGGACTATAGTCATCGAGCAGAATGGCACAGTGTCACTATCAGTCGAGTTGTAGGCGTTCACGTTGCAATCCCACACAGGGCAACGCCTGACCGTCGGGTGGGCGCTGCCACGGTGGTTCTGGGCGGTTTATGGTTCAATTCCTCCCACCGAGGTTCTGCAGGCTGACGGTGCAGAAGCGCCCGCCCGAGGGGGCGGTCGGGCGCTGCCCGGGTCTCTGGTCGCGACTAGTCCGGGCGAAGTGTAGGGTGGGCTACAGCGCACCATCCGTCGGTGCGCTGTAGCGCACCCTACGCTTGAACTGGCGGGGCGCGGGGGCGGGGGGCCGGGCGTTAGGTGTTGTCCGGCGGCGGGGAGACGAAGACGTGGTCGCGGCCCATGGCGTCGGTGATCACGACCTCGGCCATCGGGGGGACGGAGCCTTCGGCTCCCAAAGCCTCGGTCAGGCCGGTGAAAAGCTGGCGGAGGAGGTTCGGGTTCTCGATCACCCGGACGGAATAGCCGAAGCCGGGGCCGCAGGTCTCCAGCCGGCCCTCGGGGGCGGTGGACCAGTTGGCGCGGCAGACCGTGCCATCGGCCAGCGTCAGGGTCAGGACCTCGGAGGACAGGCGGGCGGCCTGGGGCACCGGGGCGGGTTGCAGGGTGGTGCAGCCTGCAAGTGCAGCCAGGGCGATGATCCAGCGCATCTAGTCCTCTCCTTCGTCCGGGCCCGCGTCCCGCCTGGCATTGCGCCACCGGTAGATCAGCTCGGTCTCTACCGCCTTGAACACCAGGTAGGCGGCAAGTGCCAGTCCGGCTTTCGCGCCGATCTCCAGAAGTTGCATGAACCCGCCTTCGCGCAAGCCCATGATCCCGTAACGCGAGAGGAACCCGTAGTTGGCCATCGCGAGGTTGATGAGGCCGAACGACATCCACGCGGTCACCGTTGCCGCAAGGGCCAGGAGGGCGAGGAGCGCCGCCCAGTGGTAGGTGGACAACATCAGCCAGCGGCGCATCCGGTCCTCTCTTTGTCCTGCCGTGGTCGGCGACCCGATTACAGCGGCCAGATCAGCGGGATCAGGGCGCAGGTCACCAGCATGACGATGATGTTCAAGGGGATGCCGACGCGGGCGAAGTCCGAGAACTTGTAGCCCCCCGGCCCGTAGACCATCATGTTGGTCTGATAGCCCACCGGGGTCGCGAAGGCGAGGGTGGCGGAGAACATCACGGCCACCACGAAGGGGCGGGGGTCGTGGCCCAGTTTCTCGGCCAGTTCGATGGCGACGGGGGTGTAGATCACCGCGACGGCGTTGTTCGACAGGAACTCGGTCAGGATCAGGCCGATCAGGTAGACGGCAAGGATGATCGCGAAGGGGCCGAGACCTTCAAGCCAGGGGGCGACGGCGGAGACGATCATCTCGACCGCGCCGGACTGGTCGAGGCCTTCGCCGACGGCGAGCATGGCGAAGATCATGGCGAGAAGCCGCCCGTCGACGAAGGAGAAGGCCTCGTCGCTGTCGACGCAGCGGGTGATGAGGACGCCCGCAACGGCGATGAGGGCGAGGGGCAGGATGGGCGCGACGTCCAGCGCCGAGAGGGTCACGATCAGGGCAAGCGCGGCAAGCGCGATGGGGGCCTTGGACCGGCGGTAGGCCATGACGCGGGGGCGGTTGACGTCGAGGAGGTTCATGTCGGCGGCGAGGCGCTGGATGTCCTCGATGGTGCCTTCGAGAAGGAGCGTGTCGCCGACCCGCACGATCAGGTCGTCAAGCTGGCGGCCGATGTTCTGGTTGTGGCGGTGGGCGGCCAGCACGTAGACCCCGTAGCGGCGGCGGAGGCGCAGGTCGCCAAGGCGGTGGCCTTCCATCCGGCAGCCGGGGCCGATCAGGACCTCGACCGTTTCGGTGTTGACCGAGGAGAGCTTGTCGACGAGGTGGACGTCCTTGCGTTCGTGGAGGCCCATGAGCTCGGTCATCTCGGTCCTGAGGACGACGCGGTCGCCGGCCTGCAGGGTCACGGGGGCAAGGTCGCGGCGGAGCGAGGCGTCACCGCGGAGGACGTCGATCACCCGGACGCCGTCGCGCTTGAAGATGTCGATGTCCATCACGGGCTGGCCGATGAGGGTGGAATCCTCAGGCACGGCGACCTCGGTGAAGAACTTCATCTTCCGCTTTTCCGAGAGGAGGACGCCCATCGACTGGCGGACCGGCAGAAGGCGGTCGCCGAACAGGAGGAGGAACGCACCCCCGGCAAGGGTGACTGCAATCCCAAGGGGGGCGATCTCGAAGAGGCCGAAGTGTTCCAGGCCACGGTCCACGGCGACGCCGTCGACGAGAAGGTTGGTGGAGGTGCCGATCAGGGTGATCATGCCGCCGAGGACGGTCATGTAGGAGAGCGGGATCAACAGCTTGGAGGGCGCGGTGCCGATCCTCATTGCAAGCTGCATGACGACTGGGATCATCACGGCGACGAGGGGGGTGTTGTTCATGAAGGCCGAGGCGACGGCGATGGCGCCGATCAGCACCACGACGGTCAACCCGGGGCGGTCGCCGGCGTGGCGGGTGACCTCGGCCACCACGGCCTCGACCGCGCCGGTGCGGACAAGGCCGCCCATGATGAGGAACATCATCGCGATGGTCCAGGGCGCGGGGTTGGCGAGGACCGAGGTCGCCTCCTTGATCGGGAGGATGCCGAGGATCAGCATGAGGGCCGCGCCGCCGATGGCGGTCACCTCGACCGGGGTCCGTTCCAGGACGAAGAGCACGAACATCACGGCCAGGATCGACAGGGCGACCCAGGGGGCGGCCTCGGCCGGGATCGAAATGCCGAACATCAGCTCTCCACCGTCTTCACACGTTCGCGCGGCTGCACGAGGGCCACGCCCGCAAGCATCACCGCCAGCGCGAGCCAGACCGCGGGGCTGGGCCGTTCGCCCAGCAGGACGATGGCCCAGAGCATCCCGGCCGCCGTCACCAGATAGCTGGATTGCGCGGCGAAGACGGCCCCTGCGGTGGCGGCAAGCCAGACATAGGCGGCGTAGAGGAGGGCATGCAGCGCCGAGGAGAGCACAAGCGCCCAGTCGTCGCGGCCCATGGGCCAGGGCGAATAGCTTTGGTCCATCGCCAACATCACCGGCGCGCAAAGGATGAGGCCCGCAATGCTGGCCCCCAGCATCGCCTGGAGCGCGTCCATCCCTTGCGTGCCGCGCCAGGCCACGTAGGTCGCCTCCATCGCGTAGAAGAACGGGCCGACCAGCGCTACCGGCAGCCAGACCAGCATCGCCGCATCGGGCAGGGCCGCACCCGGGGCCGCGAGCACGGCCACCCCGGCAAGCCCCATGCCCAGGCCCACAAGCCGCAGCGCCGAGAACCGGTCGAGGCCCAGGACCAGGGCCATCGGGAAGGCCAGCATCGGGATCATCGCGATGATGATCGACATGATGCCTGACGGCAGATGCGCCACCGCGGTGTAGAAGGTGCCGTTGGGGATGATCGTCCCGAGGACCGCCACGATCACGTAGAACCGGATTGCCGCCGGGGTCAGCTTCACGCCCTTGCGGCGCACCAGGGCGATCGCGCCCAGCACCAGGACCATCACCACCTGCTGCCAGAAGATCAGCCCGAAGGCGCCATGGCCGGTCTCGGTCGCGATCTTGCCCAGGGGGTGCGTCGCGCCCCAGCCGATGCCAAGACAGACCAGCACGGCCACGAAGAACAGGCGCCCCCGCCTGCGCTTGTCGGGCACGGGTGATGCAGCGGCAAGGTCGGTCATGGCAGGGCTTCCTGCAGCTTGCCGCCGACCCGGATCATCCTGACCTTGGTGGCGAGGCCCGTCTTGTCGTCGGTTTCCACATAGACGCCGGACAGGGTCGCCTCGCCCCCCGCAGGTTCGAACCGGCCCTTGGCCATGCCGGTCAGGAAGCGGCGCAGGGGTTCCAGCTTTTCCATCCCGATGACGCTGTCATAGTCGCCGCACATGCCGGCGTCGGACTGGTAAGCGGTGCCCTTGCCCAGGATCATCGTGTCCGAGGTCGGCACATGGGTGTGGGTGCCAACGACCAGGCTGGCCGTCCCGTCGCACCAATGGCCCATGCCCATCTTTTCCGACGTTGCCTCGGCGTGGAAATCGACGATGGTCGCCTGCACCACGCTGCCAAGCGTATGGGCTTTCAACACGCTTTCCACCGCGCTGAACGGGTCATCGAAGGGCCGCTTCATGAAAACCTGGCCAAGCGCCTGGGTCACCAGCACTTTGCGCCCCTGCGTCGCCTCGAACACCCGCGCGCCACGGCCGGGCGCGACCTTGGAGAAATTGAGCGGGCGGATGATGCGCGGCTCTTCCTCGATGAACTGGGCCATGTCCTTCTGGTCGAAGGCATGATCGCCGAGCGTCAGGCAATCGGCGCCCGCCGCCAGCAGCTCCTTGGCATGCTCGCCGGTGATCCCGGCGCCCTGGCTGGCGTTCTCGCCGTTGACGACGACGAAATCCAGCCCCCAGGCCGCCCGAAGGCCTGGAAGCCGGGTGGTCACCGCCGTCCGGCCCGACCGGCCCATGACATCGCCGAGGAACAGAAGTCTCATGCGGCAGGGATTAGGCGGGAGCCGGGGTTCCGGCAAGCGGAATGACGCTGGCCTCGCTGAAAAAGCACCGCAATTCCGGTGGCGTGATGCGGAAAAGAACAACCGCCCACGGCGAAGATCGTTCTCTGGAAATCCTCCGCCACGGCGGAGCGTTCTGTTGCGGACCGAATCCTGGTGCGCGACGGCCGTATCGCAGCTGAGTGTTCCCCTCAGTGTCCTGCCGGACTATCTCTGTGCCATGGCCACGCTTCCCCCCGCCCTGTCCGACTGGTTCGCCGCCAAGGGCTGGACCCTACACCCGCACCAGTTGGAGATGCTGGAGCGGTCGGGTGAGCCTGCGAGCCTTCTGATTGCGCCGACCGGGGGCGGGAAGACGCTGGCCGGATTCCTGCCCACGCTGGCCGAACTGGGGTCGGACCCTGCGCCCGGGCTGCACACGCTGTACGTCTCGCCGCTGAAGGCGTTGACAGCGGACATCCGGCGGAACCTCGGCACGCCGATTGAAGGCGCGAGGCTGAAGATCCGGGTGGAGGATCGGACCGGCGACACCAGTTACACCCAGCGGAGGCGGCAGCGCGCCGATCCGCCGCATATCCTGCTGACGACACCTGAGAGCCTGGCGCTGCTGTTGTCCTACGAGGACGCCCCGCGGATGTTTGCGGGCCTGCGGCGGGTGATCGTCGATGAGATTCATGCCCTGGCGGAATCGAAGCGCGGCGACCAGCTGGTGCTGCAGATCGCCCGGCTGCAGTCGCTGAACCCGTCCTTGCGGCGGGTGGGCCTGTCGGCGACGGTGGAGAACCCGCCCGCGCTGGCCCGGTTCCTGGCGCCGAGGACCACGATCCTGGAGGCGGACCCCGGCCCCGACCCTGACATCTCCATGCTGGAGACCGAGGCCCCGCCGCCCTGGTCCGGTGGTGGGGGGCGCTATGCGATCCCGGCGATCCTGAACGAGATCACGCGGCACAGGACGACGCTGATCTTTCACAACACCCGGGCGCAGGCCGAGCTGTTCTTCCACGACCTCTGGCTGGCGAATACCGAGGACCTGCCGATCGGCATCCACCACGGGTCACTGTCGCGGGAACAGCGGGAGCGGGTCGAGCAGGCGATGACGGCGGGGGCCTTGCGGGCGGTGGTCTGTACCGGGTCGCTGGACCTGGGGATCGACTGGGGTGATGTGGACCTGGTGATCCAGGTTGGCGCGCCGAAGAACGTGAAGCGCCTGGTGCAGCGGATCGGGCGGGCGAACCACCGCTACAACGCGCCGTCGAAGGCCCTGCTGGTGCCCGCGAACCGGTTCGAGGTGGTGGAATGCCAGGCGGCGCTGGATGCGGTGCGGGCGCATGCTCTGGACGGCGAGCCGCGCGGGCCGGGGCCGAGGGATGTGCTCTGCCAGCATATCCTCGCCACCGCATGTGCCGGGCCGTTCGAGGCGGAGGTGCTGTATGCCGAGATCATCACAGCGGGTCCCTATGCCCAGCTAACGCGGTCGGAGTTCGACGCCTGTCTGGATTTCGTCGCGACCGGAGGTTATGCGCTGAAGGCCTACGACCGCTGGCAACGGCTGAAGCAGACCGCGGGCAAGTGGCACCTGCGCGACCCGCGTGCGGCGGCGCTGATCCGGCAGAATCTGGGGACGATCATCGACATCGAGACGCTGAAGGTCCGCTTCCGCGGCCATGGCGCGCCGCTGGGAGAGGTTGAGGAGAGCTTTGCCGCCACGCTGACCCCCGGCGACACCTTCCTGATCGGCGGCCAGATCGTCCGCTACGAGGGCCTGCGCGAGATGACGGTGGAGGTTTCGAAATCGCCAGGCCGTGAGCCGCGCGTCGCGGTGTTCAACGGCACGAAATTCGCCACCTCGACCCTGCTGACCGACCGGATCCTGCAGATTTTCCAGCAGGACAGCTGGCCCGACCTGCCGGCCCACACCGCCTGGTGGCTGGCCAAGCAGCGCGAGGTTTCCCGCCTGCCGGACCCTACTTCGCTGCTTCTGGAAAGCTTCCCGCATGACGGGCGCGAGCATCTGGTGGTCTACGGCTTTGCGGGTCGGAACGCGCAGCAGACGCTGGGGCTGTTGGTGACGAAGCAGATGGAGGCACAGGGGCTGGCACCCTTGGGCTTTGTCGCGACCGACTATGCCACGCTGATCTGGGGCCTGGACCCCGTCACCGATCCAGGGCCGCTGTTCGACATCGGCACCCTGCGTGAGGGCCTGGACACCTGGCTCTCCGGCAACGCGGTGATGAAGCGCACCTTCCGGTCGACCGCCATCATCGCGGGCCTGATCGAACGCAGCCACCAGGGCCGCCGCAAGACCGGGCGGCAGGCGACGTTTTCATCCGACATCCTCTACGACACGCTGCGCCGCTATGACCCCGACCACTTGCTCCTCCAGATCACCCGGGAAGAGGCGCTGCGGGGCCTCATCGACTTTTCGCGCATCGAGGCGATGCTGGAGCGGATCGAGGGCCGGATCGACCTGCGCCGGCTGATGCGCGTCACGCCGCTCGCCGCGCCGATGTTCTTTGAACCGGGCCGCATCCCGGTACAGGGCGAGGGGCGCGAGCGACTTGCCACCGCCCAGGCGCAGGCGTTGATGGAGGCGGCGGGTCTCGCCTAACCCCTTGCCCATGTTGCAAATACTCCCCGCGGAGCGTCCGCCCTTGCCAGCAGGCACGCGCTTTGGCAGGTAGGCACCCATGCACCACGCGCTTTTCTTCCATGGCGAGACGCTGCACCTGATGCCCTCGGGCGCCCTCTACTGGCCCGCGCGGAGGGCGCTTGCCGTGTCGGACCTGCACCTCGGCAAATCCGAACGCCTGGCCCGGCGCGGCGGGGCGCTGTTGCCGCCCTATGAGACGCAGGCGACGCTGGAGAAGCTCGACCGCGATCTGGAGCACACGCGGGCCGAGACGGTGATCTGCCTGGGCGACAGTTTCGATGACCTCGCGGCGCTGGACGGGATCGAGGAGGCGTCGCGGCTTTGGCTGTCGCGGCTGATGGCGGGGCGGGATTGGACCTGGATCACGGGGAACCATGACCCGGGCCCGATGGAGATCGGCGGCACGCATCGGGCCGAGCTGAAGCAGACACCCTTCACCTTCCGCCACATCGCCGAACCGTCCGAACGGGCCGAGATCTCGGGCCACTACCACCCCAAGGCGCGCCTTGCCGGGCAGTCGCGGCCCTGTTTCCTGGCCGATGCGGCCCGGCTGATCCTGCCGGCCTATGGCGCCTACACCGGGGGCCTGCGCTGCGAGGACCCGGCGCTGACCGGCCTGATGGCCAAGGATGCGCTGGCGGTGCTGACGGGCAGGAAAGCCATACCGATGCCAATGCCGCATTAGGCGGGTCGCGTCGCTGGGTGTTAGCGTTGCAGGGTGTCGCGAGGAGCCAATCATGCGAACCCCAGTCCTGACCCTTGCCCTGCTGCTGCCGGCGCTTGCCGCCAGTGCCGATCCCGCCGCTGACTATGAACGGCTGATGGACGTACTGCCCGGTCTGTCGTTCCACGGCGATACCGAAGGCCAGGCCAAGGCCGTCAAGGCCAGCCTTCCGGGTCTGGAAGGGCGCTGGATCGAGGGGCAGGTACTGCGCATGGGGCAGGAGGAGAACTTTGTCTTTCCTGATGCCGAGCGATTTGCCGAGCTTTGCAGCAAGGCGCCCGTCCAACTGACGCCTGTTGGCGAGCTTGGCCTTGACCTGACCCGCGAGGCAAAGTTCGGCAGCGTCACCTTTCACCTGCAATGGGTGGGCGGCAGCACCTTTCTGTCGCATGTCGACGAAGGCGAGTTTCTGACCTTCGTCTTCGGCAAGGACTACCAGGGGAATGAGCTGCTTCCGGTGTACCAGACTCTGGCTCAGACACCGTGGTTGGGCGAGATCAGCCTGATGCCGGTCTCGTCTGATCTGATCCTGCTGCAGTTCCCGCGCGGCGCTGCCGAGATGCTGGTGCGCTGCCCGGCCTAGGCGGTCAGCCCCTTGGGTTCCGCCAGGCCGTTCGCGCGGCAGCAGGCGGTCAGCGTGTTCGCCAGGAGGCAGGCGATGGTCATCGGTCCGACTCCGCCCGGCACCGGGGTGATTGCACCCGCCACAGCGGCGGCGCTTTCGTAGTGGACGTCACCCACCAGCTTGGCCTTGCCGTCGCGCTCAATCCGGTTGATGCCGACGTCGATCACCGTCGCCCCCGGGCGCACCATGTCGCCGGTAATCATCTCGGGGCGGCCCACGGCGGCGACCAGGATGTCGGCGCGGCGGCACACCTCGGCCAGGTCCTTCGTCCGGCTGTGCGCGATGGTGACCGTGCAGCTGTCACCCAGCAGCAGTTGCGCCATCGGCTTGCCGACGATGTTCGACCGGCCGACCACGACGGCGTTGAGGCCAGCAAGCTTGCCATGGTGGTCGCGCAGCATCATCAGGCAGCCCAAGGGCGTGCAGGGGACCATCGACTTCTGGCCCGTGCCGAGCAAGCCAACGTTCGAAATGTGGAATCCGTCGACATCCTTGGCCCGATCGATGCGGTTGATGACCAGCTCGGAGTTCAGGTGCCCCGGCAGCGGCAATTGCACGAGAATTCCGTGCACCTTGGGGTCGGCGTTCAGCTGGTCGATCAGTGCCAGCAGCGCGGCCTCGGACGTCTCGGCGGGCAGGCGATGTTCGAAAGATGCCATGCCGACCTCGATGGTCGAGGCGTGCTTGTTGCGGACATAGACCTGGGAGGCCGGGTCTTCGCCCACCAGCACCACGGCGAGACCGGGCTGGATCCCGTTCTCTTCCTTCAGCCGCGCCACATGCTGGGCGACCTGCGCGCGCACGTTCGCTGCAAAGGCCTTGCCGTCAATCACCTTGGCCGTCATCCCCGTATCCTCCCTCAGACCGCAGCCGCAAAGGCCGTGCGGTAGTGTTCCATCTGCATGGCCGTCGCCAGCACCGCGTTCTTCATCAGGCATGCCTCCGTCACCGGACCGACCCCGCCAGGGACCGGAGTGATCCAGCCCGCGACGTCCTTGCAACTGTCGAAATCGGCGTCACCCACGGTTTTCCCTTCCACCCGGTTGATCCCGATGTCGATCAGCGCCGCGCCCGGCTTCAGCATCTCGCCCCGCACCAACCCAGGCTTGCCCACCGCCACGAAGACCGCATCCGCCGCGCGGCTATGTACGGCGACCTGCCGCGTCATGTGATGGCAGACCGTCACCGTCGCGCCGAGGCCCATCATCAGGAAGGCGATGGGCTTGCCCACGATTTCCGAATGCCCGATCACGCAGACATCCAGGCCTTCCATCTTCAGGGGTAGCGTCTTCAGGATCTCCACCGCCGCCACGGCCGTACAGGGGCCAAGCGTCAGGTCGTTGTAGACGATGTTGCCGATGGACGAAGGGTGCATCCCTTCCACGTCCTTCATCGGATGCACCGCCTTCTGCAGTGCCTTGACCGGGATATGCGTCGGAAGGGGCCGCTGGATGATGATCCCATTGACCCTCGGGTCCGCGTTCAGGCCCGCGAGGACGCCATGCAGTTGCTCCAGGCTGATGCTTTCCGGGTAGTTCCGCGCCTCGAACCCGACGCCCGCGGCCTCGGCCGACTTCTGCTGGTTGCGGACATAAAGCTCTGCCGCCGCCACATCACCGACCGAGATCGACACCAAGCGGGGCGACCAACCAAGGGCGGTGAGCCGCGCCGCCTCGGCCCTCGTCTCGTCACGCATCCGGGCCGCGATGGCCTTGCCGTCGATCAATGTGGCAGTCATCGCGCCCCTGCTTTCATCCCTTCCGCAGACTGTCCGGCCCAAGCTTGCTTTCCTCGCGCGCGATGGACCAGTCGATCAGCCGCCGCCAGAGCTTCTCCACCAGGTCGGGCGGCAGCCCGTAGGTGTCGGCGTGGCGGCGGACGTTCCCAACCACTTCTTCAACGCGGCTGCCGATCCGGGCGGGCAAATCCACCTCTGCCTTGATCTCGGCCGCCCGGTCGATGTAGCCCGCCCGTTCCGCGAACAGCCGGACGAGGTCTTCGTCCAGCCGGTCGATCTCGGCCCGGATTTCGGCCATCGTGGTGCAGTCGGCGGGCTTTCGCATCTTCGTCTCCCTTGGGCGAGGCTGCCCCCGAGATAAGGGGACAGCCGCGGAAGGGCAACGCGTCAGAACAGCCCTTCGACGTGGCCCTGGTCGTTCAGCCGGATCACTTCGGCGGACGGCACCTTGGGCAGGCCGGGCATGGTCATGATCTCACCACAGATCACCACGATGAAGCCTGCGCCTGCCGAGAGCCGCACTTCGCGGACCGGGACCGAGTGGCCGGTCGGCGCGCCACGGACGTTCGGGTCGGTGGTGAAGCTGTACTGGGTCTTCGCCATGCAGATCGGCAGGTGGCCGTAGCCTGCGGCTTCCCAGGCCTTCAGCTGGTCGCGGATCGACTTGTCGGCCAGCACCTCGTCGGCGTGGTAGATGCGCTTGGCGATGGTCTCGACCTTCTGGAAGAGCGGCATCTCGTCGGGGTAGAGCGGCGCAAAGTGCGACGAGCCGCTTTCGGCCAGCTTGACCACCGCATTCGCCAGGTCTTCGATGCCAGCGCTGCCGTTGGCCCAGTGCTTGCAGAGGATTGCTTCGGCACCCTGTTCGGCGACATAGGCCTTCACCGCAGCCACTTCGGCGTCGGTGTCCGAGTAGAAGTGGTTGATCGCCACGACCACCGGCACGCCGAAGGATTTGACGTTGGCGATGTGACGGCCGAGGTTCGGGCAGCCCTTCTTCACCGCGTCCACGTTCTCGGCCCCGAGGTCGGCCTTGGCGACGCCGCCGTTCATCTTCATCGCGCGGACCGTGGCGACGATCACGGCAGCGGAGGGCTTCAGGCCCGCCTTGCGGCACTTGATGTCGAAGAACTTCTCGGCACCGAGGTCCGCGCCGAAACCGGCTTCGGTCACCACATACTCGCCCAGCTTCAGCGCGGTCTTGGTCGCGATGACGCTGTTGCAGCCATGGGCGATGTTGGCAAACGGGCCGCCGTGGACGAAGGCCGGGTTGTTTTCCAGCGTCTGCACCAGGTTCGGCTGCATCGCGTCTTTCAGAAGCACCGTCATCGCGCCGTCGGCCTTGATGTCGCGGCAGTAGATCGGCTTCTTCTCGCGGGTGTAGGCGACGACGATGTCGCCCAGGCGCTTCTGCAGGTCTTCCAGGTCGTTCGAGAGGCAAAGGATCGCCATGACTTCCGAGGCCACAGTGATGTCGAACCCGGTCTGGCGCGGGAAGCCGTTCGAGACGCCGCCGAGGTTCACCACGATGTCGCGGAGCGCGCGGTCGTTCATGTCCATCACCCGGCGCCACACCACGCGGCGGGCGTCGATGTTCAGCTCATTCCCCCAGTAGATGTGGTTGTCGATCATCGCCGACAGGAGGTTGTGGGCGCTGGTGATCGCGTGGAAGTCGCCGGTGAAGTGAAGGTTCATCTCCTCCATCGGGACGACCTGGGCCATCCCGCCGCCCGCCGCGCCGCCCTTCATCCCGAAGTTCGGGCCGAGAGAGGCTTCGCGGATGCAGATGACCGCCTTCTTGCCGATGCGGTTCAGACCGTCGCCCAGACCCACGGTCGTCGTGGTCTTGCCTTCGCCCGCCGGGGTCGGGTTGATCGCGGTGACGAGGACGAGCTTGCCGTCCTTCTTGCCGGAAAGCGACTTGATGAACTCCTGACTGACCTTGGCCTTGTCGTGGCCGTAGGGCAGAAGGTGCTCCGAGGGGATGCCAAGCTTGGCGCCGATCTCCATGATCGGCTTCTTCTTGGCTTCGCGTGCAATCTCGATGTCGGTCTTGAAGGCCATGTACGTCTCCCACGGGGCGGATTATGCCGTTTGCGACGTGATACCGGGCGAGAGGCCCTTGTCGAAGGCGTTTTGCGACCTAAAGGCCGCCAAATTCGCCAGCCGGTGTTTCCGATACGAAACCTACCGCAGTGGGGACGAAATTTTCCCCAGGATTAACTATTTTTCCGGAGCGTCCTTCAACGGTCGCCAGCCGCGCTGCGCCGGGATGTGCAGCCGCAGCGTGTCACCAAGGCGCAGGGTGCCGGGACGTTCCACCCAGGCGGTCACGCCGCGCTTGCCCTGGGCGGCGGTCTTGAAGCCCTTGCCTTGGCCGGGCAGCGCCTTGTCGATGGTGACGGCGGGTTCCTGGCAGGGCAGGTTTTCCATGTCGACGACCAGCGTTACCCCGTCCGGGCCCTGCAACCGGCTGGACGGCGGCAGGTGGGTGAGATCGGGGATGCCTTCCAGGACGAGGCTGGCACCGACCCAGGCGTAGTCGAGCCGGTCGAGCCCCATGTCGGCGGCGACTTCGGCCATCTCCTCGGCGCTGACGACGCAGAGCTGGCGGACGTTCCTGATTTCGGTGTCGCGGGGATGCTGTTTGGCCACGCGGCTGCAGGCGGGACGGGTGAGGCCGGCGTGCACCTCGCCGTCGAAGCCGGCAAAGGTCAGCGGCATCTCGGTCAGGGGCTTGGCGGTGATGACCAGCTTTTCCACCGGCACCGGCTGGTAGCCCAGCCAGACAACGCGGGCGGTGTGGTCGGTCGGGATCAGGGCAGGCATCAGGGACGCTCCAGGACAAAGAAGACGCGGGTGAAGGGGAACGGCACGCGGCCATCGGGCAAGGCCGGGTAGGCCTGTGCCAGGGCGGCGTCGTAGGCGGCATGGTAGGCGCGCAGGTCGGCGTCCGACAGCCCGGCGACATAGGGGCGCATGGCAGTGCTTTCGGTGAAGGCGCGGACCGGGTGGCCCTTGGCTACGGGGTCGAGGAGCTGAAGGTAGTCGGTCGTCCAGGACCGCACCTCGCCGAAGGGCAAGAGAAGTTCGACATAGTCTGCGGCCTGCAGCACAGGCGAGGACGGGGGCAGGGCGCGGGCGGGGAACAGCGAGAGCGCCACGTCACGCAGCAGGCGGTGCGACGGTGCCTCATGCTGGCGCGGCATCTGCACGGCCAGAACGCCACCCGGTGCCAGCAAGGCGGCAAGGCGGGGCATCAGCGCGGCATGGTCGCGGACCCAGTTCAGCGCGGCGTTGGAGAAGATCAGGGCCGGCGGCGCCTCGGGTGTCCAGTCGGCGATGTCGGCAAGGTCGACGCGTTCGTAGCAGCGGCGGAGCGCGGCATTGGCCAGCATCGATTCGGACACATCGACGCCGATCAGGCTGCGGGTGGGGAAGCGCGACAGCAAGGCCGGAGCGACTGCCCCGTCGCCGCAGCCGAGGTCGATGATGTCGCCCCGGGGCAGGTCGGGAACCTGCGCCAGAAGATCGAGCGCCGGGCGCAGCCGCAGGTCGCGGAAGGCGGCATAGCGGGCGGGGTCCCAGTCCTGGGCGAAGGGTCGGGTCACAGCCATTTCTTCCAGCGGAAGATCAGGTAGGGTACCAGTGCCGACAGCACCATCAGCCCCAGCGCCATCGGATAGCCCCAGGGCCATTCCAGTTCCGGCATATGCTTGAAGTTCATTCCGTAGATGCTGGCGATCAGCGTGGGCGGCAGGAAGACGAATGCCACGACCGAGAAGATCTTGATGACGTCGGACTGGCGGATGTTGATGACGCCCAGGGTCGCGTCCAGAAGAAAGCGGACCTTTTCCGACTGCGCTTGCGCCACCTCGCGCAATGACCGCAGGTCCTGCAGTTGCGCCAGCGCCAAAGGCATCTGCCGGGCGTGCAGGCAGGGGCCTTCGGCGGCCTCTGGCGTGGCGGTCAGGTAGGTCAGCAGCCGCAGGATCGTCGCCAGGCTTTCGTTGACCTTGCCGTTCATCGCCTCGGCCCGACCGATCCGCTGCAGCACCACCTGCAGGGTGTCAGCTTTGCCCGAGGGCCGATGGGCGGCGAAAATCGCCTTCGACAGAAGCTCGTGCTGCCGGGCCTCGGCTTCCAGGATGTCGGCAAGGCGGTCCACGACGGCTTCCATCAGGCCCATCGCCGCGTCGAGGCCGGAGTCCAGCGGCGTGTCGTGTCGTGCGGCCCAGTCGGCGAAATAGCCAAGCGACCGGGGGGCGTGGTAGTGCACGGTGACCAGCCGGTCGGGCCGGACGACGAAGGTGACGGGACCGATTTCGGCCTCACGCGCGTCGGGGCTGGCGATGACCTGGGCGGTCAGGAACAGCGCGCCATCTTCGCGGTAGATGCGCGAGGAGACCTCGATCTCCTGCATGTCCTCACGCGTTGGGATGTCGATGCCGAGCGCGGCCTCGACGGCATCTTCCTCGGCCTCGGTCGGGGCGGTCAGGTCGATCCAGAGCGCTTCGCCAAGGTGGTGGTCGGAAAGGTTCAGCTGTTCGAGCCGGTTCCCGCGCGACCTGTATGCCGTGATCATTGCGTCCCTCGTCGCGCCGTCCGGGCCGGAAGACTAGCGGCCCAGGCAGCCAAGGAAAAGGGCCCCGCGCGGGGGCCCTTCTGTCAAAGCGGTGCGGGTTCCGGTTCCGCGCCGGGCTTCGGCTTGCGCGGCTTGGTCTTCGGGATTGCCGCGACCGAGCCGCCACTGCTGCCCGAGGAGGAGGGCTTGTCGGCATCATCGTCGCCGCCCAGCGGTTCGCCGGCCAGGACCTTGCGGATCTCGTCCCCGGTCAGGGTTTCGTATTCCAGAAGACCCTTGGCCAGACGCTCGAACTCTTCCTCGTTCTCGTTCAGGACCTGCATGGCGCGTTCAAAGCCTTCGTCGACGATGGCTTTCACCTCATCCTCGATCATGCGCTTGGTCTCGGCCGAAACGCTGAAGCCGCCAGTGTTGCCGTTGTAGCCTTCATGGGCTTCGGAATAGTCGATGTTGCCGATCTTTTCCGACATGCCCCAGCGCATGACCATGGCGCGGGCCACGGCCGAGACGCTCTGGATGTCGCCCGAGGCGCCCGAGGAGACGCGCTCTTCGCCCCATTTCTTGATCTCGGCGGCCTTGCCGGCCATGCCCATGGCGATCCGGTCCTTCATCTGGTCCTTGTGCCAGGAATGGCGGTCCATTTCCGGCAGGCTCATCACCATGCCAAGCGCGCCGCCGCGGGGCATGATCGTGGCCTTGTAGACCGGGTCGCACTTGGGCAGCTTCATGCCGACGATGGCGTGGCCGGCCTCGTGGTAGGCGGTCATTTCCTTGTCTTCCGGCGACATGACCATGCTGCGGCGTTCCGGCCCCATCATGACCTTGTCCTTGGCGTTCTCGAAATCGACCATGGTCACGAAGCGGCGACCGATGCGGGCGGCCAGAAGCGCGGCCTCGTTCACTAGGTTCATCAGGTCGGCACCGGAAAAGCCGGGCGTGCCGCGGGCGATGGTGCGCAGGTCGACGTCCGGCCCCAGCGGCACCTTGCGGGCGTGGACGGACAGGATCTTCTCGCGCCCCTTGATGTCGGGGTTCGAGACGGTGATCTGGCGGTCGAAACGGCCCGGACGCAGAAGGGCAGGATCCAGCACGTCCTTGCGGTTGGTGGCGGCGATGATGATGACGCCTTCGTTCGCCTCGAACCCGTCCATTTCCACCAGAAGCTGGTTGAGGGTCTGTTCGCGTTCGTCGTTGCCGCCGCCCATGCCGACGCCACGGGCGCGACCGACGGCGTCAATCTCGTCGATGAAGACGATGCAGGGGGCGTTCTTCTTGGCCTGTTCGAACATGTCGCGGACGCGGGAGGCGCCGACGCCGACAAACATTTCCACGAAGTCGGAACCCGAGATGGTGAAGAAGGGGACCCCCGCCTCACCCGCGATGGCGCGGGCCAAGAGCGTCTTGCCGGTGCCGGGCGGGCCGACCAGCAGCGCGCCCTTCGGGATCTTGCCGCCGAGACGGCTGAACTTCTGCGGGTTGCGCAGGAATTCCACGATCTCTTCCAGCTCTTCCTTGGCTTCGTCGATGCCCGCGACGTCGTCGAAGGTCACGCGGCCCTGCTTTTCGGTCAGAAGCTTCGCGCGGGACTTGCCAAAGCCCATCGCACCGCCGCGCCCGCCGCCCTGCATCCGGTTCATGAAGTAGATCCAGACGCCGATCAGCAGAAGGAAGGGCAGGAAGCTGAGGAGGACCGAGACAAAGCCCGACTGGGCCTGGGGTTCGGCCTCGACCTCGATGCCCTTGGCGATCAGCTCGCGCGTGAGGCTTTCGGTGACGAAGTCGCCCGCGGGCTTGATGGTCTGGAAGGTGGCGTTGTCCTTGCCGGTGACGATGATGCGTTCGCCGTCGAGCGTGACCTTGCTGACCTGCCCCGCCTCGACCCGCTCCATGAAGTCGGAATAGGTGAGCGAGCGCGAGGACATGGTGGTCTGGTTGCCCGAGAACAGCTGGAACAGGGCCATGATGAGGATCAAGAGCACGACCCAGAACGCGATATTGCGTGCATTACCCAAGGTGAGGGATCTCCCGAATGCGCCTGAGGCCCCCCATGAGGCCAAGGCGACTTTGGGCATAAGATAAACCTTTGGGCCTCAGGTTCAATCACCTATCCCGAAAAGGTGGAACGGTCGGTCCAGTTTTGCCTGCCAGTCCGAGGGGAGCCCGGCAAGGGGGGCGGACAGCAGGGTTTCGCCCTGCCAGACTGCGGGGGTGACGAGGAGAATTTCGCGCGGCAGGCCAAGCTCTTTCCAGTCGGGTTGCTGGCGGAGGCCCTCCGCCCCGAGTGCCCGGACTTCGCCCTGCGGCCCCGTGACGCGCCAGCGACCGTCCCAGAGCGCGCCCGTGGGCACCGGCCCGCCCAGGGCGCGGGGTTCGCGGGTCAGCCAGCCCCGGCGGGCCCGACAGCCTGCCAAGGTTGCGTCGGTTCCCTGCGCAAGGGCGTGCAGCACTCGTTCCAGTTCTGCCGCGCGCGGGGCGTAGGGTGCGCCATTCAACCAAAGCACCCCGGCAGCGACGGTTTGCCGCTGCACTTCGGCGGGTTCGGTCCAGAGACCGGCGGCGAACTGCAGGGCACCAGCCGCTTCGGTGACATGGCGCGCGGCGGCGGCAGTCACCTGGACCGTCAGCGCGGCCCTGGCTTCGGCCAGATGCCCAGCGACCTCGGCCAGCCGGGGAGCGGTTATGCCAAGAGGGGCTAGCGCCGCCAGCGCCTTGCGGGCCTTGATCCGGGTGAAGCGGTCGTTGTCGTTCGTCGGATCGTCGATCCAGTCGATGCCTTCGCGGCGCAGCCAGTCGCGCAAGTCCTGACGTCCGGCTGTCAGAAGCGGGCGGCAGAAGCGGAGGCCCGCGTCCGTCCAGGCGGGGCGCATGCCGGAGAGGCCCGCGAGCCCTGCCGCCCTGGCAAGGCCCATGAGCAGCGTTTCGGCCTGGTCATCCTGGGTGTGGCCAAGGGCGACCACGCCCAGTCCCTGCGCCCGCGCCCAGTCGCCAATCAGCGCCATCCGCGCCCGCCGTGCCTGATCCATCAGATTGCCCGCGACCGCGTCGTGCTGCCAGACCAGCACCTGGTGCGGAACGCCAAGTACCGCGCAGTCGGCGGCGACCCTGGCGGCTTCGGCGGCGCTTTCAGCGCGCAGTCGGTGATCGACCGTTGCGGCCTGGACCTTGAGCCCGGCCCGCAGGCAAAGATGCAGAAGGGCGGTGGAATCGCCACCGCCCGAAAGCGCAACCAAGATGGGTTCGTCGGATGGCAGATGGTCGCGGATCAGCCCGACCAGCCGGCCGCTGTCTACTGGCACCCCAGCCCCTGCATCGCCACGGTCGACTGCGTTGCGGCGCTGCTGCCGGGGAAGCGGTTGCCGACCTCGGCCAGGGTCACGCAGGCCTCTTGCACCTGGCCCAGGGCGCCCAGCCCCTCGCCCAGTTTGAGGAGCGCATCGGGGGCAAGCGGGCCTTGCGGCGCGGCAGAGAAGGCGTCGAGATAGGCCCGCGCCGCATTGCCGGTATCGCCGGTCTTGGACAGCGCCTCGCCGCGCAGGTAATGCGCTTCGGGGACTAGCGGTCCGCCAGGATAGGATTGGGCATAGGTCGCAAAGAGCGCTGCAGCTCCGGGAAAGTCACCCGAACCGAGCACCTCCTTGGCCCGGTCAAAGTCCTGCTGTTCGGCAACGGCGAGTTCCGCCCCGCCAGTGCCCGCCGCAGGGGCAGCGCCCGCATCGGCTGCCGGGGCAGGGGCCGCGCCGGTGTCACCGCCCAGCGTGGGCGTCGCGCCCAGTGTGGCCGGGTCGCAGCCTTCGGTCACTTCGCAGAGCCGGTATTCGATGTCGCCGATCCGGTTGGTGCCATCGGCGACCACCCGGTTCAGCTTCAGCTCCACCTCTTCGGTCCGCGCGGTCAGGCGGGCCAGCGTCGCCTCGATCGTGTCCATCCGGGTCAGCGCATCGCCGCCTGCGGCCCCGCTGGTCGCCGCGCCGGTCGAGACCAGCTCGGCCTTCAGCGCATTGAACTCGGCGGCAAGCGCGGAAAGCTCGGCACGGATGTCGGCCAGCGTCTGCTGGCGGTCCTGGGCGTGACCCAGAACCGGCAGAAGGCAGAGCGCCAGGGCAAGACCAAGGCGGCGCATCGGGTCAGACCCCGGCGCCTGCCGAAAGCACCGTCACCGCGCGGCGGTTCTTGGCGTAGCAGGATTCGTCCGAGCAGACCTCCAGCGGGCGTTCCTTGCCGTAGCTGATGGTGCGCAGCCGGTTCGCGGCGACGCCCTGGCTGATAAGGAAGTTCTGCACTGCCGCCGCCCGGCGCGCGCCGAGGGCGAGGTTGTATTCCCGGGTGCCCTGTTCGTCGGCATGGCCTTCGATGATCGCGGCGTAGCCCGGGTTCTGGTTCAGCCAGTTGGCCTGGGCGGTCAGGACGCCGCGCGCTTCGGGCGAAAGGGTCGACTGGTCCACTGCGAAGAGGACGCGGTCACCTACGGTCTGGTTGAAGTAGGCGATCGAGGTCGGGTTGTTCGGATCGCCGAGACCCGTGGTGTCGATCCCGCCTGCGCCACCTGCGCCACCGGCCCCACCAGCGCCCGCGCCACCGGCGCCGTAACGGTCAGGGTTGTTGCAGGCCGCCAGGCCCAGGACGGCGATCAGAAGCAGCGACTTCGCGGCGATGGACATGAGGTTCTTCCTTCTTGTTGGCTCGATTGCGGGCAGATTAACAGCTTTGCGCCGCCGAGGGAATCGGCGGCGCGTCACATTTCAGGGCAAAAGCGGCGACCAGGCCGGGTCCGAGGCCGGACCTTCGGTCGGGATCTGCTTGAGGTTCCGCCCGGTGATGTCGACGGACCAGAGCGAGGTCTGCCCGCCCGCGCCACTGGTTTCGCGGGTGAACATCAGGACGCGCCCGTTCGGGGCCCAGGTCGGGCCTTCGTCGAGGAAGCTGGCGGTCAGGAGGCGTTCTTCCGACCCGTCGGTGCGCATGACGCCGATGTGGAAGCGGCCCGCGTTCTGCTTGGTGAAGGCGATGTAGTCGCCGCGCGGAGACCAGACCGGGGTGCCATAGCGCCCCTCGCCGCCGGAAATCCGGCTGCCTTCGCCGCCCGAGGCAGGCATGACATAGATCTGCGGCGTGCCGGTGCGGTCGCTCTCGAAGACGATCTGGCTGCCGTCCGGGCTGAAGCTCGGCGCGGTCTCGATCGAGGGTGCGTTGGTCAGCTGGCGCAATCCGCCGCCGCCCAGCGACAAGGAGTAGATGTCGGTGTTGCCGCCGCGTTCCAGGCTGAAGACGATGGTCCCGCCATCGGGCGAGAAGCGCGGGGCAAAGGTCATGGTGCCGGGCTGTTCCTCCAGCGTCTGCCGGCGCAGGCTGGCCACATCCAGCAGGGTGATCCGGGGGAAGCCCGTCTCGTAGCTGGTGTAGATGATCCGGTCGCCCTGGGGCGAGAAGCGGGGGGCCAGCACGATGGCGGAGCTATCGGTGAGGTAGGCCACGTTCGCGCCGTCGTAGTCCATGACGGCAAGGCGCTTCAGGCGGTTGTTCTTGGGCCCGCTTTCGCTGACGAAGACGACGCGGCTGTCGAAATAGCCGCCCTCGCCGGTGATCTTGGAATAGATGACGTCGGCCACCTTGTGCGCCATCCGCCGCCAGCCGTCGGTGGTGCCTGCGAATTGCAGGGCCGCGCCTTCCAGCGTGTTGCCGTTGAAGACGTCATAGGCGCGGAACTTCACGGTGATCCGGTCACCCGCAACGCTGACCGCGCCGGTGACCAGGACCTGGGCATTGATCGCCTTCCAGTCCTCGAAGGCGATGCCGCCGTCAAAGCTGGTGATCCTGCTGATATGCGCCTCTTCCCCGATGTTGCGGAAGAAGCCGGTGCCTTCGAGGTCCGAGATCACCACGCGGCTGATTTCCCGCGCATAGTCCCCCGCGCCGCCTTCGTCGATGAAGGTGGGCACCGCGATGGGCATGGGTTCGATGACCCCGGGGCCGATGACGATCCGCGGCGGGTCCTGGGCCAGGACGGGTGTCGCAACCAGGGTCCCAAGCCCGAAAGCCAGCGCCAGAAGTGTGCGGAAGGTTGTTCTCATGGGTCTCACCATCGGCCTCATGCTCCGTTCTTTTGTTTGTCCTTGCCCGCCTGCCCGGCGGGAGAAAAGGGGAAAAATGCCTGCAAGGTTCCCGGTCATCGTGCCCTCATCCCATTGGCATCGAAAACGAGATCAAGCACCTGCCAGGCATCATCGTTGTCCGAAGGCAGCGGAAGTCCGCCGTCGATGTGGGCGCGCAGGATCGCGCGGCGCGCGGTCTGGAACAGCCGGTCAACTGCATCTTCGGTGGGGCCATCGGCGGCCAAAAGGATCACATTCTCTGGCCGACCCTGTTCGGTCAGGCAGACCCGGACTGTAATCCGGCTTTCCAGCGTCTCGGCCGAGGCCATGCCAAGGTTCCACTTCCGACCAATGCCATCGGCGATGGCCTTTTGCTGCCCGGCCGTCAGCGCCAGAGGTGGCACGGAACAGTCAAAGCCGAACCTTTGTTCCGTTGGCTGCACCACATCCGCGCGCACCAGTGACGGACCGCCCAGAAGCACCGCGAGTCCTCCGATCCAGACAGACGAGATTGCGCGCATCACCGTGCCCTCATCCCATTGGCATCGAAAACGAGATCAAGCACCTGCCAGGTGTCGAATTTGTCTGGCGGAAGCGGAAGTCCGCCGTCGATGTGGGCGCGGTTCACGGCCCGCTGCGCGGTGTCGTACAGCTTGTCGATCCCGCTTTGGCTGGGCCCGCTGGAGTCGATCAGTTCGAAGTCGATGGGCGTGCCATCCGCCGCAAAGCTGACGCGGATCACCACCATCGAGCTTAACGCATCGGTCGAGGAGGCGCCGAGATTCCATTTCCGGGCGATGGCCGAGGAGATGTTGCCCATCTCGCCGCCGGTCAGCGGCGGGCCTTGCGGCAGGTCCTGGCCGCCGGTGTCGGAGGCTTCCTCGACCGGCTCTTCGGCCGCTTCGCCCAGAAGCGCCTCGATAGCGGCGTCGGTTTCGGCGTCGTCGACCGGCTGGACGTTCAGTTGGGCCGATTCCTGCGGCTCTTCGGCGGGTTCCTCGACGGGGGTCTCGGCGGCTACTTCGGTTTCCGGTTCGGGTTCCAGCTCGGGCGCGCGTTCGGGGCGGGCGCGGGGACGCAGCGAGGTCTGCATGCCGGTTTCGGCGTCCTGGTCTTCGGTCGCTTCGGTGCGGGTCACGTCGCCGGTGTCTTCGGCCACCGTCTCGGTGGTCGGTTCTTCCTGCACGATCTCTTCTGCCGCGGGGTCCTCGCTGACGGCGGGTTCGGGCGTGTCGGAGGTCTCGGCTTCGGTTTCCGGCTGGACCGGATCGGGAGCGATGATGTCTTCGGCCTCGGCAATGGCCTGTTCTTCGGTCGATTCCGATTCGAAGACCTGTTCTTCCTCGGCCTGCGGCAGGTCGCTGGGTGGCGGCTCGACGACCGGCTGCGGCTCGGGTTCCGGTTCGGGAAGAGGTTCCGGTTCGGGAAGAGGTTCCGGTTCGGGAAGCGGTTCAGGTTCGGGAAGCGGTTCCGGTTCTGGCAGGGGCTCTGGTTCGGGTTCCGGCACCGGCTCCGGTTCTGGCTCTGGCCGCGGCTCAGGGCGGACGGGCGCGGGCGTTTCGGATGGGGTTGCCGTCATCGCCTGCAATTCGGCGAATTGGTCGCTGGTCACGGTCGAGACCGTCATCACCAGGGTCTCGGGCGGTTTTTCGGCCGCGAACAGCCAGTCGCCGACCAGCGCCCACAGGATCAACCCTGCGTGCCCGATCGCCGATACAACCGTTCCGGTCTGGAACCGCTTTTCCATCCGCCTCAGCCGCCGTCGTTACCAGATTGAGACGCATCACCCGCCCCAAGGCTTGGCGTGGCTGCGTCGGTGACGAAGGCAATCTCGTTGAAGCCGCCCGCGTTCAGCGCGCCCATGACCTGGGCCACCCGTTCATAGGGGATCGAGCCATCCGCCCGGAGGTAGATCTTCTTCGACGTCCGTTCCGCCGCGATGGCCGTCAGCCGCGGGATCAGTTCACCAGCGCTGACCTCGGTCGTCTGGATCGCCAACCTGCCGTCTGCGGTGATGGTCACCGACAGGGGTTCTTCCTGTTCGGTGGGGAGTGCCGTGGCCGCGGTTTCCGGCAGCTTGACCGGCACGCCCACGGTCAGCATTGGGGCCGCCACCATGAAGATGATGAGCAGAACCAGCATCACGTCGACCATCGGCGTGATGTTGATCTCGCTCATCGCGGCAGACCGCCGCCCGCGCCGACCCCTGCCGCCGCCGCCCGGTTTGTTCCCGACCGCGTCCATGGCTTACGAATCCAGCTGGCGCGACAGGATCGTCGCGAATTCGTCGGCAAAGGCCTCGTACCCGCCGATCACCCGGTCATTGTCCGCCGACAGCTTGTTGTAGAAGACCGCCGCCGGGATGGCCGCGATCAGACCGATGCCGGTTGCCAGAAGCGCCTCGGCGATACCGGGGGCGACGACGGCGAGCGACGTGTTCTGGCTGATGGCGATCTGTTCGAAGCTGTGCTTGATCCCCCAGACCGTGCCGAAGAGGCCGATGAAGGTCGCGGTCGAGCCGGTGGTGGCCAGGAAACTGAGGCCGCGGTTCATGACTTCGCTTTCGCGCGCGATGGCGACGTTCATCGCTCGGTCGATGCGCGACTGTGCCCCCGCGATCAGGCCGCCATCCTGCTTGTGGCTGCGCCGCCATTCCAGCATCCCGGCCGCGAAGATCTTTTCCGATGACCCCTGCGGGTCAGGGCCGATCTTTTCGTAGAGCTCGTCCAGAGGCTCGCCCGACCAGAAGGCCCGGTCGAAGATCGCCGCCTCGGCGCGCGCCTTGCGCAGCATGATGTGCTTCTGGATGATGATCGCCCAGCTCCAGAACGACATGACCATCAGCATGATCATGACGATCTTCACCGTCAGGGTGGCTTTGGCAAAAAGGGCGAACATGGAGAAATCAATCTCCTGCGCCATCGCAAGGGTTTCGGTTTCCATACGCCTGCTCTTGTTGATCGGGCCGTTTCCCGGCTCCGTTATCGCTGATTCTAGCAAGGTTGCAGGGGGAATGCCAACACAAGTCTGTTGGCGGCAGGGTTTCGCCGCCCGGATGACAGGATTTGTCACCTGAACCGACGCCTCCTCGTGCGACTTCGTCTTCTCGTCGGAGAGCGCCCAGCGAGGAGTGACGAAGTCATCGACGAGCGGTCCGTCAATGCAACGGCCCCGACAGCCTTGCCCGCACTTCCGTCGGCAGCCGCGCGGCATGGCCGTCCTCGGTCAGGCAGACCAGCGTAACGACCGAGGCGAACAACCGCTCGCCGCCGCGCAGCACCACCTGTTCCAGGACGATCCGCGCCCCGCCCAGCGTCTGCAGCCTTGTCTCCACCACCAGCTCATCGGCAAACTTGGCGGGCCGCAGGTAATCCGCCTCAATCCGCCGGACCGCGAAGACGATCCCCTGCTCGGTCTTCAGCTGTCCCTGATCGACCCCCAGCGAGGCGACCCATTCCGTCCGGGCGCGTTCGATGAACTTGAGGTAATTGGCGTAATAGACGATCCCCGCCAGATCGGTGTCCTCGTAATAGACTTTCACGCCGAAGCGATGCGCCACGCCTGTCCCCCTTCGCCTTTGCCACGGGGATAGCACGGCGCAGCAGGGTTCAGAAAGCCGCCAGGTTTTCTGCCGGATAGCGCAGGCCGCGCTCCTGGACATGCACCTCGGCGTCGGTCAGCTGGAAGGCCTGCAGAAGCCGGTCGATCGTCGCCTGGCGGTTCAGGCCGGTCTGGCAGGTGTAAAGGTCGATGGTCACGAAACCGCGCCCGGGAAAGGTGTGAAAGCTGATGTGGCTTTCCGCGATCATGACAAAGCCGGACAGCCCGCCCGGGTCCTTCAGGCAGTTCGGCCCGACTTCGACGACGACGGGCGTGCAGATCGCGTGCATGCCCATTTCGGCAGGCAGGACGTCCAGAAGGTGCCGCAGCGCGACCGTGTCGGTCATGAGGGGGCCAGAGGCGCTGTAGCCGTCGATCATCAGATGCACGCCGAAGGGTTCCTGCCGGGGCAGGGTCGGGGAAAGGTCAGTCATGGACGGCGCTCCGCAGGGGGGGCACCCGGGGGCGGACCGGCCGCAGCCGGTCGTAGACCAGATGGAAGACATAGGCGTAGGCCGCGTAGAGGAGCGTGAGCCCGAGATCGGCGATCAGCGCCGTCCAGAAGCCGAACCCGCCCAGCCAGATCAGGATCGGCAGGGTCACGATCACGGTCGTCGCCTCGTGGCTGGCGGCATGGACCAGGCGCCAGCGTTGTGGGCGGTCGCTGGCCAGCCGCCCGCTGAGCCGAAGGTCAAGCCAGTCGAAGACGGTGTTGTGGATCGGCGACCAGATCAGGACGGCAGCCGCCAGGGCCAGCATCAGCCAGAACGCCTCACCCGCCGAGCCGCCGCCGAACAGGGCGACCAGCGGGACGGACAGGCAAAGCCCGCCGACTTCGTAGGAAATGGTCTGGATCAACCGCTCACGCGGGGAACGCAGGGTCATGGTGGCTCCGCAAAATGGGCCTTGGGTGATCGAAATCGGGTCAGGTCAAATCTGCGGCGAAGCTAGCATGAGCGGGGCAGGCACGCGCGTGAATTTCGCGCAAGTGCACTGCGGTCGCGCATGGGGGCAGCAGGGGGCCGTTCGGGTAGGGATTCCCGTGCCCCGGGACTTTTGCGTTGCTGGAAACCGGATCGCGTGTAATACTTGCCCAATAATGGAATTGTTTATTTTCGAGTAACAACGCAATTACCCTGGGCTGCAATTTGCCGCAGTCCTGACGACCAAAGCCCAATTCAAACATTCAAATATTAGGTGATCCCATGCTTTATTCCACTGGCCATGGCGGCCAAATCGTCCCTGCATCTGTGACCACGGGCCTGGCGGAAGGCCCGGCCGTTTTCGAGACGGCGGCGGCCACGCCCGTCCTGATCCCTTCGACCCGCAAGGCGGCGGTGCCGGAGGTCGCGGCGCGGTCGGCGCGGCTGGAAAGCACCGGTGGCGGGGCCTTCCGCTATCTGTTCCCAAATGCCCCGGCCTTCCCGGCCACCGGCACCATGCTGGCGGCGCTGGATGCGCTGGGCGAGTCGATGTTCGACCCGGCCAACCCCTCGCCACCCGTCAGCCTGCCACCGATCCTGACCTATTTCGGCCAGTTCATCGACCATGACATCACCGCCAATACCGACCGGAAGGTCGAAGGCCTGTCCGATGTCGACGGCAATTTCCTGCCCACCGCGCGGGCGGATGTCATCGCGGGCGTCGACAACCTGCGCGACGGCTCGCTGGGGCTGGACAGCCTCTATGGCGACAGCGTCGGGCAGGATGCCTTTTCGGCCAAGCTGGCCGGGCTGATGCGGCATCCGACGCTGACGAAGAAGATGCGGCTTGGCGTTCCCGCGCCCACGCCGCAGGGGCCGATCACCCCGCCTGCCGACAATGCGACCGACCTTCTGCGGCTGGGCTTCCTGCTGGATCGCGGCGATCTGACCCTGGCCGAGCTGAACGCCCTGCCGCCCGGCCAGCGTGCGGCGTTCATCGACGGCAGCAATGCCCCGATCCGGCAGCGCGCGATCCTGGGCGATTTCCGCAACGACGAGAACCTGTTGATCGCGCAGCTGCAGGTCGCCTTCCTGCGGTTCCACAACAAGCTGGCCGACCTGGTCCCGACCTTTGACGAAGCGCGCAAGCTGACCCGCTATCACTATCAGTGGCTGGTCGCACACGAATACCTGCCCAGCCTCTGCGACCGGTCCGTGGTCGATGAGCTGATCGCCACCGGATCACCGCTGTATGGCGCGTTCTTCGATGCGAATGTCCCGGCGCTGGCGCCGAAGATGCCGATGCCGCTGGAGTTCTCGGCCGCCTGCTTCCGCTTTGGCCACACCATGGTGCGCGGCGGTTATGACCACAACCGCGTCTTCGGCCGGCCCGAGCCGGGCAAGCCGAACATCCTGCCCTTTGCGGCGTTCAACCTCTTGTTTGCCTTCACCGGCGACGGGCGGATGTCGGGGCAAAGCGACACGCAGCTGCCCGACAACTGGGTCATCGACTGGTCGCGCTTCGTCAATGCCGAGACCCCGGTCCGGTCGGCCAAGGGCATCGACACCCGGCTGGATGCGCCGCTGGACGACATGGTCAACCAGCCCGCGGGCATCTTCAAGCATCTGGCCAAGCGCAACCTGCGCCGCGGCTACCGGCTGAACCTGCCGAGCGCGCAGGATTGCATCGCCGGGATCAACGCGAGCGGCCATTTCCGGCCCATCGCGGCGCTGGACGCTGCGACGATCATGCAGGGGCGCAACATCCCGGGGGCGGACTTCGGCACGAGCACGCCGCTGTGGTTCTACATCCTGCGCGAGGCCGAGCTTCTGGGCAGCACCCATCTTGGACCGCTGGGAACCCACATCGTCGCGGGGACCCTGCTGGGCCTGATCATCAAGGACCAAAGCTCGTACTGGAACGACACTTCCGCCGGGCATCGCTGGTCGCCCAGCACCTTCCGTCCCGGCGCGCCGATCGACAGCCTGAAGGCGATGCTGCGCTTTACCGGGCAGCTGGCGTTCTAGAGTCTGTCCGACGCTGATAGAAGCGCCGAACAGCCTCTAGGCTTTTCGAGGTCGCCTGTCTTTCGACAAAACCGGATTCCACTTTTGTCGGACAGGCTCTAGTGCCTACTGTACGCCGGTCCGCGCGGCGAGCCTGAGGGCATGGCTGGCATCACGCGCGACCGGCGGCATCACCGGATCATATGCGGCCCGGATCACCGCCCCGATCTCGGGCCGCAGGATAACCTTGCTGCCAACCCGGGCCAAAGACGAGGTACCGTCGAAGGCGCGGTCCGACCAGAGGACCACCGTTTGTACGGCTTGGGCGAGGGCCAGCGTCTCGGCCTCCATCGCCGCCAGGGCCGCATCCATCCGCAGGAAGACGAAAGCCGCCTTGATCGCGCCCTGGGCGTCAAAGCGGAAGATCCGGTACTGGTTCGCGTCCGCCGTCTGCAGCTTGGCCACCAGCGCGGGCAGTTCCGGCACCAGGCGGCCAAGGTCGCGGACCTCCAGAAGCTCGGCCCAGTCGCGGAAACAGAAGACCATCAGGTTCGCGCCAAGTTCGGGGTCGGTTTCGGCCATCCGGTGGCCCGCGAGCGTCACCACCGCCTCGAAGGCTCCCTTGAACACGGCCAGCGAGGCATCATCGACGCCGAAGACGACAGGCACCAGCGGGCGGCCCCAGCGCGCGAAGAGGTATTGCCCGTCGCTGCGGGTGAAGAGGGCGGCGATGTCGTCCAGTGTCATCATCTACTTTCCGCCGAAAAGGTCCGCCTGGCCGACGGTCTTCGGCGCCTCAAGCCCCAGGTGCCGCCAGGCCTTCTGGCCCAGCATCCGCCCGCGCGGGGTGCGCAGGATCAGGCCTTGCTGGAGGAGGTAGGGCTCGATCACCTCTTCGATGGCGTCGCGGGGCTCAGAGAGGGCGGCAGCGATGGTTTCCACCCCCACCGGCCCGCCGCCGTAGTTTTCGGCCAGAAGGGTCAGATAGCGCCGGTCGGCACCGTCGAGGCCAAGATTGTCGACCTGCAGCCGGGTCAGCGCGCGGTCGGCGAGTTCGCGGCTGATGCGGCCCCCGGCCTCGACCAACGCAAAGTCGGCGACGCGGCGGAGGAGGCGACCGGCGATGCGCGGTGTGCCCCGGGCGCGGCGGGCGATCTCGCGGCAGCCCTCGGGGTCGGCCTGCAGGCCCATCAGGCGGGCACCCCGGGCGACGATCTCGTACAGTTCGGCGTCCGAGTAGAACTCCAGCCGGGTCGGGATGCCGAAGCGGTCGCGGAGGGGGGTGGTGAGGAGGCCAAGCCGGGTGGTGGCACCCACCAGGGTAAAGGGCTGCAGGTCGATCCGTACCGTCCGCGCCGCCGGGCCTTCGCCGATGACGAGGTCGAGGGCGAAGTCTTCGAGGGCGGGGTAGAGGACTTCCTCGACCACCGGGGAGAGGCGGTGGATTTCGTCGATGAAGAGGACGTCGCGGGGTTCGAGGTTGGTGAGGATCGCCGCCAGGTCGCCGGGCTTGGCGAGGACGGGACCCGAGGTCATGCGGAAGCCGACGCCAAGCTCGCGTGCCATGATCTGGGCGAGGGTGGTCTTGCCGAGGCCCGGGGGGCCGTGGAAGAGGGTGTGGTCCATCGCCTCGCCCCGCATCCGGGCGGATTCGATGAACACGGCAAGGTTTGCCCGCGCCTCGGCCTGCCCGATGAACTCGGCCAGCATCTGCGGGCGGAGCGCCTTGTCGGTATCCTCGGGCAGGCGTTCGGGCCGGAGAGTGGGGTCAGAGGTCATAGCACAGCACTATTCTTTGCAGGCTGATGTCCCGGCAAGTGCTCCTTGATCCATCCGACGATCAATGCAGCCTGAGCCTCATCAAGGCCCGGCAGCAACAGCACTCTGCGCCCGCGATAAGTAAAGCCAATTGATCCATATTGCCTTGAAATAGCAAACGGAAGGTCAAGCAGCATTGGTGCCACCCAGAACGGCCTTGGCTCGACCGTCGCCTGCTGGATTTCTGCCAAGCGAAAGCGACGGCGTCGCTTTAGTCCGAAGGCTTGATGGACCACGCACAAATCAGAACCGTCAAACTTCAGCGTCTCCTTGCCGGACAACCAAGAGGTGAGGAAGAACGCCCCGAAAAGCCAACCCGCCGCCAAAGGCCCGACCGCCTGCTTCAGGATCGTGTCGGTGTCGATGCCCAGCGCAAGACGAACGACGACAGCGATACAGCCCACAGACCAGAACGAGAGAAAAACCCAGAGCACCCGTACCATCGGATGAATTCTACCAATTGGAAACGTCAGACAATCGTCCTTAAAGTCCGAGTGCAGTACGAAGGATGAGATGTCGAGTGTCCGGTCAGCCATCGGCTATGCCTTCGGCGCCAGAAGCTTCAGCGTCGCCCGGATAAGCGCCGCCGCGTCAGCCTCGGGTTGGTCGCCCGCCACCGTCGCCACGGCCTGTGCGGCGTCGCCCTGGCCGTAGCCGAGGTTCACCAGCGCGGACAGGGCGTCAGCCGAGGCGGCGGCGCGCTTCTGCGCCCCCTCATCAACCCGTGCGGGTTTCTTCGGTGCGGGCGCGGTGTCCTCGACCACGACATCATCTGCCTCGGCCTTGGACGACAGGCCCACGCCCGACGCCATTACGCCTGGCGCTTTCGCCTTGAGTTCCAGGATGACACGCTGGGCAAGCTTTGGCCCCACCCCAGGGGCCGCCTGCACGGCGCGGGCGTCGCCGAGCGTGATCGCGCGGCCCACGCCTTCGGCCCCGAGCGTGCCGAGGATCGCCATCGAGGCCTTGGCGCCGACACCTTGGACGGTCATCAGAAGTTTGTGCCACTCTTTCTCCAGCATGGTCGGAAAGCCGAAAAGCTGCAGCAGGTCCTCGCGCACCAGAAGGTCGGTGTAGAGGCTGACCGCCTCGCCCACCCCGGGCAGGCCCGCGAGGGTGCGTTCGCTGACGTGGACGATGTAGCCCACGCCGCGCACGTCGATCAGGACGTGGTCGGGGCCGCGCCAGTCGAGCCGTCCGGAGATGCGCCCGATCATTCCGCTGCCCTCAAGGCGGCCGCCAGACGGCCCGAGGACTGGACGTGGTGGGCATGGCAGATCGCGATGGCAAGCGCATCGGCCGCGTCGGGGCCGGTGACCTTGACCCCGGGGAACTGCAGCTTGACCATGTGATCAACCTGGACTTTGGCCGCGTGGCCCACGCCGACGACGGTCTTCTTCACCGCGTTTGGCGCATATTCCCCCACGGCCAGCCCGAATTGCGCCGGGACCAAGAGGGCAATTCCCCGCGCCTGGCCCAGTTTCAGCGTCGCCACCGCGTCCTTGTTGACGAATGTGTGCTCCACCGCCGCCGTTTCCGGCTGCCAGATGCGGAAAACTTCAGTCAATTGCGCATGAAGACTGAGGAGACGCAGCGCCAGATCGCCGTCGGCGCCGTCGGAATGGCAGATACCGTTCGCCACGTGGGAAAGGCGCGAGCCCGCCACGTCGATCACGCCCCAGCCAAGGTTCCGTAGCCCCGGATCGATGCCTATGACCCGCATCTTGTCCCCGATTTCCTGCCTGCCACAAGGGCTAGCACGAAAAGGGAACATCCGCCAATGGCTTTCCGCAGGCCCCGCCAAAAGGCCCCTGCATTTTGCACTTGCAGAAAGCGACGCTGTGCGCAAGATATGCGACGTGGCCCGGTCGCCGGCCCGGAACAATTTGAATCATTTGACAAAATTTTGACACGCGTCATGCAGCGCGTGCATGGCGGCTTTGCTTTGCCGCAGCTTGCTTTGCGCCTGCAGCACAACTATTTCGCTTGGCATGGAGGAATGAGCCTCCGATTTGAGCAGTATGTAAACAAGGAAAACCGCCATGGCCGCTGTCGAGACGACCCGCCCGGCGCCCTACGGCGCCATCACCACCTACCGTGCCATCAATGCCCTGTCGAACGTCGCCCTGGCGTTCCAGGCGTGGAACGACGCCCGCGTGACCCGCAAGGCGCTGAACAAGCTTTCGGATCGCGAACTGGACGATATCGGCCTGTGCCGCGGCGACATCGCCGACATCGGCCGCTGATTGCCGGACGGCCCCCCCGGGGGCCGTTCACCAGATCGGACGGAACCACCAACGGAAAACGGGCCGCATCGAAAGATGCGGCCCTTCTTCGTTGAAAGGCAGCCGATCTATGTCTGGGGGGGTAAAGTCTGGGGGGTTAACGCGGAAGAACGGATTGCAGCTGGCCAGAGACCCAGAGGGTCGCGGGATCTGCATGCATCAGCCAGGCGCCCACCGGATCGAACCCCTGTCCGGCCGCAAGGGCGCTGACGCGGTTTTCGTAGGTCTGGGCCCCGACGAAGTAGTGGATCACACCCTTCACGCCGATGCCCACCGCCAGGACGAAGATCAGCGGCTTGGCCAGCTTGAGGAGCCGACCTGCACCGCGTCCCGCCGCGCGGCGGCTGACAGTCCCCGCAGCCTCGAAGCCGTAGCCCTTGGCATGGGACTTTTCGATCCGCGAAACGCGGCTGTAGAAATCATTTAAATTCGGATCAACCCACATATCTCTCACCCAGAGTAGCAGCTCTGACGATTAATTTCTGCCGCATGGTTATGGCGAAATTGCGGCGTATTTCCAAGGGTGTCGACTGAGGCCCGCAAACGCAAGGATTGTCTACGATTTCAATCCCTTTGTAGAACAAGCGTCGACCATTCCCCGATATCGTTCCGACTTTCCAGACAAAGTCCTGCCGTAAGGTAAGCCTCGGTCACCGAATCTGCTTGCACAGATAGAAGGCCCGACAGGATCGCTCTACCACCGGTTGCAAGGTGAGTCGCGATTGCGGGGGCAAGCTCGATCAGGGGGCCCTTCAGGATGTTCGCGAAGACCAGATCATAGGGTCCGGCAGCCCTGATTCTGTCATGATCCAGCCCTGCTGCCTCCAGGCATTCGACACGACCGTCGAGACCGTTGATCGCGATATTGGCCTCGGCCACGTCGACGGCGACCCGGTCGATGTCGCTGGCGATGACCAGAGCGTCGGGCAGGGTTGCTGCGGCGGCCATGGCGAGGACGGCGGTGCCGCAGCCGATGTCGGCGACCTTGGCCGGACGCCAGCCTTCGGTCAGAAGCCGGTCGAAGGCCAACAGGCAGCCGAGCGTGGTGCCGTGGTGCCCGGTGCCGAAGGCCACGGTCGCCTCGATCTGCAGGGGCACGCGGCCCGGCGGGACCTTGTCGGCGTCGTGGCTGCCGAAGACGAAGAAGCGACCGGCATCGACGGGTGACAGCTCGCGCCGGACATGGGCGACCCAGTCGACTTCGGGGAGTTCCGAAAGGGCGAAGGGCTTGGCGCCGAAGGCGGTGGCCAGAACCTCAAGCATGACCTGGTCGGGGGCTTCCAGAAAATATGCCCCGACCTCCCAGAGGCCCGAGCCATCCTCGATCTCGAACACGCCGACGCCGGTGGGTTCCGGTTGCATCCGTTCCATCGCCTGGGCCAAGGACTGGGCAGCGTCTTCGCCGGGCAGGGTGGTCAGGGCGGAATAGGTGGGCATGGGCGGGCACTCCTTTGCCTTGGGCCATACGCGCGCCCGCCCTGTCCTTCAAGCCGATCCGCTGCCCGGGGGCCACGAATTTTCGGCGAAAATTCGTCCCCCGCTCAGGCCCGCACACCTGTCCCGATCGGGCAGGTCACCCCGGTGCCGCCGACGCCGCAGTAGCCGCCGGGGTTCTTGGCCAGGTACTGCTGGTGGTAGTCCTCGGCAAAGTAGAAGGTCGGCACGGGTAGGATCTCGGTGGTGATCGGCCCCATGCCCGCAGCCTTCAGCGCCTGGGCGTAGACCTCTTTCGAGGCCTTGGCGGCCTCCATCTGCTCCGGCGTGTAGGTGTAGATGCCCGAACGATAGGTGGAGCCCACGTCATTGCCCTGCCGCATGCCCTGCGTCGGGTCGTGGCCTTCCCAGAACACTTTCAGCAACTGGTCATAGCTGACCTTGGCGGGGTCGTAGATCACCCGCACCACCTCGTTATGGCCGGTCAGCTGGGTGCAGGTTTCCTTGTAAGTCGGGTTCGGCGTGTAGCCGCCGGCATAGCCCACCATGGTCAGCCAGACGCCCGGGGTCTGCCAGAACTTGCGTTCCACCCCCCAGAAGCAGCCCATGCCGAACATCGCCTCTTCCATCCCATCGGGGACGGGCGATTTCAGCGGGATGCCGGACAGGAAATGCGTCTCGGCCGTGGGCAGCGGCTCGGCCCGGCCGGGCAGGGCATCCTCGGGGCGGACCATTTCCATCGACTTGCGGGTGAAGAACATGAGCGGACCTCCTTATCCGAGGATCGTATATAGCGCCGCAGGACGGAATCCCAACGCAGGTTACAGCGGTCTCACCGCGCCTTTACTCGGCTGCAACAGGCAGACCGCGCGAGAAGACCGTCTCGTGTCCCGGGGCGGGGTGGCGCGGGATCAGGCAGATGAGGGCGACCGCGACCAGCGCCATCCCGGCCCCCATGACGAAGACATAGTCCGGCGACTGCGCCCAGAGATAGCCCAGAGCGGCGGGCAGGAAGACGGCGGCGATGTGGTTGATGGTGAAGGCGACAGCGGCGGTGGGAGCGATGTCGCGGGGATCGGCGATCTTCTGGAAATAGGTCTTCAGGCTGAAGGACAGCGCAAAGAACAGCTGGTCGAGGATGTAAAGGCCGCTGGCCACGATCAGGCCCCAGCCGAACCAGTAAAGCCCGCCGTAGGCCAGGAAGACGAGGGTCAGCCCGACATATTCGAAGGCCATCACGTTGCGCTCGCCGAACCGGCCCAGGGCCCGGCCCATCGCCGGGGCGACGGCCATGTTGATGAGGTAGTTGAGAAGAAGGAGCAGCGTCATCTCGGACACCTTCATCCCGAAGCGTTCCACCATCATGAAGCCCGCGAAGACCACGAAGATCTGCCGTCGCGCGCCGGCCATGAACTGAAGCGCGTAATACAGCCAGTAGCGCCGGCGCAGGACCATGTGCTTGTGCTGCGGATGGGGGCTTTGGAATTGCGGATAGGCGACGGCGGCGAAAAGGACGATGAGCACGGTCAGCCCGCCCGAGGCGAGGTAGACCGTGTTGTAGTCAAGTGCCAGCGCGTCCCACAGCGCGACGATGGCGCCATAGGCGGCCAGAGAGGCTCCGGCGCCCACGGCGACGATCCGGCCCAGCACGATGGGCGCGCGGTCCTTGTCGATCCACTGCAGCTGCAGCGACTGGTTCACCGTCTCGAAATAGTGGAAGCCGATCGAGGAGAGGAGCGTCATCACCAAGAGCCCCTGGAAGCTGGTGAACCAGCCTGTCACCGCCGTCGCCGCACCCAACAAAGCCAGTGCCACCAGGGCGAGGACCTGTTCGCGCACGACAAGCAGCACCAGGATCACCCCGATGGCCAGGAAACCCGGGATTTCGCGCACGGTATGCAGCCAGCCGATCTCTTTCCCGGTGAAGGAGGCCACTTCGATGACGAAGTTGTTCAAGAGCGCCGACCAGGTTGCGAAACTAAGCGGCATGGCCGCCGCCATCAGGTACAGGAGCGATTCAGGCCGCTGCCAGAGCGGCAGGTCGGTTGTCTTGGACAGGGGCACGGGGTCGCGCGGCATGGCCCCGGCATACAGGGCAACCCGGGCAAGGCAAAGGGCAAGCTTGTGTCCAAAACAATTCGGGCTTCCGGTTCAGCCCTTGGCCGACCGCCTTGCCGGGGTTGCCCTTCTGCCCGTGGCAGGTGTAGAGGGGCGGGATCACCGAAACGGGACCGAGGGTAGGGCCATGGCAGGCCATTCGAAATGGGCGAACATCCAGCATCGCAAGGGCAAGCAGGACAAGCTGCGCTCGAAGATGTTTTCCAAGCTGTCGAAGGAAATCACCGTCGCGGCCAAGATGGGGATGCCTGACCCCGACATGAACCCGCGTCTGCGGCTGGCGGTTAAGGCCGCGAAGGCCGTGTCGATGCCGAAGGACGTGATCGACCGCGCGATCAAGAAGTCCCAGATGGGCGACGGGGCGGACTACACCGAAATCCGCTATGAGGGCTACGGCGTGAACGGCATCGCGATCATCGTCGAGGCGATGACTGACAACCTGAACCGGACGGCGTCGAACGTGCGGTCCTATTTCACCAAGTGCGGCGGGAACCTGGGGACGACTGGCAGCGTCGCGCACAGTTTTGACCGGGTGGGCGAGATTTCCTATCCGGCCTCGGTCGGGTCGGCGGACGATGTGATGATGGCGGCGCTGGATGCCGGGGCCGATGACGTCGAAAGCGACGAGGACGGCCACTGGATCTATTGCCAGGTCGAGAACCTGTCCGAAGTGTCGGACGCGCTGGAGAAGGCGCTGGGCGAGTCCACGGAATCCAAACTGGTCTGGCGGCCGCAGAGCCGGACCGAGGTCGATCTGGACACGGCGCAAAAGCTGATGCGCCTCATCGACCTTCTGGAAGAGGACGACGACGTTCAGACCGTGACGCACAACTTCGATGTGCCGGAAGATGTGGCGGCGCAGCTTTAATTCCGCTCTGCCCCTTGCTTTGTTGCCCGCAAAGGCGCATGTGCGAGGGGCGTAGCTTCTTCTCTTTCGTTCTACTGTCTGCTTCGGCCTTCAGCTTCGATCGCGACGACACTGGGCCAGGCCACCGCAAGCTCGCGGGTGGCATACATGACAGGAGACATCACGATGGCCAATGGCACCGTGAAATGGTTCAACGCCACCAAGGGTTTCGGCTTCATCGCCCCCGCAGGCGGTTCGAAGGACGTGTTCGTCCACGTGACCGCGCTGGAGCGTGCGGGCATCCGCTCGCTGCCCGATGGGCAGGCCGTGACCTATGACATCGAGCAGGATCGCAACGGCCGGGAATCGGCTGTGAACCTGGCTCTGGCGTAAGCCTTTCCCAATCGGGAACCGTGAACGGGGGTGGCTTGAGGCCGCCCCCGTTTTCATTGGACAAGGCGGTGCTTCGCGGCCTGCCGGATCGCCTCGGTCACCGGGGATAGCGCTGGTGCTGCAAGGCGGGTGAACTGCCAGTAGAGCGCCACGTCCAGCGGCGTGTCGGCGATCAGCTCGACCAGGGCGCCAGACCTCAGGTGGGATGTGACGAGCGCTTCGGGGTTCATCCCCCAGCCCAGGCCGGCGAGGCAGGCATCGACGAAAGCCTGCGAGGACGCCATGCGGTGTGTGGGCAACAGCGGCCGTTTGAGGCCCGGGACCCGGGTGGCGGCCCAGCGGACCTGCAGCTGGTCCTTGTCGGAAAAGGTCAGGGTCGGGGCGCGGGTCATCGCCCGGGCGGCGACGCCCTGCGGGAACCAGCGTTTCAGGTAGGCCGGAGAGGCGGTGGCGCGGTAGCGCAGCGCGCCGAGCGGGATCGTGTCGCAACCCTGCAGCGGCCCGGGATGGGCAGTGATGGCGGCGACCACCTCGCCCCGGCGCAGCCAGTCCTGGCTTACGTCCTGATCGTCGATAACCAGGTCGAAGAGGAAACCCTCGGTCGCAGCGAGCGCCTGGATGACCCAGGTGGCCAGGCTGTCGGCATTGACCGCGATGCGCAGCGTGGCGAGGCCGGGGGCAAGGCCAAGGTCCTGGGCGAGGGTGCGTTCCAGGAGGGTGACTTCGTCATGGTGGCGAATGAGACGCAGGCCGGTCTCGGTGGCCGTGCAGGGCTGGCCGCGGCGGATAAGTAGGGTGCCGGTCGCCTCCTCCAGCGCCTTGATCCGCTGGGAGATGGCCGAAGGGGTGACATGCAGGTCCGCCGCCGCAAGGTCGAAGGACCCGCGGCGGTGGACGGCGGCCAGGGCGGCGAGCTGGGCGGGATCGAGCATTAGCAGCGCTTAATCGGTGACAGGAAGATTAACTGGAGTTTGCCGGGACGGGGCCTTAGGTCAAGCGGGAAAGCAGGGGGTGACGATGGGCGAGACGGATCTGCAGGTGCTGCTGGCGACGATGGAGCCGGTGCTGTTTGCCGAGCCCTATGGCTTCGTGGTCTGGCGGGGGGCTTTGCCGGACGGGGTCTTCGCCACGGTGGCCGAGGACGAGGGGCTGACGGTGGTGGCCCCGCTGGCGGTGCTGGGCGGGGGCGAGCCTTGGGCGCGGATCAGCCTGACGGTTCACAGCGATCTGGCGGCGGTGGGGCTGACGGCGGCCTTTGCGGGGGCCTTGGGGGCGGAGGGGATCAGCTGCAACGTGATCGCCGGGGTGCATCACGACCACCTGTTCGTGCCGTGGGACCGGCGGTTCGATGCGATGGCGGCGCTGGAGGCCTTGGCCCGTGCTTGAGGCGGCGGTGCAGGGCTATCTGGTCGCGCTGAGCCTGATCCTGGCGATCGGGGCGCAGAATGCCTTTGTCCTGCGGCAGGGGCTGCGGCGGGAACATGTGGGGCCGGTGGTGGCGGTCTGCGCCGTCTCGGACGCGGTCTTGATCGCGGCGGGGGTGGCGGGGTTCGGGTCGTTGTCGGCGGCGTTGCCGTGGTTTGCCCCGGCGATGCGGTGGCTGGGGGTCGCGTTCCTGCTGGTCTATGGGGCCCTGCGGTTCCGGGCTGCGCTGCGGGGCGGCGAGGCACTGCGGCCGTCGGAGGCGGGGGCGGCGTCGCTGAAGTCGGTCTTGGGGACCTGCCTGGTCCTGACCTGGGCCAACCCGCATGTCTACCTGGATACGGTGGTCCTGATCGGGTCGATCAGTGCCCAGCATGCGCCGCACCAGGCGGTGTTCGGGGTGGCGGCGGCCTGTGCTTCCCTCAGCTTCTTCACGGCGCTGGGGTTCGGGGCGCGGGCTCTGGCCCCGGTCTTTGCGAGGCCTGCGGCCTGGGTCTGGCTGGAGGTGGGCGTGGGGGGGACGATGTGGGCCATCGCGGCAGGACTGGCCTTCGGGGGGTGAAGTGTCCACGGTGGACAGAACCCGGTTACTTGAATGATTTCAATACTCTGGGGTTTTTCGTTAGGGTGGCGTTAACCACTTGCAACGGGGCAGGAAAGCCGAGCGAAACCTGTTCCCGTGGAACGGCGGGTCCGAGGCGCACCGTCGTGGAAGGGCTTCGTCAGGCACTGTATTGGAGTTTGAAGATCACACCCGGATCTTTGGTCAGGGCAGCGGCGAGGGGGGGGTGCGGAGGCGGTCGGTAAGGCTGTCCTTGGCGGCCCGGGTTTCCAGGTCGTCGGTCAGGCGAGCGAACAGGCGGAAGTCGGCTGCTGTGCGGGTTTGGAGGGTGAGGGGCAGCACCGCGAGGAGGAGGATCCAGGCGAGCGCGGCGAGGGTAGTGACGCCTTGGCGGGGGTTGCGGGGTATGGCGGGAGGGTGGCACGGGCGGCGGAGCTGGGCCAAAATGGCACCACGGTCGACAGGATTGGTGGTCGTTGACGTAGTGTGTGGCGGGTAGGCATCCACCCGACAGTTTGCTGGATTTTGATTGCTTCCAAAAGAATGCTGAGGGCACTCATCTTTGCTCTCCATTCGTTCGAACTTTGTTCAGAATTTGCGCAGCTGAAATTGCTGCTGCCAGCGTGAATGAAAGCGAGATACACGCCAGAAGTGGATAGCCCAATGCCCAAACGATCCCTAGACCGGAAGCAATGGAGAGCCCAAAGTCGCTAGAGTAGACGATTAGCAACGATAGAAGCAACGGGCTTAGGAGAACGGCGGTTCGCACCGTCATGGTGGCAATTGTGTCGCCAGTGGCGGCGGAGTTGAATTCTATAATTCTTTGCTTGAGACCGATTTTGGGGTGTTGCACGCCCAAGAATGCCATGAAGAGTAAGACGTCGCCGACGAGCAGGTACAATGGCCCAAATAGGTAAAGCCTGACGCCAGCAAAGGTGAACTCAAAATCTCTTGAGATCGGCTTCGCGAGTAGGTATCTTTCCTCGATTGTCTCCAGCATTCCTTGGAGTGCCCCTTCTGAGAAGAGGTAGTCAGCCGAAGTTGAAATCGCGACGCACATAATGGCTGCAACCAGTGACCAACGCCACACCGGAAGTTTGATCGGTGCATCACGCTGTGAATTCATGACTTCGGGTGTTCGAAGTGTTGAGTAAATCAGAAGAAGTGCCAGGACTGGAGTTGCGGCGATTCCCAGAGTTGCAGTGAGCAAGAATGCTGCTGCAGGTAAGGGCGACCAGTAGCTATTGTGGTTATGTATCATTTGGGTCGTCCATTCAAATCCATAGTTGCCCATGATTTCAAGGCGACTGATGCTCGAAAAGGCGAGCGAAGCTTCTCAGCTTGCATGCGGTCGCAGTATCCAAGACGACTGTATTGGACAAGCCGAACTTCCTCTGGGCCACTCGCAGTGGATCTGGTCGAGCAGCATTGGTCAAGCTGTTCATGCAATAGAAGCGAGGCAAGGGCTGGTGCACCAGAGGCAGCTTCTCACTCTTTCAGCCTAAGAGTTTGAGGGTCGGGTGCGGGTAGGTCAGGAACGGCTCGGCCCCCGCTACCAGCCAGTTCCGGATCTTTACCGCGCCGAAGTCGGTGGCGGTGTTGGCATTGGCCGAAAGGGCGGTGCAGTCTTGTTTGGGGGTAGGCCCTCGATCTTTTGGATGCGCTAGGCCAGTCGGCGTAAGGCATATCAGGGGGAGTGGCTTGCCTTCCCCCGCCTGTTCAGCTTCTGTCCCGCCATGCGCGCGGTGAGTGATCTGGGGCGGCCCCTTGAGGGGGCCTTGTGGATGGCGGGGGCGGGGCTTTCGTTCGTGGGGGTGAACGGGATTGTCCGTTACCTTGGGACGGAGCTGCCTGCGGCGCAGTCAGCGTTCATCCGGTTCGGGTTTGGGCTTCTTTTCCTGCTGCCCGCCCTGTGGGCGATGCGGGGGATGCGGTTTCCTTCGGGCGTGGGGCGGATGTTCCTGGGGCGCGGGGCGTTGCATGTCGTGGCGGTGGTCCTGTGGTTCTATGCCATGGCGCGGGTGCCGGTGGCGGAGATGGCGGCGATTGCCTTCCTGGGGCCGGTGATGGTGCTGGTGATCGGCGGGCTTTTGCTGGGCGAGGGGCTGGGGGCGCGGCGGGTGGCGGCGGTGCTGGTGGCGCTGGCGGGCGGGCTGATTGTCTTGCGGCCGGGATTGCGGGAGTTGTCCCTGGGGCATCTGTCGCAGCTGGGCGCCACGGTGTTCTTTTCCATGAGTTACATCATCGCCAAGCGATTGAGCCGGGAGGCCCCGGCATCCAGCATCGTGGCGGTCCTGTCGGTGACGGTGACGCTGGGGCTGTTGCCCATGGCCGTGGCGCAGTGGCAGCCGGTGCGGCTGGAGCAATGCGCCTGGCTCGCCTGCGTTGCGGCATTGGCGACGCTGGGGCATTACGCGATGGCGAAGGCCTTCCGGGCGGCTCCGCTGGCGGTGACGCAGCCGGTGACTTTCCTGCAGCTGATCTGGGCGGCGATCCTGGGCGCGCTGGCCTTTGGCGAGCCGGTGGAGGTCTGGGTCATCGCCGGGGGCGCGCTGATCATCCTCGCGATCAGTGCGAACACCTGGGCCGAGGCGCGGCGGGAGCGGGTGGGTCCGGCGGTGGTCGAGGAGCCCTGAACGGGCGGTGGGCGGATCGCCCACCCTACGCCCTTGCGCTTGCCTTGGGTGGGAAGGGGTGGTGGCGTCGGCTGCCTCCGGCGGGAGTATTTGGCAAAGGGCAAGACGAGGCGTCGTGTTTCGCGGGGCGGCGGTCGGGCGCGCGGTATCCTCATCGGGTGTGAAGGAAGCTTTCCTAGGGTCCCGGACCAAGGCGATCCCGCGGAGGTTCTGATGCCCGATGAAACGACGATCCTGTCGCTGCCCCTGATCCTTCCGGCGCAGGCGCAGAAGCATGTCACCCACAACGAGGCGCTGGTGAAGCTGGACCTGATGGTGCAGCTGGCGGTCCTCAACCGGACGCTGACCACGCCGCCGCCGCTGCCGACGATCGGCGACCGGCATATCGTGGCGGCGGGCGCGACGGGGCCTTGGGTCGGGCAGACGGGGCGGATCGCGCTGTTCACCCAGGCGGGCTGGCAGTTCACGGTGCCGCTGCCGGGCTGGCAGGCCTATGTGATCGCCGAAAGCCAGATGGCCTTTTACAACGGGCTGACCTGGATCGCGCTGTCGGACGGGCCGTTCACGGTGGGGCGGCTGGGGGTTTCGGCCACGCCGGATGCGACGAACCGGCTGTCGGTGTCCTCGCCCGCGACGCTGCTCAACCATGCAGGCGCGGGGCATCAGCTGAAGCTGAACAAGGCCCTGGCCGGCGATACCGCGAGCCTTCTGTTCCAGACCGGGTTCAGCGGCCGGGCCGAGATGGGCACGGCGGGGTCGGATGACTTCTCGGTCAAGGTCAGCGCGGATGGCACGACCTTCTTCACCGCGCTGGAGGCGGATGCGGCGACGGGTGAGGTGCTGCTGCCCTGGCCGGTGCATCTGGGCGGGCAGGCGGCGGACCCGACGACCCCGGTGGACGGGACGCTGTGGCTGAACACCACCACGGGTGAAGTGAAGGTGCGGAGCGCCGGCGTGACGCAGGTGGTCGGTGGCTCGGGCGGCGGGGTGACCGACGGCGACAAGGGCGACATCACCGTGTCGGGTGGCGGCGCGGCCTGGATCATCGACACGGGCGCGGTCAGCCTGGACAAGCTGGCCGACATCGCGACGGACAGCTTCCTGGGCCGCGACACGGCCGGGACCGGCGTGCCGGAGGTGCTGACGGCGGCCCAGGCGCGCGGCATCCTGAACGTGGCGGATGGGGCGACGGCGAATGCCTCGGACGCGGCCCTGCGCGACCGGGCGACGCATACCGGGACGCAGGCTGCAGCGACGATCACCGGGCTGGCGGCGGTGGCGACCAGCGGCTCGGCAACGGACCTGACGGCGGGCACGCTGCCCGCGGCGCGGTTCGACGACACGGCGCATGGCACCCGGGCCGGTGGCACGCTGCATGCGAACGCGACGACGGCGGTCGCGGGGTTCATGTCCGGCGCGGACAAGACCAAGCTGGACGCGATCACCGGCACCAACACGGGCGACCAGACGATCACGCTGACCGGGCCGGTGACGGGTTCGGGCACAGGGTCCTTTGCCACCACGATCTCGGCGGATGCTGTCGGCAACACGCAGCTTGCCAACATGGCGGCGAACACCATCAAGGCCAATACCACGGCTGCCACGGCAGACCCGGCCGATCTGGCGGTGGGCACGAACACCGTGGTTGGCCGGGTGGCGGGCAACATCGTCGCGGCGCAGGTCGTCGATGCCCAGGTGGCGACGGCGACGCTGACCAACGCCAAGCTGGCCAACGTCGCGACGGCGACGCTGAAGGGCCGGGTGACGGCGGGCACCGGCGCGCCGGAAGACCTGACGGGGACCCAGGCGACGACGCTGCTTGACACCTTCTCGAGCACGCTGAAGGGTCTTGCTCCGGCGTCTGGTGGCGGCACGACCAACTTCCTGCGGGCGGATGGCACCTGGGCGGCCCCTGCCGGGGGCGGCGGCGTCTCGGATGGCGACAAGGGCGACATCACGGTCAGTGGGTCCGGGGCGACCTGGACGGTCGACGCGGATGCGGTGACGAATGCCAAGCTGGCCAACATGGCGGCGAACAGCCTGAAGGGGAACAACACCGGCGCGGCGGCGGACCCGGCGGACCTGACGGCGACGCAGGTGACGGCGATGCTGGACACGTTCTCGAGCGGCGCCAAGGGGCTTGCGCCGGCCTCGGGCGGGGGGACGACGAACTTCCTGCGGGCGGATGGCACCTGGGCGGCCCCGGCCGGGGGAGGCGGCGGGTCGCCAGGCGGGGCCTCGGGCCAGATCCAGTTCAACAACGCGGGCGCCTTCGGCGGTGCGGCGGATGTCGAGGTCGAGGGTGGGCAGCTGCGGTTGAACGAGATTGCGGTGCCCGCTGCGCCGGCGACCAACGGTGTCAAGCTGTTCGGCCGCGAGATGGCCGGGCGCACATTCCCGGGCATGCGGACCGAAGCGGGCCGGGCGATGGCCCTGCAGGCATCGATGGCCGAGACCCGACTGTCCTGGTGGCAGGCATCGGGCAACGCCCAGACCGACACGCAGTCCGGCTTTCAGGCGGGGTCGAGCGGCACCTCGACCGGGGTCAACGTCGCGACCACCAACTTCCGCACCCGGATGCGCTGGCGGGAGTGGCTGGTGACCACGGCCTCGACCACGGCGATTGCCGGCTTCCGCGGCGGTGCGACGCAATACACGGTCGGCAGCAACATTGCGGGAACGGGTGGCTTTTCCTTTGCGATCACCTTCTCGCCAGCCACGGGTGTCACCAATGCCAGCCACCGCCTGTTTGTCGGGATGCAACCCAGCGTTTCTGCGCCGAGCGATGTGAACCCCTCGACGCTGCTGAACACCTGCGGGGTCGGCTATGATGCCGCCGACACGCAGATCCAGTTCATCCACAACGACGGCACCGGCGCGGCAACCAAGATTGCCCTGGGCGCAAGCTTCCCGAAGCCGAGCGCGGACCGGACAAAGGTGTATCAGCTGATGCTGTTTTCTCCGCCCGGGACCACGCAAAGCGTGTCCTACCTGCTGCGTGACCTGGAAACCGGGGCAGAAGCCGCGGGGACGGTCACGACCGACCTGCCGTCCACGACCACGCTTGTCGCGCCCAACTGCTATATCAGCGTTGGCGGGGTGTCATCAGTGGTTGGGCTTGCGGTCGGGCATATGATCATCGAGACGGACTACTGACATGACGCTACACATCCTGTTCACCAAGGACGGCATCCCGGGCTGGATCGGCAGCGAGCCGCGCGAGGGCAGTGAGCCCGTGGATGACCTGTCGATCGAGTTCCTGGCCGCCCACCGCCGGACATCGCGTGGCAAGTGGGTTGAGCGGACCCCGCCCGCCGAGGTCGAGCCCACGCCGGAAGAGATCGCGGCCCGCCGCGAGGCCGAGTACCAGGCGGCGCTCGCGGCGCGCGACGAGGCGCTGCGTCTGGCGCTGGCCGCCGAGGCTGATCCGGTGTTCTTCCGCTGGCAGCGCGGCGAGGCGGAGAAGGCCGACTGGCTGGCCGCGGTGGCCGAGGTCAAGGCGCGGTTTCCGAAGCCGGAACCGGTCTGAAACTTGCCAAGGGGGCCTGCCGCAAGCGGCGGGCCCCGGGCCATTTGCCCCGGTCGGGTCGCGCTCAGGCGTTTGACAGCCTTGGCCCCGCCCTGCATAGACAGGCGCACAGGTTCAGCGGGGCGGCGTCATGCGCATTGCGATGATCGGGACGGGGTATGTGGGGCTGGTCTCGGGCGCCTGCTTTTCCGACTTTGGCCATGACGTCATCTGCGTCGACAAGGATGCCGCCAAGATCGACCGGCTGAACCGGGGCGAGGTGCCGATCTTCGAGCCCGGGCTTGAGGCGCTGATCGCCAAGAACGCGGCCGCGGGGCGGCTGTCGTTCACGACCGACCTGACGGCGGCGGTGGACGGGGCCGAGGCGATCTTCATCGCGGTCGGCACGCCCACCCGCCGCGGTGATGGCCATGCCGACCTGACTTATGTGATGGCGGCGGCGGCCGAGATCGGCCAGGCGATGACCGGCTATGCCGTGGTGGTGACCAAGTCGACGGTGCCCGTTGGGACCAACCGCAAGGTGGCCGAGGCGGTGCGCGCGGCAAACCCGAAGGCGGCGTTCGATGTCGCCTCGAACCCGGAATTCCTGCGCGAAGGGGCGGCGATCGACGATTTCATGCGGCCCGACCGGGTGGTGGTGGGGGCTGAGACGCCCCGGGCGCGGAAGGTGATGGCCGAGCTGTACCGGCCCCTCAGCTTGCGCGAGTTTCCGATGGTCTACACCGGGCTTGAGAGCGCAGAGATGATCAAATACGCGGCGAATGCCTTCCTGGCCACCAAGATCACCTTCATCAACGAGATCGCCGCGCTGTGCGAAAAGGTCGGCGCGGATGTGAAGACGGTGGCCAAGGGCATCGGCATGGATGGGCGCATCGGCGACAAGTTCCTGCATGCGGGTCCGGGCTACGGCGGCAGCTGTTTTCCAAAGGATACCAAGGCCTTGGCCCGGATCGGGCAGGACCATGCCACGCCGATGCAGATCGTCGAGGCGGTCATCAAGGTGAACGAGGAAGTGAAGCGCCGGATGATCGACAAGATCGTCGACCTCTGCGGCGGGTCGCTGCGCGACAAGACCGTCGCGGTCCTGGGCGTGACCTTCAAGCCGAACACCGACGACATGCGCGAGGCGCCCTCGCTGACCATCGTCCCGGCGCTGGTGGGCGCGGGCGCCAAGGTGCGGGTCTGCGATCCGCAGGGCCGGCACGAGGGCGAGGCGCTGCTGGCGGGCGTGAAGTGGATCGACAACCCCTACCAGGCGGCCAACGATGCCGATCTTGTCGTCCTTCTGACCGAGTGGAACGAGTTTCGCGGTCTCGACCTGGCGAAGCTTGCCCGCAAGATGGCGGTGCCGCAGATGGCGGACCTGCGCAACATCTATGACCCGACCGAAGTCCGCGAGGCGGGCTTTGTCGCCTATGTGGGCGTCGGGCGCTAACCAGGTCGTCCGCCGCGATCTGCGGGCCTTTTCCGAAAATCCCGGCCAATTGCCCAGATTGCGCCCAGATCGCGTCACCGCACATTAGGACATCTCGCGGCATTCTTACCCTTGGGTAATTGGGTGTGTCTGGGGCCGGGAGTGATCAACTTTCTGGTGATGCAAACGTTCACGGCCGCGCCGTTGAACATGGTTTCGGGTATCAACGACCTGGAACTTGTCGTCCAGGGCGGCAAGACGATCCTGTATTCCGCGACGCGGGCCGGCGGGGGCGTGCTGGCGCTTGAGGTCGGCCCGAGCCTGACGCTGCTGGACCAGGAATACATCGCCCCCGGCGTCTCGCTGCCGACCGAAGCCACCATCGAGACGGTGACGATCAACGGCACGAGCCACCTGATCGTGACTGGGGCGAACCAGGCCGGGGTCAATGCCTATGGCATCAGCGCGACCGGGGCGCTGAACGCTCCGATCCAGTTGCCGGGCAGCCTGGTGGGCGCGATCACGGCGCAGGCGGTGATGCAGGTCGGGGCCACGACCTATTTCTACGCCGCTCGGATGAACGAAAGCACGATCTACACCTATTCGGTCGCGGCGAACGGGACGATGACGCTCGTCGGCACCCGGGTGCTGGACGGGGCGCATCCCGGGGTGGACATCGGCGCGATGATCCCGGTGACGGTGGGCGCGCAGCGGTTTCTGGTCAGCCTTTCCCTGGACGCCGACGTGGTGCGGGCCATTGCGGTCGGGGCGAACGGTCTGCTGGGCGCGTCTACCTCGATGGGTGTGCCGCAGGGCTTGGGCGTTGCCGACCCCTCGGCCGTCCGCACGGTCGAGATGGGCGGGGTCACCTATCTGGTCGTCGCCTCGACGGTGTCCTCGTCGATCAGCGTCATCGGGCTGGCGGCGGACGGGTCGCTGTTCGTCACCGATCACGTGATCGACACGCTGGACACCCGGTTTCAAAGCGTGCAGGCCGTGGCGACCGTCAAGGTGGGCGACCGGGCCTTTGTCTTCGCGGGGGGCGCGGATGACGGACTGACGGTGATGACCCTGATGCCGGACGGCCGGTTGATGGTCTGCGGGCAGATTCTGGGCGGACCGGGCCTGCCGATCGACAACATCAGCGCCCTGACCGCCCGCGTTGTCGGCGGGGTGATCGAGCTGTTCATCGGCACCGAAGGCACCGGGATCACCCGGATGCAGATCGACCCGGGCACCCTGACGCCGATCCGGACCGGCACGCTGTCAGCCGACACCCTGACCGGCACCGCAGATGGCGACATGATCATGGGCGGCGATGGCGCGGAACAGATCCTGGGTGACGCCGGCAACGATATCCTGTCCGACGGCGGCGGGGCGGACACGCTGTTTGGCGGCGCCGGGGCCGACCTGTTTGTCCTGACCGCGGATGGCGAGGTCGACCGGATCGCGGACTTCCAGTTCGGCATCGACCGGATCGACCTGTCGGCCTGGGGGCGGATCAGCTCGGTCGCCGCGCTGACGATCACGGCCACGGCAACGGGGGCGACTGTCGCCTGGGGCAACGAGCTTCTGGAACTGTTCACGCCGAACGGCCTGCCTTTGGTGCCCGAGCACTTTCAGCTGACCGATTTCGTCGGCCTCTGGCATGCGATGCCGACGCCACCCGATCCGGCGAACCTGCGCTATGGCACCAGCCAGATCGACATCCTGACCGGCACCAGCGGCGACGATTTCTTCCTGGTCTCGACCGGCGCCGACACGATCGACGGTGGTGCCGGGTTCGACACCATCATCCTGACCGGCGCGACCGCCGGCATCCGCGTCAACCTGGACGCAGCCAACCACAGCACCAACATCGCCGTCGGCCAGATCTACATCTCGATCGAAGGCCTCATCGGGTCCATGTTCTCGGACACCCTGACCGGCAACACCCTGGCCAACCGGATCGACGGACTGGACGGCAACGACCGGCTGAATGGATCTTCCGGCAATGACACGGTCATCGGCGGCAACGGCAACGACACGCTGCTGGGGGGCCTTGGCGCGGACATCCTGGATGGCGGGATCGGGCGGGACCGCGCCAGCTATCTGGAATCGCTGGTCAGCCTGGTCGCGGATCTGGCCAACCCCGCCGCCAATACCGCCGAGGCGGCGGGCGACACCTATTTCGGCATCGAGGACCTGGAGGGGTCGGGCTTCAACGACACGCTGGCCGGCGATGACCAGGCCAACAACCTCGTCGGGCTTACCGGCAATGACCGGCTGGAGGGGCGGGCCGGGGCGGACAGCCTGTTTGGCGGCGACGGCAATGACGTGCTGATCGGGGGCGAAGGTGCCGACCGGCTGGAGGGCGGCAACAACATCGACCTTGCCAGCTATGAGACCGCCACCGCCGCCGTGCGGATCGACCTGGTCACCCCCAGCCTGAACCTGGGCGATGCGCTGGGCGACACCTTCGTCACCATCGAGGGCTATATCCTGACCGGGTTCGCGGACACCTTCTCGGGTTCGGCAGCGGGCGAGCAGGCGTTCGGCGGGGCGGGCAATGACACGCTGACCAGCCTTGCTGGCAATGACCTGCTGTCGGGTGGGATCGGCAACGATCTGCTTTATGGTGGCGACGGCGACGACACGCTGATGGGCGGTGCCGGGGCCGACCGGCTGGAAGGCGGCAACGGCAACGACCTGGTCAGCTATGCCGATGCGACGGCTGGTGTCCGGGCCGATTTCACCACGTCGGCGCTGAACACCGGCGACGCGTCGGGCGATGTCTATGTGACGGTCGAGAACCTTGAAGGCTCCAACTTCGGCGACACGCTGGTGGGCGATGGCCTAGCGAACGTGATCTTCGGCCTGCAGGGCAACGACCAGGTCTGGTCGCGTGCGGGCAACGACATTCTGTACGGTGGCGACGGCGACGATACGCTGATGGGGGGCACCGGGTCGGACACCATGTTCGGCGGGGCCGGCATTGACATCGCGTCCTATGCCGAAAGCACGACCGCCGTGCGTGTCGACCTGACCACGCCCAGCCTGTCGAACGGCGAGGCGCTGGGCGATGTCTTCAACAGCGTCGAGGGGCTTCTGGGCGGGGCCTTGGCCGACACGCTGCAGGGCGACGCGCTGGCCAATCTGCTTATGGGCGGCGCGGGCAACGACAGCCTTGAAGGGCGGGCGGGCGACGACACCTTGCAGGGCGGCGACGGGCTTGACACGCTTTGGGGCGGCGATGGGATCGACCGGCTGGAGGGGGGGCTTGGCAACGACCTGCTTGCGGGCGGCACCGGCACCGACAGCCTGATCGGGGGTGACGGCAACGACTTGCTTTACGGCGAGACCGAAAACGACACTCTGCTGGGCGATGTCGGCAACGACACGCTGTTCGGTGGCGATGGCGATGACCGGCTGGACGGCGGCACTGGCAACGACCGGTTCGAAGGCGGGCTCGGGAACGACTTCTACCTGGTCGACAGCGCGCTGGACGTGGTGGTGGAAGCCGCAGGCGCGGGCAACGACACGGTCCAGACGGCGATGACCACGCATACGATGGCCGCCCATGTCGAGGTCCTGCAGATGACCTCGGCCCTGAATTCGGTGGCCACCGGCAATGCCCAGGACAACCTGATCACGACGGGGGTGGGCAACGACACGCTTTCGGGCGGTGACGGGCTGGACACCCTTGTCAGTGGCGACGGGGACGACCGGCTGGATGGCGGGACCGGCATCGACCGGCTGGAGGGCGGGCTCGGCAATGACGTTTACGTCGTCGACAACGCGGCGGACGTGGTGGTGGAAGCCGCAGGCGCGGGCACCGATACGGTGCAGTCCACGGCGACCTCGTATACGCTGGCCGCCAATGTCGAGATCCTGCAGCTGACCTCGGGGGTGGGCGCGACCGGTATCGGCAACGCCCTGAACAACACGATCGTGGGCGGGGCGGGGAATGACACGTTGCAGGGTGGCGACGGGGTAGACCGGCTGGAGGGCGGCCTGGGCCACGACCGCCTGGAAGGCGGCGCGGGGACCGACAGCCTGATTGGGGGCGACGGCAATGATCTTCTGTACGGCGACAGCGAAAACGACACCCTTCTGGGCGACTTGGGCAACGACATCTTGTTCGGCGGCGATGGCGACGACCGGCTGGAGGGGGGTCTTGGCAGCGACCGCCTGGAGGGCGGCACTGGGGCCGACAGCCTGATTGCGGGCGACGGCAATGATCTTCTCTACGGCGACAGCGAAGACGACACGCTTGTGGGCGGCGATGGCGACGACCGGCTGGAGGGCGGCACGGGCAACGACCAGTTGGACGGCGGGCTGGGGAACGACCTTTATCTGATCGACAGCGCGCTGGACGTGGTGGTCGAAAACGCCGGCGCGGGCAACGACACGGTGCAGACGGCGCTGACAGCCTACACGATGGCCGCCAATGTCGAGGTCCTGCAGATGACCTCGGCCCTGAATTCGGTGGCCACCGGCAATGCCCAGGACAACCTGATCACGACGGGCGCGGGGAACGACACGCTTCTGGGCGATGTCGGCAACGACACGCTGTTCGGTGGCGACGGCGATGACCGGCTGGACGGCGGCACTGGCAACGACCGGTTCGAGGGGGGGCTGGGGAACGACTTCTACCTGGTCGACAGCGCGCTGGACGTGGTGGTGGAAGCCGCAGGCGCGGGCAACGACACGGTCCAGACGGCGATGACCACGCATACGCTGGCCGCCAACGTCGAGGTCCTGCAGATGACCTCGGCCCTGAATTCGGTGGCCACCGGCAATGCCCAGGACAACCTGATCACGACGGGCGCGGGCAACGACACGCTTTCGGGCGGTGACGGGCTGGATACCCTTGTCAGTGGCGACGGGGACGACCGGCTGGACGGCGGCACCGGCATCGACCGGCTGGAGGGCGGGCTGGGCAATGACGTTTACGTCGTCGACAACGCGGCGGACGTGGTGGTGGAAAACGCAGGCGCGGGCACCGATACGGTGCAGTCCACCGCGACCTCGTACACGCTGGCCGCCAATATCGAGATCCTGCAGCTGACCTCGGGGGTGGGCGCAACCGGCATCGGCAACGCCCTGAACAACACGATCGTGGGCGGGGCGGGGAACGACACCCTGCAGGGCGGCGACGGGGTGGACCGGTTGGAGGGCGGCCTGGGCCACGACCGCCTGGAAGGCGGCGCGGGGGCCGACAGCCTGCTTGGGGGCGACGGCAACGACCTTCTGTACGGCGACAGCGAGAACGACACGCTGTTGGGCGACATCGGCAACGACACCCTGTTCGGTGGCGACGGCGACGACCGGCTGGAGGGTGGCACGGGCAACGACCAGCTGGACGGCGGGCTGGGGAACGACCTGTACCTCGTGGACAGTGCGCTGGATGTGGTGGTGGAAAACGCAGGCGCGGGCACCGACACGGTGCAAACGGCGCTGACCGCCTACACGATGGCCGCCCATGTCGAGATCCTGCTGATGACCTCGGGCCTCAGCTCGACGGCCACGGGCAATGCCCAGGACAACACGATTGCCGCAGGGGCGGGGAATGACACGCTGCTGGGGCTGGCCGGTTTCGATTGGCTCTACGGTGACACCGGCAACGACAGCCTGGACGGCGGGACCGAGACCGATGCGCTGTGGGGCGGCACGGGCGATGACACGCTGATCGGCGGCGATGGCGGCGACGCGCTGCAGGCCGAGGTCGGCAATGACCGGCTGTTCGGCGGCAATGGCGTCGACTGGCTGTTCGGCGGCGATGGCGACGACCGGCTGGAAGGCGGCGCGGACACTGACGCGCTGTTCGGCGAGTTTGGCAATGATCTGCTGTACGGCGACGCGGGTGGCGACAACCTGGACGGCAGCTTTGGCAATGACGTGCTGTACGGCGGGCAGGGGGTCGACTGGCTCTACGGCTCATTCGGCGAGGATTCGCTGTACGGCGGGACCGAGACGGATGCGCTGTTCGGGCAAGAGGGCTTTGACCTTCTGGACGGCGGCGACGGCGGCGACAACCTGGATGGCGGGTCGGGCAGCGACAGCCTGTTCGGTGGCGCGGGTTTCGACTGGATTTACGGGCAGGAAGGGGCGGACCTTCTGTACGGCGGGGCCGACGACGACGTGCTGTGGGGCGGGTCCGAGGATGACCGATTATTCGGCGATGGCGGCAGCGACCACCTGGATGGTGGCGACGGCAACGACACGCTGACCGGCGGTGCGGGACGCGATGTCTATCACGGCGGGGCGGGGGTCGATCACTTCGTGATCGTGACCGCCGATGCCGAGGACCTGTTCCTCGATTTCACCACCGGCACCGACAAGGTGGTGCTGGACCGCGCGGCCCTTGGCATTGCCGCAGGCGCGACGCTCGCGGGCATGTGGCAGACCGGGGCGGGGCTGCCGGGCGGCTTTGCCGACAGCTCTCCGGTTCTTTTCTTCGACACCAATTTCCGCGCCCTGTTCATGGATCTGGACGGCGGCTCATCGGCGAATGCGGTCGCCTTGTTCAGCCTGGACGAAGGGCTGACGCTGGCGCTTCCCGACCTTCTGCTGGTGTGACCGTCCACGTCCCGGCGCGGGAATGCGCTGGACATCGGCCGGGCTTTCGATTCAAACCTCGGCAGGACCTGGTGGGTGGCGTGCGATGACAGAGAAAATCCTGGTGACCGGCGGCGCGGGCTATATCGGGTCGCATGCCTGCAAGGCGCTGACGCGGGCGGGCTTCCAGCCGGTGGTGTTCGACAACCTGTCGACCGGCTGGTCCGGCGCGGTGAAATGGGGGCCGCTGGTCAAGGGCGACCTGATGGACCGGGCCTCGATTGATGCGGCGCTGGCCGAACACCGCCCCGTCGCCGTGATGCACTTCGCCGCGCTGTCGCTGGTGGGCGAGTCGATGAAGGACCCCGGGAAGTACTGGCGGGTCAACGTCACCGGCGCGCTGAACCTCTTGGAGGCCTGCGCCGCGGCGGGCATCCGGAACTTTGTCTTCTCCTCGACCTGCGCGACCTATGGCGATCAGGATGGGGTTCTCTTGACCGAAGACACGCCGCAGCGCCCGATCAACGCCTATGGCGGGTCAAAGCTCGCAATTGAACAAATGCTGCGCGACTTCGGGGTTTCCGCTGGGATTTCCCACGTGATCTTTCGATATTTCAACGTCGCGGGCGCGGACCCCGAAGGTGAGATCGGCGAACAGCACACGCCAGAGACCCACCTGATCCCCCTCATGCTGGATGCCGTAGCGGGCAAGCGCCCGGCGCTGACCGTCTTCGGCACCGATTACCCCACGCCCGACGGCACCTGCGTGCGCGACTATGTCCATGTCTCGGACCTGGCCGACGCGCATGTGCTGGGGGTGCAGCGGCTGCTCGCAGGCCAGGGGAACGGGGTGTTCTGCCTGGGCACCGGGCGCGGTTTTTCCGTGCGCGAGGTGATCGAGGCGAGCCGGCTGGTCACCAACCGCGAAGTGCCGGTGGTGATCGGGGGTCGGCGTCCGGGCGATGCGGCAGCGCTGGTTTCCTCCTCGACCCACGCGATCCAGGAGCTGGGGTGGGAGCCGGAACGGTCCACCCTGCGTCAGATGATCGGTGACGCCTGGGCCTGGGCGCAGAAGCCGGGGTTCAGCGAATAGGGGAGCGATTTCTTCGAAGAAATCGCGACGGAGCCTTCAAAGGCTCCGGTCCGGACTTTTTGAAAAGTCCGGGCTGACGGCCCGTCACAGGTCCCAGTCGAGCGCGGGCTTCTTCGGCGCGCTGGCCTCGGGCGCCGGACCGCCCAGCCAGGACCCGCGCAGCGGCACCTTGCGTTCGGCCCCCCAGTCGCCGGTGATGGTCAGCACATCGCCCTCCAGCATCACGCCCGCGACCGACTGCCCCTCGGGCCAGGCGATCGCGCCGATGACGTGGCGTACCTCCACCGTGCCCTGCGGGTCCAGCCGGACCATGGGCGGCTGACCGGCAGCGGACAGGGGGTCGGGGGTTTCCTGCGACGACAGCCCCAGCATCGGCAGCGCGGCGCCTTCCTCGACCCCCAGGCAGCCCTTGTGCCGCCCGTTCCACGGCGCATAGTCGCGCCCGCCGTTCGAATGCCACAGCATGGTCATCGGCAGCACCGCCGGGTTGCGCAAGGACAGGAACACATCGCCCTCGCTCGGGCGGACGACGGCAGTCCAGCCGAGGCGCGAGGCCGGGTCCTCGATCCCTGCGACGAAATCCTCATGGCGCTCGCCCCAGGGATAGCGGTGCAGGTTCACCACGCCGCCATCAGCCCCCGGAAACTCCGCCGCATCCTCGGCCCGGCGCGGATAGGCCAGGCAGGAGCGGCCGCGTGTGGTCTCCAAGGGGGTGGCCAGCGTCTCCCACCAGCGCTTGCGCGAGAACGATAGCTTTGCGCCGTTCGGCACCGACACCATCGCGTGGTTCGCCACCGGCAAGGCACCCGTGCCACCGATGAAGAGGTGCCGCTGGTAGACGAAGGGATGGCCGTCCGTCACAGACAGTTCCTTTACCACCGTAGCCCCGTTCACCGCCCCGGACAGGACCGCGCGCAAGGTGCCGGGGTCCGAGGCCACGACCTGCCAGTCACCGTTGGCCGGCAAGCCGTGCAGGCCATGCGGGGTGGCAACGCCCATCGGCGCGGCCAGGAAGTCGCCCGCCAGCCAGGCCTGGTGCGGCGGGGCGTCCGGCGGGGCCTCGGCCTCGGCCCAGGGTGCGCGGTGCAGGGGGGCGATGTCGCGGCCAGCATAGGTGACGGTCATGTCATCCAGCACCCCGCCCCGGGGGAAGAAGTCGAACCGGATGCCAAAAGCCGTGATGCGGTGGGTCATGCGCGTCGGTCCTTCTGGTTGCGGGCCCAAGCTTGGCGTTTCGGGTCCGGCCATGCAAGACCGTCAGCGCGCGGCGGTGGCGGCCTGTCGGGCAGGTTGACCCCCAAGATCCTCCAGGATCGGACAGTCCGGCCGTTCGTCGCCCGCGCAGGCGTGGACCAGATGCGCCAGCGTCGCCTTCATCGCCTCCATCTCGCGGATGCGGGCCTCCAGCGCCTCGATCTGGTCCTCGGCCAGCCGCTTGACATCGGCGCTGGCGCGGGAGCGGTCACGCCACAGCGCCAGCAGGTCCGCGACCTTTTCCATCGGAAAGCCCAGGTCGCGCGCCCGGCGGACAAAGCGCAGGACCTGCACCTCCTTGGGCCCATAGGTGCGATAGCCCGACCCGGTGCGCCCGGCGGCGGGGATCAGGCCCGTCTCCTCATAGTAGCGGATCATCTTGGCCGACACGCCACTGGCGCGGGCGGCTTCACCGATATTCATCATGTGCGGGCTCCATGGCGTTTGAGGCGGAGGGCGTTGGTCACGACAAAGACCGAAGACAGGGCCATCGCCCCGGCGGCAAGGACGGGGGACAGCAGGATGCCGTAGGCCGGATACAGGACACCGGCGGCGACCGGGATCAGGGCGGCGTTGTAGGCAAAGGCCCAGAACAGGTTCTGCCGGATGTTGCGCATCGTGGCGCGGCTCAGGCTGATCGCATCGGCCAGCGTCGGGAGGCGGCCCGAGACGAGCACCACATCCGCCGCCTCGATGGCGATGTCGGTGCCGGTGCCCATCGCGATGCCCACGTCGGCCTCGGCCAGAGCAGGAGCATCGTTGATCCCGTCGCCCGCAAAGGCCAGCGCACCTTGCGCCTTCAGTTGGCGGATGACCTCGACCTTGCCCTCGGGCGTGACCTCGGCCACCACTTCGTCGATCCCCAAGTCGCGCGCGATGGCCCGCGCGGTCCGCGCATTGTCGCCCGAGATCATCGCCAGCTTCAGCCCCATCGCCTTCATCGCCGCGATGGCCGTCGGCGTCGTCTCCTTCACCCGGTCGGCCACTGACAGGAGCGCCACGGCCTTGCCATCCCGCGCCGCATAGAGCGGGCTTTCGCCGCGGTCAGCGAGGCGTTCGGCGTCAGCCTGGAAGGCTGCGATGTCGATGCCGCGATTGCCCATTTCGCGCGCCGAGCCGAGGGCGATGTCCGCGCCATTCACCCGGGCCGAGACACCGTGGCCGGGCTTGGCCTGGAACCCTTCGACCGGGGGCAGCGCCATCCCCTCCGCGGCGGCCACGATGGCGCGGGCGACGGGATGTTCCGACTGCGCCTCGACGGCGGCGAGGATCGGCAACAGCGCCGCCTTCGTCTCACCCGGCGCGGGGTGGAAGCCGGTCAGTACGGGTTTGCCTTCGGTCAACGTGCCGGTCTTGTCGAAGGCCACGACCGTGACGCCTTGCAGCGCCTGCAGCGCCTCGCCCTTGCGGAAAAGGACGCCCAACTCCGCCCCCCGGCCCGTGCCGACCAGGATGGAGACAGGCGTCGCCAGCCCCATCGCGCAGGGGCAGGCGATGATCAGGACGGCCACGCCATTGACCAGCGCCATCGGCAGGGCGGGGGCGGGGCCGAAGATCAGCCAGACCACGAAGGTCAACGCCGCCAGCGCCATCACCGCCGGGACGAACCACAGCGTGATCTTGTCGACCAGCGCCTGGATCGGGAGTTTCCCACCCTGCGCGGCCTCGACCATGCGGATGATGCGGGACAGCATCGTGTCCGCGCCCACCGCCACCGCCTGCATCACGAGCGCGCCGGTCTGGTTCACCGTCCCGCCGATGACCCGGTCGCCCGGGTGTTTTTCGACCGGCAGCGGCTCACCCGTGACCATGCTTTCGTCGACCCAGCTGGCGCCGTCCGAGACCTGGCCGTCGACCGGCACCCGTTCGCCCGGACGCAGTTCCAGAAGATCGCCGGGCCGGACCTCGGCCACGGGCAGGTCAACCACCCGATCATCCCGCCGGACATGGGCCACGGCGGGTTGCAGCGCGACAAGCCGCGCGATGGCTTGCGACGACCTTCCCTTGGCGCGGGCTTCCAAGAGGCGGCCCAGCAGGATCAGCGTCACGATCACTGCCGCCGCCTCGAAATAGACCGCGACGGACCCCGGCGGCATCAGCCCGGGCAGGAAGGTTGCCAGCATCGAATAGACCCAGGCCGCGCCGGACCCGACGGCGACCAGCGAGGACATGTCGGGCGCGCCCTTCAGAAGGGCCGGGATCCCGCGCAGGAAGAACCGGCGTCCGGGGACGGCAAGGACCAGCGTCGTCAGCACGAACTGGATCAGCCAGCTGGTCCCCTGGCCGATGGTGGCCATCACCCAGTGGTGGAAGGCCGGAATCAGGTGGCTGCCCATCTCCAGGACGAAGACCGGCAGGGTCAGCGCGGCGGCCAGGATCAGGTCGCGGGTCAGCCCGCGCGCCTCTTCCTCGCGCCGCATCGTGGGCGTCTCCACCGCCGCCGAGGCCGGGCGGGCGCTGAAGCCCACGGCCTTGATCGCGGCCGTCAGCGCAGCGGTATCCGCGACGCCTTCCACACGCGCGCTTTCGGTAGCCAGGTTCACGGTCGCCCCCGTGACGCCCGGCACCGCCATCAGCGCCCTTTCGACCCGCGCGACGCAAGAGGCGCAGGTCATGCCCTCCACCACCAGCTCTTGCGCCTGGGCCGGGACGCTGTAGCCCACCTTCTCCACCGCGCCGATCAGCGCCTGCGGTGCGGCAGAGCCCTCAACCTCGGCCCGCTCGGTCGCGAGGTTCACCCGCGCCGCCGTGACGCCCGGCACTGCCTTCAGCGCGCGTTCCACCCGGCCCGCGCAAGAGGCGCAGGTCATGCCCTCGATGGGCAGGTCGATTGTCAGGTCTTTCGGATGTGCGGTCATGGTCCGTCCTCCTTTTCGGCAGGGACGTACCAGCATATGGGGCTTCCCATGATGGGAAGGTCAAGGGGGCAGGTGGATTTTCTTTGGCAGCGGTCAGAACCGGGTCGGGAGGTAAGGCTGCAGTGCGATCCCGGTCGGGTGCCCGTCGATCAGCCCCGCAACGATGCGCGCAGTCACCGGGGCGAGCGTCACGCCCAGATGGCCGTGCCCGAAGGCGTGGATCACCTCAGGACCGCCGCGCGAGGGGCCGATGACCGGCAGGCTGTCGGGGATGGAAGGCCGGAAGCCCATCCACTCACGGTCCGGGGCGGGCAGGTCCGGGAAGAAGGCCCGTGCGCCCTCGACCAATTTCGCGATGCGGTGGGGTGAGGGCGGGAGGGTCAGGCCCCCAAGTTCCACCGTCCCCGCGACCCGCAAGCGGCCTGCCATCGGGCAGAAGTAGAACCCCCGCGCCGTGGGGCAGGAGGGGCGGGAGAGGAGCGGCTCGGCCATATCCCATTCGACATGGTAGCCGCGCTCGGTGTCCAGGGGGATGCGGTCGCCCGCCATTGCCGCAAGGCCGCGAGAAAGCGCCCCGGCGGCGATCACCACGCGGCGGGCGTGCAGGTGCAGACCCGGCCCTTCGACCACCACTCCGTCGGGCCGCCGCTCCAGCCGTTCGGCGCGGGCCGGGATATGACGGGCCTTCTCCAGCACCGCCGCCGCGATCAGCCCCATCATACGGCCCGGATCGTCCAGGAAGGTCGCCCCGGTGAAGAAGGCCGCCCCGCCAAGGCCCGGCGGCAGGTTCGGCTCCAGCTCCGCCAGCCGGTCGGGGCCGACAAGGTCAACCTCGACCCCGAGCTTCCGGCGCTGGTCCAGCTCGGTCCAGGCCTGGGTAAAGGCCTTGGGCGTCTCGTAGAGGTAAAGGCACCCCCGCCGCTGCAGGATGCCCGCGCCCTGCACCCGCAGCGCCAGGTCGTCCCACATCTCGGCAGCGCCGGTCAGCAGGGCGGCAAGGCTGCGGGCATTGCGCTCGGCCTGGGCGGGAAGGGATTGCCAGAGGAACCGCAGAAGCCAGGGGGCCAGCGAAGGCAGTGCCCGGTGGCGGATCGCCAGGGGAGAGGTCTTCGAGAAGAGGAGCGACGGCAATGATCGCAGCACGTCCGGCGTGCCGACCGGACTCGTGGCATAGCCAGCGATGGTCCCGGCGTTGCCATAGCTTGCGCCCATCCCGGGCTGGCCGGGATCGACCAGCACCACCTCGTGGCCCTGGTCGATCAGCTCCAGCGCGATGGTCAGGCCGATGACCCCGGCCCCGATCACGGCGATATCGGTCGTCTCGCGCAATGTCATCCCCCGGGCGAACCCCAAGGTAGGGTGGGCAATCTGCCCACCTTACAGGCAGGCCTCGAAGAGGGTGCGAGTGTTCTTCTTCGTCATCTTGACCGGGTTGCCGCCGCAGGACGGGTCCTCCAGCGCCATCTTGGTCAGGGTGTCGAGGTCGGGGTTGGTGACGCCAAGCTTGGTCAGGGTCTCCGGGATATTCAGCGTGGCCCGCAGGTCCAGGATGCGCTGGTAGAACCCCTTGTACCCGCCCTTGATCCCGCAATAGGCGGCCGCCGAGGCCAGCCGGTCCTTCACGGCCTTGCGGTTGAAGTCCAGCACCATCGGCATCACGACGGCGTTCGTGGTGCCGTGATGGGTGTTGTAGACCGCCCCGATCGGGTGGCTAAGGGCATGGATCGCCCCCAGCCCCTTCTGGAACGCCACCGCCCCCATCGCCGCCGCGCTCATCATATGCGCCCGCGCGTCGAGGTCACCCGGGTCGGCGTAGACCTTAGGCAGGTTCTCGAACACCAGCCGCATGCCTTCCAGCGCGATGCCTTGGGACATCGGGTGGTAGAAGGGGCTGGAGAACGCCTCCAGGCAATGCGCCAGCGCGTCCATGCCGGTGCCGGCAGTGATGAACTTCGGCATCCCCGTCGTCAACGCCGGATCGCAGATCGTGACGGCGGGCATCAGCTTCGGGTGGAAGATGATCTTCTTCTTGTGGGTTTCACTGTTCGTCAGCACCCCCGCCCGGCCCACTTCCGACCCGGTCCCCGCCGTGGTCGGCACCGCGATGATCGGCGCGATCTTCGAGGCATCGGCGCGGGTGTACCAGTCGTCGATATCCTCCAGCTGCCAGACCTTCAGCTTCTTCGGCTGATGCGCCATCAGCGCGATCATCTTGCCAAGGTCCAGGGCCGAGCCGCCACCGAAGCAGATCACCCCGTCATGGCTGCCGGCGAGGTAGACCGCGATCCCGGCCTCCATGTTCTTCTCGTTCGGGTTCGGGTCCACGTCCGAGAAGACCGCGCGGCCAAGGCCACCGGCCTCCAGCACGTCGAGCGCGCCCTTGGTGATGGGCAGGCTTGCCAGCGCCTTGTCGGTCACGAGAAGCGGCTTGGTCAGGCCGATGCTTTTCGCATGGTCGGCCAGCTCGGCGATCCGGCCGACGCCGAACTTGATTGCGGTGGGGTAGGACCAGTTCCGGTTGGGAACGTTGTGGGTCATGGTCTCAGACTTTCTTGAGGTGATAGGATTTCGGCCGGGTCACCGAATGGAACCCGAGATAGGAAAGCGACGTGCCCCGCCCGGTGTCCTTGACCCCGGTCCAGGTCAGCGCCGGGTCAAGGTAGTCGGCCCGGTTCATGAACACCGTCCCGGTCTCCACCTGCGCACCGATGGCGGCGGCGGTGCCGTAGTCCTGCGTCCAGATGCTGGCGGTCAGGCCGTAGGGCGAGTCGTTCATCAGGGCGATGGCCTCGGCGTCGTTCTTCACCGGCATGATGCCGACGACGGGGCCGAAGCTTTCTTCCTTCATGACGCGCATGGAGTGGTCGACGTTGACCAGAATCTGCGGGGCCAGGTAGGCGCCCCCGTCATCCGCGAACTTCTTCGGGTCAAGAAGCGGCTTCGCGCCCTTGGCGATGGCCTCCGCCGTCTGGTCCCGCACGGTCTGGGCAAAGCGCCTGTGCGCCATCGGGCCAAGGGTGGTGGAGGCGTCGAAGGGGTTGCCGAGTTTCAGCTGTCCCACCCAGGCCACGGACTTCTCGACGAAGCTGTCGAACAGTTTCTCGTGGACATAGATCCGCTCGATCCCGCAGCAGCACTGCCCAGCGTTGTACATCGCGCCGTCCATCAGCACGTCGACAGCGAGGTCCAGGTTCGCATCCTCGCGCACGTAGCCCGGGTCCTTGCCGCCAAGCTCCAGCCCCAGGGGCGTGAAGGTCCCGGCGGCCGCCCGTTCGATGGCCTGCCCGCCACCCACCGAGCCGGTGAAGTTCACGAAGCCGAAGCTGCGCTTGGCGATCAGGGCTTCGGTGGTGGCGTGGTCAAGGACGACGTTCTGGAACACGTCCTCGGGCACGCCCGCCGCGTGGAAGGCCTCGGCCAGCCGTTCGCCCACCAGCAGCGTCTGCGAGGCGTGCTTCAGCACCACCGTGTTCCCGGCGATCAGCGCGGGGACGAGGGTGTTGATCGTGGTGAGGTAGGGGTAGTTCCACGGCGCGATGATGAAGACGACGCCCACGGGTTCGCGCGCGAGGTAGCGGCGGAACTTGTCGCTGTCCTCGATCATCTCCGGCGCAAGGGTCTTCGCCGCGATCGAGGCCATGTAGTCGGTCCGGGCATTCACGCCCCCGAACTCGCCGCCGTAACGGGTAGGGCGGCCCATCTGCCAGGCGATTTCCTCGACCACCACCTCGGACATGGTGTTCAGCTTGGCAACGCCCGCTTTTACCAGGGCGATGCGGTCCTCCAGCGGACGGGCGGCCCAGGGCTTCTGCGCGGCTTTCGCGCGGGCGACGACGGCAAGCGCTTCGGTGGGAGAAAGCGGCGTCCGCTCGGCGTAGACCCGGCCGTCGACCGGAGAGATCAGTTGGATAGGTTTCATTTCGTCCTCGTAGGGCGGGGCCTGCCCCGCCGTTTTCAAAGAGTCGGGGCAAGCCCCGACCTACATTCGATTCGGCGGCCAGACCGCGGTGTCGTGGTCGGGATGCTGAAGGTTGCTGTGCCGGATCAGGTCGAAGCGCTCCACGGTGTCGCCGACGCCATTATCGCCCTCGCCCGTCCGGGTCGAGGGCATCGACGCGATCCCGGTCAGCCAGTGCTCCATCGCCTCGGTCCCCACATTATGCTCGGGACGCAACTCGGCATGGCGGTCGAGCGAGCCGATGGTGACCTCGATCCGGGGACGCGAGAGCGCCTCGTAGGTCAGGGGCGTGCCGCAGTCCCGGCAGAAGCCGCGCAGCGCGTCGGCAGAGCTTTGGAAATGCGCCAGCGTGCCTCGCGTCAGTTGGAAGTGGTCGCGGTGCGATCCGGCCCAGGCGGCGAAGGGTCCGCCGACCTGTTTCTGGCACATGCGGCAATGGCAGAGACAGGCGTTGTCCGGCCGGGTGGTGAACGCATAGCGCACCGCCCCGCACTGACATCCGCCTGCCCATCTGTCCATTGGGGTCCCCCTTACGCGCGTTCCAGAAGCCGCTCGCGTTCGAAATCCGTGACGACGCGGTCGGTCTCGGAAATCTCCCACTGGGCGGCGTGGTGGTAGTGGTCGATCACGTCATCGCCGAAGGCCTCGCGCAGCATCGTGGACTTGTTGAGAAGGTCCGCCGCCTCACGCAGGGTATGCGGGATCTCGCGGATGCCCTTGGTGTTGTACATGTCGCCCTTCATTTCGGGCTCGAGCGCCATCTTCTTCTCGATCCCGTCCAGACCCGCCGCCAGAAGCGCGGCACAGGCGAGGTAGGGGTTCACGTCCGACCCGGGGATACGGCATTCCACCCGCACGGCCTTGGTATGCACCCCGCAGACGCGGAAGCCCGCCGTGCGGTTGTCCGCGCTCCAGACCGCCTTGGTCGGCGCGAACATCCCGATGGTGAAGCGCTTGTAGCTGTTCACGTAGGGCGCAAGGAAGGCCGTGATGTCGCGGGCGTGGTGCAGCTGTCCCGCCAGGTAGTGCTTCATCAGGTCGGACATGCCGTGGCCGTCCTTCTTGTCGGCGAACGAGGCCTTGCCGTCCGTCGACCACAGCGACTGGTGAATATGTGAAGACGACCCCGCGCGGCGGTGGTCGTACTTGGCCATGAAGGTCACCGACTTGCCTTTTGACCAGGCGATTTCCTTGATCGCGTTCTTGATGATGACGTGGTTGTCGGCGGTATCCAGCGCGTCCGAATAGCGATAGTTGATCTCCTCCTGCCCTGCCTCGGCCTCGCCCTTGGAATTCTCCACCGGGATCCCCGCGCCGTACAGACCGTTGCGGACGGCGCGCATCACGTCCTCTTCCTTGGTCGTCTGGAAGATGTGGTAATCCTCGTTGTAGCCGCCCACGGTGCGCAGCGCGTTCAGCCCCCCGTCGCGCAGGTTCTCGTAAGAGTTCTCGAAAAGGTAGAACTCCAGCTCCGTCGCCATCATCGGCTCGAAGCCCATCGCCCGCGCCCGGGCGACCTGAGCCTTCAGGATCGACCGGGGCGCGTGGGGGACGTCGTGGTGATGGTGGTCCTGCGTGTCGCCCAGGACCAGCACGGTGCCCGGCAGCCAGGGGATGCGGCGCATCGTGGAAAGGTCGGGCTTCAGCACATAGTCGCCATAGCCGGTTTCCCAGCTGGAGGACTTGTAGCCCTGGACCGTGTTCATCTCCATGTCCACGGTCAGCAGGTAGTTGCAGCAGTGGGTCTCTTCCCAGCCGCCGTCCACGAAGAACTGCGCGTGGAAGCGCTTGCCCATCAGGCGGCCCTGCATGTCGATGCCAGCCGCGATCACGGTGTCGATTTCGCCGGATTTCACGGCCTTCTTCAGTTCGTCTAGGGTCAGATTACCGGGCATGTCGTGCCTCTTTCCTGAATGTCGGTTTGGGGGAGGGGGCCGTGGCCCCGGGAATGCAAGCTGCAAATCCCGACGCCCCGCCGAATTCAGGCTTGCGCGGCCAGCACGGGCCGCCCTCGGTATCCTGCGGCTCGGACCGCATCTGATCACTCTCCCCGGGACTCGCGGTGCTTCCATGGCCCGCGAATTTGATCAATCATTCACAGGTCGGGGCGTTTCCGCAACCCCCTCATGACGCGGCCCCCGCGCCCCCATTGCCGCGTTGAAGAGGACACCCGCCAGCAGCACACCGCCCCCGATCAGGGTATTGCGGCTGGCGGTTTCCCCCAGCGCAAGCCAGACCCAGATCGGGCCCAGCAGCACCTCGACCAGCGACAGCAGCGTCAGTTCCGCCGCCGGGACGACGCGGCTGCCAAGGGTGAAAAGAACCATCCCCAGCGCGACGACGAAGAAGCCGATGGCGAAGGCCACCGCCATGTCCTGCGGCAGGGCGGGGATCGGTTCGCCCCTGACGATCAGTACGCCGCCCGCAAAAAGGGTAGAGAAGACACTGCCCAGGAAAGCCACCGGCATCATGTCGCCGACCCGGCCCCAGCGCAGCGCGACCGAGAAGATGCCGAAGCCTGCGGCCGAGGCCAACGCGGCCAGGTTCCCGGCGATGGCCCCGGTCTCAAGCCCGTCGCTGACCATCAGGTACATGCCGAAGACGGCGATGGCGATAGCGATCCAGGTTGTCGGTCGCACCGCCTCGCGCAGGACCAGCCAGCCGAGGATGGCGGCGACGAAGGGGGAGGCGGCGAAGAGAAGGACCGCATTGGCGACCGTGGTGGTCTGGAAGGCGTAGATCGCGCCGGAAAAGGCAAGGACGAGGCCAAGCCCTCCGGCGATGCCCGCCCCGCCCACGGCGCGCAGCGCGGCGAGCGGGCGGCCCTGCGACGTCCACCACATGAAACCGAGGAGGAGGGGCATCATCCCCACCGACCGCCAGAACAGGATCTGCCAGACCGAGGCCGCCTCGATCTGCCGCAGGCCCAGGCCCATCAGTGACCAGATGGTCCCCGCCGCCAGACACAGCGCCACGCCCGTTCCGTATCGCATTTCCGCCCCTCTTTCCGGTCAGGCTGGCATGGCGGACCGGGGGCGGCTGTTCCGTTCCCGACCTGTTGCGTGCCGGATGCTCCTCGCTTCCTTCGGTCGCTCCTCGCGGGCGGTCAGCGAAGAGCGACCGCAGGAAGCGATGAGCGGCGGTCAGTAGCCCCGCGCGCGGTCGACCTGGTGGAGGAACGGTTCCCCGGCCTCGCCGCGCCGGATGTTCTCGGCGATCACGCGGGAGGAGGTGACGGCGCGGGTGTCGGCGGCGATGTGGGGGGTGACGGTGACCCTTGGGTGGGTCCAGTAGGGATGGTCCTGCGACAGCGGTTCCACGCGAAAGACGTCCAGCGTGGCGTGGCCGATGTGGCCCGCGTTCAGCGCAGCAAGAAGGGCGTCGTCGTCAATCAGCGCGCCGCGGCCGGGGTTCAGGATCACGGCGCCGCGCGGCAGGAGGGCCAAGCGGGCGGCGTTCAGGAGGTTCTCGGTCTCCGGCGTCTTGGGCAGGAGGGTGACCAGGATCTGCGCGGTGGAGAGGGCCTTCCGCAGCCCATGTTCGCCGTGAAGTTGGCCGGGTTTCTCGGTGCGGCTCCAGCCGGTGACGGGGAAGTTCAGCGCGCGGAGGGCGGCGGCGCAGGCGGAGCCGAGGGCGCCCATCCCGAGGATCGTCACCGGGCGCTCGCGGGCGAGCGGCGGGCAGGTCGGGTCCCAGACGCGACCGGGGTTCACGATGTGGCGGTCCATGCCGAGGTGGTGGCGGAGGGTGTGGCCCACTACCCACTCCACCATGCCTTCGGTCAGGCCGGGGTCGACCATGCGGGTCAGGGGTTGGGTGAGGGTCGGGTTGCCGACGATCCGCTCTACCCCGGCCCAGAGGTTCAGGACGGCCTTCGTGCGGGTGTAGGGGGTGAAGTCCTGCAGGGGCGAGGCGGGGGCGTAGACGATGTAGTCGACCGCCGCGGGGTCGGCTTCCAGGACGATGCGGGCGTCGATCCCGGCCTCGGACAGGGCCTGGGGCAGGGCGTCCTGGTATTCCGGCCAGAGGGCGGGGGCGGCGAAGAGGATCAGGGGCATGGGGGCATCCGGGGCGTCCACGGTGGACAGGATTTCGGGGCGAAGGATTTCAACAGGTTGGGCGCGGGCGTTAGGGATTTGTCAAGGGTTTCCCCGTGCGCGGGCGGCTGGCCGGGCGACGGACTTTTCGAAAAGTCCGGATCGGAGCCTTTGCAGGCTCCGGTCCGATTTCTTCGAAGAAATCGGCTACTGCCCCGCCGTGACCGCCGCATTCACCGCCAGCGCCAGGATGCCGGTGTTGTAGAAGAAGCTGGCCACGCCATGCACCAGAACCGCGCGGCGCATTTCGGGGGTGGCGACCTCGACATCCGAGACCTGGGCGGTCATGCCGATCGTGAAGCTCGCATACAGGAAATCCCAGGCGTCCGGATCGCCCTTGCCGGGGAAACGCATCCCCGGCCCCTCGCCGCGATAGTGCAGATGGGCATAGTGGAAAGCCGCCAGAACATGGATCGTTGCCCAACCGAGCGGCAGGCTGAGCAATGCCGCAAGTCGGGCGTAAAGGCTGCTGGCTTCGGCGCTTGTCACAAGGAAGATACCGGTGACGCTTGCCAGCACTGCGATAAGCGCCAGAAACAGGATCAGCGGCAGACCCTCGTCATCCGCTTCGGCTTGGCGACTGAGGTCGGAAGACGACAGGCTGCCGGCCAATCTCAGCATCAGCGCGATGTACAAGACAAAGAAGGCATTGACCCCGGCGAGAAGGTTGTAGACCTCGGGGCCCGGCAGAGCGTTGCTTCCAGCACCAACGCCCACCCCGACGATGAAGGCCAGCAGAAAGCGTTGATGGCGTCGAAGCAGGCTGCTCATGCCAGGTGCTTACCTCGGCCGATGAACATGCGCGCTTTGCACTAGGCCGAAGCCCACCAGAAGCACCATCATCGCCGACCCGCCGTAGGACAGAAGCGGCAGCGGCACGCCCACCACCGGGGCCAGGCCCATCACCATCGACAGGTTCACCGCGATGTAGAAGAAGAAGTTCGCCGCCACCCCGATGATCAACAGAGCCGAGAACCGGTCGCGGTTCTGCAGGGCCGCAACGATGCAGAAGCCGATGATCAGCGCATACAGGATCAGCAGCGAGAAGGCACCGATGAAGCCGAATTCCTCGGCCAGCGTGGTGAAGATGAAGTCAGTGTGCTTTTCCGGCAGGAAGTTGAGCCGCGACTGGGTGCCCTGCATGAAGCCCTTGCCGCTCCACCCGCCGGACCCCAGCGCAATCTTGGCCTGGATGATGTTGTAGCCCGCCCCCAGCGGGTCGGCGGCGGGGTCAAGGAAGGTGTCGATCCGTTTGTACTGGTAGTCGTGCAGGAACTGCCAGGGCGTGCCGCGCAGGGTGAAGACGCCAACGACGGCCGATACTGCCAAGGCAAGCACCGCTCCGAAGTACCAAAGCGAGACTCCGGCGACGAACATCACCGTGGCCCCGGCCAGAAGCAGCATCAGCGACGTGCCAAGGTTCGGCTGCATCAGCACAAGGATCGTGGGCGCCACGATCATCAGGACGGGCAACAGCACATAGAGAGGCCGCGACACCAGTTTGGGGTCAAGCCAGTCGTAGTAGACTGCCAGCAGCATGACCAAGGTGAACTTCATCATCTCGGACGGCTGCAGGCGGATGAACCCCAGGTCGATCCAGCGCTGCGCGCCCATCCCGACGTCGCCGAAGAATTCCACCACCAGAAGCAAGAGGAAGGCCACCATGTAGGCAATGCCCGACATCGACCGCCAGAACCAGATCGGGATCATGGCGACGATGAACATCAGCACCATGCCGACGGCAAAACGCTCCATCTGCGGCCGCGCCCAGGTGTCGAGCTTCCCGCCCGCGATGGAATAGAGCATCAGGAACCCGACCGAGGCGACGGCGGTGACCAGCAGGACCAGCGGCCAGTTCAGGTACAGGATCTTGCGGATGCCCGTCGGCGCAAACTTGACGCGGTATTCCAGAAAGCTCATCGCCCGCGCCCCTTCAGGTTTCGGTCTTCACGGGCGTCTGCCCGGTGACGGGGTCGCGCAAGGGCAGTTCCTTCAGCATCGTCTCGATCCGGCCGCGCTGGCTGGAGGGGTAGGCCTCCAGCGACGGCAGGCCGTCCGACATCGCGCGCAGCAGGACATCGCGCGCGATCGGGGCTGCGGCGGTCGACCCGCCGCCGCCATGTTCCACCACGACCGAGATCGCATAGCGCGGCGCGTCATAGGGCGCATAGCCCACGAACAGCGCATGGTCGCGGCGGTTCCAGGGCAAGTCCTCGTTGGAAATCACCCCGGCCTCGCGTTCGGCCTTCGATATGTTCCTGACCTGGCTGGTGCCGGTCTTGCCGGCCATCACCATGGTCGGTTCGACGATGCGGCTGGATTTCGCGGTGCCGTGTTCGCCGTTCACCACCTCGTACATGCCCGACCGGATCTTCGCCAGGTATTCCGGCGTCACATCCAGCGGAGGGGCCTCGGGGGTTGGCAGTTCCTGGTCGTTGACCATGCGCACAAGCCGCGGCTCGACCGCACGGCCACTGGCAAGCCGCGCGGTCATCACCGCCAGCTGCAAGGGCGAGGACAGGACATAGCCCTGCCCGATCGAGGCGTTGATCGTGTCGCCGATCCGCCAGTCCTGCTTGTGCCGTTCCAGCTTCCAGGCCTTGTCGGGCATGTTGCCTTCGGTGATGGCCGACATCGGGATGTCAAAGCGCTGGCCCAGGCCCAGCTTGCGGCCCATCTCGGCGATCTTGTCGATGCCGACCTTCTGCGCGATCTCGTAGTAATAGACGTCGCAGCTTTCGGACAGGCTGCGTTCCAGCCCGACCGTGCCGTGGCCTGCGCGCTTCCAGCAATGGAACCGGCGTTCGCCGAATTCGATGTAGCCGGGGCAGCGGACCTTGGTCTCGGCATTGGCGACGCCTGCCTCAAGGGCGGCCAGGGCGGTGACCATCTTGAAGGTCGAGCCGGGCGGATAGGCGCCGGACACGGTCTTGTTGGCCAGGGGGCGGTGGTCGTTTTCCGTCAGCAGGTTGTATTCGGTATGGCTGATGCCGCGCACGAAGAGGTTCGGGTCAAAGGACGGTGACGAGGCGATGCAGATGATGTCGCCGTTGGTGACGTCGATCACCACCACGGCAGCGCTTTCGGTGCCAAGCCGGGCCTGGGCAAAGTTCTGGATGTCGGCGTCGATGGTCAGCCGGACGTCATTGCCCGGATTGCCCTCTTGCCGTTCCAGCTCGCGCATGACTCGCCCGGCCGAGTTGACCTCGATCCGTTTGGTCCCGGCCTCGCCGCGCAGGGTGTCTTCCATCCATTTCTCGACGCCGATCTTGCCGATCTGGAACTTGGGGATGCGCAGGAGGGGGTCGGGTGTGTCCACCCCTTCCAGGTCCTTGTCGGACACGGGGCCGACGTAGCCCACGACATGGGCGAAATCGGTGTCCAGGGGATAGCGGCGGGACTGGCCGACCTCGGGCACCACGCCGGGCAGCGCAGGCGCGTTGACCGCGACCTTCGAGAAGTCGTCCCAGCTTAGCCGTTCGGCCACGGTCACCGGCACGAAGGCCGACAGGGCGTTCACCTCTTCGATGGCCTGGTTCATCTCTTCGGCGGTCATCGGGATGATGCTGGCAAGGCGGCGCAGCACCAGCCCGACATCGCCTGCCGCCTCGCGCGTGATGACGACGCGGTAGTTCTGTTCGTTGCCGGCGATGATCTTGCCGTTGCGGTCCTGGATCAGGCCGCGTTCGGGCGGGATCAGGCGGATGTTGATCCGGTTTTCCTCGGCCAGCAGCTTGAACTCGTCGGCCTGGTCGACCTGCAAATAGCGCATCCGACCGCCCAGGACGGCGATCATCGCGGCCATCGCCCCGCCCAAGAGCAGGGTGCGGCGGTTCAGCACTCGGTTGCTTGCCTCTGTGTCGCGGGCGGTCCGTCTCACAGCCGTCTCCCGAAATCGTCCACTTCACCGGTCGCAGGCTTGCGCAGGTCCAAGGCCAGCCGCGACAGGCCCACGACCACCGGATAGACCGCGATCGACCACAGGACCTGCACGATGACAAAGCCGAAGGGGGCTTGCGGCACGAAGGCAAGGCCAAGGGTCAGCCGGTAGACCAGCATCATGCCCAGCATCATGCCCGAGACCAAGAGCCATTCGACGAGGAAACTTAACTCTCGCGTGAGCGCGATGCGCCCCCGCAGGAATTCGGTCGCCAGGATCACGATGGCGGTCCACAGGCCCGGCGGGCGCATCAGGATCAGGTCCTCGACCAGGAAGACCAGCAGGATCAGCGGCATCGGCAGGAAATCCGGGCGGCGGACGATCCAGGCGAGCGTCACGCAGACCAGAAGGTCGGGGCCGGGCAAGGCCCCCGGCGCATTGCCGAGCGGCAGAAGCCGCACGAACAGAAGCACCAGCGCGATGGCCAGGAAGAGGCCACGGAAGATCCATTGCTCTTGCCGCCAGAACTCACCCATCGACGGCCTCCGGGGTCGGGCCTTCGGCATCGCCGGACCCGGCGGCCTCGACATTGCCGCCCTCGGTCTCAGCGGGCGGCGCGCCTGCCGCAGCCTCGGCAGCACCGGCTGAGGTGTCGGGTGTGGGGTTTGCCGCGGGCGGCGCCACCAGGCTGCCGGGGTCGGTGATCGGTTCCAGCTCGTGGCTGCGCAAGACGCGCAGGAATTCCAGCCGCTGGAAGTCCGCTGACAGCACGACCCGGAGCCGCTTGTCATTGCCAAGCGCCACCTGGCCGACCAGGAGGCCCGCCGGGAACACCGCCCCGTCGCCCGAGGTCACCACCCGATCCCCCGGACGCACCTCGTCGGTGTCCTCGATGAACTCCAGGGGCGGCAGGGGCGAGTTGTCACCGGACAGAAGCGCCTTCTGCCCGGAGGGCTGGATGGTGACGGGGATGCGGCTGTTGGAATCGGTGACGAGGATCACCCGGCTGGTGCGTGCGCCGACGCCCGAGATGCGGCCCACAAGTCCGATCCCGTCCATCGTGGCCCAGCCGTCACGAATGCCGTCGCGTTCGCCCACGTTCAGAAGCACCGACTGCCGGAACGGGCTGCCGCTGTCGGCCATGACGACGCCGGTGACATGAGTCAGCTTCGGGTCCAGCCGCACGTTGTTCAGGTCCAGAAGACGCGCATTCTTCTGTTCCAGCTGCAGAGCGGCCTCTTTCCAGGCCTTCATCTGCTGCAGTTCCCGCTTCAGCTCCTGGTTCTGTTCGTAGATCCGGGTGTAGCTTTGGAAATCGTCGATCATGCCTGCGACCGCCGTGACCGGGGCCATCGCCCAGTCGAAGTTCGGCACCACCGCGTCGATCAGCGCTGCGCGAAAGCGTTCCACCCGCGGGCTGTCGATCCGCCAGAGGAGGAAGAAGGCCAAGAGGACCAGCACCGCCAGCCAGACCAGAAGCCTGCGCAGGGGGCGCGAGTATTCCTCGGGTGCGGTACGGTTCTTGGCCACGTCTCAGCCTTCCATCGCCGCGGGACCGGCTCAGGTGTCGTAGTCGATCACATGCCGAAGCTGCTTTTCGTATTCCAGCGCTTTCCCGGTGCCCAGGGCAACACAATTCAGTGACTCGTTGGCCACGCTGATCGAGAGGCCCGTCTGTTCGCGCAAGCTGAGGTCGAGCTCGCCCAGCAAAGCCCCGCCCCCGGTCAGCATCACGCCGCGGTCGACGATGTCGGCGGCCAGGTCGGGCGGGGTGGCTTCCAGCGCCTGCATCACCGCATCGCAAATTTGCTGCACGGGTTCGGCGAGCGCCTCGGCCACCTGGGCCTGGTTGATCTCGGTTTCCTTCGGGACCCCGTTCAAGAGGTCACGGCCCCGGATGGTCATCGACGACCCGCGCCCGTCGTCGGGCATCCGCGCCGTGCCGATCGAGGTCTTGATCCGCTCGGCAGTGCTTTCGCCGATCAGCAGGTTCTGATGGCGGCGCAGGTAGGAGACGATGGCCTCATCCATCCGGTCGCCGCCGACGCGGACGGACCGGGCGTAAACGATGTCACCCAGCGAAAGGACCGCGACCTCGGTGGTGCCGCCGCCGATGTCGACGACCATGTTGCCGGTGGGTTCGGTGATCGGCATGCCCGCCCCGATGGCCGCCGCGATGGGCTCGGCAATCAGCCCCGCGCGCTTGGCGCCCGCCGAGAGAACCGACTGGCGGATGGCGCGCTTTTCGACGGGCGTCGCGCCGTGGGGGACACAGACGATGATCTTGGGCTTCGAGATGGTGGACCGCTTGTGCACCTTGCGGATGAAATGCTTGATCATCTCTTCCGCCGCCTCGAAGTCGGCGATCACCCCGTCGCGCATCGGGCGGATCGCCTCGATGGTGCCCGGCGTCCGGCCCAGCATGAGCTTGGCATCCTCGCCCACTGCGAGGACAACCTTCTTGCCGTCCTTGTTGTGGTAGGCCACCACTGACGGCTCGTTCAGCACGATCCCCTTGCCGCGGATGTAGACCAGCGTGTTCGCGGTCCCGAGGTCGATGGCCATGTCGGATGAGAACAGGCTGGGGAAAAGCGACATGAGCGGTCCTTTGGTGGTCTCTGGGGCAAGCAACAGGTTTGGCCCCGACTCGGGCGGTCCGACGGGGCGTCTTCTTATAAGGGCATGGGAGCGACAAGCGAAAGCCCTGCCGGTTCCGTTCCGCACACTTCCGCGTGCTTGCATAAATACGACAAGTATACCCCGTTTTCCATGAAGTGTGACGAAGTCACTTGTGTTTTTCCGCTATTCTTTTCTTCTGCCACCTACCTGTGCGCCTTTCGAGCGCACTGGACATGGGCCGGGATGGGTCCAAGGCATCCGACGGGAATCGGCCCAGGTGATGTCCTGCCCGTCCCGTCGGGGGTGACAGTTACCTGTGAAACGCGTGGTCTGCGGCTGAATTCGGTTCAGCTGCGATTGCGGGTGCAATGCAAGCAAGCGATGGAAAGTGCGATCGGCGGGTGCTATCCAGCCCGCGGCCGCGGATGAGGAGAATGCGGGTTGAAAGTCATCAGACGCCTGAAGGTCAAGGCAAAGCGGCTGCGTGAGCGGGTCATCGCCCTTGCGACACCAAAGCCGAAGCCGCACCTTCCGGTCCTGGACATGGTGTCGATCTCGATGGTGCGCAACGAGCAGGACATCATCGAACCCTTCATCCGCCACCATGCCGCGGTGATGGATCTGATGTTCATCCTCGACAATCGTTCGACCGACCGCACGCGGGCGATCCTGCAGGACCTTGCGCGCGAACTTGGCAACGTCATTGTCACCGACTGCCCCGACGAGGGCTACAACCAGTCGCAGATCATGTCGTCGGCGCTGCAAAGCGTGCAGGCCGCCGTCTTCGCCGACTATGTGTTCTTCCTGGACGCCGACGAGTTCTTGCCGACCCGGTCCAAGGCTGACGTCCTGAACGCCCTGCGCGTGGTCCCGAAAGAGGGCATGGCGCTGATGCCGTGGAAGACGATGGTTCCGGACCCTGGCATTGCGGAAGACCAGGTTCCCGACCCCCTGCATCGCCTGAAATGGCTGCGCTTGATCGAGAAGCCCAGTTACAGCAAGGCGGTGCTTGCGGCGGCGGGCGGCGTATTGCCGGACCTGAAGGTTGCGCAGGGCAACCACTCCATCTCTGACGGCACCGGCAAACCACTGCCCGCTTTGGTCCTGCCGGACCTGCCACTTTACCACATGCCGCTTCGGTCCAGCGAACAGCTTGCTGCAAAGGGACTGATCGGCTGGCAGTCGAACCTGGCGCGGAAGGACCGCCAGCCCGAGATTGGCGAAGCCGCGCAGTGGAAGCGCCTGCATGATCTGGCCCAGGCCGGGCAGCGCCCCTCCACGCAGGACCTGACGCAGGAAGCGCTGCGCTACGCCGGCGCCGTCGAGGCGCCTGTCTTCGAAGAGGCCGTCGTCCCGTTCGATCATGGTGTCCGCGTCGAGCGGCGGTACTCCGATGGGCGCTTTGCCGTGGCCGAAACGCTGCTGGCGGATGCAGCCCGCTTTCGCTATGAAGACTTCCCGGTCCCGGCCCGCCCGCGCAGTGACACGGCCAACACCGGAATTGCGAACGCGTTCGACAGCGAGTGGCACTGGGACCTCTTGTTCGTCGATGTCGCGCCGATCCGCTGGATCATTGAACGGGAACGTCCGGCCTCGATCCTGGACCTTGGCTGCGGCAATGGACTTTACCCGCGGCTCTATCAGCATCTGGGCGTGGATGACGTCCTGGGTGTCGACGGGCTGGACCTGTCGGCAACAGTGCTGGACGACCGCACCTACCGCGAGTTTGACCTGCAGAAGCCCTTCGACGCCGGTCGCCGCTTTGATCTTGTGGTCTGCCTGGAGGTTCTGGAACACCTTTTCCCTGAAACCAGCGAGGTGCTTCTGGACTCGATCGCGCAGCATGCAACCGACACGATCCTGTTTTCCATGGCCGAACCGGGCCAGCCCGGCAACGGTCACATCAACTGTCTGAGCATCGACAAGGTGCTGGAGCACTGGGAAAAGCGCGGCTGGTATCCGGACCTGGGCCAGACGCTTGCGATGCGGGGGCTGGCGACGATGTCGTGGTTCCGCCGCAACATGCTGGTCCTGCGCCGAACAAGGGATGCGCGCTACCCGGACGCTGCCGCCCGGCTACGGCGGATCGGGTCGCTCGGGTACACCTGGTACGGGCAAGGCTCTGGTGTCCGGTCCTTCGCCTTCCAGGAGCCTTTGCCGCGCGCGGAGGATGGCTATGGCATCCTTCGGAAGCCGCCGCCCAAGATGATCGGTTGACCGATGGCGCGGACGGGCGTGGCAGGTCGGGTGGCGCTGGTGACGGGCGCCGGGGCGGCGGGCGGGATCGGTTTCGCCATCGCCCGCACGTTGGCTTCGGCGGGTGCCAAGGTCTGCATCACCGCCACGACCGACCGCATCCATGCCCGGGGGGCAGAGCTTGGCGTGATGTCCCACATCGCAGACCTGACCGACCCCGGCCAGGTGGCAGACCTGTTCCAGGCGGTCGAGGCGCAGCTGGGCCCGGTGGAGATCCTGGTGAACAACGCGGGCATGGTGCAGACCGGCCGCGACGTGCCGCGCGGGCACCTGGCCGACTGGTCGGACGGAATTTGGGCGCATCACATGGCGCTGAACATCAACACCACCTTCCATTCGTGCCGCGCTGCCCTGCCCGGGATGGCCGCGCGTGGCTACGGCCGGATCGTCAACATCTCCTCGGTCACCGGGCCGGTCGTAACCATCGACGGCTCCTCGGCCTATGCCACGGCCAAGGCCGCGATCACCGGGATGACGCGGTCCATCGCGCTGGAATACGGGTCGCACGGGGTGACCTGCAACGCCGTGCTGCCCGGCTGGATCGCTACCGAAAGCTCCTCCGCCGATGAGATCGCCGCCGGAGGCCGCACCCCCGTCGGTCGCCCCGGCACCCCGGACGAGGTCGCGGCCTGCGCGCTGTTCCTCGCCTCGGACCAGGCCTCCTATGTCACCGGCGCGATGCTGGTGGTGGACGGCGGGAATACCTTGCAGGAAATGAAGGGCTAGTCCGGCGCGGCCCCGGCAAAGGCGGGCAGGCAGGGTTCGGCCGGGTCCCAGGGGACGGTGCTTGCCGTGTGGATCGAGAGCTCCGGGACGAACCGCTCCACCGGACCCAGGCTGCCCGCATAGAAGATGCGAAACCCGGGGGCCGAGCCTGGGATGGAATAAGCCCGCGCGCCGCAGGTCGGGCAGAAGTGCCGGGTGATGCCGCCGCCGTTGGCGGCGGTGTCCGCATAGCTGGCGGTCTGGCCTTCCAGCGTCACGCGGTCCGCCTCGAACCCCATGAAGGGTGTGCGCCCGCAGCCCGAGATCCGGCGGCAATGGTCGCAATGGCAAAAGCCCTGAAAGTCGCGAGCGCCCTCTGCCACCCAGCGGAACTGGCCGCAGTGACAGGCGCCATGCAGCTGGTCAGGCATCCAGGTCCTCCGCGCGGATCGGGGGCAGGTCGTCGATGACCAAGAGGCCCTCGGGCTTCAGCACCTGTCGCAGCACCTGCCGCGCAGGCGTCCCGTCGTGTCGTCCGTCCAGCACGCCGACCCGCTGGGCATAGGCCAGGTCGAACCGCGGTTCGCCGTCCTGCAGGGCAAAGTCCTCGATGGACGAGACGCGGAATTCCAACCGGCCCGAGGCGATCTCGGGGCCCGAGCCGCGGATCGCCTGGGCGATGGCGGTTGCCGACCGGTCGATGGCGATGATTTTCCCGTCGCCGATCCGCGCCGCCACCGCCCGGGCCGCGACGCCGGGGCCGCAGCCGATTTCCAGAACCCGCATGCCGGGGGTCAGCGGCAAGGCATCCACCGCGCGCTGCAATCGGTCGGACATCTGTGGCATCGGTGCTCTACCTTTGGTTCGCCCCTCAACTGCCGTCGGCGCGGACGGTTCCCAACCGCACCGGGACCGCCTTCAGCGGGTGCCGATAGCACTCGCGCTCCTGCCGGGGTGCGGCCCGACCGTGGACCAGATCGCGCAGCTCGGACCGTTCCAGGCCAATGTCCTTCAGCATGCGATCATTCAGGCCTGCAAGCTTGGCCAGATCCCCCTCGGCGCGCCACCAGGTTTTCAACCGTTCAAACATGTCAGCCTCCATCCTTTGGGAAGGCCCGGTTGTGCCACAGCAACATTCCTGCGATAATCCGACAATATCAGAATGGCTATTTAAGCAGAGGTAATGAATGCGCGGCAGCGACTACGCGGAATTGCGCGCCTTTGCCGCCGTGGTGCGGCACGGCAGCTTTACCCAGGCGGCGGCGCATCTGGGGGTGTCGCCCTCGGCCCTGTCGCAGACCATCCGCGCGCTGGAGGATCGGTTGGGCCAGCGCCTCTTGAACCGGACGACGCGCTCGGTCGCCCCCAGTGCCGCCGGGCAGGCGCTGGCGGAACGGCTGCTGCCGGTGCTGGACGATCTGGAGGGGGTGGTGGACACCGCCTTCGCCGCGGCGGGCGAAGTTTCAGGTCCCCTGAAGCTCAACGTGGTACGGGTGGCTGTACCGGCGCTGGCCGAGATGCTGCCCGCCTTCCTGGCCCGACACCCCCGCGTGACCGTGCAGGTCGAGGCGAGCGATGCCCTGGTCGACATCGTGGCCCAGGGCTTCGACGCTGGTATCCGTCTGGCCGAGCGGCTGGAGGGCGACATGATCGCGGTGCCCTTCGGCGGCGCGCTGCGGATGGCCGTTGTGGCTGCCCCCGCTTACCTGGCGGGCCGAGAAGCTCTGCAACATCCCCGCGACCTGGAGGCCCATGAGTGCCTTGTCTCTCTCGCCCCATCCACGGGAACCCCCTACCGCTGGGAGCTGGACAAGGACGGGGTCGAACTGCGGGTGCCGGTGACGGGTCGGCTGGTCGGCTCGGACCTGCGCCTGCGGCTGACGGCCTGCCTTGCCGGGGTGGGGATCGGCTATTTCTTCGAAAGCGAAGTGGCCGAGCCCATCGCCGCGGGCCGTCTGGTGCGGCTTCTGGACGACTGGACCCCGCCGTTCCCGGGCTGCTACCTCTACTACCCCAGCCGCCGCAACCAGTCCCCGCCGCTTGCGGCCTTCGTGGACTACGTGCGGGAAAGGGGGTGTGGACAGCCCTTTCCAAAAGGTTAACGTCCACGGGATAGGTTTTTGGAATCAGAGGTTTGCCCGAAATGTCCACCGTGGACACTTCGGGCCATTCTCACTCGGCGTGGTAGGTGACGGTCTTCACGTCGTCACCCGGGGCCGTCTTCTGCCGCCGGACGATGAGGCGGTTCAGCGCGTTGATATAGGCCCGGGTCGAGGCGACGATGGTGTCGGTATCGGCCGAGGACCCCGTCACGATCCGCCCGTCTTCCTGTAAACGGACCGACACGGTGGCCTGCGCGTCCGTCCCCTCGGTCACCGCGTGGACCTGGTAGACCTCGAGCCGCGCCTTGTGGGGGAAGAGCATCTTCACGCAGTTGAACGCGGCATCGACAGGCCCGTCCCCGGTCGCGTCGATGTGGTGGTCCTTGCCGTCGATCGACAGGACCATCTCGGCTTCCTGAGGGCCATCCGTGCCACAGACGACCCGCAGCTTCTTCAGCTGGAGGAACTCGTAGGCATCGTTGGTCTGCTCATCGCTGACCAGCGCAATCAGGTCGTCGTCGTAGACTTCCTTCTTGCGGTCGGCGAGCGCCTTGAAGCGGACGAAGACGTCGTTCAGCTGGTTGTCGGCGAGGTCGAAGCCCAGTTCCTTCAGCTTGGCGCGCAGGGCGGCCCGGCCCGAATGCTTGCCCATCGCGATGTTCTTCTGGGTCAGGCCGATGTCTTCGGGCCGCATGATCTCGAAGGTCTGGACGTTCTTCAGGACCCCGTCCTGGTGGATGCCGGATTCATGCAGGAAGGCGTTCTTGCCGACGATGGCCTTGTTGAACTGGACCGGGAAGCCCGAGACCTGGGAGACGCGGCGGGAGAGGTTCATGATCTTGGTCGTGTCGATGCCCGTCCGGAACGGCAGGATGTCATTCCGGACCCGCATGGCCATCACGACCTCTTCCAGCGCCGTGTTGCCCGCGCGTTCGCCGAGGCCGTTGATCGTGCATTCGATCTGCCTTGCCCCGGCTTCGACGGCGGCGAGGGCGTTGGCGGTCGCCATGCCGAGGTCGTTGTGGCAGTGAGTGGCGAAGATGATCGTGTCGGCGCCGGGGACGCGTTCGAGGAGCATGCGGATGATCTTCGCCGACTCCATCGGGTAGGTGTAGCCGACGGTGTCGGGGATGTTGATCGTCGTGGCGCCGGCCTTGATCGCGATTTCGACGACGCGGCAGAGGTAGTCGGGCTCGGTCCGGGTGGCGTCCATGGGCGACCACTGGACGTTGTCACAGAGGTTGCGGGCGTGGGTCACCGTCTCGTGGATCCGGTCGGCCATCTGGTCCATGTCGAGGTTCGGAATCGCGCGGTGGAGGGGGGAGGTGCCGATGAAGGTGTGGATGCGGGGGGAGCGGGCGTGCTTCACCGCCTCCCAGCAGCGGTCGATGTCCTTGAAGTTCGCGCGGGCGAGGCCGCAGATGGTGCTGTTCCGGCTCCGCTTCGCGATCTCGGTCACGGCGGCGAAGTCGCCTTCGGAGGCAATGGGGAAGCCGGCCTCGATGATGTCGACGCCCATCTCGTCGAGGAGGGAGGCGATCTCCAGCTTCTCTTCATGGGTCATGGTCGCGCCGGGGCTCTGCTCGCCGTCGCGGAGGGTGGTGTCGAAGATGACGACTTTATCTTGGGTCATGGTGGGGTCCTTTTCTTAGCTTTGGCCGGGGGGGGGCGCTGGTCACCTCTGAGCGGTCGCGCCCGGGGGCACGCTCAGAGGCGGCTAAGAAGGAGGAGACCACGGGGCAGGAGAGGCCGCGAGACGGCCCCGAGGGAGTGGATATGTCGGCCCCTGATCATGGGGGGCGACTATACGGGGGAAATCGGGGAAGGGAAGGGGGTTTCTTGGGGGCGGGGGCCGCAAGGGACTCCGGTGTGGTGTCCACGGTGGACAGATGGGGGTAAGGGGTTGATTTTGCTGGGGAATGGGTGTGGACGGTAAGGGTTTGTTAAGGGGGTGGTTAATGGGAATAAACAAGGCAAAATCTCTGAGCTCTCTTCGAGACCACCGCTGCACACATCCCTTGATTTCGCAATCGCACCTCCTTAAATTGCGATCAGAGCGATTGAAAAGTAGGTCAAAAAATGACAATTGACGAGTTCATTGATCGGGTTCTGAGGGAATCCTTTAAGTACAAGTTTGTCTATCACTTCACTGATAGGCCTAACTTAGAAAGCATTCGAAAGCACGGGCTTCTATCGAAAGCCGAATTGGAAAGGCTGTCGATAGTGCCCACTAATCCTGGCGGTGACGTGGAAAGTAGGCATTCTGACCAACGCCTTGGGAACTACGACAAGGTAAGCCTTGCTTTGTCTCCGCAACATCCAATGGCAAAAACCTGCAAAGCTGATGGGCGGCATCCGGATCAAGTTTTTCTGCCGATTAGCCTAGAGGTGCTCAAGATTCCTGGCGTTGTCTTTTGTGATGGAATGGCAAATTCTCCCGCCTCTCGGCGGTTGTCAGTTGAGGAAGGTATCAACATCATCGACTTTGAGACCTTCTATACTAATCACGGTAAGCCCTATGCCGAGGTCCGGCACCTTGTGGAAGCGCAAAGAAAATTCGAGATCCTCGTTCCCAATAGGGTCGATCCAAGTTTGATCGGAAAAGCCTTCTAATGGACTGTTGAGTTGGCGATAAGACCCATATTTAGGCCACTTCAAGGCAGGAAGCTTTCCGAAGGCCGTTTCGGTGGCGGCCCTTTGGTTGAAGCAATTGATATTGAGATTTCCTGGCATGGTGGCTTTGCCGTTTCCCAGAAACAGAAGAATGTATACGAGTTACACAAAAAAGCTCGATCTATGGGCATTTACCCTGTCTTGGAGGTGTCGACAAAATCGCCAGATGAAGTTGGGCGTCGGCTCTCCGCATTTAGTTTGAAGATCGAAGTTGATGGTGTGATGCGATCGTTGGAAAGTGCTTACCAAAGCTCAAAAGTCTTCTCACGATCAGGGCAGCATAGCGAAGTGTTAGAGCTTGGTCCTTTTGAAGCAAAGAAAAGGATAAGAGAACTAGGAGAAGGTTCAATTGTGAAGTTTCGGTTCTTGGGGAGAGATTTCGAGACGGAACCAAAGAACGCATTCTATGATTGGCTCTACCTGAGAGCGATTGCGCCGTACGAAGAATGGATCAAGAAGAATCTGGATTATGCAGCGTATTCTGATATCGAATTTACGCCAGGAAAGTCAATTAACTGCCAAGCGCGCGCGGTGGCGGAGTTCCAAGCTCTCTCGATGAGAGGTAGGGCAATCGAATGTGCGCGTGATTTTGATGAGTTCAGAACATTGTTAGCTATGGCCCAACGCGAAGATACGCTCTGAATACCTTCCGCCAGTTGTGGTGGTTCATCCCATGGCCCGGAATAAAGTACGAAGCCCGCCGGGCCGCGCCCTCCCCACTGCCCGGCCACGGGCCGGGCGTTCTTCGCGGAAATCCTCCACTGCAGGATTTCTTTTCGCTCATCACCCCCCGGGAGGGCGCGGCCCTATTGTTGCGAGGGGTGGGTGGTGGGGTGGTGCGCCATGAATGCGCACCCTACGGGCGTGTCCGGGCGGGGAGTTCGGTGGCTGGCCGTGTATGGATCCCCGCCTGCGCGGGGATGACAGGTGGGCGCGGGGATGACAGGGGGGGAGGGAGTCGGGCTGAAGCCCGACCTACGGGGTGCGCGTTTGGGGCGGCCTCACACCCCCATATGCCGCACCCGCGCGCCCCATTCGATGGCGGCGGCGTGGAGGCGGTCGATCTTCAGCTCCTCGCGGACCTCTTCCAACATGCGGAGCTCGACCTGGGAGTGCCTCCCGTCCGCGGTGACCACGTCGCAGGCCAGGGCATAGGCGGTCTCGTAGAGGCGCTCGGGCAATGCCTCGCGGATCAGGCCGAAGAGGGCGGCGAGGCCGTCTTCTTCCTCGAACAGGTCGAACACGGTGCGGGTGACGCGCTGGATGCGGTCGGGGTCGTAGGTGGCGAAGGCGGGCATGTGGTTGACCATGCGGGTGATCGCCACCAGCTCGGCTGTGCGCATGTTCTCGTCCGAGGCGGAGCAGGCGACCATGACGGCCACAAGCGCGTCTTGGGGGGACATGGCGGATTCGGGCATTGGGCGGCTCCTGACACGGGTTTGGCTGGCAGATTATTGACGGGGGGGCGGGGGGGCAATAGAGGACGGGCGGTCGGGGGTTGGCCCCGTTTCAGGAGAGATGCGATGAGTGCGTTGCGCGATGCGGCGATGAATTCGAAGGCCTGGCCCTTTGAAGAGGCCCGCGCGGTCCTGAAACGGTACGAGAAGGCGCCGCCGAAGAAGGGGTATGTGCTGTTCGAGACGGGCTATGGGCCGTCGGGGTTGCCGCATATCGGGACCTTCGGGGAAGTGGCGCGGACGACGATGATCCGGCGCGCCTTCGAGATCATCAGCGACATTCCGACGCGTCTGATCTGTTTCTCGGACGACGTGGACGGGATGCGGAAGGTGCCGGAGAACGTGCCGCAGCAGGAGATGCTGCGCCAGCACATGCAGAAGCCGTTGACCTCGGTCCCGGACCCCTATGGCGAGTTCGAGAGTTTCGGGCACCACAACAACGCGATGTTGCGGCGGTTCCTCGACACGTTCGGCTTCGAGTACGAGTTCATCTCGGCCACGGAGTTCTACAAGAGCGGGCGGTTCGACGACACGCTGCGGCTGTGTGCCGAGCGGTATGACCGGATCATGGCGATCATGCTGGCGTCGTTGCGGGAGGAGCGGCAGCAGACCTACAGCTGCTTCCTGCCGATCCATCCGGAGACGGGGCGGGTTCTGTATGTGCCGATGAAGGAGGTCAATGCGAAGGACGCGACGATCACCTTCGATGACGAGCAGGGCCGTGAGTGGACGCTGCCGGTGACGGGCGGGCATGTGAAGCTGCAGTGGAAGCCGGACTTTGGTGCTCGGTGGGCGGCCCTGGATGTGGACTTCGAGATGTACGGGAAGGACCACTCGACGAACACTCCGATCTACGACGGGATCTGCGAGGTGCTGGGGGGGCGGAAGCCGAACCACATGACCTACGAGCTGTTCCTGGATGACCAGGGGCAGAAGATCTCGAAGTCGAAGGGGAATGGGCTGACCATTGATGAGTGGCTGACCTATGCGGCGACGGAGAGCCTGTCGTACTTCATGTACCAGAAGCCGAAGACGGCGAAGCGGATGCATTTCGACGTGATCCCGCGGGCGGTGGATGAGTATCACCAGCAGCTGAAGGCCTATCCGACGCAGGACGTGGCGGGGCAGGTGAACAACCCGGTGTGGCATATTCATGGGGGGAAGCCTCCCGAAAGCCGGATGGTTGTCAGCTTTGGGATGCTGCTGAACCTGGCCTCGGTCGCGGCGGCGAAGGATGCGGCGGGGTTGTGGAAGTTCATCCGGCGCTATGCTCCGGAGGCGTCGCCGGAGACGCATCCGGACCTCGATGGGGCGGCGGGGTTCGCGGTGCGGTATTTCGCGGACAAGATCGCTCCGACCCGGGGGTTCCGTCTGCCGGACGCGAAGGAGCGGGCGGCGATGGAGGACCTGGTCGGGCGGTTGAAGGCCTGGGACGGGGGGCTGGACGACGAGGCGCTGCAGTCGATGGTCTTTGCGGTGGGCAAGGAGCACGGGTTCGAGCCGCTGCGCGACTGGTTCAAGGCGCTGTATGAGGTGCTGCTGGGAGCCTCGGACGGGCCTCGGTTCGGCGGGTTCATCGCGCTTTACGGCGTCGAGGAGACGGTGGCGCTGATGGAGCGGGCCTTGAAGGGCGAGCTGGTCGGCTGACGGCTTCGGCTTCCGGTGGTATCCTTCGCGGCAGGTTGCGGCGGAGGGTGCTATGGGGCGCGAGGCGGAAGGGCATGCGATCTGGCGGGGCGCTTCCGGCGCGGTGAAGGCCTATCTTGAGAGCGACGGGATCATCCTGCGGGGTGAGGTGCGGGGGAAGTTGCCTCGGGCCGGTCTGATGGGCTGGCGGGTCGAGGGGGAGGACCTGCGTCTGCGCTCGGATGGAGAGTCTTTGGTCCTGACGCTCGGGGCGAAGGAGGCGGCGGCCTGGGTGAAGGCGCTGGAGAAGCCGGTGCCGTCGCTGGCGCAGAAGCTGGGAGTGTCGGCGGACGCGCGGGCCTGGGTGATGGGCGGGCCTGCGCCGGAGGAGATCGCGGTGGCGGTCGCCGGGGCAAATGCCGCGGGGCCAGAGGGCGCGGCGGTGATCGTCGCGGTTTTGACGGGCCCTGGTGATCTGGAGGCGGCTTTGGCCGCGGGGCGCAAGACCGGCCTGCGGGTCTGGTGCGTGCATGGCAAGGGCAAGGGGGCTGCGGTGCCGGATGCGCGGGTGCGTGAGGTGTTCCGGGCGGCGGGCTGGATGGACATCAAGACGAGTGCGGTGTCCGAGGGGTTTTCTGCCACGCTGTACCGGCCGCCTCTGTGACGGGCGGCCCCCCACCCCATCCCTCCCCCACGGAGGGGGGAGGGAGGCGTTTGCGGAGGCGGCGGTGCGCCGAATGTGGCGATGGCGCGGGTTGTTATGGGGGCCTCCGGCAGGAGTATTTGGCAAAGGGCAAGGGGATTGGCGCCGTGCCTGGGCGCGTGGGGCGTTGACTTTGGGGCGGGCGGTCTAGGTTTGCCTCAGGGGACGTCCGATCACGGAGCACTTGCCAATGCGCAATCGTCTTTATGCTGTCTTGCTGTCTGCCGTCCTGGCGCTGCCTGCCACCGCGCAGGAAGAGCCGATCCAGAACACGATCCAGAGCCAGATCGACGCCTTCCTGGCCGACGACTTCGCCCGCGCCTTCACCTTTGCCAGCCCGACCATCAAGCAGATGTTCGGCACGCCCGAGAATTTCGGGGCGATGGTGAAGAACGGCTATCCGATGGTCTACCGGCCCTCGACCGTCGAGATGCAGGACCTGCGCGAGATCGCAGGGAACCTGTGGCAGCGGGTCCGGATCGTCGACCAGGCCGGGGCAGGCTGGTATCTGGACTACATGATGGTCGAGACGGCGGAAGGCTGGCAGATCAATGCCGTCCAGCTGATGCCCGCGCCGGATGTGGGTGCCTGAGCCGGGTCGTCTGAGGCTTTTTCTCAAGGACAGTCGCAGTTGGGGCGTTGCAACCCCCTCCCTGGCCCTCCCCCTGGCAGGGGGAGGGGACGCGGGGTGGTGACGGCAGTTTGCCGACCCTGACCGTCGCGCAGCTGTTGCGCGGGTGACCTTGCCAGCGCGCGCTGCCCTAAGCCCCGGTCAAGCCTTCCTTGTTACCCACTTTGCCCCATGGCGGCGCGGTTTGTCAGAGGTGGCCCTTCGGGGTCCTGACGCATCGCGCGTAGGCCGGTGGCGCGAAGCGAGGCAAGGGAAATCGAAGATGAACAAGGCTATCACTGACGGGCTGGTCCTGATGCCGCCGCCGTTCTCGGCAGGCCTCAACCTTTGGTCGCGCGAGGACGGGACGCCCGGCTCGGGGTCGTACCAGGGCCAGCCGAACGCGGCGCTGGTGTCGAACGACCAGGACTTCGGCGGCTGCCTGGAACTGCAGAAGACCGAGGCCACGCAGAAGGTCCGGTCCTTCGCGCAGACCCCGATCCAGCCGGGGCTGTACCTGCAGGTGACGGTGCGGCTGAAGGCAGTGTCGGGGAACCTGCCCTCGGTCCGGATCGCGGCCTGGGCGGGGGATATCAACGGGCAGAACGTGGTGGGCCTGCCACAGACCGGGCCGTCGGTGGCGCTGACGACCTATGGCCAGGTGGTGACTGTGAGCGCGATCATCTCTCCGGCCAGCCGGACCGGGGTGACGCTGCCCTGGTCCTTGCAGTCGATCTATGCCCATGTCGGCCTGGACCTGACGGGGGCGAACGGTGGCGTCGTGCGGATCGACGACATCGTGGTCGAGGACGTGACCAACGTCTTCATCCGCAAGCTGATGGACTGGGTCGACGTGCGCGACTATGGCGCGCTGGGCAACGGGACGACGAACGATGCTCCGGCCTTTCTGGCAGCGGATGCCGATGCGCAGGGTCGCGAGATCCTGGTGCCGTCGGGGACGTTCCGGCTGACGCAGGACGTCACGATCAACAGCCGCATCCGGTTCGAGGGCACGCTGTCGATGCCGACGAACCGCCGCCTGGTGCTGACGCGGAACTATGACCTGAACACCTACAGCCAGGCCTTCGCGACCGAGCTGGAGGGTTTCCGGCGCATGCTGCAGGCGCTGTTCTACTTCACCGATTACGTGACGCTGGATCTGTCGGGCCGCCGGGTCGACATCACCGGGCCGATCGACGTTTCGGCGCTGTGCGGGCTGACGAACTTTGGCAACCGCCGCGGCATCCGCAACGGGTCGCTGAGTGCAGTGCCTGGGCCGGCCTGGGCGACGGAGGATACGACCTCGATCGGGACCTACGCGACATCGGCCAACCTGACGCTGACCGGGGTGGCCAACGTGGCCAACATCCAGGTCGGATCGCTGGTCATTGGCACCGGAGTCGGGCGCGAGGTCTATGTCACCGCGAAGAACGTGGCGGCGGGCACCCTCACGCTGAGCCAGCCTCTGTACGCTGCGGTGGGGACGCGGACCTATACCTTCCGCCGGTTCAAGTACATGCTGGACTTCAGCGGGTTCGAGCTTTTGTCGCGGTTCGAGTTCGAGGATATCGAGTTCAACAACAACGGCGTCGGCTCGGCGGTGATGCTGCCGGTCTCTGGCAACACCCAGCGCTTTGTGTCCTGCACCTTCAACAGGCCGCAGGACAGGGGCATCACCTCGCTGGGGGAAGGCTGCCAGGGCATGTTCGTCGACATGTGCCAGTTCCTGTCGAACGAACAGTCGATTGCGGTGTTGGACCGGACCTCGATCGCGCTGAACATCAACGCGAACGACACCAAGCTGCGCAACAACCGGGTCGTGCGCTTTGCGCATTTCGCCATCGTCCATGGCACAGGCCACCTGATCCACGCCAACCACTTCTTCCAGGGCGACAGCGTCGGGTCGGGCCTACGCCGGGCCGGGCTGGTGTTCACGCAGACGAACGTGTCGACCGTGGTCACCGGCAACTACATCGACAACTGCCATATCGAATGGGGCAACGAACATGACTCGGATCCGGCGGAGAACGGCGAGTTCTCGTTCGGCGGCCTGAACATCGTAGGCAACGTGTTCATCGCCTCGGACACGATCCCGGCCTACCGCTGGATCGTGATCAAGCCCTATGGGCCGGGGCATTTCATAAGCGGGATGTCGATCACCAACAACAGCTTCCGTTGCTTTGGCCTGACCGTTGACCGGGTGGAGGTGGTGGACTCCTCTTTCGCGACGCTGGACTTTACCAGGTCCCGCAACGTGCGGGTCGAGGGGAACAGCTTCAACGGCGTGGCCCAGTGGATCATCAACCCGGTGCAGGTCGTGCATAACCAGAACACCGCAGCCGAGACGTGGAACGTCAGCGCGGGCGGGTTCGTGCCGTTCGGCGGGCGGATCCGGATGGTCGAGTCAGTGGCACCGGAGGGGATCATCCTGAACGCCTCGAACGCGGCGCGCTATGTCTTCCCCTATTCGGTGCCGGGCACCGGGGCGGGGGGCAACGAGGCGCAGATCCGCTGGGGCGAGGCGGTCCGGGGCCGGGCGATTGTCACCATGCGGATGGACGTGCCGGCCTGATCCGGGGAAAAGGTTTCGGCGACACTTCTGGCGGGCGGTCCTGCGGGGCCGCCCGTCTTCACAGGTCCTCGGGCGCGATGTGGAAGGCGCGAGCGAAGCCGCCGTTCAACAGGGCCGAGATCGGGGTCAGGCGGACGAAGGCGAAGTCGGGCAGGTCGATGTAGATCGTGGCCTTCGGGTTCTGCTGCAGCCAGCGGTCGCGGAGGCCGGGGCGGGCGGGGTCGTCGGGGGCCACGAAGGCTGCCCGTGCGCGGATCATCAGGCGGGGGTGGGTAAGGGGATCGCCCTTGTCGCCGACCTCGCCCAGCATGAGCGCGCAGTCGGGCCGGTCGCGCAGCGCGCGGAAGTGCGGCGCAAGCCCCGAGACGAGCGTCAGGAGCCCTGCCTCGGGGTCGCGGTGAAAGGCGATGCGGCTGATCCCGGGAGTGCCGGTGTCGGGGTCCTGCCACGCCAGCGCGGCATGGCCAAGCCCCAGAAGCTGGTGGGCCAGGGTGAGGGCATCCTCGGTCGCGGTCTGGACGGGGTCGGGGCGGGTGGTCATGGCGATTGACAGCGGGGTCGGGTGGGGCGTTATCCTGTGCCCAATCGATAGGCCGGGATCATGTTCGGCACAAGCCAGAGCCCCGAATTCACTCCGAAACTCCTGACCGTCTGGCGCGAGGGCTACGGCCTGGCCGCGCTCCGTGCCGATGCGCTGGCCGGGCTGACCGTTGCGATCGTGGCGCTGCCCCTGTCGATGGCGATCGCGATCGCGAGTGGGGTTGGGCCCGAGCGCGGGCTGTATACGGCCATCGTTGGCGGCTTCCTCGTCTCGGCGCTGGGCGGGTCGCGCTATCAGATCGGCGGGCCGGCGGGGGCGTTCATCGTGCTCGTCTCGGCCTGTGTCATGGCAACGGGTTTGCAGGGGCTGATCCTGGCGACCTTCCTTTCCGGGCTGGTCCTGATCCTGGCCGGGGTGCTGCGCCTGGGGACCTACATCCGCTATATCCCCTATCCGGTCACGGTGGGCTTTACCGCCGGGATTGCCGTCATCATCTTTGCCAGCCAGCTGCGCGAGATCTTCGGGCTGACCTTGCTCGGGGGCGAGCCGGCCGAGATCCTGCAGAAGGTCGAGGCGCTTTGGGCCGCGCGGGATACGGTGACGCCTGCCGCCCTGGCCATCGCTGTCCTGACCGCAGGGCTGATCCTGGGTTTGCGGCGGGTCCGACCGCACTGGCCGGGAATGCTGATCGCCGTCACGCTGGCCGGGGCGCTTGTCGCGGTGTTCCAGTTGCCGGTCGCGACCATCGGCAACCGGTTCGGAGAACTGCCGCATTTCCTGCCGATGCCTGTCATGCCGGGCCTGTCCTGGGCCGAGGTTCAGATCGCGCTGCCCTGGGCGCTGAGTTTCGCGCTGCTCGGGGCGATTGAATCGCTGTTGTCCGCAGTGGTTGCGGACGGGATGTCGGGCGCGCGGCATCGGTCGAATGCGGAACTAGTGGCGCAGGGGGTGGCGAACATCGGGTCGAGCCTCTTTGGCGGGTTCTGCGTCACCGGGACCATCGCGCGCACCGCGACCAACGTGCGGGCGGGGAGCCGGGGGCCGGTGTCGGGGATGCTGCATTCGGTCTTCCTTCTGGTCTTCATGGCCGTCGCGGCACCCCTTGCCGCCTATATCCCGCTTGCCGCCCTGGCGGGTGTGCTGGCCGTCGTCGCCTGGGGCATGGCCGAACGGCATGAGTTTGCGGCGCTGCTGAAGTCGTCCCGGGGGGATGCGCTGGTGGTCAGCGTGACCTTCCTTTTGGTCGTCTTCCGCGACCTGACCGAAGGGATCGTGGTGGGCTTTGCCCTGGCGGGCCTGGTGTTCATCAAGCGGATGTCCGAGACCGCCGCGATGCGCCCGCGCGAGGAGCAGCTGGAGACCCCGCGGCCTGACCGGGTGGTCTATCACCTGGAGGGTCCGTATTTCTTTGGCGCCGCGGCGCAGTTGGGCAGTGTCCTGGACCGGATCGCCGAAAGCCCGCGCGTGCTGGTGCTGGAGATGTCGGGCGTGCCGCTGATCGACAGTTCCGGCGCGCGGGGGGTGCGTTCGCTGGCCGCGCGGGCGCACAAGCGGGGCGGGCGGCTGTTCCTTGTGGGCTTGCGCCCGCCCTTGCGCCATCAGCTGGAGGCACAGGGCCTGCGCGAGCCGGAGGTGCGGTTCCTGCCCGATCTGGCGGCGGTGGACCGGCTGCTCGACGTCGGGTCCGAATCGACCTGACACTTCCGGAACCGGGCCGGCACCCCCGTTTGCGCTAACGGATTCCGCGGTCACGCCTGCTCACGCCCGCGTGAGGCGCATCGGGTTGAAAACCAAGGGGATTTCGGGCCGCCCTTTTCAGGTCTTTACAGTATTGACGGCAAAGGGGTCAATAAATTTACAGAAATATGATGCAGAATTAGGGGGTTACACGATTCTTCACAAAGTGGTAACATTATGGCGGGAGAGAGCGTTCCGCGGGACGGAATGACAGCAGTCGAGGGGTCATTGGCCGGGCCCCATCGGCAAGGAGGATCGCCATGACCGACCAGAGTGCCCGGAAATCCATCTACCCTGCATCGCCCGATTTCGTGGCGAAAGCCCATGTGGATGCGGCAGCCTACGAGGCGCGGTATGCGGCCTCGGTGAAGGACCCTGAGGGGTTCTGGGGCCAGGAAGGGCTGCGGCTGGACTGGATCAAGCCTTACACGAAGGTCAAGAACACCTCGTTCGCGCCGGGCAACATCTCGATCAAGTGGTTCGAGGATGGCGTCCTGAACGTCAGCGCCAACTGCATCGACCGCCACATGCTGACCCGAGCGAACCAGACCGCGATCATCTGGGAACCCGATGATCCGAAGGAACCCGCGCAGCACATCACCTATGCGCATTTACTTGAGCAGACCTGCCGCCTGGCGAACGTGCTGAAGGCGCATGGCGTGACCAAGGGCGACCGGGTCGTCCTTTACATGCCGATGATCCCCGAGGCCGCCTATGCGATGCTGGCCTGTACGCGGATCGGGGCGATCCATTCCATCGTGTTCGGGGGCTTCTCGCCTGACGCGCTGGCGAACCGGGTCAACGACTCTGAGGCCAAGGTCGTCATCACTGCCGACTGGGCTCCGCGCGGCGGCAAGAAGACCGGGCTGAAGGACAACACCGACAAGGCGCTTTTGCATTGCTCGGACAAGGTCAAGGTGCTGGTGGTCAAGCGGACCGGGGACCAGACGAGCTGGGTCGATGGCCGCGACTTTGACCTGACGGCAGAGATGGCGGCGGCCAAGCCCTATTGTCCGTATGTCGAGGTCGGCGCGGAAGACCCGATGTTCATCCTGTATACCTCTGGGTCGACGGGGAAACCGAAGGGCGTGGTGCATACGACGGGGGGGTATCTGGTCTATGCGAGCCTGACGCATCAGGTGACCTTCGATTACCATGACGGCGACATCTTCTGGTGCACGGCGGACGTGGGCTGGGTCACGGGGCACAGCTATATCGTCTATGGCCCGCTGGCCAATGGCGCGACGACGCTGATGTTCGAGGGCGTGCCGACCTACCCGGACGCGGGCCGCTTCTGGGAGGTCTGCGCCAAGCACAAGGTCAACCAGTTCTATACCGCGCCGACCGCGATCCGCAGCCTGATGGGCCTGGGGCCGGAGTGGGTGGAGAAGCATGATCTGTCCAGCCTGAAGCTTCTGGGCTCGGTCGGGGAGCCGATCAACCCCGAAGCCTGGTCCTGGTACAACACCCATGTCGGCAAGGGGAAATGCCCGATCGTGGATACGTTCTGGCAGACGGAAACCGGCGGGCACATCATCACGCCGATCCCGGGCGCGATCCCGCAGAAGCCGGGGAGTGCCACGAAGCCGTTCTTCGGTGTGAAGCCCGAGGTCCTGGACCCCGCGACCGCCAAGGTGCAGACGGAAACGGCGACCGAGGGCGTCCTGTGCATCACCGACAGCTGGCCAGGACAGATGCGGACGCTGTGGGGCGACCATGCGCGGTTCGAAGAGGCCTATTTCAGCCAGTACAAGGGCTATTACTTCACCGGCGACGGCTGCCGCCGCGATGCGGACGGCTATTATTGGATCACGGGCCGGGTCGATGACGTCATCAACGTCTCGGGCCACCGGATGGGCACGGCCGAAGTCGAAAGCGCGCTCGTGGCGCATGAGGCGGTGGCCGAGGCGGCGGTCGTGGGTTACCCGCACGACATCAAGGGGCAGGGCATCTATGCCTATGTCACGCTGATGAAGGGAATCGAGCCCTCCGAGGACCTGCGCAAGAAGCTTGAGGCCTGGGTCCGGACCGAGATCGGCCCGATTGCCAAGCCCGACCTGATCCAGTGGGCCCCGGGCCTGCCGAAGACGCGGTCCGGCAAGATCATGCGCCGCATCCTGCGCAAGATCGCCGAGAACGACTTTGGCGCGCTGGGCGATACTTCGACGCTGGCCGATCCGTCGGTCGTGGACGACCTGATCGCCAACCGCATGAACAAGGGCTGAGGGATGGGACCTGTCCTGATCCTTCTTGGTCCCCCCGGCGCGGGCAAGGGCACGCAGGCGCGGATGCTGGAGGAAGACTTCGGTCTGGTCCAGCTTTCGACCGGCGACCTTTTGCGCGCTGCCGTCGCGGCGGGGACCGAGGCGGGCAGGAAGGCCAAGGCAGTGATGGAGGCCGGGCAGCTGGTGTCGGATGACATCGTGCTGGCGATCCTGAAAGACCGGATGGCCGAGCCGGACGTGGGCCGGGGCGTGATCCTGGACGGCTTTCCCCGCACGGGACCGCAGGCCGCAGCGCTGGACAAGCTTTTGGCCGAGGCCGGTGGGCGGGTCACCGCCGCGATCAGCCTGGAGGTCGAGGACGAGGCGATGATCGCCCGCGTGTCCGGCCGCTATACCTGCGCCACCTGTGGCGAAGGCTATCATGACGAGTTCAAGCAGCCCGCCACGGCGGGGACCTGCGACAAATGCGGCGGCACGGCGTTCAAGCGCCGCGCCGACGACAACGCCGAGACGGTGCGCGAAAGGCTGACCGCCTATCACGCCCAAACGGCACCGCTGATCGCGCATTACGACCGTCTGTCCGTTCTGGAACGGGTGCCGGCGATGGGGTCCATCGACGGTATCCGCGCCAGACTGGCCGACATCGTGGGGCGCGTCTCAGCCTGACGGGAGGGGCCGTTCCCCTGGATCCCCCGGGGGTGCGGAAAACAAACAAGGGAGTTCACCTCATGGCAGACAAAACCTCTGCCAACGCCTATTGGGCAGCGAACATCAAGGTCATCGTCATTTCCTTGATCATCTGGTTCGGCTGTTCCTTCGGGCTTGGCATCCTGCTTCGGCCGGCACTTTCCGGGATCAGCGTCGGCGGTGCCGACCTTGGGTTCTGGTTCGCGCAGAACGGCTCGATCTTCGTGTTCCTGATCCTGATCTTCGTCTACGCGAAGGTCATGAACGGGATCGACCGCGCCCACGGCGTGGAAGAGTAAGGGGGCCAGGGACAGATGGACCAGTTTACTCTCAACCTTCTCGTGATCGGCGCGTCCTTCGCGCTGTATTTCGGGATCGCGTTCTGGGCCCGGGCGGGTTCGACCGCGGAATTCTATGCCGCGAGCCAGGGCGTGCCCCCGGTCATGAACGGCATGGCGACGGCGGCGGACTGGATGTCGGCCGCGTCCTTCATCTCGATGGCGGGTCTCCTCGCCTTCGGGGGCTACAACAACTCGGTCTTCCTGATGGGCTGGACCGGCGGCTACGTGCTTCTGGCGCTGCTGCTTGCCCCCTATCTGCGCAAGTTCGGCAAGTTCACCGTGCCGGAATTCGTCGGTGACCGCTTCTATTCGACCGGCGCTCGCATGATCGCCGTGATCTGCCTTCTGGTGATCTCGATCACCTACGTTATCGGGCAGATGGTGGGCGTGGGCGTGACCTTCGCGCGCTTCCTGGAAGTGTCGACCACGACGGGCCTCTTGATCGGCTCGGCGGTGGTGTTCGCCTATGCGGTGTTCGGCGGCATGAAGGGCATCACCTACACCCAGGTGGCGCAGTACATCGTGCTGATCATCGCCTACACCATCCCGGCGCTATTCATCTCGCTGAACTTGACCGGCAACATCCTGCCGCAGCTGGGCTTCATCGGGACCTATGCGCCTTCGGGTGGCGAGACCTACTTCCTGGACAAGCTTGACCAGGTCGTGACCGACCTTGGCTTCACCGCCTATACTGCCGACACCACGAACATGCTGAACATGTTCCTCGTCACGATGTCGCTGATGATCGGGACCGCGGGCCTGCCGCACGTGATCATCCGCTTCTTCACCGTGCCGAAAGTGTCGGACGCCCGCATCTCGGCCGGCTGGGCCCTGGTGTTCATCGCGCTGCTTTACACCGTCGCCCCCGCCGTGGGTTCGATGGCGCGTCTGAACATCACCACCACCTTCTGGCCTGGTGCGATCGACGGCGAGACCTTCTCGAAGCCCGCGCTTACGATCGCCGAGATCGACAGCAACCCGGACCTCGCCTGGATCCGGAACTGGGAAAAGACTGGCCTTCTGGCGTTCTCGGACAAGAACGGCGACGGCATGATCCAGTACTTCAACGAGAAGAAGCCGGTGACCGACGCCAATGCGGCGCTGGCTGCCGCGAAGAAGGCCCTGGAAGAGGCTGCTGCCGACGCCGACAAGGCGGCGCTGGAAGCCAAGGTCGTCGAGGCTCAGGCTGCGGTGGATGCCGCGCTGGCCGATCCGGCCAACGGCATCGGTGGCAAGTCGCTGGCCGAGCAGGGCATCGTCGGCAACGAACTGACCACGGTCAACAACGACATCATGGTTCTGGCGAACCCTGAGATCGCTGCTCTGCCCGGCTGGGTCATCGCCCTTGTCGCCGCCGGTGGTCTTGCCGCCGCGCTGTCGACCGCTGCGGGCCTGCTGCTGGCCATTTCCTCGGCCATCAGCCACGACCTGATCAAGGGTGCGATCAACCCGAAGATCAGCGAGAAGGGCGAGCTTCTGGCCGCACGGATCTCGATGGCCTTCGCCATCGTGCTGGCGACCTGGCTTGGCTATGACCCGCCCGGCTTTGCCGCGCAGGTGGTGGCACTGGCCTTCGGTCTGGCAGCCGCGACGATCTTCCCGGTGCTGATGATGGGTATCTTCTCGACCCGCATCGGCAAGGAAGGCGCGATTGCCGGCATGATCGTCGGCCTGATCACGACCTCGGTCTACATCTTCCTGTTCCTGGGCTGGTTCTTCATCCCCGGCACGAACGTGTACCCGAACACGCCTGACCAGCACTGGTTCGGCATCTCTCCGGCGGCCTTCGGTCCGATCGGCGCGCTGCTGAACTTTGCGACGGCCTACATCGTCTCGATGATGACCAAGGCTCCGCCGCAGGAAGTGCAGGACCTGATCCAGTCGATCCGCGTGCCGAAAGGTGCGGGCAAGGCCCAGGCCCACTAAGGCCCTTGCGCCCCCGGGACCACCCCGGGGGCGCATCCCTTTTTCACCGGACACCTGGGATCATGGATCAGGACAGCACCAAGCTTCTGGCCTTCCTGGAGACGGTGCACCCCTATGACAGCCTGCCGCGGGACGAGATGGCGCGGGTCGCCGCCTCTTTCAGCCGCAGGCATTTCGACGACGGCGCCGTGATCTATGCGGCGGGTCAGCCGATGACGGGGATCTACCTGATCCTCGACGGGTCGGTGGAAGTGCTGGAGCCTTCGGGCGGTCTGGTCTCGCTTCTGGGTCCCCGCAACAGTTTCGGCGAGCGCGGGCTGATGCGCGACGGGATCGCGGTGACGACGGCGCGGGCCAGTGAGGGCGCCGAGATCCTGATGCTGCCCGAGGTGGAGTTCCGCCGCCTGATCGCGACCTATCCGGCCTTCGAGCGGTTCTTCCATCGGGGTCGGGGGCAGGACAACCGCGCGGCCGACATCTCGACCCGCAAGGTCGGCGACCTGATCGCCCGCGCGCCGATTGCGGTTCCGCCGAAGACCACGATCCGCGAGGCGGCTGAAACGATGCGGCAGGCTCATATCTCGTGCCTGGCGGTGACCGAGGGCGAGCGTCTGGTCGGCATCGTCACCGCGCGGGACTTCGTGAACAAGGTGCTGGCCGAGGGGCTGGACCCTGCGGCCCCGGTCAGCCGGGTGATGGCGGCGGACCCGATGGTGCTGACGCCGGACAGTCTGGGGTCGGACGTGCTGAACCGGATGCTGGAACACCGGATCGGGCATCTGCCGGTGGTGGATGACGGCAAGCTCGTCGGGATGATTACCCAGACCGATCTGGTGCGGTTCCAGGCGGTGTCCTCGGCGCTCTTGGTGCGCGATGCGGCGACGGCGGGGACAGTGGCAGAGCTGGCCGAGAACACCGCGCGGATTCCGCAGCTTCTGGTGCAGCTGGTCGGGGGCGGGTCGGCGCATGAGGTCGTCACGCGCCTGATTACCGACATCGCCGATACGGTGACGCGCCGCCTGCTGGCGATGGCCGAGGCGGAACTGGGACCGGCGCCGGTCCCCTACCTTTGGCTCGCCTGTGGGTCCCAGGGGCGGCAAGAGCAGACCGGCGTCAGCGACCAGGACAACTGCCTGATGATCGACGATGCCGCGTCGGATGCCGACATGGCTTATTTCGCGAAGCTGGCGAAGATCGTGTCGGACGGGCTGAACGCCTGCGGTTACGTCTATTGCCCCGGTGACATGATGGCCACGAACCCGCAATGGTGCCAGCGGATGTCGGTCTGGCGCGGCTATTTCCGCAAATGGGTGACGACGCCGGACCCGATGGCGCAGATGCTGGCATCGGTCATGTTCGACCTGCGGCCCATCGGCGGGACGGCAAGCCTTTACAGCGACTTGCAGGCCGAGGTGCTGGATATGGCCGCGAAGAACTCGATCTTCGTGGCGCACATGATTTCGAACAGCCTGAAGCACAACCCGCCCTTGGGCCTTCTGCGCGGCTTTGCGACGATCCGGTCGGGCGAGCACAAGAACCACATCGACCTGAAGATGAACGGCGTCGTGCCGGTGGTGGACCTGGGCCGCGTCTATGCGCTGATCGGCGAGCTGCCGGCGGTGAACACCCGCGCCAGGCTGGAAGCGGCGGTCGAGGCGGGGGTCATCAGCCACAGCGGCGGGACCGATCTGCTCGACGCCTATGACCTGATCGCCGAAACCCGGCTGCAGCATCAGGCGCGTCGCGTGAAGGCGGGCGAGAAGCCCGACAACTTCATCGCGCCGTCGGAACTGTCGGATTTTGAACGCAGCCACTTGCGCGACGCCTTCGTCGTCGTCCGCACCATGCAATCCGCCGTGGGATCATCCCGCGGCGCCAGGAGTTGAGACCCCAAGATGACCTTTGAACTCCTCGGTTCGTTCTTCGTCGCCCTGACCGTGGGCCTGTTCCTCTGGGCGCTGCGCAAGAAGGTTCCGGCGATCCCCGGCTGGCTGACGCCGGTCGCGGCGGGCGCCGGGCTGATCGGAACCGCGATCTACATGGAATACAGCTGGTTCGACCGCGTCTCGCGCGCGCTTCCGGGCCAGTTCGTCGTGGCGAACGAGGAGGCGACCGCCTCGCCTCTGCGGCCCTGGACCTATGTCGTGCCGCTGATCAACCGCTTCACCGCGCTCGACAGCTCGAAACTGGCCCGCCACCCGGAGCGGAACGAGCTGATCGTCGCCCCGGTCTTCGGCTTTGCCCGCTGGGAGAACCCGCAGAACGCGCTGATGGTCTTCGACTGCGCCGGGAACCGCCGCGTGCCGGTGACCGAGGGGATGGCGATCGACGCGAACGGGACCCTGACCGGGGCCGACTGGGTGGTGCTGAGTGGAACCGACGGCCTGCAAGAGGCCGCCTGCAAGGAGGGGTAGGGCATGGACCGCAAGCCGCGCATCCTTGTCGTCGAGGATGAGGACAACATCGCCGTCGCGCTGGACTACCTGATGACCCGCGAGGGCTATGACCATGACCGCGTGGCCAGCGGGGCCGATGCATTGCCGCGCATCCGCGACACCCATCCCGACCTGGTCCTGCTGGACGTCATGCTGCCCGAGGTCTCGGGCTATGAGATCTGCGAGGGCATCCGCACCGATCCCTCGCTGTCGGACGTGAAGGTGCTGATGATGACCGCCCGGGGATCGACCATCGAACGGCGCAAGGGGATTGCGCTTGGGGCGGATGGGTTCATCTCGAAACCCTTCGAACTCAAGGACCTGCGCGACGAGGTGCGGCGGCTTCTGGCTCCAGGAGCATAGCGGATGCTCACCCGCCTCAGCCTTCGCCTGCGGGTCTTCCTGATCTTCGCGGGCCTTGCCGCCGCGATCCTTGCGGCGACCGGATTGGGCCTCTGGCTGGGGTACAGCCGACTTGGCCAGCCCGGGGTGGGGCAGGGGTTCGTGCAGGCGGGCGTGCTGGCCGGGTTTGCGGCGCTGGGGCTGGTGGCCACTGTCTGGTACCTGTTCGACCTGAACGTCGCCAAGCCCATCGAGACCCTCTCTGGCGCCCTGCGCGCCCGCGCCCATTCCGACGTCACCGCCGAGATGGACGCGGCCATCGCCCGCTATCTGGGCGACCTGGCCCCCGCCGCCCAGGCCGCCGCGCAAAGCCTGGCCGAGACGCGGTCGGCCCTGGCCGAGGCGGTGGCGCGGGAGACCCTGCGCCTGGGGTCGGAAAAGGCGCGGCTTGAGGCTTTGCTTTCGGATGTGCCGGTGGGGGTGATCCTCTGTTCCGCAGACCATGCGCTGGTCTTCTACAACGGCCCCGCCGCCGACATCATCGGCACCAGCCGGGGGCTGGAAGCGGGGCTGGATCGCAAGCTCTTCGACTATCTCCACGCCGCGCCCCTGCAACTGGCGCATGAACGACTGGTGGCCACCGGCGACCCCGACGCGGTGTCGGACCTTCTGTGCACCACGACGACCGGCGCTCGGGTGCTCGCCGCGCGAATGCGGCTTCTGGGCGATGGCGGCACGCAGGGCTATGTCCTGACCTTGCGCGACATCACCGGCGACATGGCGGCGGAGGCCCGCCGCGAGGCGATGCTGGAGACGGCCATCGACAGCCTGCGCCGCCCGGCCGCGACCCTGACCGCGCTGATCGAGGTCATCGCCGAAGATGCGGTGCCGCCCCCGATGCTGCAGGCGATGAAGGACGAAGTCGCGCGCCTGTCGCTGGCGGTGACCGGCTTTGCCGCGGCGCGCGATGAAGGCCAGGCCGAGCTGGCGGCCCTGCCTGCCACGCGGGCGGCGGACCTGACCGAAGGGCTGAAGGCCCGGCTGGCCGCGTCGGGAATTGCGGTCGAGGCGCGGACTGCCGATCTGATCCTGCGCTGCAACGGCTATGAGATCCTGACGCTTCTGGAAAGCCTGGCGCGGCGACTGGCGGACCGGGCCGAAGGGCGGCGGCTTGAGCTGGTGATCGACGAGGAGGACAGCGGCGCGGTGATACGTCTGGTCTGGAGCGGCGCACGGGTCGGAGTGGGCGAGCTGGACCGCTGGCTGGCCGAGCCCTTGTCGCCCGACCTGCCGGACCGGCCCGCGCGCGCTGCGCTGGCTGCCCATGCCACCGAGATCTGGCCCGAGCCGCTGCCGGACGGTCGCCCGGCGGTCTGTCTGCCGATCCGCCAGGCCCGCCGCGCCGTGACCCGCCCGAAGCCGGTGGCGCGCAAGGTCGTCTACGACTTCGACCTCCTGTCTCCTGCACGCACCGACCGGCTGGCGGAGGCGCGGCTCGACAAGCTGACCTATGTGGTCTTCGACAGCGAGACGACGGGCCTGAACCCGCGCCAGGGCGACGAGATCGTGCAGCTGGCCGCCGTTCGGATCGTCAACGGGCGCCGGGTGGAGGGCGAGGTCTTCGACACGCTGGTGAACCCTGGCCGGCCGATCCCGGCGGTGTCGACCGAGGTGCACGGGATCACCGACGCGATGGTGGCCGATGCGCCGGGGGTGGCGGATGTGGTGCGCCGGTTCCACAAGTTCGCGGAAGGCGCGGTGCTGATCGCGCATAACGCCCCCTTCGACATGGAGTTCCTGCGTCGGGTCGAGGGGCAGCTGGGGGTGAGTTTCGACATGCCGGTGCTGGACACGGTGCTTCTGTCCGCCGTGGTCTACGGCCAGCATGAGGTGCATAGTCTGGACGCGCTGTCGCATCGCCTCGGGATCACCATCCCTGAGGAGGACCGCCATACGGCCCTCGGCGACACCGTCGCCACGGCGGATGCCTTCCTGAAGCTGGTGCCGATGCTGGCAGGCCGGGGGCTGGAGACCTTCGGGGCAGTCCTGACCGAGGTCCGCAAGCACGGGCGGCTGTTGAAGGACCTGAACTGACCGGTTGCCTCCTCGTTCGCCTTCGGCTCCTCGTCGGTGGAGCCCTGCGAGGAGGGACGAAGTCCCCGACGAGCCTCACCCTGCGAAGGGGTCTTCCGGATAGCTGACGCCCACCAGGTATAGCCCCTGCGGCGGGCAGACCGGGCCGCAGGCGGCGCGGTCCCTGGCCTCCAGCGCTGTCTTCACGTCCTGCGGCGTCCAGGCCCCCGCGCCCACCCGCTCCAGCGTGCCGACGATGGACCGGACCTGGTTGTGCAGGAAGCTGCGGGCGGCGAGGTCGAAGCGGTATTCGGTGCCGCCGGGGTAGGGGTGTTCGCTGATGTCGATCCGGTCCAGCGTCTTCACCGGGCTTTTCGCCTGGCAGAGGGTCGAGCGGAAGGTGGTGAAGTCGTGGCTGCCGATCAGTTGGGCCGCTCCGGCACGCATGGCGTCGATGTCGAGCCGGTTCAGCACCTGCCAGACGAGGCCCCGGTCATGCGTCACCGGGGCGCGGCGGGCGACAAGGCGGAAGGTGTAGCGTCGGCCGGTGGCCGAGAAGCGGGCGTGGAAATCGTCGGGAACCCTTGCGGCGGCAAGGATCGCCACCGGGTCGGGACGCAGATGGGCGTTCAGCGCCGAGGCAAGCTTGAACGGGTCCCAGTCCTTCGTCAGGTCGGCATGGGCCACCTGCGCCGTGGCATGGACCCCGGCATCGGTGCGCCCGGCGGCAGCGATGGTGTGTGGACCGGGTTCCAGTTGGCCCAGGGCGCGCTCGACCGCCTCTTGCACCGAGGGCAGCCCCTGCGCCTGCCGCTGCCAGCCCGCAAAGGGGCCGCCGTCGTATTCGATCTGCAGGGCATAGCGGGGCATGGCCTTCCCTAGCGCGGAAGGTGCGGCTTGTGAATGCGGCACTCCACTGGTGGCCCAGTCATCGGCTCCACTGATAGGCCATCCGAAGGTAGGAGATCGTAACCGCAGCAGCGATGACAAGCAGGGCGGCGAGGATGGTCGCGGTCCGCTTCCATCTACCCTCGCCCGGGGTACCTTTACGGAGGCGGACCAGGCACCGTTCCGCGAACCTTGCCAGCGCGTACATTATTCGAGACCCAATCCTTAAGTGCACGACGGAACGTGGGCGGCTGCCGAACCAATGACAAGAGGCCCCAGAAAACTCGCGCCAAATCCAATCCTACGCAACCCTTGCCAGTCTCCTAACGCCCACAGCCGAGCGCTTGGAATTGCCGGATACGACAAGCCTGTCCCGCGTGGACAAGCCCTATGGCTTCCATTCCCGGCCCTGGCCCCCTATCTTGACCCCACGCAGGAAAGGGACGCGGGACGTGGCATTCTCCGGGCTGACGGACGGGATCACCCGCGGGATCGAGACGGCCGGGGCGAGCCTTTCGGAGACCTTCTTTGACACCACGCTCCGCCTTGGCGTCACCGGCCTCTCCCGGGCGGGCAAGACCGTCTTCATCACCGCCCTCGTCGCGAACCTTCTGAACCGGGGCCGGATGCCGCAGCTGCGCGCGCAAGCCGAGGGCCGCATCCAGGCCGTCTACTTGCAGCCCCAACCCGACGTCACGCTGCCCCGCTTCGACTACGAGGCGCACCTTGCCGCGCTGACGGGAGACCAGCCGCGCTGGCCTGCCTCCACCCGCGCGATATCCGAGCTGCGCCTGTCTTTCCGGGTGCAGCCTGCCGGGTTCTTCTCGTCCTGGCGGGGGCCGCACACGCTGCATCTCGACATCGTCGATTACCCGGGCGAGTGGCTCCTTGACCTCTCCCTCCTCGACCAGAGCTATGAGGCCTGGTCAGAAGGCACCTTGGCCCGGCTGGAGAAACGCGCCGAGGCGGCGGCCTACCTTGCGCTCGCCCGGGCCGAAGATGGCGCGCTGAAGCTGGAGGAGGCGAAGGCCCGGGCGCTGGCCGAGGCATTCACCGCCTACCTGACCGCCGCGCGCGATCTGGGCCGGGTCGATGTCACCCCGGGCCGGTTCCTGTTGCCGGGGGACCTGGCAGGGTCCCCGGTCCTGACCTTTGCGCCCTTGCCGAAGCCCGCCACCACGGGCCGGTCGAGCCTTTGGCGCGAGATGGAGCGGCGGTATGAGGCCTACAAGTCGCGCGTGGTCCAGCCCTTCTTCCGCGAGCATTTCCAGAAGATTGACCGGCAGGTGGTGCTGGCTGACGTGCTGGGCGCGATCCACCAGGGGCCGCGCGCCGTGGAGGACCTGCGGCGGGTGATGGCGGAGGTGCTGCAGGCCTTCCGGCCGGGGCGGAACACCTGGCTTTCGGGCCTGTTCGGCGCGCATCGGGTGGAACGCATCCTGTTCGCGGCGACGAAGGCTGACCATTTGCACCATGAACAGCACCCGGCGCTGACGGCGATCACGGCGGGGCTTCTGGCTGACGCGAAGGCCCGCGCCGACTATTCCGGCGCGCGGACCGAGGCGATGTCGCTGGCGAGCTTGCGGGCGACGGTCGAGGAAGTGGTGACGCGGGACGGGGTGGAGGTTCCGGCGGTGCGAGGCGTGCTGCAGGCGACGGGGAAGCCCGCGCTGATGTATCCCGGCGCGCTGCCGTCTGACCCTGCGCGCCTGTTATCCCCGGCGCGCGAGGGGGCGGAGGCCTGGCTGGATGCGGACTACAGTCTGATGACCTTTGCGCCTGCGCGGTTGAACCTGAAGCCGGGGGAAGGGCCGCCGCATATCCGGCTGGACCGGGCCGTCGAGTTCCTGATCGGAGACCAGCTGTGAGCCGTCCGCCGAAGCCCTTCCTGGAAGAGATGGAGGAGGCCGTCGATCCGTCGCTGGCGCCGCCTGTGCCCGATGCACTGCCCGAGGGGCAGGCGATGCAGGCCGTTGCGGCCCTGGCACAACGGCGCGGGTCGGGGCTGACGCGGTTCGCGGTCTGGGCCTTCGGGGCGCTGTTCAGCTTTGCGCTGTCGGTCGCGGCCTATGACTTTGTCACGGCCTTGCTGGCGCGGAACGTGGTGCTGGGCTGGGCGGCCTTTGTCCTGGTGGTGCTGGCGGTCATGGCAGGGCTGGTCCTGGCCTTGCGCGAATGGGGGGCCTTCCTGCGGCTCGGGCGGCTAGATGCCCTGCGGGCGCGGGCGGTGGAAGCGCGGGCGGCGGCGGACCTTAAGGCGGCGCGGGGGGTCGTCTCCGGGTTGGTTTCGCTATACGGCGCGCGGGGGGATACCGCCTGGGGCCGGGCGCGGCTGGCCGAGCGCGAGGGCGAGGTGATGGATGCCGATGCCCTGCTGTCGCTGGCCGAGCGGGAGCTGCTGACCACGCTCGACGCCGAGGCGCGGCTGGTGATCGAGAGCGCGGCGCGGCAGGTGGCGACGGTCACGGCGTTGGTGCCCATCGCCTTGGCCGATGTGGCGACGGCGGCGGTGGCGAACCTGCGGATGATCCGGCGGATTGCCGAGATCTACGGGGGTCGGTCGGGGAGTTTCGGGAGTTTGAAGCTTTTGCGCCGGGTGTTCGGATCGCTGGTGGCGGCGGGGGCCCTGGCGCTGACCGATGACATGATCGGGTCGGTCGCGGGGGGCGGGGTGCTGTCGAAGCTGTCGCGTCGGTTCGGTGAGGGCGTGGTGAACGGTGCGCTGACGGCACGGGTGGGGGTGGCGGCGATGGAGCTGTGCCGGCCCTTGCCCTTTGTCGCGCTGGAGCGGCCGGCCGTGTCGTCGCTGGTGTCGCGGGCGCTGACGGGGCTGGTGGCGCGCGGGTAGGGGCGGGTTTCGAAAGGAGCGCTGGCGCGCGAGCCTTTTGTCTCGTCGTCGGGCTGCGCCTCCTCCTCGGGCGCCCGGGGGCGCTTCGCCCCCCAAACCCCCCGAGGATACTTGTGGAAGAGAAAGCCTAGGGCGCGGGGGCCTGCCAGTCGACCCAGCGGCCGTGGAAATCGGCGCGGCCGAGGGGGAGGGTGTCGCCGCCGGGCCAGAGGGTCAGGGTGAGGGCGGCTCCGGGGCTTTGGCCGTCGGCTTCCATCGACAGGCGGGCGATGGGGGTGGTTTGCCCGGCACGTTCCATCGCGGCGAGCGCTCGGGCCTGCGTGGCGGGTGGGAAGTATTGCCAGGCGACGGTGTGGAAGACCAAGTGCAGGGCGTCGGGGGTGGGGGTGGCGAGGCGGGTTTCCAGCCAGTCGGCGGCATCGGCGCGGTCGATTTGCGGGCGGGCTCGGGCGGCGAGGTCGAGCGCGGCGCGGGTGCGAGCTAGGCGGTCGGGTTGGTCGGGCCAGAGGTAGGCCAGGAGGCGGAGGCTGTCCGTGACCGGGTCGAGCGGGTTCAGGTCGGTGCCTCGGCGGTCAAGTATTGTGGGCGTCGCTTGAGGCGGGGGCGGGCCGGTCCAGTCTGGGGTCAGGGTGAGGGCCGGGGCGGGGGGACCGAAGGACCGGTCGCCGATGCGCAGGGCGTAGTTGTCCCAGAGGAGATTGAGGCCTGCGCTGGCGCCGAGTTCGGAGAGGATGAGGGGCAGGCCGAAGCGCTGGGTCAGCCAGTGCGCGGCGGCGATCAGGGGGGCGGAGCGGCGGACTTCGTTGGTCTGGGGTGGAGATTTCAGCCAGTCGAGGAGGAAGGCGGGGTGGCGGGCCAGGGCGGCAAGGGCCTCGGGGGTAGGGTCGATGCCGGAGGCATAGGCGGCGGCGAGGGTGGGGTCGTTGCCCGTGAGGACGAGGGCGTGGAGGCCTCCGGCAAGGCGAAGCGGAACGGAGTCGGCTTTGGCAGAGGGGTCGCCCTGCCAGCCGAGAACGCGGTCTGCGACGGGGTCACCGGGTTCAAGCCGGTCTGCAAGGCCCGTCATCAGGCGTTCCATCAGGGGCGAGCCGAGTGCGGCGCAAGCTTCGGCCTGTTGGTGGAAGGCCTGGCGGATGGGGGTCACCGGAACTTGTCCAAAAGCTTTTGCATCGGGCTGCGGGTGTCTTGCGGCGGCTCCTGGGTTGGTGCTGGTGCCTCGGGCTTTTCTTTCGTCGTCGAGGAGCGCGGCGGGGCGGTGCGGAGGGCGACGGCGTTCATGAACTTTTGCCCGTCGCCCTCGGCCAGAGCCGGGGCGCCGTCGGAGATGCCGCGGAGGAGGTCTTCGAGCCACTCGGCATCGGCCTTGGCGAAGTCGTGCAGGACGTAAGCGGCGACGGCGTCCTTGTGGCCGGGGTGGCCGATGCCAAGGCGGACGCGGGCGTAATCATCGCCGAGGTGGCCGTGGATCGAGCGGAGGCCGTTGTGGCCCGCATGGCCGCCGCCCTGTTTCAGGCGCAGTTTGCCGGGGGCGAGGTCAAGTTCGTCATGGAAGACGGTGAGGTCGGCGAGGGGGAGTTTCCAGAAGGCGACGGCGGCCTGGACCGATTGGCCGGAGAGGTTCATGAAGGTCTCGGGTTTCAGGAGCGCGACCTTTTCGGCCCCCAGGCGGCCTTCGGCGACGAGGCCCTGGAAGGCCTTGCGCCAGGGGGAAAAGCCGTGATCGGCGGCGATGCGGTCAAGGGCCATGAAGCCGATGTTGTGCCGGTTGCCCGCATATTTCGCGCCGGGATTGCCGAGACCGACCCAGAGTTTCACGAATGCTCTCCCCAACTGCGTCGGGTGGGGTATAGCTTTGGCGCAGGATTGAGACAACGGGACCCGGATGCGCGCCTTCACCCTACGCGGCCTGACGCTGTACCTGCCGGAGGCGGCGCTGAAGGGCAACCTGGAGCGGTCGCTGTCGGCGGGCCGCTACGAGAACCACGAGGCGGATGCGCTGCTGCTGCATCTGCGGCCGGGGGACCGGATGCTGGATCTGGGCGCTGGGCTGGGTCTGACCTGCGCGCTGGCGGCGGGGGTGGTGGGGGAGGACGCAGTGATGGGGGTCGAGGCGGGGCCGGAGACGGTAAGGCTCGCCCGGCGGAACCTGGCGGCGAACGGGTTCGAAGGCGTCAAGGTGCTTAAGGGCGCTGTGGTGGCGGCGGGAGAAGGCGAAGTGGAGTTTGGCCAGCGGCCTGCCTTCTGGGCGAGCGCGCTGAAGGGGCCGGACGGCTGGCCGGAGAATGCCGAAGTGATCCGGGTTCCGGCGCGGCCCTTGGGCAAGCTGCTCGCGCGGTTCGCGCCCACAGTGATTTCCTGCGACATCGAGGGGGGCGAGCTGGAGGTGTTGTGCGAACCGCTGCCGGGGGTACGGCTGGTGGTGGTGGAGACGCATCCTCAGGTCTATGGCCCGGAGGGCGTGGCGCGGATCGCGGCGGCGCTGGCGGCGCAGGGGTTCGAGACGGCCGAGGGCGCGAAGAAGGACACGTTGGTCTTTCGCCGGTCAGGCGGCACGGGCTCCGAGTGATCGGGTGTCGCTGATCCAGCGCGCGCGGAGGTCGGGCGTACTGTGCTCGACGGGCGAGTAATGCGTATGGCGCACGGGTTTGAGACCGACGAAGGCCAGGATCTGGCGGTGGACCTGCTGTTTCAGCGCCCGACCATACATCAGCCAGAAGGCCCAGGCGGGGGTGTCGGAGGTCAGCATGAAATGTGCAGTGCGGCCGGAGAGGAGCGGGGTCGGTACGCCCATCCGACGCTGGCGCGGGTCGAAGGCGAAGCCGGGGAGCAGGGTGCGGTCGAACAGGCCCTTGGCCTTGGCTGGCAGCCCGCCCCACCACATGGGTGTGACGAACACGACATGTTCGGCCCAGAGGAGGTTCTCGCGGAAGGTTTCGAGATCGGGTTCCAGGGCGGGGGCGTTGCGAAAGCTTGCCTGCCCGAAGTCGGGGTTGAAGGCCATTTCGGACAGGGTGGCCGTGCGGACCTCGTGGCCCGACGCCTCGGCGCCCGAGCGATAGGCTTGCGCAAGGGCGGCGCTGAGTGACAGTCTGGCAGGGTGAAGATCGACGATGAGGATACGACGGGACATGGGAGCCTCTTAAATTGACCATGGTCAGTATTGTAGATAAAATGACCGTAGTCAAATATTTTGACCGGTGTCAGTTTCACGGGGGCCGCGCATGACGCGGAAAGTGCAGGCGCGGACGCTGGCGACACGGGAACGGCTGTTGACTGCCGGTCGGGAGATCGTAGCCGAAGCGGGCATGGCTGGCCTGCGGACCGAGGAGGTCGTGCTGCGGGCGGGGACAGCGAAGGGGACGTTCTTCGCGCATTTTCCCGACCGCGATCATTTCCTGGCGGCGCTGCTGGCGGAACGGCTGGCCGAAGAGCTGGAGGGGCTGCCGGTCCCGCAGGATCGGGCCCAACTGATGCAGGCCGTAGAACGGATCTACGCGCTATATGCCGCTGATGCCGATACGGTGGCGCTTCTGGCGCGGTTCAGTGGGCCGGCTGGGGCGGGTCTGGGATTGGACTGGCTGATCTGCCTACTGATCGAGCGGCTTGCCGAAGGCCTGGCCAGAATGCAGGCAAGGGGAGGGATCGACCCGCGCCGGGCGCCGGAGGTGCTGGCTGAGGCGCTGATGGCGTTGATCTTCCATGCCGCGGCCTCGGCCCAGTGCGGGATGCATGGGGATGCGGCGGCGGTGCGGGCGCGGGCGGACAGACTGCTGATCGACATGACCGAAGCGCTGCTGGGACCATCTGGAGGAGGCAGCTCTGTCTACGACTTTGTCTTCTCGTAGGTGGGTGCGCGCCACTGGAGCGTAGGTCCGAAAAATGCAGCGGGGGGCCCGAAGGCCCCCCGAGCGATGGTTCTGTCGGACGACTTATGCCGAAGCTTCGGCGTTCTCTTCCGACACCAGGCCCGACGGGGCCGCGATGTTGGCGATCACGAAGTTCCGCGCGATGGTCGGCTTCACGCCGGCGGGAAGCTCGATGTCGTTGATGTGGATGACGTCGCCGATCTTCCTTCCGGTCAGGTCGACCGTGATGTGATCGGGGATGTCGGCCGCGGTGACTTCCAGTTCCACTTCCGGGCGCACCACGGTCAGCGTGCCGCCACGCTTGAGGCCGGGCGAGGCTTCGTGGTTGATGAAGGTCACGTGGATGAACAGCTCGATCCGGCTGTCATCGTGGATGCGCATGAAGTCGACATGCGTAGGCAGGTCCTTGACCACGTCACGCTGGACGCCGCGGCAGACGACGTGCACGTCGGGCTGGCCTTCGACTTTCAGGTTGAACAGCGTCTGCAGGAAACGGCCCTGCCGCAGCTTGGTCAGGAGGTAGTTGTAGTTCATCTTGATCGGCTGGGGTGCAACCCCGTCGCCGTAGACGATGCCAGGTACGGTGCCCTCACGACGGGCTTGACGGGCGGCCCCCTTGCCTGTCCCCGTCCGTACCTCGGCCAGAAGATCGACGATCTCGCGTGCCATAGGTGTTCTCCAGTATGTTAGGTCCGCCATCCTCCAAGGGTGCATGGCGCGACCCGGGGGCTATAGCGACGAATCGGCAGGAAGGAAAGCGCGAAGTTCCCCTGCGGTCAGAGGTCGCGCCAGGCGGGCAGATCGGCGCGAAGGGCCTGGAATCGGATCACGATGGCGGTAAGCATGCCCGCCGTCACGCCGAAGGCAATGCTGCCCGAGACGCCGATGTTCTGCAAGACGCGCACAGCCCAGGCTGCGCTATCAAGGGACATGGCCAGCCAGTGGAAACACAGGATGACGGTGCTGAGGCCAAGGGTCAGGAAGATCACCAGCCCTGGGACCGACATGTAATGCAGGGGACGGACCGGCAGGCCGAGTTTGCTGAGGCTGCGCAGGAGGGGAGGAAAGCTGCCCGAGATCCCCGCCTCGATGGCGAGGCCAAGCGCGCGCTGAAGCTTCAGGTGGTATTCTGAACTCATCCTGCACCTCTGGTTGTGTCGTGCCGAAGCTATCCTTCCAGAAGTTGGCAGGATTTTGGCTCGGCGCTGTCGCTTTCGGCATGGTGCGAGGTCGCGGGTGGGCAGGATACAGGCGGCCCGGCGGGCTAGCTGTCGTCTTCCTGCCCCCGGAGCAACCTGATGATCCCCCTACATACGCTTGCCATCGCGCGCCCCGCCATCGGGGCCTTTGCGGCGATGGGTGTGCTTTGGGGGACCTTTGCGGCAGTCCTGCCGGACCTAAAGGCGATGCTGGGGGTCGACGAGGCGCAGCTGGGCCTGCTGATCTTCATGACGCCCATCGCGGCAATCAGCGCGATGCTGGCAGCGCCGATGTTCGGGGCGGCGATGGGGCGGGTGGCGCTGCCACTGGCGGTGCTCATGATGGCGCTGGCCTTCGCGCTGCCGGGGCAGGCGTCGGTCTGGTGGCTGTTCCCGCTGGCGATGGCTTGTGCCGGGGCGGCGACGGGCTTGACCGATGTGCTGATGAACGCGCGCGTCGCGGCAATCGAGACGCAGCGGGGGGTTCACCTGATGAACCTCGCGCACGCGGCCTATTCCTTCGGTTATGCGGGCGGCGCGGTGCTGACCGGGGTCTTGCGCGGCGCGGGCTGGGGCCCGGACTGGGTGATGGGGACGATGGCCGCCGTGGGGGTCGCCTGCGCGGCCCTGACCATCGAGCGTGACGGGCGGATCGACGGGCTGCGCAAGCCCAAGGACGGCTCGGCCGCGCCTTTGGGCTGGGTGCCGGTGATCGGGGGTGGCATGGTGCTGATCGCCTTCATGACCGAGAACGCGGCCGAGAACTGGTCGGCGCTGCATATCGAGAAGACGCTTGGCGGCAGCCCGGAGGAAGGCGCGCTGGGCCCGGCGATGCTGGCCTTGACGATGGGCTTTGCGCGGCTTGGGGGACAGTGGCTTGCGGGGCGGGTCGATCCCTTCACCATCCTGCGGACAGGCGCGGTGATCGCGGCGTTGGGCGCACTGGTCGTGGCGCAGGCCTGGGCGCCCTGGGTGGCCTACCTGGGGTTCTTCGTGATGGGCATCGGCGCCTCGGTCCTGGCGCCGACGGCGTTTTCGTTGGTGGGGCAGATGAGCGACGATAAAGCCCGCGCCCGGGCCATCGCGCGGGCGACGCTGCTGGGCTACTTCGGCTATTTCGTCGGACCGCCGCTTCTGGGCGTGATCGCGGGCACCTTTGGCCTGCGCTTTGCCTTCATCTGGGCCGCCTGCCTGGTGGCGATGGTCTTCGTCCTGGCCCCGATCCTGCGGCGTCAGCGGGCCTGAACCTCAAGGAACCGGGGGCCGTCCTGGGGGGTGTCGAGGATCTCGGCCAGTTCGTAGGGGTCCTGCGAGACGCGGGCGAAGGGCAGGTCGCAGGCCATGGCGAAGTGCTCCATGTCCAAGGGCGAGGGGTCGCAGCCGAGGATCGGGTCGACCTTGCCCTGCCGCATGGCGTCGGCGATTTCGCGGAAGCCCGCGTTGTTCCAGACGATGAAGGTGATGGGCAGCTTTTCGTCCAGCGCGGTGCGCAACTCTCCCGGTGAGAACTGCAACCCGCCGTCGCCGATCAGGCAGACCACGGGCACGCCGGGGGCGGCGAGGGCGGCGCCGACCGCGGCACCCGGGGCATAGCCAAGCGCGCCATAGCCGGTGGCGGCGTTGAACCAGCCGCCGGGGCGGTCGTGGTCGTAGTAGAGGTTCGCGGCATAGACCGGCTGGGTGCTGTCGCCGACGATGATGGCGTGCTGCAGGGTGTCGCGGATCGCCTCGACCATGTCGAGCTGGGCGGGCATCTGTTCGGACAGGGTGGCAAGCTCGGCCCGGGCGGCCTGGCGCGTGGCTTCGGCCCGTTCGGCGCCTTCGCGGTTGGCACGGATCGTCATCGGCATCAGCGCGGCCATCATCGCCCCGGCATCGGCCTTGATCGGCATCTTCGCCTTGTGGCGTGCGAGCTGGTCGGCGCAAATGTCGATGCGGATCATGTTCGACAGGTCGGGGACGCGGCCGTTGACGTACATATCATAGTCGGTGGGGCCAAGTTCCGTCCCGATGGCGAGGATCTGGTCGGCCTCGGCAATCAGCTTGCGGACGGATGCGAGGCTGGGAGAGGCGGGGACCACGAGCCGGTGGCCGAACATCGCGCCGCGGGCGTTGACGGTCTGGACCACCGGCGCGTCGATGGATTCGGCCAGCTTCTGCAGGGCTGTCTCGGCCCCGCGGGTGCCGCCACCGGCAAGGATGACGATCTTCTCGGCCTCGTTCAGCGCGGTGGCGATGGAGCGAAGGCGACCCAGCGGCAGGGGCACGGCACTGCCCGAGACGACCGGGGGCGGCAGTTCCGGGCAGGGCTGGCCCATCATGTTGGTGGAAATCTGGATATGCGCGGGGCCGGGGCGACCGGCGGTCATCGCGGCGAAGGCGCGGTCCAGGACCTCGCCCAGTTTCTTGGGGTCGGTGACGGTTTCGGTGTGGCAGAGGGCGGCCACCATCGCGCCCTGGTCGGGGAGTTCGTGCAGGCGGCCGAGGCCCTTGCCGAGCGTATCGCTGCGGCCAAGGCCCGAGACGACGAGCATGGGGACGCTGTCGGCCTTGGCCTGGGCCATTGCGGTGAGGGTGTTGGTGAGGCCCGGTCCGGTGATGACGAAGGCAGCGGCGGGTTTGCCAGCGACCCGGGCATAGCCGTCGGCCATGAAGCCAGCGCCCTGTTCGTGGCGGGGGGTGACGTGGCGGATCTTGTCCCCGGCGGCGGCGAGGCCGCGGTAAAGCTCGATCGTGTGGACGCCCGGAATGCCGAAGACGGTGTCGATGCCGCGGGCGATCAGGCCCTCGACCAGACGGATGCCGACGGTGGTCATGCTGCGTTCCCCAGAATGCTTGCCGCATGGGCGGCAATGCGCGTCGCCGCCAGAGTGGTACGGTCATCGGGTTGGGTCAAGGACAGGCGCAGCCAGCCGCTGAGCCCGGCCCCGAAGCTTTCGCCGGGCATGACCGCGACCTTCTGGCTGTCGAGAAGGCCCGAGGCGAAGGCCTCCCCCGAAAGGCCGGTGGCGCGGACGTCGACCAGGGCGAACATGCCCGCCTCGGGCCGGTGGACGCGCAGGCCGCCGACGCCATCCAGCGTCTGGGCCAGGATCGCGGCGCGGCGGGAGAAGCGGTCGACCATCCCGTCCGACACCGGCGAAGGTTCGGAAACTGCAAGTTCGGTGAGGTCGGCGATGAAGGGCTGCGACCCGAAAAGCATGGTTTCTGAAAGCGGCAGGAGGCGGGCGCAGAATTCGGCCGGGCCGACGCACCAGCCCGAGCGGAAGCCGGGGGCGGCATGCGACTTGGAGATCGAGGAGGCGACCACGGTGCGGTCGGCGAGTTCGGGAAAGTCCAGCGGCGAGGCGAAGGGGACGTTGGGGAAGACCAGATCCTCATACACCTCGTCCGAGACGATCCAGAGGTCGTGAGCCTGGGCAAGGGCACCGAGCGCGCGGATGTCCTCGGCCCGCAGGACGGCGCCGGTGGGGTTGTGGGGGGTGTTCAGGAACAGGACGCGCGAGCGGGGCGTGATACGGGCGGCGACATCGGCGACCTGCATGCGGAAGCCATGTTCGGGGCGCAGCGGCACCGGGACTGCGGTGGCGCCGGTCTGGGCGATCAGGCCTTCGTAGGTGGCATACATCGGGTCGCCGATCAGCACTTCGTCCCCGGCCTCGGCCAGAGCGCGCAGGACGCCGTAGAGGACGGTCTGGGTGCCGGGCAGGCACATGATCTGGTCGCGGGTGATTTCGCGGCCCCGCCGGGCAGAATAGCGGGCGGCAAGGGCAGCGACGACGCCAGGCTCGCCCCGCCCGTTGGAATAGCCGGTGCGGCCCGAAGACATCGAGCGCGTCGCAGCCTCGATGAAGCGGGTTGGCGTCGGCACGTCGGGTTCACCGATGGTCAGTTCGATGATCTCTTCCCCTGCCGCCTTCATGGCGCGGGCGCGGGCATGGAGCGCCCACTTGGCACCCCCCAGTCCGGCCAGCCGGTCGGTGACAGAGGCGTATCTCATGCTTTGGTCCTTCCGAAGTCCGGCAAGAGGGCCGTATAGGCAAGCAAGTCAACCCCGAGGATCGCTCCGATCGATTGCAGGCCGATCGACACCACTTCGCCCGGGGCAAAGGTTGTCGGCAACAGCGAACCTTCGACCCAGAGCCCGTCGATCACCGCGTTGCAGGCGATGGCCTCGCGCCGGGTCTGGCCCGGCTCGGTTTCACGCGGCAGGGTCTCGATCAGCTTTTGCAGCGTGTCCCGATAGGACAGATAGGCCGATTCGTGAACCGCCAGCAGATCAGGGTCACTGCGCACCTTGTGCATGTACCCGGCCCAGAGCACGACGGCGCCTGCGTCAAGCACCGGCGGGCGCAGCGAGGCGGCGACGAAGGCGGCCAGGCGTTCGGCAGGCTGGGCCCCCACCCCTTCGATCGCATCCGAGCCCTTGGCGGTCATCCCGTCCATCAGCGCGCGGTAGGCGGCGCGGTTCAACTCGTCCTTGGACTGGAAGTAATGCCGGATCAGGCCCGGCGTCACCCCGGCGCGTTCCGCGATAGCGCGGACGGTTGCGGCCTCGGGTCCCCCCTGGGCGACAAGCTCTTGTGTGGCGGCAATCAAGGCGGATCGGCGGTTCTCTTCACTTTCACGGCGGTAGAGACGGCGGGGGGGTTGCATCAGGTCACCTTTTATACACTCGTATAAATACCAGATTATGCCCAAGAGTCAACCGGATGGCGAGTGATTCGTCGTCTAGTCGCCATGGACATCCTTGTGAATGATGACATCTGCCTGCGGATAGGCCGCCAGGATGGCGCGGCGCAGGCTTGCCCCGATTGCATGGGCGTCGCGGAGGGACTGGTCGCCGTCCAGTTCGATGTGCAGGTTGACGAAGACGCGGCTGCCGGCGCGGCGGGTCTTCAGGTCATGAAAGCCGCGCACCCCCGGCCAGTCGCGGGCGATGGCGGCGATGCCGTCGAGGATCGCGGGATCGGCGGCGCGGTCCATCAGCGCGTCCCAGGCGTCCTTGCCGATGCGCAGCGCTCCGATGGCCATGACGCCCGCGGCCAGAAGTGCCACGACGGCATCAACCGACCCGATGCCGAAGCGGCTGGAGACCGAGAGCGCCAGTATCGCGCCAAGGCTGGGGAGAAGGTCACCCAGGTAGTGCAGGCGGTCGGCGGCGACGACCTTGCTGCCGGTCCGGCGGGCGACGCGGCCCTGCCACCAGACCAGCCCCAGCGTCAGGACGATAGACAGGACCATGACGATCAGGCCCCTTCCCTCGGACGCGAGTTGCGGGGGCGTGTCGGCGGCAAGGCGGGCTATGGCGGCCCAGCCGATCAGCCCGGCCGAGACCATGATGAAGGCGGATTGGCCAAGCGCGGCCAGGTCCTCGGCCGAGGTGTGGCCAAAGGCGTGATCCTCGTCGGCGGGGCGGGCGGCATAGACGATGGCGGCGGCGGCCCCGAGCGACATGATCAGGTCCATCGCGCTGTCAGCCAAGGAGGCGGCGATGGACAGAGCACCGGTTTCGGCCAGCGCCCAGAGCTTGAGCGCGACCAAGAGGGCCGCCACCAGAACCGAGGCAATCCCGGCCGAAAGGGTAAGCGTTGTGCCGGACTGGGAAGGGTTATTCGATGATTTCATCGGCCTTCACGCCCCAAAGCGCCGATTTCTGCAGCCAGCCGCGCGTGCCGTCCAACGAGACGCGGCACCAGTCGGGCTTGCATTCCAGGACGCGCCCGACGACGCCAAGCTCGGCCTGGGCGAGCACGGTGGAGTTGGGGTCGGGGGCATCGCGCAGTTCGGCCATGTCGAGCGTGATGAGGACGGTCCGCACGCCTGAGAGCAGCGAGTAGTGCACCCAGCCGCCCGCGCCTTCGGAATCCTCGACCCGGCGCCAGTTTTCAAACTCGGCGGTGATGCGGAGCGGCATGCCCGCACGGGTGAAGACCCAGTCGATCCGGTGGGTCAGGCCGGGGCCGCGCCGGGCGTTCCCCTCGCTGCCCTTCAGCGAGACGAAACGGGGCAGGGGCAGGTTCGTCACGCAGCCGACATCGGGCTGGCACTGTTTTTCCGGCGGCTTGTCCGAGGTGGCAGGCTGGTCCGCTTCCTGCGCCGCCAGGGAACTGCCCCAGAGCACCCCGAGAAGTGCCAGTACGCCTGCAATCCGTTTCATCCTGCCGCCCTATCCGGTGCCGCGCCTGCGTCACCGCCACCGTTACCGCTCTACCGGGTCTTGTGCATCGCCCCGCTTGGCTGCACCTTGCCCGAAGGACGCCGGATTTGGAAGGGTCGGGGAGAATAAGCATGCCTGCCAGCCGCCTGACTGTGGTCGTGACGCGACGGCTGCCCGAGGCCGTGGAGACGCGGATGAAAGAGCTGTTCGACGTCGAGCTGCGCGATCCCGATGTGCCGATGAGCCGCGAGGAGCTGGCCAGTGCGATGCGGCGGGCGGATGTGCTGGTGCCGACGATCACCGACACGATCGATGCGGGCCTGTTGGCGCAGGCGGGCGAGAAGCTGAAGCTGATTGCGAACTACGGGGCGGGGTTCGACCATATCGACGTGGCCACCGCCCGGCAGCGGGGGATACTGGTGTCGAACACGCCCGGCGTTTCGACCGAGGATACGGCGGACATGGTGATGGCGCTGATGCTGGCGGTGACGCGGCGGATCCCGGAGGGGTTGCAGGTCATGCAGTCGGGCCGGTGGACCGGCTGGTCGCCGATGGCGAACCTGGGCGGGCGGCTGGGCGGGCGGCGGCTGGGCATCCTGGGGATGGGACGGATCGGCCAGGCGGTGGCGCGGCGGGCCAGGGCCTTCGGGCTACAGGTCCATTATCACAACCGCAAGCGCCTGCGCCCCGAGATCGAGGCCGAATATGAGGCGACATACTGGGAAAGCCTGGACCAGATGCTGGCGCGGATGGATATCGTCAGCGTCAACTGCCCGCACACGCCGTCGACCTTTCACTTGCTGAATGCACGGAGGCTGAAGCTGATGAAGCCCTCGGCCGTCGTGGTGAACACCTCGCGTGGGGAGGTGATCGACCAGAACGCCCTTACCCGGGCTCTGCGGGCCGGGGAACTGGCGGGGGCGGGGCTGGACGTCTATGAGCACGGCACCGACATCAACCCGCGGCTTCTGGAACTTCCCAACGTGGTGTTGTTGCCGCACATGGGCTCGGCCACCATCGAGGGACGGGTGGAAATGGGCGAGAAGGTCATCATCAATATCAAGACCTTCGCCGACGGACACCGGCCGCCCGACCAGGTTGTCCCGGGGATGTTCTAGTCTCGAACTGCCCGCCTGGCCGAGTGTCGGAACCACAACCTATAGTGGTGCCGGGCGAGATTCCTGTGGAAAACCGCCAATGGCTGACCGGGTTTGTTGCGGCGGTCGCCGAGCCGCACTAAGGGTTTAAGGAAAGATAGCGGCAGCCAAGCCGCCACCCAGGGACATGGAGAGGATCCAATGCAGAAACTCCTGAAATCTGCCGTGCTTGCGGCATTGGTCGTCAACGGATCAGTCGCCTATGCCGGGGGGCCGGTCATCATCGAGGAAGGCAACGACGAGCTGATCGAGGACAACACGAACCGGTCGGTGGGTATTCTGCCGGTTTTGGGGGCGCTGCTTCTGATCGGTCTGGTTGCAAGCGCCGGCGGCGGCGATGATCCTGCGCCGACCCCGACACCGACGCCCGAACCGGTGAAAGTCCTGAACTGACCTGGGGCTGACTGCACAAGGCGGCGCTGGTTTCGTCGATAAACGGCCCTGGCCGCGAACGTGGCAATGCCCGGAAATGTTGCAATAAAGCCTAAATCTGTCACTGATTGGACTCAGCGGCCAAGAAACCGTTGAATGGGGCTTTCTGGCTGCCTAGCGTATCCATGGAACCGGCGAAGGCTGGTCCAGGTGTCCTCGGACAACAGAAAGGATATCCCATGAAGAAGTTTGCCGCGCCGCTGCTGGCGCTTGCCATGACCGCCTCGTCCGCCTTTGCCGGCGGCCCTGTCGTGGTCGAAGAAGAACCCGTTGTCGAAGCCTCCGAGCCGCGGTCGGGCTGGATCGTACCCGTCGTGGTCGGTCTGGTGCTGATTTGCGCGATTGCCTGTGGTGGTGACGACGACCCGCAAACCTGAGTCCTGAGCCAGTCTCAGTGACGATGGAGACCTGACGCGGCAACCAGACCGGTTTGCCGCGTCAGTATTTCCAGGGGGTCGATTGCGACGCTCGCCATCCGGCGGCGACCGGGAATCATCGGCGAATGCAGGTCTCACCGATCCCTTCCTTGCCGACTTAACCTGTCGAATTTTGGCCCGGCCGGACCGCCTGGCTTGGCAATATGAGGCAAGTTTGGCACAGGTCGCATTTGTTGCGACGGAAGGCTCCGGTCTGCTTGCAATTCGTGAAACGCGATGCAAAGAGGGATTATCCGATGGATGGACACCGTCGCGTGAAAGAAGGGAAACTGGAAATGAAACGTATTGCTGCCCCCGTTCTGGCGCTCACGATCGCTCTCACCGCTTCGACCAGCTTTGCTGGCGGCCCGGTTGTCGTTGCCGAAGAGCCGGCTGTCGAAGCTGCTTCGCCCCGTTCGGGCTGGATCGTTCCGGTCGTCGTCGGCCTGGTCCTGATCTGCGCAGTCGCTTGCGGCGGCGACGACGCAGCCAACTAAGGCTTTCTGACCGACACCTTAGCGTGTCGATCAAGCGGCAGCGCCTGATGGCGCTGCCGTTTTCATTTTGTCACTTGAGATGAACGATCGTCTGAGTCGCCCCGGATCAGTACGGGCGACAAAGCACTGCCGACCTGTGGGCCGTGCCCGTCAAAGCCCGTTGATCGGCACCTTGAGGAACCGCTTGCCGTCCTCGTCCGCCGGGGGCAGGTCGCCGCCGCGCATGTTCACCTGCAGGGACGGGATGATCAGCTTTGGCATGGCAAGGGTCGCGTCGCGGGCGGTGCGCAGCGCGATGAACTCTGCCCGCGACTTGCCTGCGATGTGGATGTTGTGGGCGCGTTCCTCGCCCACGGTCGTCTCCCAACGGATGTCGCGGCCGTTCGGCCCGTAGTCGTGGCACATGAAAAGCCGCGTCTCGTCCGGCAGGGCGAGCACCTTCTGGATGCTGTCATAAAGCTGGCCGGCATCACCACCCGGAAAATCGGCACGGGCCGAGCCGCCGTCGGGCATGAAGAGCGTGTCGCCGACAAAGGCGGCATCGCCCATCAGGTGCGTCATGCAGGCGGGCGTGTGGCCCGGCGTGTGCATCGCGGTGCAGGTCATCTGCCCGACCTGGTAGGTATCGCCGTCGTCGAACAGCCGGTCGAACTGTGACCCGTCGCGCTGGAATTCCGTCCCTTCGTTGAAGATCTTCCCGAACGTGTCCTGCACAAGGGTGATGTTGCGCCCGATGCCGATCTTGCCGCCAAGCTGCCGCTGGATATAGGGCGCGGCGGAAAGGTGGTCGGCGTGGACGTGTGTCTCGATCAGCCATTCGACCGTCAGGCCATTGGCGCGGACATGGGCGATGAGTTCGTCCGCGTGGTCATAGGTGATGCGCCCGGCGGCATAGTCGATGTCCATGACAGAATCGACGATGGCGCAGGCGTTCGAGGCCGGGTCCTTGACCACATAGCTGATCGTATTCGTGGCGGGGTCGAAGAAGCCTTTGACTTCGGGTTTCACGGTCAGATCGATGGACATGGCTGGCCTCCGCTTCAGGCTGGTTTGCGCGCCGGGCTGCGGGCCTGCAGGACCCGGGCGATGAGAAGGCCGCCGATCAGGGCGGCGAGGAACAGGAAGACGGTGGGGTCTCCGGTGCCGATGGCCGGAAGCGCCCCACCCGGGCAGAAGCCGGCGATGCCCCAGCCGACGCCAAAGGTGGCCGAGCCGAGGATCAGGCGGCGGTCGATGACACGGGTGTCGGGGAGCTGGAAGCCAGGCTCGAACGTGGGCGCGGGGCGGGCAAGGACCAGGCGGTAGCCGGGGATGGCCACGGCAAGCGCCCCGGCCATGACGAAGGCGAGGCTGGGGTCCCAGGTGCCCGCGAGGTCGAAGAAATTCAGCACCTTGGCCGGGTTTATCATGCCCGAGACCGAGATGCCGAGGCCGAAGATCAGGCCGATGAGGAGGGCGGAGACAAGGCGCATCAGACCCCCCCGATGACGTGGCGCAGGACGAAGACGGTGGCGAAGGCGGTGGCCATGAAGCACACCGTCGCCACCATCGACCGGCGCGAGAAGCGGGCGTTGCCGCAGACCCCGTGGCCCGAGGTGCAGCCGCCGCCATAGCTGACGCCGATGCCGACGATCAGGCCTCCGACGACGACGGCAAGGTTCGAGATCGGCAGGTCGATCACCGGCATCTGCCCGGTCACGAGTAGATAGACCAGCGGCCCGGCGGCCATGCCCACGACAAGGGCCGCGCGGACCCGCCAGTCCGACAGGTCGTCAAAGCGCATCAGGCCACTGAGGATGCCGGTAGCCCCCAGAATGCGGCCGTGAAGCGCCATCAGGAGAACGGCCGCGAGGCCGATCAGGACGCCTCCCCCCAGTGAGGCCCAGGGGGTGAAAGCTGTTTCCATGTAACCCTCAGATCTTGCAGGTGTTGACCCCCACCAGCCGGTAAAGCGGGCAGAAGCCCACGGCCGCGGTGCCCAGCATGATGACACCAACTGCCGCCGCTGCCCAGTGTGTCCAGCCGGTGAACCAGCCGAACACAAACGCGCCGAGGAGCGCAAGGATTCCGATCACCGCGCGCAGGGCCCGATCCGCATTTCCAACATTCCGTCCCATTTCGACTCTCCTTTCGGTTTCGATGACGCATCATCGCACCTGAGGGAGCGGCTGTCGGTGACTAGGTCACAGAGCGGGCAAGGTTTTCGAGCGCCTTGCGATTGCCGATGCGAATCTCGCCGCGGGCGGTTTCGACCCAGCCGCGCCGGTGGAATTCGCCCAGCGTGCGCGAGATGACCTCGCGGGCGGTGCCAAGTTCGACGGCGAGGGCCTGGTGAGTGGCGTGGACGGTGTTGTCTGTTGCGAGGTGTAGGAGGCGTTCGGCTAGGCGGACGTCGATGCGCTGGAAGACGATGTCGTCAATAAGCGCAAAGAGGTCGGCGATGCGGCGGGAGTAGGCGCGGAAGACGAAGGTGCGGAAGGTGGTGGAGCGGCCCGCAAGGTCGTCGAAGACCGCGCGCGGGATGGCGACGGCCTCGATGTCGGTCTCGGCGATGCCTTCGGCGGCGTAGTCCTCGTCGGCCAGCATGCAGGCGGTGGTGAGGATGCAGCTTTCCCCGGCGTGGACGCGGTAGAGAAAGACCTCGCGTCCGGTGTCCGAGACCTGCTGGACGCGGACGGTGCCGGACAGGAGGAGGAGCATGTTCTGCGCGCGCTGCCCGGCCTCAAACACCCGGGTCCCGGCGGGGAGGCGGACGATGCGGCTGCGGTTGACGAGTTCGGCCGAGAGGTCGGCGGGCAGGGGGGCGAGCTCGGCAAAGCGCTGGGTCCAGGTCATGCGCGGATCCGGGTACCGTCGGGGTCGACGGCGGGGCGGAGGGTGAGGGTGGCGGGGAGTTCCTCGCCCGCGACGATCAGGCTGTAGTGTCCTTTCGTCAGCCAGTCCTCGGTGACGCCTGCATCGTTCCTGACATAGCCGTTGCCGATGCTTTGCCCGATGGTGTAGCCGTAGCCGCCCGAGGTGAGGTAGCCCACGGGTTGGCCGTTCCGCAGGATCGTCTCGCGCCCCACGAGGACGGCCTGCGGGTCGGTGACGGTGAAGCCGGTGAAATGCTTTTTCAGGGGCTGCGCCTGTTGGGTGATTATGGCCTCGCGGCCCAGGAACGGAAGGCCGGATTTCAGCTTGACCGCCCAGCCGAGGCCCGCCTCGAAGGGGGTGTCGTTGGGGGTGATGTCAGAGGACCAGGCGCGGTAGCCTTTCTCCAGCCGGAGGGATTCAAGCGCGCGGTAGCCCACGGGTTTGAGCAGCGGGTCGGCGGCGATGAGGGCGTCGTAGACCCGGGCGAGGGCGGCGATGGGGACGTGAAGCTCCCAGCCGAGCTCGCCCACATAGGTGACGCGGAGGGCACGGACGGGGGTGTCTGCGATGGTGATTTCGCGGGCGGAGCCGAAGGGAAGAGCGGTGTTGCTGACGTCGTGCGTCGTCACCTTGGCGAGGATGTCGCGGGCGCGGGGACCCATGAGGGAAAGCGTGCCCCAGTCCTCGGTCACGTCGCGGAAAGTCACGCCATGGGCGGGCAGGTGGTCGGCGATCCAGCCGAAGTCATGGGTGCGGAAGCCGGTGCCGGTGACGATGTAGAAGTGGTCTTGTGCCAGCCGCGCGACGGTGAGGTCGCATTCGATCCCGCCGCGGGTGTTCAGAAGCTGGGTATAGGTCAGGCGGCCCACGTCGCGCGCAACGCGGTTGGCGCAGATCGCCTCCAGCGCTTCGGCGGCCTTGGGGCCGGACAACTCGTACTTGGCGAAGGAGGATTGGTCGAAGACCCCGGCATGGGCGCGGACGTGGAGGTGTTCTTGGCCCACCGCGTCGAACCAGTTCTGGCGGCCCATGGAGTAGATGTCCTTGGGTTCCATGCCCTTGGGGGCGAACCAGTTCGGGCGTTCCCACCCCAGTTTCGAGCCGAAGACCGCGCCTGCGGCCTTAAGGCGGTCGTACAAAGGCGAGACGATGCGGGGCCGGCCGGAGGTGTATTCCTCGTGCGGGAAGGCGACGGTGTAGTGCTTGCCGTAGGCCTCCAGCGTGCGCTCGGCCACCCAGTCGCGGTCGCGGTGGAGGGTGGAGAAGCGGCGGATGTCGACGGCCCAGAGGTCGAGCGGCGCCTCGCCCCGCATGACCCAGTCGGCCAGCACCCAGCCCGCGCCGCCCCCGCTTGCGATGCCGAAGGCGTTGAAGCCCGCGCCCACGTACATGTTGGCGCAGTCAGGGGCGGGGCCGAGGATGAAGTTCCCGTCCGGCGTGAAGCTTTCCGCCCCGTTGATCATCTGCTTGACGCCGACCGCGGCCAGGGCCGGAACACGGGCGATGGCCTGTTCCAGGTGCTGGCCGAAATGGTCGTAGTCGTCGTCGAAGAGCCGGAACTCCCAGTTCTCCGGAATGTCGCCGGTGACCCAGCCCTGGGGGTTCGGCTCATACCCGCCCATGACAAGGCCGCCGACTTCCTCTTTGAAGTACGTCCGGCGGTCGGGGTCGCGGAGGGTGGCGGCGTCAGGGGAGAGGCCCGCGATCTTTTCGGTGACGATATACTGGTGCTTGACCGGGTGGAGCGGCACCGCGACGCCCGCCATCGCGCCGATCTGACGCGCCCACATGCCGCCGCAGTTGACGACCTTCTCGCAGGCGATGTTGCCTTGGTCGGTCTCGACATGGGTGATGCGGCGGCCGTCCATCCGGAAGCCGGTGACCTTGACGCCCTCATGGATCTTCGCCCCATGCATCCGCGCGCCCTTGGCGAGGGATTGCGTGATGTCCGAGGGGCTGGCCTGCCCGTCGGTGGGCAGCCAGGAGGCGCCGATCAGGTCGGAGGTGTCCATCAGCGGCCACATGCGCTTGACCTCGTCCGGGCCGATCAGCTCCATCTCCATCCCGAAACTGCGCGCCGTGGTGGCCAGCCGCTTGAACTCGGTCCAGCGGTCGTCGGTGGTGGCCAGGCGCAGGCAGCCGGTCATCTTCCAGCCGGTATCAAGGCCGGTCTCGGCGGCAAGGCCCTTGTAGAGCTCGACCGAATACTTGAGGACCTTGGTGATTGACGCCGAGGAGCGAAGCTGCCCGACGAGTCCCGCCGCGTGCCAGGTGGAACCGGAGGTGATCTTGCCTTGCTCCAGCAGGATCACGTCTGCCTTGTGGTCGCGGGCGAGGTGATAGGCAGTCGAACAGCCGATGATCCCCCCGCCGATGACGACGATCTGGGCTTGGGTCGGAAGGGTCATGGTCGGCAATCCTGTGTTGGGCTGTAGCCATCCCGGTGCCGCAGCACGGCACGAGTTTCGGACAGGTTAGTGCGGGGTGTGCCGGACCGGAAGCCTTCTCTGCACGCTGAAACGCGGCCAAACCTTTTCCCTTGCCCCGGCTGCCCCGCCCCGATAAACGGGCAGGCGGAGACGTGGCCGAGTGGTCGAAGGCACGCCCCTGCTAAGGGCGCAGACCTCTAAAGGGTCTCGAGGGTTCGAATCCCTTCGTCTCCGCCACCCACCCCTTGATATTCCTGCTCTTTCCGTTCCTGCGGCAAATTCTTCCCTGTTTCCGGGGGTTAGCGGGGCTCGCCGACAACAGAGACTGCACTTACCGCCGTTCCTCCTGGCTTTCTGGCCAGTAGTCTCCGCTCCCGACACGCCCCGCTCCGTTTGCCTCTCGTGCAAGAACAGGGAAAAAACAGGGTATCTCGGAATCTTCAGGCCTCCTTAGATGTTTTCGATCCGGAATAGCGTCGTAATTTCCGTGGGTTACGGTCAATTTCCCTGCACTCCAGGAACAGGGAATTTATCTCGGCGTATCAGGGAAAGAAATTCCACCGAACAGCGAAACAACTGCGAATAACAGGGAAGCGCTCAAGCCGGCGATCCAACGATGGCACCTGATCGCTGATGCGTCACCCAAGCCCGAACATGCGAGCCTGTTCGCCCCAATCCCTTGACAGGTCCTCGCGGATGATCCGGGCGACGCAGAAGTCCGCGGGCTGGCGCCCGTCCAGGATCGCAGCCTGAACACGGGGCGCGAGGAATGCCAGTGGAAGACGTGAGCGCAGGTAGGGTGTGGAGTGCCCCGTCCTGCGCGAGATCTCAGTTAGAGATATGCCGGCCCGAAGCTCGCGCGCCCAGACATGCGCTTCCGCAAGTGTCCGCTGCAGAACCTGATCAGGTGCCGGGATCGTCGCGCCGGCGATAATCCTGGTTTCCACGCCCCGGCGCCGCAGAGTGAACGGGCACGACATCTGCAGGAGCCTGTCGGAAAGCCGGCCTTCTGCGACGCCTAGGGCCGTCGAAACAGTGGCCGGATCCAGTCGCAGGTTGATGCAGCCCGAAGCGAGTGATCCCGAAGCGATCATGCTGCCTAGAAGTGCCGGCTCCTTCTCGACCCGACCCGAAAGTGCGGATGCGCGAACGACTAGATCCGCTGCATCTCGCGCGTTGGGGTCTGTCAGAAGGCTCTGTCCGGCAGCCGTATGGCGCAGGTGGCCAGCAAGGATCGAACGCAGAGAAGTCTCTAACGCTGCCGCGGGCAGGCGCCAGCCGGACGGATCAGGACCGCCAGCGATCAGCCGGTTCGAGACATAGTAGGCGAAGCGCCGACCACGGCGCTGGGTATGGGTCGGGGTGAGCAGATCCCCGGTCTCGTCTCGCAGCTTGCCCGTCAGGATCCGGGCGTCGGTCGAGCTGACACTCCGCCCGCGTGGCCGGGCTCCGGCAGCCATCATCTTGGCTTGCACCCGTTCCCAGAGGTCAGGGTCGATGATCCCGGGATGCTGACCGGGATAGGTCTGGTCCTTGTGGCGGATGCGCCCGATGTAGACCGGGTTGGTCAGAAGGTAGTGAAGCTGTCCGCGGGTGAAGGGGAGATCTCCGCGAACTCGGCCTGATCGCGTGGTCCCAGGCTTGGGATGCAGTCCCAGTCGCGCGGCCTCCGCTTCGACCAGTCGCAAGTTGCCAAGATTATCGTAGAGGCCGAAGAGCTTCTGGACCACGGTCGCCTCGACAGGATTGACCACCAGCTCCCGGCGATGCGGATCGGAGTGGCGGTCGTACCCAAGGGGCAGGCACCCGCCCATCCAGAGCCCCTTCTTCTTCGACGCGGCGATCTTGTCCCGAATACGCTCGGCCGTGACCTCGCGCTCGAATTGGGCAAAGGACAGAAGCACGTTCAGGGTCAGCCTGCCCATGGAGGTTGCCGTATTGAACGCCTGCGTCACCGACACGAAGGAACAGCCATTTGCGTCGAGCCGTTCAACCAGACGTCCGAAGTCGACCAGCGACCGTGTCAGCCGGTCGATCTTGTAGACCACCACCATGCCGATGCGCCCAGCGTCGATCTCGGCCAAGAGACGCTGCAAGGCCGGGCGATCGAGCGTGCCGCCGGACAGCCCGCCGTCATCGTAGCGATCCGGAAGGAGCTTCCAGCCTTCGTGGCGCTGGCTCGCGATGTAAGCAGCACAGGCCTCGTGCTGGGCATCAAGCGAGTTGAAGGCCTGATCAAGGCCTTCGTCGCTCGACTTGCGGGTGTAGATCGCGCAGCGGATCACCGGCTTCTGGGCCATGCGAGATCATCCCGGCGCGATTGACAGCTCTTGGATGCCTTGCCCTTCGCTGGCCCTGCGCCATTACCATCCGCCGCATTGGTCAGCCCAAAGAACCGTGGCCCCGACCAGCGCGCCCCGGTGATGGTGCGTGCGATAGACGAGAGCGAGCGATGCGAACGGCCGTTCCAGAGGAAGCCGTCGGGCAAGACATCGACGACATGGGTTGAGCCATTCCATTCCCGAAGAAGCCGGGATCCGGGTTGCAGGGTCGGCGAAGGCGTGCGTTCATCGCCAGCAGCGATCCGGTCAAGCCGCGCGCGAAGGGCGGCCGGTAGGCCACCCTCCACTCTTGCCTGCAGCTCGAAGGCGAGGAACCTGCGTTGCATCGGCTGGCTCATGCTGGCCGGGACATCGCCGCCGATCAGATCCGACCAGAGCTTGGCCAGACCCTTCCGATCCATACTGGCGAGATCGGCAATCGAGGTCATGTGCCGCTCTCCAGCGAACCGGAGGTGTCAGACCCGGCTGTCTCGATCGCATAGATCGTATCCTGTCCCTCGCGGTGCCGAGTCACGGTCAGTCCCTCCTTGCGCAACCCGCTGAGGGCCGCGCGCAGGGTATGGGCCTGCCATCCGGTCACCTCGATCAAGGCGGCAAGGGAGACGCCGCCGGGTTCGGACAGCCGGGCCCGCAACAGAGCTGCCTTGGTCTGCCGCGGGGCTTTGGGCAGTGGGGCTGCGGCAGAGGGTTCCGGTCCCTTCACCTCATCGGTTGAGCGGGTCTTGGTTTTGGCTTTGGTCATGATCTGCTCCGGTTCTACAGGGCGGGCGGGATGCCGCGCCCTGGTACCGAGCCGAGCCCGGACGGCGCCGGGCATGGCCAACAGCAATGCTCTGGTCACAGGCGAAGTCCAGCGAAGACTTGACGGTGGCACCAGGTGATGCTGTGGCCTTGATTTGTTCTCACATCGGATGGTATTTTGGGGGTCAGGAGGAGGCCGCACTGGCGAGTCGCCTGGATCACGACGCCGTTCACCAATGAGGTCTTCGGCATCGCCCAGGAGCACGACTCACAAAGTCCGGCGATGAGACCAACCGCTCCAGAATGTCGCTGCCCTCACGGGCCTGCGACTCCCGAGTTGGCGTCTCGTAAAGACCGTGCTCCGCAAGGACCACGGCGCACTAGCAGAGCATAGCCGCCCCCTGGGCGATCCAAATCCTGTCCGATCCGAACGCAGTTTGCGTCGGGTCCTTCTCGGAGATCAATCATGGCGCAAAGCCACATCGAACACCTCAGCCCTGCCAGCTTGCGGCCATGGGCAAAGAACGCACGGACCCATTCGAAGAAGCAGCTTCGCCAGATCGCGAAGTCGATCGAGACTTTCGGCTTCACCAATCCTGTGCTCATCGACCAGCATGGCACGATCCTTGCGGGACATGGCAGGGTGGAGGCGGCAAAGAGCCTCGGGATGGCAGCGGTGCCGTGCATTCGGATCGAGCACATGACCGAGGCCGAGAAGCGGGCCTATGTCATTGCGGACAACAAGCTCGCGTTGAATGCGGGTTGGGATGAAGAGCTCCTGGCCCAGGAGTTACAAGGCCTTCTCGCCACGGAGAACCTTGGGTACGACCTCGATGTCATCGGCTTCGAGATTGCGGAGATCGACAGCCTGGTCGAGGGGCTGAACCCCGAAGAGCCGGGCAACCCGGAAGATGACGTGATCCCGGAGATCGCACCGCGTCGTGTCAACTCGGGCGACATCTGGCAGTTGGGCAATCACAGGCTGATCTGCGGTGATGCGCTTGATCCCCGGGTACTGGATGACCTGATGCAGGGCGAGCTCGCGCGGATGGTCTTTGCAGACCCGCCCTACAACGTGAAGATCGACGGCCATGTCGGCGGCTCGGGCAAGACCAAGCACCGAGAGTTCGCCATGGCTTCGGGCGAGATGTCGGAAGGCGAGTTCACCACCTTCCTGACGAAGGCGCTACAAAATATGGCCAACCACAGCCTGGACGGGTCGATCCACTACCAGTGCATGGACTGGCGTCACATGGGCGAGATGCTCGCCGCAGGGAATGCCGTTTATGACGAGTTGAAGAACCTGATCATCTGGGCCAAGGACAATGGCGGCATGGGCACCTTCTACCGGTCGCGACACGAGCTAATCTTCGCCTTCAAGAAGGGCAACGCGGCGCATGTGAACAGCTTCGAGCTTGGCCAGCACGGCCGCTACCGCACCAATGTCTGGAACTACCGCGGCGTGAACACGATGCGGGCGGGGCGGATGGAAGAACTGCAGCTGCATCCCACCGTTAAGCCGGTGCAGATGATCGCGGACGCAATCAAGGACGTCTCGGCCCGTGGTGAGATCGTCCTCGACAGCTTCGGCGGATCCGGCTCGACCCTGATCGCAGCCGAGAAGACCGGGCGCCGGGCTCGGCTGGTGGAACTCGATGCGATCTACTGCGACCGCATTCTCGTTCGCTGGGAGCGGATGGCCAAGGACACGGCAGTGCAACTGGTCTGTGGCTGGCCTCGGGCGGGACAGAGCGTGGGTGCGGGTATCCTGGAGGCTGCGGAATGAAGGATCGCCGCAAGTCTGGACTGGAGGGCCCGGGGCCAGGGAAACCTGGACCGCTCGCCTCCGGTCCCGGTTACGAGGTGGGCTACGGGAAGCCACCGGAAGGCAGCAAGTTCCAAAAGGGTGTTTCCGGCAATCCGCGGGGGCGGCCAAAGGGATCGAAGAACAAGGTGCCCGAGCTGAACGAAGAGCGGATGAAGGCGATCATCCTGGAAGAGGCCTATCGGACCATAACAGTGCGGGACGGCACGAAGAACGTGACCGTGCCGATTGCGCGGGCGGTGCTGCGGTCTCTGGCCGTCAATGCCGTCAAGGGCCAGCACCGGTCGCAGCGGCTCTTCTCCGAGCTTCTGGCGAGCGTTGAGGCATCGAACCGGGCCCTGCACAACGAGTGGCTTCAGACTGCGATGGACTACAAGGTCGAATGGGAACGTGAACTCGATCGCCGGAAGCGGTTGGGCATTAAGGACGCGCCGGAGCCGCTGCCACATCCCGATCATGTGGTGATCGACATCCGGGCTGGCACCGCCAAGATCATCGGCCCAGCGACGAAGGAGGAGCTGGCCGAGTGGGAAACCTGGGTAAAGCGGCGAAAGATCTTCGAGGAGGAATTGGAAGAACTCCAGCAATTGCTGGAAGACGCCACCGAGGACAATGAGATTGTCAAACTCAACTTTGAAATCTCCCAAACAGAAAAGGTGTTGAGGATCATTCGCAGGACGCTGGGGGAGGCCGAATAGCGGGGATCAGAAAACTGAGTTCTCTCATATGCTTGCCAAACATCAGGACCAGTCGATACCTTTAGCCGAACTCATCCCGGACGATTGCGTAATCGGGGTGAACTGGCTACTGTCCGGCAAAACAAAAACAAGGATCCTGCCATGGCCAGCTTCAATCTGAACGACCTGTCGCTTTCTGAACTGAAGTCACTCCAGAAGGACGTGGGAAAGGCCATTGCCGACTTCTCGGATCGCAAGAAGACGGAAGCGATGGCCGCCCTCGAGGCTCACGCCAAGGAGCTGGGCTTCAGCCTCGCTGAATTGACCGGCGGCAAGAAGACCCGCAGGAGCTCTGGACCGACCGGCGCAAAGTACCGTCATCCGGAAAACCCTGAAGTGACCTGGTCAGGTCGCGGGCGTCAGCCAGGCTGGTTCAAGGCTGCGATCGATGCTGGTAAGGCGCCGGAGACAATGGCCGTCTGACGACGGCCGGGCGTGGGCGTACTGGCACAGATATTGTTCGCCGGTGTCGGCAATGCTGCATAGCTCACGAATGACTACTATGGGCGGTGAGCCGACCGATGCAGGCGAGGCGGACCACATTTCAGGGGACAGACGACCGCGGTGACAGTCCAGCCTACGCATTGCGCATGAACGGATAAGATGATCACATTCGCCCGAACGCAGCATAAGCGACGCAGGCAATGTGCCGGCGCATTAGGGGGGACAATGGCTTCGGGACTAAGCGGTTCGACCATCAAGTCCTGGTTTCAATATCGGTGCGAAAGGAAGACCCGGTATGAAATCATGGATGCAATTGAGCTTGCAGCAGTTCCTGTCGCCAAGGACCATCGCGAGCAACCTTGGGCGACCCTTGGCGTCGACTACGAGGAGCGCGTGGTCGCCCGGCTAGGTCGTGAAACCGGTGTTCTGCTTCCGGCGTTCGGCGAAGACGGGTTGCTCGAGCGTCACGCTATAGCCTTTCTAAAGGGCCAGGGCTCGGCGGAGTATGCGGCGCAGGTCAATCTTCGTCCTAAGGGCAAGCCGGTGTTCGTCGGTGGACATTCCGATCTGACGGTTCGGCGCAGCTTTGCCGACCTCATTCGCCGCGAGATCCGCATCGACGGCCCGCATTTTCGCATTATCGATATCAAAGCGACACGGTCGGCGCGCGCCTTTCACAAGACCCAGGTTGCATTTTACGCCCTGCTCCTGCGTGCAATCCTCGACGAAACTGGAATTCCCGGCACGGTCGATCCGTTTGGCGAAATCTGGCACATTCCAGACGACGGTGACGCCGAAGGGGACCGTTGGCAGATCGACGAATTCTCGCTGGCGCCCTATCTTCGGCTCGTCGAAGATTTCTGCCGGACCACACTCCCGTCTATAGCCAGCAAGATTGTGGCCCCTGGGCGCGACGAAACCTTCTTTCACGTATACTTCAAGTGCGAACAATGCGCTTACCTGCCGCATTGCATCGAAGCTGTCGGACCATCGCGTTCGCCCTATCTCCGCGACGTCTCCGCGGTTGCCGGCCTTAGCCACGAAGCCAAACGGACACTTTTGTCGATCGGAGTCGGGACGGTCGCGACCTTGGCCGATCTAGGTGCTGGTGTTGGCCGGATCGACGGCGCCGGATGGTCGCTATCGCGGCGTGCCGAGCAATTGGTCAGCCGAGCCCGAGCGCTTCGCGACGATCGTGTCCAGCCCGGCACTGATCTGCACAGCTTCCTAATGCCGCCTCAGGTAGATGCCGCAATCTATCTGGTCGCAGACACCGATCCGGTCGACGATTGCCTCGTCACGCTCGGATATCGCTATGTCGACCAGACCGGCATCCGCGATTTTGTTGAGGTTCTGCCAACCGCCGACCGGGCTGCAGAGGCCGACGCGCTGGTTGGAGTGTTCGGACGGCTTATTCTCGATCTTGAGGCCATTGATGCCCACAACGCCGCCATAGACGACCCAACCGATCCGGCAAGCCGGTTTGCCCATATCTTTCTGTACGAAGCTACTGAAGCCCTCGCGCTGCAAGACGCAGTCAAACGACACCTCGACGATCCGCGCGTTCGCAACGGACTTTTGCATATGGTCAGGCTCTTTCCGCCCGACGAAGTGGTGCCGGAACCTGAATTCCGAGGGATGCAGCATTTGCCGGCAACCGCGTTGCGGAGCGTCGTCGAACAATTGCTCTCGTTGCCGGTAACGGTATCCTACGATCTGCGCCAGGTATCGCAGGCGATGGAGCGAACTGGATTGATCGCCGTCGCTTATCACCCAGCGGAAGCGTTCGAACGCCCATTTTCCTCGTTACTCCCACTCGACGTCAGCCGGCACCTGCGCGCTGGACGTGGCGCCGGACCCGGTGCCGATGCGATCCGCGCTGACGTCACAAGCCGCTTAGCGGCGACGCAGGCAATCGCCGAATGGCTTCTTAGCGAGCACAGTCGCCGCATAGCATCAGGCGAAGGGCCGATGCTGCGGCTGAACAAACAGCCCTTTCGGCTTCAGGCAACCTTCAACCCGCTCGACGCTGGCGACCTCGACGTGCTGCGTGCATTCGAATTGCTCGAAAATCGCGCTGGCCTTCTTGAGACGATGATCCGCCTCGCACAACCGAGGCGGGTGCGCCGCGACGCTGGACGGGCGATCGGACCAATGCGCCTTCTCAACATCAACGAGAAGGGCCGATATGCCTATCTGCGCTTCGCCATTCCGCGGGAATGCGAAGAAGCGGACCTCTCCGCCGGCGCACTCGGGCTTATCCTTAGCGATGGCGAGCCTGATTTCGTCCTTGAACCGCGACTCTGGTCAAGCCTGAGTTGCGATCTTCAGCCGCCTTGGTCGAACGATGGACCTACCGTCATCAGCGTCCGGGTGTTTCGCGGCAATTTCAACGGGTCGACCTTTCGGGAGATTAAGCGGCGGGCTGGGCCGGATGGCTGGTGGCTCGACCAGACGTTCGTCGATTTCAACTCCTCGAAAGCCGATGCCTTCTTGAGCTTTCTCGGCGCGCAGGCGATACCATGACTACCCGCGACGATATCCTGTCCTTTCTGCGTGACCCGGCAGAGTTTGCGCGCTCAGCAACCGATCGGGCACTTTGGACAGAGGGTCTCGACGTCTTTGCCATCCCGTCGATCGCGCATCATGGGGATAGGACTTTGCGCTCCGCGCAGGAGGCGGCGTGGCGAGGCCTCGCTGACCAGCGCGTCGGACTGGTGCTGGGGCCGCCCGGCACCGGAAAGACTCACTTGCTGTCATGGTTGATTACCGGCTTTGGCGCGGTGCGGCCTGCTGCCGGGCGCACTGCACGCACATTGGTCACCGCTTTCACTAAGAATGCCGTGGGCAATGTCCTCGACGCCGTAGCAAAGCGGCAAGCTCTGCATGATCCGGCGGCGCCGGCTCCCATCTATTACGGCGCGCCGCCGACCGGTGGCCTCAGCCCGGGAGTACAGTTGCTTGCCCGCGGCGACGAAACCGCTGTTGCGCAGAGTATTGGTTCGGGTCGGGCCGTCATCGGCGCAACCGTCTGGTCGCTCTATCGGCTGATCGGGTCTGGCGCCTTGCCGGTCATCGATGGTCCAACAGCGCCGCTGTTTGACCTCATCTGCATCGATGAGGCATCGCAAATGGTACTCGGACAGGGACTAATGGCGCTTGCCGGGATGGCACCGAGTTGCCGGATCGTTGTATCGGGAGACGATCAGCAACTGCCTCCAGTGCGCTCGATGCCCTCGACCCAGATCGAAGGTCGGGAATTGGGGGGCTCGCTCTATGCCTTCTTGAAATCCGCCGGCGCCGCGGAGTTTCCGCTTGAGGAAACCTTCCGCCTCAATGCGCCGCTCGCGCATTTCCCTGAGCGCAAATTCTATCCTGGCCGCTATGTCTCGGCGGCTCCGGCCGAGACACTGGCCCTGCGGGAGGGTTGGCGCGAAGGGCTCGATCTTGTCGCCCGGCTCGCGCTCGACCCGGCGTTGCCGATCGTCACGCTGGTGCACGACGGTCCGGCCTCGGCCACGTCCAATCCGTTCGAGGCGGTGCTTGCTGCCAAGCTGACTACCGAATTGAGCGATCGCGTGATCGGTCCCGACGGTCCGGTTGCGCCTGCTGCTTTCTGGTCGGATGTCGTCGCTGTGGTCAGTCCCCATCGTGCGCAAAATGCGGCCATCCGGGCCTTGATGCCCACGGCGCTCAAGACCGATGCCTTTGTCGAAACCGTCGATCGCATCCAAGGCAAAGAGCGCGATGCGATAATCCTGTCGTATTGCGTCGCCGATCCCGAATTCGCGCTGGCCGAAGCCGATTTCATCTTTTCGCCAGAGAGGCTGAATGTCGCCTCGACCCGGGCAAGAACCAAGCTCGTTCTGATCATCAGCCGGCGTCTGCTCGAGGCGGCACCGGCCGAGCAGGAGACGATGGATAAGGCCGAACTGTTACGCGAGTTCGTGTATTCTTGCGACTATGTGACCGACACCATTGTTGATGGGCCGGCGGGACGACAGGTCAAAGTCCAGATCCGAGCGCGCGGGTTTGACGGCGACCACCTCCACGTCGACCTTACGCCCGACACAACAACCAAGGCCGTTCGACCCGAGATGACCCCGGCGCTCGAGGGTTTGCTCGCGGCCATTCGCCGCGCCACGGCCGCCAGCAGCCACGGTAGCGCCACTTTGTCGCAGATCCGCAAGTCGATGGCCTTGCCGAATGAACCATTTGCCGACGCCAGGCTGCTGCATCTGCTGGGCTGGATCTCCCTCGAGCAGCGCTACGGCAGATTTGGCCGCTACTGGCAGGTGCGCCCCTTCGAGGAACCGCGGCGGGTTTATGATATCGACATCGACACGGTGCGAGCGCGGATTGGAACGATCATTCGCGAAACCCGCTCTGGCAAGCACTGCTTCTACGACTGGTCCAATGGTCGCGGCGCACGCGATCGCTTCGCGTGGATGTCCGAGCGCGGCGAAGATCTGCTCATGCCGGTAATACAGAGACTCCAAGCGGAAGGATTGCTGGTCCTTGGCGCGGCGTCTGGGTCGATGACAATCGCCATGACAGCCGCTGACGTAGACATCGGTGGTGCGGAACCCGATGTGCCGGTCGCGGCGGTCGAGGAAGACGATTACCGGCTGCTCAACCTGCTTGAGGACATCGAAGCGGCCCGGATCAACTTCGGCGTATTCGAATCCTGGACCTCCATCGTCTATCTCGCCCGCCAAGGCGGGCGCTCTGCGGACAGCACCTTGTCGGCGCTCTCGCGGCTCGAGGCCAATGGTTTTGTCATGCTTGCGCAGGACTCCAGGGTGCGCAGTCGCATGGCCGAACTCGGACGCGAGCTGCGTAATGTAAAGCAGCGCTTCAAGACCGATGATGCCGGTGATCAACCCTATCTGGTGCGCAACCTCAAGGTAGAATTGCGCGACCGCAACAAACCCGACCGTAACCGTCCGCTCCGATCGGTGTTCGACGAGGCTATTGCCGAAGCGAGCCCCGCCCAAGCCGAAGCGTTAGCCGGACTGAACCGCGCCTTGGCGGGCATCTGGGGGGACGACGCAGCGCTCGCCGAATTTCAGCGGAAGGGATTGATGCTGGGTCTAGCGGCGTGGCGCGGCGAGGGCGTGCCGAACATCGCCATCGCGGCCAATACAGGCTCGGGTAAGACCGAAGCCGCCGTGCTACCCCTCATCGCGGGAGCGCTCGGCGATCGCCTCAGCGGAATAGCCGGTGTGCGTGCGATCCTAGCCTATCCCCGCATTAGGCTTGCCACCAACCAGGCTCAACGGCTTGCGGCGTATTTGGCGGCGGTCGCGGCTGTCCCCGACCTGCCGTTGCTGACCTTGGGCCTGCAAGTATCCGACGTGCCCGACAGTTTCGAGACAATGAACGCCCGCTACCGCGAGACTTGGCGTTCGGCAGGCCCGAATGCGTTCGAGTTCCCTTTCTTCGCCTGCCCATTATGCGGTCATGGACTCCACTTGCGCGCCGGCGGCGGGCAGGACGGCGCCGATGCACTTGTCTGTACCACCGGCGACTGGCGGTTCGATGGATGGATCGGATCGAAAGCACAGTTGCGTAAACGACCGCCGGCATTGTTCCTGCCAACGACAGACAGCCTTCATCAGTGGCTGCACGATCCACGCTACGGTGCGTTATTCGGTGACGACATGTGCTTCGCACCGCCGCGTGCGCTGCTTGCCGACGAGATCCACCTCTATACGCATATTCATGGCGCGCAGGTCGGTATGGCTCTGCGCCGACTGGCTGCGCGCGCGGAGACAGCGGACGGCGTTAGGGTCAGGACCCATTGATCTTGCGTCTGCGGCGTGATTCAGCCTCCGTAAGGAGACTGAGCGATGAGCAACCTTTTCTGGCTGACGGAGGCGCAGATGGCGCGGCTGCAGCCTTTCTTTCCCAAGAGCCACGGCAAGCCGCGCGTGGATGAC